>NZ_QJTF01000005.1 GCF_003217235.1 Paramesorhizobium leguminum | reverse complement strand
AAATGAAACTCAAAGGGCTGAGCCCTGTACAATACAGGACCCAGCCCTTAAATCGTCCCAGCCTTTAAACTGTCCAACTTTACGGGGTCAGTTCAAAAAAAACCGGGCTTTTCAGTACAAATGTGCAGCCGCCTTTACGCGGCGGCGGAGGATACCTTGATCCAATCGGAGAGACGGCTCTTCGGCGCAGCGCCTACCATGTTGGCGGCAAGCTCGCCATCCTTGAAGAGGAGAAGCGTCGGAATCGACCGTACGCCAAACTGGGCGGCGAGTTCCGGATTCTCGTCAATATTCACCTTGGCGATCTTGATCCGGCCGGCCATTTCGGACGCGATCTCTTCCAGCGCGGGGGCGATCATCTTGCAAGGGCCGCACCACTCCGCCCAAAAATCCACAACGACGGGCTCACTGGACTGGAGCACGTCGGCCTGAAAATTGCTGGCGTCGATCTTTACCGTTGCCATATGGCGTTCCTTTTAAGTTGGTTTAGCCGCATACCCTCTCCGAAAAATCACAGACTTTTCGGGAGCATGCTCTAATGGGTAACCCATCATGTGGGATGTTCCACGCGATGCGTCAAGCATCTGTTTCTCACGACTGCGCGATGGTTTCAAGAGCGGCCACGGCCTCGTCCATCGCCTGGGCCGGAATCGTGATGAGGTGCGGCCCCTCGGTGAAGAGCAGGGCGGCCTCTACCGCGAGGTCCGGATAGAGCGGACGCAACAGCGCGCGATAGAGCGCCAGTTGCGCGATATAGGCCTCCGGAACCTGGGCAAAATCGCGCGGAGCGGGGCGATTTGTCTTGTAATCGATGATGGTGACTCGGGTCTTTTCCACCGCGAGACGATCGATCTTGCCCGAAACCGCATGCTCCTTGCCGCGTAGCTTTAGCGTTCCCATGATCTCCACTTCGGCGCGTGAGCCCTTGCCGAAAACCGGTGCAAAGCGCTGATCATTCAGCACGGCAAAGACTGATTCGAGCGCCTTTTGCCGCTCCGCGTCCGGCCAGTCGCCTGCGGCATGGTCTAGATAACGCTCCGCAACCATCCGCCGTTCCTCTTCCGCCACATCGGGCAGGCGTTGCAGGAGCGCATGAATGACTGTGCCGCGCCGGATCGCGAAACCGGGGGCCTGCTCGTCGGGCGCCAGCACGGGCGAGCCGGGCATATCGACCGTTTCGTCATTCGCTTCGATCAGAACGGATGCGCCGGATGGCGACAATGGGCGCGGCAGGCCAGGCTCGCGCTTCATGGCGCGGCGATAATTTTCCGGCAGCGGATCGGGCCGCATCGCCGCGGCTTCATCCTTGGCGGCGATCACGACCTCACCCGGCACGGTCTTGCGGTAGCGCCGCGCCACCACGCCTTCCACCGGATGATTGATCGGTTCGCATCTTTCAGCCAAAGCGCCAGACACCAGTTGATGCCAGGTTTCACCGCCATCGCGCGCGCCGCGATAGCCGCAAATGATCAGCCGGTCCTCCGCCCGCGTCATGCCGACATAGAGCAGGCGACGATACTCCTCTTCGGCGCGGCGCTTCAATTCCTCTATACGGGCGGCGGTGAAGGCGGTCTCATAGCCGCCATTGGGCTGCCAGATGAACCCCCTGCCCTCCCAACCAAAGTCTTTATTTTCACGCAAGCCCGATGGAAAAGCTCTCGCTTTTTCCGGGAAAACCGCTTCACACTTTTCCTGGGCTTGCTCTGGTTCCTTCATGTCGAATGGAATGAGCTTCGGCGCGCGATTGGCCGTCCATGCGGCGCTTCCCGGATCGATGAGGAACACCACCGCCGCTTCCAGCCCCTTGGCGGCGTGGACGGTCATGATGCGAACCTCGTCGCGGTTCTGGTCGAGTTCGCGCTTGATTTCCGGGGTCGCCGCATCCAACGTTTCGAGAAAGGCCTGGAGACCGGGCAGCCCGGTCTTTTCGGCGGCCAGCGCATAGTTCTGAAATTCATCGATGACGTCACCCGCTTCCGGACCGAGCCGGGCGAGAAGCTTGCGCCGCGCACCCCATGCGCCAAGAATGCGGGCATAGAACTCGAAGACCGGCACCGTATCGGCGGCGGCGCGCCAGCCCTGCAATGTCTCATGGGTCGCCGCAAGAGCGGGATCGACCTCCGCCTCCTGCCCCATGCGTTCGAACAGCGTCTGCGATGCCTCGCGCGGGTGCGCCAGCGCGAAGAGCCTGTCATCATCCCAGCCAAAGAGCGGACTCTTCAAAAGCGCCGCCAGCGACAAATCATCGGCGGGTTGCAACACGAAACGGCCAAGCGCCATCAAATCCTTGATCGCGATATGGCCGGTGAGCTTCAGCCGGTCGGCGCCGGCAACCGGTACACCGAGGTTCTTCAATGCTCGCGACAGGGCCGGCATGAACTGGTCGCGCTTGCGCACCAGAACCATGATATCGCGCGCTTCAAGCTTTCGCTGTTGGCCGGGGATGGTCTCGCCATTGTCGAGCCAGTGCCGGATGGTCGCGGCAATCTGCTCGGCGAGCCGGACGGCGGGGGCGGCCAGATGATCGACCGGGACGCGCCAGTCCTCCGGCTCCTCCACCGCTTGCGGCGCCAGCAAATCCCATATTTCGACCTCGCCCGGCGCGTCACGCCGGATCGCATCATGTTGCGTCGGCCCCGGTTCGAGGCCAAGGCCGCGATAGGCTTCGGGCCGCTCAAAGACGAGATCGACGGCGGA
Source organism: Paramesorhizobium leguminum (assembly GCF_003217235.1). Taxonomy (GTDB): domain Bacteria; phylum Pseudomonadota; class Alphaproteobacteria; order Rhizobiales; family Rhizobiaceae; genus Paramesorhizobium; species Paramesorhizobium leguminum. Next base: position 207,144 of record NZ_QJTF01000005.1, on the reverse strand, counting down.
AAGCACATCGGGGGTAGAGCGGAAGGAGAAATTGAGCCTGACATCCCCGAATGTAAGTTCCGCCGATTCCGCTTTTTGTCTGACTGCCTTGCCCGAAGCGGCGAAATCCTCCGGCACCGCGCCTTGAAAGGAATAAATTGACTGCTTTTCGTCGCCCACCGCGAAGAGCGTGCGCCGGATATCGCGCTGGCCGCTGCCTGTGAAAAACTCTGCCGAAAGCATATGAATGACCTGCCATTGCTCCGGGCTGGTATCCTGCGCCTCGTCGACCAGAATATGGTCGATGCCACGGTCGAGCTTGTATTGGACCCAATGGCCGGCGCCTTCACGCGCCAGAAGCGAGACCGTGCGGTTGATCAGATCGTCGAAATCCAGGAGACCCCGGCTGCGCTTCATCGCCTGATATCGCGACAGGAGATCATCGATCAGCACGAAGGCGGAAAGGTTGAGCCGGATGAGACGCAACTGCTTCAACCGGTCAAGCGCTGCGTAAACGCGCGCCGCCGCCTGATCGAAATTTTCCTCGAAATCCGGCAGCATAGCCGTCACGGGCTTCGAGGCGACATAGCTTCCGGCCTTCGGCTCGCCCGTCGATTTCAGGAAGGCAAGGCGCAATATCTCTTCCCGGTCCATCTGGGTGGACGCCTTCTTCATTTCGCGCAATTGCAGGGCGAAATCCTGCGCGCGCGTGGCGCCTTTCGCAATCGTGAGAATGCGGTCGAGCACGACATCGGAAAACGCCGGCATTGGCCAGACTTGCCCCAGAATATCCTCCTCCCGCTCTCCGCCGGAAAAGCCGAAGGCGGCGTAAAAGAGGGGCTGACGGGTTTCGTTGCCGCCGACCTCACGGATGAAATGCTGGAGAGCATGGCGGCGACTCACCGCTTCATCGAGCAGCGTTTGCAGGCCCATCTCACCGGCGGCGCTCAGCACATCGGCGAAAGCTTTGGCAAGTTCGGGATTCGCTTCCGTCCGAGCATTTTCAAGTAGTTGCCGGCGCGCGTCGCCTACCAGCGCCACCTGCATCAGATCGTCCATCAGCTCGAAATGGCCTGCGATATTCGCCTCCAGCGGAAACTGGTGCAGGATCGCCTCGCAGAAAGCGTGGATGGTCTGGATCTTAAGGCCTCCCGGCGTCTCCAGCGCGCGGGCGAAGAGCCTGCGCGCGATTTTAAGCCGCGCCGCGCCGGGGCGCTTCCCTTCCAGTTGCTCAAGCTTTTCGGCAAGCGCCTCGTCGGATAGCGTTGCCCATTCGGAGAGACGGGCGAAAACGCGGTTCTGCATCACCGCCGCCGCGGCCTTGGTATAGGTGAGGCAAAGAATTCGCGACGGGTCGGTGCCTTCGAGAAGCAGGCGGATGACGCGCTCAGTCAGCACGTGGGTCTTGCCCGAACCGGCATTGGCCGAAACCCAGACCGAATCCCGCGGGTTGGCGGCACGCGCCTGCGCGGCAAGCGTTTCCGGTGGAATAACAAGACGCTTCTTCATTCGCCGCCCTCACCGGTTCCATTGGCCGCACCCGCCGACCATTCAAGGACGCGAGCGAGATGGTCGTAATCACCGGTCAGGTCGGTCTCGCGGAAGGGTAGCGCGCGGGAGAGATATCCCTTTCCCGGTTTGGCATATTCATCGAGCAGTTCAGCCAGCCGCTGCCATGATTCCTCACCGATTTCCGGCGCGGACTTGAAACTTTTTGCTTTGCCGCTGAGCGTCAGGATCGATTCCGGCTCGACCGTGCCATTGCCGCGCAAACGCACATAAAGCAGGTCGGATGCCTGAACGCTGCCGACATCATGAAATGCGCCGCGCGCGAGAAGCGCCGCCTCCAGCGCCAGTTGCGGGGAAAGCAGCACATGCGCCTGGCGCCGCGAAGGCGTGGAGCCGGTCTTGTAATCGATGATCTCCGCCGTGCCGTCGCGCATAAGGTCGATCCGATCGGCGCGGCCAGAAAGCGTGATGCCGCGACCATCCACCTCCAACGCCCGCGCGGCAATTTCCGCATGGCGCGCGGCCACATTGCGGGCGCGTTCTTTTTCCCATCGCAGAAACTCCGGCACGAGCGCGGCAAAGCGCGGCCACCATACCGCCTCTATCTCGACAGGCAGGGCAGCGGCTTCAAAGAAACGGCGCCCCATGTCGAACAGCGCGGCCTCGGCCCCCTGCCCTTTCGGATCGATGCCGGCCTCGGTAAACGCGCCCAGGATATCGTGGAACAGCGTGCCGCGCTCTGCCGCCGCCGGATCGCGAATCAGCGGTTCGAGCGGACGCAGGCGCAATATTTTTTTTGCGAAAATGGCGTAGGGATCGCGCCTGAGCGTTTCAATTTCCGTGACCGAGAAGTGCTTTGGCCTCGCCTCAACGGGCGGCGCCGGTTCCGGCCGCTTGACGAAAGGCACGTCGGGGGCGGAATCCAGCTCGCGCGTCCAGCCAAGGTAGCGCGCGCCTCTTCCCCGCATCGCGTTGGTTTCGTCACCGCCCAGGACCGTCTCAAGCCGCTGCAGCCAGCGCGACGGGACGGTTGGGGCGTTTCCGGAACGCTGGGAGCGAGACAGAATCACGCGATCCATGCCAAGCGCCATTTGAAAATCATGCGCGGCAAGGCCGATGCGCCGCTCCGGCAGCTCCAGCGCTATGGCGGCCTTCATCGGGCGCGACATGAACGGATCGTTGCGGGTCTTGCCGGGCCATGTCCCTTCGTTGAGCCCGCCCAGCACGATTGTATCGACCGTCTGGAGACGGGCTTCCAGAGCGCCCCAGATGAACAGGCGCGAATGTCCGCCCGGGCGGGGCTTTACCGTTTCGCCCGAAAGAAGCGCATCGGCGATATCAGGCCATTCGCGGATATCGAAATCGAGGCCCGACTCCGCCGCCACCAGATTGCGCAGGAAGGAAGCGAACTTCTCGCCCGCCTCGCCCTCGTAAAGCTTCGCGACGCTTTTCTTTTCGTCCCGCGCCAGATTTTCCAGCGCCTCGACGCTTGCACGAATAATCGTCGCCATGCCGATGTAACCGTCCGTTCCGGCAAGGGCGGACAGCGGCGCGACGGCCTCGGAGAGGGCAACACAAAGCGCCCGCGCCTCAGCGATCATGGCCGGGCTGACGATATCGTGCCAGCCGGGGCGGTAAGAAAGGGAGGCGCTTTGCGCGACTTTCCCGTCAAAGAATTCCGGCAAACCGGCAATCGACGCCCTGCCCGTGCCGCCACGGAAAGCGACAAGTTCCAGCGTCTCGGCGGCGCGGCGAACGGCTGCGTGTTCCCAGCCGACATTAACCAGCGGATGCTTCGCCAGCGCCAGCAGCGCCACCGGATCGCCGGGGTTGAAAACGGTCTCCAGCCCCAGGCGGAACAGGGTTGCCGCTTCCGTATCGCGCAGCGGCCGGCCGCCGGAATCATTCGCTTCAATGCCGAAGCGGGCAAGTTCCACCGACACGCGCCGCGCGAGGTTGCGATCCGCCGTCACCAGCGCCGCGGTGCGGTCCGGTTTTTCAATCGCATGACGCAACGCCATTGCCACCGCCAGCGCTTCCTCGCGTTCATTGGCCGTCTCGATCAGCGCAACTCCACGCATCGCGTTCGTACATTGCGCCGGATCGATGTTCAGGCTGGCCCAGCTATCCGTCGTCTCGGCGGGGCGCAGCGCCTCGCTGACGATCTTCTCACGCATCTGCTTGTCCTCGGGCGACACGCCCAGATGCATCACATCTTCGCGCAAGCCGCCGATATGGGCGATGAGTTTACGCAAACCGAATTGCGGATGGCCGAAGGTTGAAGGATTGGCTTCCGCTTCAGCCAGTATTTTCCAGGAGAAATCATCCAGATCACGGTCGAGACCCGGCAACACCACTGCCCCGTTCGGAAGACCGGCAATCACGGAAATCAGCTCCGCCGTCGCCGGTATCGAGCCGGTGGAACCAGCGGCGATAACGGGACCGGCGGGCGGGTTGCGGCGCAATCGCTCCGCTTCGAGCGCGATCAGCCGATTGCGATGGGCGGCAGGGTTGGAACGCTGGCGCTCGGCGAGGACATCCGGCCAGAGCCGGGTGACGATATCGAGAAAGCCCAGCGTCACCTGCCACCAGTCGGCAAGTTCATCCGGCGCTATTTTAGCGAGCGCGGCCCAGCTTGCGCCTTCCGTTTCAACCTGATCCATCAAGTCGGCCAGGTCACGAGCAAGCCAGATGGCATCGGCTGTGGTAGCGGGGACCGACACATCCTCATTGCCGAAAAGCGCACGAACATGGGCCGGCAAACTCTCCCGCCAGGGCCGCACCAGCCGCGCCAGAAGCAGCAGTCGCTCCGCTCCGCCCATCGCGGGAGCAAGATCGAGGAAACCTCGCGGGTCGGCATCGAATATTGCCGCATCCTCATCGACATCGCCAAGCGGGCGGATTGTCGGCAGGATTGCGGATCTAGCCGGATTCATTTCGACCAGCAGCGCGCGCAAAGTGCGGGCGGCGCGGCGCGTCGGCACATAGATGGTCGCGGATGCCAATGCCAGCGGGTCACCAGCTTCTCCGGGAAACCCCGGTATCAAAGTCCCGTCGAGAAGCGCGCGAACGAGAGTGGGCAGGAACGGCGTTCCGGGCGCAATGGAGAAAAGGCGCGGCGGACGTTTGGCCATCATACCCTTGCCGCAAGCGCGGCCTCCGCCTCGCCAATGGCGTCGGGTGTGCCGACGGTGAGCCAGAGGCCGTCCATCTTCATGCCGTAGAGGCGGTCTTCCGCAATGGCACGGTCGAAATAGCGGTTGAGCGATTCCGGGGCACCTGAAGCGCCGGCGAAAATGCGGGGATGCACAATTGCCGCACCGGCATAGATCAAGGGCGAACCGGCATTATCGCTGAAACGAATAAGCCGCCCTTCCCCGTCCATAAGAAAATCGCCGCGGCCGGTATGTCCCGTGGCCTGTTGCGGCGCCGCGAGCATGAGGAGAATATCCATGCGGCCCGCATCCCATCGGCTAGCCATGTGGCGCAAATTGGGGGTGCCGCCTTCTATCCAGAATGTATCGGCATTCAGGATATAGAATGCCTCTGAACCCAGATGCGAAAGGGCCTTGACGACGCCACCCGCCGAATCGAGCAGTTCTTCGCGTTCATCGGAAATGACGATGCGCGGCGTTGTCCGCCCCGCAAGATGGATTTCCATTTTATCGGCAAGATAGTGGACATTGACCACCGCCGTATCGACGCCAGCCTCCGCCAAGGCATCCAGCCCCCAGTCGATCAGCGGCTTGCCTGAGACGGAAACGAGCGGTTTGGGAATGGTGTCGGTGATCGGCCGCATGCGCTTGCCCAGTCCCGCTGCCAGAACCATCGCCGTTTGCGGTATGCCAGCCGTCATTTCGACCTCATCAATTCAATTTCAGCCGCGCCCTGTTTCGGGATCGCGCAACAAGCCTTTTTCCTCATACCACATCCGCACGGGAGCAAGCACCGGGTGAACAAGCGAACGCTGGAGATAGGCGCGGATGCGCGGCAGATGCTTCAAATAATACGGCTTGCCATCGCGCCGGTCGAGCCGGACAAAGATGCCAAGGATCTTGGAATTGCGCTGCGCCGACATGATGGCATAGGCGGCGCGGAAATTTTCCTCGCCGAAGACGCCGCCAAGGTTTCGCCGCTCGTCACAATAGACCGCGAGAAGATGAGCCTCTAGCTCCGGTGATATCGTCACCCGCGCATCCTGTGCCAGCGATGCCAGGTCATAGGCCGCGGGGCCGATCATGGCATCCTGAAAATCGATCAGGCCGATACGGTCATGCCCCTCTGATGCATCGCGCCAGAGAATATTGGGCGAATGGAAATCGCGCAGGATCAGGCTTTTTTCCGCGTCGCCCAGAGACGCAAACACCGCATCCCATGCTGTCTCGAAGGACGCTTTGCTGCCGTCGTCAAGGGCCCTCCCCGTCAACCACGGCGCATACCATGCACTCAGAAGCTCCACCTCGATCATCATCGCGTCGCGGTCGAAATCGGGGATGGTATGGATGATCCCCTCCGCAACCGGCGTCTGTTGCGGCCATTCAGCCTGGTGAATATGGGCGAGCAGCCGCGCGCAGGCTTCGTAGCGCTCGGAGATCGGCCGGTCCTCGCCGTCAAGCACGCCGTCATTTCCCATATGTTCGAGCAGCAGAAGGCCGTTATCGAGATCTTGGGCTAGTATCTCCGGCGCATGGAAGCCCTTGGCGCGTAATAGCTGGTTCATACTGGCGAAGGCGAAGATATTCTCGGCCAGATGCGCGATCTGACGATAAGGCCTGCCGTTCTTGACCGGCGGGTCATAGGGCATCGGCGGCGCGTTCATCAACATTTCGAGACCGCCCGCGCTCGTCACAGTTTCATAGCCGCGCGGGCTGGCATCGCCCAGGAGATAGCGGCGTGTGGCGTCCTTGCGCCCGCTCTGCTCAAGGAAGCGCCTGATCGCCAGCGAGCGTTCCAGCCGCTTTTGCGGCTCGCCAGCGACTTCGATGACAAGTTTGCGCCCCTCGCCTGCATGAAGCAGCGTCACGGCGAACGCAGGCGCGGGCAGATAGCCTTCCGCCTGTCCCGGCCATTCGACCAGCACGACACCCTCTTGCAACGCCTCATCGAGACCAAGCTCATCCAGCTCCGCGCCCGAAGACAGGCGGTAGAGATCGGCATGGGCGACCGGCAGGCGCAAATCGGAATAGGACTGAACGAGCGTAAAGGTAGGACTGGGTACATCCAGCGTCTCGTCATTAGCCAACGAACGAATAATGGCGCGCGCTAGGGTGGACTTTCCAGCGCCCAGATCGCCGGCAAGCGTCACCAGGTCGCCCTTGGTCAAGGCCAGCGCGAAATCTTCACCGAAGCGAATTGTTTCATTTTCGTTAGCCAGCGAAATTTCAAGACTATGCATACTACAACAACATTCTATTCCGCCGCGACACGGAATATCCGGGCCTCGACCGGCAAGCGGCAAAGCACCGTCGTTCCCCGGCCAGCCGCCGTATCGATCTCGACCGAACCGCCATGCAGCTCGACGAAGCTCTTGACGATGGAAAGGCCCAAGCCAGCGCCACGGCGGCGCCCGCCATTCGAGCGCGGCTCGAACCGCTTGAACACCGTGTCGAGCACGTCCTTCGGCATTCCCGGCCCATCATCATGGACAGAGAAGACAATTTCGGCGTTTTTACGCGCGGCTTTGAGCAGGATCATGGAGCCTTCCGGCGCATAATTGGCCGCGTTGCTCAACAGGTTGAACAGCACCTGGCGGATGCGATTCGCATCGCCCCGGAAGGAGCCGATGCCGCGGGCGAGATCCACCTTGAGGCCTATATCGTGCTCACGCAAACGATCGGCAATGCGCTCGGCGGCGGCGGAAACCGTCTCGGCGACCGGCACATCGTCAATTTCCAGCTCCATAATGCCTGCATCGACGGTAGCCAGGTCGAGAATATCGTTGACGATGGTCAAGAGCACGGAGGACGAGGTGCCGATGTGATCGAGGTATTCGCGCTGGCGCTCGTTCAACTCACCGAAGGACAGGGTTTGCAACAGCTCGGTAAAGCCGATGATATTGGTGAGCGGCGAGCGAAGCTCATAGGAAACATGCTGCACGAAATCGTTCTTTATCTGGTCGGCAAGCTCGAGCGCCTCGTTCTTCTCCTTCAGCGCGCGCTCGACGCGAACGGTGTCGGTCACATCGACAAAGGTCAGCATGGTCTGCCCCTTGGGCAAGGGCACCAGCGCATAAGAGAGAATAGCCCCTCCCGCAAGTTCCAATTGGCCCGCATCGCCTTCGCGCTTATCGGCGAAGCCGGTTACCGTGGCGACAAAATTTTCCCAGAGTGCCGGATCGGAATTTTTTTCGCAAAAAGCACGAATGGCGGCGATATGCGTTCCCTCGACCGCCAGATTGGCGGGCAGCGACCAGAGCGCGGCGAAAGAGGGATTGGAAAGGCGGATGCGGCCATCCGAACCAAACACGGCCACGCCCTCCGCCAGATGATCGAGCGTTTCGCCCTGCACCCGGATCAACGTATTGTAGCGGCTTTCGAGATCGAATTTTTCGGTCAGATTTTCAAAGACCCAGGTGACGCCGCCCTTCGGATGCGGATTTCCGACGACGCGCAGCGTCCGCCCATCGGGCAGATGCCACCAATGCTCCTGCGGATCGACGGCGCGATAGGCTGACAGGACCTGCTCCTTCCAGCGCCGCCATTCCGGCTGTTCGGGCAGCTTGCCTTCGCCGCGCAGCCGGTCGAGCAGCATGGCGTTGCTCGGGCGCGCCTCCATGAAGGCTGAATCGAGCGTCCAGAGCTTGGCGAAGGCCTGGTTGAAGAATTGCAACTTCATGTCGGGATCGAAAATGGCGACTGCCGTATTGAGCTGGTCGAGCGTTTCGGCATGGCTGCGCACGGTGCGCTGCAACTCTTCCCGCACCTGCTCGATCTCGCTGATATCGGCGGCAACGCCGGCGGAACCCGCGCTACCGGCCACATCGGTCACCTCAAATATATGCCGGTCGCCACCGATGACGGTTGAGAGGCGATCACGGAAATGCGCCTTCGCGACTCGCTCGCGTTCAATACGCTCGCGCGCGCTGGTGCCGAGGAGCTCATGCCCGCCGGCGACCGCCTCGCCGGGATCAGCCACGCCGACAGCCTTGGCATAGGCCTTGTTGACCCAGTCGAGCCGTCCTTGCGCATCGCGCGTCCACCCCGCCATATCGAGCGCATCGAGCAGGCCGCGCAACAGGGAAACCGCCTCGGAAAGGCGACGGTTTTCCGCCTCCAGCAAAGCACGCTCCGCCTGAACGCCTTCCAGGCTGACAAAACGAGCAATTGCGTAACTGCCCGAGGTACGCCCTTGCACATCAAGAAGCGTTCCGTTGACCGTCTCGATGGTGAGATCGAAGGACTGCGCCTGATCGCGCAGACCGGTGACCGCGCGCTCGAACGCCGCAACGGACTCGGGGCGCAGCCAGCGCCCAAAGGCGAGGAACCCGGCGCGATCCCGCGGAGCGCCGCTTGTTCCGGGCAGGAGGCCAACCACTTCGGGCTTCCTGTCGCTGCCATCCCAGACGACAATGCGCTGATCCTTCAGATTGAGAAGCGCTTCGCTGCGCTGGGCGGCATGGCTCAAATCGGCAAATTTGGCGCGGAGCGTGACATTTTCCTCGGCGATCTTGCCGCGATCACGGATGAGCCAGCCGGCCGAAAGCAGCGCGGCGCCCATGGCGCCCAGGAACATGGCGAACTGAATGACCTCGAACGTGCCGAGCGAGGCGCCAAAGGGGATGGAAATCTTGGTCATCGGCTCAGAAATTTGAGCCCATGCGGACACAGGCAACAGCGCAAGAGCGGAAACGCCCGCCTGCAGCACCTTCTGCCGCAAAACCATCCCTCGCATACCAAATCCTCTCCGCCGCCTCGATTAGAGTCTATTCTGCCGCATACCGCATTCGAAAAGTCCGCGACTTTTCCTGATCATGCTTGCTGTCAACACATGATCTTGTCCGAAAAGTCTGCAACTTTTCGGGATCATGCTGCCTTCAAACGCATGATCTTATCCGAAAAGTCTGCAACTTTTCGGGATCATGCGCGTACTCGAATCACACCAAAATACCCCTCAAGGGAATCGCCGTGAAGGAGGCGAAGCGCAAAAATAAATGCCGGGCAGTTTGTCAACCACCCGGCACCCACATGTTGTAGATTTTTAAGCTATGGTTAATACCTGTAGTGCTCCGACTTGAATGGCCCCTGCGGCGTGACGCCGATATAGGCTGCCTGTTCATCCGAAAGCGTGGTCAGCTTGGCCCCGAGCTTGGCCAGATGCAGCCGCGCGACCTTCTCATCGAGGTGTTTCGGCAGAACGTAGACCTCGTTCCGATAGTTCTCGCGGCGGGTGAAAATCTCGATCTGCGCCAGCACCTGGTTGGTGAAGGACGCGGACATGACGAAGCTCGGATGGCCCGTGGCGTTGCCCAGATTGAGGAGGCGGCCTTCGGAAAGCAGGATCAGGCGCTTGCCATCCGGAAACTCGACCAGATCGACCTGCGGCTTGACATTGGTCCACTTCAGATTGCGCAATGCGGCGACCTGGATCTCGTTGTCGAAATGGCCGATATTGCCGACGATCGCCATGTCCTTCAGCTTGCGCATATGGTCAAGCGTGATGACATCCTTGTTGCCGGTCGTGGTGATGACGATATCGGCGGTCGGCGCCGCATCATCGAGCGTGACCACTTCGAAGCCGTCCATCGCTGCCTGCAATGCGCAGATGGGATCGACTTCCGTGACCTTGACGCGCGCGCCAGCGCCGAGAAGCGACTGGGCCGAACCCTTGCCGACATCGCCGTAACCGCAAACGACGGCCACCTTGCCGGCCATCATCACATCGGTGCCGCGGCGGATGCCATCAACCAGCGATTCCTTGCAGCCATATTTATTGTCGAATTTCGACTTGGTGACGCTGTCATTGACGTTGATCGCCGGGAAGGGCAGCAGGCCCTTCTTCTGCAGCTGATAGAGACGGTTAACGCCGGTAGTGGTCTCTTCCGTCACGCCCAGAATCGCGTCACGCTGCCTTGTGAAAAAGCCCGGTGTCTCGGCCATGCGCTTCTTGATCTGCGCGAAAAGGATTTCCTCTTCCTCGCTGCCCGGATTGGAGAGCACGTCCTCACCTGCCTCGGCGCGCGCGCCGATAAGAATATACATCGTGGCGTCGCCACCATCATCGAGGATCATGTTGGTGGGGGCGCCATCCGGCCATTGGAAAATCTGGTCGGTATAGGTCCAATATTCCTCCAGCGTCTCGCCTTTAATGGCAAAGACCGGCGTACCGGTGGCGGCAATCGCCGCGGCGGCGTGATCCTGTGTCGAAAAGATGTTGCAGGAAGCCCAGCGCACATCGGCGCCCAGCGCCTGCAATGTCTCGATGAGAACAGCGGTCTGGATCGTCATGTGCAAGGAGCCAGAGATGCGCGCGCCCTTGAGCGACTTCGACGCGCCGAATTCATCGCGCGCGGCCATCAGGCCCGGCATCTCGGTTTCAGCGATGACGATTTCCTTGCGGCCCCAATCCGCGAGGCCCAAATCCTTGACGACGAAATCTTGTTTAGTGGTCATTCCCGGTTCTCCAATTCGAACAATTCAGAATGCTAAGGCAGGGCGCGATGGCCGGTTTCCGTGTTACCATTGGGTAGCAGATTGGCAAGAAACGCACAATGGAACATAAAGAAATCTTTATGCGTGCATATCGTTGCATCTAAGCGATAGCAGGATTAACGATGGCCAAAGGTAAATCTATGGCCAATTTTTTCAGCATCTCGCGGAAGCCTGCAACAGGGTAGGCATCGCATTCGGTCACAAGCGCAACCGTACGGCCCGACCCACCTTGGGGCGAAGGCAGAGTTGCGACGACATCATCGGCGGGATCAAGGAAACGCCAGCCGGGGCGAGCCTCTTCGAAAAAGGAACGAAGCCAAGGCAGATGGGTGCTGGAAAGGGTCAGAACATCGATGCCCGGATAGGCTCTTGCGATATTATCGCAAAATGCACCGACCTTTTCCAGAGCGCCCCCCGGCTCCAGAAGAAAAGCTCCGCTTTCCACCAGCTCGACCATCGGCGAACCGTTAATCAGAGCTACCATTTCGGACCGGGATGTCTGGCTGCGAACGAATTGCTTCAGTTCCACGCTTTCAATCATGGAACGCACGCCCATGACGCCCACTTGTCCGCTACGGCTTGCAGCAAGGGCCTCACGCAGAGGAGGCTTGACTCCATAGACAGGCACGGCAAAACGGTCTTTCAGGGCATCGAGGACCATGATCGATGGCGCGTTCGAAGCCAGAACTATGCTTGCCGCACCCAAACCGATCAGATAATCGATCGTATCGCTCATGATCGGCAGCAATTGGTCACGCGATTTGGCGCCGTAAGGAAAGCGGGCGCGATCCGCGAAATAAATGATGTCGCGCTTGGGCTGTGCCCGGCGTATCCGCTCGACCAGCGCGTAACTGCCGATGCCGGCATCGAAGACCGCAACAGGCGACGAAAGACCACTTGCCGGCGCGGAGGCGGATGACATGCCCGTCAGGCTTCTTCGCCGAACTTGTTGGCGATCAGTTCACCCAAGGCATCCAGCACCTCTTCGGCCTGACGCCCCGACGCGCTGACGTTGATGCAACAGCCAGGCGAGGCGGCCAGCATCATCAGGCCCATGATCGAGGTGCCGCCGACAACGGCTCCATCCTTCTCGACGCGGACATGCGCATCGAAACCATCGACGAGCTGGACGAATTTCGCCGATGCGCGGGCATGGAGGCCGCGTATGTTGACAATCTCGAAAGAGCGCCGGAGCGCCGTCGCCTCGTCATAGGTTCCAGTCAGAGAAATGGCTGAATGCATGGACCGGTTACTTCCCCGCCGGAATCTGGCTCGTAAGAACCTGGCTTGCTACGTTGATATATTTGCGGCCGGCCTCCTGCGCTTCACGCAACGCCACCTGCATGTCGCCCGCAACGCGGACGCTCGAAAGCTTGATCAGCATAGGCAGATTGACGCCGGCGATCACCTCGATTTCTCCCGGTTTCATGACCGAAATGGCGAGATTGGAAGGCGTTCCGCCAAACATATCGGTCAGGATGATGACACCCTGCCCCTTTTCGGCGCGCACTATGGCATCGACAATATCACGGCGACGCTGTTCCATGTCGTCTTCCGCGCCGATGCAAACCGTTTCGAAGTTCTCCTGCGGACCGACGACATGCTCGACCGCATGATGAAACTCCTCGGCCAGCCTTCCGTGCGTCACAAGCACGAGTCCGATCATTCTCAAATTGCTCCCGTCATGCGCTGCATCGGCATGAAACACCCCGCCAGCGCTTCTGACCGCCGGGCCACACCCAATCCCCGGCAGGTTGCACATCTTGACAGCCGGAAATGTGATATCAAGCGAAAAATCCGGCCACTGCCTTGATTTAGCCGATATGCCGCATCGCAGCAAGGCGAGGGACGATTCACCACGTGTTATCCTTAATCCGCCAGTCGCTCGATCTTAATCAAAGAAGTCTGCCAAAATTTCGAGATCAAGCATGTGGCCATGGCTGCATGAAAAGTGCGGCCGCTATTGCCTGGCAGGCCATAAGGATGTTGGCTTCTGCGGACGCGAGTGAGGGAAGGGCGAGGCGAGGCAGCGTCACGCCGCAAAGCGTTCGTTTCGCCTCATCCGGATAGCGAACGGCCTCAATGGCCGAAACGAGATCTACGACCAAATGGATGACGGCTTGCTTTTCGTGCGCCATGCAGAACAGCCCCGCGCCGCGCACCTCGATGCCACCGGCAAGCGTCTCTGGTGCAGAAGCCAGAAGCCGGCCGTTGGCAGCCCGCAAGATGGTGCGGTCGTCGGACACCAGCGCGGCAAAGCCGCCGCTAAGAAGCCGCGCATTGATGAGCGCCAGCGCCAGTCCGGATTTGCCTGTTCCCGACGCGCCTGATATCAGGACGCCGCGATCGGCAACCAGAAGCGCTGTGGCATGGATATTCTCGCGGATATTCTCATCGGGGCCATGCATGGCCGTCATCATCCGGCGGGGAGATCGACGATGAAGCGGGCGCCAAGCAAATGACTGGGCACAGCGGCGCCTGGCGGCGCGGGATCAACGATATTCTCCGCCACCAACGTGCCGCCATGCGCCTCGACGATCTGGCGGCTGATGGAAAGGCCTAGACCCGAATTCTGGCCGAAGGCCTCGGCTGAGGGCCTGTCCGTGTAGAAACGTTCGAAGATGCGCTCGATATCCTCCGCGCCGATACCCGGACCGTTGTCTTCCACCAGAACCCGAATGCGATTGCCGACGTAATTGAGAATGATTTTGATGCTGCCGGTATCCTCCGGCACGAAGGAGCGCGCATTTTCGACCAGATTGGCGACGACCTGGCCCAACCGCAAATCGTGGCCGGACACGAAGAAGCCCTTGCGCCCCGTCGGCAACTTGCCGACCTGCAATTCGATTTTCGTGCCCGATTTGTTGCGCTGCACCTCTTGCGCCGTGGAAACAAGGTTGGTGAGCAGCGCCTTGAGGTCGATCCTTTCCGCCTGCTCGCGCGCCAACTCGGCGTCGAGGCGTGAGGCATCGGAGATGTCGGTGATGAGCCGGTCGAGGCGGCGGACGTCATGCTGGATGATATCGAGCAGGCGCTTGCGCGATTCCTCCGATTTGGCGAGCGGCAGCGTTTCGACGGCGCTTCTGAGCGAGGTGAGGGGGTTCTTCAGCTCATGGCTCACATCGGCGGCAAAACTCTCGATCGCCTCGATGCGGGCGTAAAGCGCATTGGTCATATCGCGGATCGACGTCGAAAGATGGCCCACCTCGTCCTGCCGGTCGGAGAAGTCCGGTATTTCCACGCGATTCTTGACACCGTGGCGTACGCGATCAGCGGCGGCGGCAAGCTTGCGCAACGGATTGGCGATGGTGGAAGCCAGAAACAGCGACAATATGACCATCACCACCGCCACCACCGCGAAGACGCGGAAGATGGCGTTGCGCTCGCCCTGAACGATTTTGTCGATATCACCGCCCTGGGTCGAGAGCATGAGCACGCCGAGCACGGCGCGCGAGCGCTGAATCGGGACCGCGACGGAAACCACCAGTTCGCCCTGTTCGTTGCGTCGCCGCGCCGCGACAGGGGAACCGGTCAGGGCCTTGACCACCTCCGGGAAAGCCGAACCGCTGCCACCCGGCTGCTCCTGATCGAGCGGCAGGCCGCCGCCGCCTTCAAAGAAATGCCTGACCCAGCCACTGAAGCGCTGCAATACTCCAGGCTCCTCGGTCGCGATTGGGGGGAGCTCATAGCGCAGCACCTGACCACCCGAAACCTTGCCGCCGGGATAGCTGGAATAAAGCTGGCTCGAATCGAACAGCAGGATGGTGTTGGTGTCATAGATGCGGGCGCGCGTGCTGATGGGCGAGATCAAACGCCGCAACAAGCGGGAGACCGCCACCGGATCGATGGGGAACTCCCAGTTCTCAGGCGAATCAGGGGAGGGGGTTATGCTCTGGCCCGCCTGCAATTCGAGCAGCTTTTCGGGATCGATGGTGATCGCGTTGGTATCGACGGTGGCAGAGGCGGCAATGGCGCCGGAAATGATCTCGCCCTGGGTCATCAGGCTTTCGATCCTGGCGTCGATCAGACCGTCCCGGAACTGGTTCAGATACATGATGCCGGCAACCAGCACCGCCAGCGCCGCCAGATTGAGAAACAGGATGCGCCGGGTGAGACTGGAAAAGAGATAATGGCCGAGCAGATCGCGCGCGGGTGACAACAGCCGGCGCATAAGCAGCGAGCGTTGCCGGCGCGCGCGCCGTTCCCTGCTTACATCCGTGCCGGCATTGTTCTCAGTTTGCGCCACCATTCTCGTTCAGCCCCCGCTTTGCGAAAAGACGATCACGCCTCGCGGAAGCGATAGCCTACTCCATAGAGCGTCTCGATCATCTCGAAGCTGTCATCAACCGACTTGAACTTCTTGCGCAGACGCTTGATATGGCTATCGATGGTCCGATCATCAACATATACTTGCTCATCATAAGCCGCATCCATCAGCGCGTCACGGCTTTTCACCACGCCCGGGCGCTGTGCCAGGGAATGGAGGATGAGGAACTCGGTGACGGTCAGCGTCACCGGCTCGCCCTTCCAGGTGCAGGTGTGACGCTCCTGATCCATGACAAGCTGGCCGCGCTCCAGCGATTTTGCCTGCTGGCCGACCGGTTTCACGCCCGTGCCATCGCGCGCGGCGACGCGGCGAAGCACCGCCTTGACGCGCTCGACCAGCAAGCGTTGCGAGAACGGCTTGGTGATGAAATCGTCCGCGCCCATCTTCAGCCCGAAAAGCTCGTCGATCTCGTCGTCCTTGGAGGTCAGAAAAATGACGGGAAGATCCGACTTCTGGCGCAGGCGGCGCAGAAGTTCCATGCCATCCATGCGCGGCATCTTGATATCGAAAATCGCCAGATTGGGCGGACGCGCCGCCAGACCGTCGAGAGCGGATGCCCCATCCGTATAGGTTTCGACCCGATAGCCTTCCGATTCCAGCGCAATGGAAACCGAGGTCAGAATGTTGCGATCGTCATCAACGAGCGCAATCGTCTGCATTGCTGGTATCTCCCTCATGGCGCCTCTCCTTAAGCATCAAACCAGTCGGCAAACTTCGATTTTACCCAACGCGCTTGTGCAGGACAAATTCGGTACAAAATGTGGCATAGCACTTTTTCCGCCCGGAAAACAAATCTTGCAGCTAATACTCGCCTTGGTTGTTTGTTTCAAAAACCACCCTCATCGCGTATTTTTAAACGATTTAATTGTCTTTGAATTTTTTTAAATCGATTATTCATTTGAAATCATTTGCCTTTTCTGATGTCAAAAAATTTAAGGCGGCCTTTTGGTTTTCTCAAGGCGGCTTTTATCAACCCTTTTTGGACAGAATGGCGGAGAGACAATGAAAGAGACCGGCATCCGCAATGCGGCCGCTTCGATAAACAGTTCAGGCCTGAAGGACATCTCCGCAGTCTTTTACAATCTTGGACCGGCTGAACTCTATGAAGAATCAATCCGGCGAGGCGAGGCGGAACTCACCGCCCATGGCGCACTTGTCGCCCGCACCGGGCAGCATACGGGCCGGTCGGCAAAGGACAAGTTCGTCGTACGCGACGCCAATACCGAGAGCCAGGTCTGGTGGGACAACAACAAGGCGATGAGCCCAGAGGCTTTCGACATGCTCCACGCCGATTTTATCGAGCACGCCAAAAGCAGGGAACTCTTCGTGCAGGATCTGATCGGCGGGGCCGATGCGGATCACAGCCTTAGAACCCGAATCATCACCGAATATGCCTGGCATTCGCTGTTCATCCGCAATCTGCTGATCCGCCCGGATACCGCCGCGCTTGCCTCCTTCGTGCCGCAAATGACCATCATCGACCTGCCGTCCTTCCGCGCCGATCCGGCACGGCACGGATGCCGCAGCGAAACGGTGATCGCGGTCGACTTGACGCGCATGATCGTTCTGATCGGCGGCACTTCCTATGCCGGCGAAATGAAGAAATCCGTCTTCACCGCGCTCAACTACATCCTGCCGCCCAAGGGCGTCATGCCGATGCATTGCTCCGCCAATCAGGGGCCCGATGGCGATACGGCGGTGTTCTTCGGCCTGTCCGGCACCGGCAAGACGACGCTTTCCGCCGATCCCAAGCGCACGCTGATCGGCGACGACGAGCATGGCTGGGGCGAGCATGGCGTGTTCAACTTCGAGGGCGGCTGCTACGCCAAGACGATCCGGCTTTCGGCTGAAGCGGAACCGGAAATCTTTGCCACGACGCAGCGTTTCGGCACGGTCCTGGAAAATGTCGTGCTCGACGCGGCCCGCGTGCCGGATTTCAATGATGGCTCCTTGACCGAAAACACGCGCTGCGCCTATCCGCTCGATTTCATCCCCAATGCCAGCGCCACGGGAAAGGCAGGGCAGCCCAAAAACATCATCATGCTGACGGCGGACGCCTTCGGCGTGCTGCCGCCGATCGCCCGGCTGACGCCGGCGCAGGCCATGTATCACTTTCTGTCGGGTTATACCGCCAAGGTGGCGGGAACGGAAAAGGGTGTCACCGAGCCGGAAGCGACCTTCTCGACCTGCTTCGGCGCGCCTTTCATGCCGCGCCATCCGTCGGAATACGGCAATCTGCTGCGCCAACTCATCGCCGAGCACAATGTCGATTGCTGGCTGGTCAATACCGGCTGGACGGGCGGCGCCTATGGCACGGGCAGCCGGATGCCGATCAAGGCGACGCGCGCGCTTTTGACCGCGGCGCTCGACGGCTCCTTGAAGAACGCCGCGTTCCGCACAGATCCGAATTTCGGCTTCGCGGTGCCGGTGGCTGTTCCCGGCGTCGATAGCGCCATTCTCGACCCACGCTCCACCTGGGCCGACAAGGCGGCCTATGATGTCCAAGCGGCAAAGCTCGTTGGAATGTTCATCGCCAATTTCGCGAAATTCGAAAGCCACGTCGATGGCGAGGTAAGGGGTGCCGCTCCCGGGCTGGCGCTCGCGGCCGAGTAAGCCTGGCTCTCTCCTTCCCCCTTGCGGGGAAGGTGCCCGCGTTAGCGGGCGGATGGGGGTGATGACGGATGCGCTTTGCTGGAGACGGTGGCGTAAACGTCACCACCCCCACCCGACCCTTCGGGCCACCCTTCCCGCAAGGGGTAGGGAGGGGCGCCAATCGCCCGCTTTCTTGCTATATTCTCTCCATGGAAGAGAATCGCCGCCTGATCCGCATCAATGCCCGCATTTTCATCCACGAGGACGATCTCGAGGAGGCGTTCATTCGCGCGGGCGGTCCAGGCGGGCAGAATGTCAACAAGGTTTCCACCGCCGTGCAATTGCGTTTCAGGGCAGGGCAGGCGGGATTGCCGGAGGAGGTGTTCCAGCGTCTCGTCACGCTTGCCGGACAGCGGGCTACCAAGGAGGGCGATATCCTCATCGAGGCCAGCCGTCACCGCACGCAGGAGCGCAATCGCGAGGATGCGCGGGAGCGTCTCATTGCGCTCATCGCCAAGGCCGCCGAACCGCCGCCACCGCCGCGCAAGAAGACAAGGCCATCGAAAGGCGCGGTGGAACGGCGGCTCAAGGCGAAATCCGGCCGGTCCGGCATCAAGAAGATGCGCGGCAGAGTGACGGGGGATTAGCCATGCCCGATTTGCCGAACGGATTTCGCTATTTTCCCGATTATTTCGACCGTGGTCACCAGGAAGCCTTGGTCGAGACGATCCGCGCCATCGTCGCCGATGCCCCGCTCTACATTCCCGCCATGCCGAAGACCGGCAAGGAAATGAGCGTCCGCATGACCAATTGCGGCTCGCTCGGCTGGGTGACGGACAAGGAGCGCGGCTATCGCTATCAGCCGACGCATCCGGTGACGGACGAGCCATGGCCTGCAATCCCCGATACACTCCTGACGCTTTGGCGCGAGGTATCCGGGTATCCGCACCCGCCGGAGGCCTGTCTCATCAATTTTTATTCGGACAAGGCGAAGATGGGCCTGCATCAAGATAGCGACGAAAGCGAATTCGCCGCGCCGGTTGTTTCGGTTTCGCTGGGCGATGCTTGCCTTTTCAGGGTGGGCGGTACGAAGCGCGGCGACCCGACGCAATCCTTCAAGCTCAAAAGCGGCGACGTGGTGGTTCTCGGCGGCGAGGCGCGCCTTGCCTTTCACGGCGTCGACCGGATTTATCCGGGGACTTCGACATTGTTGAAAAATGGCGGGCGGATCAATTTGACTTTGCGGCGGGTGACGAAGGTTTAGATGCGGGAGCCAAGCGCCCTCGTGGTTCGAGCTCATTCCGCTTCGCTCCAATCGCGCCTCACCATGAGGGCTACTTGAGCGTCGGCGTTTCAGTAGCCCTCATCCTGAGGTGCGAGCGAAGCGAGCCTCGAAGGGCGAGGGCGCTTGGCGTCTTCAAATAAGCTCAAATCTTCCGCAGCGCCACTTCCTCGACAAAATGATTGGCGCCCTTGCGCAGGATCAAATCGGCGCGCGGGCGGGTGGGGAGGATGTTTTCCTTCAAATTTTTCAGATTGATGTTGTTCCACAATCCTTCGGCGATGGAGCGCGCCGCGTCATCGGAAAGCTGGGAATAGCGGTGGAAGAAGGATTGCGGGTCACGGAAGGCCGTTTCGCGCAGTCGCATGAAGCGGTCGATGTACCATTTGCGGATTTCAGCAGTTTCCGCATCCATATAAATTGAAAAATCGAAGAAATCGGAAACGAACGGCACCGTCTTGCCATCCTCGGGCAGGTCACGCACCTGAAGCACGTTGATGCCTTCGAAAATGAGGATATCCGGGCGGTCGATGGTGATATATTCGCCCGGCACCACATCATAGGTCAGGTGCGAATAAACAGGCGCGCGGACATTGCTCATGCCTGCCTTGATAGATGAGAGAAAGCGCAGCACCGCGCCGACATCGTAACTATCCGGAAAACCCTTGCGCTCCATCAGGTTCTGGGAGCGCAGGACGGAATTGGGATAGAGGAAACCGTCGGTCGTCACCAGATCGACCTTGGGGCTGGATGGCCAGCGGGCGAGAAGCTCTTTCAGCACACGTGCCGTCGTCGATTTGCCGACCGCGACCGAACCGGCGACGCCGATGATGAACGGCGTTTTCACCGCATCGTCCATCTTCAGGAATTGCTGGCGCTGGCGGAATAGAAGCTGGCTCGCCTCGACATGGGCTGAAAGCAACCGCGATAGCGAGAGATAGATACGCCGCACCTCGTCGAGATCGATCGGGTCGCCCAGCGAACGCAGCCGCTTGACCTCCTCGGCGGTCAAAGTCAGCGGCGTGTCGGCGCGGAACTCCGCCCATTCATCCGCAGAAAACAGGCGATAGGGCGAATATTTGCTGGGGCTGAGCTGATCGATTGTTTCCCACATGGGAGCCGCGCTCTCTAAGACGCCGTGCGTCCGGCCTTTTCCGCGAGGCCGGATTGCGTGGTACGGCGTTCCAGTTCAGTCAGAACGGTGGAAAGTTCGATGCCGGAAATCTTCCAGACGACCATGAGATGATAGAGAAGGTCGGCGCTTTCATTGACAACGCCGTCTTTGTCACCGGACACGGCTGATATCACTGTCTCGACGGCTTCCTCGCCCAGCTTCTGGCTGGCTTTGCCGATGCCCTTGGCAATCAGGCTCGCCGTATAGGATGAGCCGTCCGTGACGCTGGCGCGCTCCGCCACGATACGCTCCAGATCCTTCAGGGTGAAATCAGTCATCTGTCCTCCCGTGCGGGCTGGAAACGCAAGCTATCGATCATGCGACCGGGTCGAGCCGCATGGGAATTCCCGCTTCCGTCATATAGCGCTTCGCTTCGCTGATGGTATAGGTTCCGAAGTGAAAAATCGATGCGGCTAGAACCGCCGTGGCATGGCCGTCGCGAATGCCCGCCACCAGATGGTCGAGGTCGCCGACGCCGCCGGAAGCGATAACGGGCGCGCGCACGGCGTCGGCAACCGCCCGTGTCAGCGCGATATCGTAGCCGGCCTTGGTGCCGTCGCGGTCCATCGAGGTGAGCAGGATTTCTCCCGCACCGAGATCGACCACCCTTTGGGCGAATTCAACGGCATTGATACCCGTCGCCTGGCGTCCGCCATGGGTGAAAATCTCCCAGCGGTCGGTCTCGCCGGATCCAGACACCTTCTTGGCGTCGATTGCCACCACGATGCACTGGTTGCCGAACTTGTCGGCGGCCTCGGCGACGAATTCCGGGTTCTTTACCGCCGCCGTATTGATGGACACCTTGTCGGCGCCGGCGAGCAACAGCTTGCGGATATCCGCGACGGCGCGCACACCGCCACCGACCGTCAGCGGCATGAAGCACTGTTCCGCAGTGCGGGCGACCACATCGAAAATCGTTTCGCGATTATCGACGGAGGCGGTGATGTCGAGAAAGCAGAGCTCATCCGCGCCGGCGGCATCATAGGCCTTCGCCGCTTCGACCGGATCGCCGGCATCGACCAGATCGACGAAATTGACACCCTTGACGACGCGGCCGTCTTTCACATCGAGGCAGGGGATGACGCGGGCTTTGAGAGTCATGCCGCTTCCCTCAAGATTTCCAGCGCTTCCTTGGGATCGATCCGCCCGTCATAAAGCGCACGGCCGGAGATTGCGCCTTCAAGCTTTCGCGCATCGGGCATGGTCATACGCCTTATATCCTCGATCGAGGCGAGGCCGCCCGAAGCGATGACCGGGATGGAAACGGCATCGGCGAGCGCCAGGGTCGCTTCCCAATTGATGCCTGACAGCACGCCATCGCGGTCGATATCGGTGTAGATGATCGCCGCCACGCCCGCGCCTTCGAATTTCCTGGCCAGCTCGATAACCCCGAGCTCGGAGGCTTCCGCCCAGCCCTCGACCGCGACCTTGCCGCCCTTGGCGTCGATGCCGACGGCGACCTTGCCGGGAAATTTCTTGCAGGCCTCGATGACCAGCGCCGGATCGCGCACCGCGACGGTGCCGAGGATGACGCGCGCCAATCCCTTTTCCAGCCAGCTTTCGATGTGCTCCAGCGTGCGGATGCCGCCGCCGAGCTGCACCGGGTTCTTCGTTGCCTTCAGAACCCCTTCCACCGCGGCGCCATTGACGCTTGTACCGGCGAAGGCGCCATTCAGATCAACCACATGCAGCCATTCGAAGCCCTGATCCTCGAAGGCTTTCGCCTGCGCGGCGGGGTCGGCGTTGTAGACGGTCGCGCTATCCATGTCGCCCAGTTTCAGGCGCACGCATTGGCCGTCCTTCAAATCGATGGCGGGAAAGAGGATCATGGCTTCCACTTCAGAAAATTGGCGATGAGGGCGAGGCCGAGCGCCTGGCTCTTTTCGGGGTGGAACTGCGTACCCGCCATATTATCACGCGCGACGGCGGCGGTGATCGGGCCACCGTAATCGGTTACCGCCAGCACATCGCCGGGATTTGCAGCGTCGAGCATATAGGAATGGACGAAATAGGCGTGCAGGCCGTCCGGTCCGGTCTCGATGCCTTCGAACAAGGGATGCGAATGTTTCACGTGAATCGTATTCCAGCCGATCTGTGGGATCTTCAGCGATGGGTCCGACGGCGTCATCTCGCGCACATCGCCCGCGATCCAGCCGAAGCCTTGCGTGATCGTCTTTTCCAGTCCGCGCGATGACATGAGCTGCATGCCGACGCAGATGCCGAGGAAGGGACGGGCTTTTTCAATGGCGACTTCGTGGACCGCTTCCGTCATGCCCGGCACGGCACCGAGCCCGCGGCGGCAATCAGCATAGGCTCCGACGCCCGGCAGGACGATGCGATCCGCCGTCCGCACCCGCTCGGCATCGGCGGTCAGTTCTATCTCAGCCGCAATGCCGCTTTCGCGCGCGGCGCGCTCGAACGCCTTGGTGGCGGAGCGAAGGTTGCCGGACCCGTAATCGATGATGGCGACGCGCATAGGGTTCAATTCTCTCCGGGGTAGCCGACAAGGCCGACCCTTCCGCCAGACGGTGCGGACCGGGCAGGGCGTCTCTTGCGTGTGGGAGCAACGGGCGTTGGGGGGGATGGCTCTTCGCTTAAATCGCCGCCCGCGAAATAGCGGATTTCCGCCTCGCTCCGGTCGTCCGCCTCGATCACGCCCTTTTCGGCGTAGCCCCGGCGGCGCAATGCGGCCAACCGCCAATTATTGCCTTCCAGCGCCACCAATATCGAAACGAGGACCATCAAAACAGTCACGGTGCCGGGCATGTTCCAATATTGGCCTGCCATCCCCAGCGCCAGCGATACGGCCAGAATAAGGGTTGCCTCGAACCAGAGGCGATGAAACAGAAGCCAAAGGACGGGCACAATCAGCGCGAGAAGCGAAAAGCCGTCGCGAACGAAAACCGTGCGTTCCGCCGCGTTCGCACCTGCTTCCGGTGGCGGCTGCATAACGACGAAGCTTGCCATGGGATCAACCTTTCAAGGTGCCCTTGGTGGAAGGGATCGCATCTTTCTGGCGCGGGTCGGCTTCAATGGCGGTGCGCAGCGCGCGCGCCACGGCTTTGAAGCAGGTCTCCGCTATATGGTGATTGTTGGCGCCGTAATGGTTGGTCACATGCAGCGTGATTCCGGCATTCTGCGCCAGCGCCTGGAAGAACTCGCGCACCAGCTCGGTATCGAACGCGCCTATCTTGGGCGCTCCAAACTCCACCTGCCAGACGAGAAAAGGCCGGCCCGAGACATCCAGCGCGGCGCGGGTCAGGGTTTCGTCCATGGCGAGGTCAATGGAAGCATAGCGCATGATGCCGCGTCGCTCGCCCAACGCTTTCGAGATGGCCTGGCCGATGGCGATGCCGGTGTCTTCCACAGTATGATGATCATCGATATGCAGATCGCCCTTGGCCTTGATCGTCATATCGATGAGCGAATGGCGCGAAAGCTGCTCCAGCATATGGTCGAAAAAGCCGACCCCGGTGGAGATGTCGAACGCGCCGGTTCCATCCAGATCGACCGAAACGGCGATGCTGGTTTCTTTGGTCGTCCGTTCCACCGAGGCAATGCGGTTGCTGCTTGAGGCCATGATCATTCCGCCTTCGTTGTTCGGCTCGCGTTCTAGAACAGCCAGCCAGCTTTGCCAAATCCTTTAACAATAAGATAGCCGACAGCGGTTTGCATTTCGTTCACGCGTTCATACATACACTCGCATCGAGGGGTCATTCCTGCTGCCATCTGGGGTGGGGGAGACCTGCCATCAGGAGTTTTTCATGATCGAACACAATCCCACAACCATCTATGGCACGACCATCGTCACCATCCGCAAGGGCGGCAAGGTGGTGATCGCGGGGGACGGGCAGGTCTCGCTCGGCCAGACGATCATGAAGGGCAACGCGCGCAAGGTGCGCCGTCTGGGCAAGGGCGGCAATGTGATCGCAGGTTTCGCGGGCGCGACCGCCGATGCCTTCACCCTGCTCGAACGGCTGGAAGCGAAGCTCGAGCAATACCCGGATCAGCTGATGCGCGCTTCGGTTGAGCTCGCCAAAGACTGGCGCACCGACCGTTATCTGCGCCGCCTCGAGGCGATGATGCTGGTTGCCGACGCGCAGGTGACGCTGGCGCTGACCGGCACGGGCGACGTGCTGGAGCCCGAACATGGCGTGATGGCCATCGGCTCCGGCGGCAATTACGCGCTCGCCGCGGCGCGGGCGCTGATCGACACCGATGCGGACGCCGAGGATATCGCGCGCAAGGCCATGCAGATCGCCGCCGATATCTGCGTCTATACCAATGGCAATATCATCGTCGAAAGCCTCGATGCCAAGTGAGCATCGGTCGGATCATTTAGCCGCATGATCTTGTCCAAAAAGTCTGCAACTTTTTGGGATCATGCTCTAGCGAATTGGAATTTTGAAATCATGACCACTTTTTCTCCTCGCGAGATCGTATCCGAACTCGACCGCTTCATCATCGGGCAAAAGGACGCCAAGCGCGCCGTGGCCATCGCGCTGCGCAATCGCTGGCGCCGGCAGCAGCTCGAAGGGCAGATGCGCGAAGAGGTGATGCCGAAGAACATCCTGATGATCGGACCGACCGGCGTCGGCAAGACGGAAATCTCGCGCCGTCTCGCCAAGCTGGCGGGCGCGCCTTTCATCAAGGTGGAAGCGACGAAATTCACCGAAGTGGGCTATGTCGGCCGCGATGTCGAGCAGATCATCCGCGATCTGGTCGAGGTGGCGATGGGGCTTGTGCGCGACAAGAAGCGCGAGGAGGTGAAGGCGCGGGCGCATCTCAACGCGGAAGAACGGGTGCTCGACGCACTTGTCGGCAAGACGGCGAGCCCGGCGACGCGGGACAGTTTCCGCAAGAAGCTGCGTGACGGGCTGCTCGACGACAAGGAGATCGAGGTGGAAGTGGCCGACACCGCTTCAGGGATGCCGAATTTCGAGATACCGGGAATGCCGGGCGCCAATATCGGCGTTCTGAACCTGAGCGACATGCTGGGCAAGGCGATGGGCGGGCGCACCAAAATGCGCAAGACGACGGTGAAGGAATCCTACGGCCTCCTCATCAACGACGAATCCGACAAGCTGCTCGATCAGGAACAAATCGTGCAGGAGGCGCTGCGCGCCACGGAGGATGACGGCATCGTCTTCCTCGACGAGATCGACAAAATCGCCGCACGTGATGGCGGCCTTGGCGCGGGCGTCTCGCGCGAAGGGGTGCAGCGCGATCTCTTGCCTTTGGTCGAGGGAACGACGGTGGCGACGAAATATGGGCCGATCAAGACGGACCATATCCTGTTCATCGCGTCGGGCGCGTTCCATGTCTCCAAGCCGTCGGACCTTTTGCCTGAGCTTCAGGGCCGCCTGCCGATCCGCGTCGAGCTCAACGCGCTGACGCGCGAGGATTTTCGCCGCATCCTCACAGAAACCGAAGCAAGCCTGATCAAGCAATATATCGCGCTGATGGCGACCGAAGAGGTGACGCTCGAAATCACCGACGACGCCATCGATGCGCTTGCGGATATCGCCGTTGACCTCAATTCCAGCGTGGAGAATATCGGCGCGCGGCGGCTGCAGACCGTGATGGAGCGCGTGCTGGACGAAATCTCGTTCGCCGCCCCCGACAAGGCGGGAACCTCCTTCTCCGTCGATGCGAAATATGTTCGCGACACGGTGGGCGATCTGGCGAAGAATTCGGACTTGTCGCGCTTCATTCTATAGGGAACATGTGTCTTTCCGGTATCGCCAGCAACTAATTGCAAAACCCCCTCGACTTGCGCGAGGGGGTTTTCTATTTTCCGCCCCGACTTCCTTCAATCGAACTTCCGGGCCTGGTGGCCCGTCGCTGGGGCTGACCACGCTGACATGAAAAGCCGACTGACCCTTATCGCCGGCATGGGCCTGCTTGCCGCGAGCATCTTCGTCATTGTTCCTTGCGAGAGCGCCGTTGCGGCCACGCTGGTGCCCTCGGGCAACCGGAATGCCGAACAACCCAATATTCCCGGCGCTTCCGCCAAGCGCACCCGCGAGCTGAAAACCACCTACGAGGCTAAGTATCGCAAGATCTACAATCTGCTTGCGGTGGATAACAGGCTGCGCGCGAAAATCAAAAGCACGGCGGCGGCCTATGGCATCGATCCGCTGCATATCGCGGGCGCCATTGTCGGCGAGCATACCTACAATGTCGATGCCTATGACCGGCTCCAGACCTATTACGTCAAGGCGATGTCCTATGTAAACCGGGGCGTGAGCTTCGATTATAAGGGCGAATCCATTGGAAGTTTCGTCAAAAGGCCGGAGTTTTCAGCCTGCGCCGGGTTCAAGGATAGCTATTCGCTGTGGGATTGCCGCGAAGACGTGTGGAATGCGAAGTTCCGCGGCAGGACGGTGGATGGCGTATCCTACCCCGACAACCGTTTCAGCGCGGTCTTCTTCCAGCCCTTTTATGCCGGACAGACCTTTGGCCTCGGCCAGATCAATCCGCTGACGGCGCTGCAGATGTCGGACATGGTGAACCGGATTTCCGGCCTGCCGAAGCTCGACGCGGATGATGGAAATGCGGTCTACAAGACGATCATGGACCCCGATCTGACATTGCCTTACGTGGCGGCGACGCTGAGGCACGCGATCGATGCTTACCGGCAATACGCGGATTTCGATATTTCGAAGAATCCCGGCATCACCGCCACGCTTTACAATGTCGGTGATCCTGACGAACGCGCCCGCGCGCTCGCCCGCGAAAACGCCAGACGGAGCGGCGGAGAGATGCTCCTGCCGCAGGAAAATTATTATGGCTGGCTGGTCAATTCCAAGCTCGATGAACTGAAAGAGCTTTTTTAGGAACGGATGCTCTTCCGGCGTTTTTTCGCCGCCTTGACCTGCCCGGTGAGTGAAATAACCGTCTCGCGGTCGAGCATTCGAATGCTGGAGGCGATGAGATTAGCGAGCTCGGTGGCTTCCGGAGAAAGGCCCGCCGTGTCGATGACAACACGAGGATGGGAAATCTTCGCCAGTTGCTGCAGTTCTTCGGCATCATCCCAAATGATATTGAAATAGGTGATGATGCGCTGGATAAGGTCCCAGGTCGGTTGGCCGCGACGGCCATGCTCCAACGCCGAGAGATAGGCGGCCGAAACCCCGATCGCCGCCGCCATCTCCTTTTGCGAGACGTTGCGCTCTTCGCGCAGTTCACGCAGGCGCTTGCCGAAGGGCGTCATGTCCGGTCCCCTCCCGAAGCGACGCGGCGGAGGCGCACATAAAGCGCGCCATGGCCGCCATGTTTTCGCGCGGCGTCCTCATAGGCGCTGACCAGAATGCGGAAGGCGGGCGTGGAAAACCAATGCGGCACCGCTTGGCGCAAGATGCCTTCACTGCCTGATGACGAGCCCTTGCCGGTGATTACCAGCACATGGCGCAGGCCACGCCCCCTCGCATTCAGAAGAAATCCATAGAGCAGATCATGCGCGTCATGTTGATTGAGGCCATGCAGATCGACCCGCGCCTCGATGTCAATCCGGCCCTTGGCGATCTTGCGATGCGTGGTCCTGTCGAGTGGATGAATCGGGTGGGGCTCGCGGGGCTTTGCCGCCTGTTTCGGTTTCGAGTTCGGCCCGGCTGGCGCGACGATTTTTCCGGCTTTTGGTGATGAAGCCGGTTCTTGGCCGCCAATTTCCGCCTCCCATAGATGGAAATCATCGGGCAGCTTCGGCACGCGGGACACGCGTTGCTTCAATGGCTTCGCAGTGCGCGCGACGGTTTCCCAGAGGATGCGATCTTCCATCCGCAGCGGTCCGTCGGCGTCTTGCGTTGTTTTGTCCCCTGGCGTCATGAATCACTGCTTTATTCTGTCGCATTATGCGACGCCAAGCGGATTCCGCCTGGTGGTAAAAATTATAACAGCGCGCGCGGCACCAGCACATAAAAATCGGCCTGGTTACGAATTACGCCGGCGATTTCGCCTGCCGCATCGCCCGAACCGGTAAAAAGATCACCGCGCGCGGGGCCAATGATGGCAGAGCCGGTATCCTGCGCGATCATCAGGCGGCGAAACCCTGTGGGATTGCCGGGTTCGAAAGCTCCCAAATCCGACGCGTCGATGAAGAAGGGCGTACCAAACGTATGGAGCAGGCGGTCAACGGCAATGGAGCGGCCCGGCGTGAGCGGCACCTTGGCGGCGGCGATGGGACCAAGCTCCGGTTCCTCACCAGGGGCCTCGCGAAAGAAAATGTAGGAGCGGTTGCGCCAGAGTATTTCATCGATACGGTGCGGATTTCTGGCGAGCCATGCGCGGATCGATTGCATGGTCACTTGCCGCTCCGGCAATTCGCCAAGCTCGACCAATGTCCGCCCCGGGCCGGTGAATGGATGGCCGGATTTCGCGGCATAAGTGATGCGTTTCACGGCGCCATCAGGCATATTCAATCGCGCCGCGCCCTGCACATGGGCGAAGAAGGCATCAACCCGATGCTCAACATAGGCGATTTCGAGGTTGTGTCCGTCGAGCGCGCCTGTCTCGATTGCGCGGCGGTCGTGATATTCAGTGGCCCCGCTTTTTGCAAGATCGTCGGGTTCCCGATAAAATGGAACGCGAAATCGCCCGGTTTTTACCGGGGAGGCGGTGATTTCCGGTTCATAAAAGCCGGTGACGAAGCCCTTTCCGCCAT
This sequence comes from Paramesorhizobium leguminum, assembly GCF_003217235.1. GTDB lineage: Bacteria > Pseudomonadota > Alphaproteobacteria > Rhizobiales > Rhizobiaceae > Paramesorhizobium > Paramesorhizobium leguminum. The sequence continues at coordinate 177,972 of NZ_QJTF01000005.1, read as the reverse complement.
TTTCAGGCTGGATGAGACAGGGAAGGAAATACGTTTCGAAGAAATCGCGGGGCGCCTTGCCGTTATCCGCGCGCGCGGCGGTGAAAATAGGCGCGAGCGCTTCAAACGTGATGCCGAGAGCACCGCTGCGATAAGGCTTTTCCAGCACACGAAAGCTTGAGCGGCGGAAAGCCGCAAAGGCGGCTGCATGGTCATCCTCAGGCCAGCCCGGACAATCCGCATAGGTCACGGGCGTGAAAAGCCGCGAAAGCATCGTCCCCTGTCAATCTTCGGCTTCCGTCGCAACCAGCTTCCAGTTTGGATCACGGGAGCGGGTATCCCGCGCGAAGGTCCAGACATCCTTGATCTCGACTACCGCATCCGGATCGCCATCGATAACCTTGCCATCCTTGTCCAGCGTGGCGGAAATCATCTGGCTGACGATGCGAACCGTGACGTGGGCATCGCTGCCCTTCATTTCCGCGCCGACGATATCCGCCTTGCCGATGCCGACGAAAGATGAGTTCAGCTTTTCTCCCTTGGCCTCCCGCTCGGTGATGGCGGAGACAAAGCCCTCATAGACGTCCTTGGCGAGAAGGGTCTTCAGCGCCTTGCGGTCGCCATCGGCAAAAGACGTGACGATCATCTCATAAGCCATTTTCGCGCCTTCGAGGAAACGCTTGGGCTCGAAAGAGGAATCAGCGGCGCTGATGGCGCGCAAGCCCTCATTGAGCGGCGTGCCCGCGGGCGAGACCGCGTCGATATCGGCAAAGTTTTTTGCCGCCGCGTTTTTATCCGCCGGATCGGTCCGACGCGGCAGAGCGACAACGGTGTCGTTATTGGCAACATTGCCATTGTCGTTATTAGGAGCGCCCTTCGCCGGATCTCCCGTGCGGGGGGAATAGGGATCGAAGGGCGGACGCTCGCTGCCTGTGCGGCGGCCAAGAACATTCCGCAGCTGCAGGAAGATGATCACCGCCGCCACGAAGAAAAAAATCGTCCCGAAATCGAAAAATTCCATAGGCCCGCCAATTCATCTGCCAACAATGGGATCGGAACCGGCATGTTTCGCGATTCACCACCGAAATTGCAATCTAGTTTGAAAAACATATAGTCTGATGAGTTGCATCATTCAAATGCCGATCCCAATTCTAGGGGGATATGGAAGGATTCTCTTTCCAGATCACGTTTTCCAACGGAAAGGTCAGCATCACCGTGCCATTTTCTCCCACTGCGCTTATCCTCTTGGCGTTGCCATTCGTGGAAATCGCAGGCTTCGTGATCGTCGGCAGCCATATCGGCGTTCTTCCGACCCTCGGCCTCGTGCTGCTTGGCGCCATGCTGGGCCTATATCTGTTGCGCGTGCAAGGCTTCAGTCTTCTGCAAAGGATCCGCGCGGAAGCGAGCGCCGGACGCGTTCCCGACCGGGAACTGGTGCATGGAGCGATGCTGGTCGTGGCGGCCATCCTGCTCCTCATTCCCGGCTTTTTCACGGATATTCTCGGGCTTCTGCTGTTCATACCGCCGGTTCGCGATTTCGTGTGGCGGTATCTCGTTCGTAGCCGTATCATCGTTACCGTGAAGACTACGCGCCACGGGCAGGGTCCGCAAACAAGCAAACCGCGCGATCAGGTCATCGATCTCACGCCCGACGATTATTCACATAAGCCCGATCGCAATTCGCCCTGGCGAGGCGGCAAGGAATAGCCACAGCTTGAATTTCCTGTGCCATTGCCTCATGGAAGCCCACATGTTAGGGCGAATCTTGAGTTAAGGGCCATAATGGCCATTCCAGAGAAAAGGTCTCAGACGATGGCAAAAACGCCGAGCGCAACGAATTCCAATGCTGGCGAAGCAAAAAATGGCAACGGTTCCGGCGCGGCCTCCGAGCCTTCGCTGAGCATCCTGGCGCAATATGTGAAGGATCTTTCCTTCGAAAGCCCCGGCGCGCCGCTTTCACTGCGTCCGCGTGAAAAGGCGCCCGCGATCAACATCAATGTCAATGTCGCCGCCAATCCGATCGGCGAGAACGAATTCGATGTCGTGCTGACGTTGAGCGCGCGCGCCGGCGAGGGCAAAGATGTGCTTTTCAACGTCGAGCTCGTCTATGGGGGCGCCTTCCACATCCAGGGCTTCCCGCAGGAGCACGTGCTGCCGCTTCTGTTCATCGAGTGCCCGCGACTGCTCTTCCCGTTCGCCCGCCAGATCATCGCCGAGGCAACGCGCAACGGCGGCTTCCCGCCGCTGATGATCGACCCAATCGATTTCGCGCAGATGTTCCAGCAGCGCATGGCCGAGGAACAGGCCAAATCAGCTGTCAAAAGCTGAGTTTTTTCAACTCATAGGAAAAAGCCCGGCCGAAAGTGAACCGGGCTTTTTTTTGAAGTTAGCTTTTATTCCGCAGCATCAGCATCAGCATCAGCATCCGCGGCAAATTTAGCCCAGATCGCTTTCGTGCCGATTTTTTCGACCAGCGCGGCATGGGCCGCCTCTTCCACCGCCGACAAACGGGGAGGCAGCGGCTGATCGCGTCCGCCGATGATGACGATGGTTTCCTGCTGGACCGTGCCCGCTCCGCGGTTTGTGCTCTCGACCGTCAGGCCCAAGGCGGCCTGCTTGCCACCGATCAGCTCAATATAAACTTCCGCCAGGATTTCCGAATCAAGGAGCGCGCCGTGCAGGGTGCGGCGGCTGTTGTCGATGCCGTAGCGCCGGCAGAGCGCATCAAGCGAATTGGGACCCATCGGATGGCGGCGGCGGGCAAGCGCAAGCGTATCCACCACCCGCTCCGTTGGGATAGGAGCTTGGCCGGCACGCTCCAGTTCGGCGTTGATGAAGCCGAGGTCGAACATCGCATTATGCGCGACCAGCCGGGCGCCATCGAAAAAATTCAGGAAATCATTGACTATTTCGGGAAAGGCCGGCTTGTCGGCAAGCTTCTCTATGCCGATGCCGTGGACTGCGAGTGCGTCCGGGTGAATGGCCCGGCCTTGCGGATTGATATAGACATGAAAGGTGCGGCCCGTCGGGAAGCGATTGACCAGTTCGACGCCGCCGATTTCGATGACTCGATCCGCAAGCCGGTCGAGGCCGGTCGTTTCGGTGTCGAATACGATCTCTCGCATGGGCATCACACTTTCAAAAACAATCTTAGCTCATCAGATACGAAAAGCGGGTGACCGCTTGCAAGCGCGGCAATGCCCTTATCCAAGGCTCTGTTCCCTCAAATGGCGGATGATCTCCGCCACGTCGGCCCGCGCAGCATCGAAACCTTTGCCGGTGTCGATAATAAAATCTGCCCGCTTGCGCTTTTCAGCGTCCGGCGTCTGGCGGGCAAGGATGGAATCAAGCTTGGCCTCAGTCATGCCCGGCCGGGCCAACACGCGCCGGCGCTGAATTTCCGGCGCGGCTGAAACGACAATCACTTTGTCGACGCGGGTTTCACCGCCGGTCTCGAAAAGAAGCGGGATATCGAGGACAACCATGTCCGCGCCGGCGGCCCGGGCTTTTTCAAGGAAAGCCTGCTGTTCTTCCCAGACGAGGGGATGGATGATGGCCTCCAGCCTTGCCATCGCTTCCGGATTTCCCAGCACGGCGGCAGAGAGCTTTTCCCTATCCACGCCGTTTTCCGCTGTCGCGCCGGGAAAGGCCGCCTCGATCAACGGCGCGGCGCGACCGGCATAGAGCCGGTGCACGGTTTCATCGGAGCTTTGGACGGGAATGCCGGCATCGGCGAACATTTGCGCGGTGGTCGATTTTCCCATGCCGATGGACCCGGTCAGCCCAAGGATAATCATTTGGACGCCTTTTCCATATGGCTAAGAATATGGGCGCGCAGCTCCGGCGTCACGCGCGGGCGCACGCCGAACCAATGCTCGAAACCCGGAACTGCTTGATGCAAGAGCATTCCCAAACCATCGACGGTTTTCAGACCTGCCATGCGGGCGGCAATGAGGAATGGCGTCTCCAGCGGCACATAGACGATATCGGTAACGATCGTTTTCGGGTCGGCCTTCGTGAAATCGAGCGCCATTTCCTCCCCGGCATGGCCTTCCATGCCGAGCGGCGTGGTGTTGACGATGACGCCGGAGGCCGGCACAAGCTCCTGCGCTTTCTCCAAAGAATGAGCGAATACGCCCGCGCCGAAATGATCCGCCAGTTCCGTCGCGCGGGAAAGAGTGCGGTTAACGATATGGATCTGCTGGAAGCCCCGGCTTTTCAGCGCGTGAACGATGGCGCGGCTGGCGCCCCCCGCGCCCAGCACGAGCGCTGTATCCGCATTGTCCCAACCGCTCGCAAATTCATCCAGATTGGCGGCAAAGCCATAAGCATCGGTGTTGCCGCCAATGAGCCGGCCATTCTCGAACCAGAGCGTGTTGACCGCGCCGATGGCGCTTGCCGCCGTATCGTGGCTTTCGCAAAGCGCGAATGCCGTTTCCTTGTGCGGGATCGTGACATTGCCGCCCGCATAGCCCATTTCCCGCAAACTTGCGGCGAATACCGAAAAATTTTCCGGCGCGATTTCTATTGCTTCATAGGAGCCGCGCAGCCCATGCGCATTCAGCCAGAATCCATGAATCAACGGCGAGCGGGAGTGCTTTATGGGAAAACCGGTGACGAATGCCCGGATGGGTTCAAAGGGCTCAGCCATCGATAGCCCCGGTTTTGCGCAGTTCAGCCAGAAGCGGCAGCATCGGCAAGCCGACGATTGTAAAATAATCGCCGTCGATTTTCTCGAAGAGCTGGAGACCCAGGCCTTCGATCTGATAGGCGCCGACGCTCGAAAGCGCGGCTTCACCAGCATGGGCGAGATAGCGGCCAATGAAACCCGGATCGAGGGCGCGCATGGTCATCCGCGCCACGGCGACATGCCGCCAGATGGGCGCGCCGCCACGCGCGATCACCACCGCGCTGTTGAGTTCATGAGTCTTGCCGGACAATTTCAGAAGCTGGCGGCGCGCGGCATCCATATCCGCCGGCTTATGGAAAACTTCGTCCTCCAGCGACAAGGTCTGGTCGCAACCAATAACCAGCGCATCCGGATAGCGAGAGCTGACATCGAGCGCCTTCGCTTCTCCCAGGACCAGGGCGATATCCTCCGGCGTGGCGCCGCTGCCGTTGAATGTCGCTTCCACGGCGCGTTCGTCGATCTTCGCTTCGATTGCTTTGAAAGCCAGCCCGGCATTTTTCATGAGGGCGGCGCGAAACGGACTTTTGGATGCCAGAAGGATTTCTATCGTCATGACTGTTCCTCAGCTTAAATCTGGTTACCGGCTTCGCGGGCGAAGGGCAAGGATAGCGGCAGCCGTTTCCTCGATCGAGCGGCGCGTCACATCGATCATCGGCCAGCCATGGCGCGCGCAGATGTTGCGGGCATAGGTCAGCTCCTCGGATATATTGGCGCGATCGGTATAATGTTCCACATCGTAGCCGGGCGAGGTTCCCATGATTCTGTTCTGACGGATCTGCGAGATGCGTTCGGCACTCGCTATCAAGCCGACGATCAGCGGCTTTGTCGCGGCGACAAGCGCCTCGGGAATAGGAATGCCGGGAACGATGGGAATATTGGCGGTCTTCACGCCTCGATTGGCAAGATAGATGCTCGTCGGGGTCTTCGACGTCCGGGAAATACCGATCAGGATAACGTCCGCCTCGTTCATGTCGAGCGGCAATTGCCCATCATCGTGCTCCATCGTGAAATTAAGCGCATCGATGCGGCGGAAATAATCGGCGTTGAGCACATGTTGCGCGCTGGCGCGGCGGTGCGCGGGCGCGCCCAGATAGGACTGGAACGTAGTGAGCACCGGCTCAAGCACCGAGACGGATGGCACACCCATGGCCGCGCATGTTGAATCGATGATCGACGCGAGTTTCTGATCGACAATCGTATAGAGGACGATACCCGGTTCCGCATCGATATCGGCGAGTACTTTTCGCAACTGCTTCTCTGTGCGGATCAGCGGATAGATATGCTCGATCGCTCGCGCATTGGCATATTGCGCCGCCGCCGCGCGTCCCGCGGCAAGGAGAGTCTCTCCGGTCGCATCTGAAATCAGATGAAGATGGAAGTAGGAAAGCGGTTTTACACCCAAGTTTTTGCCGCTCCTGTTGAAGACTGTGGGTAAACACCGGGGATCGAGGTCAATGGATGCCAGCCCCGGGGAAACTTGGCAAGTCATCCACAGCGAGCCCGGCTGTGGAAATGCACCCAAGCGGCATGTGGACGAAGCATCCAGCCTGGATATTCCGGCGCAATTTACCCCAGCTTCTCCACAGCCTGAAGGCTTGTTCCATTACGCGCAAGCCTCTCGATTCATTCACTGAATCTGCTTGTCATTGCTTTTTACGCTTTTGTGGGTGATTTAGTCCCCGCGCTTTTGGGAAATCGCTCTTTCTGTGGGGAAAACCAGCATCGTTGTTAATCCCCGGAACAAACAGACTCTAAGAATCAGAAGAATCCAAAATTCAAGATTTCATTTTTGGAAGAGGCTGGGGAAACTCGAGCCAAGGACGGGATAATGGTACGTAAGGCACTGAGAGTGATGCGTGGGGAAACGATCTTTCCGCCACCGATCTGGATGATGCGGCAAGCGGGACGCTATCTGCCGGAATATCGGGAGACGCGTCGCACCGCCGGAAGTTTTCTCGATCTATGCTACACACCAGAGCTGGCGGTGGAGGTTACCTTACAGCCTATCCGCAGGTTCGGTTTTGACGCCGCAATCCTGTTCTCCGATATCCTTGTGGTTCCACATGCCCTTGGGCGTGATTTGCGCTTTGAGGAAGGACGCGGGCCGGTAATGACGCCGATAGAAGCCAAGGACATCCTGCGCCTTGAGACGGATGGCACTACAAAACAGCTGGAGCCGGTCTATGAGACGGTGCGACGCCTGCGGGCGGAACTGCCCGATGAAACGACGCTGCTCGGCTTCTGCGGCGCGCCCTGGACGGTGGCGACCTATATGATCGCAGGCCACGGCACGCCGGATCAGGCGCCCGCGCGGCTCTTTGCTTATCGCCATCCCGATATTTTCGACAAATTGCTGGGCGATTTGGCTGAAGCTTCGGCGGATCATCTGATCGCTCAGCTCGATGCAGGCGCGGATGCGGTACAAATATTCGATTCCTGGTCCGGCGTGCTTGACGAGCATTCATTCGAACGGTTCTGTGTGAAGCCCGTAGCGCGGATCGTGGAAAAGGTGCGCGCGATACATCCCGAAGCCGTGATTGTCGGCTTTCCGAAAGGGGCGGGGGCGCTTTATGCGGGCTACCGTGAAAGAACCGGCGTGAACGTGCTGGGGCTTGACTGGACGGTGCCGCTGTCGTTCGCTGCCGGATTGCAAGGGCAAGGAGCCGTGCAGGGAAATCTCGATCCATTGCGGCTTGTTGCTGGTGGCGCCGCTCTCGATGAGGGAGTGGAGGCTATTCTGGAGAATTTGGGCGGAGGCCCACTGATCTTCAATCTGGGCCATGGTATCACGCCGGAAGCACCGATCAGCCACGTGGAACGCATGATTGAACGGGTGAGGGGAGCAAGAATATGACCAATCTACCGACGGGAAATCCAGCCGCATCAGGCGGCAGAGCGGCTATTCGCGCGGTCGTTGCAATCGCAATTGTAGCCGCTGCGCTTCTGCTGATGTTTCACGTGAATCCGGGAACTGCTTACCCTTGGATCAAAGCTATCCATGTAATTGCCGTGATCGCCTGGATGGCGGGGATGCTCTATCTGCCGCGCCTTTTCGTCTATCATTGCGCCGCGGAGCCAGGCTCGGTGCAATCCGAAACCTTCAAGGTGATGGAACAGCGGCTCCTGCGCTTCATCATCGATCCGGCAATGGCCGTGACATGGATCATGGGCCTATGGATGGCGTGGAAGATCTTCGGGTTTTCGGGCGGTTGGCTGCACGCCAAGCTTCTTGCGGTCGTGTTGCTTTCGGCTGTTCATGGCCATTTTGCCAAGGCTGTCCGGCTCTTTGCCGCCGACAAGAACACCAAATCGGCGCGCTATTGGCGCATAATGAATGAAGTACCGGCGGTCCTGATGGTAGTCATCGTTATTCTAGTCATCGTAAAGCCGTTTTGAGAACAAATTCCATCTCAACCCAAACTTGGCACTTGTCCCATGTTCCACAAAAGGATATGGGTAGGGTCCTCCCTTATGGAATCGCAGACTGTCGATGCCGGCCGTGACCCTCATGGCCATTCCTTCCGAACAACTGCCCTTCTTCTTTCCCACTGAAATCGAGCCTCGCACCTATGCAGGAAATGAAACTACAAGAACTAAAGAACAAAACCCCGGTTGATCTCCTGGCTTTGGCGGAAACGCTGGAAGTGGAGAATGCGAGCGTCATGCGCAAGCAGGAGTTGATGTTCGCGATTTTGAAGCAGCTTGCCTCGCAGGAGGTGGAAATCATTGGCGAAGGCGTCGTCGAAGTGCTGCAGGACGGGTTCGGCTTTCTGCGGTCTGCCAATGCCAATTATCTGCCAGGGCCGGACGATATCTATATTTCGCCGTCGCAGATACGTCGATTTTCCTTGAAAACGGGCGATACGGTAGAAGGACCGATTCGTGGCCCGAAGGAAGGTGAGCGCTATTTCGCTCTGCTTAAGGTCAACACGATCAACTTCGACGATCCGGAAAAAATCCGTCACAAGATCCATTTCGACAATTTGACGCCGCTTTATCCGGATGAGCGGTTCAAGATGGAGTTGGATAATCCAACGACCAAGGATAACTCCGCCCGCGTGATTGATCTTGTGGCGCCGTTAGGCAAGGGGCAGCGCGGATTGATCGTCGCGCCGCCGCGTACCGGCAAGACTGTCCTTCTCCAGAACATCGCGCATTCGATCACGGCCAATCACCCGGAATGCTACCTGATCGTGCTTCTGATCGACGAGCGCCCGGAAGAAGTGACCGACATGCAGCGCTCGGTGAAGGGCGAAGTCGTTTCCTCGACATTCGACGAACCGGCATCACGCCATGTCGCGGTGGCGGAAATGGTTATCGAGAAGGCGAAGCGGCTGGTTGAACATGGCCGCGATGTTGTGATCCTGCTCGATTCGATCACGCGCCTCGGTCGCGCTTACAACACGGTTGTTCCTTCATCCGGCAAGGTGCTCACCGGCGGCGTCGATGCCAATGCGCTGCAGCGCCCGAAGCGCTTCTTCGGCGCTGCTCGTAATATCGAGGAAGGCGGATCGCTCACCATCATAGCCACGGCGCTGATCGATACCGGCAGCCGCATGGATGAAGTGATCTTTGAAGAGTTCAAGGGTACCGGCAATTCCGAAATCGTGCTCGACCGCAAGGTGGCTGACAAGCGCATCTTCCCGGCGATGGATATTCTCAAGTCCGGCACACGCAAGGAAGATTTGCTGGTTCCTCGCCAGGATCTGCAGAAGATTTTCGTGTTGCGCCGTATCCTTGCGCCGATGGGAACGACCGATGCGATCGAGTTCCTGATCGACAAGTTGAAGCAGACGAAGAGCAATGGCGAGTTCTTCGATTCCATGAATACCTGATTTGCGGCACGGCATGTCATGAACTGGAATAGCCCGCGGCAATCAACCCGCGGGCTTTCTCGTATTTGGTCGAATGCAATGCTTGAATAGCGCGGTTGGGATTTGATTCGCTTACGCAACGAATGATGAATGACATGCAGTCAGTTTTTCGCGATACGATCTTTGCCCTTTCCAGCGGCCGGTTACCCTCCGGTGTCGCGGTTATCCGTTTATCCGGGCCAGATGTTCGATTCGTTATCGAAACGATTATGTCTGGTATGCCAGAGCCAAGGAAGGCGACTTACCGTTCATTTCATTCGCGAGATAGCGAGCTTCTGGACCGTGGGCTTGTCATCTATTTTCCTGGTCCGGGCAGCTTCACCGGGGAGGATTGCGCCGAGTTTCATTTGCACGGCGGCGCGGCAGTGATCGATCGGTTTTTGTCGGAGCTTTCGAGTTTCAAGAACTGCCGCATCGCGGAGCCAGGCGAATTCACGCGCCGGGCGTTCTCCAATGGCAAGATGGACTTAACGGTTGCCGAAGGCTTGGCGGACTTGATTGCGGCGGAAACGGAAAGCCAACGCCGCCTGGCTTTGCAGGCGGCATCCGGTGTGCAGCATGGCCTTTATATGGGCTGGCGTAAGGAATTGCTGCAGGCGCGCGCGCTCATTGAGGCGGAACTCGACTTTGCCGATGAGTCTGATGTCCCGGGTTCCGTGTCGCAACAAGTCTGGCGGAATATGGATGACCTGACCGTGCGAATAGACAAGCACCTCGCAGATGGAAAAAGAGCATCAATATTCCGTGACGGACTACACGTCGCGATCGTTGGCGCGCCCAACGCCGGCAAGTCCAGCCTCTTGAACCAGCTGGCTGGTCGCGAAGTGGCAATCATATCGGAAGAAGCGGGTACGACCCGTGACCTGATTGAGGTAAAATTGGATCTTGGCGGTATCCCGGTCTTCGTTACGGATACGGCAGGGATAAGGGAAGCAAGCAGCGTTGTGGAGAAGATCGGTATCGCACGCGCCCATGAACGCGCTGCATCGGCTGATGTTGTGCTGTTGCTTGAAGATATGTGCGACCCGGAACAGGTCGCGCTATCGGACATAGAAGGGGAAATCTGGCGCATTGGCAATAAAATGGATTTGCCGGGTGCTGATATGCAGACTGCTTTGGACTACCGCATTTCAGCGCGATCCGGTGAAGGCATCGATGAGCTTATCGACGCGATCAGGCAGTTCGCCGAAGCGAAAGCCGGGACAATCAGCGACGCATTGCCCACCCGCCGCCGCCACATGAACCTTTTAGAAGCAGCCAAACTGAACATCGTCGAGGCAATTGAAGGTGAATCGCTGTCCTTGGAGTTGCGGGCGGAGCACCTGCGCCGTGCGAGCCAGACTCTAGGGAGAATTACGGGCGATGTGGATGTTGAGGATATTCTCGATGTGATTTTCTCCCAGTTCTGCATCGGCAAATGATTCACGTGAAACATTTTGGCATGCGCGCCATTCTATAATCTCAACGGTCACTGTGGGCCTATGCCGATGGCTTCCACTGTAAGTTGGATGGAATAGAGTTAGGTAGGGCCGGAAGGGCATCGCTTCTTCGAACGGGAGTTTTCATTTTGCATACGCCGTCCCGAACGACGATAAGGGCGACGAAGATGTAAGCACTCAGAGCGCATAATACCGCCGTCCGCTAGCCTTCCATCACTATTGGAACAACGTTCCGAGCAATGTTTCACGTGAAACAATCTGTGGAATCCATAAAGTTTGCTTGACTCACCAAAATTGCCACAGCGGCGTCTGCTCCATACCGATTTCAACCAAACGTCATTTCATCAAAAATCGATTCCGATTTCCCGCCAAATGCGATAGAGCTTGGGCATGACACAGATATTCGATGTAATCATTGTAGGGGGAGGGCACGCGGGCTGCGAGGCTGCGGCGGCCTCTGCTCGTTTTGGCGCGCGGACAGCGCTCGTTACCCATCGGTTTGATACGATTGGCATTATGTCCTGCAACCCGGCCATTGGCGGGTTGGGAAAAGGACATTTGGTCCGTGAGATCGATGCACTCGACGGTTTGATGGGTCGCGTGGCAGATGCCGCGGGCATTCAGTTTCGTTTGCTCAATCGGAGAAAGGGACCGGCGGTCCGCGGACCACGGACCCAAGCGGACCGAAAGCTCTATGCCCAGGCAATGCAGCAAGCGATTGCCAATCAGGATAATCTTGCCGTCATTGAAGGCGGTGTGAACGATCTGCTCGTCGAAGATGGGATGGTTTCCGGCGTTATACTGATGAATGGGCAAACGCTTCAATCCAGAGCGGTGGTGTTGACTTCCGGCACTTTTCTGCGGGGACTTATCCACATTGGCGAAAGGAAGATCCCGGCGGGGCGTATGGGAGAGCAGCCGGCGCTTGGCCTTTCGGATAGGCTGAAAGCATGTAACTTTGCGCTCGGAAGATTGAAGACCGGGACGCCGCCGCGGCTCGACGGCCGTACCATAGATTGGGCCGGCCTTGATATGCAAAAGCCGGATGATGAGCCGGTACCGTTCTCCCTGATGACGGACAGGATCACTACGCCGCAGATCGATTGTGGGATCACGCGGACAACGCCCGAAACGCATGCGGTCATTCGCGCGAACTTGCACCGTTCGGCGATGTATTCCGGATCGATCGAAGGGGTGGGACCGCGCTATTGCCCGTCAGTAGAAGATAAGATCGTAAAGTTCGGTGATCGCGACGGCCACCAGATATTCCTGGAGCCGGAAGGGCTCGACGATCACACGGTTTATCCGAATGGGATTTCCACTTCGCTGCCGGAAGAGGTGCAGGTGGCGCTGTTGAAGACTATCCCCGGGCTGGAACGCGTAGTCATGCTGCAGCCCGGTTATGCCATTGAATACGATTATATTGACCCGCGTGAGCTTGAGCGCAGCCTCGAGGCGCGAAAAATTCGTGGCCTTTTTCTCGCCGGGCAGATCAATGGCACGACTGGCTATGAGGAGGCGGCGGCTCAGGGACTGCTCGCGGGGCTGAATGCAGCGCGGAGGGCGGCAGGTGTGGAGCCGGCAGTTCTGTTGCGCACGGAGGCCTATATTGGCGTGATGGTCGATGATCTGACGTCGCGCGGTGTCAGCGAGCCTTATCGGATGTTTACGTCGCGGGCTGAGTTCCGGCTTTCTCTTCGAGCCGATAATGCTGATCAGCGTCTAACTCCCTTGGCTGATGGGCTTGGCATACTCGGAGAGACTCGGAGAAGCCTTTTTGCAGAGCGGCAAAAAGAGCTCAATGCAGCGCGCGACCTAACCAAACAGCTGTCCTTGACGCCAAGCATGGCGGCGAAACATGGGCTGCATCTAAACCAGGATGGTATCCGCCGCTCCGCCTACGATATGCTTGCTTACCCGGACATCGACCTCACGCGCTTGCAGAAGATTTGGCCTGAAATTCAATCTTTCGATCGTGTTACCGCGGAAGCGCTTGAAATCGAGGCACAGTACGCAGTTTATCTAGAGCGGCAGCAGGCGGATATTGCGGTCATGGAGCGGGAGGAACAGCTTTTGATCCCGGTCGATCTTGTGTTTGACGCAGTTCCAGGACTTTCCAACGAGTTGAAGCAAAAGCTTCGTCTAAGAAGGCCGCGGTCGATTGCCGAGGCGCAGCGGATTGAAGGTATGACGCCTGCCGCCCTGGCGCTGATCATCACGCAGGTGCGCCGTCAACAATCTGATGGGCGCCGGAAGGTGGGAACTCGGGAGCATGACGTCGCATGAACGGAGAGCGATTCTCGACGCTGCGGAATCTCGTTCCGGTTGTTTCACGTGAAACATTCGAATCGCTCGAATCGTTCGAGGCACATTTCCGTAAATGGTCTTCCGCTATCAATCTCTCTTCGCCTGCGACGCTTCCGCATCTTTGGGAACGACATATTCTCGATAGCGCGCAGCTATTCTCTTTAGCGCCTGATGCGCGGAAATGGCTCGACATCGGTTCGGGCGGTGGGTTTCCGGGTGTGGTGCTGGCAATTCTCTTGAAAGAACGGGTGGGTTCATCAATCGATCTGGTGGAGAGCAACGGTAAGAAAGCCGCATTTCTGCGAACTGCAATAGCGCAAGCGGGTGCTCCCGGGCAGGTTCATGCCCGCCGCATCGAAGCGATGTGGGATAATGTTCAGGCACCGGACATTATAACGGCGCGTGCGCTTGCTTCTTTGCCGGAATTGCTCTCGCTCGCCGAGCCATGGCTAAAGGAGGGTGCTACCGCGCTTTTTCAAAAAGGCCGGGAATATCGTCGAGAAATCGAGGAAAGCCGTGACGCTTGGGACTATGATCTGATAGAACATTCAAGTGCCATCGGAGAGGGATCAGTCATCCTTCAGATCAGCAATTTGAGAAGAATTGGGCAGAACAGTCGGACCGGACAGAATGCCACTGCCTCCAATGCATGAGCCGAAAGCCAGGGTGACAGTATGATGAACCAAACCCGTATCATAACAATTGCCAATCAGAAGGGCGGTGTCGGTAAAACGACGACGGCTATCAATCTGGCAACCGCGCTTGCCGCGATTGGAGAAATGGTTCTGATCGTCGATCTCGATCCGCAGGGCAATGCCAGTACCGGCTTGGGTATTGACCGCCGCAATCGCGATTATTCTTCCTATGATGTCCTCACCCAAGGCTCGACCGTGGAGGAGGCGGCTATTGCGACTGACGTTCCGAATCTCTTTATCGTTCCCTCAACGCTTGATCTGCTTGGCATCGAGATGGAAATTGCGCAAGCACCGGACCGGACGCGCCGCTTGAGGGATGCGCTCCGCTTCGATTCTCATGTGGCCGAGCGATATAGCTATATACTTGTCGATTGCCCGCCGTCGCTCAACCTGTTGACGCTCAACGCCATGGCGGCGGCCGACTCGGTGCTGGTGCCGCTGCAATGCGAGTTTTTCGCTCTGGAAGGCTTGAGCCAGTTGCTTGAGACAGTCAACCAGGTGCGCAATTCGCTCAATCCGGAACTGTCGATACAGGGTATCGTGCTGACCATGTTTGACAGCCGCAACAACCTGGCCTCGCAGGTGGTGGATGATGTGCGCTCCTTCATGGGTGAGAAGGTTTATCGCACCGTTATCCCGCGTAATGTGCGAGTCTCGGAAGCGCCATCGCATGGCAAGCCGGCAATTTTGTATGATCTAAAATGCGCGGGCAGCCAGGCTTATCTTCAACTGGCGTCGGAAGTTATTCAGCGCGAGCGGCAGCTAAGGGCAGCATAAATCCTAATGCAGCCGGATAAAACTTATCCCATAGCGCATAACTGGATTTAGATTGATTCGAATACGAAACAGATGTGAGTGCTTGAGATGAACGAAGATCCTTCAAAAAAACGTCTTGGCCGGGGATTGGCGGCTTTGATCGGCGAAATGGATCGGCCGGCCGAGCCAAAAAAGCCCGCTTTTCAGATGGAGCGACAGGTTCCAATCGAGTTCATTCGTCGCAATCCACGCAATCCGCGCCGTGCCTTTACCGAGGCCGAGCTGTCGGATCTGGCGCAATCGATCCGCGAGCATGGTGTGGTGCAGCCCGTCGTGGTGCGTCCGGATCCGGAACATCCGGATCGTTATTGGGAGTTGATTGCCGGCGAGCGCCGCTGGCGGGCGGCGCAGAAGGTCGGGCTAACGAAGCTGCCGGTCATTATCCGCGATGTGGATGACCGGGTCGCGCTCGAGCTCGCCATCATCGAAAACGTCCAGCGCTCTGACCTCAATCCCGTTGAAGAGGCCGCGGGCTATCAGCAACTGATCGAGGGGCATGGTTACACCCAGGCTGATTTGGCAAACGTTATCGGTAAGAGCCGTAGTCATGTCGCGAATACGCTGCGACTGTTGAAACTTCCGCAGAACGTCCAGGACATGATTACGAATGGTTCGCTCTCAGCTGGGCATGCTCGTACATTGATCACGGCGGAAAACCCGGCGGCGCTTGCCGAGCAGATCGTGCGCGAGGGGCTTTCCGTGCGTCAGGCGGAAGCGCTGGCCCAGACGCAAGGGAAGGGGCCAGATGAGCCGAAGGCGGAAAGAACGCCGGCCCAGAAGGATGCGGATACCAAGGCGCTAGAAAAGCTACTCTCGGACGTGATGGGGATGAAGATTGATATCAACCATCGCCAAAAGGGCGGCGAGGTGCGCATCCGCTATAGCTCACTGGAGCAGCTTGATGAGGTTTGCCGACGGCTGCAGAGTTAATGCGGTTTTAACGTTGTTCACAGAGTGAAAACGGGAATGTTCAGGAATGGATTCCAGTGACAAGTACTGGAATCCATTTCTCAACACGCCTTACTGGGAGCGAGTTCATAAGGCTGTGATTTTAATCCGTCTTGATAAGATAGCATGGTTGAATGGCATCCAACCCTGCCTTTTCTGATTCGTATCCGGAACAATTCCCGCCGCCTCGTTACCCTCGACTGGCGCGGGCGGCTTCTACGGTGAGGGCAAGCAACGCCTGTCGGATGAGGGGCACTGAAAGAGCCGCGTTCTGGCGGCTTTCCAAAACAGTTTTCTGCAGCCGCTCCATCGCCTTGGAAAGGCGTTCACCGGTCCAGCGAGAAAGTGCGGTTTCAATAATCTTGCGGCGGTTGAAGAAAATCGGCGGCTTGGCGGAGGCTACAACGGTGGTTGCGCTCTTACCCTCTGCTTCCATGGCATAACGCAGCATTTGGAGTTGCTGGAACTGCCGCATCGTAGCAGTGAGCACAAGGAATAGCGGAGAGCCGGATTTGACCGTCCGGTCGAAGGAGCTGCTGAAACGCGAGATATCGCCGATAAGGATCGCGTCGGCGATATCATCGTGTGACATCGCGCTGACATCGCCTATTGCCTCACGCACGTCGTCAATCGTTATCCGGTCCTTGCCATGGGCATAGAGACAGAGCTTTTCCAATTCTCCACGCGTGGCCAGACGATCGCCGCCTAGATTGTCGCGCAGTAGTTGGCGTGCGTCGAGAGCCATCTGCAGGCCTTCGCGGGAGAGAACGTCATCGATAACGGTGTCTATCCCGCGCGAATCATCGCTATAACAGGGCAACGCCATGGTGGACGAAGCGCCTTCGATGATCGTGCGCAGGGCCGCGCCTTTTTTAAGATCTCCCGCCTCGATGAGAATGCGGGCATCCGTCGGCGGCTCCGCAGCCAGATGCTTCACGGCTTCAGCCAGGCCCTTTTGCCCAGCCGCATTGCGCACCCAGATCAGGCGCTCGCCACCAAACATGGAGATGGTGCGTGCTTCGTCGCCAAGCCTCGCCGGATCGGCGTCTATATCGTCCGCTTCAAGACGGATGACGGCGAAGGGATCATCGAGCGGCAACCCGGTCGAACGCGCGAAGACGGCTGCGCGCTCGCTGACGAGCCCCTTGTCCGGCCCATAGAGCAGCACGATGGCCGATGACGATCGGGCGGGGCTTTTAAGAAAGCTATCGACTTCGTGGGATTTTCTTTGAGCCATGGTTGGATTCAGTGAATGGGGAATAGTGAATAGTCAATGGTTGGATAAAAGCCAATTGACCGACGCGGAGCAGAAACCTCTCCCGTCACCATTCACCATTCACCATTATCCAATCAGCAACTCATCGTCGTCCAGGCTTTGCCCGCGAACGCGGCGGAACATTTCGATGAGGTCTTCGACGCTCAGATTCTTCCTGTTGTCACCGGTGACATCGAGAACGATATTGCCGCCATGCAGCATGATGGTGCGGGTGCCGAAATCGAGCGCCTGACGCATGGAGTGGGTCACCATCAATGTGGTCAGCTTGTTCTCGCGCACCAGCGACTGGGTGAGTTCCATCACATATTCAGCCATGCCGGGATCGAGCGCCGCCGTATGCTCATCGAGAAGCAGCACCTCGGAGCCGGCGAGCGTGGCCATGACCAGAGACAGCGCTTGTCGCTGACCGCCGGAGAGGAGCTCCATTCGGTCATGCATGCGATTTTCGAGGCCGAGATTGAGCGCGGCGACGCGTTCGCGGAAATGGTCGCGGCGCTTCTTGCCGAGTGCCGGCGCGAGGCCACGCGTCTTGCCGCGAGCGGCGGCGAGGGCCAGGTTCTCCTCGATGGTAAGCGCGCCGCAACTGCCCGCCAGCGGGTCCTGGAACACGCGCGCCACAAGTCCCGCCCGGTCGGCGGTCGGCTTGCGGGTGACGTTCTGGCCGCCGATGACGACCTTGCCCTCAGTCGGCAGCACGTCGCCCGCCAGCACGCCGAGTAGGGTCGATTTTCCGGCGCCGTTCGAGCCGATGACAGTGACGAAGGCGCCTTCGTCAATCGTCAGATTAATGCCGGATAACGCCTGTTTCTGTAGCGGGGTGCCGCGCCCGAAGGTAACGCCCAAATTGGAAAGTTCGATCATTTGGCGGCTCCTCCACGACGCAGGCGGGGCAAGACAAGCGCGATGGTGACGAGGACGGCGGTGACGAGATTGAGGTCTGATGCCTGCAGCCCGATGAAATCGCTCGACAGCGCGAATTGGATGGCGATGCGGTAGATGATGGAGCCGCCGACGCAGCCGATGAGCGCGATCAGCAGCAGGCGGCTGCGGAACAGCGTCTCGCCGATGATGACGGCGGCGAGGCCGACGACGATGGTGCCGACGCCGGCGGTGACATCAGCAAAGCCGTTGGTCTGGGCGAAGAGCGAGCCGCCGAGTGCGACAAGCGCATTAGAAAGCGCCATGCCCAGATAGATCTGCCGGTCGGTCCTCACCCCTTGCGCGCGGGCCATGCGCGGGTTGGCGCCGGTGGCGCGCATGGCGAGGCCCATGTCGCTCTCAAGAAAGCGCCATACGAGCAGCACCATGATGGCGACCAGCACGGCGAGGAAGAGCGGACGCACATAGTAATCTGGGAGGCCCAGCCCATAGAAGGGCGAAATCATCGTGTCCTGATTGATCAGCGCCACGTTTGGTCGGCCCATCACGCGCAGATTGATCGAAAAGAGCGCGGTCATGGTCAGGATCGAGGCGAGGAGGTTGAGGATATGGAAGCGGAGGTTCAAGGCGGCGGTGACAAGCCCGCCGGCCGCGCCAGCCAGCATCGCAGCCGCCGCGGCCACCCAGGCATTGATGCCCGCGAGGATCAGAACGGCGGTCACGGCGGCGCCGAGCGGGAACGTGCCATCGACGGTCAAATCGGGAAAATCGAGCACGCGGAAGGCGAGGTAGACGCCAACCGCGACAAAGGAAAAGACGAGGCCCAGTTCGACCGCACCCCAAAAGGCGATCTGGCTCACTGTGAACGATCCTTCAAAATGACTTCCTTTCCGTATCGGGCTGGCAGGCCCATGCGCCCAAAGTTTCCCGGCGCTGCTACCAAAAACGCGGCGGCGAAAGGCTCGCCGCCGCGTTCAATGGAAAATTATCGCGCAGATGTCCATAAGTTCTTGCATTAGCCGCGTGATCTTATCCGAAAAGTCTGCAACTTTTCGGGATCATGCTCCTACTACTTGATGACCTTGGTCGCGCGGTCGATGACGGCTTGCGGCAGTTCCACGCCCATCTTCTTCGCGGCGGCAAGGTTTACGACGAGATCGGTGCCCTTGGCGACCGTGACCGGGATGTCGCCGGGCTTTTCGCCGTTCAGAACCTTGGCGACGATGGCGCCGGTCTGCTTGCCGACATCCTTGTAGTTGAAGCCAAGCGCTGCAAAGGCGCCACGGTTGACGGAATCCGTATCGGCGGCAAAGAGCGGCAGCTTGTTTTCCTCCGCCACCGCCACCGCGCCTTCGAGCGCGGAGACGATGGTGTTATCGGTCGGAACATACATGACGTCCGCGCGGCCGACGAGCGCGCGCGCCGCGCCCTGCACATCGGCAGACTTGGTGGCCGCTGATTCCACCACCGTCAGGCCCCCCTTCGCGGCGGCTTCCTTCAAGGCGGCGAGCAGCGAGACTGAATTGGTTTCGCCGGGATTATAGAGGAAGCCGATGGTCTTGGCCTTGGGCAGGATTTCCTTGATCAAGGCGACATGATCGGCAACAGGTGACATATCGGAAAGGCCGGTGACGTTGCCGCCGGGCTTCTCCATGTTCTTCACCAGTTGCGCGCCGAGCGGATCGGAGACAGCGGTAAAGACCACGGGGATATCGCGCGTCGCGGAAACCATGGCCTGCGCCGAAGGG
Organism: Paramesorhizobium leguminum; assembly: GCF_003217235.1. Lineage (GTDB taxonomy): Bacteria > Pseudomonadota > Alphaproteobacteria > Rhizobiales > Rhizobiaceae > Paramesorhizobium > Paramesorhizobium leguminum. The sequence continues at coordinate 158,321 of NZ_QJTF01000005.1, read as the reverse complement.
GTGGAGATCGGCACGATCACATCCGGAGCATCGCCGACGAACTGGCGGGCGATCTGCGCCGCGGTGGCGGCATTGCCCTGCGCGGACTGATAGACGAATTTCAGGTTCTCGCCTTCCTTGAAGCCAGCCTCGGCAAGCGCTTCCTTCACACCGTCGCGCGTGGCGTCGAGCGCCGGATGCTCGACGATGGCCGTTACGGCGACAGTCACGTCCTTGGCCAAAGCCGGGGTTGCAAGAGCGGTGGCGGCAAGAAGCGCCAGTATGATCGAACGCATGAAAATCTCCCTGTTTTAGCGTCCACGAAAAGTTAAAAACCCGGCAGCTGAAATCAACGCGCCTTGAACAGACGCTGCGGTTCATTTGTTCCCCCGGTTCTTGGGAGATATCATTACGCGAGGAGATTTCGTCATGCAAATGATACGAAGGGGGAAGCGAGGTGAAAGGCAGAACACGGAGGCTATTCTGGCCTGAATTTGCCGTTCCATTTGTTGATAATGAGCTCAGTGATCGTATAAATGTGATCCATGCTCCATCTCCGGCCTAAGGCGACTACGAGGATGATCTCCAATATGCCGACCATAAGGGGACCCGACCACGTTTCCATGTCTTTGAATGTGAAGACATCAAGCACCAGAATTAAAACGAAGAACCAAATAAAGCGTTCTTCCTTCCGCGAATTCCGCTCGGCCTCTAAATCTTGTTGAAGTGATGAAATAGCTTCGTATGTAGGGGCGGGCGACGGATAATCGTCGTCATTTTCCAACCCCTTCATTAAATCAGGCGCTCTTTTTAGATGTTGCCCTTCGGATTCGCTTTTCATATTCCCCTTTTATGTCTTGATCAGGAATTTTTATACCCATCATGTGTCGTTGGTAATGCTGAGCCCAAGCCCCGTGGGGTTGATGAGTAATTTCAACTAATACCGAGGGACTTCTGTCTCCAATCTGCCTGAGGACTTCATTTATAGCAGTACGTTGAGTGCTTCCAATGGGGAAACTGGGTACGCCGAAAATGTCTGGTATAGGCTTGTTACCATATGCCTTAACCTTAGCGTAAAGACTTGGCTCTACAGGACCCAAATCCCACGCTTGGAAAGTACCATCTATCAATGGCTGGTCATACATACCCAGATGCACCATATGAGAAAGATAGACGAGCTTTTGCAACGGCAAATTGCTTAGCTGCCAATTCTTGGATTCGCAGATTGTTTTTGCAGCACGCAGAGTGTTTATACCCATACAACCTACCTCCTTTCTAATAGCAGCGTATCGATTCGTTCGACATATAGGTAATCAGCCGAGTCAAGTCATTATCGATGTAAAAAAATAAAAAATCTACAGAAAACACTGACGCTTAAGAAGCTTCTGACACCGCCTTTTGATGGTGCGGTGCATAGCTTCTGTTCAGATAAATCATTGTATAACATATTGATTTTATTGGTGATCCCGACTGGATTCGAACCAGTGACCCTCAGATTAGGAATCTGATGCTCTATCCTACTGAGCTACGGGACCACATTTTTTAGCCGCATGATCTCATCTGAAAAGCTAGTTAACTTTTCAAGATCATGCTCAAGCCACACATACCCATTTTCGCGCCGCTAGCCAAGCCTGTATACGGCTGTGATTTTACGCCGCAAGCGCCTCTTGCGCCAGCGTCACCCAATAGCTGATGCCGTGGGGGATGGCGTTGTCGTTGAAATCGTAGGCGGGATGATGCAGCCCGGGGGTTTCGCCATTGCCGATGAAGATGTAGGCGCCGGGGCGGGCTTCGAGCATGTAGGAGAAATCCTCCGCCGCCATCATGGGCGGGATCGTGGCATTGACCTGGGCGTCGCCAGCAACCTTTCGCGCGACATCAGCAGTGATATCGGTCTCGGCGTCATGATTGAAGGTCACGGGATAGTTGCGGTGATAGTTGACCTTTATTTCCGCGCCGGTCGCCGAAGCGATGGCCGCCGCATAATCGCGGATCTTGCCTTCGGCGAAATCCCGCGTCTCCGGCTTGAGCGTGCGCACCGTACCGCAGATTTCCGCCGTTTCCGGGATGACGTTATAGGCTTCGCCGGCGTGGAACTTGGTGACTGACAGCACCAGCGCATCGAGCGGATCGGCGCCGCGCGAGACGATGCCTTGCAGGAAGGTGACGAGCTGCGCGCCCGTAACGATTGGATCGATGGTGCGGTGAGGCTGTGCCGCATGGCCGCCCTTGCCCTTGATATGGATGGTGAATTCGTCGGTCGCCGCCATGATGGGACCCTTGCGCATGGCGAAGGAACCGACGGCCAAGCCCGGCAGATTGTGCATGCCGTAGACCGATTCGATGCCGAAACGGTCCATCATGCCGTCCTTGACCATGGCGAGGCCGCCCGCGCCGCCTTCCTCCGCCGGCTGGAAGATCACCGCGACCTGGCCCTTGAAGTTGCGCGTCTCGCAAAGATGCTGCGCGGCGCCCAGTAGCATGGCCATGTGGCCGTCATGGCCGCAGGCATGGGCGCGACCGTTGGTTTTCGACATCCATGGCTTGGCTGAGGTTTCTGTGATGGGCAGGGCATCCATATCCGACCGCAGGCCGATCGTGGTACCCTCGCCATGCCGGCCATGAATAAGGCCGACCACGCCGGTGCGGCCGATGCCGGTAACAACTTCATCGCAACCGAAAGTCCGCAATTTTTCCGCCACGAAACGCGCCGTTTCATGCACATCGTAGAGCAGCTCGGGGTTCTGATGGAGCTGGCGGCGCCATTCAGACACTTCCTGCTGCATTTCGACGGCGCGGTTCAACAATGGCATTTACAATGGCTCCGGCTTGGAAGGGACACGTGAAACATTATGAGATTTCGTGGGCGGGGAACAATGGTCTTTGCCTTTTCCCTGCCACATGGGATAAATAGGCCCATTGTTTCCCGACGTGAAGCCCTGTTCGGGTGCGCGTCGTTCAATTCCGCTCATGTGGGTGGTCGCCCGCGTCGGGTGCGGCGGCGCCACAGGTGCGGGTGTGCTCTCATCCGGTCTCCCTTATAGACAAGGAACAGGTGCAAATGCTCAAACTCGACGGCGCGCGTGACATATCGAGAGTTCTGGCAATCTGGACAATGGCCATCGCCCTTGCGGCAACCGGGGGTTCGTCCGCGTTTGCCCAGCCTGCGCCCGCGCCCGCTCAGCATTCGCCTGCCCGGCCCGCTGTTGCCATTCCCTCGATTGTAGTGGATGTCGGCACTGGCCAGGTTCTTTCGCAGGAGAACGCCTTTGCGCGCTGGTATCCCGCATCGCTGACGAAACTGATGACGGCCTATGTTACCTTCCGGGCGCTGGCGAGCGGGCAGGTGACGCTCAATTCACCCGTGCGCATGACGGTCAACGCTTCCAAGGAGCCGCCGAGCAAGATGGGTTATAAGCCGGGCTCGGTGATGACGCTCGATACGGCTCTCACCATCATGCTGGTCAAATCGGCCAATGACGTGGCTGTGGCGGTCGGCGAGGCGATTGGCGGCACGGAGGCGGGCTTCGTCAAGCGGATGAATGCGGAAGCGCAGCGCCTTGGCATGTTCGGCACGCATTTCGCCAATCCGAACGGGCTGCAAGACCCCAATAATTATTCGACGGCGCGCGACCTTGCAGTTCTGGCGACGCAGATTCGGCGCGAATTTCCACAATATGCGCATTATTTCTCGACCGAAGCGATCGATCCCGGACAAGGCAAGAAGATTACGGCGAACTACAATATTCTGCTTGGCCGGTTCGACGGATCGGACGGCATGAAGACAGGGTTCGTCTGCGCATCGGGCTTCAATCTGGCCGCCACCGCCACTCGCAACCGCCGCACGATCCTTGCGGTGGTTCTTGGCGAACCGAGCCAGGAGTCACGCGCGGTAAAGGCGGCGCAGCTTCTCACCCAAGGGTTCCAATCGACCGGCGCCGGCGCGGAGACATTGGCGACGCTTCGTCCATACGGGGCGCATCTGGCGCAGGTGACGGATATGCGCGCGGCGCTCTGCAGCCAACAGGCGCTTGCCGACCGCTGGGATGGCCGGGATGTCGAGGGCAAGTTGAAACTCAATTCGCCCTATATCCATGCCATGGCGGGAGAGCCCAAGGCGGTGCAAGTCGGTCTTATCGGCGCGGCGCAGGCGCCCAAGCCCGGCGTCATCAACATTTCGCAGGTTCCGGTGCCACAGCCCAGGCCGAGCCTTGTTCCCCGCGCGGCACAGGCCGTCACCAATCAAGGCGGTTGATCAATGAATCTTCCCGCGCAGGCCATCCCAGTCTCGGTGCTGACCGGTTTTCTCGGTTCCGGCAAGACCACGCTTTTGAACCGGCTGCTGAAGGACCCGGCACTGAGCGACACGGCTGTCATCATCAATGAATTCGGCGATGTCGGCATTGATCATCTGCTGGTTGAGCAATCGAGCGAGGGCATCATCGAATTATCCGATGGTTGCCTGTGCTGCACTGTACGCGGCGAATTGGTCGATACGCTGGCGGGCTTGATTGATCAGCTGCAGACAGGCCGGATCAAGCGTCTAAAGCGTATCGTGATTGAAACGACGGGGCTCGCCGATCCTGCCCCTGTGTTGCAGGCGGTGATGGGGCATCCCGTTCTGATGCAGGCTTTGCGGGTGGATGGCGTTATCACCACGGTCGATGCCGTTAACGGCATGGCGACGCTCGACGCCCATATGGAAGCGGTCAAGCAGGCGGCGGTCGCTGATCGGATCGTCATTACCAAGGCGGATCTTCCCGAATCGCGTGACGGGCTTGGGAATTTGCGGCTGAGGCTCTCTTCCCTCAATCCCGCGGCGGACGTGATCGAGGCGAGTGATTCGCGCGCCAATTACGCTGCGCTGTTCGAATGCGGGCTCTATAATCCAGAGACGAAAAGTGCCGATGTTCAGCGCTGGCTCAAGGCCGAAGCCTTCGATCAACAGGACGGCCATCATCACCATCATGAGCATCATGACGGGCACGACAATGATCACCACCATCATGACGTCAACCGGCATGATGCCTCGATCCGCTCCTTTTCGTTGAAGCATGACAAGCCGGTGCCGTTCGCGATTTTCGAGATGTTTCTCGATCTCCTGCGTTCAGCGCATGGAGAAAGGCTCCTGCGAGTCAAGGGCATTATTGAAATTGCCGAGGATCCTGACCGGCCGCTGGTCATCCACGGCGTCCAGCAGATATTCCATCCGCCGGCGCGGCTTGCGGCATGGCCAGAGGGGAAGCATGAAACGCGGCTGGTGATGATCACCAAGGATTTGCCGGAAAGCTATGTCCGGCAGCTGTTCGATGCGTTTCTGGGGCGTGTTCAGGTCGATACGCCGGATCGCGTGGCGCTGACCGACAACCCGTTGGCGATTCCCGGCTATTCCGCCAAGGGCTAGAGCATGATCCCGAAAAGTTGCAGACTTTTCGGATAAGATCATGCGGCTAAAACAAAGACTTAGAGCGGGATGCCCGATTCAACTTAATTGCATACCGCTCTAAATCAGCCGCCAGAGTCAGCAGTTCATAAAAAGAAAAGAGCCGCCTGACTGGAGAAAGGCGGCTCTTCGTTCGTTCCCGGTATAGTCTTTGTCTTAGCGCATGGCCCCGAAAAATCTACGACTTTTCGGGGCCATGCCAAGTTTGGAACGTGTAGTTCTAGAACTTGTAGTTCAGGCCGACGCGGACGGTGTGGAACTGGACGTCGTTTTCAAGGTTGAAGCTGGATCCGCCAGCCGAGACGTCGATCAGGTCGCGCTTGCCGAGGTCGGTGTAGAGATATTCGCCCTTGACCGTCCAGTGGTTGTCAATGGCGTACTCAGCGCCGGCGCCAACAGTCCAGCCAGCCTTGGTCTTGGAGCTGGACTCGCCAACAGTGTCAACGCCATCGGTGACGCTGTAGGAGGACTTGACCTTGCCATAGGCGAGACCGCCGGTTCCGTAGACGAGGAGGCGTTCGGTGGCGGCATAACCCAGGCGGGCGCGCACGGTGCCGAACCATTCGACTTCGGTTTCACCCTTGGCGGTGAGTCCGTCGAGATCACCGGAGATGTCGCCCTTGACGGTCGAACCCTGAAAATCAGCTTCCGCGCCGAGCACAATGCCATTGCTGAGCTGGTAGTTGTAACCGGCCTGAACGCCGCCGACAAAGCCATCGGCATCGAAATCAACCGAGTCGGAGAAAGTTTCGTCTTCGATGCTCAAAGAGAACGGATGCTTGAACTCGCCGCCGGCATAACCGGCATTGAGACCGATGTAACCGCCGGTCCAGGAGAAGGTGTCGGCAGCAGCGGCTGGCGGCGTCGGCTCAGAGACGATGGCATCAGCAGCCATTGCCGAGGTTGCGAAGAACAATGCCGTGGAAGCCAAAAGTGCGATTTTCATTTCATATCCCCGAATTGAATTGGATGGCCCCCGATAGCGCCGGCCGGGTCAAATGTCTGTCACCAAACTGCAACACTGCGTTGCATTGTATGTGCAGAAACTAAATTTGCTGAAGCTCAATTAGTAAACGATATTGCCGATCCGCTTAGCGTTCGCGGGCATCGTTGCTGTCGCAAACGCTCATCCAGGCACGATGGCACTGCGGGCGCATCACGAAAAAGTGAGGTATTTAACCCGCCTTGCGGATGAGGAAATGATGCCCTCTATCGAGAGCTTCGATCGCGATCAGCGTGTGGCCATTTTCGGCACAGAAATGCGGAATATCGATTGCCGCCAACGGGTCGCTGGTTTCGACCCGCAAAAGGGCATGGGGTGGCATCGCGCGCAATTTCCGTTTCGTTTTCAGCACCGGCAGAGGGCAGTTCAGGCCTCGGAGATCATAAATCTCGACGGAATCATCTTTTTCAGCCACGGGTGCCGTCCTGCCGGTCGCTAGCGGCCAAGCACTTTCCACCAGGATTTCTTCTCTGGTGCCGCTTCGGCGGATTGCACCGCGCCCGATGCGGAGACGGTTGCCGTTGTCCCGGTTGGGAGGCCTTCGAGGGAGGTGATAGTTACCGTTCGCGAAGCTGGATTGGGCTGTGGTACAGGCGTAGCGGCAGCGGTCTGCGTAGCGGGTATGGCCGATGGCTGCGGCGCAGCAGGCACCTGCGGCGTTGATGCAACCGTCGCGATTGTTGGCGCTTGTGCGGCGGGCGCCGTCTTGGCGAGCATGGTTGGCGCGGCAATACCCGGAGCGTTCGGCTTTTCGGCGGAGGCGGGGGACAGGGAAGGCGGCTCGCGAGAAACCTTCACGCCGCGGGCGCGCGCCGCGCTCCAGGCGGAGACGAGCTTTGCCTCTTCCAACCCGGCGATCGTCGGCGCGGGCGATTTCTTGCTTGAGCTGCTCTCAGCCGCCGAAAACGCGGTTTCGAAGGTCTTCTGATAGCTCATATATGAGACGCGCGCGGCATCGGGCTGGCCCACGGGCGGGCAGGCCGCGTCAGGCTCGATGCCTTCCGGCCCTATCGCGGTGTTGTTGAATTCATAGCGTTTTTCGCAGACATCCACCTTGGGCGGAACCTTGTTGACCTCGAAATGGTCGTGACCTTCCTTCAGCATCTTCCAGAAGGGATAGTTCAGGTCGTTGCGGTAGCGCGCCATGTTCGCTGCCGTCATGCGGAAGGGAAAGGCCTGAATCTGGAATCCTGCCTGACCGCCGCGAAACGCATCGCGTGCGAAGGCGTAAATCTCTGCTACCTGCTCGTCGCTCATGGAATAGCAGCCTGACGATGAACAGGCGCCATGCACCATCAGATGCTGGCCGGTGCGACCGTTGACGCGGTCATAGGCATTGGGAAAGCCGATATTGAAGGCGAGATAATAGCTCGATTTCGGGTTCATCTGTGCCGGGCGGACGGTGTAGAAACCCTCGGGCGCCTGACGGTCGCCTTCGATATATTTGGGGCCGAGCTTGCCAGACCATTTGCAGATGTCATAGGAGGTTATGATGTCGTAGCGCCCGTTATCCTTGCGCTTCCAGACTTCAAGCTGGCCCTCTTCCTTGAAGATGCGGATCAGGATCGGCGAGGTGGTGGTCATCCCCTTCGCCTTCATCTTCATCACGATCTTTTGCGGCAGCTGTTTTTCTGCCTTGGGCGAGATATCCTCAAGCGATTTACCCTGGCACCCGGCCAGCAAGGCGGATGCCATAAAAAGGGCAAGTATGCCCTCGGAAGCAAACAATACGCTCTTAAACTTCATGTCCCTCTCGCCCCTCAAGCGGTCCTCTGCCCCCTAAGAATGCTTTAACAGCAAAACCTTTCGGTACCGTTGACGAATCCTTACCGAGGCAAACCTCCGATCACAGTGATGTCATCGGCGGGGACAATCTGTCAACGCACCTTGCGCGGCGGATTTATGGCGAAGGGGATGGAATTCGGCGTCGCGCTTTAAATATTCCGTCCGATGGCGAGATATTTCGCGCGCCGTTCCTTTTTAAGCGTTTCGCCGTCCACTCCGGACATGGATTTGAGCGCGGCGGCGATTGTATCGCCGGTGGCGTTCATCGCAGCTTCCTTGCCGCGATGAGCGCCGCCCATCGGTTCGGGAATGATGCCGTCGATGATCTTCATTTCCAAAAGATCCTGTGCCGTTATCCGCATCGACGTGGCGGCGTCCCTGGCTCGTGTGGAATCATGCCACAGAATCGAGGCTGCGCCTTCCGGCGAAATCACCGAATAGATCGAATGTTCGAGCATATAGACGCGGTTGGCGGCGGCAATCGCGATGGCGCCGCCGGAACCGCCTTCGCCGATGACGACCGAAACCATCGGAACGCGCAGATTGAGGCAGGCGGCGGTCGAGCGGGCAATCGCCTCCGCCTGTCCGCGCTCTTCCGCGCTGACGCCGGGATAAGCTCCCGCCGTATCGACCAGCGTTACCACCGGCAGGCCGAAACGATCGGCCATCTCCATGATGCGGACGGCCTTGCGGTAGCCTTCCGGCCGGGCCGAGCCGAAATTATGCTTCAAACGGGATTTGGTGTCGGCGCCTTTTTCCAGGCCGATAAGCGCAACCGCTTCGCCCCTGAAACGGGCAAAGCCGGCCTGGATGGCCTCGTCCTCGGCGAATTTGCGGTCGCCGGCGAGCGGGGTGAATTCGGTGAAGAGGCTGCGCACATAATCAAGGCAGTGCGGACGATCCGAATGGCGGGCGATCTGCGCCTTCTGCCATGGCGTCAGCTTGCGATAAAGATCCCGCAACGCGTCGGCGGAGCGCTTTTCAAGGCGGGCGATCTCATCGCCCATCTCGACACTGCCGCTTTCCTGCGAAAGCTTCTTCAGCTCGAGGATCTGACCTTCGAGGTCGGCGACGGGTTTTTCGAAATCGAGGTAATTGTGCATATGGCCTGACTATTTGTACGCGACTAAAGTCCAAATGTGTTCGGGTCTTATGAGGATTGTTCCTCGACATCCCTTGTTCTTCGCAAATCCGGACGGAAAAACGCTTCCCACTTCTCCTGGATTTGCTTCTATATATGGGCTTGCCATGCTGCAATCGGCAGTCAAAAGGAGATTGGAGCCCGCAAGTCCGCGTTTCTCATAGCGGTAGTGGGCTCAATCGGCAAGCGGATGATGCTTTGCTACCAGTTGATGCAGCCTTTCCTCCAGCACATGGGTATAGATTTGCGTGGTGGAAATATCGGAATGGCCGAGCAATTGCTGCACCGCGCGCAAATCGGCCCCGTTTTGCAATAGATGGCTGGCGAAGGCATGGCGCAACACGTGCGGCGAGACCTTGGCTGAGGAAATACCGGCGCGGGCGGCAAGCAACTTCAACTCGCGGGCAAAGACCTGCCGCGCCAGATGGCCGCTTTCCGAAAAGGCCGGAAACAGCCAGGGATTGGCCTCGCTGCCTGGTTGCGCGTCGCGCAGGCCGAGATAGCGGGTCATGGATTGGCGCGCCGTCATCGACAGCGGTACCATGCGTTCCTTGGCGCCCTTGCCGCGTATCAGCAAGAACCGATGGTCGGAGCGGGCGACTGTGACAGGCAGACTTACAAGTTCCGAGACACGCATACCGGTGGCATAGAGCGTTTCGATCAGGGCATGGAGGCGCGTGGCGCGTAAAGTGTCGGCGCCGGGGGCCGCATCCGGTTCATCCGCCTCCAGCTTTGCCCGGTCGAGGAGGCGGCCCACGGCGTCCTCGCTCATGATCTTGGGCAGCGGGCGCTCTTTCTTCGGCGCGTCGAGAATGCCGGTCGGATCGTCCTGGCGGAACCCTTCCGTAAAGAGAAAGCGGAAGAATTGCCTCAGAGCGGAAAGTCGCCGTGCCTGCGATGTCGCGGCAAAGCCTTGGCTGGCCATTTCATCCAGATAGGCCCGGATATCGCTTGATGCGGCATCGGGCAGACGCACGCCTCGCGCGGCCAGGAATTCGGCGACCGATTCCAGATCGCGGGCGTAGGAGGCTAGCGTGTTTTCCGCCGCTCCGCGCTCCGCGCTCATCATTTCGAGGAAATTTTCGATTGCCGCCGCGGATCTCATTGCTTTCCCGTGGTCTCGGGCTTTGGAGCGAGCTTTTCGGAAGGAATGCGAATGGTCATCTCGCTGGTGGCAGGCTGAACGAAGGTGACGAGTGCCAGCATTGCGCCATAGACAAGCAGGGCAATGACTGCAAGGGACAGGAGAAGGCGTGTCAGTGTCGGCATTCTTCACTTATGCTGCGGGCGCGTAACGAATGCAAGGAGCGCGAACAAGAGCGAACAATGCCGTTATTCTAACCATATGTGACGGACATTCTTTACAAACCGATCGTTTTCATGTGGAAACGCTCACCATGAATGCAATGGACGATCAGGCGCCAAACCGGAATCAGGCAGCCGCTGTTAGAGAGCAGCTGGGCGCGCGCCCGCTCGTGCTTGTGGGACTGATGGGTGCCGGCAAATCGACCGTCGGCAAGAAAATCGCGAGTCTGCTCGCACTGCCCTTCCATGATGCCGACGATGAAATCGAAGCCGTGTCGCGAATGACCGTTCCGGAACTTTTCGAGGCTTATGGCGAGCCTGAATTCCGCGATCTTGAACGGCGGGTGATCCAGCGTATGCTGGAAGCGGGACCGATGGTGCTGGCGACGGGCGGCGGAGCATATATGAATGCGCAGACGCGCGAGGCAATTGCCGCTTTCGGCATCTCGGTCTGGCTCAAGGCCGATCTCGATCTGCTGATGGAGCGCGTCTCGCGGAGGCAGAACCGGCCATTGCTAAAAAACAGCAATCCGCGCGGGGTCATGGAAAAACTGATGACCGAGCGCTATCCCATTTATGCCACGGCCGACCTGACCGTCATCTCCCGCGATGAGAAAAAGGAAGTCATCGCGCAGGAAGTGATCGAGGCGCTGTCCCGCCATCTGGGGATAGCTGAAGAGACCGAAACAGGAAATACGCCGCTATGAGTCCAGAGTCGCCCGAATTCACCACCGTTCCGGTTTCGCTTGGCGAGCGTTCCTATGACATATTGATCGGTCCGGGGCTGATCGCGCGCGCCGGCGAGGAGATCGCTCGGCGGCTCAAGGGCGCGCGCGCGGCTATCGTCACGGACGAGAATGTAGCTGGGCATTATCTCGATGCGCTGATGGAGAGCCTCAAGTCGGCTGGAATCGCCGCGACGCCTGTCATCGTCGCCCCAGGCGAAAAGTCGAAGGGGTTCGCCACGCTCGAAATAGTAACGAACGCCGTGCTAGCGGCAAGGCTGGAGCGCGGCGATGCGGTGATCGCGCTTGGCGGCGGCGTCATCGGCGATCTCGCCGGATTTGTGGCAGGCATCGTGCGGCGCGGTATGAATTTTATCCAGATGCCGACATCGCTTTTGGCGCAGGTCGATTCGTCCGTCGGCGGCAAGACCGGCATCAATACTGCCTATGGCAAAAATCTGGTCGGCGTCTTCCACCAGCCGCAACTGGTGCTCGCCGATACGGATGCGCTCGACACCCTGAGCCCGCGTGAATTCCGCGCCGGTTATGCCGAAGTGGCGAAATACGGGCTGATCGACCAGCCGGAGTTCTTCGCCTGGCTGGAGGCGAACTGGAAACAAGTGTTTGCCGGCGGATCTGAGCGCATTGACGCCATCGCCATTTCCTGCCGCGCAAAGGCCGCCGTGGTGGCGCGGGATGAGCGGGAGAACGGCGACAGAGCGCTTCTCAATCTTGGCCACACATTCGGCCATGCGCTCGAAACCGCCACGGGCTATGATTCGAGCCGTCTGGTGCATGGCGAGGCTGTCTCCATCGGCATGGCGCTCGCGCACCGGTTCTCGGCGCATATGAACCTTGCTAGCCCGGATGATGCCGCCCGGGTTGAGGCGCATCTGAAGGCCGTCGGCCTGCCGGTTTCGATATCGGGAATCCCCGGTTCGCTTCCGCCGGCGGAAAAGCTGATGGACTATATTGCACAGGACAAGAAGGTAGCGCGCGGCGCGCTGACGTTCATCCTGACGCAGGGTATCGGGCAGGCCTTCATCGCGAAGGATGTGCCGTTCTCGGCGGTGCTTGGCTTTCTTCAAGGAAAGTAGCAGCTACCGCCGCGTCGTCTCGCCGGGTGCTGATGGCTCCAGCGCCAGCGCATGTACACCGCTTTCAAGTTCCTCCTTCAGAGTTAAGTTTATGGCGCGGTGGCGGGCGACGCGGTCCATGCCGGTGAAGGCATCCGAGACGATGCGGACACGGAAGTGCGTTTCACCACGCCCGTCGAACGCGTCGTGGTGGCCGCTGTCGTTATGATGGTGACCGGCGTGTAGGTGGCTTTCATTGATGATTTCGAGGGATTGAGGCGTGAAGGCGCTTCTCAGTTTTGCCTCAATGGTCGTCTGTTTAGAAACGGGAATGGACATTTATTCCTCCTGCCCCCATATAGTGGCCTCCACCCCCCATTGTGAGATCGTGACCTGGCTCAAATTCGCGCATGATAGCGATTATTTTGACGATTCAGGCGTTACGACCATCATGGGGAAAATGTCAATTCTTGTTTAGCCAGCCGATATTCTCATAATCCTGATTCGATGAAACCGAATTCAAAACTTTTCGACAGCATTCGTATCCGCCCAAAAAAGGAGGCGGAGGCAGAATCGCGCGTACCAAAATGCCAGTGGAATGGCTGCGATGAACCGGGAACGCACCGCGCGCCTGTCGGACGGATGAAGGAAGGCGAGTATTTTCACTTCTGCATTGATCATGTTCGCCAATATAACAAGAACTTCAATTATTTCTCCGGCCTCTCGGATTCCGATATCGCCAGTTTCCAAAAGGACGCCGTGACGGGCCATCGCCCGACGTGGTCGGCGGGGGTGAATGCGGCCGCGGCAAAAACAGCGCCTGAGTTCGCCCAGGTGCGTTCGGGCCGCGCGGCCTACCACAACAAGATGGGCGATCCGTTCAATCTGTTCGGCGAGGCGAAGGCGCGCGCTACCGCAGCGCCCAAGGCGCGCAAGGCCAAGCCACTGGAGGCGAAGGCGCTTCAAACCCTCGGTCTTGACGCAAATTCGACTGGCGAACAGATCAAGTCGCGCTATAAGGAACTGGTAAAACTCCATCATCCGGATGCGAATGGTGGAGACCGGGGTTCCGAAGACCGGTTCCGCGATGTAATCCAGGCTTATCAATTGTTGAGACAGGCCGGGTTTTGCTGAAGCGGCGCTTCACGCGGAATTGAATGGCCTGCTCAAGGCCCTCCCGGATTCGATTGCGTTGTAATCTGCGGCGGGTCTTCCTCCCCCGCTTGGAGGCATGATGAACAAGGTTGAACGGGATATCGCCAATCTGCCGGACAAGACGGTTTCGGTGCGTGACGTCTTCGGGATCGATTCCGACATGACCGCGCCGGCCTATGCGGCGGGCGATGCCTATGTGCCGGAAATCGACCCGGACTATCTTTTCGACCGGCAGACGACGCTCGCCATTCTGGCGGGGTTCGCCTTTAACCGGCGGGTGATGGTGTCGGGCTATCACGGCACCGGCAAATCCACCCATATCGAGCAGGTCGCCGCCCGTCTCAACTGGCCTTGCGTGCGCGTCAATCTCGATAGCCATGTCAGCCGTATCGATCTCGTCGGCAAGGATGCCATCGTCGTGAAGGACGGGATGCAGGTCACCGAGTTCAGGGACGGCATCCTGCCTTGGGCCTACCAGCACAATGTCGCGCTGGTGTTCGACGAATACGACGCCGGTCGTCCCGATGTGATGTTCGTGATTCAGCGCGTGCTGGAATCGTCGGGTCGTCTGACACTGCTCGACCAGAGCCGCGTCATCCGCCCGCACCCGGCGTTCCGCCTGTTCTCCACCGCCAACACGGTCGGCCTCGGCGATACGACCGGACTCTATCACGGTACGCAGCAGATCAACCAGGCGCAGATGGACCGCTGGTCGATCGTCACGACGCTCAACTATCTGCCGCATGATAATGAGGTTGCCATCGTTCTGGCCAAGGCCAAGCACTACCAGACCCCGGAAGGCCGCGATATCGTCGGCAAGATGGTGCGGGTTGCGGATATGACCCGCGCGGCCTTCATCAATGGTGATCTTTCCACCGTCATGAGCCCGCGTACGGTGATCACCTGGGCGGAAAACGCCGATATCTTCAAGGATGTCGGCTTCGCTTTCCGCCTGACCTTCCTCAACAAATGCGATGAGCTGGAGCGTCCGACGGTGGCTGAGTTCTACCAGCGCGCCTTCGGCAAGGAATTGCCGGAGTCGGCGGCAAACGTGGTTCTGGGGTAAGACACATGCATTATCAGGGTAGCTGCCATTGCGGCGAAGTGCGCTACAAGGTCGAGATCGACCTGTCTAACCCCATCGTCTGCAACTGTTCCTATTGCGAGCGGCGGGGCAGCATCCTTGCCTTCACGCCGGCCGGTAATTTCGAGCTGGAGCGGGGAGAGGAGAGACTGACCGAATATCGGTTCAACACGAAGAACATCCAGCACCTCTTCTGCGCGGATTGCGGCATGGAATCATTTTCGCGCGGCGCCACGCCTGACGGTACCAAGATGGTGGCGGTCAATGTGCGCTGCCTCGAAGACGTCGATATCGATAGTCTGACGCCAGCCCCATTTGACGGTCGTTCGCACTAGAGCATGATCCCGAAAAGTTGTAGACTTTTCGGATAAGATCATGCGGCTAAAACAAAGACTTAGAGCGGGATGTCCGATTCAACTTAATTGCATACCGCTCTAAGAACAAAAAGCGAAATCATTGTGAGCCAATCGAATCGCAAGCCCGGACAGATGCAGGAAGCTTCGCTTGACGCGTTCAAGCGAGCGCTTACCGGTTGCGTGCGGGCGCTTGCCGGCTCCAATGAGCTTGAAGTCGGCTTCAGCAATGACCGCCCGGCGCTGACGGGAAACCGCGCGCGTCTGCCCGACCTGCCCAAGCGCGCTACCGCGCACGATGTGGCGGTGACGCGGGGCATTGGCGATTCGATGGCGCTTCGGCGTGCTTGCCACAATGCGCGTATTCACGCGACGCTTGCGCCTGATGGCAAGCAGGCGCGCGCGATTTTCGATGCGGTCGAGCAGGCTCGCGTCGAGGCAATCGGCGCGCGGGCGATGGCCGGTGTCGGCGAAAACCTCGCCTCGATGCTCGCCGATAAATACGCCCGTGCTAATTTTCCCGCGATTACCGACAAGGCCGAGGCACCGCTCGAAGAGGCGGTGGCGCTGATGGTGCGTGAGAAACTCACCGGGCGTCCCGCGCCGGCGGAGGCAGGCAATGTCCTCGAATTGTGGCGCGACTGGATTGAGAGCAAGGCCGGCGGGAAAATCGCCAATCTGAGCGGTACGCTGGAAGACCAGCAGGCTTTTGCCCGCGCCGTGCGCGAGATGCTGGCCGCGATGGAGATGGCGGAGGATCTCGGACAACAGGAGCAGTCTTCGGACGAGGACGAAGACAGCGAGGAAACACCCAAGCCTGAAGATAATGAGGAGGGCGGCTCCGAGGAGCAGGAAGGTTCCGACGCCGCGGACAGCGACGATGCCGACAGTTCCAGCGAGGATGGCGAGCAGGGCGAGATGGAGGCGACGGATAGTTTCGCCGACGACATGGATGGCGACGAGGATATCGACGCCGAGACGCCGGGCGAAGCGCGCCGTCCGAACCAGCCTTTCGCCAATTTCGCCGCTGAAATCGACTACAAGGTCTTCACGCAGGAATTCGACGAGACGATCGACGCCACCGATCTATGCGACGAGGCGGAGCTGGACCGCCTGCGCTCCTTCCTCGACAAGCAGCTTTCCAATTTGCAGGGCGTGGTCGGTCGCCTCGCCAACCGGCTGCAGCGCCGGCTGATGGCGCAGCAGAATCGCTCCTGGGATTTCGATCTGGAAGAGGGCTATCTCGATCCGGCGCGGCTGGTGCGCGTGGTCATCGATCCGACGCAGCCGCTTTCCTACAAGCAGGAGCGGGACACGGATTTCCGCGACACGGTGGTGACGCTGCTCATCGACAATTCCGGTTCGATGCGGGGACGACCGATCACGGTCGCCGCGACTTGCGCCGATATTCTGGCGCGCACGCTGGAGCGTTGCGGCGTTAAGGTGGAAATCCTGGGTTTCACGACGCGGGCGTGGAAGGGTGGGCAAGCGCGGGAAGCTTGGCTTTCTCGCGGCAAGCAGGCCAATCCCGGACGTCTCAATGATCTGCGCCATATCATCTACAAGAGCGCCGATGCGCCGTGGCGGCGGGCGCGCCGCAACCTCGGCCTGATGATGCGTGAAGGGCTGCTCAAGGAAAACATCGACGGCGAGGCGTTGATCTGGGCGCATCAGCGGCTGATTGCCCGGCCTGAGCAGCGCAAGATCCTGATGATGATTTCCGACGGCGCGCCGGTGGATGATTCCACGCTTTCGGTCAATCCCGGCAATTATCTGGAGCGCCATTTGCGCGCGGTGATTGAGGAAATCGAGACGCGCTCGCCGGTGGAACTCATCGCCATCGGCATCGGCCATGACGTGACGCGCTATTATCGCCGCGCAGTCACCATTGTCGATGCGGAAGAGCTTGCCGGCGCAATGACGGAGCAACTTGCTTCGCTGTTTGACGAGTCGGGACGCGGCCACGCGGCGCGGCGCTAGAGCATTTCATATTTACACGGAAACAACTGTGCGCCCTTCACCCCCGTGGTTCGAGGCTCGCTACGCTCGCACCTCACCATGAGGGTGAAGGGTTGCAACGCTGCAGTAGCCCTCATGGTGAGGTGTGAATGGAGCGAAGCGGAATGAGCCTCGAACCACGGGGGCGCTTGGTGATTCCGTAAAAATATGAACCGCATAGGATCGCGTGAGTGGGCTATGCCTTGTTCTCAGCACGTCCGGCCGAATAAAGCGCCGGATGGAAGATGGCGAGGATTGCGCCATAGGGAACGAGCATGAGGGCTCCCATGACCGTCTTCACCAGGAAATCGCCGAAGGCGAGCGATAGCCAGAGCGGGATTTCGGCGCCGAAGAACGAAACCGGATTGGCGAGCGAGGAATCCGGCATTCCCGTCAGCCGGTCGATCCAGGCAAAATGCGCGGCGAAGGCGATGGAGAAGAACAGGAGCGTATCGAGCACGGAGCCGAACATCGCGCCGGCGAAGGGGGCCTTCCACCATTCTCGTTTGCGCAGGCCGTTGAAAACGGTGATGTCCATCAATTGCGCGAAAAGAAAGGCGCTCGCCGAGGCGATGGCGATGCGCGGCGTCGCGAGCCAGACCGACATGGTGAGTCCGACTACGAAGCCGGCATAGACCACTTTACGCGCCGCTACAGGGCCGAAGCGGCGATTGGTCAGGTCGTTGACGAGAAAGGCGATGGGATAGATGAACGCGCCCCAGGTCAATATTTCGTGCAGGCCGAAATGATTGAATGGGTACTGCACGAGGACGTTCGACGCAACGACGATGGCGCACATCGAAAGAATGGCAGGCAGGAGAGAGCGCATACTTGGCATTTTTTTATCCTGGGTGATGGAACCAGCAAATATGATCAAGAGCCGGCGTGAACCGGCCCTTTTAATTGAGTGCAAAGCACCGATCAGGCAGCAGCGGCTTCCGCCTGTTTCTTGGCGATCTGGCGCTTCAAGAGACGGGCGCGCTGCGACAGCTCCTTGTCGTCCGCCTTGGTCAAAAAGGCGTCGAGACCGCCGCGATGCTCGACCGAACGCAGGGCGTTGGCTGAAACGCGCAGGCGGTAGCTTTGGCCGAGCGCTTCCGACATCAGTGTGACGTCGCAGAGATTCGGCAGGAAGCGGCGACGCGTCTTGTTGTTGGCGTGGCTGACATTATTGCCGTACTGGACCGATTTGCCGGTCAATTCACAAGCGCGGGACATGGGTCTCACCTTCAAAATCTGTTATCAGGTCCCGGCTCCCATATCCGATAAATTCTCTCGCATGAACGCATAATCATGATGCGGGGCTGCGGGCGCGCATTTTTCGGACAGGCGGCCTTATGGGAAAGTCGCGTTTCTATAGTGTGAGGTGTCGCCCGCGTCAAGCCGCTTTCGGGCGCTATGGCAAATGGAGCCGGCGCTGATAAGCATTGCAAGCCGGATCGTCATGCTTATTTATTGAAACAGCAATGCGGCAGTGAGGAAAAATGGCGTCTTTTCACAATATTCTGCATCGTCGTTTGGGCGCGGTGGCGGCAGTCTGCGGCCTGACCTTCGCACTTGCCGCCGGTCCGGCATTCGCGGGCGAGACCTACAGGACGGACTATAGCATCTCGATATTCGGGCTGAACATCGCCCGGTCCGGTTTCGAAACCAAAGTGAACAACGGCATTTACGATCTTTCGGGAACACTGGCGAGCTCGGGCATTGCCCGCATCTTCGATCAGGTCGATGGCACGATTCAGGTCACCGGAAGCGCGTCGGCAACGGGCATCGTGCCCTCGTCCTACGAGGTGAAATACCGCATGTCCCGGAAGAACAAGCGCACGGCAATCGCTTTTTCCGGCGGTTCGGTCACGAACGTGCAAAACACGCCGCCGGTCAAGAAGCGCGATCCCTGGGTCGAAACCGGGCCGAATGATTTGAAATCGGTTGATGATCCCTTGAGCGGATTGATGATCCAGGCTACCAGCCCGCAAGCGGTCTGCGGGCGCATCTTGCATATTTTCGACGGGCAAACCCGCGCCGATTTGCAATTGTCCTATAGCGGGACGAAGCCTTTTTCGACCCAGGGGTTCAAGGGCGACGCCGTTACCTGCTCGGTCAAGTTCATTCCCATCTCGGGCTACCAGAAGGGCAAGAAAGCGGTCGAGTACCTGAAAAACAAGAGCAAGATCAGCATCTCGTTTGCGTCGCTGGGCAATTCCGGTATCTATGCTCCGGTTACGGCTAGCATCGGCACGCAAATCGGGACTGTGTCGGTCTACGCGACACGGTTTGAAAAAGTACAGTAACGCATCCTGGGGGAAGGAATGAAGCTGGCGACGCTTATCGGCTTTTCGGCGGTCGTCATGTGGGCGCTGCTGGCGCTCCTCACTGCGGCTTCCGGGAAAGTCCCCCCATTTCAGCTCACCGCCATGACCTTCGCCATAGGCGCAAGTCTGGGGCTTGTCTCGTGGCTATGGCGTCCCGGCGCGGCGCGGCATCTCAGACAGCCGCTTGCGGTCTGGCTGCTCGGCGTCGTGGGCCTTTTCGGCTATCATTTCCTTTATTTCACCGCGCTCCGCCATGCCCCGGCTGTCGAGGCAAGCCTGATCGCCTATCTCTGGCCGCTGCTGATCGTCGTCGGTTCGGCGCTGATGCCGGGCGAACGGCTGAAATGGTATCATGTGGCCGGTACGCTGCTCGGTCTTGCCGGGACGGCCTTGATCGTCACCAAGGGCGGCGGTGTCGGCTTCGAGGCGAAATATCTGTTCGGCTATGCCATGGCCGGGCTTTGCGCGCTCACCTGGGCGGCTTATTCGCTTCTGTCGCGCCGCTTCGCCTCGGTGCCGACCGATGCGGTGACCGGCTTTTGCGCCGTGACGGCCGTCTTGTCGCTCCTCTGCCATCTGGCGCTGGAGCAGACCGTCTGGCCGGAGGGGCTGATGCAATGGCTCGCGGTTCTCGGGCTCGGACTGCTTCCTGTCGGCGCGGCGTTCTATGCCTGGGACTTCGGCGTCAAGCGCGGCAATATCCAGGTGCTGGGCGCGGCGAGCTATGCGGCGCCGCTTCTCTCGACGCTGGTGCTGATTCTAGCCGGATCGGCGGAACCGAGCTTGCGGATTTTCACCGCCTGCCTGCTTATCACCTGCGGGGCCGTGCTGGCGGCGAAGGATATGATCCTGTCCCGCCGGCGGGAACCGCTTCCGGCGGAATGACGGGTTCAATGCGTCGGGTGCATGCATTCCTCGTGATGGCCGAGCACTTCGATCACCCGGCATTGATCGACCCGGCCATGAGCCGTGCACTCCAGCATTCGCTGCAACTCCACCTTGAGAGATAAAAGTTTGGCGATTCGGCTTTCCACATCGGAGAGCCGTGCGCGGGCGATGGCGTCGGCGGTCGCGCAGGATTGGTCGGGATTATCCTGCAGGTCGAGAAGCGTGCGGATGGCGTCGATCTCGAAGCCCAGATCGCGCGCATGACGAATGAACAGAAGCCGCTCGATGTCGCGCCTGTCATAGAGGCGGCGGTTGCCTTCGGTCCGCGGTGGCGCGGATATGAGGCCGATCTGCTCGTAATAGCGGATGGTGGCGACCTTCACCCCGCTTGCCCTCGAGGCTTCGCCAATCGGAACATCGGACAGCATTTTTTCTCTTGCTCCTCTAGTCGCTAGAGGATGTAGGCCTTGTTGCAGGCAATGCCAAGAGGGCCAATCGATATGAATCAGATCCGCATTCAGACGGCGCAGACCCACGATCACGCGAAACATGATTGTGAGGAGCATGGCTCGTGCTGCGGGCATCATCACCACAACCATGATCATGCGCATGGCGCTGCCCAGGAAATAGAGATCGCCGCGACCACCAACAGCTTCCGCTTCCATGTCGAGGGGATGGATTGCGCCTCATGCGCCGCCAAGATCGACACGGCGGTGCGTCGCCTTCCCGGCGTCAGGCATGTTTCGGTTTCGGTCACCAGCGGGATGGTGACCGTCACCCATGATGGTCCGGCGAACAGCGACGAGATCATCGGCAAGGTTGGCGGGCTTGGCTACAAAGCGTCCCTCGCTGGTGCTTCCGCGCGTAGGGCCTTGAAACCGGCGGCGGAAGCAAAGCCCGAATCCTGGTGGACTACGCGGAAGGCACGGCTGCTGTTTGCCTCGGGCGCGGGTCTCATAGCTGCTTATGCTATCGGTCATCTTTATCCGGCAATCGCGTTGTGGGCCTTTACGGCGGCGATGCTCATCGGTCTTGCGCCGATTGCGCGGCGCGCAATCATGGCGGCGGTCAACGGCACGCCATTCTCCATCGAGATGCTGATGACGATTGCGGCCATCGGAGCCGTCATCATCGGTGCGACCGAGGAGGCTGCGGCGGTTGTTTTTCTCTTTTTGGCCGGTGAGTTGCTGGAGGGCGTGGCGGCGGGCAGGGCGCGGGCGAGCATCCAGTCGCTCAGCACGCTGGTGCCGAAGACGGCCTTTATCGAGCGCAGCGGATCGATGGCCGAAGTTCCAGCGGACGATTTGCGGATCGGCGATATCATTGCGGTGCGGCCCGGTGATCGTATGCCAGCCGATGGTGAAATCCTCGCAGGCAACAGCGAGGTCGATCAAGCGCCGGTGACGGGCGAGAGCACGCCGGTTACCAAGGCAGCGGGCGACACGGTCTTTGCCGGAACGATCAATGGCGACGGGTTGTTGCGGGTGAAAGTGACCGCCGCCGCAGCCGACAACACTATTGCCCGCGTGGTGCGGCTGGTGGAGGAGGCGCAGGAAGCCAAGGCGCCGACAGAGCGCTTCATCAACCGCTTTTCCTTTTATTACACGCCTGGCGTCGTCGCCATGGCGGCGCTGGTTGCGATTGTGCCGCCCTTGGTTATGGGAGGAAGCTGGGACGAGTGGATCTACAAGGGGCTGGCGATCCTGCTGATCGGCTGTCCCTGCGCGCTGGTCATCTCCACGCCGGCGGCCATCGCGGCGGCGCTGTCGTCGGGCGCCCGGCGCGGACTGCTGATAAAGGGTGGCGCGGTGCTGGAAACCATGGGCAAGATCACCGCCGCCTGCTTCGACAAGACGGGCACACTCAGCGAAGGCAAGCCGCAGGTGACAGATATACTGCCGGGCGCACTGTCTGAAACGGAAGTGCTGCAATTCGCGGCCTCGCTGGGGAGCGGCTCCAGCCATCCGCTGTCCATGGCGATTATAGCGGCGGCGGAAGCGCGCGGGGTGGAGCGTCTATCCATTGCGGATGGCAAGGCGCATGGCGGAAAAGGGGTTTCCGGCCTATCGGGGAAAACAGCGCTATTCCTCGGTTCGCCCAGGGCGGCCGCGGAGATGGCGGCCATTCCAGATTATATCACAGCGCGGATCGCGGCCTGCAATAATGAGGGCAAGACCGTATCGGTGCTGGTCGCCGATGGCAGAATTGCTGGTGCCATCGCCATGCGGGACGCACCGCGCGCCGATGCGGCGGCGGGGCTCAAGCGGTTGAAAGAGATGGGCATTCGCACCGTCATGCTCACCGGCGACAACAAGCGTACGGCGGAAGCCATCGGACGGGACCTCGATATAGAGGCGCGCGCCGAGCTTCTGCCGGAAGACAAGCAGCGCATCGTCGGCGAACTGCGCCGCGAAGGCCTGATCGTCGCCAAGATCGGTGACGGCATCAATGACGCGCCCGCGCTCGCCGCCGCCGATGTCGGCATCGCCATGGGTGGCGGAACCGATGTGGCGCTGGAAACGGCGGATGCCGCCGTCCTGCACGGGCGGGTCGGCGACGTGGCGGAGATGGTGGAGCTTTCGAAGCGCACCATGCGCAACATTCATCAGAACATAGGCTTGGCGCTCGGACTGAAAGTGGTCTTCTTCGGAACGACGATCATCGGCGTCACCGGTCTCTGGCCTGCGATCCTCGCCGATACCGGCGCGACGGTGCTGGTGACGATGAATGCATTGAGGTTATTGAGAGGGTGAGCGGTGACCAGTAAGCAGTAAGCAGTAAGCAGTGAAAGATACTATTCGCCAATGGAACCGGCCATTACTATCTCACCGCTCACCGCTCACCGCTCACCGCTCACCGCTCACCGCTTACTCTCCTATCAACCGCTGTATCCGCGCCTTGTATTCCCGGCCAAACGCGATGTGAGCGGGGTTGACGCTGCCCAGTTCATCGATCAGTTGCGGCTCGTTTTCCGCTTCGGCGGCGGCGAGGCTGCCCATTAGCGCGAAATAGCCGACGATATAGGCGCGGGGTTTTATTTGGTGCTTTGCCAAAACCGTCATGACGGCTGGCTTTTTCTCGACACCTGATGTCAGCGAATCGAGGGTTGGCGCGCCTTCAGGGTTTTCTTCGTCCTCAGCTGCGAGATCGAGCGTCTGGAGTTCCGCCTGTATGGCTTCCATCCGAGTGAGGAAGTCATCGGTGAGATGAAAGCTGTTCACTTCCTTCTGCGTTTCGAGCGGTGCTTCGGCGGCGGCGGGAGCAGCGAGGACAAGCGCTAGAACAGCGGTGCTCAAAATCAGGCGAAGCTGGTTCATGCCCGGTCACTCCCGATCTTGTCCAGATCATAGGCGGTGGTCTGGTAGACCCGGTTTATCCAGTTGCCAAACAGCAGATGAGCGTGCGAGCGCCAGCGGTTGAGCGGCGGGCGGAAGGGATCGTTGCCGGGGAAATATTCGTGCGGCATCTCGACGGGCACGCCGGAGGCCACATCGCGCTCGTACTCTTCCTGCAGGGATGTCGAATCATATTCGATATGGTTGAACATATAGAGCCGGTTGCCCGTCTTCCCGGTCAGCAGGCACGGCCCCGTCGCATCCGAATCGATCAGCAAGTCCAATCCGGAAGCGGAGGGGAGATCGAGATCGGTGGCGTGCACTTCGGTCCAGCGGGAAACGGGAATGGAAAAATCGTCCGAGAAGCCGGCGAGATAGGGCGAGGCGGGCGCATTGTTGCGGTGGCGGAAGACGCCGAAGGCCTTCTTTTCCAGTGTATATTTCGGCAGACGATGGAAATGCCAGGCGGCGGCCATCGCCCCCCAGCAGATGAAGAAGGAGGAATGAACGTTCGTTGCCGTCCAGTCGAAGATGCGTGTAAGCTCATTCCAATAGGTCACGTCCTCGAAGGACAGCAACTCCACGGGCGCGCCGGTGACGATGAAGCCGTCGAACTTGCGGTCGGCGATCTCCTCCCAGGTCTGGTAGAAGGAGATGAGATGGTCCTCAGGCGTGTTCTTCGCCTTGTGGTTGCCGATGCGCACCAGCGTCAGTTCCACCTGCAGCGGCGAGGCGCCGATCAGGCGAGCGAACTGCGTCTCGGTGCGGATCTTGTTGGGCATGAGGTTCAAGAGCCCGATCTGCAGGGGGCGGATATCCTGGCGCAGCGCGGTGCGCTCATCCATGACGGACACGCCCTCGCGCGCGAGGATTTCGCGGGCGGGCAGTTCATCGGGTATCTTGATCGGCATACCATAACTCCAAAACAAAAAGACCGGCGGCGATAGCGCCGGCCGGTCCCCAATGGATTCATGTTCCATCGGCCATTTTTAGCAAGTTGTTTTACGTGGCTGCAAGCCGGCCGGCCAAATCACCACAATTCGCCAACCTTTTAGTCCAGCCGCCCCTTTGCGTCAATGAAACCGATGGGCTAAAGCATGATCCCGAAAAGTTGGCACGCTTTTCGGATAAGATCATGCGGCTAAACAAAGATTTAGAGCGGGATGCCTGTTCCCATTTGATTCCATCCTGCTCTAAATGGTGGCCTTCAAATCCAGCAGGACCATTACGATGACTTCGCTCAACCGTCCCCGCCCGAAACCCGGTGTTCTCGACATCGCGGCCTATGTTCCCGGCAAGGGAAGCGCGCCGGGCGTCGCGAAGGTCTACAAGCTTTCCGCAAATGAGAGCCCGCTGGGCGCGAGCCCCCATGCGATCGAGGCCTATCGGGCCGTGGAGCCGCAACTCACCCTTTATCCGGATGGGCAGGCCAAGGCATTGAGGGAGGCCATTGCCGAGACGCAAGGGTTGAACCCCGCCAACATCCTGTGCGGCAACGGTTCGGGCGAGCTTCTGAGCTATCTGACGCAGGCTTATCTGGCGCCGGGCGATGAGGCGATCATCACCGAACACGGTTTTCTGCTCTATAAGGTGCAGACGCTGGCCGCTGGCGCGACGCCGGTGACGGTGAGGGAAACGAACGAGCGCGTCGATGTCGATGCCATTCTCGAAGCGGTCACTTCGCGCACCAAGGCGGTCTTCATCGCCAACCCGAACAATCCGACCGGGACCTACCTGCCTTTCGAGGAGGTGCGGCGGCTTCATGCTGGGCTGCCGAAAACCGTGCTGCTGGTGCTCGACGCGGCCTACAGTGAATATGTCCGCCGCAACGATTACGAGGCGGGGGTGGAGCTCGTCTCCGCCAATGAAAATGTGGTGATGACGCGCACGTTCTCGAAGGTTCACGGCCTTCCGGGCCTGCGCATCGGCTGGATGTATGCGCCCGTCCATGTGATCGACGCGGTCGAGCGGCTGCGAGGGCCGTTCAACTTGAACAGCGCGGCGATCGAGGCTGGCGCTGCGGCCATTCGCGACCGTGCGCATGTGGAAAAGTCGGTCGCCTATAATGCGCAATGGCTGGGCTGGCTGGAGGCGGAGTTGACCGCGCTGGGCTTGCGGGTCACGCCTTCGGTCGCCAATTTCCTGCTCGTTCATTTTGACCAGAACGATCCGGAGAAATCAGCTGAGAAGGCGGATGCCTATCTCACCGCGCAAGGCTATGTGCTGCGCCGCGTCACGGCGTACGGGTTTCCCAATGCGCTGCGCCTGACCGTCGGCCCGGAAGAGGCCAATCGCGGCGTCATTGCCGCCCTCACCGAATTTTTGAAGTAGAATCATGGCGCAAGTTCATTTTGAAAAGATCGCACTGATCGGTATCGGTCTCATTGGTTCCTCGCTGGCGCGGGTCATCCGCCGCGAGGGGCTGGCTGGCCACATCGCCATCGCTACACGCAGTGCTGAAACGCTGAAGCGGGCCGAAGAGTTGGGGCTGGGCGACAGCTACACCACCGACAATGCCGAGGCCGTGAAGGGCGCCGATCTGGTGATCGTTTCGGTGCCGGTCGGATCCTCGGGGCTGGTGGCGCAGGAGATCGCGGGTAGTCTTAAGGATGGCGCCATCGTCAGTGATGTCGGCTCCACCAAGGCGTCCGTCATCGCGCAGATGCAGCCGGAGATGCCGGCGAATGTTCATTTCATTCCGGGCCATCCGATAGCGGGCACGGAATATTCCGGACCCGATGCCGGCTTCGCCGAGCTCTTCACCGGCCGCTGGTGCATCCTGACGCCGTTGCCGGAAACGAACGAACAGGCAATCGCGAAGCTCGCGGCCTTCTGGGAGGCTTGCGGCTCGCGGGTGGACCGGATGGACCCGCAGCATCACGATCTGGTGCTGGCCATCGTCTCGCACCTGCCGCACCTCATCGCCTATAATATCGTGGGCACCGCCAACGATCTGGAACAGGTGACGAAGTCGGAAGTGATCAAATATTCCGCGTCCGGCTTCCGCGATTTCACCCGGCTTGCCTCGTCGGACCCGACGATGTGGCGCGATGTCTGCCTCAACAACAAGGATGCGATCCTGGAGATGCTGGGCCGGTTCTCCGAGGATCTCGCCTCGCTGCAGCGTCTCATTCGTTGGGGTGACGGCGACGCCTTGTTCGATCTCTTCACGCGTACGCGCGCGGTGCGACGCGGCATCATCGAGGCGGGGCAGGAAGTGGATGCGCCCGATTTCGGCCGCCAGTCTGCGACACTCTCAAAGGGCGGGGAGCGTCCCTAGCGGGATGAACCCTGCCGTCGCCTTGCCTTGGCTGACATTGACGGTGATGGTCGGCGCGCCGTTTTCATCCTTCGGCATGGCTGAAAGAGCAAAGAGCAGCGTGGAGATGTTGCGCCTCTGCTCGGGGAAAAGGGTTTGCGCCGTCTCGGCCAGCGCGGGGGGATTGATAAGGCTCAAACGGAATTTGCCATCGATCAGCCCCTGATCGTCGATGGAGAACGGGCCTGAAATTGTCAGCGATCCGCCTGAGGGGAGCGAAAGAACAGCTTTCTTGATCGCGCCGGACTGCCCGCGAAGGCGCTCTTCGACCGGTCCGGGCTGCGGGCGCAGCAGGCTTGCCGCGTCGGAAAATTGTACATCGGCCGTTCCGGAAAGCGGCGGCACCGCGATCTTGCCGATTGCGGCGTCGGAAAGCGATAGACCGGCGAAGGTCGCCTTTGCCTCTAGCGGGCCCTCGGAACCGCTTGCTTCCAGATGCAAATCGGCGATTTGGGCAAGCGGCATCGCGCTGGTCGCCTCACCGCGCACCCCGATGCTGAGGCCCTTGGCGTCGGTGGTGATGCGCGAGGGTAGCGTACGGATGAGCTCGGCGCTCGATATCAGCCGGTCCCACCTCAGTTCAAGCGGCTTTATCCCAGGAAGGCCGACAAAGGCGGGGCCGGTGATTTCGCTTGTCAGGCTGCGCGGCGCATAGATCGGCGACCCGGAACGTATGCGTCCGGCTTGAAACGAAATGCCGGCATTGGGCCGTTGCCAGGAAATACTGTCACAGGTGACATCGAGACGGAAGGGATAGCCCGAAATGTGCAGATTTTCGCAATTCGCGGAAATGCCCTTGGCTGCAAGACCAGCCAGATCGGCCGTGGCGCGCTCTTCGAGCTTGCCGGAGGCATAAAACCAGCCCGCAGTATAGCTCGCGGCGCCGATAAAGGCGGCGGCGGCCAGAACCAGCCAGCCTTTCCCTTTTCTCACCGATGAGACGCTTGACGGCATGAAGATGGCCTCGTTATCACATTCTGATACAGCTTCATTCGGCATCTACGTCTAGATGCTAGCACATGGAATGGATATGAGCGATTTTTGGGTGTTTGGCTATGGTTCCTTGATGTGGAAGCCAGGTTTTGCCCATATGGAAACAGCTCGCGCCCTTCTTCATGGCTACCGAAGAGCGCTTTGTATCCATTCCAACGTTCATCGCGGCACGCCGGAACAGCCCGGCCTGGTGCTGGGGCTGGATCGGGGCGGGTCATGTCTTGGCCTTGCCTTTCGTGTGCCGGGCGAGCTTATGGATGAAGTGCTCGTCTATTTGCGAGCCCGCGAAATGATCAATAACGTGTATGTCGAAAAACATCTTCCGTTGCGGCTTGCCGACGGGCGTCAGGTCACTGCGCTTGCCTATGTCGCTGACCGCAGCCACCGGCAGTATGCGGGCGCTCTGCCGGCAATCGAGGCGGCGGCAATCGTGGGTAGGGCATCCGGTCAGTCCGGCGCCAACACGGAATATGTCATGAGCACGGTTGATCACTTGCGCAAGATGGGCATCCGCGATCATCGGCTGGAAAACGTGGCAGCGCTGCTCGCGGGGCTCACCTCAATTTAGGCGCTCGGGAGTTCGACGCCGAGCTCTTTAAGTCTCTGGATCGCTGTGGGCGGCATCGGCGGCGGATTCTTGTCTTTTGCCGCCGCGATAAGCAGTTCGTCGCAGGCGGCTTCCGTCACCTCGATCAGGCGTTTCAGGAACGTTTCCTTATCGAGGCCGGGCTCGATGGGCGGGAGGACGCGGCAGCGGATCGTGCCGGGATAGCGGCGGAATTTGCGACGAGGCCAGTAAAGGCCGGCATTATGGGCGATGGGCACCACCGGCAGACCAAGGTCGGCATAGAGATGGGTAATGCCATGTTTGTATTGCGGCGGAGCGCCGGGGGGCCGGCGTGTGCCTTCCGGATAGATGAGAATCTGACGGCCAGCGGCAACAGCCTTCCTCGCGCCGAGCGTGATGGAGCGCAGCGCGACTGCGCGGCTGCCGCGATCGACCGGAATCATGCGCATTTTGGCGACATACCAGCCGAAGAGCGGAATCCACATCAGTTCCCGCTTCAGAATCATCACAGGATCGTCGAGTTTCGGCAGAAAGGCGAAAACATCCCAGAAAGACTGATGTTTTGGCGCGCAGATATAGGCGCCTTCGGGGATGTTCTCCAATCCTTCGATGACATAGTCAGTACCGGCAATCTTCTTTTGCAGCCAGAGATTGGACCTCGCCCAATTCTTCGGCACGATCCAGGCTTGTCTGCGCGGCATGAGAAAATAGACAGGTGTCAGCACGATCATCTGGATGATGATGCTGATGTAGAATGCCGCATTGAACAGCAGTGAACGAATGATGGTGAGCACGCGCCGATCCCGACCCCGAGAAGATACGGGCCATCGATAGCCCAGGTCACAGCGCGTTTCCAGATGTATCAGCCGCCGGTGGCGTGAGGTTCCAGAAAAAACGCCCGTGCCATGGACCGGAGATATTTTATATATTCGATCATCAGAACGCGCAGTGCATCGCCCTGCTTGACCCAGCTGTTATCGTTGAGCTCGGTCTTGACCACCGGATAGGGGACGAACGCGACATTGGGCATGGCGCGCGACAATTCATCCAGGCTGCGCGGCATGTGGTAATTGCTGGTGACGACGATAATGCGCTTATAGCCATGGGCCTTGACCCATTTGGCGCTTTCCGTGGCGTTGCCCACCGTATCGAGTGCGGAGCGGTCGATATCGATGCAGCAATTGAAGAGAGCGTCATCGGCCTCCGTGACACGCATGAGGGTCTGCTTTTTCGTCGATGGATGAACACCACTGATGATTAGCCGCTTTCCCAGGCCTGCTTTAAGAAGATCGACCGCTGTTTCGATGCGCGCCTGCCCGCCGGTCAGGACGATAATGCCGTCCGCGGCCTCTACGGCTTTCGGCTCGCGCATATTGGTGACCATCTCGCTAAAGGCAAAGAACCCAATGACGAAGGCGAGAACGAGCAGCGACAATAGCAAGGTGACGGGCTGGAACAATTTGCGCAGACGGGCGATGAGACGGGTCATGATACGGATCGGTAGGCGACGGTTGCCATCGGAGGCCTGTGAGGGACATTGAACCGACATATCGGGCGCCCCGAGAATCTGCCGATTTTCGGGCAAAGACCGCACGCTGGCTTCAACTTGATGCGCGCGGTGGCCTTCTTCCACTGGCGCGACCGAGGCGAAATGCGTTTCCATCGCGGAAGCATACTAGGCAAATGCGGCATGTAACAGCGGTGATTGCAGATGCGCGACAAAATTTCACCCGGACGTACCTTGCCGGATCGCGCTTCAGCTGGATTCCGAACCGCGACTGTCCATTTCCTTTAGTTGCGTGATCACGGTGAGGCGCGTCGTTATCATGGTCAGGATGCTGACGAGCAGAATAATGATCGCGACGCCCAGATAACCGCCACGGCCTATGGCGAAATTGCCGAAGAGCGCCGCTGCCTGGTCAGCCTCGGGAGTGGCCAGATTACGCGACGACCACCATGAGACCATCAGGAACACCAGAACGGCCACGCCGCCGCCGCAGAGCGCGCCCTTGAACGCGGTGCGAAAGAAATGGCGTTCGAATTCGCGAGCGACGAAGCGCGCCTCCGCGCCGATGAAGTGCAATACCTCGATGATATGGTCGTTGCCTGCCATGGCGCCACGGGTGGCGAAGATGACGGTCAGCACTGTCGCTGCGATGACGAGAGCGAGCACGCTCATGCCGATCAGCACCGTGGTGCGCGCCATGGAGACGAGGCGATCCACCCAGGTACGGTGGTCATCGAAGCTCGCACCCGGCACGCTGCGCACAAGTTCGGCCCGCAAGATGTCGAAATCGGGCGGGGATTCCTCGTCGATCGAGACGACCACCAGCCGCGGTACCGGCAGTTCCTCTATATCAAGCCCGGATCCCAGCCATGGTTCGAGCAGGCGGGCGGTCGCGTCCCGGTCGACGATGCGCGCCGATGTGACGCCGGCGAAGCCTTCGGCAATCTTTGCGGCGCGGGCCAGAAGTGCTTCCATGTCCTCGCCTTCGACCGGCTTGATCTGGATCGTCGCTTCCTTGGAAATCTGGCTCTGCCAGGCAGCGGCCGAATCGCGAACGAGGCTGACGCCGCCAAATGTCAGGCAGGCGAGGAAGGTCATGATTGCGATGACAATGATGAGCGCCGTGCCGGCGACATTGCCGCCCGGCACGATCGGCGACTGGGTTGGGGCACCGCGCCATCGTTCCACCAGTTGGAAAACGGCATCGCGGGCAAGCTCAAGGCGCTCAAGCACTTCATTCATAGATGTTGAGCCTCCCTTGATCGAGAATCATGCGGCGGGCACTGACCTGGTCCATCAGCGTCAGATCGTGCGTGGCGATGATCACGGCAGTGCCGGAGCGGTTCAGTTCAGCGAAAAGCCGCAGGAGGCGGCGGGCGAGGGGCGGGTCGACATTGCCCGTCGGCTCGTCGGCAAGCAGGACTTCCGGTTGATCGATCAGGGCCCGGGCTATCGCCGCGCGCTGCTTTTCGCCGCCGGAAAGCACCGGG
Source organism: Paramesorhizobium leguminum (assembly GCF_003217235.1). Lineage (GTDB taxonomy): Bacteria > Pseudomonadota > Alphaproteobacteria > Rhizobiales > Rhizobiaceae > Paramesorhizobium > Paramesorhizobium leguminum. The sequence continues at coordinate 126,862 of NZ_QJTF01000005.1, read as the reverse complement.
GGCAGCACACGCATGCGTTCTCCCAACCCAACCCAATCCAGGAGTTCCTCGACTTCCGCGCGATAGACGGCTTCCTCCTTGCCGCGCACGCGCAAGGGCAGCGCGACATTCTCATAGGTCGTCATATGATCGAGCAGGCGGAAATCCTGAAACACCACGCCGATGCGGCGGCGCAACAGCGGCAGTTCGCTGCGGTCGATCGTTGCGATATCCTTGCCGAAAACGTTGATCAACCCGCGCGTCGGCTTCAGCGCCATGAACAGGAGCCGCAGGAGCGATGTCTTGCCCGCGCCGGAGGGGCCGGTGAGAAACTGGAAGGAGCGAGGGGGGATACGAAAACTGACGTCACGGAGCACCTCAGGCCCCATGCCATAGCGCAGTCCGACATTCTCGAAGCGAATCACGTTTGCATTGTCCCGGACTTCATCTCACTGATCCTAGCTCATAAAACGGAATGGTCATTGAGCGCTATGGTTAATCGTCGGTTAAGCTTTCCGGTTTCCATCCATCCGGCCAAAAATGTTTTAAAGCGGCCCCTCTTTCGATTGAATCGTGAAACCGGTCTAAATTTTGGCTTTTTGCGAGTCCGAATGGAAAACCGTTTCGCACTTTTCCTGGATTTGCTCTATGGCAGGCGGAAACGCAAAGCGGGAATAAAATCGATGCCTGAGGTTGGCGGCAAGACTATTGAAGTTCTTTTCAGCGCGAAAGAGATCGCGGCGCGCAACCATGAACTGGCGGGGCAGATCGCGGACCGAAATTTTTCCGATCTCCTGGTGATCTCGGTTCTGAAAGGATCATTCATCTTCGCTGCCGATCTCATCCGCGCCATGCACGAGGTCGGCGTCGAGCCGCATCTCGAGTTTATCACAGTCTCGAGCTACGGGACGGGCACGACAAGCGGCGAGGTGCGGCTGTTGCGTGATATCGATAGCGATGTGGAAGGACGGGACGTGCTGTTGGTCGACGATATCCTCGAATCGGGCAAGACGCTGGAATTCCTGCGCGACCTGATGTTGAAGCGCGGCGCGCGCAGCGTTTCGCTCGCCGTGCTCCTCGACAAATCGATGCGCCGTAAGGCCGCAATCGAGGCTGATTTCAAAGGTTTCGAGTGTCCGGATTATTTTGTGGTGGGATATGGCATGGATGTGGCCCATGCCTTCCGGCAATTGCCGTTCGTAGGATGGGTGAGGGGATAAGCGGGGCTCGCGCCCTCCCTCCCCCTTGCGGGGAGGGTGACCCGAAGGGTCGGGTGGGGGTGGTGACGCGTGCGCGGCGTCGTCAGAAAAAGCGAACTGTCACCACCCCCATCCGCCCGCTACGCGGGGTTCGTCGCTGGAAAAGCCAAATCGTTGGCTTTTCCTCGGCCTTCGGCCGAACACTCCTCAATCCCCGCAAGGGGGAAGGAGGGCGCGAGCCGTATCCCCTCAATCAAACTTCAGCAGCCGCTCCAGGTATTCCTTCTCCAGCTGCGGGCTGAGCGAATTGCCAAGGCGGCGGCGGATTTCTTCCAGAATCTGGCGGGCGCGCTGAATGTCGGTCCCGTTGGGAATCTTGACGCTGTCATCCTGACCGATCGATCGCCCAAGCGGATCGCGGCCACCCGGCGATTGTTGACCGGGGCGCCCCCCTGAGCCGCCTTGCCCCATCGCCTCCTGCATTTGCTTCATCATTTCGCGCGCGCCGCGCCTGAGGGCGTCGAGCGCGTTCGATTGCTGGTCGGTGGCTTCGCCGCCTTCAGCGCGCCCCAGCGCCTCACCGGCGCGACCCATCGACTGGCCCGCTTCGCCCATCTCCTTGCCGGGCTCAAGCCCCATGCCTTTGAGACCGTTCATCATTTCGTTGAGTTCCGATTGCAGCTGGCCCTGGCCCTGTTGCAGCTTGCGCATGGCCTCCGCCAGCTCCTGGGACTTGCCTGCATCCGGAACCTCGCTGCCTTCCTGTTCCTGCATCTCCCGGTTCAGGCGCGAGGTCTCGTTCATGGTCTCCTGCTGGCGGCGCATGATATCGGAGAGCTTGTTCATCTGCTGGCGCATCGGGTCTTGCCCTTGCTGGCCTTGCCGTCCCTGCTGGCTCTGCCCCATCTGCAGATTGTTCATCATGTTTTCGAGCTGCGAGAGAAGCTGCTCAGCCGAATCGCGCGAGCCCTGCTTCGCCAGATTCTCGATCTGCTCCATCATCCGGTCGAGGTCTTTTTGCGTGAGCACCCGCGCGTTCGGGTCCATTGGCGCGGCATAAGGGCTTTGCTGCTGGCGCTTGGCATATTCCTTGAGAAATTGCTGCATGGCCTGACGCAGTTCGGCCATCAGTTTTTCGATCTCCTCGGGACTGGCGCCGTTCTGGATCGCCTGTTTCAGCGCCTCTTGCGCTTGCCGCAGCCGCTTTTCCGCGTCCGAGAGTTGCCCGTCTTCGATGCCAAGCGCCACCTGCCACATGTAGGCGGCGACATCGCGCAACTGGTCGTCATTGCGAGCGAGCTTCAGCCGGGACTGGACGCTGCGGAGCACCAGATAATGCGTCGCGTTCCTGATCGTATCTTCCGGGCGCAGCGTGATTGCGCTCAGCATGTCGAGCACCTGATCTTGGCTGTTGGCGTCCAGCGCCAGCATACGCCGCTGTTCGACCACGGCGCGGGCGAGCGGATTGGCGAAGGGGCGCTCCGGCAGGGTGAAGGTCTTCGTCTCGCTGCGGCCTTCCTGCCCGGCATCGTCCTGGGCCACCAGTGTCAAGCGAACCTGCGATCCGGCCCATGGATGCTCGGTTATATCCTGCGAGGCGGTTGCATCCTTGGTTCCGCGGCGCGGCAGGACGAGCGGTACCTCCGGGGCGTGGAAGAGCGGCCGGGCGTTTGTGGCCGGCCTTTCTGCCTCGATGATTTCTGCATGACCTTTGGTCGCCCCGTGATCGTCATCGATGGAATAGGCAAGCTCCAGTGTTCCGTTCAACGCGCGGCCAGGCTCCTTGATGAAGCGGATCATGGGTGGTTTGTCGGGAATAATGGTGAACGACCATTTGGCATCGCCGCCGGAAAGGCTGACTTCGGTCGCCTGCTTCAGGGGAAACTGGAAATTTCTGGCGTTTTCGGTGGTAGGATTGCCGCCTTCTGTGGCGGGAATTTCAAGTTCGGTTCCGTCAGCCCTGGTTTCGGTGAGTTGTTCGCGTCCGGTTCCCCCAATCACACGCGCCGCGAGGACGCTGCCCTGCGGAACCGTGAAGCTCGCTTCGCCGCTGTTCTCCTGCGCGGTGAGAAAGACCGGTGCGCGGCCGGTATAGCGCGGCGGCGTCACCCAGGCATCAACACGTGGCGCTGGACCGCCAGCACCGAGCCGGATGCGGAAGGCGTCGGAAAGACTGCCCCCTTCCGGCCCGCTCGCATAGGCAAAGGCGGTGACGAAGAACAGCGCAACGGCAGCGCGCAAGGCCAGAGGATCGCGTTCCGGAATGTGTGGCCGCGGCATTCCGCTCTGCAAATTCTGCAGTTTTTCCGCCATGCGACGGCGGTGCTCATCCCAGAGTGCGCTTGTGAAAGGATCGTGATCTCCTGCAGCAATCGCGTCGGTCTGGAGGGAAATCGGCCCATGGGTGAGCAGGTTGGCGGCTTCCAGCCGACGGTCCACTTCCGCTTGCGCCGGGAGGCGGAGGCGTGTGGGCAGATAGAGCGCGGCGATGCCCGCAATGCCGAAAACCCCGAGCGCGGCAATATGCAGCCACCCTGGCATGCGCTGGAACAGGCCGAACCAGGCAATGGCGATAAAAAGCGCAACGAGGGCGAGAAGCGGCAGCACGAGCGGCCACAGGCGCTCAAAACTCATGGAAAGGAAGGCAGCACGACGGGCGGCGGCGAGTTTCACCGTCGTCGTCATTTCCATGCCGGGGCTGTCATCGGGCCGATCAGCCATGCTCGCCTCTCCAAAGCTGCCCCAAAGATATAGACTTATCGTGGCAAAGACGAGACTTTGCTCACGAAACTATCAATAAATCGGCAACAGCTAATGGCCGCACGGATTTTTGGGATCAAAGCCAATCCGGCACGGAATCGAGGCCGATCAGCGCGTCATAGCCGGTGCGAGGGCGCACCACATGATAGCGGTCGCCATCGACCAGCACTTCGGGCACCAGCAACCGGGTGTTGTAGGTGCCGGCTTGCACGGCGCCATAGGCGCCCGCCGTCATTACGGCGAGGAGATCGCCCGGCGCCGGATAGGGCAGGTCACGATCCTGCGCCAGATAATCGCCGGTCTCGCAGACCGGGCCGACGATATCGGCGCGAATGCGGCGCTGGTCGTTCGCCGGGGCCTTGATCGGACGGATATCGTGGAACGCGTCATAGAGCGTTGGGCGGATCAGATCGTTCATCGCGGCGTCGACGACGATGAAATTTCGGGCAGTTCCTTCCTTCACGAAGATGACTTCGCAAACCAAAATGCCCGCATTGCCGGCAATCAGCCTTCCCGGCTCGAATATTGTTTTCAGGCCTAGCGGGCGGATATGCTTGCGCACGATGGCCGCATAGGCATCCGGCAGCGGAGGCGGGTTGTTGTCCGTGCGGTAGGGGATGCCGAGCCCGCCGCCAAGGTCGACATGCGCGATCGCATGGCCATCCGCCTTCAACTGGGCGACCAGTTCGGCCAGAAGCGCGAAGGCGTCGTCGAACGGCTGCAGTTCCGTGATCTGGCTGCCGATATGCATGTCGATGCCAGTGACGCGAAGGCCCGGCAGGCTTGCCGCCCGCGCATAGACCTCGCGGGCGCGCTTGCGGGGGATACCGAACTTGTTTTCCGCCTTGCCGGTGGAAATCTTGGCGTGTGTGCGCGCATCGACATCGGGGTTGATGCGCAGCGAGACCGGCGCAACCTTTCCCGCCGCGACGGCGCGGGCGGAGAGTAACTCCAGTTCCGGTTCGGATTCCACGTTGAAGCAGCGGATGCCGCTAGCCAACGCGAAATCCATCTCGCCGGCCTTCTTGCCGACGCCGGAGAAAACGATTTTGTCCGCCGGAATGCCGGCGGCCAGCGCGCGGCGCAATTCGCCTTCGGAGACGACATCCGCGCCGGAGCCGAGCTTCGCCAGCGTCTTGAGCACCGCCTGGTTGGAATTGGCCTTGAGCGCATAGCAGACCAGCGCGTCCATATCGGCGAAAGTTTCCGAGAAGACGCGGTAATGGCGCGTCAGCGTGGCGGTCGAATAGCAATAGAATGGTGTGCCGACCGCGCGCGCAATATCCGCGACGCTGACATTCTCGGCGTGGAGCACGCCGTCCCGATAATCGAAATGGTTCAAGGTGTTGGTGCTCTTTTTGCCTTGCCGATCCGGCTTTTTCCGCCGGAGCCGCTACTGAATCAGCTTGTCGAGGATGAAAGGCTTGTCCTCTTTCGGCTTCGGCTGGGTGTGGCCGTTTTCATCGGTGACGACAGCCGATGGCGGCGGTTCGAGAGGGCCGCGGCGACCGCAAGCCGAAAGCGCGCTTACCAGCGAGGCTGCGATAAGAAGGGTCGAGATGGAGAAACGGCTGATCATGCGGTTGGTCCTGAACCCAATGTTTGAGATGATACTTGTCTAGCGGAAAAGCGGGCTCATTGCACCCCGCTTTCGGTTGTTCTCACGCTTTGGCGATGCGCTTTTTCCAGTATCTAATCTGGCTGCGGACTTGCTCGGGCGCGGTGCCCCCAAAAGATTTGCGGCTGCGGACCGATTTGTCCACGGTGAGGAAGCCGAAGACAGCCTCGTTTATGCTGGGATGGATCGATCGCAGTTCTTCCAGCGGCAACTTCGCCAGGTCGCATTTGCGGCTTTCCGCAAGCGCCACGGCGCGCCCGGTCACATGATGCGCCTCGCGGAAGGGCATTCCGAGTTCGCGCACCAGCCAGTCGGCAAGGTCGGTGGCTGTCGAATAGCCGGAGCCGGCGGCCTTTTTCATCGATGCGGTGTTGACGGTGAGGTCGCTGACCATGCCGGTCATGGCGGCAAGCGCCAGTTCAAGCGTCCCGGCGGCGTCGAAGACGGCCTCCTTGTCTTCCTGCATATCCTTGGAATAGCTGAGAGGCAGGCCTTTCATCACGGTCAGCAGCGCGACCAGCGATCCGGTGATGCGACCGGTCTTGGCGCGGACCAATTCCGCCGCGTCTGGGTTCTTCTTCTGCGGCATGATGGACGAGCCGGTGGAGAAGGCATCGGAGAGCCGGATGAAATTGAACTGCGGCGTCGACCAGATGACGATTTCCTCGGCAAAGCGCGAGAGATGCGTGGCGCAGATGGCGGCGAGGCTCAGGAACTCCAGCGCGTAATCGCGGTCGGAAACACTGTCGAGCGAATTACGCGTCGGCTCGCGGAAGCCGAGTGCATTGGCCGTCATATGGCGGTCGATGGGAAAGCCGGTTCCGGCGAGCGCGGCGGCGCCAAGCGGCGATTCGTCTGACCGTTCGATAGCGTCGCGGACGCGGGAGAGGTCTCGACCGAACATTTCGACATAGGCCATGCAATGATGGCCGAAGGTCACCGGCTGAGCCGTCTGGAGATGGGTAAAGCCCGGCATCACCGTCGCGGCATGTTCCTCGGCGCGAGCGAGAAGCGCCTCGATCAGCTTTTTCAGCGCGGCGGCTGTTCGGCTCAGTTCATCCTTGACCCAAAGGCGGAAATCCACCGCCACCTGATCGTTGCGCGAGCGCGCGGTGTGCAGCCGTCCGGCGGCGGGGCCGATCAGCTCGGCCAGCCGTGCCTCGATGTTCATGTGAATGTCTTCGAGCTTGCGCGAAAAGACAAATTTCCTGCTGTCGATCTCGGCCAATATCGCGTTCAGGCCATCGGTGATTTTGTCGCGGTCCTCCGCCGTAATTATGCCGGTCTCGGCAAGCATGGCGGCATGGGCGAGCGAGCCGCGAATATCCTGCGCGTAGAGCTTACGGTCGAAGCCGATCGAGGCGTTGATCTCTTCCATGATTGCGTCTGGACCGGATGCGAAGCGCCCGCCCCACATCTCATTGCTGGACTTTTGTTCGGTCATGGTCGAAGCCTTCAAAAAGGAAACGGGAAGATCAACATGGCAACGGGCAACGCAAACGACAAAGCCGAAAAACGTGGAAGCGGACGGATCGTCCTTCTTGCCGGTCTCGCGGGGCTCATCGCAGGCGCCGTCGCGGTATACGTGATGGAGCGGCCCTCTGGCAATGTCGAAGCCGCTGCAGCAAGCGGTCAATGCGCGCTGACGGCGGACGCCGCGAAGGCGCTCGACGCCGCGGCCACAGGATCGGTGGCGGCAATGCGCGCCGCCGAGACGCCGCAACCGGTGCAGAATTTGAGCTTTACCGGGCCCGATGGCGCCAAGATGACGCTGGCTGATTTCAAAGGCAAGACGCTGCTTGTCAATCTCTGGGCCGTCTGGTGCGCGCCCTGCCGCGAGGAGATGCCGGCGCTGGACAAGCTGCAGGCGGAGAAGGGCGGCGACGATTTCCAGGTGGTCGCGATCAATATCGATACCGGGGATGATACCAAGCCGAAGGCATTTCTGGCGGAAACGGGTGTTCATTCGCTCAAGCTCTATCGGGACCCGACGATGGGTGTTTTCAACGAGCTGAAAAAGAAGAACCTCGCCTTTGGCCTGCCGGTAACAATGCTGGTGGACAAGGACGGCTGCCAGATTGCCGCGATGAACGGTCCGGCCGACTGGGCGGGAGACGATGCCAGGAAGCTGATTGATGCGGCGCGGGTGATGAACGAGTAGCGCGCTTTATACGATAAAACCGGCCCGCTTCAGCCTGATAATGGCGAGGTCGAGTGCGGACAGGAAGGCCGAGCGGTCGCGGGCGGCGAAGGGTGGCGGGCCGCCGGTGATCTGTCCTGCCGAGCGTAAGCCCTCCATGAGATTGCGCGTGGCGAGGACGTTGCCGATGGAGCTTGAAGTGAAAGCGCGGCCATTGGGAGCGATCGCCGCGGCGCCGGCATTAATTGCCCGGCTTGCCAGCGGAATATCCGCGGTGATGACGATGGCGCCCGGCCTGGCGCGTTCGGCGATCCAATCGTCGGCGACGTCGAGACCTGCAGGTACGATGACGCGCTCGACCAGCGGATCGCGCGGGATAGCAATGAAACTGTTGGCGACGACATAAACTTTCACCCCATGACGCTCCGCAACGCGGTAGACTTCGTCCTTTACCGGACAGGCGTCGGCATCGACATAGATGGTGATGGGATGTGATTGATCACTCATGGCCATGAGATGGCAGAGGCAGCGGGATGTTGCAAGAAGCCCATCATTCTTCCAGTGAATGCTGCGATCAAAATAATGAACTGGCTTGCAGGGAGCGGGCGGAATAAAGGCAGGACGAATCACTCTTTGTTTGTGCAAGTTCCGGGGAATTCAGTCCCGCGCTCTGGGCTTGCTCTGAAAGACGTACCCATGCCCGTCAAATACTTTCCCGCGCTTTTCGTCCTCCTCTGGGCCACCGGCTTCATTGGCGCGGGCTATGCGATGCCTTATGCCGAGCCCTTCGGCTTCATGGCCGTGCGGTTTTTCATCGCCGCGGCGATCTTGGGCGTATGGGCGCTGGCAAGCGGCAGTCCATGGCCGAACCGTCGCGGCGCGTTTCATGCCGGCGTCGCCGGTTGCCTGATCCACGGCACGTATCTCTCAGGCCTCTTCTGGGCCGTGCATCACGGGCTGCCCGCGGGCATGTCGGCGCTGGTGGTCGGCCTGCAGCCGCTTATCACCACGCTCATCGCCGGGGCGGTGCTCAAGGAAAAGATCGAAGCGCGGCATTGGGCCGGCCTCGCCATCGGCTTCATCGGCGTCGTCATGGTGCTTTGGCCGAAATTCTCGTTCGATTCGGGCGGGATCAATGCGGTGACCATCGGGGTGATGTTTCTGGCCGTGTTCGCCATCAGCCTTGGAACCGTGTGGCAGAAGCGGTTTGTCGGACAGGTGGATGTGAAGACCGGCACGACCGTGCAATATCTAGCCGCCGGCGCCCTCACCGGCGCGGCTAGCCTGCTGTTCGAGACGCATGAAGTCATCTGGTCGCCTTGGCTCCTGTTCGCCATGGCATGGCTGGTACTGGTGCTTTCCATCGGCGCGGTGCTGCTGCTGATGGTGCTGATCCGGGAAGGAGCGGTGTCGAAGGTCGCCTCGCTATTCTATCTGGTGCCTGGGACGACGGCGCTGATGGCCTATTTCCTCTTCGGCGAGACGCTGAACTTTATCCAGCTGATCGGCATGTGTATCACCACATTCGGCGTGGCGCTGGCGACGGTCAAAGGCTTGAGTTTTCAATCCTTCCGTTTCGCGCGGGAATAGCGCAGAATAGCGGCGTTGATTTCCGCGCCGATGATGAAGATCGCCGCGACGATATACAGAAAGACCATGGCCACCACGATGGAGGCGAGACCGGCATAGGTCGAGACATAGTTGGCGAAGGTCTCGAGATATTGCGCGAAAACGATCGAGCCGATCAACCAGGCGAGCAGGGTCAGGACGATGCCGGGCAGGATGTCGTAAAGACCGCGCCTGCCCGCCGGGAGCCAGAGGTGGACGACGAGCAGCCCCAGCACCAGAACCGCGATTGCGATGGCATAACGCCAGAGATTGAGGCTTCCAGTATAGGGGGCGATCGCCGGAAACCATTGCTCGGCCAGCCGAACGGCGAGGGGTGCTAGCACGAGCAGGATGCTGATCGCGGTCAAGACCAGCGTGGCGACGATCACGAAGCCCAGGCTCTGCAGGCGGCGGAAGATGACGGAGCGGGTATCGGTGACGCGATAGGCGCGGTTCAATGCAATGCGCAGCGCCTCGATGCCGTTGGAGGCAAAATAGGCTGCCGCAAGCACACTGACCGTCAGCAGGCCGCCGCGCTGCACCGTCAGTACATTCTTCACTTCGCCGGCAATCGGCCCGGCGATAGCTGCCGGCCAGGTGTCGAAAATGACATGGACGGCGGTATCGGCAAAGGCGTTGGCGCCCAGGAAGCTGGCAAGCGAGGTGGCGAATATCAGGAAGGGAAACAGCGCCATCAGCCCTGAAAGCGTTATATGGCTGGCGAAAGCCCAGCCATCATCGGCATAGAAATGGCCGAACGCATCGCGTAAAACCTGCCACAGAAACGTTCGGGTTTGGCTCATCGACAGTTCCTTTTGGCGCGCCATTTCGATCATAGTAATAGGAATACCGGAAAGGAATTGAAAATGGACTTTCTGTTCGAGATAGCGGCGATAGTGGTCATGCTGGCTGTCGCCTGCGTTCTTTTCATCGGCCTGCGCAATATGATGCGCGGAGGCGACGGCAATTTCTCCAACAAGATGATGCAGCTGCGCGTGCTGTTGCAATTCATCGCCGTGGCGCTGATCGTGGCGGCGGTATACTTTGCCCGCCATGCCAATACACCGTAACCGGGAGAAGACACATGGTCAGGCTGAACAAGATCTATACCCGCACCGGCGATGACGGGACGACGGGGCTTGGCAATGGCGAACGGCGGCTGAAAAGCGACCTGCGCGTCGCGGCTTATGGCACGGTGGACGAGGCGAATGCCTGCATCGGCCTGGCGCGGCTTCATACAGGCGAAAGCAACCCGGAACTCGACGGCATGCTGGCGCGTATCCAGAACGATATGTTCGATCTTGGCGCCGATCTTTCCGCGCCCGATACCGGAACTCCGCTCGCCTACGAACCTTTGCGTATCATCGAGGCGCAAGTGTTGCGCGTCGAGGCCGAAATCGATCAACTGAATGCCAGCTTAAGCCCCTTGCGTTCCTTCGTGCTTCCGGGCGGTACGCCTGCCTCCGCAGCGCTGCATCTGGCGCGCACGGTTTCGCGGCGGGCCGAGCGCATCATGGTGGAGCTTGCGAGCAAGCCCGGAGAACAAGTCACCGAGGCGGCGTTGCACTATATCAATAGGGTTTCCGATTTCCTGTTCGTCGCGGCCCGCGCGGCTAATGATAATGGTGCGCGCGATGTGCTATGGGTGCCGGGAAAAAACCGCTGAGCGTCCGTCGAAGAACAGCGATTGACGTGCACGTCAATCGCAATTACGGTCGCGCCCCGGTTCTTCCTTTTTCACAAGGCATATCATTGTCAGCCGCATGATCTTATCCGAAAAGTCTGCCAACTTTTCGGGACCATGCTCCAGAGTTCATTCGAAAGGGTCAGCGCATGAAAGTGCTCGTCGCTGTTAAGCGTGTCGTCGATTACAACGTCAAGATCAGGGTGAAGAGCGACGGCTCCGGTGTCGAACTCGCCAATGTGAAGATGTCGATGAACCCGTTCGACGAGATCGCCGTGGAAGAGGCGATCCGCCTGAAAGAAGCCGGCAAGGTCGAGGAGATCGTGGCGGTGTCCATCGGAGCGGCGCAGGCGCAGGAGACGTTGCGCACCGCGCTCGCCATGGGCGCCGACCGCGCCATCCTCGTCAAGGTTGATGGTGTGGTTGAACCGCTCGCGGTGGCGAAGATTCTGAAAGGCGTGGTCGAGGCGGAACAGCCGCAGGTCGTCATTCTCGGCAAGCAGGCGATCGATGACGATGCCAACCAGACCGGGCAGATGCTCTCGGCCCTGCTCGGCTGGAGTCAGGGTACGTTTGCTTCCAAGGTGGAACTCAGCGACAGTGCGGCGAAGGTTACCCGCGAGGTTGACGGGGGGTTGCAGACCGTCGAGATCAAGCTGCCGGCTATCGTCACCACGGATTTGCGTTTGAACCAGCCGCGTTATGCCTCGCTGCCCAACATCATGAAGGCCAAGAAGAAGCCGCTCGACGAGAAGACAGCAGCCGATTACGGCGTCGATACTGCGCCGCGCCTGAAGGTGTTGAAGACCGAGGAGCCGGGCGGCCGCAAGGCGGGCGTCAAGGTCGGCTCGGTTGGAGAACTGGTCGAGAAGCTCAAGGCTGACGGCGTACTTTAAAAAATTACGGACAAGGACAAAATAATGGCCATTCTTCTTGTTGCCGAACACGACAACCAGCACCTTTCCGACCAGACCGCCAAAGCGCTCACCGCGGCCCTTGCCATCGGTTCCGACGTGCATGTGCTGATTGCCGGCAAGGGCGCGAAAGCCGTCGCCGATCAGGCGACGACGCTCAAGGGCGTCACCAAGGTTCTGCTTGCAGACAGCGATGCGCTCGACAACCGGTTGGCGGAGCCGGCGGCGGCGCTCATCGTCTCGCTCGCCGGTAATTACGATACGGTCATCGCGCCGGCGACCACTTCGGCCAAAAACATCCTGCCCCGCGTGGCCGCTCTTCTCGACGTGATGCAGGTTTCCGACATCATTGAGGTGGTATCGCCTGATACGTTCAAGCGTCCGATCTATGCGGGCAATGCCATCCAAACGGTGCAGGCGACGGATGCCAAAAAGGTGATCACCGTGCGCACGGCCTCGTTTCAGGCAACTGGCGAGGGTGGTTCGGCATCGATCGAGACGGTCGATGCGGCTGGCGATCCGGGCCTTTCGAAATTCGTCGAGGCGAAGCTTTCCGGCGGCGACCGTCCAGAGCTGACCTCGGCGAAGATCATCATTTCGGGCGGTCGCGCACTTGGTTCTTCGGAAAAGTTCAAGGAAGTCATCCTGCCCGTCGCCGACAAGCTCGGCGCCGCTGTCGGCGCTTCCCGCGCTGCGGTCGATGCGGGCTATGCGCCGAATGACTGGCAGGTTGGGCAGACCGGCAAGGTTGTGGCGCCGGACCTTTACATCGCCTGCGGCATTTCCGGCGCGATCCAGCATCTGGCGGGCATGAAGGATTCCAAGGTCATCGTCGCGATCAACAAGGACGAGGAAGCGCCGATCTTCCAGGTGGCGGATTATGGCATCGTCGGCGATCTCTTCGAAATATTGCCGCAGCTCGAAAAGGCGCTCTGAGGCTTTTTTAACGCACCGATTAAATTATGATGGCCGGGGTAGACGAATTCTACTCCGGCCATTTACTTTGCAATTCACAAAACAAAAACATCACGGGTGGAAATATGGGCGCGACCATCAAGAAGATCGGCATTATCGGAGCGGGACAGATGGGCAGCGGCATTGCGCATGTCTGCGCGATTGCCGGTTATGATGTGCTCCTGCACGATGCCTCGCTGGAGCGCCTGGAAAACGGAATCGCCACGATCAATGGCAACATGGCGCGGCAGGTTTCTTCCGGCAAGCTGGAAGAAAAGGACCACCGCGAGGCTGTTGCGCGCATCCGCATGGCAGCGAAGATGGAGGAGCTTGCAGGCGTCGATCTCGCCATCGAAGCGGCGACCGAGGACGAAACCGTCAAGCGCAAGATCTACGCTCAGCTCTGCCCGATCCTCAACCCGGAAGCGCTGCTGGCCACCAACACGTCATCGATCTCGATCACCCGCCTTGCCTCCACCACGGACCGGCCGGAGCGCTTCATAGGCATACATTTCATGAATCCGGTCCCGGTGATGAAGTTGGTGGAACTGGTGCGCGGCATCGCCACCGAGAACGCGACGTTTCAGACCGCCCGCACCTTTGTCACCAGCCTCGACAAGACGGTCACGGTGGCAGAGGATTTCCCAGCCTTCATCGTCAACCGCATCCTTCTGCCGATGATCAACGAGGCGATCTATACGCTTTATGAAGGCGTCGGCTCCGTCGATGCCATCGATACGGCTATGCGGCTCGGTGCCAATCATCCGATGGGGCCGCTGCAACTGGCCGATTTCATCGGGCTCGACACCTGCCTGTCGATCATGCAGGTGCTTTACGAAGGGCTTGCCGATTCCAAATACCGGCCATGCCCTCTTTTGGTGAAATATGTCGAGGCAGGCTGGCTTGGCCGCAAGTCCGGGCGGGGTTTCTACGATTATCGGGGCGAGCAGCCGGTCCCCACCCGGTAGAATCTCAACGTTTACTCGGCAGCAGCGGTTACGTATTATTAACCCTGCGAATTCACTTGGTGTTCACCTTTAACCGTTAAATTTGTCTTTAAGGCAGTCGCGGACGGGTATTCCCCACGCAAAGGACAGCCAATTTCAAATTTATACAGGACAGGGCGATGACCATTCTTGTGCAGCTGCGCCATAGCGCAACCGTTATTCGTGAATTCTTGGCGCCGAGCTATCGGCCCGAACGCCATTACATGCGCGGACCGGGACCGGCCTGCGCGGCGCGGACAAGGCATTGATGGAAAAGAAGTGAGCAGTGAGCGGTAAACAGTAAGCAGTAAGCAGAAAAACTATTGGCTCCTGCGGCTATTTCTTATTCTGCTCACTGCTCACTGCTCACTGCTCACTGCTCACTGCTCACTGCTCACTGCTCACTGCTCACTGCTCACTGCTCACTGCTCACTGCTCACTGCCATCACCCCTCCAGCCCCTCGAACAATGCCGTCGAGAGATAGCGTTCGGCGAAGGAGGGGATGATGATGATGATGTTCTTGCCTTTGTTTTCCGCGCGCTTGCCGATCTCCACCGCTGCTGTCAGCGCTGCGCCTGAGGAAATGCCGACGGGAATGCCCTCAAGACGGGCAAGAAGCCTTGCGTTGGCGAAGGCATCGTCGTTGGAAACCTGCACGATTTCGTCATAGATCGCTGTATCCAGAATCTTCGGCGCGAAGCCGGCGCCGATGCCCTGGATCTTGTGCGGTCCCGGATTGCCGCCGGAAAGAACCGGGGAATCCTTCGGTTCGACTGCGACCACCCGGAAGGAAGGCTTGCGCGCCTTGATCACCTGCCCGACGCCGGTGATGGTGCCGCCGGTGCCGATGCCGGAAATCAGAATGTCGGCCTCGCCATCGGTATCGTTCCAGATTTCCTCTGCCGTGGTGCGGCGATGGATTTCCGGATTTGCCGGGTTCTCGAATTGCTGCGGGATGATGGCATCGGGGTTTTCGGCCACCAGCTCCTCGGCCTTGGCGATGGCGCCCTTCATGCCCTTTGCCCCCTCGGTCAGCACCAGTTCGGCACCCAGAAGTTTCAGGAGCTTGCGCCGCTCGATCGACATGGTTTCGGGCATGGTCAGGATCAAATGATAGCCCTTGGCGGCGGCGGCGAAGGCGAGCGCAATGCCGGTGTTGCCGGAAGTGGGCTCGATCAGCGTCGTCTTGCCCGGAACGGCCTTGCCGGACTCCTCCAGCGCCTCGATCATCGCCAGGCCGATGCGGTCCTTGACGCTCGCCAGCGGGTTGAAGAACTCCAGCTTGGCCAACAAATTGGCTTCGACGCCTTTTTCTTTGGCGAACGTGTCGATGCGGACGAGCGGTGTGTTACCGATGGTATCGAGAATGGAATCATAAACGCGGCCGCGACCCGCTGTATTCCTTGAGGGCTTGGTCATGAGATCGTCTCCCTGATTTCGTCTTTCCCGATAGTATGGCGAACAACCGGAAAAACCTAGTTTCGCGTGTTCACCGAAGGTTCATCCTTTGGAATAAAAATCTAAAAAATACACGTGGATGCAAAAGCAGATGGCATTGCCCGGCGAGGCGCACTCACGGTAAGGACGCCAGGCATCGAAATTCCAGGAAACGAGGTTGAAAGCAAGGCTCGGCGTACGAGCTCATTTCCTGGAAAGCTGTTGCGGTTTTGCCACGACGTGAAATCGACGGGGTAATTTAGTTAAGCAAAATAAAATAAATTACTAAATTATTATTTTATGGCATACCTGATGGTAGGCGCTCAGTTGCTTCTATCGCTTTTTAAGTTTAGCTAGCCTTAATATTGGTCCGATCATCTCTAAAATCCGGCGCCGGGTATTCTGTAGAAGCAGCTCTCCCTCATCTCCATCTATAAGTATTCTCTTTGTTTTTCCATATATACCTTGCGGCCGTACCGCCGTCCCGGTCGGCCTCCCCTGCGTTCCCCGACGGCAAGTTTGGTGGGACATTTGGGGCCATTGCTCGAATCGTAGGCGCCTGCTAGCGGCGCAGATGGCTCGCCGAAAATTGGCTCGGTGGGGAAGCTTTTGAGAGGACGCATGATGAAACAGCGGAATGCTGGCCACCTGCTGGCCACGACTTCTGGACTGGCGCTCGCACTGGCGCTGGCGCAGCCGGCCGCGGCTGCTGACGTGACATGGACTGGAGCCGCAGGCACTGCCTGGACAAGTGGCGGCAGCTGGACTGGCGGCGCGGCGCCGACTTCCGCTGATGCCGTGACGATCAACTCCGTTACTACGGGTCAAGACATACCAGGCACCATTCTTGGCGTCACCGGCGCGGAGAATGCGGCAGTGGGCTCCCTGTCCATCGGCCTTGTAGAGACGGGATATTGGGACGGCGATCTCCTTATCCAGAATGGCAGCACTCTGGCGGTAACGGGTGGCGTTAGTGTCGGAGCGACTGGCGGTGTCGGCGCCATCGAAGCGGACGGCAAACTCGTTATCAATACTGGGTCGAAGCTGACGATGGGCGGAGCCCTGTTTGTCGGCGATGGCTGGGGTGAGATGGTAGTCTCAAATAATAGCTCCGTCACTGTGGACGCCTCATGGACCGTCATCGGTCGCTATGGGACGGGTAAGCTCGATATTACGAACCAGAGCACGATGACGAGCGCCGGCAGCGCATTTGTCGGCGAATTTGCCGGAGCGACCGGCACGGTAAACGTTACCGGGGCCGGATCGAAGTGGACTGTCGGCGGACCGTTGAATATCGGCATGGCCGGCACCGGTACGGTCAACATCCAGAACGGCGGCACTGTCACAGCCAAAGGCGGCACGACCGTAGCAGGGAGTTCGACCGGAACGCTCAATATCGCATCGAATGGCGTGCTGGAGACGACCGCGTTGACGCGCGGCGCAGGCAACGCGCAGGTCAACCTCAATGGCGGCATGTTGCGCGCGCTCTCTAATAACGAGAACTTCATCGACGGCTTCACGGGCGATGATTTCTATATCGGTGGAAGCAACGGGACAATCGACACCAATGGCTTCAACGTCACGGCGTCCTCCGAGATCGCCGGCGCGGGCGCTCTCATCAAGACGGGCAACGGTACGCTGACGCTTACCGGCAACAACACCTATGCGAATGGCACGGCGATCTACGGGGGCAAGGTCTCAGTTGCGTCCGATGCCAATCTCGGCGCGCCGACGGGCGGTATCTGGCTCAACAATGGCGGCACGCTCGAGAACACGGGGGCCTTTACCACGACGGCGCGCAATGTCGTACTGCTCGCCAACGGTGGAACCTTCGAGACGGACGCCAACCTGACGCTCACCGGCGTGATCTCTGGCCCAGGCTCCCTCACCAAGACGGGCGGCAACACACTGACGCTCACCGGCAACAATACCTATGCCGGCGGCACGATCATAAAGTCTGGTTTCGTTTCGGTCTCGTCCGACGCCAATCTCGGCGCGGCGACGGGCGGCATCACGCTCGACAATGGCTGGCTGCGAAACACGGGCGCCTTCACCTCGGCGCGCAATGTTCTGGTCACCGCCGACAATGGCGGGATTCAGACGGACGCCAACCTGACGCTGACGGGCGTCGTCTCCGGCGATGGTTATCTCGTCAAGACGGGCGACGCCACGCTGACACTTGCCGGCGACAACACCTATGCGGGTATCACGGATATCCGTGGGGGCACCGTGCAGATCGGTAACGGGGGCGCCTCAGGCAGCGTTGCAAGCGATGTCATGCTCAGGGGTACTTCCACCAAACTCGCTTTCAACCGCTCGGATGTCGCTAATTTCAATAGCGTGATCAGCGGCACTGGCAGTGTCGAGCAGATCGGCTCCGGCACCACCGTGCTCAGCGGCGCCAACACCTATACCGGCGCGACCAATGTCAAGGCCGGCACGCTCAAGGCAGGTGCGGCCGACATCCTCAACACGACCTCCGGCGTCACCGTCGATACTGGCGCGACGCTGGACCTCGCCGGCTACAACCAGACGCTCAAGACGCTTTCCAATGCCGGCAATGTGCGACTTGGCAATGGCGCGGCGGGCACTACGCTCACCGTTACCGGCGATTATGTGGGCAATGGCGGCACGATCTATCTCGACACCGTGCTTGGCGGAGACAATTCCGCGACCGATCGTCTGGTTGTCGAGGGTAGCACTTCCGGTACGGGCGTTCTCGCTGTGACCAATCGCGGCGGCCTCGGTGCGCAGACAGTCGAAGGCATCAAGCTTGTCGATGTCGGCGTCGCGTCGGACGGCCAGTTCTCGCTGCAGGGCGACTATGCGGTGAACGGCGAGCAGGCCGTAGTGGGCGGGGCTTACGTCTATCAGCTCCATCAGGGCGGCGTCACCGATCCAAATGACGGCGACTGGTATCTGCGTTCCGCGACGACCGAGACCGGGGATCCGCTCTACCAGGCCGGTGTGCCAGTCTACGAAGCGCTTGGCGGCGCGGCACAGCAGCTTAACGGCGTGGGCACCTTGCAGCAGCGCGTCGGCAACCGTTACTGGAGCGGCGCAGCCAATCCGGTAATTGCACAGGGTGACGGTCCGGCGGAAGCCACGCCTGCGCCGGAAGCCGGTGCGGCAACCGAAACGGCGACCACTGTCTGGGGCCGCATCGAAGGTTCGCATGGCCGCTTCGAGCCGGAATCCACCACCGGGTCCAAGTACGATGTCGATACCTACAAGATGCAGGCCGGCGTTGACGGCAAGCTCTATGAGAACGAAGCCGGCAGCGTGATCGGCGGCGTGACCGTGCATTACGGCAACGCCAAGGCGGATATCAGCTCCGGATCCGGCGACGGCACGGTTGATATCGACGGTTACGGTGTCGGCGGCACGCTGACGTGGTATGGTGACAATGGTCTCTATGTCGACGGTCAGGCGCAGGCGACCTGGTACCAGAGCGATCTTGGCTCCGACACAGCAAACCGCACGCTTGCTGAGGGCAATGACGGCTTCGGCTATGCCTTGAGCGTCGAGACGGGCAAGCGCTTCGCGATTGACCCGCATTGGACGCTCACCCCGCAGGCACAGCTTTCCTGGTCGTCCGTCGAGTTCGACGGCTTCACCGATACGTTCGGCGTGGGCGTGTCGCAGGATGCGGATGAAAGCTTGAAGGGTCGCCTCGGCATCGCTGCCGAATACGGCAATGGCTGGATGGGCGCGGATGGCAAGAAGGTGCAGACCACCGTCTACGCCATCGCCAATCTGCATCACGAGTTCATGGACGGCTCCAAGACGTATGTGGACGGCGTGGCCTTCACCAGCAAGAACGACCGCACCTGGGGCGGCATCGGCACCGGCGGCACCTACAGCTGGGCCGATGGCAAGTACGCTCTCTATGGCGAGGTCTCCGTCGACACCAGCCTGGAAAACTTCGCCGACAGCTACAAGGTCAACGGCAATGCCGGCCTGAAGGTTTCCTGGTAAGCCAGAGCTGATATAACCGCTGAAATGAAGAAGCCCGCTGCCTTACCGCAGCGGGGCTTCTTGCTTTTTGGAGATGGCATTACGCGCGCGGAATCCAAAAGCTCGTGCATAAGTGCTTCGGCGCTTTAGAGCGGTGTGCAATTAAGTTGAATCGGGCATCCCGCTCTAAGTCTTTGTTTTAGCCGCATAATCTTATCCAAAAAGTCTGCAACTTTTCGGGATCATGCTCTAAAATCAAAAGGCATTTGGAAAATTAAGCGGGAATGATGGAACATTGGTGGAGCTGAGGGGGATCGAACCCCTGACCTCGTCATTGCGAACGACGCGCTCTCCCAGCTGAGCTACAGCCCCGTCCACCGATGCGAGGGCATTTAGGAGCGATGGAGGGGGACTGTCAAGAGGGAGCAGCGGCTGTTCGCCGTTGCTTAATATCCCGATAACGCTGCCGTTCGATTGGCCTTGTCCTTGCAACCGGCAAACGGTACAAGTCGGTGGATTGAAGGAGATATCCATGCTCGCGTTGCTACGCACCATCGACCTGGCGCTCAGCCTTTATACCTGGATCATTATCGCCTCGGCGGTGTTCTCGTGGCTCTATGCCTTCAATGTCATCAATTCCAGCAATCGCTTCGTGGCTTCCGTCGGCGATTTTCTCTATCGGGTAACGGAACCGGCCTTGCGGCCGATCCGCAATTTCCTGCCCAATCTTGGCGGGATCGATATTTCCCCCATCATCCTGCTTCTGATCATTTTCTTCCTGCGCCAATTGCTGTGGACGACCATCGCGCCCCTGCTGATATAGAGTGGGCGTATGGTCTCATCCGAAAAGTCTGCAACTTTTCAGGACCATGCTTTTGACCGGGAGTTGCTTTCGAACCGAAAAGGACGGCCTCACTGTTTTCGTGCGGCTGACGCCTAAATCGGCGAAGGACGCTGTGGAAGGCATCGGTGAGGGCGCGGACGGTCGGCGTTATGTGCTGGCACGGGTTCGCGCTGTCCCGGAAGACGGCAAGGCCAATAAGGCGCTGGAAAAGCTTCTCGCCAAGACGCTCAGTGTTGCCGGCGGCAGCGTGGCGGTGACGGGCGGAGCGACTTCAAGGCTGAAGCAGGTGCATGTATCGGGTGATCCCGGCGCACTGGTCCGCAAGCTTCAGGCGCTTGGTTTGGCCGGGGACAATAACAACACGGCGGCCCGAAAAAGCAAAAAGCCCGTCGCGAGGACGGGCTTTATAGAAATCGGCTGCTTCAACCTCAGGCCACCTTGACCTTCTTAGCGCGTTCGATCGCCTCGGTGATGAACTGGCGCGCATAGTCCTCATCGCCCCAATCGCCGATCTTCACCCATTTGCCGGGCTCCAGATCCTTGTAGTGCTCGAAGAAATGAGCGATCTGCTGCAGCGTGATTTCCGGCAGATCGGTGTAATTGTGCACCTTTTCATAGCGGCGCGTCAGGTGCGGCGAGGGGACGGCGATGATTTTCTCGTCCTTGCCGGCATTGTCTTCCATGACAAGCACCCCGATGGGGCGCACATTGATGACGCAGCCCGGCACCAGCTCCCGCGTGTTGCAAACCAGAACGTCGATGGGGTCACCATCCTCGGAAAGCGTGTGCGGCACGAAGCCGTAATTGCCGGGATAGGTCATCGGCGTATAGAGGAAGCGGTCGACGATCAGCGCGCCCGCCTTCTTGTCCATCTCGTACTTGATCGGCTGGCCGCCGACCGGCACTTCGACAATAACATTGACATCTTCGGGGGGGTTGGAGCCGATTGAGATGGCATCGATATTCATGGAGGCACCCTTTCGTTTGGCGCCCTGATAACGGGTTTCATGGCGCGGCGCAACAAAAACGAAACGCTCCGGAAGGATGAAGAACTTGAGTTGGAAAAATGGCGCCCAAAGGGATTAATTCCAGGCGAAGGCGACCTTTTTCAGCGTCTTGCTGTCAAAGCACTCGATGCTTTCCGCGATATCTCTGCCGCCAGCGCCGCGATAAAAAGACAGGGCGAGCGTATTATCCTCAAGCGCCCATATGACGGTGCCCGGTAACCCCATGTCCGCAAGGCAGCGGCGAGCGGTGCGCAGCAGGCGTCCGCCAAGGCCGATGCCCTGGTATTCCGGCTGGATATAGAGCTCGTAGATTTCGCCCTTTTGGGTCAATTGGTGCGCCCGATTGGGGCCGAGCGTCGCATAGCCGACGACTTTTCCGCCGGCCTCCGCCACCAATATCTGCGTGGAGAGCCGGATGGCGCGCGCCCACCATTCCGCGCGGCGGCGTTCCAGCATGGCATTGAGTGCCTTGTGCGGAATGATTCCCGCATAGGCGCCCTGCCAGGCTTCATGATGCACGTCCGCGATCGCAGTCGCATCTTCGAGGACGGCACGTCTTATATCGATGGTCAGCGTCGTCATGGCCCAAGCATAGGCGCGGGAAGCGACCGGCGGCAATGAAAAAGACGGAGCGACGCAGGCAATCCCCAGACTGTGATAAAGAGGGGCTTAAAGCAGTACAAAAGATGCGGAATGAAAAACGGCGCCGCTGGGGCGCCGTTTTGATATTCCGGTTGCTTACGCAGCGCCGGATTTGCTGCTCTTTTCGAAGCGCTTGCGCTCGTTCGGGTCGAGATACATCTTGCGCAGGCGGATCGATTTCGGCGTCACTTCCATCAGCTCGTCGTCCTGAATCCAGGAAAGCGCGCGGTCCAGAGTCATGCGGATCGGCGGGGTGAGCTTGACCGCCTCATCCTTGCCGGCGGCGCGGATGTTGGTGAGCTGCTTGCCCTTGAGCACGTTGACCTCGAGATCGTTGTCACGGCTGTGAATGCCGATGATCATGCCCTGATACACCTTGTCGCCCGGATCGATGATCATCGGGCCGCGGTCTTCCAGGTTGAACATGGCGTAGGCGACGGCTTCACCGGACGCATTGGAGAGAAGAACGCCGTTGATACGGCCGCCGATCACGCCCTTGTAGGGTTGATAATCATGGAACAGGCGGTTCATGATTGCCGTGCCGCGCGTGTCGGTCAAAAGCTCCGACTGGTAGCCGATGAGGCCGCGGGTCGGGGCGTAGAAACGCAGGCGGACGCGATTGCCGCCCGAAGGACGCAGCTCGACCATCTCGCCCTTGCGTTCGGACATCTTCTGCACGACGACGCCGGAATGCTCTTCATCGACGTCGATGACGACTTCCTCGATCGGCTCCATAAGGGTGCCGCTCTCGTCCTTGTGCATGACGACGCGGGGACGCGAGACGGCAAGCTCGAAGCCTTCGCGGCGCATCGTTTCGATCAGAACCGCAAGCTGCAATTCGCCGCGCCCGGAAACGTAGAACGAATCCTTGCCCTCGGCTTCCTCGATCTTCAGCGCGACATTGCCTTCGGCTTCCTTGAGCAGACGGTCGCGGATGACGCGGCTCGTCACCTTGTCGCCTTCGGTGCCGGCAAGCGGCGAATCGTTGACGATGAAGGACATGGTGACGGTCGGCGGATCGATCGGCTGGGCATGCAGCGCTTCGGTGACCGACGGATCGCAGAACGTGTCTGCGACGGTGCCCTTGGAGAGGCCGGCGATGGCGACGATATCGCCCGCATGGGCTTCCTCGATGGGCGTGCGCTCGATACCGCGGAAAGCGAGGATCTTGGAGATGCGGCCCTGCTCGATGAGCTTGCCGTCTTGACCCAGAACCTTGACGGGCTGGTTCGGCTTGATGGAACCGGAATGGATACGGCCGGTGATGATGCGGCCCAGGAAGGGGTTGGCTTCCAGAATCGTGCCGATCATGCGGAAAGCGCCGTCTTCGTCGCCTACGCTAGGCTCCGGAACGTGGGCAAGCACCAGATCGAGAAGCGGCGCGAGGCCCTGGTCCTTCGGGCCTTCCGGGTTGACGTTCATCCAGCCGTCGCGGCCCGAACCGTAGAGTATCGGGAAATCGAGCTGCTCGTCGGTGGCGTCGAGATTGGCGAAGAGGTCGAAGACCTCGTTGATGACTTCCTCGTGGCGGCCATCCGGACGGTCGATCTTGTTGATGGCGACGATGGGCTTGAGGCCGACCTTCAGCGCCTTGGAGACGACGAACTTGGTTTGCGGCATCGGGCCTTCGGAGGAATCGACCAGAACGATCGCACCATCGACCATCGAGAGAATACGCTCGACCTCGCCGCCGAAATCGGCGTGGCCCGGTGTATCGACGATGTTGATGCGCACGCCCTTCCACTCGACCGAAGTCGCCTTGGCGAGAATGGTGATGCCGCGTTCCTTTTCCAGATCGTTGGAATCCATGACGCGTTCGGCAACGCGCTGGTTCTCGCGGAACGAGCCGGACTGCTTCAAAAGTTCGTCGACGAGGGTGGTCTTCCCATGGTCGACGTGGGCAATGATCGCGATGTTGCGCAATTTCATAAGAGTTACTCTGTATGGGGGTTGGGACGCCGCCATGCGAACGCCGTTGTCATTTGCGGCGGTGCATACAGGATTTTCCGCGTTTGCGAAAGGGGGGCGAATCAGGTGAGGGCGGCCTGCAAATGGCGTTTTTCTGCGCTTCCGGTGCTCATGTACTAAAAGTACACTCCGCTCCGGTTCTCGAAAACCACCATTTTCGCCTCGCCCTGACCTGATTCTCTACCTCCGAGAAATCTCATCTAAAGTAAGGTGCCATTCAGAATCACCAGGGCCACGGAGAAATAGATTACCAGTCCCGTGACGTCCACCAGCGTGGCCACGAACGGCGCCGAGGCGCTTGCCGGGTCGAAACCGAGCTTTTGCAGGATGAAGGGCAGCATCGAGCCGGCGAGCGAGCCGAAGGTGACGATGGCGACCAATGCGGTGGCTACAGTGAAGGCGATGAGGACCCAGTGCGGCCCATAGTTATAAAAGCCCAGCTCCTGCCATGCGGTGATGCGGATCAGGCATATGACGCCGAGCAGCGCGCCCAAGGCGATGCCGGTTGGCAATTCGCGCAGCGCCACCTTCCACCAGTCGCGCAGTTTTACATCCTGCAGCGCCAGGGCGCGAATCAGGAGTGACGTGGCCTGAGAGCCGGAATTGCCGCCGGAGCTCATCACGAGCGGGATGAACAGCGACAGCACCACGGCCTTTGCCACCTCTCCCTCGAAATGCTGCATGGCGCTGGCAGTCAGCATCTCGCTCAGGAAAAGCACGCAGAGCCAGCCGCCGCGCTTCTTCAACATTTCGCGGAAGCCGATTTCCATATAGGGTTTGTCGATGGCTTCGAGGCCGCCGAACTTGTAGGCGTCCTCGCTCATCTCCTGCGTCATGGCGTCGAGCACGTCATCGACCGTGACGATGCCGATGACGCGGTCGTCTTCGTCGACAACAGGCACGGCGAGCAGATCATGCTTGCGGAAGAGCCGCGCGACATCCTCGCGGTCGGTCAGGGGCGAGATAGCGAGCGGCGCTTCGTCGCGACTGATGGAGATGATGCGCTCGTCCGGCTCGCTGGTGATGAGGCGGCGCAGCGTCACGACGCGTTCCAGCACCTTCGTGCGGGGATCGACGACGTAGATAGCGTAGATGGTTTCGCGCGAGCGCTCCACCTCGCGGATATATTGCAGGGTGCGTGAGACGGTCCAGCTGGCCGGCACGGCGATGAACTCAGTCGTCATCAGGCTGCCGGCTGTATCGGGTGGAAAACCCAGCAGCGTTTTCAGCGCGGCCCGGGTTTCCGGCGCGAGCGCGGCGAAAAGCCGTGTGCGGGTTGGCTCATCCAGCTCCTGAAAAACATCCGTGGCGCGGTCCGCCGACATGGCGTCGAGCAGGCCGGCGGCCTGGTCGAGCGGCAAGTTCTCGAAAATCTCGGCCGTTCGGCGCAGTTCAGGCCGGTCGAGCAGGTTTACGGCGTATTCCTGCGGCAGATGCTCAATCGCGCCGATGGCATCATCGATATCGATATCGTTCAGGACTTCGATCGCATCAGCCGGATTCATCGCGGCGAGATGTTGCGCGATCGCCATCGCCGGAAGATCGGCGATATCAGGGATTTCGGGCTTGGTGACTTCCGGGGAGAAGCTTTTCGGGGTCATCGGCTTGCCTTTCCGTCGATCCGCCGTCATGGGCAGGATCGTGAGAAACCAGCTCTTGGGCCGATACCCAAGCGGTCAGATCACGGCTGCCGATGACGGCTCAAACAATCGACTGTGACTGTCGCTTGGCATTAGAGTAGAACTCCGGTTAAAAAATCGCCGTTGCAGTGTTTTGCGGCGACGCCGGCGATGATTTGCTACCCGAGCGCGCAGAAGTCAAGGCCGGTCAATTGGGGCAGCTTTCCTTGGGGCATGGCTCGTGGGGCCTTAGATGGAAGCGTCCGCATTCCAATCAAACGGAGTTCTCGCCCATGTCCGCTACGAAAGCCGCCGTCAATCCCGCCCTGTCCGTCTGGAGGGGACCACTCGGGCTACCCGATTTTAGCGCTTTTTCCGACGAGGATTTCGGGCCGGCCTTCGATGCGGCGCTTGCGGAGGATATGGCCGAGATCGAAGCTATCGCTAATGATGGCGAGGCGCCCACGATCAACAATACGCTGAAGGCGCTGCAGCTTACCGGCAAGGCGCTCGATCACGTTTCCGCAATCTTCGGCGTACGGGCCGGAGCGCATACCAACGAAACCATACAGGCGATGGAGCGCGAGGTCGCGCCGAAGCTGTCACGGCATTATTCTGTCATCATGATGGACAGCCGGCTGTTCGCCCGCATCGATGCGCTCCATGCCGCGCGCGAAACGCTCGGTCTCGATGGGGAGACGCTGCGGGTTCTCGAAAAGATCTGGAAGCGCTTCGTGCGCAGCGGCGCGAAGCTCGACGATGCCGGCAAGGCGCGGCTTGCTGACATCAATGAGAAACTGGCGACGTTGGGCGCGCAATTCGGGCAGAATGTGCTGAAGGACGAGGCTGATTGGGCTTTGTTCATCACCGATGAGGCCGACCTTGCGGGTCTGCCGGATTTCGTGCGCCAGGCGATGCGCGGCGCGGCGGAGGAGCGCGGGCAGCCTGAAGCCTGGGCGGTGACGCTGGCGCGGGCGGTTATGGAGCCCTTCCTCACGTTCTCGGAAAACCGGGCATTGCGTGAAAAGGCGTTCCTCGCCTGGGCGAAGCGCGGGGAAAATGGCGGCGCATCGGACAATCGCGCCATCGTGGCGCAGATGGTTGGCTTGCGCGCCGAAAAGGCGAAGCTGCTGGGATATGAGAGCTTCGCCGCCTACAAGCTCGACGACACCATGGCCAAGACCCCGGAAGCGGTGATGGAGCTGCTCGAACCGGTGTGGGAAAAGGCGCGGGCGCGGGCAGCGGAAGAGGAGGCTGGGCTCGAACGGCTGATTGCCGCCGAAGGGGGCAATCACAAGGTAGCGCCGTGGGACTGGCGCTATTATGCGGAAAAGCTTCGGGCCGAGCGTTTTGCCTTCGATGAGGCGGAGCTGAAGCCTTATCTGCAGTTGGAAAAGATCATCGAGGCGGCGTTCGATGTCGCCACGCGTCTGTTCGGCATTCATTTCGAAGAAAAGAAGGGCATCCCGACATGGCACCCGGACGTGCGCGTCTGGGAGGTGAAGAACCCCGACGGCAGCAGACGCGGTTTGTTCCTGGGCGATTATTTTGCCCGCCAGTCGAAACGGTCGGGCGCATGGATGAGCGCGCTGCAATCGCAGCACAAGCTGGGCGCTGGCGCGGAGCCGATCATCTATAACGTCATGAATTTCGCCAAGCCGCCAAAGGGCGAGCCGGCGTTGCTGTCGCTCGACGGCGCACGCACGCTGTTCCACGAATTCGGCCATGCGCTGCACGGGCTGTTGTCGGATGTGACATGGCCGGCCATTTCCGGCACCGCCGTTTCACGCGATTTTGTCGAACTACCTTCGCAGCTCTACGAGCATTGGCTGACCACGCGGCAAGTGCTGGAGAAATATGCGCTTCACTACAAGACCGGCGAGCCGATGCCGAAGGCGCTTCTTGACAAGATGCTGGCGGCCAAGACGTTCAATGCCGGTTTCGATACGGTGGAGTTCACCGCGTCAGCGCTGGTAGACATGGCGTTTCACGCGAACGGGGAGCCGACTGCCGATCCGCTGGCCTTCGAGGCGGAGACATTGAAGGGGCTTGGGATGCCCGACGCGATCATCATGCGCCACCGCACCCCGCATTTCACTCACGTGTTTTCGGGCGACGGCTATTCGGCGGGGTATTATTCCTACATGTGGTCGGAGGTGCTCGACGCCGACGCTTTCAGCGCCTTCGAAGAAACGGGCGATGCCTTCAATCCCGATCTTGCCGCGCGGCTCAAGCGCTATATCTATTCAGCGGGTGGGTCACGCGACCCGGAAGAGCTATACAAGGCCTTCCGCGGGAAAATGCCGACGCCGGATGCGATGATTGCAAAAAGGGGATTGGGTTGAGGCAGAATGTGGCAATTGCCCCTCCCCCTTACCCTCTCCCCGTAAAGAACGGGGAGAGGGGGCGCTGACGTTGCGCTACTTCTTTTCCGTCACGCTTGGCAGAACCGCAGCAGAACTGTTGCCAACATCAAGGTCTCCCTCTCCCCGTTCTTTACGGGGAGAGGGTAAGGGTGAGGGGCAGCTGTACCAAGAACTCAATAATCCCCGAGCTTGATATCCGGCGTATATTCCACGCCTTCGACTTCCTTCAACACCGGCTGGCCGCAATGCATCACGCCCGTGGCCGCGTTGAACGCATAAGTCGGAGAGCCATGTAGCAGCCAGCCCTTGTTGAGGGCGGCGGTGACGCGGTGGCAGAATTGCGCATCGTCGGGGCCGGTGATGAAGCGGTAGAGTTTCATCTGTTCCATCCTTTTCCAGTGTCGCGATTGTATCGGCTTTGGAGCTTTTACTCCGCGCCAAGCTGGTGTAAAGCCTTGCGATTGGAAAAGAAAAGTCAAGCCTAGGTAAGTCACCATGGATAAGTTCACCAAGCTCACCGGCGTTGCCGCTCCGTTGCCGATCATCAATATCGACACGGACATGATCATTCCGAAGGATTATCTGAAGACGATCAAGCGCACCGGGCTGGGCACCGGGCTTTTTGCCGAGATGCGCTACCGCGAGGACGGGTCGGAAAATCCGGATTTCGTACTCAACAAGCCGGCCTACCGCAATGCGCAGATCCTTGTCGCGGGCGACAATTTCGGCTGCGGTTCCTCGCGTGAGCATGCACCGTGGGCGCTGCTCGATTTCGGCATTCGCTGCGTGATTTCGACCTCGTTCGCCGACATCTTCTACAACAATTGCTTCAAGAACGGCATTCTGCCGATCACGGTTTCTCAGGAAAATCTGGACCGGCTGATGGACGACGCGTCGCGCGGCGCCAATGCGACGCTGACCGTCGATCTGGAAACCAAGGAAATCCATGGACCCGATGGCGGCTCGATCACATTCGACCTCGATGATTTCAAGCGTCATTGCCTGCTCAACGGTCTCGACGACATAGGCCTGACGATGGAAAAGGCGCCTGATATCGCCCGCTTCGAGGCGCAGAACGCCGAAACGCGCCCCTGGGCCTAAGCTCCTCAGCTGGTTATGTTCCGGGCGTCGCTTAATGGCGTCCGGCAGAAAAAGGAAAAGACATGGCCCGCACCGACCAGACCGGCGATTGGGCTAACCGATTTTCGCCTTCGCTCGATGAAATGGAATCACTGGCGATCGAGGCCTTCGCGCACCTGCCCGCGCCGTTCCGCAGCCTCTGCGGCGACATCATCATTCAAGTGGCGGACTTTCCCGAAGACCAGATTGTCGATGATATGAATCTGGAAACGCCGTTCGATCTCCTGGGCCTTTTCGAGGGGCGCGGCATCGGCGAGCGCTTTTCAGTGGCGACCGGGGAGGGGCCGAACCGGATCACGCTCTACCGCCGCGCCATTCTCGACTATTGGGCTGAGCATGAAGAAGTGCTGGGCGAGATCGTCACCCACGTGCTCATCCATGAAATAGGCCACCATTTCGGCCTTTCCGACGACGATATGGAGCGGATCGAGGCGAGCGCGGAGTAGACACTTCGTCGTCATCCTCGGGACAAGCCCGAGGATGACGACGCGGTAGGGTGACGGTGATAGGGCGCGGTTCTAGGCCGCGAGCGCCTTCGGCTTGATCAGGCCGCGCAGCACCAGCAGTTCGGCGATCTGGATGGCGTTGAGCGCGGCGCCCTTGCGCAAGTTGTCGGAGACGATCCACATGGCAAGGCCGTTCTCCACCGTGATATCCTCGCGGATGCGGGAGATGAAGGTGTCGTCCTCTCCGGCGGACTCGTAAGGCGTGATGTAGCCGCCGTCTTCGTGCTTGTCGATCACTTGGCAGCCCGGCGCATCGCGCAGGATCTCGCGGGCCTCTTCAGCGGAAATCGGCTTCTCGAACTCGATATTCACGGCTTCGGAATGGCCGATGAATACCGGCACGCGCACGCAGGTCGCCGTGAGCTTGATCTTCGGATCGAGCATCTTCTTGGTTTCGGCCACCATCTTCCATTCTTCCTTGGTGTAGCCGTCCTCCATGAACACGTCGATATGCGGGATGACGTTGAAGGCGATGCGCTTGGTGAACTTCTTAGTGGTGATCGGATCGGCCACGAAGACGCCGCGCGACTGCTCGAACAATTCGTCCATGCCTTCCTTGCCCGCGCCGGAAACCGACTGGTAGGTGGCGACGACGACGCGCTTGATCTTTGCCGCATCGTGCAGCGGCTTCAGCGCCACGACGAGCTGCGCCGTCGAGCAATTCGGATTGGCGATGATGTTGCGCTTGCGGAAGCCCTCGATGGCGTCCGGGTTCACTTCCGGCACGATCAGCGGCACGTCCTGATCATAGCGCCAGGCGGACGAATTATCGATGACGACGCAGCCCTGCGCAGCGATCTTCGGCGACCATTCCTTCGAAACCGTGCCGCCCGCCGACATCAGGCAGATATCCGTGTCGGAGAAGTCATACGTATCGAGCGCCTTCACCTTCAGCGTCCGGTCGCCATAGGAGACTTCCGTGCCCTGGCTGCGGCGCGAGGCGAGCACCACCACTTCATCGGCGGGGAAGCCGCGTTCTTCAAGAATATTGAGCATTTCGCGGCCCACATTGCCCGTGGCGCCTACTACCGCAACTTTGAAACCCATTTGTTTTCTCCTGTCCCTCTCCGCTTTATGCAAGAAACCCGGTGGCCACGCGGGTTATCCTTCCCCCGGACCAAGCCCGGGGAGGGGGCGAGCAGGCCAAGGGAATCAGACCGTTTTGGCGGTCGTTTTCGTGGTGGTTTTGGCCTTGGTGGAGGAGAACATGCGCCCGCATCCGGCGAGAAGGCCGGAAAGATCAGACATAGCTGGCGCTGCCGATACGCTAGACATCGCGGGGTTCTCCTTGTCCGATAACGCTTCTATCCCGTTTTGTTCAAGAGTCAATTGCCGTGGCGCGCGAATGCGGACGCCTTCTTAGACTAAAGAATACTGCACGAATTGCGCGTTTCGGGGCATGATGCTCATGTTTATCGCGAGGCATCCGGTTGGAGGAACCGGCTGCTTCGCTTTTCCGTTATACATGCTGTCTGGGAGGACACACAAATGACCATGACCGCGAGTGCCGATATCGGCACGCAGAAAATGACGCGCGAGGAGAAGAAAGTCATCTTCGCCTCGTCGCTCGGCACCGTTTTCGAATGGTACGATTTCTATCTTTACGGCACGCTCGCCAGCTTCATCGGCGCGGCCTTCTTCAGCCAATACCCGGAGACGACCCGCAACATCTTCGTGCTGCTCGCCTTTGCCGCGGGCTTTCTCGTGCGGCCTTTCGGCGCGCTTGTGTTCGGCCGGCTGGGGGATCTCGTCGGGCGCAAATATACCTTCCTCATTACCATCGTCATCATGGGTGCATCGACCTTCCTGGTCGGCCTTCTGCCCGGCTCGGCGAAGTGGGGTATCCTTGCGCCGACAATCCTGATTGCCTTGCGTATGCTGCAGGGTCTGGCGCTTGGCGGCGAATATGGGGGGGCTGCCACTTACGTGGCGGAACACGCGCCCAACAATCGGCGCGGCTTCTTCACCTCATGGATTCAGACCACGGCGACGCTTGGCCTGTTCCTGTCACTGATTGTGATCCTGATCATCCAGAATAGCATGAGCAAGGAGGCTTTCGCTGATTGGGGCTGGCGCATTCCGTTCCTGTTTTCGATTTTCCTGCTCGGCATTTCCGTCTGGATCCGCCTGCAGATGAGCGAATCGCCGGCCTTCAAGCGCATGAAGGAAGAGGGCAAGGGCTCCAAGGCGCCGCTGTCGGAAGCCTTCGGCCAGTGGAAGAACGCCAAGATTGCGTTGATCGCGCTGTTCGGCCTCACCGCCGGGCAGGCGGTCGTCTGGTATTGCGGCCAGTTCTACGCGCTGTTCTTCCTGCAGAACGTGCTGAAGGTGGAAAACCAGTCGGCCAACATCATGGTCGCGCTTGCCCTCGTTCTGGGCACCGGCTTCTTCGTGTTCTTCGGCTGGTTGTCGGACAAGATCGGCCGCAAGCCGATCATCATGGCGGGGCTGCTGCTCGCGGCGCTCACCTATTTCCCGCTGTTCAAGGCGCTGACCTATGCGGCCAACCCGGCCTTGGCGCAGGCCGAACAGACGATCAAGGCGACCGTGACGGCTGCCCCCGGCGATTGCACCTTCCAGTTCAATCCAACGGGTACGTCCAAGTTCAACAATTCCTGCGACGTCGCCACGGCGTTTCTGTCGAAATCCTCGGTGCCTTATGAAACCGTTCCAGGCCCGGCAGGTTCGCCCGCCACGGTCAAGATCGGAGACGCGACCGTCACGTCCTATGACGCGGCGGCGGCCGGCGCCGGTGTGGCTGGGGCATCCGCCAAGTTTGCTCATGACATGAACGTGGCCTTGCAGAAGGCCGGGTTCCCGCTGGTGCGCGACTCGGCCAAGGTGCCGGACTCCAAGCTCAACGCGTTCGCCGCAGCCAATCCGGAACTGGGCCTCGATGTGAACGCGGTCCGGGCCGGTGAGAAAGCCACGATGCCAACGGCGGATCTGGCCAAGAACAAGCTCCTGACCCCGGCGGAAGCGGAGGCGGCGGGTGGCGCTGACCAGGCGGTCTACACCATCCCCAATGGCGGCGCGTTCAAGATGGTTGCCGACCCCGCTGCCGTCAACTGGCCGCTGACCATCGCCATCCTGACGGTGCTGGTGATCTATGTCACCATGGTCTACGGGCCGATCGCCGCCATCCTGGTGGAGATGTTCCCGACCCGCATCCGTTACACCGGCATGTCGCTGCCTTATCACATCGGCAATGGCTGGTTTGGCGGGTTGCTACCGGCAACGGTGTTCGCGCTGAGCGCGGCCAAGGGCAATATCTATTACGGCCTCTGGTACCCGATCATCATCGCCGCGATGAGCTTTGTCATCGGCATGCTCTTCGTGCGTGAACGCAAGAACGTGGATCTCGACGCGATCAAGTGATCGCCTGAACACCTACCCTCCCCCTTGCGGGGAGGGTGGCCCGTAGGGCCGGGTGGGGGTGGTGACGGTTGTGCTCCAATGGGCGACCACAGTGCGCTGCCTTTACCACCCCCATCCGCCCGCTAACGCGGGCACCTTCCCCGCAAGGGGGAAGGAGGGGCTACCGATACTGCGCCTCGATCTCGATCAGCTTTTGCTTGCGCCATAGGCCGCCGCCATAGCCGGTGAGCGAGCCGTCCGCGCCGATGACGCGGTGGCAGGGGATGATGATGGCGATCTGGTTGGCGCCATTGGCCCGCGCGACAGCGCGCACCGCAAGCGGCTTGTCGATGGCTTGCGCGATCTCGCTGTAGCTGCGCGTTTCCCCGGCTTCGATCTTCTGGAGTTCGCGCCATACATCTTGCGTGAACGGGCTGCCATGCATTGCGAGCGGAAGATCGAAGCTTGCGGATTTGCCTGCAAAGAAACTTTCGAGCTGGCGTTCCACCAGATCATGTGTTGCAAAACGGCCGATGCCGATATCGCCGCGACAGGCTGCATGGAGCTTTTTCAGTTCCGCCGGCAGCGCCTTGCGGTCGGCGAATTCCAGAATATGCAGGTTCTTCGCGTCGCAGATTGCGATCATGGCGCCGAGCGGTGTCCTGATCCAGTCCGCGCGCAACAGGCTGCCCTTCCGAAGCTGCGCCGGTGGTAATCCTAAAATGCGCGCGAAAGCGCTGCGGAAGGCTTCGGGCGATTCGAAGCCGGCATCGATCTGCGCGTCGATCACACGCCCGCCATCGGCCAGCGCCTGAAAGCCATGGCGCAAGCGTTCCTGCCGCGCCATTTCGAGAAAGGTCATGCCGAAATGGCGGCGAAAACTGCGGCGGACGGTTGAGGGATCTAGGCCCATCCGCGCCACATCGTCCTCGCCCCAGCGCCGCGACGGATCATCTTCCAGCGCATCCAGAAGCTTTTTCACGGAAGGGTCCGCCTCTGCGGCGGGCTGTAGCGGATGACATCTTTTGCAGGCCCGAAAGCCATCGGCCATGCATTCGGCGACCGACGCGAAGAAGCGGCAGTTTTCCCGCTTGGGCTTGCGCGCCGGACAGGTCAGGCGGCAGAAGATGCCGGTCGAGGTAACGCCGACATAGGCGCGGCCTTCATAAGAGGCATCGCGGGCGAGCAGCGCGTCGTAGAGTTTGTCTTGGTCAGGAAGCGTGAACAGCATGCGGCTAGTTTTAGCGGCATTTGCGAGGATTGCAGCCTGAAATCGGGCAGTTATTTTTTTGGCGTTTTAGCCGCCCCTCACCATTACCCTCTCCCCGTGAAGAACGGGGAGAGGGGGCGTAGACGTTGCCGCTTCGCCCGATTCCCCGCGTGCGGGGAGAAGGTGCCGGCAGGCGGATGAGGGCATTCCACAACTCAAGCCGACAGCGCCTTGAACTTTGCCAGAATCGCATCGCCCATTTCAGCCGTTCCGATCTTTTTCGTCCCTTCGGACCAGATATCGGCGGTGCGCAGGCCTTCATCGAGAACGCCGGAAATCGCCGCTTCCAGGCGGTCGGCTTCGGCGATCAGGTTGAAGGAATAGCGTAGGCACATGGCGAGCGAGGCGATCATGGCGATCGGGTTGGCAATGCCCTTGCCCGCGATATCGGGGGCGGAGCCGTGGACCGGCTC
The DNA here is from genome assembly GCF_003217235.1 of Paramesorhizobium leguminum. Taxonomy (GTDB): domain Bacteria; phylum Pseudomonadota; class Alphaproteobacteria; order Rhizobiales; family Rhizobiaceae; genus Paramesorhizobium; species Paramesorhizobium leguminum. The sequence continues at coordinate 92,493 of NZ_QJTF01000005.1, read as the reverse complement.
ATAGAGCGCCTTGCGGGCGCCGGTCTTGGCGTCCGGGGCGCCCAGCGAAGCTGAGGGCAGCATGCCGAGCGAGCCGGTGAGCATGGCGGCCACGTCCGACAGCATGTCGCCGAAGAGATTGTCGGTGACGATGACGTCGAATTGCTTGGGCCAGCGCACCAGCTGCATGCCGCCGGCATCGGCCAGCATGTGTTCGAGCGTAACGTCGGAATATTTGGCCTTATGCGTCGCGGTCACCACCTCGTTCCACAAAACGCCCGACTTCATGACGTTGCGCTTTTCCATCGAGGTGACCTTGTTGCCTCTTGTGCGGGCAAGCTCGAAGGCGACGCCGGCGATGCGCTCGATCTCGAAGGTATCATAGACCTGCGTGTCGATGCCGCGCTTCTGGCCATTGCCGAGGTCGACGATCTCCTTCGGCTCGCCGAAATAGACGCCGCCGGTCAGTTCGCGAACTATGAGGATGTCGAGGCCCTCGACGACTTCCGGCTTGAGGGAGGACGAGGCCGCAAGGGCCGGATAGCAGATCGCGGGGCGCAAATTTGCGAAGAGTTCCATATCCTTGCGCAAGCGAAGAAGGCCTGCTTCCGGACGGACATCATAGGGCACGCTGTCCCATTTCGGGCCGCCGACCGCGCCGAAAAGCACGGCGTCGGCGGCGAGGGCCTTGTCCATGTCTTCTTCGGAAATGGCCTTGCCATGCGCATCATAGGCCGCGCCGCCAACCAGCCCTTCTTCGGTTTCGAAGCCAAGGCCCAGATCCGCATTGAGAGAGGCAATGATCTTGCGAACTTCCGCCATTGCTTCCGGACCGATGCCGTCGCCTGACAGAAGGAGAAGTTTTCTGGATGCCATGATGTCGCGCCTTCGCTGGGAATGATGGCGTGTCATAGACCAAGGGGCGGCGGGATTTCAACTACTCGGAGTGAGCAGTAAGCCGTGAGCAGTGAGCGGTGCGAAGAAGAACGCCTTTCTGCTCACTGCTCACTGTTCACCGCTCACTGCTCACTCATTTATGCTGCGTGCTTCCGAAGGCAGCATGATGGGGATGCCGTCGCGCACGGGATAGGCGAGGTGTGCCTTCTCCGAAATCAGCTCGCCATTCTCCTTATCATAGATGAGGCGACCCTTGGTCAGCGGGCAGACGAGAAGGTCCAGAAGTTTCGGATCTATGGCGGCGGAATTTTTCTCTTTGCTCATGTCGGTTCTCGTTTGGTTTGGGGGGTTATTGCAGGCCGGAGCCGAAATCGTCTTTTTCTTTTGCCAGCGCGATTTCGGTAATGGCGATCAGCGTTTCCGCGCGGGTCTTGAGATCGGGGGCTTCGAGCAGCGCCTGCTTTTCCGCCGGGCCAAAGGGCGACATCATAGAAAGCGCGTTCACCAGCGTCTCGTTGCCGGCGCGAGAGATGCCGTCCCAATCCGCCTGAAGGTCGTTGGCGTCGAGATAGTCGCGGAAGGCTTTGAGCAATGCCTGGCGATCGACGCCCTCAGCGCCGGCCGTTTCCGCCAGATCGGTCAGAAATGGCGCGACGCGGCACTGGCGGAAGGGCAGGCGGGACGGAACCTCTTCGAGAACCCGAAAACGGCAAATGCCTTGCAATGTGATCAGAATACGTCCGTCGCCGGTTTCGGAGTAGGTTGTGACACGGCCCATGCAGCCGACATCACAAAGATCGGCTACAGCCCGTGCGGCGGCGCTCGCGTCGCCCTCAAGGCGGGGCTGGATCATGCCTATGATGCGCTTTCCGGCCATGACGGCATCGAGCATCTCGATATAGCGCGGCTCGAAGATATTGAGCGGCAACTGCCCACCGGGCAAAAGCAGCGCGGCTTTCACCGGAAAAACCGGAACGATATCCGGAATGTCCGTCATGGTGCGGTAGTGGGCATTGCCCGCCTGCATCGAACTCACTCCCAGCCGATCGTTTGGCAACTATTGCATAGGCACAATGCCAGCCTTTGCGGCGTTCTAATCCCAAAAAGTCTGCGACTTTTCGGATTACGAAAAGAGCAGCGAAGACAATTTGCGGCGCGCGGCAAGTGTCGCCTCGTCAGCAGGTCCCCATGCCTCGAAGAACTGCAGCAATTGCTTGCGCGCGCCGTCATCATTCCAGCCGCGATCCGATTTCATAATCGCCAGTAGCCCATCGGCAGCTTCCATGTGGCGCCCTTCGGCGCTGCGGATCATGGCTAGGTCAAAACGCGCCTGATGGTCATTTTGATCCTTGGCGAGTTTTGCCTCAAGCGCTTTCGGGTCGCCGAGCTTCGCCGCCTGTTCCGCCAGCGTGAGACGGGTTTCCACCGAGCGGATCGCCGCATCGTTCTTCTTGTCATCCGGCACTTGCGCCAATACTTCGCGCGCGCGTTCCCTGTCGCCCGTCTCGATCAGGCAATTCGCCAGTCCGGCGATGGCGGCGACATTGCCGGGGGCTTGCTCCAATATGGCGGAATAGAGCTGGCTGGCCTCGTCATAATCCGCATGGGTGACGAGCTCGGCGGCAGCGGCGAGCGCTTCCTCAATTGCCGCGTCCTTTCCTCCGCCGCCATCACCCAGCTTGCTTATGAATTCCTTCACTTTCGATTCGGGCACTGCACCCATAAAACCATCAACCGGCTGGCCGTCGACAAAGGCGATGACGGCGGGGATAGACTGGATGCCGAGCTGGCCGGCGATGGCCGGATGGTCATCGATATTCATCTTCACCAGCTTGACGCTGCCACCGGCTTCCTTGACGGCCTTCTCCAGAACCGGCGTCAACTGCTTGCACGGCCCGCACCACGGCGCCCAGAAATCGACAAGCACTGGCTGGTTGCGCGATTCGGCGATGACATCAGCGGAAAATGCCTGCGTCGTGGTTTCCTTGATGAGCATGGCGGGGTCCGGGTTGCCCTTTGCGGAGGGGTTCGCGTCTGTCCGGCTGCCGGCGCTGATATCGGTGCTCATCGTTCCATCCTTCGCGATGCGGTGGTCGCAGTCTATGGTCAGTTTGTGTTTTCACACGGATGTTTCAAGCCCCGCCGGGCCTCTTTATCGTGGCTCCGCCACCGTGGCGACAGGCAGAATTTCCGGCTCGTGCCCCGTTGCGCGTAGGAACCGGACAAGATCATCGCACCCTATAGTCGTCGTCGCCTCGTTGGTCAGCGGATGGGCGTTAATGATTTCATGCCTCATCAGGTGCTCATCCAGAACGATCTTTACCTTGTGTCCGGTGTCGTTGATGGCGCCAAGCGCGCTGACCGAGCCGGGCAGGAGGCCCAGATATTCCATCAGCTTCTCCGGCTTGCCGAAGGAGACACGGCTTGCGGCACCAATCAGGGTGTGCACCGACTTCAGATCAACTGTAGCATCCTCCTCAACGGTCAAGAGGAAGAAATTATCCTTCTTGTCCTTGAGGAAGAGGTTTTTGGTATGGCCGCCCGGAATCTCGCCGCGCAACGACTGCGAGTCGGCGACGGTGAATAGCGGCGGATGCGTCACCGTCCTGGTCTGGATGCCAAGCTCATCGAGAAAGGCAAAAAGTTCATCGGGGTTTTTCGGCATGGGAAGCTGCGGCTCATCAAGCGGTCACTATCATCGGGCGGCATCTTCCATGAGGCGCCGGCTTATCGCAATGGGAAACCATGGGGGAAATCCACAGGCGAAAAACAAATGAATCTTTCCGTCGATTTCCTGTTGCATTCGTCCGGATGTTGGGCCATATAGCACCCGTCCTCAGCGACTAGCTGACTGGCGCGAGCGGGTGTAGCTCAGGGGTAGAGCACAACCTTGCCAAGGTTGGGGTCGAGGGTTCGAATCCCTTCGCCCGCTCCAGTTTTCTTAGGGTCCATACCGGCCACATAGGTTGTAACTCATACATAGCGCATGGGTAATGACCATTTATAATGGCGACTTATTCGCTATTTATTGTTTCCCCAAGCACCCGGCTAAAAGTCAGCACATCAACGGAAGCGGCATGTGCGCGCAATAGCGCCCGCGTAGCCGCCTTTACGGTCGCTCCCGTGGTATAGACATCGTCGATAAGTAGGACGTTCCGGCCACTGATCTTGATTTCATGCTCGGGAGGGACACGGAAGGCCCCGCTCACGTTGCGCTGACGCTCGGAAGCCGCAAGGCCAACTTGCTGGCGCGTTCGCTTGACGCGCCTGAGCGCTTCCGGCTCGAATGGCTTGTCCGCCAGCCGGGCAAGCGCGCGGGCCAGCTCTGCTGCCTGATTGAAGCGACGCGACCAGAAGCGAAACGGATGGAGCGGCACCGGCACGATAACGTCGCTATCGGCGATAAGCTCGCTGCCTGCCCGTAATATCCATCGTGCCATCCACGGCGCCAGATTGGTCTGGTCATGGTATTTGAGCCAGACCACCATGCGTTTCGGTACACCGTCATGGATCACCGCCGCCCGCGCCCGCCGGAAAGGCGGCGGATCGGCGATTGCCTCGGCGGAGAGAAAATTTTCGCCCAGATCGTGGCTGAAGGGCGTTCCCATCACCGTGCAATAGGGGCGCTCTATGAACCGCAAGCGCGACCAGCATTGTCCGCACAGCGTCCCCGGGTCCGCCACCGCACGATGGCAGCCGGCGCATTGCGGAGGGAAAAGAAGCCCAGCCACCTGTCCCGCCAGATGGCCGGCGACCTTCCGCGCAATATTGAGCTTTTCCGCATCCCCCTTATCCATTGCAATCACCCCCGTTTGGATGCATTGGAAATGCACTATATGCCGAACAGGCTAATAAGGAAAAGGCTTGAGCCATGCAGGAAAACGGCCTGTTCGACCGCAAACTGATTCAGGCGAATCGCAGACGCGCCATGGCTAAACTCGGGCCCGGCATGGATTTTTTGCTGGCGCGGGCAGCGGACGATCTGGAGGATCGGCTTGCCATGGTTGAGCGTCGCTTCGATCTGGCTATCGATATCGGAGGCCATACTGGCCTTGTGGCTCAGGCCATCGCTCGTTCAGGCAAGGCCGATACGATCGTTCGCATCGAGCAGGACACCGTCTTCCTGCGCGATCGTTTCATGAATATTGTCGCTGATGACGAAGCTTTGCCGCTTGCCCCCGCAAGCGCCGATCTGATCGTCTCGCTCTTGTCCATGCAATTGACCAACGATACGCCCGGCGTGCTTTTCCAGCTCCGCCATGCGTTGACACCAGATGGCCTCTTTCTCGGCGCGATGGCTGGCGGCGGCACGCTTGGCGAGTTGCGTGAAAGCCTGCTTGCCGCGGAAGTGGAACTGACCGGCGGCGCATCGCCGCGCGTCGCGCCTTTTGCCGATGTGCGTGATGCCGGTGCACTGCTGCAGCGGGCGGGCTTTGCCCTGCCCGTCACCGATGTCGAGAGTTTTACCGTGCGTTACGATCATATGTTCGCGCTGATTGCCGATCTGCGCGCCATGGGGATGCAGAACAGCTTGCTTGGCCGTTCGCGCCGGCCCGTATCCCGCCGCTTCTTTGCCCGCGCGGCTGAGATTTACGCCGAACGCTTCAGCGATCCCGATGGCCGCATTCGCGCTACCTTCTCCATCATCTGGATGTCAGGCTGGGCGCCCCATGCCTCGCAGCAACAGCCGCTCAAGCCCGGCTCGGCAAAAGTCTCACTGGCTGAGGCGTTGAAAGCAGCGGAAAAGGAAGAAAAGCCGTAAGGCTTATTCAGCACTCGCCGTTCCTGGTTCCATCGGTGTGAACGATACAAACGGCCTGCGGCGTCGGCTGCAATACGCTTCTGCGTACCGTATAGGCTTGCGAGTTCCTGATCGATCCGGTCGCCATCGTATCGACGCCATTGGGAAACAGCGACTGCGTCACGACATCCTTGGAACGATTGTTGAGGATCGGAACCAGAATCATCGCCAGCGCGATGGCGGCTGAACCGAACAGCAACGCTACGCGCAATGCACCAGAACGCGCTTCGGCCATCGAACCGGAAGAATAGTCGCTATAGTCCTTTTTGAAGGAATGATCGTCAAAACCCATGTGGCAACTCCAGACCCGCCTAGCATTCAGAATTGCCAGATCGAGGTGAAGGATCGTTTAAAAAATGAGATAAAGGATCGGTTAACGTCACAGAAGATCAATCAGGAAGGGAATGAGCGGCTCGTCAGCCGGCGGCATCGGATAATCGCGCATGTCGCGCGGCCGCACCCATTTGAGCCGCTGCCCCTCGAGCGGGCGCGCGATGCCCTCGAAACGCCGGCAGATATAAAGCGGCATGAGGAGATGGAAATCCTCATAAGCGTGACTGGCAAAAGTGAGCGGCGCCAGGCAGGCAGCCTTGGTAACGATGCCGATCTCTTCCGCGAGCTCGCGGATCAGCGTTTCCTCGGGGGTCTCGCGTGGCTCGACCTTGCCACCCGGAAACTCCCAGAGCCCGGCAAGCGATTTGCCCTCTGGCCGCTGCGCCAGCAGCACGCGGCCATCCGTATCGACCAGAGCGCATGCCGCTACGAGAAGGATTTTCCTTCCTCCGATCATCCGAAGTCCCCCGATCCCGAAGATGACCCGAGGCTCTCCGACTGAGAATTCGCCGAATTCTCGTTCTTCATGCTTCCGGGCTTTCCCAATAGGCGTAACGATAGAGTTCGGAGAAACCGAAGCGCTCATAAAGCGCCCGTCCGGCCAGATTGTCCGCTTCCACCTGCAGCCATGCCGTCTTTGCGCCCTGCTTGCGCGCCCATTTGAGCGCCGAAGCGACGATGGTTCGGCCGTGGCCGCGCCGGCGGCTTGTCCGCGCGGTGCCAAGATCGAAGAGTCCGGCCATCGCCCCATCCTGCACACAGAGTGCCACCGCGAGCGGACTGTTCTCCTCCTCGACCACGAACATGCCTTTAAGCGGCTTGATTCCGTTGAGGAGTTCGGACAAACCCGGCCGTACGCTCGCGTCCCGTTCGTGAATCTTCAAGGAGGCGTCGGCATAGCGCCCGATGTCGCGCAGGGGGATCTGATCGAGCGCTCGGTCGAGGTTCAGTTTCCGAAGATCCGCACCCAGCACGATCGTTTCGCCAACAATCTCCCAGCCTTCCGCCTTGAGATAGTCCTCAAGCCCTGGTGGCATCAGCGGCGTCTGCCGGAAGGTCGGGCGCCTGGCATAGGCGCGCAATCGCTGCGCGGCACGTTCGACGCGCATTGGAATATCGCGGATATCGGCCGGATCGAGCGGATTGATGGAATTGAGCCGCCGGGATGGGTATGCCGCGGTGACGCGGATCGCCCATGTGCCATCGTAATGCACCGATGTGGCAGGCCATGAGCGGAAGCCTACGGCCTCGACCTGCCGGATCATCGCCAGCCCCGGCATCAGCAGCGGCCTCCGGCAATCATCTCAGCTCCTGTAATCGCCATTGATCGCCACATATTCCTTCGTGAGATCGCAGGTCCAGACCGTTGCCGTGCCATCGCCAATCCCCAGATCGACGCGAATGGCGATGTCCTCGTTTTTCATGCAGGCTGAGGTATCAAGCTCGGAATAGGCCGGATCGCGCTCGCCGCCATGCGCCACGCGGATATCGCCGAACCAGATTGACAGTAGATCGCGGTCCGCCGGTTCTCCGGCTTTGCCCACCGCCATGACGACGCGGCCCCAATTGGCATCCTCGCCGGCAACCGCTGTCTTCACCAGTGGAGAATTGGCGATCGACAGCGCGATGCGCTTGGCAGAGACGGAAGTTGCTGCCCCCGTCACCTGGACTTCGATCATCTTGCGCGCGCCTTCGCCGTCGCGCACCACTTGCAAGGCCAATGAATGAAGAACGCGGCCCAGCGCCCTGGCAAAATCGTCGAGGCGCCGGTCATCGACATCGGCAATGGCGGGTGCACCGCGTGTCGCCGCCGTGCCGGTCGAAAACAGCATCAACGTATCGGAGGTCGAGGTATCGCTATCCACAGTCACGGAATTGAACGTCGCGCCTACAGCCTTGTCCAGGAGGGCCTGCAACACGGAGGCGGCAATCGGAGCGTCGGTCACGACGAAGGACAGCATCGTCGCCATATCGGGCGCGATCATACCGGCGCCCTTGGCGATACCGTTGATCGTCACCGGAACGCCAGCCAGAAGCACGGTCTCGGTTGCTACTTTCGGATAGGTATCCGTGGTCATGATGGCCTTGGCGGCCTCGAGCCAGCGGTCAGCCTTGGCGTCCCGCGCCATGCCATCGAGCAGATGGGAAAACTTGCCCGCGTCGAGCGGCTCACCGATCACACCCGTCGATGCCAGGAAGACTTCATTTGATGCGCAGCCTACTGCAGCCGATGCGGCAGCGGCGGTTTTCTCCGTAGCTTCGCGTCCCCTCTTGCCGGTGAAGGCATTCGCGTTGCCCGAATTGACAACAACGGCGCGCGCCTTGCCGTGAACCAGGTTTTGCCGACAGAAATCGACCGGCGCCGAGGGGCACTTCGAGCGCGTGAACACACCCGCCACCTCCGCCGGCCGATCAAAAACGAAGAGCAGCACATCCGTGCGACCCTTGTATTTGATACCGGCCTCGGCGGTGGCTATGCGTACCCCGTCGATGGCCGGCATTGCCGGATAATGTTTCGGAGCAAGCGGAGAAACGGATGTCGACATGGGTTCCCCAGATATTATGGAGCATTTGTTCTAGATAGAAACGCTGGCGAGTCAGTGCCCCCTGCCGAATTGGCTCGCACCTTCCCTCCCCCTTGCGGGGAGGGTGGCCCGAAGGGTCGGGTGGGGGTGGTGACGTTTACGCGACTGTTTCCAGCAAAAGCGCAGCCATCACCACCCCCATCCGCCCGCTCCGCGGGCACCTTCCCCGCAAGGGGGAAGGAGGGCGCGAGCCAATCCGCAAAATTACGGCTTCGGCGTTTCCTTGGCAGGGGCAGCTTCGGCGGGAGCAGCTTCACCGCTTGCCTGCTTCATCGCCTTTTCGATTTCCGGATCGGTATAGCTTACCTTAAGGTCGCCCCGAAGCTTTTTCATCAGATCGACGTAGCGCTCGCGCATGATGATAGAACGTACCTGTTCCTTGACCTGATCGTATGCGGGCGGCTGCTGTGCGCGCTTGTCCTCAAGCTTGATCACATGATAGCCGAACTGCGTCTGCACCGGCTCCTTGGTATATTTGCCCGGCTCGAGCGCCAAAGCCGCTTTTTCGAATTCCGGTACCATCTGACCTTGGCTGAAATAACCCAGATCGCCACCGTTGGCAGCGGAACCGTCGGTCGAGTTTTCCTTCGCCAGGTCTTCGAACTTCGCACCGCCGTCGAGCTTCTTGATAATGGCGTCCGCTTCTTCCTTGGTCTTCACCAGGATATGGCGGGCGCGAACCTCGTTCTGCGGCGGTGTCGCGGCCATTTCCTTATCATAGCGGGCGCGAACGTCGGCGTCGCTGATCTTGCCGACGATCTCCTTCTCGAAATATGCGTTGTGCAACGCGCGATCCTGGAGGAAATCCATGCGCTGCTTGAATTCCGGCGTCTGGTCGAGTTTCTCGGTCTTGCCCTTGGTCGCGAGCGCCTTGATATCGATGAGCGCGGCAAGCGCGGCAAGCCGCCGCTGCTCCGCCGGCAGGCGGGAGAACTGCGGGTCAAGGTCGCTCGACGCCTGATCCACCTCAGCCTGCGTGATCGGCTGGCCGTTAACGGTTGCGAGCACCTTTGCCGGGTCGGCGACGGGCGCCTTGTCCTGGGCGTATGCGCCATGGGCGGCGATTGCGATTAGTGCGGTCGCGGCCAAAGCGGAAAGGGCTTTGCGATAATAGGTCATTGGAGTCACTCCTTCGAAGGCCTTACGGCTTTATGAATAAGGCGAAATTTTGCTAAAGCATTTTGCGGCCGGATGAAATCCGTGTCGCCTAATGCGGCTTAAATAAAATAGGTAGAATGCTTCACTTAGGGTCGTCCGGCGCATTGCGAATGCGCGAAGATGCGTATTTCCAGTTCCCTCCTTCTGCGTTGACATCACTCGACCCCCCTCTTATCTGTCCTTCGGCTTTGCGTCCAGAGCTTGCGGAAGAAGTGCGCCCGGTCGAGATAACCGGACCCATGACTTTTCTTGCAAATTTTTCTATGAGAGTAAATAAAGTCTGAGAGAATGCCGGATCACCGGCTGAACGGATGAGAAAGGACCAGTGATGGTCAGCTTCGGCGGTCTAGCCCGCAAGATTTTCGGTTCTTCCAATGACCGCCGTGTCAAGGGCCTGCGTCCGCGCGCCGATGAGATCACTGCGCTTGAAAAAACCTATGAGGCCCTGAGCGATGAACAGCTCCAGGCCAAGACGGCGGAATTTCAGGCCGCTCTCGCAAATGGCGAGACGCTGGACAATCTTCTGCCTCATGCCTTCGCCACGGTGCGCGAGGCTGCAAAGCGCGTGCTCGGAATGCGCCCCTTCGACGTGCAGTTGATCGGCGGCATGGTGCTGCACAATCGCGGCATCGCCGAGATGCGCACCGGTGAGGGCAAGACGTTGATGGCGACGCTGCCGGTCTATTTGAACGCCGTCGAAAGCAAGGGCGTCCATGTCGTCACCGTCAACGATTATCTGGCGAGCCGCGACGCGGAATGGATGGGCCGTCTCTACGCGTTCCTCGGGCTGACCACCGGCGTCATCGTCCATGGTCTCGACGACGACCAGCGCCGAGAGGCCTATGCCTGCGATATCACCTACGGCACCAACAACGAATTCGGCTTCGACTATCTGCGCGACAACATGAAATATGACCGCGCGCAGATGGTTCAGCGCGGCCACAACTACGCCATCGTTGACGAAGTCGATTCGATTCTGATCGACGAAGCGCGCACACCGCTGATTATTTCCGGTCCGCTCGAGGACCGTTCTGATTTCTACAATCTCATCGATACTTTCATTCCGAGGCTCGAGCCTTCCGATTACGAGATCGACGAGAAGCAGAAGACCGCGACCTTCACCGAGGAAGGCACCGAGAAGCTGGAAAACATGCTTCAGGACGCCGGCCATCTCAAGGGCGACGGGCTCTACGACATCGAGAACGTCGCTATCGTTCATCATGTCAACAATGCGCTGCGCGCCCATAAGCTGTTCCAGCGTGACAAGGATTATATCGTCCGCAACGACGAGATCGTGATCATCGATGAGTTCACCGGCCGCATGATGCCTGGCCGGCGTTATTCCGAAGGCCTGCATCAGGCGCTGGAGGCGAAGGAACACGTCACCATCCAGCCGGAAAACCAGACGCTGGCCTCGATCACCTTCCAGAACTATTTCCGCATGTACAAGAAGCTGTCCGGCATGACCGGAACGGCCAACACCGAAGCGGAAGAGTTCGGCAATATCTACGGTCTCGAAGTGACCGAGGTGCCGACCAATCTCCCAGTCCGCCGTCTCGACGAGGACGATGAGGTTTACCGCACGGTCGAGGAGAAATATAAGGCTATCGTCAAGGACATTCGCGAGGCCCACGCCAAGGGCCAGCCCATCCTGGTCGGCACGACCTCCATCGAGAAGTCGGAACAGCTGGCCGAGCGGCTTCGCAAGGACGGCATCAAGAACTTCCAGGTGCTGAACGCCCGCTATCACGAGCAGGAAGCCTATATCGTCGCGCAGGCCGGTGTTCCCGGCGCTATAACGATCGCCACCAACATGGCGGGCCGCGGCACCGATATCCAGCTTGGCGGCAATCTTGAAATGCGCGTGCGCCACGAGTTGGACGACGTGCCGGAAGGCCCAGAACGCGATGCGAAAATCGCGGCCATCAAGGCCGATATTGCCAAGCTGAAGGAGCAGGCGCTAGCCGCCGGCGGCCTTTACGTGCTCGCGACGGAACGCCACGAAAGCCGCCGCATCGATAACCAGCTGCGCGGCCGTTCTGGCCGTCAGGGCGACCCCGGCCGCTCGAAATTCTTCCTGTCGCTGCAGGATGACCTGATGCGCATCTTCGGCTCCGATCGCATGGACGGCATGTTGCAGAAGCTTGGTCTCAAGGAAGACGAGGCCATCGTCCATCCCTGGATCAACAAGGCGCTGGAGAAGGCGCAGAAGAAGGTCGAGGCGCGCAACTTCGAAATCCGCAAGAACCTGCTCAAATATGACGATGTGATGAATGATCAGCGCAAGGTGATCTTCGAGCAGCGTCTGGAGTTGATGGATGGCGAAGATCTCAGCGAAACCACAGCCGAAATGCGCCAGGAGGTGGTCGAGGATCTGGTCCGCACCCACATTCCGGCGAATGCCTATGCAGAGCAATGGGATATCGACGGCCTGCAGAACGGGGTTCGCGAGCATCTCAATCTTGATCTGCCGGTTCATGAATGGGCTGCCGAAGAAGGCATCGCAGAGGAGGAAATTCTCGCCCGCTTGACAGAGGCTACGGAGAAGGCCGCCACCGAGCGGGCCGAGCGCTTCGGCCCGCAGGTCATGGCCTATGTCGAAAAGTCCGTCATCCTGCAGACCATCGATCACCTCTGGCGCGAGCATCTGGTCAATCTTGACCATTTACGCTCCGTCGTAGGATTCCGCGGCTATGCGCAGCGTGATCCGCTGAACGAGTACAAGACCGAGGCTTTCGAGCTTTTCCAGACCATGCTCGGCAATCTGCGGCAGGCGGTGACAGCGCAGCTGATGCGCGTCGAGCTCGTGCGCGAGGTGGCCACCGCCCCGGAGCCGGCGCCACCGCCGATGTTCGGCGAGCATATCGACGGAACAACCGGTGAAAATGATTTCGGCGAGGGCGAGCTTCTTGTGCGGCACGAGGAGGCGAAGTTCGTCGATCCCGAGAACCGCGACCCGAACGATTCCTCTACCTGGGGCAAAGTTGGGCGCAATGAGGCCTGTCCCTGCGGATCAGGCAAGAAATACAAGCATTGTCACGGCGTATTTGCCTAAAGCGTTATCTCTTTGCCCTTCCGGGCGTGCCGGAAGGGTAAAGGCTTTCAACGAAAAAATTCGTTTCGCTTCTTCCCGATTGTCGATGGCAGGCCCGCATGTCAGTCAAGAATCGTATTCGCATCAACGAAGTTTCCACCCTCTCCAACGATTGGTATGTCCTCAAGAAGACATCCTTCGATTGGCTGCGCTCGGATGGCAGCTGGCAGACCATGAGTCGCGAAACCTATGATCGTGGCAATGGCGCGACGCTCCTGCCCTACGATCCGGCACGCCGCACGGTCTTGCTTACGCGGCAGTTCCGCTTTCCCGCCTATGTCAATGGCTATGACGAACTGCTGATCGAGGCGGCTGCCGGTTTGCTCGACGAAGCTTCTCCCGAGGAGCGCATCCGCAAGGAAGTCGAGGAGGAACTCGGACTGGTTCTGGGAGAAGCCCGCGAAATCTTCAATTGCTTCATGAGTCCCGGCTCTGTCACCGAGCGCTTGCATTTCTTCATCGCCGAATATGATCCCGCCATGCGGAAATCCAGCGGTGGTGGAAACGTGAGCGAAGGCGAGGATATCGAAGTGCTTGAACTGGGATTGGACGAAGCGTTGGCGATGATCGGCACAGGCGCGATACAGGACGGAAAAACCATATTGCTGCTTCAATACGCGGCTCTCAATTTAATGCCTTCCGCCTGATCCCCTTTGCCATCGCTCTGACACAAAAGCCGCGCATGAAATGCGTGGTTTTGTTATGGCATGCGCGGGGCAAGCGGCGGAACCTCACGAACTCTTTTTTTAAGATTCTACCCTAACTTGCGCCCATTATATCGGTGGGAGAATTGCGTTTGCGTTTTTCAGCGGCCACGGCAGCGGACCGGCTTTTGCCGGAAAGGTTCTCCTTGCGCCTCCGTCCGCTGATGGAGCGTGTCGATGCGTTGTTGACCGCATCCAATCCGCAGGCCGGTGCGCAGCGCTCCTCGCTTGCCGCCTTCGCCATCCGCCTTGTCAGTGCGGCAATCGCGCTTGTTGCACAGATCGTGCTGGCCCGCTGGATGGGCGAGTTCGAGTACGGCATTTACGTGCTGGTGTGGATCAGCGCCATTATCATTGGCAATCTATCCTGCCTGGGCTTGCACACCACCATCATTCGCTATGTGCCGGAATATTTCGAGCGCAATCTCTACGATGAAATACGCGGCATATTGTGGATGGGGCGGGTGTTTGGCATTATCGCTTCAACACTCATTGCCCTTCTGGGCGCGCTCGGCGTCTTTCTCTTTCGCGATCATCTGGAAAACTACTATGTCATGCCTTTCTACCTCGGGCTTGTCTGCGTGCCGATGATTGCACTCGGCGACATGCTGGATGGCACGGCCCGCTCGCGTTCCTGGGTGGTCACGGCGTTGACGCCGACCTATATAGCAAGGCCGCTGTTCTCGCTCCTGTTCATGATCGCGGCAGTCCTGGCGGGTTTCGCGCCAACGGCGGTGACGGCACTATTCGCCGCGATACTGGCGACCTGGGTGACGACGCTTGGCCAGTTCACCATTGTCAGAGGCAGCATCTCCCGCATTGTTCCAAAGGGCGGCCGCAGTCTGCGCCTGCGCGAGTGGTTCGTCGTTTCCGTTCCGATTTTTCTGGTCGAGGGCTTCTTTTTCCTACTCATCAATGTCGATGTTCTTATGGTCGGTCATTACATGGACCCGGACCATGTCGCGGTCTATTTTGCTACCGTCAAAATTCTCGCGCTGGCGCATTTTGTTTATTTCGCCGTCAAGGCCGGCGTCGCCCAGCGCTATTCGCAACTGCTGCACAGCGGCGATCGGCAGCGTTTCGCCAGCTTCGTCAGCGGTTCAGTCCGGTGGACATTCTGGCCGACGCTCGGCCTGGGTATCGTGCTCCTGCTTTTGGGCCAACCGATGCTCTCGCTCTTCGGCTCTTCATTCACGCAAGGTTATCCGCTACTCTTCGTGCTCATCATTGGGGTGATCGCACGCGCCAGTGTCGGACCGGCGGAGAGTTTGCTCAATATGTCGGGTAACCAAAATGTCTGCGCCGCGCTCTATGCGGTTGCACTGTTCATCAATGTCGCATTGAACATGCTGCTCATTCCACGTTTCGGCCTTGTGGGCGCCGCGCTCGCCACCGCAATCGCCATGGTTTTCGAGGCCTCTGCCCTTTCCTTGATGGTTCATCGCCGTCTGGGCATTCCGATGTTCGTTTTTGCCCCAGCGCCAAGGATACATCGACCGGAGGAGCAATACTGATGGTTGCCATTCCCCTTCTCGAAGAAGCGGCGGGAGGGTCCGCCGCGCGCCTTGTCTCGGAGCTCGCCGAAACGGATGTGACGGGCGAAGTCGCCAAGAAACTGGAGGAAAGTCTCGGGCATCGCGATATTCCCCGCAAATTCGCCATTTATGGCGCCGCCGCCGGCTTCGATTTGCTTGAAGAACTCGATCACCTGACTTTCCGGACCATAGAGCCCAACATATTCGTCAATCCACGCTTCCTCGCTCCGGCAATGCCGCGGCTCGATGACAGGCAGGTGCGTTTCATGGTGATGCGCGACGAAAGCGAGACGCGCAGCCGCCTGCGCTTCCTGATGCCCTATACGATCGAACGCCCGGGCATTGCCGTTTCCGCGCCGATCATCCGCGCCTGGGCGACGCCCTTCGGCCCGCAGGGCACTCCGCTGATCGACCGCGATGATCCCGTCAGCGTATTGGAAGATTTGTTCGATATTCTTTCACGCAGGCATCTCAAGATGCCGGAGGTGCTCGTCCTGCCGGACATGCGCTCCAACGGCTCCGTCGCGCAGCTCATTCGCAGCATCGCGCTTGGCCGCAACCTGCCGTTAACCGCTATCGAGCGCGTCGAGCGCCCATTCCTGGAAAGCCGGATGGAGGGCGATGCCTATCTGCGTCAAGCCATCGGCTCGCATCACCGCCGGGATTATGCCCGGTTATGGCGCAAGCTCGCGGGGCAAGGAAATCTCTCCTACAGCGTCGCCCGCAGTCCTGAGGAAATCCGCCGCCGCTTCGAGAATTTTCTCGCGCTGGAAGCAGGAGGCTGGAAGGGCAAGCGCGGCAGCGCCATGGCCGTAGACCGCTACCGCGCCGCTTTCGCCCGCGAGGCGGTCAATCGGCTGGCGGAGCGCGACCTTGCCCGTATCCACACGCTTGAGCTGGATGGCCAGCCCGTCGCCATCCTTATCGTCTTCGTCGAAGCAGGCGAGGCCTGGACCTGGAAGACCGCCTACGATGAAGATTTGAGCGCCTATTCTCCCGGGACTTTGCTGATGATCGAGGTGGTGAAGAACCATCTTGAAGACCCGAACATCGCGCGCACCGATTCCTGCGCAGTGCCCGATCATCCCGTCATGTCGCGTCTCTTCCACGAGCGTGAAACCATAGAGACGCTGGTGATCGGCCTCAATCCCGCTGCCCATCGTGCTACGCAGCAGGCCGCTTCGCAGATTCACCTCTACCGCCGCACACGCGATATCGCCCGCATGGTCCGCAACCGTCTCCGGCATTTGACCGGACGGCACTAGTTCGGCACGCTTAGAGCGGTATGCGGGCGCTTTGCCCAGGCATCGATCCTGCCGATCAGCCAGCGATGAACTGGATTTTCGAATAGCCGCCATGCAATGGCTGCCACAAAGACGCTGACAAGGACACCGGCGGAAGCCAGGAGAAGCGCGCTCGCAACGCTTCTTCCCCATGTGGCGGGGAGCGCATTGAAAAACAACAAGCCAACCAGCGGATGAAGGATGAAAATGCCGAAGCTATAGCGGGAAAACGTCACGAATCCTGACCAGCGCAACGGCGTGGAGATGCCCTGAATGCTTGCCACGAAGAGAACAAACATAAACACATAAAGGAACAGCAGCCGCCACGGCCCCTCGAGGGTGGGACCGCTGCCGACCGGATAGGACGGCTGGTAAAACAGAAACACCAGCAGGCAGGCGATCAGGGCGAAGCTTATCGACAGCCGGGAAAACTCCGTGGGCCGCAGTCTGGCCAGCCACATGCCGAACAGAAATGACGGCAAGGCGCGTAGCACACCGATATCCGCAAATTGCACCCGGGTCAGAGAGGGAGCGCCCAAACGTCGCGCCAAGTATTCGCCCCCGATCACCGCAGCTATGACAAGAATGAGCACTCCTCCGCCATATCGCCGGTGAAGCACGTCGAAACATGGAAAGCAGAGATACATCAAGAACAGGGCGCTCAGCGACCAGCTGACGTAATTATAGGAAAAACTCCTGCCCATTCCCCAGCCGTGGACGAGAAACAATTGCGCCAAGGCATTCCGCCAGCTCAGGTCGGGCTGGATGTTTGGATGCAATATCCCCGCTGCGGTCAGCACCGATAAGAGAGCGAAACAGGAAAAAACGGCGACATGCAGCGGATAAATCCGCGCCAGCCGTTTTGCTATGAAGGCAACATAGCTGCGCCTATTCCACACATAATTTTGCCTGCGCGCCAGGAACAGGCCGGACAGTATGAAAAATATATCGGTAAAATAGGAAAAACGCAGAATGACATTTTGTAATTCCGTGTTTTCGATAGGAAGACGGAAGGAGTAATGGAAAAACGCTATTCCCAAACACAACACAAAACGCAGGCCGTCGAAATCGGGGATTCTCTGCATATTTCCACATCACAAACACTGCACTCATCTGCTAGCGATTTTTTTGGAAAAGTCGAGCCGCTTCTGGATGTGGACGGTACGCTTGCTAATTGTCGGGCAGGTAGGGCCGATTGCCGGGACAAACGCCGTTCCGTTCATCATGGGAAGGCGGCGTTGCGGGCAACCCGGCGGCCCATGGCTATTTTCCGATCGAACGGGAGCTGTTCGCTATCCCCTCAAAAATGATCTTTCCGCTTGCGGATCTCGGTGAAGATCTCTTCGTCACTCGCATTTTGCATTCCCAGCTGGGCGCGAATGCGTGGGTCATGCCAGCGCAGGAATGGGTTGGTGGCCATTTCGAGCGCGATCGTGGTGGGAAGCGTCGGCTTGCCCGCCTCGCGCAGGCGGGTGATTTCCTTGGCGCGTTCCTTCAATGCCGGGTTTTCCGGATCGATTGTAAGAGCGAAACGGGCGTTGCTTTCGGTATATTCATGGCCGCAATAAACGACCGTGTCACCCGGAAGTTCAACGAGCCGCGAAAGTGAGCGGAACATGGTGGCCGGCGTGCCCTCGAAAAGCCTGCCACAGCCGAGTGCAAACAGCGTGTCGGCGGTGAACGCCGTTTTGGCCTGCGGAAGATAATAGGAAATGTGCCCCGCCGTATGGCCCGGTGTTTCGATCACATGCACCTCGAAGCGACCGAATTCGAAGCGGTCGCCATCGGAGACGGTGCGGTCGATGCCCGGAATCTTTGCTTTTTCAGCCTCCGGGCCGATGATGGTGAGGCCGAATTTTTCCTTGAGCGGAAGGTTGGCTTCCACGTGGTCGATATGGTGATGCGTGGTGAAAATATAATCCAGCGACCATCCGCGCCGCTTCAGCGCCGTCAGGATCGCCGCCTCCTCAGGCGCGTCGATGGTGGCGGTGAGGCCGCTTTCCGGGTCGTGGATGAGGACCCCGAAATTATCGCTGCGACACGGGAATTGCTCGATTTCGAGCGGCGGGAGCGGAGCGACTGGCATTATTTCTTCTCCCCGATAGGTTCTAAGGAATGCTTCATGATAAGCGGCATCTGGGCAAGCGTGAAGATAACGGTGATCGGCATGATGCCCCACACCTTGAAGGCGACCCAGGTGTCGGTGGAGAAATTGCGCCAGACCACTTCGTTGAGGACGGCGAGCAGCAGGAAGAACAGGCCCCAGCGGAAGGTCAGCTTGCGCCAGCCTTCGGCATCCAGCTTGAACGCTTGGTCGAAGACATAGCCCAGAAGCGACTTGCCGAAGAGGAGCCCGCCGAGCAGCACGCCGCCGAACAGGCCGTTGACAATGGTCGGCTTCATCTTGATGAAGGTGTCGTTGTGCAGCCAGAGCGTCAGCGTGCCGAAGGCGAGGACGACGATGCCGGAGACGAGCGGCATGATCGGCAATGTGCGCGTCATCGCCCATGAGACGATGAGCGCCAGCGCTGTCGCCGCCATGAAGAGCGCGGTGGCGACGAAGATCGGGCCGCCGATGGCGCCCAATGCAGGGAAACGCTCCAGCAGCCATTCTCCGCGCGCATTGGCGAAGAAGAAGACGAGCAGTGGTCCGAGTTCCAGCGCCAGCTTGAGCATGGGCGGCAACTCCTTGCGGATCGGGTCCGACAGGGTTGCCGGATCGGACGGATCGCGTTCGAAGATCGGGTGTTCCATTCATGCCACTCCTGCGATTGCGCGGGCGAAATCCTTCGCGGCGAAGGGTTCGAGATCGTCGACCTGTTCGCCGACGCCGATGAAATAGACCGGCAGCTTGTGCTTGGCCGCGATGGCGACGAGAATGCCGCCGCGCGCCGTGCCGTCGAGCTTGGTCATGACGAGGCCGTTGACACCCGCGATGTTCTTGAAAATCTCGACCTGATTGAGCGCGTTCTGCCCGGTGGTCGCGTCGAGGGTCTGGAGCACCGTATGCGGCGCTTCCGGATCGTTCTTGCCGAGGACACGGACGATCTTGGCCAGTTCGTCCATCAGTTCGGTCCGGTTCTGCAGGCGGCCGGCGGTATCGATGATCAGTACATCGCTTCCCGCCGCCTTGGCCTTTTCCCAGGCATCGTAGGCGAGCCCTGCCGCATCGGCGCCGAGCTTTGACGAGACGACGGGCGCGCCGGTGCGCTCGCCCCAGATGTGAAGCTGCTCGATTGCGGCGGCACGGAAGGTATCGCCCGCTGCCAGCATCACCTTGAGGCCGCCGGCGGTGAGCTTCGCCGCCAGCTTGCCGATGGTGGTGGTCTTGCCGGTACCGTTGACGCCGACGACGAGAATGACATGCGGCTTGTGGGAAAGGTCCAGTTCCAGCGGCTTTGCCACGGGAGCCAGCACCTTTTCAATCTCCTCGCCCAGAACCGCGCGGACTTCGTCGGTGGCGATGTCCTTGCCGTAGCGCCCGGAGGACAGCGCATCGGTGATGCGCATGGCCGTCTCAAGGCCCAGATCGGCCTGGATCAGCACGTCTTCGAGATCCTGAAGCGTCTCTTCATCGAGCTTGCGCTTGGTGAAAATACCGCCAATGGAATCGCCCAATTGCTGCGAGGAGCGCGACAGGCCATGGCGCAGGCGCTCGAACCAGGTCGTTTTCTTTTCCGGCTCTGCGGGAGGGGCTTCCTCTTCGCGCGCCTCGACGGATTTTCCCACCGCGACTTTTTTGGGTTTTGGCGGAACCGGCGCCGGGGCAGGCTCCGGTACTACGGCTTCAGGCTCAGGTTCGACCTGCAGCGGCTCCATGGCGGGCGGCGCGTCGATGGCGATTTCGAATTCCGCAATAGGGGCTTCTTCGGCGGCAAGAACGGGTTGGGGTTCTTCCGCTTCCTCAGGCGCTTCTTCCGGCGCGACAGCTTCGAGGGCCTCCGCGTCCAGCACCTCTTCGGGCGCATTGTCGGCGGGCGTCTCCTCGGCTTGCTTCCTGCCGAAGGAGAATATCTTTTTGATGAATCCGAGAGCCATGGTTACGCCACCTGCCGCTCGGGTTGGGCGGCGATGAGCTTTTCACCGTCATGCCCGGCGATTCGCCGCTCGATGATGGAACCCGGCTCGCCCCCATCGAGGGCAACAAGCGTGAAGCCCTCGGTGCGGCCCAGCCCCTCGCGCTCTACCAGTATTCTCTGCACGGTGCCGTCGAGCTTAGCCAGATGCGCCGTGTAGGCGCGGTCGGCTTCGGCGCGCAGCCGTGCGGCGCGTTCCTTGACGGTTTGGCGCGCTACCTGCGGCATACGTGCGGCGGGCGTGCCTTCGCGGGGGCTGAATGGGAAGACGTGAAGATGCGTCAGGCCGCATTCCTCAACAATTCGCAGCGAGTTCTCGAACATTTCTTCCGTTTCCGTGGGAAAACCCGCGATGATGTCGGCGCCGAAAACGATATCAGGCCTGATCTGGCGCACAGTCTCGCAGAAGCGGATGGAATCATCGCGCAGGTGACGACGCTTCATGCGCTTCAAGATCATGTCGTCGCCCGATTGCAGCGACAAATGCAGATGGGGCATCAGGCGCTTTTCATTTGCCAACGCTTCCATCAGATCGTTATCGGCCTCGATGGAATCGATGGAGGACAGGCGCAGGCGCTGGAGGTCGGGCACTTGCGCCAGGATGGTCTTCACCAGCTTGCCAAGACGCAGGCTGCCCGGCAGGTCCGGCCCGTAGCTGGTCATGTCGACGCCGGTCAGCACAACTTCGAGGTAGCCATTGCCGACGAGACGCTTCACCTGTTCGACCACCGCGCCCATCGGCACGGAGCGAGAATTGCCGCGACCGTAGGGAATGATGCAGAAGGTGCAGCGATGATCGCAGCCGTTCTGCACCTGGACGAAGGCGCGGGCGCGGCCCTCGATGGCGTCGACCATGTGGCTCGCCGTCTCGCGCACTTCCATGATATCGTTGACGCGGACTTTTTCGAATTGGTTGACGCCGAAATCCAGCAACATCCGGTAGGAGTTGGATTTCAGCTTCTCTTCATTGCCGAGAATGAGATCGACCTCGTCCATCGCGGCAAAGTCGTCGGCGCCGGTCTGCGCGGCGCAGCCGGTGACGATGATGCGCGCCTCCGGGTTTTCGCGGCGCGCCTTGCGGATTGCCTGTCGAGCCTGCCGCACCGCTTCGCTGGTGACGGCGCAGGTGTTGAAGACGATCGCGCCGCCCCGGAGTTCGCCCAGTCCGGCGGCGTCGGCTTCGCGCTTCATCACCTCGGATTCATAGGTGTTGAGGCGGCAGCCGAAGGTGACGATCTCGACCGCCATTATGCCATGCCTCGCTCAAGTGACGCGGCGGCGTCGCGCGTCCACGTGCCGGTGGCGGGGTCGAAGCTGCCTGCAAATTCCCATTCCGCCGGGCCGGTCATGATGACATGGTCGTCGCCGCGCCATTCGATCTGGAGCGGGCCGCCGGGCACGGTGACGGTAACGTTGCGGCCGGTGCGGCCTGTGCGGGCGGCGTTGACGGCGGCGGCGCAGGCGGCGGAGCCGCAGGCGCGGGTGAGGCCCACGCCGCGCTCCCAGGTGCGCAGGGTCAATGCGTTATCAGCGGTAACCTGAGCGATGGAGACGTTGGCGCGCTCGGGGAAGATCGGATGATTTTCCAGAAGCGGGCCGAACTTTTCCAGTTCATAGGACCAGACGTCGCGGTCGACCCAGAAAATCGCATGCGGATTGCCCATGGAGGCGACGGAGGGCGAATGCAGCACGGGCGCGTCGATGGGGCCGACCTGAAGTTCGATCCGGCGCGTGTCGGCGAATTCTTCCGCCAGCGGGATTTCCTGCCAGCCGAAGCGCGGCTTGCCCATGTCAACGGAGATGAGGCCATCGGCGTGCTCTTCCGCCGTCAGAATGCCGGCCAGCGTTTCGAAGGTGAAGCGGTCGCGCCCGGTTTCGGCGGCAAGCGCCTGCACAACGCAGCGCATGCCATTGCCGCAGGCCTGGGCCAGCGAGCCGTCGCGATTGATGATTTCGACATAATAGTCCGTGCCGGAAGCCTTCGGATCATGGATCGCCATGATCTGGTCGAACTTCGTCGCCGGATCGCGTGCGAGCGCAATCGCCGCCGCCGGCGCGATGCGGTCGCCGCGTCCACGCATGTCGGCAACGATGATTTCGTTGCCGAGCCCGTTCATCCTGGCAAAAGCCGCTTGCTCGCCCATGGCTCGTCGCTGGTCCCAAAAATTCGCGATATGGGGCTTATATGGCGGAATTGGCCGGGAATTGCCAGACTCTCATTCCGGGCATGGTTTCAGCCTCGTGTCAGGCCCAGTATCAGGCTATGACGATGCCGCCGAAAATAAGCGCAAGCAGGAGCGCGACCAGAACGACGAAGATCAAAAGCTTGGCCCCTGTGGCGGCGGCCCCGGCAACGCCGCGAAAGCCCAGTAAACTGGCTATGGCCGCGATAATCAGCAGAATGACAATCCATTTGATCATGTTTCCAATACCCCTGTGGCGGTTCGGACTGTGCAGCTACATTCGTCCTAACGGGCAATTCACGGTACGGTTCCGCGTTGTGATGCGGAAAAAGGCCTTGATAAGGAGGCGCTGCGGGAGTGTGACATCCTTGTCCCAGTCACGGACTTTTTTAGGCTGGAATGTGCGATCTGGTGCTATAGATGCGACTGATCGGCGCTCGCGGTTGCATTTTCGCCAGCATCGCCATTTTATCACTTCGCTAGGCTCGCATGATCTTATCCATCTGCAACTTTGCGGGATC
Organism: Paramesorhizobium leguminum; assembly: GCF_003217235.1. Taxonomy (GTDB): domain Bacteria; phylum Pseudomonadota; class Alphaproteobacteria; order Rhizobiales; family Rhizobiaceae; genus Paramesorhizobium; species Paramesorhizobium leguminum. The sequence goes on along the minus strand of NZ_QJTF01000005.1, from coordinate 69,344 downwards.
GTGCTTTAGCATTGACCAAAGGCAGCGTCGGGAATAGAGGCTCGCCTGCGTAGAGGAGATCGTTATGGGTATTTCAAGAACGAGCGGAATTTCGAAGGCGGGTCTGATGAGCCTTGCAGCAGTGGCCGTCCTCGCCGCAGGATGCCAGAGTGAACGGCTTGGCAATCTCGATACGGTTTCGCCGCCACCTCCTCCTCCGCCCTTGCGCGCCGCGCCGGCGGGCAATGTGCAGCAGAGCGCGCTGCCCGCGCCCGGCGCATCGTCGTTTCCTCCCGCGCCTGCCGGCCCCCAGGGCGCCGCTCCCTCCCAGCCCGGGGGAACGCAAGTTGCCAACATCCCGCCGGCTACGGCACCGGATTTGACGCCGGGCAAAGTCGCCGGCGTGTGGAGCGTTTCTGTCGGAGGCCAAACCTGCAAGGTGGCGACGCCGCAGACCAAACTCGGCCAGTATTATCACGCCGGTCCGTTGAAATGCCCGGGTGAACTGGCCAATCTCAAGGCCTGGTCGGTCAATGGCAAGCAGCTCGTCTTCTATGACGTTTCGGGCGGCACGGTGGCACAGCTTTATTCATCCGGCGAGGGCCGCTTCGATGGGCAGACCACCAACGGGCAGGCGATCAGTCTGTCCCGCTGATATCAGATGCAGTGAAGTAAACTACGGACCTGACGGAAATGTCCTTTGACCAAAAGCTGAAGGCGTTTCCTTCCGTGCGCGAGCGTTACGATGCGATGGCGGCGGCCGGGGAGGTGGATCCGGATTCCGCGCAGCTTGCGCTTGCCGACCGGTTCGACCGGTTGATCGAGGAACTCGGCCAAAAGCGGCTTTCCAAGAAGGGGAGCGCGCTCGGATGGTTGTTCGGGCGCAAGGCGGAAAACCGGGAGCCGGTAAAGGGCCTCTATATTTACGGCGAGGTAGGCCGCGGCAAGACCATGCTGATGGACATGTTCTTTGCGCTGGTTCCGGTCAATCGCAAACGCCGGGCGCATTTCAATGATTTCATGGCCGATGTTCATGAGCGCATCCACGCGCACCGGCAGGCCTTCAAGCGAGGCGAGACCAAGCAGGAAGACCCCATTCCGCCGGTCGCCGATGCGCTGGCGGAAGCCGCCTGGGTGCTTTGCTTCGACGAGTTCACGGTGACCGACATCACTGACGCGATGATCCTGTCGCGCTTGTTCAGCGCGCTTTTCGAGCGCGGCGTGGTGCTGGTGGCGACGTCCAACGTCCAGCCGGACAATCTCTATCGCGACGGGCTCAATCGCCAGCTCTTCCTTCCCTTCATCGCGCTTCTGAAACGCCATGTCGATGTGGTCAATCTCGATTCCCGCACGGATTACAGGCTTGAGAAGCTCAACCGCCAGCCGGTCTATGTGACGCCGCTCGGGGGCGACGCGCGGCGGCTGATGGATGCTGCGTGGGAGATCGCGAAGGGTGGGACGGAAGAGCATTCCGATGTTCTAACCGTCAAAGGGCACGACGTTTTGGTGCCGCGCGCGGCGGGCAATGCCGCCCGCTTCACGTTCGGCGATCTCTGTTCCAAACCGCTCGGCGCGTCCGATTACATGGCGGTTATCAGGCGCTATCACACGATCTTCATCGACGACGTGCCCGTCCTCGACTACGCGCGGCGCAACGAGGCCAAGCGCTTCATTCTTCTTATCGACACGCTCTATGATCATCATGCGCGGCTGGTGATTTCGGCGGAGGCTACGCCGGAAAAGCTCTATGAGGCGACATCGGGCACGGAAGCGTTTGAGTTTGATCGAACGGCCTCGCGATTGTTTGAGATGCAGAGCGAGGAATATCTGAAGGAGGCGGAGGCGGGCGATCCGCGTACCGCGCCAGAATTGTCAGGTACTTGAGAAGTGGGCCTCTAAATTGTCACCGGATTGTCAAAGTTAATTGACGTTTACGTAAGAGTTTATAATTCTAACCGATTGAAAATATTGGCAACAAAAGAATCGGTTGAGTTCTTTTTCAAACAGGCCTATCGACCTGCCCAGCTGCTTGAGGCGTTCCTGATGTCGCTGGACGGTTTCAAGCATTTCTTGGCACCACAGTTCAGGGAAGAAAACCAGCATGGCACGCAACAAGATCGCCCTCATCGGCGCCGGCATGATCGGCGGCACGCTCGCGCATCTCGCCGGCCTCAAGGAGCTCGGGGATGTCGTTCTGTTCGATATCGCCGAAGGCACGCCGCAGGGAAAGGGCCTCGACATCGCCGAATCCTCGCCCGTCGATGGCTTCGATGCGAAGTTCACCGGCGCGAACGACTATTCGGCCATCGAAGGCGCGGATGTGGTCATCGTCACCGCCGGCGTGCCGCGCAAGCCGGGCATGAGCCGCGACGATCTCCTCGGCATCAACCTCAAGGTCATGGAACAGGTCGGCGCGGGCATCAAGAAGCATGCGCCCGACGCTTTTGTCATCTGCATCACCAACCCGCTCGACGCGATGGTCTGGGCGCTGCAGAAGTTCTCTGGCCTGCCTGAGAATAAGGTCGTCGGCATGGCGGGCGTGCTCGACTCGGCCCGCTTCCGTTATTTCCTTGCCGAGGAATTCGGCGTGTCGGTCGAGGACGTGACGGCCTTCGTGCTGGGCGGCCATGGCGACTCGATGGTGCCGCTGCCGCGCTATTCGACGGTCGCCGGCATTCCGCTTCCCGATCTCGTCAAGATGGGCTGGACGACGCAAGCGAAGCTCGACCAGATCATTCAGCGCACCCGTGACGGCGGCGCGGAGATCGTCGGCCTGCTCAAGACCGGATCAGCCTATTACGCGCCGGCCGCCTCTGCCATCCAGATGGCCGAAGCCTATCTCAAGGACAAGAAGCGGGTGCTTCCGGTCGCCGCCCATCTCTCCGGCCAGTATGGCGTCAAGGATATGTATGTTGGCGTTCCCACCGTCATCGGCGCCAACGGCGTGGAGCGGGTGATCGAGATCGCGCTCGATGGCGACGAGAAGGCGGAGTTCGACAAGTCCGTGGCTGCCGTCAAGGGCCTCTGCGACGCATGCGAGACGATCGCGCCATCCTTGAAATAAAGTTCAACCGATCGTGATGGTACTCTCGTCACGGTCGGCGCCTATCTCCATCATTTGGAAACGTTCCGCTGATAGCGGCTTGGGCAATCCAAAAAGGACATCCGATGAATATTCACGAATATCAGGCCAAACGCCTGCTGCACACTTTCGGCGCGCCGATCGCCAACGGCGTGGCCGTCTATTCCGTCGAGCAGGCGGAAGAGTGGGCGAAGTCGCTTCCCGGCCCGCTCTATGTGGTCAAGAGCCAGATCCATGCCGGCGGTCGCGGCAAGGGCAAGTTCAAGGAATTGGGCCCCGACGCCAAGGGCGGCGTGCGGCTGGCGAAATCCATCGATGAGGTGGTCGCCAACGTCAAGGAGATGCTGGGCAATACGCTCGTCACCAAGCAGACTGGCCCCGCCGGCAAGCAGGTGAACCGTCTCTATCTCGAAGACGGCGCCGATATCGAGCGCGAGCTCTATCTTTCGATCCTGATCGACCGCACCGTCGGACGTCCGGCCTTCGTCGTTTCGACCGAGGGCGGTATGGACATCGAGGCCGTCGCCGAGGAGACGCCTGAGAAGATCGTGACGCTCGCCATCGATCCGGAAACGGGCGTGACGGAAGCCGATTCGGTGAAGCTCGCCGATGCGCTGAAGCTCGAGGGTGATGCCAAGGCGGATGCGCTGACGTTGTTCCCGATCCTCTACAAGGCGTTCACCGAGAAGGACATGAGCCTGCTCGAAGTCAACCCGCTGATCGTGATGAAGGACGGTCATTTGCGTGTTCTCGACGCCAAGGTTTCCTTCGACAACAACGCGCTGTTCCGTCATCCTGATATCCTCGAACTGCGCGACACGACGGAAGAGGACGACAAGGAAATCGAGGCGTCGAAATACGACCTCGCCTATGTGGCGCTCGACGGCAATATCGGCTGCATGGTCAACGGCGCGGGCCTTGCCATGGCGACGATGGATATCATCAAGCTCTACGGTGCGGAGCCGGCCAACTTCCTCGATGTCGGCGGCGGCGCTTCCAAGGAGAAGGTGACGGCGGCGTTCAAGATCATCACCGCCGATCCGGCTGTCGAGGGCATCCTCGTCAACATCTTTGGCGGCATCATGAAGTGCGACGTCATCGCCGAAGGCGTGATCGCGGCGGTCAAGGAAGTGGGCCTCAAGGTTCCGCTGGTGGTCCGTCTCGAAGGCACCAATGTCGAGCTCGGCAAGAAGATCATCAACGAGAGCGGCCTCAACGTCATCTCGGCCGACGACCTCGACGATGCGGCGCAGAAGATCGTCGCGGCAGTGAAGGGCTGATACGATGCCGCCACGCAAGATCAATCTCGTTGAAGAGGCCGATCGCAAGATCGACAAGGTCTTCGATCCGCATATCGCCGGAGACGTCAACGATTCGCAGGCGAAGGTCGCCAAGTTCGGTGATGAGTTCGATTGGCATGCGCATGAGAATGAAGACGAGGCTTTCCTTGTCTTGCGTGGAAAAATCGCCATCGACTTCCGGGATGGTTCCGTCGAGCTCGGCGAAGGCGATTTCATCGTCGTGCCGCGCTCGGTCGAACACAGGCCGCGCTCGCTGAGCGTGGAGCCCATCGTCCTGATGTTCGAGCCGGCGACCACCCTCAACACCGGGAACGCCAAAAGCGATCTCACCGTGACCGACCTCAAGAGACTCTAGGAAACTCTATGTCCATTCTCGTCAACAGAGACACCAAGGTCCTCGTGCAGGGCCTTACCGGCAAGACCGGTACATTCCACACCGAGCAGGCGCTTGCTTATTACGGCACCCAGATGGTCGGCGGCATCAACCCGAAGAAGGGTGGAGAGACGTGGGCAGGATCGAAGGGCGAAAGCCTGCCAATCTTCGCCACGGTGGCCGAAGGCAAGCAAGCAACTGGTGCGAATGCATCGGTCATCTATGTGCCGCCCGCAGGCGCCGCTGCCGCGATCATCGAGGCGATCGAGGCGGAAATCCCGCTCATCGTCTGCATCACCGAGGGCATTCCCGTCATGGACATGGTCAAGGTGAAGGCGCGGCTCGACAAGTCGAATTCGCGCCTGCTTGGGCCGAACTGCCCCGGCGTGCTGACGCCTGAGGAGTGCAAGATCGGCATCATGCCGGGCAATATCTTCAAGAAGGGCTCGGTGGGTGTTGTTTCGCGCTCGGGCACGCTTACCTATGAAGCAGTGTTCCAGACGTCGAACGAAGGCCTCGGCCAGACGACGGCGGTGGGCATCGGCGGCGACCCGGTCAAGGGCACGGAGTTCATCGACATCCTCGAGATGTTCCTTGCCGACGACGATACCAAGTCGATTGTGATGATCGGCGAGATCGGCGGTTCGGCGGAAGAGGATGCGGCGCAGTTCCTGAAGGACGAGGCCAAGCGTGGGCGCAGCAAGCCGATGGTCGGCTTCATCGCCGGCCGCACGGCCCCTCCCGGACGCACCATGGGCCATGCCGGCGCAGTCATCTCCGGCGGCAAGGGCGGCGCGGAAGACAAGATCGCGGCGATGGAATCAGCGGGCATCCGCGTTTCCCCGTCGCCGGCACAGCTCGGCAAGACGCTGGTCGAGGTGCTGAAAGGCTAAGACATTAAAGGCATAAGGCAGCGGGGACAGTCAGATAGACTGTCCTGTTGCCTTATTGCCCTACTGTCCGGTGAAAGTATCAAGGGAGTAAGGCGTAGGGTAGTAAAGGAAATATTGGCGATATATTGCCTTGTTACTTTACCGAACTATCCCACCCTTCAAAGGAGACGGAGCGGACACTCCGGCAAGACACATGGCACGGCAGGAACAAGCCCCAGAACGGGCCAACGACCTTTTCGCTCTAACTTCATTCCTCTATGGCGGTAATGCCGACTATATCGAGGAACTGTACGCGAAGTATAAGAACGATCCGGCATCGGTCGATCAGCAATGGCGGGATTTCTTCGCCAATCTTCACGATGACGCCGAGGATGTGCGGAAGAATGCGCAAGGCGCGTCCTGGACGAAGCCCAACTGGCCGGTGGCGGCCAATGGCGAGCTCGTCTCCGCGATCGACGGTAATTGGGGCGAGGTCGAGAAGCACATCGCCGACAAGCTGAAGGCGAAGGCGGGCAAGCCTGCCGCGAATGGCGCGGCCGCGCCTGTCATCGACGAGGCTGCGATCACCAATGCGGCGCGGGATTCGGTCCGCGCCATCATGATGATCCGCGCCTACCGGATGCGCGGTCATCTCCATGCCAATCTCGATCCCTTGAATCTTGCCGAGCCGCCGGAAGATTACAAGGAGCTGGCGCCGGAGACCTATGGTTTCACGCCGGCCGATTACGACCGCAAGATATTCATCGACAATGTGCTGGGTCTCGAATACGCGACGATCCCGCAGATGATCGATATCCTCAAGCGTACCTATTGCTCGACCATCGGCGTCGAGTTCATGCACATTTCCGATCCTGCGGAAAAGGCGTGGATCCAGGAGCGCATCGAAGGGCCGGACAAGGGCATCGCCTTTTCGGCGGAAGGCAAGAAGGCAATCCTGTCGAAGCTGATCGAGGCTGAGGGATTCGAGCAGTTCATCGATGTCAAGTACAAGGGCACCAAGCGCTTCGGCCTCGACGGCGGCGAATCGCTCATCCCGGCGCTGGAGCAGATCGTCAAGCGCGGCGGGCAAATGGGCCTGCGCGAGGTCGTGCTCGGCATGGCGCATCGCGGGCGTTTGAATGTGCTTTCCCAGGTAATGGCGAAGCCACACCGCGCCATCTTCCACGAGTTCAAGGGCGGTTCCTATGCGCCCGACGACGTGGAGGGTTCGGGCGATGTGAAGTACCATCTGGGCGCTTCCTCGGACCGTGAATTCGACGGCAACAAGGTTCATCTGTCGCTAACGGCGAACCCGTCGCATCTGGAAATCGTCAACCCTGTCGTGATGGGCAAGGCGCGCGCCAAGCAGGATCTGCTTGCCGGGCGCGGCACCCGCGACGAGGTGGTGCCGCTCAGCGAACGCGCCAAGGTGATGCCGCTGCTGCTGCATGGCGACGCGGCCTTTGCCGGCCAGGGCGTGGTGGCGGAGTGCTTCGGCCTTTCCGGTCTCAAGGGCTACCGGGTCGGCGGCACGCTGCATGTGATCATCAACAACCAGATCGGCTTCACGACCAATCCCGCCTTCTCGCGCTCCTCGCCCTATCCCTCCGATGTGGCGAAAATGGTGGAAGCGCCGATCTTCCATGTCAATGGCGACGATCCGGAAGCGGTGGTCTATGCGGCGAAGGTTGCGACCGAATTCCGCATGATCTTCCACAAGCCCGTCGTCCTCGACCTGTTCTGCTATCGCCGCTTCGGCCACAATGAAGGCGACGAGCCGGCGTTCACGCAGCCGTTGATGTACAAGGAAATCCGCGCCCACAAGACCGTGGTGCAGCTCTATGGCGACAAGCTCATCGCCGAGGGCCTGCTGACGCAGGACGAGATCGACAAGATGAAGGCCGACTGGCGCGCGCGTCTCGAGACGGAATTCGAGGCGGGCCAGAGCTACAAGCCGAACAAGGCCGACTGGCTGGACGGCGCGTGGTCTGGCCTTCGCAAGGCCGACAATGAGGACGAGCAGCGCCGCGGCAAGACGGCGGTGCCGATCAAGACGCTGAAGGAAATCGGCAAGAAGCTGGTCGAAGTGCCCGATGGCTTCCATGTCCATCGCACCATCCAGCGCTTCCTCGACAACCGCGCCAAGATGATCGAGACGGGCGAGGGCATCGATTGGGCAACGGCGGAGGCGCTTGCCTTCGGCTCGCTTGCGGTTGACGGCCATCCGATCCGCCTGTCGGGGCAGGATGTCGAGCGCGGCACCTTCTCGTCACGCCACTCCGTGCTCTACGATCAGGAGAGCGAGCAGCGTTATATCCCACTCAACAATCTGCAAAAGGGGCAGGCGCTCTATGAGGTCATCAACTCGATGCTCTCGGAAGAGGCGGTGCTTGGCTTCGAATATGGCTACTCGCTCGCGGAGCCGCAGGCGCTGACCCTGTGGGAAGCGCAGTTCGGCGATTTCGCCAATGGCGCGCAGGTGGTGTTCGATCAGTTCATCTCGTCGGGCGAACGCAAGTGGCTGCGCATGTCCGGTCTCGTCTGCCTTCTGCCGCATGGCTATGAGGGGCAGGGGCCGGAGCATTCGTCGGCGCGTTTGGAGCGCTGGCTGCAGATGTGCGCCGAAGACAACATGCAGGTGGCCAACGTCACGACGCCGGCTAACTATTTCCACATCCTGCGCCGCCAGATGAAGCGGGATTTCCGCAAGCCGCTGATCCTGATGACGCCGAAGTCGCTGCTGCGCCACAAGCGCGCCGTATCGACGCTGGCGGAGATGTCGGGCGAGAGCACCTTCCATCGTCTCCTTTGGGACGATGCGCAGTATCTCAAGGACCAGCCGATCAAGCTGCAGAAGGATTCGAAGATCCGCCGTGTCGTCATGTGCTCGGGCAAGGTCTATTACGACCTCTACGAGGAACGCGAGAAGCGCGGCATCGACGATGTCTACCTGCTGCGCATCGAGCAGCTCTATCCGTTCCCGGCCAAGGCGCTGATCACCGAGCTCCAGCGTTTCCGCAACGCGGAGATGGTGTGGTGCCAGGAAGAGCCGAAGAACATGGGCGCCTGGTCGTTCATCGATCCTTATCTGGAATGGGTACTCGCCCATATCGACGCCAAGCACCAGCGGGTGCGCTATACCGGTCGTCCGGCGGCGGCCTCGCCGGCGACGGGCCTCATGTCGAAACACATCGCGCAGCTTGAAGCATTCCTCGAAGATGCTCTAGGCTCTTAGAGCGGGATATCCCGCTCTAATCTTTCTAGCCGCATGATCTTATCCGAAAAGTCTGCAACTTTTCGGGATCATGCTCCTGATACCAATACAACCGAACAGACCGATCAAACGGAAGAGCAAGATCATGGCGACCGAAATCCGCGTTCCCACTCTCGGGGAATCCGTCAGCGAGGCAACCATCGGAAAGTGGTTCAAGAAGGTGGGCGACGCGATCGCCGCCGATGAACCGCTGGTCGAACTCGAAACCGACAAGGTGACGGTGGAAGTGCCGGCGCCCGCAGCCGGAACGCTTGGCGAGATCGTCGCCAAGGAAGGCGATACGGTCGATGTTGGCGCACTGCTTGGCATGATCGAGGCCGGCGGCGCGGCAGCCGCTCCGGCGGCGAAGAAGGAAGAGCCCAAGGCGGCTACCGCCGAGGCGCCGAAACAGTCCGCTCCGGCGGCGACGCCTGCGCCTTCCGCTTCCGGCCCGGCAATGGCTCCGGCTCCATCAGCCGCCAAGCTTCTGGCGGAATCAGGCGTCTCCGCCGGTCAGGTCGAAGGTTCCGGCAAGCGCGGGCAGGTGCTGAAGGGCGATGTGCTGGAAGCGCTGTCAAAGGGTTTTGCGACCCAGCCTGCGGAAGCGCCGAAGGCCGCCCGCGCACCGTCCACGGCCACGGATGAAGCCCGCGAAGAGCGGGTCAAGATGACCCGCCTGCGCCAAACCATCGCGCGCCGCCTGAAGGATGCGCAGAACACGGCGGCGATGCTGACCACCTTCAACGAGGTGGACATGCAGCCGGTCATGGAACTGCGCAACCGCTACAAGGATCTGTTCGAGAAAAAGCATGGCGTAAAGTTGGGCTTCATGGGCTTCTTCACCAAGGCGGTGACCCATGCGCTGAAGGAAATCCCGGCGGTCAATGCGGAGATCGACGGCAACGACATCATCTACAAGAACTATTGCAACATCGCCGTTGCTGTGGGCACCGACAAGGGGCTGGTGGTTCCGGTGGTGCGCAATGCCGACGAGATGTCGATAGCCCAGATCGAGAAGGAAATCGGCCGGCTCGGCAAGGCGGCGCGTGACGGCCAGCTTTCCATGGCGGACATGCAGGGCGGCACCTTCACCATTTCGAATGGCGGCGTCTATGGCTCGCTGATGTCAACCCCGATCCTCAACGCGCCGCAGTCCGGCATTCTCGGCATGCACAAGATCCAGGAGCGTCCGGTGGTCGTCGGCGGACAGATCGTCATCCGTCCGATGATGTACCTCGCGCTGTCCTATGACCATCGCATCGTCGATGGCAAGGAGGCGGTGACGTTCCTCGTGCGGGTGAAGGAGACGCTGGAGGATCCGGAGCGGCTGGTGCTGGATTTGTAAGCGGTTCTTGTTTTGATGATGTCGCTCGTCACCCACCCCCCTCTGCCCTGCCGGGCATCTCCCCCTCAAGGGGGGAGATTAGCGGGCATTGGTGATGGCGCACTTTCTGCACCGTTTGTGATTGGCGGAGAGGGTATTCATAGCCAATCTCCCCCCTTGAGGGGGAGATGCCCGGCAGGGCAGAGGGGGGTATTTAGCACCATCGGCTTCATCGTACCCGGACCCGGAGAACAATCATGACACACTACGTGATCGAGTTTGCCGGGCTGATGGCGGTGTGGGCGGTTCTGGTCGTATCGCCGGGGGCTGATTTCGCGGTTGTCGTGCGCCAGAGCATCGTGCATGGGCGTCGGGCCGCCATTATCACCAGCATCGGCATCGGCTGCTCTATCCTCTTTCATATCGGTTATACGATCCTTGGCCTCGGCCTGATCGTATCGAAATCGCTGTTTCTATTCTCCGTCATCAAATGGGCGGGCGCGGCCTATCTGATCTATCTGGGTGTGAAAGCGCTGCGAGAGAAAGAGACTCACACGCCCGAGATCGCTGCCGAAATCGGGCAGGATGTAAAACAAATTTCCGCCTGGCGCTGCTTCCTCATGGGCTTCGTCACCAACGCGCTTAACCCGAAGGCGGTGCTGTTCTTCCTTTCGCTGTTTTCCTCGCTCGTCAGCCATGAGACGCCGATTGCCGTCCAGGGGATCTACGGGCTGCTCATGGCGGTGTCCCTGATCGCCTGGTTCGTGGGGGTCTCGACCTTCTTCACGCTCGCCTCGGTGCGGGAGCGTTTCATGGCCTGGGGCCGCTGGTTCAACTGGGTGACCGGCATGGTGTTCATCGGCCTTGGCGTCCGGCTTGCCTCGCAACAGGCCAATTGAACGGAAGAGAGGGCGGAATGCGCATGAAGGGCATAGCTTCCAAAGTAGCATTCGTGGCGGCGTTTGGCGCGAGCCTCGTGGCGCCCCTCTCGGCCTATGCCGCCTGCACGCAGGACCGCGCGATTTATAGCGATCGAGATGATCATTATACGCTCGCCTTCAAGCCCGCGCCGGAAGACCTGCCGGCCGTCACATCCAACGAATTCACCATCACGCAGAAAAGCGATGCGGACCAGAAGAGCGCCTTCAAGCTCGACGGCGTGGTGATGTGGACGCAGGGCGTGGCGCGGCCGGAGGGCACGGTGATGTACAATTGCCCCGATGGAGACGTGACGGGCGATGAACTGGAAGCCTGCATGGTCTGGCAGGGCGTGATCTACGCGCTGAAAGAGGGAGCGGAGGCTGGCCTTCTGCCGAAGGCGAAGGAGCCGGCGGCGCAGGCGCTGCTGCTGCCCGATTTCGCCGGCTCGCTCGATGCGTTCGATTTCGGCGCGGCCAAGCCCGCCGAACCGCTGTCGTGGGAAGTTTTTCGTTTCAAGGAATGCGCGCCTGAGAAATAGGCGGTGTTTGTTTAAGCTGCATGATCTTACCTGGAAGTCTGCAACTTTTCGGGATCATGCTAACTGTCAAATAGAGGATAGCTCAATGTCTTACGATGTCGTCGTCATCGGAACCGGCCCCGGAGGGTATGTCGCAGCCATCAAGGCGGCACAGCTCGGCCTCAAGGTGGCCGTGGTGGAGAAGCGCAAGACGTTCGGCGGCACCTGCCTGAACATCGGCTGTATTCCATCCAAGGCGCTGCTCCACGCCTCGGAAGTGTTCGCCGAGGCGGGCCATTCCTTCGACGCGCTCGGTGTGGAAGTTTCGCCGAAGCTCAATCTCACGAAGATGCTGGCCCACAAGGACGCGACGGTGAAGGCCAATGTCAACGGCGTTGAGTTCCTGTTCAAGAAGAACAAGATCGACACGTTCATCGGCACCGGCAAGGTTGTTGGCGCCGGCAAGGTTTCGGTGACCGGCGACGATGGCTCCGTCCAGGAACTGGAGACGAAGAACATCATCATCGCGACGGGTTCGGATGTGGCCGGCATTCCCGGCGTTGATGTCAAGTTCGATGAAAAGACTGTTGTCTCCTCCACCGGCGCGCTTGATTTCGACAAGGTGCCGGGCCATCTCGTCGTCGTCGGCGGCGGGGTGATCGGGCTGGAGCTCGGCTCCGTCTGGGCGCGTCTTGGCGCGAAGGTGACGGTGGTCGAATTCCTCGACAAGGTTCTGGGTTCCATGGATGGGGAGGTTTCCCGCCAGTTCCAGCGCATGCTGGAGAAGCAGGGGATCGAATTCAAGCTCAGCGCGAAGGTGACCGGCGTCGAGAAGCAAAAGAAGGGCGTCAAGGTGACCTTCGAGCCGGTCAAGGGCGGTGACAAGGAAACCATCGACGCCGATGCGGTGCTGGTCGCGACCGGTCGCAGGCCCTATACGGACGGCCTGGGACTGGAGGCCGCCGGCGTTGCGCTTGACGAGCGTGGCCGGGTGGCGACCAATGACCATTGGCAGACCAACGTGCCCGGCATCTATGCCATCGGCGACGTGGTGAAAGGCCCGATGCTAGCGCACAAGGCGGAGGATGAGGGCGTCGCGGTGGCGGAAATCATCGCCGGCCAGGCGGGGCATGTGAATTTCGACGTCATCCCGAGTGTCGTCTACACGCAGCCGGAAGTGGCTTCCGTCGGCAAGACCGAGGAAGAACTAAAGGCGGCGGGCATCGAATACAAGGTGGGCAAGTTTCCCTTCACCGCCAACGGGCGCGCCCGGGCGATGCAGCACACGGACGGCTTCGTGAAAATCCTCGCCGACAAGGCGACGGACCGCGTGCTCGGCGCGCATATCCTTGGCTACAATGCGGGCGAGATGATCCACGAACTGGCCGTGCTGATGGAATTCGGCGGCTCATCCGAAGATCTGGGCCGCACCTGCCACGCGCATCCGACCATGTCGGAAGCCGTGCGCGAGGCGGCGCTGGCGACGTTTGCCAAGCCGATCCATATTTGAGCGACTCTTACCCTCCCCCTTGCGGGGAGGGTCGGACGAAGTCCGGGGTGGGGGTGGTGGAGTATCGAGCACAATCGTCTCCACCCCCATCCGTCCGCTTCGCGGACACCTTCCCCGCAAGGGGGAAGGAGGGCGTCGCGCAGGATCACTCCGGGCTTTTGTTTAAAGTTTGCAACTTTTCGGGATCATGCACTAACCGGGAGCCGGTGCTGTCGGCGTCGCTGGTTGCGGTGGCGGCGGGGCGCTGGCCATGTCGCCGCTGGAATAGACATAGTACAGCGCGCCTAGAATGATGACGAGCAGAACCGCAGCCCAAAGATACGTGCTGCTGGCTATGCCTCCGCCGGGTGCGCCGCTATCCATGGGTCGCGGTCGATCCACGAGTGGATCGTCGATTGGGGGGGTTCTTCCCGGCTGCAGGTTGGGGTCGAGGGGGTCAACCATTGCGCTCTCCTCCGGTTGATTGCTCCATGAACGGACAACGCCAAAGCTCCGGATTCGTTCCGGTCCGGGAAGAGAACCAGCGAATTGAGGAACGGGGACAAATGTTAGAAGCGACAGGAGGCTGGTAAAGTAATCTCCGCGAGTCCAAAGATAAAAATTGAAAAAGGTGAGAATATATTCTACTTTTTCTTCGTCTTTATCGGGTAAATTCATGGACAAGAAGATTCATCTCATCCCGCCGGCAATGATGGACGACGCGATTCGAGAGGCCCTCGGCGATCCGCGGCCCGAAATTCCCGCCGATGCTGTTTTCGACCGTCTCGAACGCCAGCACGCGAAGCGTATGAAGAGCAGCGAGAGAGGTGGAGCCTGATACATCCAGCGCCAGTTTCGTTCTCACCCGCCCAGCGCATTTTGCACTGGACCATGGCGCTCCTGATCCTGTTCAATCTGCTCTTCCCTGATGGAATGGTAATTTGGGCGCGGGCTTTTTTCAGTGGGCGAACGCCTACGTCGGAACAGGTAAGCGCCGCGAATATCCATGCCTATGTGGGTATCACCGTATTGCTGCTCGCGTCGATCAGGCTGTGCCTGCGGTTCATTCAGGGCGTACCGCCGGAGCCACGGGAGGAACCTGCCTTTATCCGTGCGGTGGCGAGAATCAGCCATTGGGCATTTTACGCGCTGTTTTTTATTATGCCCCTCTCAGGCATCGCCGCCTATTATTTCGGAAGCAAGGGCGCTGCCTTCGCGCATGGCGGGCCGATCAAGACGCTGATGTGGGTTCTGATCGTGGCCCATATCGCCGGGGTGCTGGTGCACCAGTTCTACTGGAAGACCGATTTGCTGAAGCGGATGACCAGCGGCGTCAATTGATCGCAAATCCTTACGCCCGTGGATGGGCCTTGTCGTAAATCTCCAGAAGCCGGGCAGTATCCACGCCGGTGTAGATTTGTGTTGTCGATAGGCTGGCGTGGCCCAGCAACTCCTGGATGGCGCGCAGGTCGCCGCCGGCGGCGAGGAGATGCGTGGCGAAGGAATGGCGCAGGGCGTGCGGGGTCGCCGTGTCGGGAAGATTGAGCGCGCTGCGCAGCTTCTGCATTTCACGCTGGATGATCGCCGGCTGAAGCGGACCACCTCTTGCGCCGCGAAACAGCGGTGTGCCCGGTGCGAGGTCATATGGGCAGAGGCGGCGATAGGTTTCAACCGCGCGGTGGATGACGGGCAGAAGCGGCACGAGCCTTGTCTTGCCGCCCTTGCCCTTGATGGGGATAGAGCGGGCGGTGGCGTCGGCAAGGTCTCCGCCGTCGAGGCCCAGCGCCTCGGAAATGCGCAGGCCGCAGCCGTAAAGCAGCGTCAGCACGGCGGCATTGCGCGCGGCGATCCACGGCTCTTCCGCCAGTTGCTCGCTGCTATCCACGACGCGCCTGGCATCGATTGTTCCAAGCGGCTTGGGCAGGGACTTCGGCTGGCGCGGGGCGCGCATGGCGGCAGCGCCGGCGGCGTTCGCAAGACCCTGCTTTTCCAGATGGCGCAGCAGCGAGCGAATGCCGGCGAGGCCGCGCCCCAGCGTACGCGCGCCCGCGCCGCCATTGCGCCGGTTCGCCAGAAAGGAACGCAGGTCGGCGACGCGCAACGAACTCACATCGCTCAACGAGGGCGGACCGCCCAGATGGCCGGTCATGAAATGCAGGAATTGCCGCGTGTCGCGCTCATAGGCATCCAGCGTGTTTTGGGCGAGGCGGCGTGTATTCTTCAGCGAATTCAGCCATTCGACGCGGGCCGCCAGAAGATCGTCCTGGGCCGGCACGAGGAATTCGGTTTGGGTGAGGCTGGCTGTCATCGGGATCGCTTCGCTTGCGGCAGTTGTGTTTTAGAGTCTGAAACAGCGGCTTCTCTCGCCGTCATTCTCGGGCTTGTCCCGAGAATCTACCGTGGCCTAATCTCTCAGGACGGTAATCGCTTATCTTTCCCTTACGGCAGATTCTCGGGACAAGCCCGAGAATGACGGCAGGACTATGCGCCTTACCCGACCATGCCATGGAGATGTTACAGAGTGGTTGCTTGAGATATTGGCGATTTGCTCGCGATTAGGGTAAGGCGATAGAGAATTGCAATATTGGAAAAATTCCATGCCAAAACCTGAAAACCCGGTCCTTCTTGCCATCATCGGCGCGGCGCACGGTACGCGTGGCGAAGTCCGGGTCAAGACTCATACCGCCGATCCGCTGGCGCTTGGCGATTACGGGCTTCTCTATGACGAGGCAGGGCGCAGCTTTGAAATCCTTGAGATACGACCCGCGAAAACCGTCGTCGTGGTGCGGTTCAAGGGCGTGAACGACCGCAATGCGGCGGAAAAGCTGAACGGCACGGCGCTGTTCATCGACCGCGCGCAATTGCCGGAAGAACTGGATGAGGATGAGTTCTACCACGAGGATCTGGTCGGCCTCGAAGCGGTCGATCTCGACGGCGTGGTGATCGGGGAGATTACCGCCGTTTTCGATTTCGGCGGCGGCGATCTGCTTGAACTCAGCACGCCCGGCCGCAAACCCTATCTCATCCCTTTCACGCAAAGCGCGGTGCCGGGAATCGATCTCGACACCGGGCGTCTGGTGGTGGACCCGGTGGCGGCGGGGCTTGTGGCTGATGATGATTCCGATGAGCCGCGCCCATGAGTTTCCGCGCGACGGTTCTGACGCTCTATCCCGAAATGTTTCCCGGCCCGCTCGGCATCTCGCTGGCCGGCAAGGCATTGGCCGAAGAGAAATGGCGGCTGGAGACGGTGCAAATCCGCGATTTCGCGACAAGCAAACACCGGATGGTGGACGATACGCCGGCGGGCGGCGGCGCGGGCATGGTGATGAAGCCCGATGTGGTGGCGCGCGCTGTCGATAGCGTCGCGGATGAGCGGCCAAGGCTGTTGATGAGCCCGCGCGGCGCGCCGCTGACGCAGAAGCGGGTGAGGGCACTCGCGGAAGGGCCGGGCGCGATCATCCTGTGCGGGCGTTTTGAAGGTGTTGATGAGCGAGTGATCGAGGCGCGTGAACTCGAAGAAATTTCCATCGGCGATTATATTTTGTCGGGCGGGGAGACGGCGGCGTTCGTGCTGCTCGATGCGGTGGTGCGGCTGTTGCCCGGCGTCATGGGCAATGAGCAGTCCGGCGAGACGGAGAGCTTCGAAACCGGGCTTCTGGAGTATCCGCATTATACCCGGCCTCAAGCCTGGGAAGGGCGGTCCATTCCCGATGTGCTGACTTCCGGCAATCATGGCGCTATCGACAAATGGCGGCGCGCCGAGGCGGAGCGGATTACGCGGGAAAGGCGCCCCGACCTGTGGGAGGCCTATCAGGGGATACGAAAGCCGAAGTGATCGGACGTTCATGGTCCTTGATTAAACAAGCCCGATAGTGTATTTGCCCGCCCATTACGGGGAAAACCCCGAAATCCACCAACCAATGAATGGTGAATTCGCTCCTGCCCGAAAGGCATAGCTGCACGGCCAATGGCACTGCGCAGCAAGGGTCGAGCGCTCTGACTGTTCGAGAAGAACCAGAAGGATTAGACGCAATGGACATCATTCGTCAGCTCGAGGCCGAGCAGGCCGCAAAGATCACCGAAAAGCGCACGCTGCCTGATTTCAAGCCGGGCGATACCGTTCGCGTTCAGGTGCGCGTCACCGAAGGCACCCGTACCCGCGTGCAGGCCTATGAAGGCGTCTGCATCGCCCGTTCCGGCTCCGGCATTCATGAAAATTTCACCGTCCGCAAGATTTCCTATGGCGAAGGCGTCGAGCGCGTGTTCCCGGTCTATTCGCCGATGGTGGAAGCCGTTGAGCTCGTTCGTCGCGGCAAGGTCCGCCGCGCCAAGCTCTACTATCTGCGCGGCCTGACCGGCAAGGCGGCCCGCATTGTCGAGAAGAAAGACAATCGCAAGGCCAAGGGTGCCGCGGTAGAGGCCAAGGTCGAGGCTGCTCCTGCTGCCGCTCCTGCGGCTGAATAAGCCGGTAGAATTCGAGTTTCAAAAAGGCGGCTTTCGAGCCGCCTTTTTCGTATGGACTCCTATTGGATTGCCTGAGACGGCGAAAATTGGTAAGAACTCTCGCATGAACGATAATGAATGGAACGGGCATAAGGTGTTCGTGCTGCAGGACCGCAAGCGGCTGCCGCAACGCTTTTCCGCGCGCGTTTCCGGGGCGCTCACCAGCCGACTTAGCTGATCAAGGCCCGAGGCCCAGGCTTGGCAAGCCTTTGTTTTGCCATACCCAAACTTTCCCTCTGCTTTGATTTTCAAGAACGGACATGAATCATGAGCGCACCCCGCACCCTCTATGACAAGATCTGGGACGACCATATGGTCGACCAGCAGCCAGACGGCACCTGCCTCCTCTATATCGACCGCCATCTCGTGCATGAGGTCACAAGCCCGCAGGCCTTCGAGGGCTTGCGCATGACGGGGCGCAAGGTGCGCCATCCGGAGCGGACGCTTGCCGTCGTCGATCACAACGTGCCGACCTCGCCTGACCGCAAGCAGGGCATCAAGAACGAGGAAAGCCGCATCCAGGTCGAGGCTTTGGCCCGGAATGCCGCCGATTTCGGCGTGGAGTATTATTCGGAAAACGATATCCGCCAGGGCATCGTCCATATCGTCGGGCCGGAGCAGGGCTTCACCCTGCCGGGCATGACCATCGTCTGCGGCGACAGCCATACCTCCACCCACGGCGCATTCGGTGCGCTGGCGCACGGCATCGGCACCTCGGAGGTCGAGCATGTGCTCGCCACGCAGACCCTGATCCAGAAGAAGGCCAAGAACATGCTGGTGCGCGTCGACGGCCAGCTTCCATCAGGCGTGACGGCGAAGGATATCATCCTTGCCATCATCGGCGAGATCGGCACTGCGGGCGGCACCGGCTATGTCATCGAATATGCCGGCGAGGCGATCCGCGCGTTGTCGATGGAAGGCCGCATGACGATCTGCAACATGAGCATCGAAGGCGGCGCGCGCGCGGGACTGATTGCGCCTGATGAGGCCACCTTCGAATATATCAAGGGCAAGCCGCGCGCGCCAAAGGGCGAGGAACTCGAACAGGCCATCGCTTACTGGAAGACGCTGAAGTCGGATGAGGGCGCGCATTTCGACAAGATCGTCACGCTCGACGCCGCCAATCTGGCGCCGGTCGTCTCGTGGGGTTCGTCGCCGGAAGATGTGGCACTTGTGACGGGCGAAGTGCCCAATCCCGCCGATATCGCCGATGAAACAAAGCGGGCATCGAAGCAGCGTGCGCTCGATTATATGGGCCTGACGGCCGGAACGAAAATCACCGACATCGCGCTCGACCGGGTCTTCATCGGCTCATGCACCAATGGCCGCATCGAGGATTTGCGCGAGGTGGCGAAGGTGGTCGAAGGCCGGAAGGTCGCCACGACCGTCAGCGCGATGATCGTGCCGGGCTCAGGCCTCGTCAAGGAGCAGGCAGAGGCCGAGGGCCTCGACAAAATCTTCCGGGAAGCAGGTTTCGACTGGCGCGAGCCGGGCTGTTCGATGTGCCTTGCCATGAATGATGACCGGCTGAAGCCGGGCGAGCGCTGCGCCTCGACCTCCAACCGCAATTTCGAGGGGCGCCAGGGCTTCAAGGGCCGCACACATCTGGTCTCGCCCGCGATGGCGGCTGCGGCGGCGATCGCCGGGCATTTCGTCGATATCCGCGAGTGGAAATAACGGACTGTGGTCCTCCTTCCCCCTTGCGGGGAAGGTGCCCGCGAAGCGGGCGGATGGGGGTGGAGACGGTTGCGTTCAATACTGCGCCACCCCCACCCCGGCGCTCCGCGCCGACCCTCCCCGCAAGGGGGAGGGTAAAAAGGCGCCCTGTTGCCTTTTTATTAACCATATTGCGAGTGATTTAGATTTTTCCAATAAAAACTTTCCCCAAGTGCGGCGATTTGCGCTTCCTTGTTCCGCGTGAATTATGCGTTTCGTCTGGGGTGGGGCAAAACATGGCATGAACGGCGCAAGTTTTATTCTTACCATCAACATGGTTGTTGCCGGGTTGTTCGCTGTCGCGTTTCTCGGAATTGCCGTCTATGAGAAGACCTATATTTCGGCGAGGCTCTTTGCTCTCGCTTTCATCTTTGCGATGTTGAATTTCGGCTCCGAGCTTCTGGTGCCGTCAATCGCAAATCCGAAAATCGGTTACATGCTTGCGTTCAGCACGTTCCTCTGCGCGCTGATCTGCTCCGCCATCGGTATGGCGTATAAATATTCAGTGCGGGTGCCGTGGGCGGGACTTGGCGTTCTGTTCGTGGTCTCGCTCGTCATGGTCTATTCTATCTACGATATTGCGCGCGTGACATTGATCGGTATGCTGCTCTATCAGGCGCCTTATTTTGTCGCCGTTTGTTTCTGCAATTATATCGTTCTGAAATCGCGGGCGCGCGGTATCATGGACATGCTGCTTTTCGGCGTGTTGTGCGCCAGCGCGGCCCACTTTCTCCTCAAACCTTATCTGGCCATCGCATCGGGAGGTATGGGCTCCAACCCGCAAGATTACATCCATACGGAATATGCGCTTTTCTCGCAGACCATCGGCGCTGCGATTTCAGTCGCCAACGGGCTCCTCATGCTGGTGATCCTGACCCGCGATCTTGTAACGGATATGTCGGCGCGTTCGGAAACCGATTTGCTGTCACGTCTATTCAATCGCCGTGGTTTCGAGGTCAGGAGCGAGGCAGCGATTGCGCAGGCGAAACGCTTGAACCTGCCGCTTTCGCTCGTCATTTGCGATCTCGATAGCTTTAAAACCATCAACGACACCTACGGGCATGGGCTGGGTGACAATGTGATCGCGGCCTTCGCGGCGATCTTGCGAGAAATAGCATCGGAACGGGATATCGTCGCGCGTATCGGCGGCGAAGAATTCGCCATCTTGCTACCCGGCATGGGCATCCAGACCGCGCGCCTCTTTGCGGAGAAGGCGCGGAGCAATTTTGTCAATCGCCGGATCAGGGACATGCCTGAGGAAAGCCGGTTCACGGCAAGTTTCGGGGTTGCGGAACTGCAGAATGGCGACGTGCTTTCCGACCTCATGCGCCGCGCCGACAATGCGCTTTACGAGGCCAAGAAAAGCGGGCGCAATTGTGTGCATCTGGCGCTGTCCTCTGGCGACAAACAGAAAATCATCGAGTTGCGTCCACCAGGAGGACGTCCAAGACCTCAAAATTCATGAAATGCCTGGCCGGACTTGATGAGGCCGGGCTTGACGCGGGCAGCAGGATAATTTCATTTCAAATGTCGATCGACCGGAGGAGCCACGACCGATGCCCGACACCCAAGCCGCCCAGGCCGCCCATGCAGTTGATATCTCGTTGTTGCACTTGCGCGACGCGAATGAGTTCGCGCCGCTGCTTGCAAGCTACGCGCAGGCGTTGAAACGCGGCGCGCCGCGGCGCCCGGATGCGTATTATGCAGAAAAGCTGTTGCAAGACCGCGCGGCGGAGATCGCCGGCGCCAAGCTCGATGGCGTTCTCGTCGGCTTCGCCATTTTTTATGATTTGCCGGAGCCTGTTTCCGGGATGCGCTGCGGACAGGTGGATCATATCTATGTGCATCATGACCATCGCGGCAAAGGCATCGCCAAGGCGTTGATCGATGTTCTGGCCGACAAGGCGGAGGAGCGCAGCTGGTCGAAGCTGATTCTCAATGCGCCGCGCCAGCCCGAAGATGGGCGCAAGCTCTATGAGCAGGTGGCGGCGGCGGCGGATTGGACCAGCTTTATGATTCGGTTCGGAGGGTGAATACCGCTGGAAACCTCTCCTCCGTCATTCTCGTGCTTGTCCCGAGTATTCGCGACGCGGAAGGAAAGCGATGACCGTCCTGATGTTGAGCCGTTGTAGTGTCTCCGGACAAGCTCGATAATGACGGCAATAAGGGGCCGGTAAACTTTTCGAGAGGCATAGCCGCTTCAAACGATTGAAGCGTTGAGTTCGTGATGCCTGCGGCAATATGCAGCCAGATGCTTGGCGTCAAAGGGCTAAGTGCCTTTGACGCCACCCAAAAAGCGCAGTAGATAACGGCGCAAACCGATCATACAGATTTTGGCGTGGGGCTGTTTCTTAAGCCGTCGCGCCTAAACATGTGCCAGATGAACTGGAAAATTTTTTTGGGGCAGCCATGACGAAGCCGATAGCCACCCGCCAACGCCCGCTTTCGCCGCATCTGACCGTCTATAAGTGGCCGATCACGATGACGATGTCGATCCTGCATCGCATTACGGGCGGCGCGCTTTATTTCGGCACATTGCTGGTCGCACTCTGGCTGGTATCGGCAGCGACGGATGAGCACCTTTTCAATCTGGTCAACGGTTTCTTCGGTTCATGGTTCGGGCTGCTGGTGCTGTTCGGCTACACCTGGGCGCTCATGCACCACATGGTGGGCGGCATCCGCCATCTGATATGGGATACGATCACCGGCCTAGACAAGCAGACGGCTTCCAAAATGGCATGGGCGACCGTGATCACGTCCGTGACGCTGACGCTTCTCATCTGGGTCGCCGGCGCCCTGCTGCGGTAGATAAGGAATCATACAATGAGCGATATGCGTACGCCTCTGGGCCGGGTTCGCGGGCTCGGGTCCGCCAAGGAAGGCACCGGGCATTTCTGGCGCCAGCGGCTGACTGCGGTCGCCAATGTGCCGCTGATGCTGTTCTTCGTCGGTCTCATCGTGTCCCTGCATGGCGCGGATTTCAACGAAGTGAGGGCCTCCCTTTCACATCCGCTGACCGCGCTGGTGATGATCCTCGTCCTGCTATCCGCGCTCTACCACATGCGCCTTGGAATGCAGGTGATCATTGAGGATTACGTGCATGGCGAAGGCGCAAAACTCATCCTGCTGATGCTGAACACATTCTTCGCGATTGTGATCGGCGTCGCCTGCATTTTCTCCATCCTCAAGCTCAGCTTCGGAGGTTGAAGCCATTATGGCCAAGACGGCTCAGACAAAGACGGCTCAGACAAAGAAACGCGCGGCCCAGGCCGCGGACGGCAAATCCTATCAGTTCGTCGATCACAAGTTCGATGTCGTGGTGGTCGGCGCGGGCGGCGCGGGCTTGCGCGCGACGCTGGGCATGGCCGAACAGGGCTTGAAGACCGCCTGCATCACCAAGGTGTTCCCGACGCGTTCGCACACGGTCGCGGCGCAGGGCGGCATTGCGGCATCGCTCGGCAATATGGGCGCCGATTCCTGGCAGTGGCATATGTACGATACCGTCAAGGGATCGGACTGGCTGGGCGATACGGACGCGATGGAATATCTGGCGCGCGAGGCGCCCGCCGCCGTCTACGAGCTTGAGCATTACGGCGTGCCGTTCTCGCGCACCGAGGAAGGCAAGATCTATCAGCGGCCCTTCGGCGGGCATATGATGAACTATGGCGATGGGCCGCCCGTGCAGCGCACCTGCGCCGCCGCCGACCGCACCGGCCACGCAATCCTGCATACGCTCTACGGACAGAGCCTGAAGAACAACGCGCAGTTCTTCGTCGAATATTTCGCGCTTGATCTCATCATGACCGACGGGGTGTGCACCGGCGTCGTTGCCTGGAACCTCGATGACGGTACGATCCATCGCTTCGCGGCGAAGATGGTGGTGCTGGCGACGGGCGGCTATGGCCGCGCCTATTTCTCGGCGACGTCCGCCCACACCTGCACCGGCGATGGCGGCGGCATGGCCGTGCGCGCGGGTCTGCCGCTGCAGGACATGGAGTTCGTGCAGTTCCACCCGACCGGCATCTACGGCGCGGGCTGCCTCATCACCGAAGGCGCGCGCGGCGAGGGCGGTTATCTCGTCAATTCCGAAGGCGAACGCTTCATGGAGCGCTATGCGCCGTCGGCGAAAGACCTTGCTTCGCGTGACGTGGTCTCCCGCTGCATGACGATGGAGATCCGCGAAGGTCGCGGCGTCGGCAAGAACAAGGACCACATCTACCTGCATCTCGATCATCTCGATCCGGCGGTGCTGCATGAGCGGCTTCCAGGCATCTCGGAATCGGCGAAAATCTTCGCCGGTGTCGATCTGACCAAGGAGCCGATCCCGGTGCTGCCGACGGTGCACTACAATATGGGCGGCATCCCGACCAATTATTGGGGCGAGGTGCTGAACCCGACCCCGGAGAACCCCGACCGCGTTCAGCCTGGCCTGATGGCCGTGGGCGAGGCGGGCTGCGCCTCGGTGCATGGCGCCAACCGGCTCGGCTCCAATTCGCTGATCGATCTGGTGGTGTTCGGACGGGCGGCTGCAATCCGCGCCGGGCAGGTGATCGACCGCAACGCCAAGATCCCCGAGATCAACCAGGCGGCGGTGGACACGATCATGGACCGTTTCAACCGCATCCGTTTTGCCGATGGGCACACGCCGACGGCGGCGCTGCGCGAGAAGATGCAGCGCACCATGCAGGAAGACGCCGCAGTGTTCCGCACGTCCGAATCCTTGAAGCAGGGCGCCGAGCGCATGGAGAAGCTCTGGCACGAGCTGCCCGATATCAAGGTGACGGACCGCTCGATGATCTGGAATTCCGATCTGGTCGAGACGCTGGAACTGGAAAACCTGATGATCAGCGCGCTCGCAACGGTGGTTTCCGCCGAGGCGCGCAAGGAAAGCCGCGGCGCCCATGCGCATGAGGATTTCCCGGATCGCGACGATGTCAACTGGCGCAAGCACACGCTTTCCTGGGTGGAGCCCGACGGCGAGGTCAAGCTCGGCTACCGGCCGGTGCATCTCGATCCGCTGGTTCCAGAAGCCGAGGGCGGCATCAGCCTCGCGAAGATCGCGCCCAAGAAGCGCGTTTATTGATAAAGGGACAGGCAAATGGCTGAATTCGCACTTCCCCAAAACTCCAAGCTCAAGCCTGGCCATGTCTGGCCCCGGCCTGAAGGCACGAATCATCTGACGGAGTTCAAGGTCTATCGCTGGTCGCCGGACGATGACGAAAACCCGCGCATGGACACCTATTATGTCGACCGCGACGATTGCGGACCGATGGTGCTGGATGGGCTGCTCTGGATCAAGAACAATGTCGATCCGACATTGACCTTGCGCCGCTCCTGCCGCGAAGGCATTTGCGGCTCCTGCGCGATGAATATCGACGGCGCCAACACGCTGGCCTGCACCAAGGGCATGGATGAGATCAGCGGGACGGTGAAGGTTTATCCGCTGCCGCACATGCCTGTCGTCAAGGATCTGGTGCCCGACCTGACGGTGCCTTATGC
The DNA here is from genome assembly GCF_003217235.1 of Paramesorhizobium leguminum. Taxonomy (GTDB): domain Bacteria; phylum Pseudomonadota; class Alphaproteobacteria; order Rhizobiales; family Rhizobiaceae; genus Paramesorhizobium; species Paramesorhizobium leguminum. Next base: position 44,515 of record NZ_QJTF01000005.1, on the reverse strand, counting down.
GCAGCTCGCCTCGATTGATCCATATCTCAAGACCGTTTCGCCGGAGCCGGCCAAGGAATGGCTGCAGAGCCATGAGGACCGCGCCAAGCTCGACGGGCTCTACGAGTGCATCCTGTGCTTCTGCTGCCAGACCTCGTGTCCGAGCTACTGGTGGAACGGCGAGCGCTATCTCGGCCCCGCCGTGCTGCTGCAGGCCTATCGCTGGCTGATCGATTCGCGCGACGAGGCAACGGGCGAGCGGCTGGACAATCTGGAAGATCCGTTCCGGCTCTATCGCTGCCACACGATCATGAACTGCGCCCAGGCCTGCCCCAAGGGGCTGAACCCGGCCAAGGCGATTGCCGAGATCAAGAAGATGATGGTGGAACGGCGGGTCTGATCGGTAATTTGATGATAATGAGGCGGCCTCACTTGTGAGGCCGTTTCTTTTTGGAGGAGCCCATATGCGCGCATTGCCGGATAATTTCGATAGCGAAGCCGTTGATGAAACTTACCGGCGGCTGGAGGGCGTCTCGCGCGATGAACGTGTCATCATTCCGCTTGCGGTGGAAAGCGGCAGCCGCGCATGGGGCTTTCCTTCTCCCGACAGCGACTATGATTGTCGTTTCGTCTATGTGCGGCCTGTCGAGGACAGTTTCACTCTTTTCCCGAAAAGGGATGTTATTGAGACGCCGCTGACCCCGATCATCGACGTCAATGGCTGGGAGTTGTCCAAGGCGCTGAAATTGCTGCTGACAGGGAACGCGGTCATCGTCGAATGGCTCACATCTCCAATCGTCTATCAGGCGCATGAAGAGTTCAGATCCGCATTTTTGGCGCTGGCAAATGTTGGCAATCGTGATGGGTTTGCAAGGCATTATTACTATATGGCGAGAAGCCAGTTCCAGCGCTTTGCCAGTGATGAAGAGGATCAGGCACTAAAGAAGGTTTTCTATTCCCTGCGCCCGCTCATGGCATTACGCTGGTTGCGCGTTCATGCCGATGAGAAAATTGCACCTATGCATTTTCCAACGCTTTGTGAAACCGCAGACCTACCAGGGGATTTGAAAAGCTGCATCCACGATCTGTTGGCACGCAAAGCTGAAACGCGGGAATTGGGAAAAGGGCGAGTACCGACCCCGATAATGAGTTTTCTGAAAAGCGAGTTTGCGCTGGCTGAGCAAGGGTTGACCAGATCGGAGCGTAACGCGCTGGAGGTGGAGGCCGCGAAAGAACAGCTGGACATTTTTTGGCGGTATTGGATCAATACCCTCTGGGATAAAAGCAACGCGATCTTGTGAGGTCACATGCTCGATCACATCGGTTTCAACATTTCCGACATGAGGAAATCGCGGGCATTTTATGACGCCGTGCTGGCACCGCTCGGGATAGAGCCTGTCATGGAGTTCGGCCACTGGGTGGGTTATGGCCGCCATGGCAAGCCGGAGTTCTGGATCGGCGCGCAAAAGGGCGCGCGGTTGTCAGGGCAATTGCATATCGCATTTTCCGCCGGCACGCGCGCCGAAGTGGATCGTTTCTACCAGGCCGCGCTTGAAACCGGTGGGCACGACAATGGCGCACCCGGAATTCGCGAACATTATCATCCAGATTATTACGGGGCCTTCGTCATCGATCCGGATGGGCATAATATCGAGGCGGTGTGTCACTTGCCGGAGTAGGTCTGAAGCCTCTTCCTTCCCCCTTGCGGGGGAAGTTGCCCGCGGAGTGGGCGGAGGCGGGTGCGCTCGATTCTGCACCACCCCCACCGGTCCTTCGGACCATTTACCGGGGCGAGCCACGGGTCTCGCCCGTCCTTCGGACCCCCGCAAGGGGGAGGGAAGGCGTTCTATCATGCCAACTTCGCGTCCAGCGTAACCTCGATGGCGCCGAGAGCCTTGGAAAGCGGGCAGCCTTCCTTGGCTTGATTGGCCAGCTTACGGAAATCGGCATCGCTGATATTGGGCACGGTGCCGACAAGTGTCAGCGCGCTTTTGGTGATCTCGAAACCGCCGCCTGTGGCCGGCTTGACGGTGACCGCAGCCGTTGCGTCAAGCTTTTGCGCTGGGGTGCCGTTCTCAGCCAGGATATGGGAAAGGGCCATGGCGAAGCAGCCTGCGTGGGCGGCGGCGAGAAGTTCTTCCGGGTTCGTCCCGGCCTTGCCACTTTCATCCTCGAAACGCGCCTTGAAATTGTAAGGCAAATTCTTCAAAGCGCCGCTTTGCGTGTCGAGTGTGCCGGAACCGTCGGTCAGGCCGCCCTTCCAGATTGCCGTTGCTTTCCTGTCCATCTGCCGTCTCCTTCGTGATGAGAAGCGTTTGCATGATTGCAGATGCCATATAGGGCGCAATGGCTGGCTCCGCCAGAGTGGCTTGTTCCCACCACATGATCTTATCCGAAAAGTCTGCAACTTTTCGGGATCATGCTAAGCATAAAATCTTCAAATCGCCTCGCCCTGCAAAAGGCGTGGGGTGTTTCCTGACAGGCCAGCGGCCTGGCGAATGAAGAACCGCTTCATTCCCGGCATTCGGTCCACAAGACCGAGGCCGATATCGCGGATTGCACGCACCGGGGTGATGTCGTTCGAGAACAGCCGGTTGAGCAGATCCGTCGTCACGCCCATCTGCACCGTATCGAACCGCCGCCAGGACTGGTAGCGCTCAAGCGCGGCGAGCGAGCCGATGTCGAGGCCGAGCCGATCGGTGCCGACGATGATTTCAGCGAGTGCAGCTGCATCGCGGAAGCCCATATTGAGGCCCTGTCCGGCGATGGGGTGAATGCCGTGCGCGGCGTCGCCCACCAGCGCGAAGCGCGGCTTGACGTATTCGCGCACCAGCATGAGCCCGAGCGGAAAGGCGCGGCGCGGGCCTTCCACCTTGATCGTCCCAAGCTTGTGGCCGAAGCGCTGCTCCAGTTCGGCTTCGAAACGGAAATCATCGAGGCCGACGATCCGCTCCGCATCCCGCGTACGCTCGGTCCAGACGAGCGATGAGCGGTTGCCCTTGAGCGGCAGGGTGGCGAAGGGGCCGGCAGGCAGGAAATGCTCCTCCGCGCGGCCATTGTGCGGGCGCTCGTGATGAACGGTGCAGACGATGCCCGACTGACCGTAGTCCCATTGCACGGTCTTGATTCCAGCGCGCTCGCGCAACTTCGAGCGCATCCCGTCGGCAGCGACGAGCAATCGCGCCTCCAGTGTCAGCCCGTCGCTCAAATGAACGGTGACGCTGCCGGCATGCGTATCGAAGCGGTCGACGCCGATGCCTTCGATGATCTCCACACCCAGTTCCCCGGCTTTGGCATGGAGCGCGGCATTGAGCGTGCGGTTCTCGACCATATGGGCGAAGGGTTCGCCGGGAGATACCTCGCCATCGAAGGTGAGGAAGACCGGGCGAACGGGATCGGACGTTCTGGAATCGGTGACGATCATGTCGTTGATCGGCTGGGCGTCGGGGAGGATAGGCTGCCAGCAACCCAGCCGATCGAGCATGCGCGAGGCGGCGGCGGCGATGGCTGAAGCGCGGGGGTCCTTCTTCCAATTGCCGGGGGGGGCGCTATCCACGACAAGAACGCGCAGGTGTGGCGAGGCCGCCTTGACCGCAACGGCGGTGGCAAGTCCGACATAGCCGCCGCCGGCGATCAAAATATCGACCGGGGCGGTGCTTGCGGCAGGTTGAGCAGTGGTCTGGCCGGTCATCGCTACATTTCCTTCCGTCGTCATCGAATATTCGAAGAACCGATGATCCTATACCGGACATCTGTCAATGTTGGAAATTTCGTTGTCATTTCTTTGGCTTCACAGCATTGCCCGTTGCGTCTCCAACGCCTTCACTTATTCTCTTGTTCCTGTTGAAGCGGAAATAAACGTAAGCGTGAGGGCGATCGAGCCATGTCCGAAGCCATGAAAGAACTCCTGTCGATTCTCGATCTGGAAACGCTGGAGCATGATCTGTTCCGCGGCCGCAGCCCGCAGGTGGGATGGCAGCGGGTGTTCGGCGGGCAAGTGATCGGGCAGGCGCTGGTGGCAGCGCAGCGCACGGTGGACAAGGACAGGCATGTGCATTCGCTGCACGCCTATTTCATGCGGCCCGGCGATCCGGCGGTGCCGATCATCTACGAGGTGGACCGCATTCGCGACGGTTCGAGCTTCACCACCAGGCGCGTGGTCGCCATACAGCATGGCAAGGCGATCTTTGCGCTTTCAGCCTCGTTTCAGGTGGACGAAGACGGGCTTTCTCACCAGAAGCCGATGCCCGAGGGCGTGCCTGAACCCGAAAAGCTGATGAGCGACCGGGAGATGAAGGAGCAGTATCTGCACCTCGCGCCGAAAAGCGTGCGCAGATATTGGGAAAGCGAGCGCCCGATCGAGATGAAGCCGGTCGCGCTTGCCCATTATTTCACGCGCGAGAAGCTGCCGCCGGAACAGAACGTCTGGATAAGGACCACCGGGCCCGTGCCTGATGATCGCGCCCTGCAGGCGGCGGTGCTAGCCTATATCTCCGACATGACGCTTCTCGACACGTCGCTCCATGCGCATGGCCGCTCGATCTTCGACCGCGATCTGCAGGTGGCAAGCCTTGACCATGCCATGTGGTTTCATCATCCCAACAAGCTCGATGACTGGCTGCTCTATACGCAGGACAGCCCAAGCGCGGCAGGCGCGCGCGGTTTCAATCGCGGTTCGATCTATACGCGGGATGGATTGCTCATCGCCTCCGTGACGCAGGAGGGGCTGATCCGGGTGCGGGAGGATAATTAAACGGCATCAACTTACAGATGCGAATATTTCCGCCTATTTTTTAGGCACTACATGCGTGCGGCATTTATCTCGACAATATTTTCATAATAAAATCAACCGTGTAGCCAACTGGCACGAAGCTTGAATTGCCCCTGCAGTCACCGGAACGGCATGGCCGTTCATGGCGATAGCTTCAACGCGGGAAGCCGCAACACAAGCAGGGAGACGCAGATGAAAATCGTAATGGCGATCATCAAGCCGTTCAAGCTGGATGAGGTGCGCGAAGCACTCACCGCAATCGGCATTCAGGGCCTGACCGTGACCGAAGTGAAGGGCTACGGACGGCAGAAGGGGCATACGGAAATCTATCGCGGCGCGGAATATACCGTGAGCTTTCTGCCGAAGATCAAGATTGAAGTCGCGGTAGCTAAGGATCTCGTGGAGAAGACCGTCGAGACCATCACCGCCGCCGCCAAGACCGGCCAGATCGGCGATGGCAAGATTTTCGTCATTCCCCTCGACCAGGCGGTGCGCATCCGTACCGGCGAAACCGATGCGGATGCGCTCTAGAAGCGCGGGTTCAATCCATGGCTTCCATAGGTCAAAATGCTCAAACAGGCGGCGCAATCAGCGGAAATGGCTGTTTTTTGTGCAGGTCACGCCAGCGTAGCATGAGGCTCTATCGAGGGACGAGAAAATAATCAATCTTTATAGCCGGTTAGGAGCCAATGGGGGAATTGGCACGGAACTTGGTTATGGGAAATTGGGCCGGGACTTGGGACGCTTGAGCGTTTGGGGCCGGTGGATCGACGGAGATTTTTGATGTTCACATTGAATAGACATATGCGCGCCGCAGGCGGCTCGCTCGCCGCCTTAAGCGCTTTCGCCGGCTCGGCAATGGCGCAGGAAGCCGCGCCTGCCGCTGCCGCCGCCGCGCCTGCTTTCGACACCGGCGACACGGCGTGGATGCTGACGTCCTCGGCGCTGGTGCTGATGATGACCATTCCTGGCCTTGCGCTCTTTTATGGCGGCATGGTCCGCAAGAAGAACGTGCTTTCCACGGTCATGCAGAGCTTCGCGATCTGCTGCCTCCTGAGCGTGCTGTGGATGATCGTCGGCTATTCGCTCGTCTTCACCGACGGCGGGTCGATCAATTCCTGGCTGGGCGGCTTCAGCAAGACCTTCCTTTCCGGCGTCGGCATGACCTCCGCGCACCCGCTGGCGGGGACGATCCCGGAATATCTGTTCATCATGTTCCAGATGACCTTCGCGATCATCACCCCGGCGCTGATCGCGGGCGCGTTCGCTGAACGCATGAAGTTCTCGGCGATGCTGCTGTTCATGGCCATCTGGCTCATCGTCGTCTATGTGCCGGTGGCGCATTGGGTCTGGGGCGGCGGTTTCCTCGGCTCCCATGGCGTGCTTGATTTCGCGGGCGGCACGGTCGTTCACATCAATGCCGGTATCGCCGGTCTCGTCGCCGCGCTCATCATCGGCAAGCGCGAGGGCTATGGCCAGGTCAACATGGCGCCGCATAATCTGGTGCTGTCGGTCATCGGCGCTTCGCTGTTGTGGGTCGGCTGGTTCGGCTTCAACGCCGGTTCGGCTGTCGGCTCCAACGCGCTTGCCAGCGTCGCCATGCTGAACACGCAGGTCGCCGCCGCCGGCGCCGCGCTCACCTGGATGTTCGCGGAGTGGATCGTCGCCAAGAAGCCGAGCGTGCTCGGCATCATCTCGGGCGCCGTCGCCGGTCTCGTCGCGGTCACGCCCGCCGCCGGCTTCGTCAACCCGACCGGCGCGCTGATCATCGGCCTCATCGCGGGCGTCGTCTGCTACATCGCCGCCGTCAAGCTGAAGCATGCGCTCGGCTATGACGACTCGCTCGATGCCTTCGGCGTGCACGGCGTGGGCGGCATCGTCGGCGCGATCCTGACCGGCGTGTTCGCCGATCCGGCCGTCAACGCGCTCAGCTCGGGCGCCTCGGTCAGCACGCAGATCTATGGTGTCATCTTCACCATCATCTATTCCGCCGTCGCCACCGCGATCATCCTGTATGTCGTCAAGGCGCTCGTCGGGCTGCGTCCGACCAAGCAGGAAGAAATCGAAGGTCTCGATATCAACCTGCATGGCGAGACGGTGCATTAAACTGGGCACCAGCCGTTCGAAATGTGGAGAAGGCCCGGATTCCGGGCCTTTTTCTTATGGGACTATTAATGGAGAGTACGGCGGTCCTGGCAAGTGCAGTGGTTGAACATTAGCGATTCCGTCTATCCAGTCGTCATCCTCGGGCTTGACCCGAGGATCCACGGCTGAGGAGCACCGGCATCGCCGCCCGCATCCGCGCCGTTCAGTAAGCGGACACGGTCGATATCCAGGCCGATAATTAACGATCCCGTCGCGAGTTATAATGCCGCTTACGCCCCCTTGTCCGTGGATCCTCGGGTCAAGCCCGAGGATGACGACTGGGAGGGGGAGATGCCCGGCAGGGCAGCGGTACTGTCCCGCTGACATTTCCTTTTCAATCGAACTGCTTTAAGTTGAATCTGCCCGCCGGAGAAAGCGCTTCCCAAGGAAAGCCCCAACTCATTGCATGGTTAATGCGGCCTTAACCTTCCCTGCCTTAGGGTTGGGGCCGAATCCGTCAGGCGGAATATCGGCGGAACAGGCAATGGTAAAAGGCAATTAGCTTCATGCGGCAAGGATATGCGCTTCAGGGCGAGAGAACGCGTAATGCCCGTCTCGAACTGGCGGGTATTTTCCGCCGGCAGCTCGATATCCTGTTTGGTCTTCTGGTGCTTGCCGGGGTAGGGCTCGCCGCGGGAGCGCTGGCGACGTGGAATGTCGCCGATCCGAGCTTCAGCCATGCCACGTCCAATCCGGTCACCAATGCGCTGGGCTTCCCCGGCGCGGCGTTTGCCGATATTGCCATGCAGTTCCTGGGGCTCTCCAGCGTCGCAGCGCTGCTGCCTGCCGTGTTCTGGGGGATGCTGCTGATCGCGCATGGACATATCGGCCGCTTGCCAAAGCGAATTCTCGCCTGGGTCGGGTCCGCGCTGCTATTCGCCGCAATCGCAAGCTGCCTCTCGGCGCCGCAGAGCTGGCCGATGCAGATCGGGCTCGGCGGTGTGTTGGGCGATCTTGTTCTCAAAGTTCCAAGTATCTTTCTTGGCGATTTTCCGCGCGGCAGCGCCGCGTCGATCATCATCGCCATTCTTGCCGTTCCGGCGCTGCTGCTTTGCGCCTTTGCCAGCGGCTTGACGGGGCGGGCGCAGCCTCTCGCCAGCCCGGCGCGCCCGAAGGCACGTACGCCGCAGGAGCTTGATGACGAGGATGGCGATGACGACGAAGATGGCGGCGGCTCGCTTGCGCTTGGCGCGGTGACGCATTGGCTCTACAGCGCGCGGGCGATGCTGCATCGCCTGACCGGACGAGGCGCGGCGCGGCGAGAGCGGCAGGCCGCAGGGCATTCGCTCGGCGCGGCTCCGGCCCGTGGCGGCGCACGGCGTGAGCCGGGCTTCGGCGATGGGCGCGATGAGTTCGATGAACCGCCTTTCGACGAGGATGATATGGGTCCGGCGGCGCCGCCGCTCGCGACGGGCCGGGTGGAGGTGCCGCCCAGAGCGCAGAAGGCCGGCGGCCGGGCGCAGACAGCCACCAAGCCGCCGCGTACGATCAGCGGCGTTTTCGAGCTGCCTCCGCTGCAGCTTCTGAGCGAGCCGAAGAAAGTTGTGCGCGATGCGAGCCTTTCCAAGGAAGCGCTGGAGCAGAACGCGCGGCTGCTGGAAGGCGTACTGGAGGATTTCGGCGTCAAGGGCGATATCATTCATGTGCGTCCCGGCCCGGTGGTGACGCTTTACGAATTGGAACCTGCGCCGGGCATCAAATCCTCGCGCGTCATTGGCCTTGCCGACGATATCGCCCGCTCGATGAGCGCCATCGCCGCGCGCGTCGCTGTGGTGCCGGGGCGCAATGCTATCGGCATCGAACTGCCCAACCAGAAGCGCGAAATGGTCTATTTGCGCGAGATGCTGGCGAGCCGCGATTTCGAGCAGACCAAGACCAAGCTGGCGCTGGCGCTGGGCAAGACCATCAATGGCGAGCCTGTTATCGCCGATATCACCAAGTTCCCGCATTTGCTCGTCGCGGGAACCACCGGCTCGGGCAAATCCGTCGCCATCAATACGATGATCCTGTCGCTGCTTTACCGCATGACGCCGCAGGAATGCCGCCTGATCATGATCGACCCGAAGATGCTGGAACTTTCCGTCTATGACGGCATCCCGCATCTGCTGACCCCCGTCGTCACCGATCCGAAGAAGGCCGTCGTCGCGCTCAAATGGACCGTGCGCGAGATGGAGGACCGCTATCGCAAAATGTCGAAGGTCGGCGTGCGCAATATTGACGGTTTCAATGCCCGCGTCGGGCTGGCGCAGAAGAAGGGCGAGCGCATCGAGCGCACGGTGCAAACCGGCTTCGACCGCGATACGGGCGAGGCAGTCTACGAGACCGAGGAACTCGATCTCGAGCCGATGCCGTACATCGTCGTCATAATCGACGAGATGGCAGACCTGATGATGGTCGCCGGCAAGGATATCGAGGGCGCGGTGCAGCGGCTGGCGCAGATGGCGCGCGCGGCGGGCATCCATGTGATCATGGCGACGCAGCGTCCTTCGGTCGATGTCATCACCGGCACGATCAAGGCCAACTTCCCGACGCGCATCTCCTTCCAGGTCACGTCGAAGATCGACAGCCGCACCATCCTTGGCGAGCAGGGCGCGGAGCAATTGCTGGGGCAGGGCGACATGCTGTTCATGGCCGGCGGCGGGCGCATCCAGCGCGTACACGGCCCCTTCGTCGGCGACGACGAGGTGGAGAAGGTCGTCCAGCATCTGAAGCGCCAGGGCGCGCCGGAATATCTCGACGCCATCACCGAGGAAGACGACGAGGACGGCGAGGGCGGCGGGCCTGCCGGGACCTCCAATCTCGACGATTCGGACGATCCCTACGATCAGGCGGTCGCGGTGGTGCTGCGCGACAAGAAGGCCTCGACCTCCTATATCCAGCGGCGTCTCGGCATCGGCTACAACCGCGCGGCCTCGATCATCGAACGCATGGAGAAGGAGGGAATCGTCGGTCCCGCCAATCATGCGGGCAAGCGGGAGATATTGGTGCCGGGCGAGGGCGAGGATTACTGAGGGCTGGCAGGATAACGCGCCGACGCTTGTCGTCATTCGAAGTCCTCGGGTTGAACCCGAGGATGTCCCGAGAATCTGCCGTAAGAAAAAAGAAAAGCGATTGCCGTACTGACAGATTATGCCTCGGTAGATTCTCGGGACAAGCCCGAGAATGACGATCAGAGCGGAACGAACAGGGATGTTCGCTCGTTTAAACGCCACACTCGCGTCAAACTGGTCCTTTAGGTCCAGCAAGGTAATTGGAGATCGTTTATTGATGAAAACGAACAAGATGCGGCTCTTTACTGTCCCCAGCCTGCAAGGACTTGTGCGCGGAGCCGCGCTCGGCCTGACCGTCATGGCCGTTTCGATCATGACGCCGCTTGCCCCGGCGCTCGCCCAGGTCACGCCAGAGCAGACGGCGGCGGCGCAGCAGATCGCGAATCATTTTTCGGCTGTACGCTCCATGACGGGCGAGTTCGTGCAGTTCGGTCCCCGCGGCGAGCAGAGCGGCGGCACCTTCTATATCGAGCGCCCGGGCAAGATCCGCTTCAACTATAACAATTCGCCCATCCGGGTGATTTCCGATGGCGAATCCGTCGTCGTCAACAATCGCAAGCTCGATACGTGGGATCTCTATCCGCTCTCGAAGACGCCGCTGAAACTGCTGCTGAGCGACCGGATCGATCTGGGCGGCGGACGCTTGAAGCAGGTAAAGCAGGAGCCGGACATGACGACGCTGGTGCTCGGCGACAAATCGGTGTTCGGCGATTCGAAGATCACCATGATGTTCGATCCGAAGAACAATGCGCTGAAGCAGTGGACAATCACCGACGCGCAGAATCTCGATACGACCGTCATGATTTTCAATGTTCGTGAAGGCGTGCGGTTTGCGCCTGACATGTTTACGATCGACTATACCCGTATCGCGATGAAGCGGAAGGGGCAGTGAGTTTCGGGTGAGGGCGGGCTGCAAATGGCGTCTTTCTGCGCTTCCGGTGCTCACGTACCAAAGTACGCTGCGCTCCGGTTCTCGAAAGCCACCATTTTCGCCTCGCCCTGACCCGAAACGCGCCACTTGTCTTCAATTTCAGGCTGGCACCGTCGCTCCGATGCTGTAAGTTCGCCCGCGATTCCTTATCCCGTGCGAGCAAAATCCCCATGCCCTTTTCCGTCGCTACCTGGAACATCAATTCCGTGCGCCTGCGCATGAGTCTGGTCGAGCGGTTTCTGCGCGAGCATCAGCCGGATGTGCTTTGCCTGCAGGAGACGAAATGTCCTGACGATCTCTTCCCCTACGAAGCTTTCCATGCGCTGGGTTATGCGCACATCGCGGTCTCCGGCCAGAAGGGATATCATGGTGTCGCCACCATTTCCCGCAGGCCGCTGGACGGTGTCGAGCGCAAAGGCTTCTGCAACATCGTCGATTGCCGCCACCTAAGCGCCGTGGTGCCGGTGGGAGTGAGGCGCCTGCGCATCCATAATTTCTACGTGCCGGCGGGCGGCGACGAGCCGGATCCGGCGATCAATCCGAAGTTCGCGCACAAGCTCGGTTTCCTTGAAGAGATGAAAGCCATCCTTGCCGATACGGGTGACGGATGTTCCTCGATGCTGCTCGGCGATCTTAATATCGCACCGCTTGAAACCGACGTGTGGTCACACAAGCAGCTTTTGAAGGTGGTCAGCCATACGCCTGTCGAGACTGAAGGGCTGGAATTTGTGCGCCATATCGGCGGATGGAGCGATCTCATCCGCCACCACATCACGCCGGAGCAGAAGGTCTTCACCTGGTGGAGCTACCGGGCGCGGGATTGGGACCTATCGGATCGCGGGCGCCGCCTTGACCATATCTGGGGGTCGCCCGATCTGGAAACCGATCTCGCCTCGGTAACGGTCCTGCGCGAGGCGCGCGGCTGGGAACGGCCATCGGATCATGTGCCGGTGATCGCCCATTTCAATCTTTAGAGCGGGGTGTAGCCGCATGATCTTTTCCAAGCAGCCTGCAATCTGAGAGATCATGCTCTAATCGTTAAATAGCGGCGAGAGCTTTTCGAGTTGCCGTATGAGGCCGGTCACGTCGCGGCTGATATGCGCGTGGAGCGAGGCCGCGGCTTGCGGATATTCTTCCAGAATGCGGTGGAAGACGGAGCGGCTGATACGGATCACTTCCGTTTCCACTTCGGCCACCGCGCCGGTGGGGCGCGTCGTCTGGGTGAGCAACGCCATTTCGCCCAGCATGGCGCCGGGTTCGACAGAACGGAGTGGAATTCGCCCGTCATTGGTTTCGCGAAACAGCGTTATGCTGCCCGAAATGACGACATATGCGCAATCGGCGCTCTGGTCTTCGCGAAACAGCTCGCGGCCCGCGCGCAGCACGAGCCGTTCTGCGCCGAAGGCAAGCAGGCGCAACTGTTCGGGCGTGAAAGACTCGAACAGGCCGACCGTGCCGAGAATGCGAATATCGTCGTCGAGCGCCATATCATCGTCAATACACGGCTCGCCCTAGCTGAGCCATCAGGGAACGAGCTTGTATCCCCCGCTTTCTGTTACCAAAATCGCCGCGTTGGACGGATCCTTCTCGATCTTCTGGCGCAGGCGATAGACGTGTGTTTCGAGCGTATGGGTGGTGACGCCCGAATTATAACCCCATACCTCTTCAAGCAGCATATCGCGGCCGATGACCTTGTCGCCGGCGCGATAGAGATATTTGATGATCGCCGCTTCCTTCTCGGTCAGGCGGATCTTGCCGCCCTTCTCATCTATCAGCAGCTTCTGCCCCGGCTTGAAGGTGTATGGCCCAACGGTGAAGGTGGCATCTTCGCTCTGTTCATGCTGGCGCAATTGCGCGCGTATGCGCGCCAAAAGCACCGCGAAGCGAAACGGCTTGGTAACGTAATCATTGGCGCCGGATTCCAGCCCAAGGATCGTATCGGAATCGGTATCATGCCCGGTCAGCATGATGACGGGAGGCTTGAAGCCCCCCTTGCGCAACAGCTTCACCGCCTCGCGTCCGTCCATGTCGGGCAGGCCCACATCCATGATCAGGAGATCGACCATTTCATTGCGCGCCGTCTGTATACCTTTCGTGGCGGTATCCTCCTGCAGGATATGAAACTCCTCGCAGAGTTCGAGCTGTTCCACGAGAATTGAGCGGAGGTCCTCATCGTCGTCCACAATCAGAATTGTACGGCCAGTCATGCGTATCCTCGTTCATTATTGCATCGTCATTGACGTTTTATCGCATTTAGAGCGAGATGAGGCTAGATGTAACCATTTATGCGGTTAATTCTGGCCCCTCCGGCGGCAGAAACGATCCGCGAGGCGGGAAATGAATAGGGTAGACCCATTGCTTTTACGCAAGCCCGCTGGGAAAACAGTTCCTGTTTTTCCCGGGAAAACCGCTCCACAGCTTTCCTGGTCTTGCTCTAGCGGCGCCTTGCGCCGGATCGACGTTCGGTCCCGCCCGGGAAATCCTTCGCAGGGATTTCTCGTTACGGGTAATCTGGTGTTGCATTGCGCGCTCGGCAAGGGGGGGCATCAGTGCTTTCAAACGGGAAGGCGATGGCGCGACACCGCTCGGGCTCATGCATCTCATATATGGATGGCGCCGGCGGAGGGCAAATTTCGCACCCGCTTCCGTGCTTCCGTTCCGTCCTATCGACTGCGGCGATGGCTGGTGCGATGCGCCGGACGACCGCAATTACAACAGGCCGGTGCGGCTGCCTTATTCTCAAAGCCATGAGCGGCTTTGGCGGAATGATGGCCTTTACGACATTGCAATCGTATTGGACTGGAACATTCGCCCTCGCCGGCGCGGTCGGGGAAGCGCCATCTTTCTTCATTTGGCGCGGCCGGGTTACCAGCCCACGGAAGGTTGCATCGCTTTGAAGCGCGCCGACATGGCGCGCCTCTTACCGTATCTCAGTAAGCAGACGATGATCCGCGTGCTGCGGTAACCATCGCCTGATGCAGCACTTCGAAAATGCGCGGTTGGGCTGACTGCGCCACATTGAAGCGAAGATAGTTCGCGGCGTTATGTGCAAGGCTGAAAACATTCCCCGGCGCGAACACCACGCCGCGCTCCAGCGCGTGGCGGGCGATAAGTGCGGAATCCATACCCGCCGGTAGCCTCGCCCAGAGAAACATGCCGCTTTGCGGCTCGGTCCACAACTCCAGTCCGGCCGCCTTCAGCCGGTTCGATGTCAACGTCATCGCTGCGGCAAGCCTGGCGCGTACTGCATCGACATGGCGGCGATAGGTACCGTCGATCAGGAGCGTATGGACAAGCTGGGCGGAAAGCTGGCTTGAGCCGAACGTAGTGGCGAGCTTAAGATCGGTGAGGCGATCGACCCAATCACCGCGGGTCGCGATATAGCCGACGCGCGCTGCTGCACTCAGGGTCTTGGAGAAGCTGCCGATATGAACGATCCTGTCCAACCCGTCGAGCTCTGCCAGAAGCGGCGGTGGCGAGGGGTGGAAATCAGCGAAGATATTGTCCTCGATGACGATCATGTCATGTTGCTCGACAAGCTTCAGCAGCCGGTGGGCGATGGCTGGGCTCATCATGCCGCCGGTCGGATTATGCAGTCCGGCATTGCCGATATAGAGCTTCGGCCGATGCTCCGCCGCGGCGCGCGCAAAAGCCTCGAGATCCGGGCCGCCTGGTGTGTAGGGAACGCCGATGAGCCGGACTTGATGCACCTTCAGCATCGCCTGGAAATTGAAGTAGCAGGGATCATCCACGAGCACCGCATCGCCCGGCTGAAGGAAAAAGCGGCAGAGAAGGTCGAGCGCGTGGGTGCCTGAATCGACGAGCAAAATCTGGTCAGGCGGTGCTTCGACGCCCTGCTCGCCCAAGCGGCGGGAGAGGTGCAGCCGGAGCGGCGCATAGCCCAGCGGATCGCCGTAGTCGGTGAAGATTGCGGCCTCATCGCGGGCGAGCGCACGCATTGCGCGGCGGATGCCTTCCTGCGGCAACCAGTCTTCCGGCAGCCAGCCGCAGCCGGGCTTGAGCGCCGTGCTGTCAGCTTCGAGCGATTGGCGCATGATCCAAAGCGGATCGATCTCCCGGTCCAGACGAGGGCCGGTGGAGGTGAGCGCAAAAGGCTGAGTGCGGCCCGCGACAAAGAAACCGGCCCCACGGCGTGACTGGATGACGCCTTCGGCAACGAGCCGGTCATAGGCATCCACGACGGTCGATTTCGAAACATCCATGGTTTCGGCGAGTCGACGGATCGAAGGCAGCCGCGCACCCGGCGAGAGGCTCAAGGCGGCGATGCGGCCGCGAATGATGCCCATGACTTTTTCGACCAGCGTCGACTCGTTCTGGGCAGCGTCGTCGAACGTAGGGTCATGCGATGCGTCATCGCTGACAGCGGGTTGATGCAACATCTGTACTTTTCCTCGTCCCGGTACAGTCCGGTGAAATTGTACTGCTACTGTCTCTACCCGCCCCAGCGCAATGCCGGTCATTGTCCCGGATGAGAGACTACAGAGTTTGCAACAGGTTGGATAGGCATAATGGACAGGACGACGGGCTGGATTAACGGGTTTTTGGGCGTACTTATCTTCAGTGGCTCCCTCCCGGCCACGCGAATTGCCGTGCTCGACATCGATCCGATGTTCCTGACAGTGGCGCGCGCCGCAATTGCGGGCGTACTGGCGTTGGCTCTGCTCATCCTCAACAGACAGCGTTTTCCGAACCGGAGCGATCTTCTGTCGCTGTTCGTCGTGGCGTTCGGCGTGGTGGTCGGCTTCCCGCTGCTGACAGCGCTTGCACTGCGCGGCATGACATCGGCACACGCCATCGTGTTCATCGGGCTGCTGCCGCTGGCCACCGCAATATTTGCGGTGCTATGCGGCGGCGAGCGTCCGCGCGGAATGTTCTGGGCGTTCTCCATCACCGGAAGCGCGATTGTCGCCGGTTATGCCATGGTACAGGGAAGCAGCTCGTCTCTCATGGGTGATGGATTGATGCTGGCGGCAATCGTGGTGTGCGGGCTCGGCTATGCGGAAGGCGCGCGTCTGTCCCGCAGGATGGGCGGGTGGCAGGTGATATGCTGGGCGCTGGTTCTGTCCTTGCCGCTGATGCTACCGCTGGCGTTTTTCACCCAGCCCGCGTCATGGGACGGTATCGGGTGGCCCGCGCTGGGTGGCCTCGGCTATGTGTCGCTGTTCAGCATGCTGATTGGTTTCGTCTTCTGGTATCGCGGCCTGGCGCAGGGCGGCACAGCTGCGGTCGGGCAGTTGCAGCTGTTGCAGCCGTTCTTCGGACTGACGCTCGCTGCGCTGGTTGCGCATGAGGCGGTGGGCTGGGGCATGGTGGCAACTGCCGCCGCGGTGGTGGTTTGCGTTGCTGGGGCGAAACGGTTTGCTTAGCGGCTCGTCTCTGGCCGCGGGGGGACCATTTACTAATTCCTCACGGTGCCGGATCAAGGCCGCCCATGCGGCAGACTTCTTTCCATTCGTCCTCCGTCACGGGCTGGACGGAGAGGCGCATGGAGGTGACGAGCGCCATTTTCTCTAGCGCCGGATTCGCTTTCACTGCTTTCAGCGTCACTGGTTTCGGCACATCGCAGAAGGCGCGGATGTCGACACATTCCCAGCGCGGGTCATCCGTCGTGGTGTCGTGATGGGCAAGCCCGCAGACTTCGATAATGCCGACGATCTCCAGCCCTTCGTTGGAATGGTAGAAGAAGCCCTTGTCGCCCAGCTGCATGGCGCGCATGTTGTTGCGCGCGAGATAATTGCGCACGCCGTCCCATTGCGTGCCTTCGCTGCCCGCCGCCTTCTGCTTTTCCCACGACCATTTGTGCGGCTCGGATTTGAAAAGCCAATAAGCCATCTTGGATCTCATTTTTTGTCGCATGATGTTATCCAAAAAGTCTGCAACTTTTTGGGATCACGCTCTGCTCAGGAATTCGCGGGATTGTTGATCGCCCAATTCCATGGGCGGATATCGACCGTCTCGAAAAGTCCGGCGAGCGAATAAGGATCCTTCGCCGCGATCCCCTTGGCTGCATCCAAATGGTCGGCCTCGATGACGAGGAGACTGCCGTTCGGCTTGCCGTCGGCATCAAGGAAGGGGCCGGCGAATTTCAGCCTTTCGCCGAGATTGTTCAGATAGTCGAGATGCGCGGGACGGGTGTCGAGGCGCAGCTGCAGATGGCCGGGTTTGTCGTTGCACAGGATGGCGAACAGCATTCTGGTTCCCTTGGTTCGTTTCATTCTGGTCGCATGCTCAGAACTCGTTTTTCAATGGCCGATTGAGCAGGCCCTCGACCGCTTCGTCAACAGTAAGATGCCGCGCAAGGAGCGCAGAGACGGCTATGATGATCGGCGCGTCGATATTGCGGCTCACGCATATCTCAGCGGCGATGGGCGCGGTGGCGACACCTTCGGCGAGTGGCCTGCCCTCGAGCGATTCACCGGCACCCAGCGCCATGCCGTAGGAATAGTTGCGCGATTGCGGCGAGGAACAGGTGAGCATCAAATCGCCCAGACCGGACAAGCCCATTACCGTCTCAGGCCGCCCGCCCATCGCCTCGGCGATGCGGCGCAGTTCGACAAAGCCGCGTGTGACGAGGGCCGCTTGCGCGCTTGCGCCAAGACCGCGACCGATAGCTGCTCCGGCGCCCAATGCCAGCACGTTTTTCAGCGCGCCGCCGATCTCGACGCCTATCAGATCGTCTGTCGAATAACAGCGGAACGCCGGGCCGGAGAGAACGATCGCCAGCCGGTCCGCTGCCTCCTGCCTGGCTGCCGCGATGGTGACGGCGGTGGGCAACCCGCGCGCCACGTCGGCGGCGAAGCTTGGACCCGACAGGGCTGCAATCTCATTGCCGGGCAGGATGCCGGAAACGATCTCGGACATCAGCCGTCCCGTCGCGCGCTCGATGCCCTTGGCGCAAAGAACGACCGGCGCGTTCACCGGTACATGCGGTGCAACAACGCCCAGCGCGTCACGCATTGTCTGCGCGGGAAAAGCGGCGAGGATGACAGCCGCGTCCTTCAGGACGGAGACAGCATCGGTGCTCGCTTCGATGCCGGCGGGAAGAGCGATGCCGGGCAGGTAGCGCTCATTGCGATTGTTGCGGTTGATATCATCGACCGCCGTCACATCGCGCGCATAGAGCGCGACCCGGTGGCCGCTCCGCGCTGCCATGCTGGCGAGAGCCGTTCCCCATGCGCCACCACCCAGCACGGCGATTTTTAACTTTTCATTTGTCGTAGGTTTTTGCCGGAAAGCCGCTTCACACTTTTCCGAAACCTGCTGAGAGCTCATCATGCTTTCGCTCCCCGGCGTCCGGCGCCGATCAAAGGCATCGCTGCCCCATCCAGCGGCCAGCGTGAGCGTGGCGCAATATCGAGAGAATCGCCATCACCGTTAGCTGCGTGTTCCGCACCGGCCCAAGCAATCATCGCAGCATTGTCGGTGCAGAGTTCGTGTGGCGGAGCGAGAAAGCGGAAGCCGTTTTCAGCGCAGAGCTTTTCCAGCATGGCGCGGAGCGCTTTGTTGGCAGCCACGCCGCCCGCCACGACCAGCGCGGGTTCGGCGGTCTCAGGGAAGCGCTCGCGAAAGCGCGCGAGCGAGCGCGACACGCGGTCTGCCAAAGTATCGGCCACCGCTCTTTGAAACGATGCGCAGATATCGGCGACGTCTTGATCGC
Organism: Paramesorhizobium leguminum; assembly: GCF_003217235.1. Taxonomy (GTDB): domain Bacteria; phylum Pseudomonadota; class Alphaproteobacteria; order Rhizobiales; family Rhizobiaceae; genus Paramesorhizobium; species Paramesorhizobium leguminum. The sequence continues at coordinate 25,961 of NZ_QJTF01000005.1, read as the reverse complement.
TGAGCGGCGCAAGTTCAGTGGCTGCCTGACGCACGGCGGTCTTGAGGCCGGAGAAAGAGAAATCGAGCCGCGACTCGCCCTTCAGCGGTCGCGGCAAGGTAACCCGCTTGGGGTCACCGGCAAGCGCCGCTCTCTCCACTGCCGGGCCGCCGGGATAAGGAAGGCCGAGCAGCTTGGCCGTCTTGTCGAAGGCTTCGCCCAGCGCATCGTCTATGGTGGTGCCAAGGCGCTCGTATTGTCCGAGACCGCGCACGAGAATCATCTGCGTATGACCTCCCGAGACGAGCAGCAAGAGATAGGGAAAGGCGAGGTTGTCGGTCAGCCGCGCCGTCAGCGCATGGCCTTCGAGATGGTTGATCGCATGGAACGGTTTGTCTGCCGCCAGCGCCAGCGCCTTCGCGGTCATCAGCCCCACGATAAGGCCGCCGATGAGGCCCGGACCGGCGGTGGCGGCGATGGCGTCGATTTCGCTCAGCGGTGTACCGGCTTCATCAAGCGCGCGGGCGATCAGACCGTCCAGCGCCTCGACGTGGGCACGGGCGGCGATTTCCGGCACCACGCCACCATAGGGCTCATGTTCGGCGATCTGGCTCAGCACCACATTGGACAGAATCCGGCCATGGCCGGACTCATCGCGCTCGATGACGGCGGCGGCGGTTTCGTCGCAACTTGTCTCTATTCCCAGCACGCGCATTTAACTTTAGACCCTGCATTCATTGCCGCCCAAGGCAAAGATCATTAGGTAGATAGTAGATAGGCGAACGCGGTACCATGGACAACGCCATATGCAAACAGCACCCTTGAAGATCGGCACGCGCGGCAGCCCGCTGGCATTGGCGCAAGCGCGCGAAGTGCGCCGGCGGCTGATGGAGGCGCACGGACTTGGCAACGACGCCGTGGAAATCGCGGTAATGTCGACGGCGGGCGACCGGATACAGGATCGTCCGCTTTCAGAAGTCGGTGGCAAGGGACTGTTCACCCAGGAGATCGAGGACGCACTGCGCGATGGGCGGATCGATCTTGCAGTGCATTCGAGCAAGGACATGCCAACGGTTCTGCCGGAGGGGCTTTATCTCTCGGCGTTTCTCAAGCGGGAAGACCCGCGTGACGCCTTTATCGGAAGGGCCGCGCCACGCGTTACCGACCTGCCGGTGGGTGCTACCGTCGGCACCTCGTCGCTACGCCGCGAGGCATTGATCCGCCGGATGCGGGCCGACATCCATGTGGTTGGTTTTCGTGGCAATGTAGAGACGCGATTGCGCAAGCTCGAAGAGGGACAGGCCGACGGAACCATCCTCGCCTATGCCGGATTGAAGCGTCTCGGTATGGAGCATGTCGTCACCGAACTGCTCGATCCAGTTCTCTTTCCGCCCGCGCCGGGACAGGGGGCAATCGCCATCGAAAGCCGCGTGGGCGATGCGCGGATAAATGAATTGCTCGCCCCGCTCGATGATCGCGATACCCACGCGGCGCTTGATTGCGAGCGGGCATTTCTCGCCTGTCTCGACGGCTCCTGCCGCACGCCCATTGCGGGGCTGGCGACGATTGCCGGCGACCGGCTCATTTTTTCCGGCATGATTCTTACGCCCGATGGCAGCGAGGCGCATGAGATCAAGGCGGAAGGCTCCGTTGCCGATGCGGCGATAATCGGAACCGATGCGGCGGAGCGCGTGCTTGCCCGGGCGGGGCCGCACTTCTTCGATTGGAAATGAGCGATGGCGCGCGTGCTGGTGACAAGGCCGGAGCCGGGCGCGTCGCTGACCGCGCGGCGGCTGGAAGCGATGGGATTTTCGCCGGTCGTGCTGCCGTTGAGCGAGACGACGCCACTGGCGGCAAAGGTGTCGCCGGGGGAGTATGACGCGGTGACAATCACCAGCGTCAATGCAATACGCCATGGCGCGCCGGAACTGATCGCCAGCCTTATAGATCTGCCTATCTATGCGGTAGGCGAGAAGACGGCGCGGGCGGCCAAAGCCGCCGGGTTTCGCGATGTGATCGCGGCTGCAGGAGATGGCGAGGCGCTAGCAGCCTTACTCTTGGAGGCACTGTCCCCAGGTGCGCATGTGCTCTACCTCGCGGGCCGGGTGCGCCGTTCGGATTTCGAAAAGATGGTAAGAACACACGGTCTTGCGGTTACCGTTTGCGAAACCTATGACACGGTGGCAATCGATCGTCAGGATGCCGTCAAGATGCTGGGAGACGCACCGATCGACGCCGCGCTGGTCTATTCCGTCTTTGCGGCAAAGGCGCTCATCACGCTATCGGAACGGCCGGAAACTCCGGTAGACTTCTGGCAGAACACTCGGTTTTTATGCCTTTCCTCGCGTATCCAGAAAAGTCTTTCCAACGAATGGAAAAAGCGGGCAAGTGTAAGTGAAAGGCCTGACGAGCAAGCGCTTTTTAAGCTTCTTGCGGCACTTTGATTCAGCCAAGCCTTCATCTGCCGATTTTATCTGTTAAGGTCCGATCAGGCGTCCATTTTAAAAGACGAGAGGCACCATGGCGAAATCCGGAACATCGCGTCACTCGAAACCGGTTGGCAAGCCGGTCACGATCGACCTCGATCCATCGCAGGTGAAACGGGTGGCGGAGCCGACGGAGGCAAAGCCTGCCTCAGCCGCGAAAGAAGCGCCTCCAGCGGAACCGGTCGGCGATTTTGCCAAGCCGCGCGAAGCAGTTGGAAAAGAATATATGGCCGCAGAGAAGACGGAAAAGGTTTCGAGCCACCAGACGGACGCAGCCGCATCGGTGAAGCCGAAACCGGCCTTGGATGGACGCGCGTGGGTTTCCCATATCGCGGCGGGCGTGGCGGGAGGCGCCATCGCCCTAGCCTTGATGAGCGCGCTCAACGGGGGCAATTCGGATGCACCGACCCAAGCGCAACTTGCCGACACGAGCGCAACCGCGCGTCAGGCGTTGCAGCAGGTGAAGAGCGCGGAATCGCAGGTCGTTACGCTGAGGGATGAAATTGCAAAGCTGGCTAATAATAATTCATTGCCCATGCAGGACGTGCAAAAATTGACAAGCCGCCTCGCGGTTCTGGAAGAAAAAATCACCTCCGCCTCCGCCCAGGCGACGCAATCCGCATCGCAGGATTCAGGCAGCATCGCTGACATCCAGTCGAAACTTGCGGCACTCGAAACGCGTATCATGGACCAGTCGCGCCAGCCGGCGATTGCGGCTGCGATTGCGGCAACCGCGCTCAAATCGGCAATCGATCGCGGCGGTTCCTTCGCCGCGGAACTCGACACTTACAGAGCCATGGCGCCGCAATCGACGGACATCGAGGCGCTTGGAAAATTCGCGGCGGCGGGCGTTCCGACGATTGCCGATCTCAACCATCAGTTCGACGATGTGGCGAACAGGATAGTCGCAACGGAGCAGAATGCGGACCCCAACGCCAGCGTTGTCGACCAGCTGTTGGCGAGCGCCAAAAGCCTTGTGAAGGCTCGCCCGGTCGGTGAGGTAAGCGGCAACAGCATAGGCGCGATTACGGCGCGTATTGAAGCGGCGCTTGCGCGGGGCGACCTCGATCGCGCCATCGCGGAGTGGGAAACGCTGCCCGACGCAGCAAAGGCTGTATCGGCCGATTTCGCCACCCAGATGAAGGCGCGCCGCGACACGAACGCGCTGGTATCGCGAACGCTCGCCAGCGCGCTTGGGGCACCGGCATCGCCGGCCGCGTCGTCAGCCAATTAAGGAACGCCAAATCCATGACGCGCATTCTGCTGTTCGTTCTTCTGGTCCTTGTGCTCGGTGCCGGTTTTACCTGGCTTGCGGACAGGCCCGGCGATCTCATCGTTACCTTTGCGGGCATGCGCTATGAGCTGACGCTGATGGCGGCGGCCTCGGCGCTCGTGGCAATCATCGCGGCGGTGATGCTGGCATGGTGGCTGATCAAAAGCATCATCCGCTCGCCAGATCTCCTGCGGCGGCATTTTCGCGCGCGCAAGCGCGACCGGGGCTACCAGTCGCTTTCGACCGGCCTCATTGCAGCGGGAGCGGGAGATTCGGCAACCGCGCGGCGCATGGCCGGGCAGGCGCACAAGCTGCTCAATGTGGACCAGGAGCCGCTGATCCGGCTCCTGGAAGCGCAGAGCGCCATGCTGGAGGGCCGCGTGGACGAAGCGCGGGGGGCGTTCGAGGCGATGCTGAACGATCCAGAGACGCGGCTTTTGGGATTGCGCGGCCTCTATCTCGAAGCGCAGCGCGCGGGCGAACATGAAGCGGCGCAACACTATGCCGGCGAAGCATCCCTGATGGCTCCGCATGTCGACTGGGCGAGGGGCGCCGTGCTTGGGCGATTGACCGTCGAGGGCGATTGGGACGGCGCACTCAAACTCCTCGATGCGCGCAAGGCAACACGCGCGGCGGACAAGGCGGCGATAAAACAAGAGCGCGCGGCGCTGCTCACTGCCAAGGCGATCTCCACCTTCGATTCCGATCCGGTGACGGCAAAGACGGTCGCGCTTGAAGCGCACAAGCTTGCGCCCGATCTTATCCCCGCCGCCGTAATCGCGGCGCGTGCATATTTCCGGGAGGGTGATTTGCGTAAGGGCGCCAAAATCCTCGAAGCGGCATGGAAGAAGAATCCGCATCCTGAAATCGCGCAGGTTTACATTCACGCGCGTCCGGGCGATTCCGCACTCGACCGGTTAAAGCGGGCGCGCCATCTCTTCGCGCTTCGTGCCAACAATCCGGAAGCGAGTCTGGCGCTGGCGCAGGCCGCGCTCGACGCCGGGAACTATAAGCTGGCGCGAGAGAATGCCGAGGCGGTGTTGCGGATGAGCCCGCGCGAGAGCGCTTATCTGCTGCTCGCCGATATCGAGGAGGCGCAAACGGGCGACCAGGGTCGCGTACGCCAGTGGCTTGCGCGCGCGGTGAAAGCGCCTCGCGATCCGGCCTGGACGGCGGATGGCTATGTGTCGGAACAATGGGCGCCCGTCTCTCCACTAACGGGGCGGCTCAATGCGTTCGAATGGAAGGTACCAGTCGAGCAACTGGCTCCGATGATAGAGGCTGGGCAGGAAGTGCGTGGAGACGAATCGGAAACACTGAATGCGCCCGCTGTGATCGAACAGAAGCCGCTTGTCGTACCGGTGGAAGAAGAGGAGATCCCAGCGCCGGCAAGGCTGAAACCTCCCAAGCGAGAACCGGCCAACGATACGCGCGATGACGAAGAGGTGAAAATGCTGGTTGTTGACGATCCGGGCGTGTTGCCTGAAGAACAGACAGAAACCAAGCAGGCCCGCTATCGTCTATTCTGAACCAATTCGGATGCCACTATGCTCGATCGTCTTCAGACCTTTTTGAAAGAACTCTCTTCCGGTGAAGGACGGGGCGGGAAAACCTTCGGCAAGGATGACCCTCGGCTGGCGGTGGCGGCCCTGATGTTTCACATCATTGATGCTGATGGCGAGCGCCACGAGGAGGAACGCAGGCGCATCGCGGAGATGCTCTCCGAGGCCTATCAGCTCAAGGATGGCGAATTGAATGCGCTGCTTCAAGCGGCGGAAGCCGCGGACCAGGAAGCCATCGACCTTTACAGTTTCACCAGCGTCATCAAGCGTCATCTCGACGAGCGGGAGCGCATCCATTTAATCGAGTTGATGTGGGAAATCGCTTATGCCGACGGCGAGGTCGGTGAGATGGAAGACAATGTGATCTGGCGGGTGGCGGAGCTGATCGGTGTTTCCACACGCGACCGCGTGACATTGAAGCATGTCGTGGCGGAGAGGGTTGGCGCGGATAAAGCGAAGGCGTGAGCTGGATTAAATACCGGGAGGCTGGCGGATAGCGATTCCGTCAAACATGGACCCTTCCAAAAACGCACACCCAAACAAAAGACCGGCCTCTCAGCCGGTCCTTGTCATTATAGAATAGAGCGATCGCTCAGTCCCTTCCGAGCAGCGCCTTCCAGAAGATGGCGCCGATTACCGCGCCGATCAGCGGTGCGACCCAGAACAGCCAGAGCTGGTTGAGAGCCGCTGTTTCAGCGAAGAGCGCCGTGGCGGTGGAGCGTGCCGGATTGACCGAGGTGTTGGTCACCGGGATCGAGATGAGATGGATGAGTGTGAGGCAGAGTCCGATGGCAATGCCGGCGAAGCCTGCCGGAGCTGTCGATGCGGTCGAACCCAGGATGACGATGAGGAAGAACGCCGTCAGGACGACTTCGATGAGCAGCGCCGCGGTCATGCTGTAGCCGCCTGGCGAAAGCTCGGCATAGCCATTGGAGGCGAAGCTGCCCGGCATGTAGCCAGCCCTGCCTGAGGCGATGAGATAAAGAACGGCCGCCGCGGCGATGCCGCCCAGAACTTGCGCGATCCAGTAGGGGATCAGATCCTTCCAGTCGAAGCGGCCCGCAACGGCAAGACCGAGCGAGACGGCGGGATTGAAGTGTCCGCCGGAAATTCCGCCGACGGCGTAGATCATCGTCAGCACGGTGAGGCCGAAAGCCAATGCTACACCGAGAAAACCGATGCCCAGATCAGGAAAGGCCGCAGCAAGAATTGCGCTGCCGCAACCGCCGAAGACCAGCCAGAAAGTGCCGAAAAATTCGGCAGCCAATTTGTTCATAGTGTGTTTCCCCGAAGATGACGCGTGGAATCAAGTGGCGTTAACCATATTCCGGGGTGTCTTCGGCGGCAATATGGAAAGACCAGCGGTTAATCCACCGTGATTCACATACTATTTCGATCTGTTTCAACGAAATTAGACAATCAACGTGAAATTGATCGTCATGTATGCAATAGTTAAAGAATGTTAAATCTGGAGGACGTATGGCGGAAATGTCGGCTGGTCACGCGAAACACCTGGGGTTGGCAGCCCTGCCACTTTTGCTCGGACTCGCTGGCTGTACCGGTACAGCTACGGCGTGGACAGAGAAATTTACTGTCGAAAAAGTCGAGTTGCCTAGGGAATGCGCCGGCTGGCAGAAGATCGATCTCAAGCAGCGCACGACGCTGGCCTTGATGCGCCTTGATCCGCGCCTTGTGGTCGACATCGATTCCCACAATCTGCGGGGCAGAAATCTCGGCTGCTGGAAATGATCCGGCCATAACCGGGGGCGTGCTACATGCATCTCGACATCATCGAATTGCGCTCCTTCTATGCTTCCCCATTAGGGCACCTGACTGAGCGCTCTATCGTAACGGCGCTCCAGCCGCTCTGGTCGAAGCTGCCGCAAGAGCGGCTGGTCGGCCTTGGCTATGCACTTCCTTATCTCGACCACTTGCGCGCCGATACGGAGCGTACCTTCGCCTTCATGCCGGCGGGGCAGGGGGCGATCGGCTGGCCAACGGCGGACAAATGCGCCACGGCGCTCGTTTTCGACGAGGAGTTGCCGTTGCCGGACTCTTCCGTTGATCGCATCCTCCTCGTTCATGCACTGGAACATTCGGAAAATCCGAGCGAGACGCTGAAAGAGATGTGGCGCGTACTGGCGCCCAATGGCAGGCTGATGATCATCGTTCCCAACCGTCGCGGCGTCTGGGCGCGGTTCGAGCATACGCCTTTCGGCAGCGGGCGGCCGTATAGCCGGGGCCAGCTCGTCCGGCTGTTGCGCGAGGCCAATTTTACTGCGGGAGCGGTGGCGGGCGCGCTGCATTTTCCGCCTGCCACGCGCCGCTGGATGCGGGGGCCCTCCTCGCTCATGGAGAGAGTGGGAGGAAAGATGTGGCCCATCTTCGGCGGGGTGCTGATCGTGGAGGCTTACAAGCGGCTCTATCAAGGGCTGCCGGTGGCGCAGCGCTCATCACGCCGCGTCTTCGTTCCCGTGCTTGCGCCGCAGGGATCGGCGATGCACCGGAAGCGGAAGAAATAAAATTTATTCTGCAAGCAGAATCATAACCGGCAAGTTCAGCAAGTTTCTGGATCGCGCCGGGCTTTTTGAAATGGCTCGGCGCCTCTATATAAGTTCCGGATGATTCCGGAGTGTTCCATGGTTGAGGTAACGATCTATACGCGCCAGTGGTGCAGCTTCTGCACGGCGGCCAAACGCCTGCTCGATAGCAAGGGCGTGGCTTATACCGAGCGCGATGCGACCGTGTCGCCTGAATTCCGACAGGAGATGATCCAGCGATCGGGGCGTATGACCTTTCCGCAAATTTTCGTCGGTGATGTGCATGTCGGCGGTTGTGATGATCTTCACGCGCTGGAGCGCGAAGGCCGTCTCGATGGGCTGCTCAACATCAGCCAACAGGAATCACAGTCATGAGTCTTTTTCGCGCCGCCGCCATCCAGATGCGTTCCGGGACCGATCCCCACGCCAATGTCGCAACCCTCGAACGCCTCGTCGGCGAAGCGGCGGCTCAAGGCGCGGATTATGCGCAGACGCCCGAGATGACAGGCGCGGTGCGGCGCAACCACGAGGGCGCGCGCGACGAGGAGAATGATCTCATCGTCAATGCGGCGTCACGGCTGGCGTCGCAACACGGCATCTATCTGCATATCGGCTCGACGGCGATTGCGCTGGAAAATGGCAAGCTTGCCAACCGCGCTTTTCTGTTCGGCCCCGATGGGAAGAAGATTACCTCTTACGACAAGATCCACATGTTCGACGTCGATCTCGACAATGGCGAAAGCTGGCGCGAATCGGCAACTTACGAACCTGGTGCGGATATGGTGCTGGCCGATCTGCCTTTCGGGCGGATGGGGTTTGCGATCTGCTACGATATCCGCTTCCCACAGCTCTTTCGCGCGCAGGCGGAGGCGGGGGCGTCGATCCTCACCGCGCCCGCGGCTTTCACCCGCCAGACGGGCGAGGCGCATTGGCACGTGCTGCAACGCGCCCGCGCCATCGAGAACGGCGCATTCCTCATCTCCGCCGCGCAAGGGGGGAAGCACGAGGATGGACGCGAGACTTATGGGCATTCGCTGATCGTTTCTCCCTGGGGCGAAATCCTGGCCGAGGCCGATCATGACGAGCCGGCGGTGATCGTCGCGGATATCGATACGGCGCTATCGGATGCGGCGCGGCGCAAGGTGCCGAATCTCAAGAACGCGTTCACCTTCGGCATGCGTATCGCGGGTGTGATGCCATGATCCGTTTCAGTCTACATTGCGATAAGGATCATGAATTCGAAGGCTGGTTCCGCAACAACGAGGATTTCGACCGCCAGGCAAAGAGGGGCCTCGTTTCCTGCCCGGTCTGCGATTCACAGAGCGTTGAAAAAGCCTTGATGGCGCCTTCCGTTTCCACCGCAAGCGCCAAAGAAAAAATCGCCGTCGGCATGGGCGAGGCGCAGCGCGCGCTCATCGAGCAGATGCGCGAACTGAGCCGGAAGGTGCGCGACAATGCCGATTATGTCGGCGACAAGTTCGCCGAGGAGGCGCGCAAGATCCATTTCGGCGAAACCGATCCGCGCGGCATTTACGGCGAGGCGACGCAGGAGGAGGTGACGGCGCTGGTGGATGAGGGCGTTGAGATCATGCCGCTGCCGGTGTTTCCAGAGGACCGGAATTGAGAGGGCCGTTTTCGCCATCAGGCTATTCCTGCATTGCAGTCAAAGCGGCCCCGACGGAAGCAAGTGATATTGATATTATGCCGATCCACTGCAAGACGGGGAGAGCCTCGTGAAGGAGCGCGAGACCAACCAACGCTGCGACAGCCGGTTCCGCGCTGGTAAGCGTACCAAAGGTTTTCCGTGGAAGGTGACGGAGGGCGAACATCTCAAGCGTATATGGAATCGCGCTTGATAGTATCGCCACGAGCAATCCAAGGGCGAGCACCGATGGCGTGAACAATGAGAAGCCTGCCTTCGCAATTCCAATAGGCAACATGGCCGCCGATGCAACGATCAGTCCGATCGACGCCGCCGAAATGCCGTAGAGGCGGCCTGCGATCCCCCCATATATGATATACGCCGCCCAACACGCGCCGGCGCAGAGCGCAAACGCAATTCCGATGGGATCGAGATTTGCATTCATTGACCGCAGCGGAAGCAACAGGACCAGCCCGATCATCGCCAGGCCGATCCAAAGAAAATCAATCGATCTACGCGACGCAGCAATAGCGACAGCGAGCGGTCCGGTGAATTCAATCGCGAGCGCGACTCCGAGCGGGAGCGTCTGGATCGACAGATAGAAAAAGACGTTCATTCCGCCCAGCATGAGACCGTAAATGACAACGGGTTGCCAGGCATTCGATCGGAAACTTACTCGCCACGGACGAAGAATGGGCACAAGCAGAAGCGCCCCAATCGAGAGCCGAAGCGCAGTTGCGCCTTCTGCCCCGACTTCCGGAAAGAGGGACTTTGCGAACGAGGCCCCGCAGGCAATCGACAGCATAGCCAGAACCAGCGCGAGCGGTGGCAAAATGCGTGGCGGGTTGGCGTCGATCACTGATAAAGGATTGCTCACTTTCGCGCCAGCACCATGTAATTCACATCCATGTCCCGCGAGCGGCTCCAGCTATCGGCAAGCGGATTGTAGCTGACGCCCTGCCGGTCGATGATCGTCAACCCTGCCGCGTCCAGCGCCTTCTCCAGTTCTTCCGGGCGGACCAGCTTTTCATATTGGTGCGTGCCGCGTGGCAGCCAGCGCAGCACATATTCCGCGCCGATGATGGCAAGCCCTAGCGCCTTCAGCGTGCGGTTGATGGTGGCGACGAACATCAGGCCGCCGGGCTTAACCATCGCGCCGCAGGCGGAGAGGAAGAGATCGACATCGGCGACATGCTCCACTACTTCCATGTTGAGGACGATGTCGAATTTCTCGCCAGCCTCGGCGAGGGCCTCCGCCGTGGTGGCGCGGTAGTCGATGTCGAGCCCGCTTGTCGCAGCGTGAATCCTCGCCACTTCGATATTGGTCTCAGATGCATCCGCGCCCACGACCGTTGCGCCCAGCCGCGCCATCGGCTCGCAGAGGAGGCCACCGCCGCAGCCGATATCGAGAAGGCGCAGTCCTTCCAGCGGGCGAGAGCCAAGCGGATCGCGTCCGAAGGCGGCGCAGATTTCTTCCTTGATATAGGCAAGCCGCGTCGGATTGAACTTGTGCAGCGGGCGGAACTTGCCTTGCGGGTTCCACCATTCTGCGGCGATGCGCGAAAAGCGTTCGACCTCGGCGGAATCGATGGTGGTGCGGGCGGTCTCGGCCATGGCTGTTTCCTTCCTGTGGTTTTGGAGTTGACCTTGTTAGCCCCAAAGTCAAGGTTTGCTTGCGATTCGCTAGCATTTTGGTTATGTGAGCGCGTTTCTCCTGCCGTCTCGTGCGGCAAAGAAAAATGATCATTCTCAAGCCTCGCGGGACAATCCTAAAATGGCGCGCATCGTGATGAAATTCGGCGGCACTTCGGTGGCCGATATCGACCGCATCCGTAATGTGGCGCGTCACGTCAAACGCGAGGTTGATGCGGGCCATGAAGTGGCCGTCGTCGTCTCGGCGATGGCGGGAAAAACGAATGAACTCGTGACGTGGACCCGCGCGGCATCGCCGATGCACGACGCGCGCGAATATGATGCGGTGGTGGCTTCCGGGGAGCAGGTGACGGCGGGGTTGCTCGCGATCACCCTGCAGTCGATGGGCGTCCATGCGCGCTCATGGCAGGGATGGCAGATCCCGATCCGCACAGACAACGCGCACGGCGCGGCGCGCATCACAGAGATCGACGGCTCATTCCTGGTCAAGCGCTTCGGCGAAAGTCAGGTAGCGGTCATAGCCGGCTTCCAAGGGCTGGGACCGGACAACCGCATCGCGACGCTCGGACGCGGCGGTTCCGACACCAGCGCGGTGGCGATCGCGGCAGCGGTCAAGGCGGACCGCTGCGATATCTATACGGATGTCGACGGCGTCTACACCACCGATCCACGGGTCGAGCCGAAGGCGCGCCGCCTTTCCAAGATTTCCTTTGAGGAAATGCTGGAGATGGCGTCGCTCGGTGCCAAGGTGCTGCAGGTTCGCTCGGTCGAGCTTGCCATGGTACACAAGGTGCGCACCTTCGTGCGCTCCAGTTTCGAGGACCCTGATGCGCCGGGCATGGGTGATCCGATCAATCCACCCGGAACGCTCATTTGCGACGAGGAGGAAATCGTGGAACAGCAGGTCGTCACCGGTATCGCTTATGCGAAGGACGAAGCGCAAATCTCGCTGAGGCGTCTCGCGGACAGGCCCGGCGTATCGGCCGCGATCTTCGGGCCGCTCGCCGAAACGCACATCAATGTCGACATGATCGTGCAGAACGTCTCCGAAGACGGTTCGAAGACGGACATGACCTTTACCGTGCCGACCGGGGACCTGGACAAGGCGGTCGCCGTGCTCGAAAAGGCGAAAGCCGAGGTTGGGTTCGATGCGATCCAGTCGGAAGCCGGGTTGGTCAAGGTGTCCGTCATCGGCATCGGAATGCGCAGCCATGCGGGCGTCGCCGCCACCGCTTTCAAGGCACTGGCCGACAAGGGCATCAATATTCGCGCCATCACCACGTCGGAAATCAAGATTTCGATCCTGATCGATGGGCCCTATGCGGAGCTGGCGGTGCGGACGCTGCATTCGGTGTATGGGCTGGATAAGTCGTAATAAGGCACTCAGCTTGGTCCTGCCGGAGCGGCTCGCGCCTTCCCTCCCCCTTGCGGGGAGGGTGGCCCGAAGGGTCGGGTGGGGGTGGTGACGTTTGCACGACGGTCGTCACCAAAAGCGCACCCGTCACCACCCCCATCCGCCCGCTAACGCGGGTAGCGCTCCGCTAGGGCTCCGCGCGTTCGTCGCTGGAAAAGCCAAATCGTTGGCTTTTCCTCGGCCTTCGGCCGAACGCTCCTCACTCCCCGCAAGGGGGGAAGGAGGGCGCGAGCCTTTCCTCGGCAGCGCAGAGGCGCGCGACGTAAAGCACTGATGATTCCGTTTCAAAGCCACCCACAAATTGCTCTGGACGCGCGCGTCAAAAATGCCCACAAAGAACGGGCCGGACGATGGTCCGGTTGTGTAGTCGCGAATCGTCGGGTCCCGCTTGGGGGATCGGTAGGATGAAGGAGCAATTGACCGTCCATGCGTGAGGTGACCACCGGTCCTCGTGTCCTGCTCAAACGCTTGCGCGAATTGATGGCGGAGCCGCTGGAGCCGCAGGAGCGGCTTGACCGGATCGTGCGTGAAATCGCGCAGAACATGGTGGCGGAGGTCTGCTCCTCCTATGTGCTGCGCTCGGACGGTGTGCTGGAACTCTATGCCACCGTTGGCCTTAATCCGCAGGCAGTGCACTTGGCGCAATTGCGTCTGGGGCAGGGCCTGGTCGGCACCATCGCCGCGAGCGCCCGCCCGCTCAACCTCACCGACGCGCAATCGCATCCGGCGTTCGCCTATCTGCCCGAGACGGGCGAGGAGGCCTACAACTCTTTCCTCGGCGTGCCTATTTTACGCGCTGGACGTACGCTGGGTGTATTGGTGGTGCAGAACCGCACCAAGCGAGCCTATCGCGAAGACGAAGTGGAGGCGCTGGAAACCACCGCCATGGTTCTGGCTGAAATGATCGCTACGGGTGACCTGACCAGGCTGACCAGGCCTGGCGTGGAACTTGATCTTGGCAGGCCGATGAGTTTTTCCGGCATTTCGTTCAACGACGGCGTTGGCCTCGGTCATGTCGTGCTGCACGAGCCGCGCATTGTCGTCACCAATCTCTTCAACGAGGATTCGCAGCGTGAACTGGAACGCTTGAGCGAAGCGATCGGCTCGTTGCGTATTTCAATCGATGACATGCTGTCGCGACGCGACGTGGCCGCCGAAGGCGAGCATCGCGCCGTGCTGGAAGCATACCGCATGTTTGCGCATGATCGCGGCTGGGTGCGGCGGCTGGAAGAAGCCATCCACAACGGGCTGACGGCGGAAGCGGCGGTGGAAAAAGTGCAGAGCGATACGCGCGCTCGCATGATGCATCTGACCGATCCATATATGCGCGAGCGCCTGAGCGATTTCGACGATCTGGCCAACCGGCTGCTGCGCCAGTTGATGGGGCGCGACATCAAGACGGTGGCCGAAACACTGGTCAAGGACGCGATCATCTTCGCCCGCTCGATGGGTGCGGCGGAACTGCTCGATTATCCGCGCGAGCGGGTGCGCGGCCTGGTGCTGGAGGACGGGGCGCCGACGAGCCATGTTGTCATCGTCGCGCGCGCCATGGGCATTCCCGTCGTCGGTCAGGTCAAGGGCGTGGTCTCCATGGCGGAGAACAATGATTCGGCCATTGTCGACGGGGATGACGGCAAGGTGCATTTGCGTCCGCAGCCGGACATCGAATCGGCCTACGCGGAGAAGGTGCGCTTTCGCGCCAAGCGCCAGGCGCTTTATCGCGAACTGCGCGACAAACCCTCGGTTACCAAAGACGGCGTCGAAATCTCGCTCTTGATGAATGCAGGGTTGCTGGTCGATCTGCCGCAGCTCATGGAGTCGGGCGCCGCCGGTATCGGCCTGTTCCGCACCGAGCTGCAGTTCATGATCGCCTCGACCTTCCCCCGCGCCGAGCAGCAGGAGCGGCTCTATCGGTCTGTGCTGGATGCGGCAGGCAAACGCCCGGTGACCTTCCGCACGCTCGATATCGGCGGTGATAAGGTGCTCCCCTATTTTCGCCATCAGGGGCCGGAGGAAAACCCGGCCATGGGCTGGCGTGCGATCCGGCTGACGCTCGACCGTCCGGGGCTGTTGCGCACGCAGCTGAGGGCGCTGCTCAAGGCCGCTGGCGGGAATGAATTGCGGCTGATGCTGCCGATGATAACAGAGGTGGGAGAGATTCGCGCCGCGCGCGCTATCATCGAGCGCGAGGTGCGGCATCTGTCGCGCTTCGCCTACAGCCTGCCGACGCGGTTACGGCTGGGCGCGATGATCGAGGTGCCGTCGCTGCTCTGGCAGCTCGACGAGCTTATGGCGGCGGTGGATTTCGTCTCGGTCGGATCCAACGATCTGTTCCAGTTCGTCATGGCGGCGGATCGCGGCAATTCGGCCATCTCCAAGCGTTTCGACCAGCTGTCGCCGCCATTCCTTCGGGTGCTCAGGCAAATCGTAGAAGCGGGGACGCGCCACGACACACCGGTGACGCTGTGCGGCGAGATGGCCGGTAAGCCTTTGACCGCCATGACATTGATCGGACTCGGTTTCCGGCATATATCAATGTCGCCCGCCGCGATCGGTCCGGTAAAGGCGATGCTTGGGGCGCTGGACGCGGCCAAGCTCAACGCGCTTCTTCTTGAAGCGATTGGCAAGCCGAATGGCACCCACTCGTTGCGTGGGGTGCTTATGGGCTTCGCAGAAGACAGCGGCATACCGCTTTAGCTTGACCTCCCGACGTCATTCTCGGGCTTGTCCCGAGAATCTACGACGTGGAAGAGAAAAGCAATTACCGTCCAGACAGATATGCCGCCGCAGATTCTCGGGACAAGCCCGAGCGAGAATGACGACAGAGGGAATTGAATGATCGCATTGCCGCAGGACCGGATGGACCAGCTCCTGAAGCGTTTCTCAATGGTTGAGACGCAGATGGCCGGGAACCCGGATTCGGACACATATGTGAAGCTCGCTTCGGAATATGCTGAGCTGGAGGAGGTGGTGGCGAAAATCCGCGCGCTTATCGCCGCGCGGCAGGAGGCGGACGATCTTCTCGCCATGCGTGACGACTCTTCCGTCGATGCCGAGATGCGGGCGCTCGCTACCAGCGAACTGCCGCAGGTGCAGGAACGCATCGAGACACTGGAGTGGGAGGTGCAGCTTCTGCTCCTGCCGAAGGACGCGGCGGACGAAAAGAGCGCCATCCTTGAAATTCGCGCCGGAACGGGTGGTTCGGAAGCGGCGCTTTTCGCCGGCGACCTGTTTCGCATGTATGAACGCTATGCATCGCTCAAGGGCTGGCGTGTCGAGATCGTTTCGGCGAGTGACGGTGAAGCGGGCGGCTACAAGGAGATCATCGCCACCGTTTCCGGCAGGGGTGTTTTTTCGAAGCTGAAATTCGAATCGGGCGTGCACCGCGTGCAGCGTGTGCCGGACACGGAGGCGAGCGGGCGTATTCATACCTCGGCTGCCACTGTCGCGGTGCTGCCGGAAGCGGAGGATATCGATATCGATGTTCGCGCGGAGGATATCCGCATCGATACGATGCGGGCGTCGGGATCTGGTGGCCAGCACGTCAATACCACCGATTCGGCTGTTCGCATCACGCATATCCCGACCGGAATCATGGTGGTGCAGGCGGAAAAATCGCAGCACCAGAACCGGGCGAAGGCCATGCAGATTCTGCGCGCGCGGCTCTATGACATGGAACGGCAGCGGGCAGACAGCGAGCGTTCGGCGGCACGGCGCAGCCAGGTGGGATCGGGCGACCGGTCGGAGCGCATCCGCACCTACAATTTTCCGCAAGGCCGCGTCACTGATCACCGGATCAATCTGACGCTCTACAAGCTCGACCGGATCGTGGAAGGAGAACTCGACGAACTGGTCGATGCGCTTATCTCGGATCATCAGGCTGCGCTGCTTGCCGAAATGGGTGAAAACGCCTGATGGCTGCGGACCTGATAGCCGCGGAGACGCTGGCCGGGCTTCACGCCAAAGCGCGAAAGCAGTTGCGCGAGGCAGGTATCGCCACGCCCGAACTGGACGCCCGGCTGCTCGTGGAGTGGGCGACGGCAACCACGCGTCTCGATGCGCTGAGCGCGCCGGAGCGAATCATTGACGGCGAGGCAGTGATGGTGCTGGACATCGGCCTGAGCCGACGGCTGGCCGGCGAACCGGTGCACCGCATCATGGGCGAGCGCTCGTTCTATGGTCTTGGCTTTCGGCTTTCGCCGGAAACGCTTGAACCGCGCCCGGATACCGAAACGCTGGTTGATCTGGTTCTCCCTTTCCTGAGAGAGCGGATTGCGAAGAACGGCATTGCCGAGCTGATAGATATGGGGACCGGAACAGGGGCAATCGCGATCGCGCTATTGAGCCAGCTGGAAAGGCTTCATGCCATAGGTGTCGATATTGCGCCGGGCGCGCTTGCTACCGCGCGGGAAAATGCAAGGTTGGCCGGGGTGTCCAGACGGTTTGCCGCGCTCCGGGGCGACTGGTTCGCCGAGATTTCCGGGCGGTTCGACCTGATCGTTTCGAACCCGCCCTATATTCCGCGCCGTGAGGTTGCCAACCTGGACAGGGAGGTGCGTGAGCACGACCCGCTTCTCGCGCTCGACGGGGGCGAGGACGGTCTTGATTTTTATAGGGCCCTTGCAAGGGGCGGTGAAGAGCGACTATATGAAGGAGGTGCCGTGGGCGTTGAAATAGGCGCAGGGCAACGAGCGGATGTAGAGGCCATCTTTGCCGAAAACGGTTTTCGGTTGATGGAAGGCCTGCAAGATCTTGGTGGGCATGACCGCGCTCTTCTTTTCATGCTTTGATCGTTCGGTAACCGAATGTGCCAAAAAGGGCTTGGAATTTTTGGAGAACGTGTTTAGGTTCCACCCACCGTATAAAGCTAGGCAGGCCTTTGTTCCGCGTATCGCCAAAGCGGTGATTCTGCTTTGTGGTGTTTGACACCGTTACTCCTGTCGGGGTGATTCATACGGCAGCACGCAACTTTTAGAGATCTTTTATACGATGGTAGTGCGGGGCGCGCTCCAGTTCGTCACATAACAAGCGAGACCCAAAGGCTATTTGGCCGCGGGGATTTGCGCCCCTTAATCTGAAAAGAGAAGAGTATGAGGCCAGGACAGCAGAACAGGCGCATGCGTGGACGGGGGAACAACAACCGCAAGGGGCCGAACCCTCTATCCCGCAATTACGAAAGCAACGGACCGGACGTGAAGATCAGGGGCAATGCCCAGCACGTCGCGGAAAAATACATGACCTTGGCCCGGGATGCCCAAGTATCCGGCGATCGCGTCATGGCCGAGAATTATCTCCAGCATGCCGAGCACTACAACCGCATCATCATGGCGGCGCAGGCGAATGAGCCTGTACAGACCCAGCGTGCCGAAGCCTTTGACGACGAAATGGACGACGATGAGGATGGCTTCGAGCAACCCGTGGCTACAGTCGCGGTCGCGCCGAAGCCGATCAACGGCAGCGGGCCGCAACCTGTAATCGAGGGTACGCCGGCCGAGGTGGTATTCGGCGGCAATGGCGCGGAAACGCAGAGGCAGCCCGGAGATCGCCGTGGCCCGAACCGTCTGCGCCGTCCGCGCAACGAGCGCTTCAGTGGAGGCCAGCAGGCTCCGATTGAAGTGAATGGAAATGCAGCGCAGCCATCGATTTCCAACGAAGAAGCTTCGCCGGCGGCAAGTATACCGGTTCAGGCAAGCGCCCCAGTTGAGACAAATACGCCGGTCGAGGCAAGCGCCCCGGTTGAGGCAGGCGAGACGCGGCGTCCGCGCCGCGTGGCGCGTCCGCGCCGTCCAGTGGTCACTGAGAGCAATGGCGAGGGTGAGAGCCCGAAGACGGACGCCTTTGTGGATGCCAACTCCGACGCGTAATTGCCCATGATTTTCCACCTCCCCTCCGCAGGGGAGGTGGGTTAAAGTGAGAGTTGGTGGGGGAACTTTCAAATGGCAATTGTTTTTGATACACTCGGATATAGCACCAGACTGCGCAAAGATGGCTTTACGCAGGAACAGGCAGATGCGCTCTCATTTGCAGCGAGGGACTACATCATGCCGGAACTCGTTACGAAGTCCGATTTGCAGGCCGCCACGGCTGCTTTGCAAGGCGATTTACAGACGGCCACATCGACGCTGCGGGGCGAATTGCAGGCTGCAACATCTGAATTGCGGGGCGAATTGCAGGCTGCAACATCTGAATTGCGAAGCGATATGCAGGCTGCAACATCTGAATTGCGAAGCGATATGCAGGCTGCAACATCTGAATTGCGGAGCGATATGCAGGCGTTACGCGGCGATATGCAGGCGTTGCGGGTTGAGGTACACGCTGCAATAGATAGCTCTTCACTGAAAACGGTAATTATAACGGGAGGCATGGTTACCGCTGCCGTAGGTATTATGCTGACGGCGATCCCGATCATCTTGAAATAATATTTCATATAATTCTAACCCTATTCCGGTGCGTTGCAGTATTTGCTTCGTGTCGTTCGCTTTTTATTATTTTATTTCTGCTTCTCTTTCTTAAATTTTACGTGGCAACTTTCACTGCGTTTTGACAAGCGCATGAGGGCTGTAGCGCCTTGCCGGGTCCGGCCCGCTTTCCCATATGATTTGGGGTGCTGGGTGGATCGAAACCGCCAGCGCTTCGCCGCTGCCGCATCAGGGGTGGCCAAGAAAAGGAGACAGGTATGAATATTGAAAAATATACCGAGCGCGTTCGGGGTTTCATTCAATCGGCGCAATCCTTCGCGCTGTCCCAGAACAATCAGCAATTCATGCCGGAACATTTGCTCAAGGTCCTCATTGATGACGATGAAGGATTGGCGACTTCGCTGATCGAGCGGGCCGGTGGGCGGATTGCCGATGTGCGCCTCGGTTTGCAGGCCGCGCTCGATGCGTTGCCGAAGGTTACCGGCGGTAATGAGCAGCTTTATATGTCGCAGCCGCTGGCGAAGGTTTTTACGACAGCGGAGGAACTCGCCAAGAAGGCAGGTGATAGCTTCGTCACCGTGGAGCGCCTCTTGACCGCGCTCGATATGGAAAAATCCGCCAAGACGTCAGAGATTCTTTCACGCGGGGGCGTCACGCCGACGGCGCTCAACCAGGCCATCAACGATATCCGCAAGGGGCGCACCGCCGATTCGGCTTCCGCCGAGGGCAATTACGACGCGCTGAAGAAATATGCGCGAGATCTCACCGCCGATGCGCGCGCCGGCAAGCTCGATCCGGTCATTGGCCGCGACGAGGAGATTCGCCGCACCATTCAGGTCCTGTCGCGCCGGACCAAGAACAATCCGGTGCTGATCGGCGAGCCGGGCGTCGGCAAGACGGCCATCGCAGAGGGGCTGGCGATACGCATCGTCAATGGCGACGTGCCTGAGTCGCTCAAGGACAAGCAGCTAATGGCGCTCGATATGGGCTCGCTGATCGCAGGGGCTAAATATCGCGGCGAATTCGAGGAACGGCTGAAGGCGGTTCTCTCTGAAGTCCAATCGGCGACGGGGCAGATTATACTCTTCATCGACGAAATGCATACGCTCGTCGGTGCCGGCAAGGCGGATGGCGCCATGGACGCCTCCAACCTTTTGAAGCCGGCGCTGGCGCGCGGCGAGTTGCATTGCATCGGCGCGACGACGCTCGACGAATACCGCAAATATGTGGAGAAGGACGCGGCGCTCGCCCGCCGGTTCCAGCCGGTCTTTGTCAACGAGCCGACCGTGGACGACACGATTTCGATCCTGCGCGGCCTCAAGGAAAAATACGAGCAGCACCACAAGGTGCGTGTTTCCGATTCGGCGCTGGTGGCGGCGGCGTCATTGTCGAACCGCTACATCTCTGACCGCTTCCTGCCGGACAAGGCCATCGACCTTGTGGACGAGGCGGCCTCGCGGCTGAGGATGCAGGTCGATTCGAAGCCGGAAGAACTGGACGAAATCGATCGCCGCATCATGCAGCTGAAAATCGAACGCGAAGCGCTCAGGAATGAGAAGGATGCGGCCTCCAAGGACCGGCTCGAAAAACTGGAAAAGGAGCTTGCCAATCTCGAAGAGGAATCGGCGCGCTTGACCTCCACCTGGCAGGCAGAGAAGCAGAAGCTCGGCCTTGCCGCAGACCTGAAAAAGCAGCTCGATGAAGCGCGCAATGCGCTCGCCACTGCCCAACGCACCGGCGAATTCCAAAAGGCGGGAGAACTCGCTTATGGAAAAATCCCTCAGCTCGAAAAGCAGCTTGTGGAGGCGGAAAGCGTCGAGAACAAAGGCTCGCTGCTCGAAGAGACCGTGTCGCCCGATCATGTCGCGCAGGTTGTGTCGCGCTGGACAGGCGTCCCGGTAGATCGGATGCTGGAGGGTGAACGCGAAAAGCTGCTGCGCATGGAAGACGAACTCGCCAAGCGGGTGGTGGGGCAAGGTGAAGCCGTGCAGGCCGTCTCAAAAGCAGTTCGCCGGGCACGCGCGGGCCTGCAGGATCCCAACCGTCCGATCGGCTCATTCATCTTTCTCGGCCCTACCGGTGTCGGCAAGACGGAGCTGGCCAAGGCGCTTGCCGCATTTCTGTTCTCCGACGAGTCGGCCCTGCTGCGTATCGACATGTCGGAATATATGGAGAAGCACGCGGTTTCCCGGCTCATCGGTGCGCCTCCGGGCTATGTCGGCTACGATGAGGGCGGCGTCCTTACGGAAGCAGTGCGCCGGCGTCCTTACCAAGTGATTCTGTTCGACGAGATCGAAAAGGCGCATCCGGACGTCTTCAACGTGCTGCTGCAGGTGCTCGATGACGGGCGGCTGACAGACGGGCAGGGTCGTACCGTCGATTTCCGCAACACGGTGATCATCATGACCTCCAATCTGGGCGCCGAATATCTGGTCGGGCTCGGTGAGGATCAGGATGTCGAGACCGTGCGCGATGAGGTGATGGCCGTGGTTCGCGCGGCGTTCAGGCCGGAATTCCTCAACCGGGTCGATGAGATCATCCTGTTCCATCGGTTGAAGCGCAAGGACATGGACGCCATTGTCGGCATCCAGCTGGAGCGGTTGCAGAAACTGCTGAGCGATCGCAAGATCACGATCGATATCGATGCCGAGGCCCGCAATTGGCTGGCGCAGAAGGGCTACGACCCCGCCTATGGCGCGCGTCCGCTGAAGCGCGTCATCCAGAAAGAAGTGCAGGATCCGCTCGCCGAGCATATTTTGCTGGGCGAAGTACTGGATGGGTCGACCGTGAAGATCACTGCCGGTTCAGATCGGCTGAACTTCCGCGCCAAGGCCCCGGCCAAGGCGGCCAAAGCCGCCTAAAACCATTGGCATTGAATGGGCCGCCAAACTCTGGCGGTCCATTCTTTTATAGCGTCCAAAAGGCGCATGGCCTGTTGCGCCATTTTCATGCCCAGTTCATTTGTCATCGGCAATTTTCAGATAGAGTTGCAGCCCTGCGATTCGTTCATTCTTTTCTGGTATGGTTCATGCAGCGCGTTTCCTCTCTTTTTCAGCTAGCGTTATTCGCTTCCGCCGCCGGCACGATGTTTTCAGATTCGGGGGAGGCGGGCCAATTCGAGAGAAGGGGCAGGGCAGGGGGCAATGACGCCATCCAGCTGGCGCAACTCTATGATCCCGGCGAGGAAGTTTACCGCGACAGCCGTATTCGCATTTACATCGATCCGAGAGGGCGCCGGATCACGATGGATCGGCGCGGACAGATTCTGTCAATTGAGGAACCGGGCGAGACGCAGAAACGGCGCGTACGCCGCTTTCCGCCGCCAGAAGACAACTGGACGCTGGACGGTCCCGTTGATGGCGGCGCGCCCAACGACGGGTTTGGCGATGCTCCACCGCTCGATCCCTATTATGAGCCGCCTGCCAGAAGCACCTATGACGGAAACCGCGATGGACAGGTCGAGCGCGCGGAACTGCCGCCCGCCGATGCTTCGGCGGCGATCCAGGACGATTCCTATCAGCCGGCCATAGAACCGGGGCGGCCCGTGCCTTCCCCCGACGATATGACCCCGGCCATCGAAATGCCGAAGGGCGAGGGCGCGAAGGCGAAGATTGCCGCCTATCAGGTGGTCCTCGATCGCGCGGGTGCATCACCCGGCGCTATCGACGGACGCGCGGGCAGCAATGTCGACAAGGCGGCCGCCGCCTATGGCGAACTGACCGGCAAATCCCTCGACCCCTCGAACGAGGCGGCGATCAACGCCGAGTTGGAGGCGACGGGCGGTCCCGCCTTTACCGAATACACCATCACCAATGAAGATGTGGGCCGGCAATATGTGGCGTCGATCCCGGAAGATTATGCGCATAAGGCGCAGCTTCCAGCGATGGCCTATACGTCTGTCGTGGAAATGCTCGGCGAAAAATTCCACATCGACGAGGCCTATTTGAAAGAAATCAATCCGGGTGTGAATTTCAATCAGCCCGGTTCGGTGGTTCGCGTGCCCAATATCGGCCAGAACGTCACGGCCAAGGTTGCGCGGATCACCGCCGACAAGGCGCGCAAGCAGGTGCGCGGCTATGACGAGGCGGGCAGGCTGGTGGTTGCCTATCCCTCGACCATCGGCTCATCCGATACGCCCTCGCCGTCCGGCATCGTCGAAGTTCAGCGCATAGCGATCAATCCCAACTACACCTACAATCCAAAGATCAATTTCAAGCAGGGCAATAATGACAAGGTCCTGACCATTCCGCCTGGGCCGAACGGGCCTGTCGGCACGGTCTGGATTGCCCTGTCGAAGCCGACCTATGGCATCCACGGCACGCCCGAGCCCTCAAAGATCGGCAAGACATCCAGCCATGGTTGCATCCGCCTGGCGAATTGGGATGCGGAGGAACTTGCCAAATTGGTGAAGTCTGGCGTGACGGTCGAATTCATGGAGTGAGTAGTGAGCGGGAAGCAGTGAGCAGTGCACTGCTCACTCGCTTTACCCGTTGGGGGGATTGGTCGCTGCCAGCTTGGTGCCGTTGTCCTTCTGATCGTTCAGCAGCTGGTCGATGCGCTGGCGCTCACGCTTGAACGCTTCCAGCTCCCTGCCTTTCAATGCCTTGTCATCCGGCAGACGGATGCGCATCGGATCGACCTTCGTGCCGTTGACGGTCAACTCATAGTGGAGATGCGCGCCGGTCGAAAGTCCGGTCGAGCCCACGAAACCAATCACCTGACCTTGCCGGACGCGTGCGCCGACGGTGATCCCGCGCGCGATCGCGTTCTGGTGATTGTAGCTGGTCTCATAGCCGTTGGCATGGCGAATGATCGTTTGGTTGCCATAGCCATTGGTCCAGCCCGCCTTCACGATCACGCCATTGCCGGAGGCGAGAATGGGCGAGCCGCGCGGGGCGGCCCAATCGACGCCGGGATGCATACGGGAGAAGCCGAGAATTGGATGCCGCCGCATGCCGAAGGGCGAGCTGAAGCTGCCGTTGGGTACAGGCTTGCGCAACAGGAACTGCCTGGCGCTCTTGCCGTTCTGGTCGTAATATTCGGTCGCTCCATCCGGCGCCCGGTAGCGATAGAATTTTCGGGTGGTCCCGCCGAAGGTCGCGGCGACATAGAGAATCTCCGAATCATCGCCGGCCTGGTCGGAATCTTCCGGCAGTGAGAAGAATGCCTCTATCTGGTCGGTGGGAGCGATTGTCGCCTGAAGATCGACATCAGCGGCCAGCATCTTGACGAGCTGGGTGGTCATGGCTTCCGTCATGCCATAGGCAAGCGCTGCCCGGGAGATGCCATCATAGACGGAAGGCAGATCGCCACGGATGCGTGGTAGCGGAGCGCTGCCGTCGAAGGCGGTTCGCAAGAGTGGCGTCATCTCCGGCTCGCCGGACGGAACATACTGATTGCGATCGTCGAGCGCGACGGTGAGCAGGTGATCGGTGCCGTCATAAACGCTGGCGCGAACGATCCGGTCATCGTCATCATGCGATTCGATGCCAATGCGCAATACGCTGCCGGCCTTGAGGCGAGGCGAGTTCATTAGCTTGCCTAGCGCCTCGGCCATTTCGGCGGCATTGGCATCGTCATAGCCAGCATTGGCCAGCGCCGTGACCATGTCCTCATCGTTGCGAAACGGGATCACTTCCTCCGAAAAGCCAGTGCTGACGGCATCCGGCGCGGCGCGAGGGGCAACGCTGACGTTTTCCTGAATGATGCGCACATCCAGCGGCGCGGTCAGCGAATAGGGCGATTCGCTGTTGCCGAAACGCAGCGGGTCCACATAGTGAAGCGAGGCAACCTGCACATCGCCATCGGTCAGCAGCAGACCGGTGCTGCGAACGACATTCTCCACCTCGTCGGCAGACAGGTCTGCGGAAGAATCGAACTCGGCAGTCGCCAGGGGAAACTCGGATGTCTTAAGACTGATCTCGCTTTCCACCTTGGCGCCGTAGATCTGTCCGGTGCTCGCGGCCTGGGCCGTTGGCGGCGCGCCTTGCGAAAAAATGGTGAGCGCATTGAAGGCCGGATATTTTCGGTTGCCCGGATGGTCGGCTGCCAGCGCCATGCGTACATACTCAAAGGGGCGTGTGCGGACCACTTCGCGCTCACCGATCTTCTGCATCGTAGAAACATCGAAGCGGCGCCGATCACGATTCTTCTGTACGGCAGCGGTTGCGACCACGCGATCGCCCTTGGAGATATCGCTGTCGGTATCGGTACCTTGCATATCGTCCCGTGCGAGCAATTCCGGCGGCGTTGCCAGCTGTTCACGGCCGTCGAGGGCGGCGAATAGCGCAACACCCATAAGCATCGAAGAGGTGATTCCGGTCAGGAATGTGCCGGCGAGCCAGCGAGCGGAAATTTCGCGGCGGTCCGGCGGCCCGCGTCGCCCATCGGTGATAAGCGGCGGCTCGTTGCCGGGATCTATCGCGTGCCGCTCGTATTCCTTCATTCGATTAAGCGCCGGTCCCTAGTTATGCCGTATGATGAGCGAGCCTGTTCGCGTCCCGGCCGGTCCTGTTAGGCTGGAAAAATGGAGGGCTTGCCTCCTACTGTGTGCCCTCAAGTTTTGCCCGTCCGCGAGCGCCAAGTCAACGCAGGGGCGGGATGGAAGCGATTTCCCTCGGCGTACCTCACAAGTTGCTGGCGATAGGAGCCAATCAAGCCTGAGGTACGCCTTCATCGTCATGGAAGAGGGCTAGAAATCGAATTGGGCTTGTTTGTGGCTGGCTATTAGGGTGCGAATAGAGCCTTTTGGCCGGCCCTTCTTGAAACTGCGCTTTTTATACCTATATGCAGGTCCTGCCCATCAAAAAAACCGACACCATTCCACCTAGGCGTCTCCCCGAAAAAGGGGTGCGCGACAGTAATGCGAACCTGGTGTGAAAGTTTTTTGAAAATCGTGATTTTGCGTGTTGACAGTTTCGTTGGGTGGGGCCTATAAAGCGCCACAACGAAGGCGGCGGCGCCGCTGGCGGACGAAGAGTTCGCCCTCGTGAC
>NZ_QJTF01000004.1 GCF_003217235.1 Paramesorhizobium leguminum | reverse complement strand
AGGCCTCACGCCTTACGAGTTCATCTGCAAAATCTGGAAAACAGAACCAGAGAAATTCAAAAGAAACCCGCTCCAGCAAATACCGGGACTAAACACCTAGGGAATAGATATCTCAAATCGATCTGACCTAAATTCCGGGAACACGCATTGAACGAGCTGGCGCAATTCACCGATGGGACCCAAACCGGCGCAGACGCATATGATGCGGGCGCCGGCGCGCGCCCGACGCCGATGATGGAGCAATATATCGAGATCAAGGCGGCGAACGAGGGGTCGCTCCTGTTCTATCGCATGGGCGATTTCTACGAGCTGTTTTTCGATGATGCGGTGCAGGCATCGAAAGCGCTCGGCATCACACTGACCCGGCGGGGCAAACATCTGGGCGAAGATATCCCTATGTGCGGCGTACCCATTCACGCCGCCGACGATTATTTGCAAACGTTGATCGCCAAGGGCTTTCGCGTCGCCGTTTGCGAGCAGATGGAAGATCCGGCGGAGGCGAAGAAGCGCGGTTCGAAATCGGTGGTGCGCCGCGATGTCGTGCGCCTCGTCACGCCCGGCACCATCACGGAAGAAAAACTTCTCGATCCCTCCGAGGCCAATTTCCTGATGACGCTTGGCCGCGTCAAGGGCGCGGAAGACGGGCGCATGGCGCTCGCCTGGATCGATATCTCCACCGGCGCATTTCGCGTCGTAGAGACGGCGGCGGACAGGCTTCTGGCCGATATCATGCGGGTGGACCCGCGCGAGCTGATCGTTGCCGAGCCGGTGTTTCACGATGCCAGTTTGCGCCCCGTCTTCGACATGATCGGTCGCGCGGTGACGCCGCAGCCGGCGAGCCTGTTCGACAGCGCCATCGCCGAAGCGCGCATCAAGCGCTATTTCGACGTGGCGGCGCTCGACGGGTTCGGCCAGTTCTCGCGCTGCGAGCTTTCGGCGATTTCCGGCGCGATTGCCTATATCGAAAAGACCCAGATCGCGCAGCGCCCTCCGCTGATGCGGCCTGAACGCGAAGAGGAAGGCTCGTCGCTCTTCATCGACCCGGCGACGCGCGCCAATCTGGAACTGGTGCGGACCCTTTCGGGCAGCCGCGACGGAAGCCTGCTCAAGGCCATCGACCGCACGGTGACGGGTGGCGGCGCAAGACTTCTGGCTGAACGGCTGATGTCGCCACTGACCGACGCGCAAGCAATTGCCATGCGCCAGGATGCGGTTTCCTTTTTCCTGAGCGAGCAGCAACTAGCCGAACGCTTGCGCGAGGAGTTGAAAGGTGTGCCGGATATGCCGCGCGCGCTTTCGCGGCTGGCAGTCGGACGCGGCGGCCCGCGTGACCTTGGCGCACTGCAACGCGGGCTCGATGCCGCGCGGGCAATTGCTGCGCTCTTTTCCGGTCGCGCCCTGCCGCGGGAAATCGAGGATGCGTGTGCCGCGTTTGCCCGCCTGCCGGGACATCATGCCGAACATCTCGACCGCGCTCTCGGTGATGAACTGCCGCTTCTGAAGCGCGATGGCGGCTTCGTCCGTGCGGGATATCATCCCGAACTCGATGAGATGCGGGGCTTGCGCGACCAGTCGCGCCGGATCATCGCCGGGCTGCAGGCACAATACACCGATGAGACCGGCATCAAATCGCTGAAGATCAAGCACAACAATGTGCTCGGCTATTTCATCGAGGTGACCGCCAATCACCACGCGATCATGACCGATAGCGACGAGGCGAAGGGCCGCTTCATTCACCGTCAGACCATGGCCAATGCCATGCGCTTCACCACCACGGAGCTTGCAGAACTGGAATCGAAGATCGCCAACGCCGCGGACCGGGCGCTTGCAATCGAGCTTGCGATCTTCGACGAATTGACGAGCGAGGCTGTCGCGCTATCCGATTTTATCCGCGCCGGAGCGGCGGCATTGGCCGTTCTCGACGTTTCCGCCGCGCTGGCATGTCTTGCCGAGGAGCAGGGTTATTGCCGCCCGATGGTCGATGCGAGCCTCGCCTTCAATATCGTCGCCGGTCGTCATCCAGTGGTGGAGCAGGCGTTGCGCCGCCAGGCGGCCAATCCCTTCGTGGCGAATGATTGCGATCTCTCGCCGCAAGACG
The DNA here is from genome assembly GCF_003217235.1 of Paramesorhizobium leguminum. Lineage (GTDB taxonomy): Bacteria > Pseudomonadota > Alphaproteobacteria > Rhizobiales > Rhizobiaceae > Paramesorhizobium > Paramesorhizobium leguminum. Next base: position 225,969 of record NZ_QJTF01000004.1, on the reverse strand, counting down.
GTGCGCCGCATGGCGCGATCTGGCTGCTGACCGGCCCTAACATGGGCGGCAAGTCCACCTTCCTGCGCCAGAACGCGCTGATCGCCATTCTCGCGCAGATGGGTTCCTTCGTGCCCGCCGGGGCGGCGCATATCGGCGTGGTGGACCGTCTGTTCAGCCGCGTCGGCGCATCGGACGATCTGGCGCGCGGTCGCTCGACCTTCATGGTCGAAATGGTTGAGACCGCCGCCATTCTCAATCTGGCGGGCGAACGCTCGCTGGTGATTCTTGACGAGATCGGGCGGGGCACCGCTACGTTTGACGGTCTCTCCATCGCCTGGGCGGCGGTTGAGTACCTGCATGAGAAGAACCGTTGCCGCGCGCTTTTCGCCACCCATTTCCACGAGATGACGGCGCTTTCGGAAAAGCTTGCCCGGCTGGCGAATGTCACCATGCGGGTCAAGGAATGGGACGGTGACGTGGTGTTCCTGCACGAGGTCGCGAAAGGCGCCGCTGACCGGTCCTATGGCGTACAGGTCGCCCGCCTCGCAGGTTTGCCGGAGGCGGTGGTCGCCCGGGCGCGCGACGTGCTGCACCAGTTGGAAGCAGGCGAAACATCGGGAAAGGCCGACAAGCTGATCGACGATCTGCCGCTGTTTTCGGTTGAGGTGAAGCGCGAGCAGCCGAAGCAGAAAAGCGGCGACAGCGCGTTATTGCAAGCCGTGCTTGCGCTCAATCCGGATGAGATGACGCCGCGCGAGGCGATGGACGAGCTTTACCGGCTGAAGAAATTGGCGGGGATGATGTAGGGGGAATTATCGGGATTGGGAGATTTACGATCTCACCCCCCTCTGCCCTGCCAGGCATCTCCCCCTCAAGGGGGGAGATTAGGCCTTCATAAGCGCATGGCGCCAATCGCAGACGTTGCAGAATGAATGCCGTCATCTATGTCAGCCAATCTCCCCACCTGAGGGGGAGATGCCCGGCAGGGCAGAGGGGGGTGAGATCGTAGAGTCGCGGCTTACATAAACCGATCAGCCTCCGCGCCATAATACGTAATATACCGCGTCGATATGTGCGAAACCGGCAGGATGATGAATACATCGGTCGTGCCGAAGGCATGATCCACCACCGCGCCGTCGCCGATCATAGCGCCGAGCCGGATGTAGCCCTTGATGAGCGGTGGCATGGAGAATAGCGCCACCTTTGGGTTGATCGCCTCCAGCGGCATCAAATCCATCGGCTGGTAATGCTGCGGCAGGGCGCGCACGTCCCACTCCGCATTGGCGCGGCAATTATGATGGAGGAATGACAGGGCAAGCGCGTGGGCGGCGGGTATCGTGCCCATGAAGGAAGCGCAGCCGAACATCACGTCGATGCGGTACCGGCGGCAATAGGCCCAGATGCCCTGCCACAGCAATTCCATCGTCCGCTTCGAGCGGTATTCCGGCTTGACGCAGGAGCGGCCAAGCTCAAGGAAATTGAGGTCCGGCTTGGCGAGCGTCAGCCGCTCGACATCATATTCGCCGGCGGAATAGAAGCCATGGGCGTCACGCGCCTTCTCGCCGCGCATGAGGCGATAGGTACCGACGATCTGCTTATGCTCCGGCGCCGCGATGGCGGTATCATAGACGAGAAGATGATCGCACGTGGCATCGAACCGGTCCGCGTCACGCTCTTCCAACGCCGCGGCGCTTTCACTCTTCGCGCCGTGGCCATCGAAGAATATCTTGAAACGCAATTCTTGCGCGGCGGTGATTTCCGCCGCCGTCTGGGCAAGCCGGACCTCCAGCGACCCCAGACGTCCTAAAACGCCCGTGCTATCGGGTGCGGTGAAAAGAGCCGGATGTGCTTCGATACTCGACATGCCTGCATCATTAATGATTTGCCGGGAAATTCCAAGCAATGCGCTCATGACGATCTTCTCCCAGTGGGCATATTTCACCTTTTTCCAAAGATAAGGTGAAGCAAAACATGAAAATTCGAATCAGCCGGCTGTATTCACCCAAGTTCCGGTAAAAATTGCGCGAGCCGATCCGGCAGCTGGATCACGGCATAGTGCAAAACTGCTACATCACGATGACAGCAACGTGTCCTGAATATGGCTAGGCGCCTGCTCGCTGCGTAAAATTGATGTGTTTGAACCGCTTACCGGCTGGAAGCCTTGCCGCGGCCGCCAACGAGTTCGTCGAGGATAATCAATCCGGCGCCGACGGTGATGAAGGCATCGGCCAGGTTGAACACGGCGAAGGACCATGTCGCGGTGTGGAAGAGCACATAATCGATCACATAGCCGTGCAGGCTGCGGTCGATCAGGTTCCCCAGCGCCCCGCCGACAATCAGCGCGAAGCCAGCCCTGGCGATGCGCTTTTCCGGCCCGCTCGTCCACCAGAGATAAAGCACGAAGGCGATGACGAGAAGCGTCATGGCGATAAGGCCGGTGTCGCCCAGTGACGACAGCATGGAAAATGCGATGCCATTATTATGTGTGCGGAACAGCGCGAGAAACGGCAGGATATCGATCTGCTGATGATAATCCATGCCCGTTTCAACCAGATATTTGACGATCTGGTCGGCAATCACTGCGAAAACCACCACGAGGAAATAGGGAAGCACGGCTTTCCTGGTCATTTGCCGCCATGCCTTCCATCAAGAATCGGCGTTCCATCAAGAATGGGTCTTTCATCGAGGACGAGCGCCTCGCGCCTGATCTCGAACAGCATGATTCCGGTGGCAATGGCGAGGTTGAGCGAATCGGCGCGCCCTGCCTGGGGGATGCGGGCAAGCTTGTCGCAAGCCGAGGCGAGGCTATCAGGCAGGCCCTGCTGCTCGTTTCCCATCAAAAGGATAACCGGTTTGCCCGCATAGGGGATGCTCCGGTAATCGACCGCGCCCTTCAAATGCGTGCCGACGACGAGGCCGCGAAAGCTTTTCCGCCAATTGAGGAAATCGGCCACGCTCGCCCGATAGAGCGGCATGGCGAAGACGGAGCCCATGGTCGCGCGCACCGTCTCGATGGAGAAAGGGTCCGTGGCATCGCCAATCAGGATCAGGCCCTTAGCGCCTACCGCGTCCGCCGTGCGGATAATGGTGCCCAGATTGCCGGGGTCACGCACCCGATCGAGCGCGACATAGACGTCGTTTCCTTGGGGCTTGAGGTTTGAGAGTGGCTGGTATTTTTGCTCGAAAACGCCGACGACAGCTTGCGGGTTGTCGCGCCTTGTGATGGCGGAAATGACTTTCTCGCTCACCTCCAGCACCAGCCCGCCCTTGGCGACCGTGCGCGCCGCCACCGTTTCGACGAGGCTATTGCCCTTGCCCGCCTTGGCGAAAACCAGCGTGCGGATGCGCCAGCCGAGATCGAGCGCATCGATGACGAGCTTCAGCCCCTCCGCGAGGAAAACACCCTGCTGATCGCGGAATTTCTTCATCGATAGCGCGCGCAGATCCTTGATGATCGGGTTGGTCAGGCTGGTGACTTCTTTCACTTTGCCTGTTTTCGGAAAATCTTCGTGACCCGTCATTCACGCCACCCAGCGGCTGAAAAGCGATGTGGAAAGCGCGCGCCCGGCGGAGCGTTCGCGCAAGATGAGTTCGCCCGATTCCACCTGGCCTCCAAGCCCGGTGAAGGCGTCGCGCATCAGTTCATGAATGGCGAAGAACGAGGCGCGGATCGAATAGGCCGTCAGCACCACGGCAAGCGGCTTGCGGGTAAGGATCGAGCGGCAGAGATCGACCATTTCGGGCAAATTATCGAACAGTTGCCAGACCTCGCCGTTCGGCCCGCGGCCATAGGCGGGCGGGTCGAGCAGGATGATGTCATAGCAGCTGTCGCGGCGCTCTTCGCGTGCGACGAATTTGGTGGCGTCGTCGCAGATCCAGCGGATGGGCTTGGCTGATAGCCCTGCCATTTCCTGGTTCTCCCGCGCCCAGAGAATCGCCTTCTTGGAAGCATCCACATGGGTGACCTCCGCCCCCGCCCGTGCCGCCACCAGCGAGGCGACGCCGGTGTAGCCGAAGAGGTTCAACACACGGACCGGGCGCCCGGCATTGCGGATGAGGCTATCCAGGGTGGACCAGTGCGCTGCCTGCTCGGGAAAGACGCCGACATGGCGGAACGAGGTGAACCGGCCAAGGAAAGGAATGCCGTCATAGGCCATCGGCCATGTCTCGCCCAAGGGTGTACGCGGAAAATGCCAGCGGCCCATGCCCTCCTCGTCGGTATTGCCGGTGAAGACGGCATCGGCCTTCGCCCATTCCGAAGGGTCCCATGCGGGAAGCCAGATCGCCTGCCCCTCCGGCCGTACGATGCGGTACGGCCCATATTGTTCGAGCTTCCGGCCATTGCCGCTGTCGAGCAGCGCGTAGTCCGCCGATGGCTCGGTTTCGAGGATGAGCGGGAGTTTTTCTTCGGGTCGGGGGCCTTCGCGGCGCGTGAGAATGCGCGGGTGCACGGGCTCGGGCGCCGGGCGTGCAGACTTATCCAGCGTGTCTCGCTGTTGCCGCTTGTCTTTTCGCTTCGGTGGTTTCAACCGGGAATGTCCTGTTGGTTTTCATTTAGGGGTCGTCAAGCCACCCTCTGGCTTTCTCAGAGGATCGCAGGATAGCCGCCTCCCCTCTCAGGGAATTCAAGGGGGAAATATCGGCCTAGCGCAAATTGGTCAAATGTGTCGTCGATGACGCGCCTTCGACCGTCCCGACCTGCTGCCTCAGCCTATCCGCTTCCGCCTTATTGACGCGGGCGCTTTTGCGATATTTGCCCTGGCGAGCCCATGTCACCGCGCCCCCTAAAAGGAGCCCGACGATCAGTACCCCAAACAGCCAGACGAACAGCGGCGCCGACCAGGACAGCGCGGGATTGCCCGGATTGAAGGGATCGACGGTCAGCATCACCGTTTCACGGTTGGCGACCGACAGCGCGACGAGCACGATTGCCAGCGGTACGAGAACGATGATGGTGATGAAACGGTTTGTCATGGAAAAACTCTACCGGTCAGCGCTGTTCAGGCGATCGCGCAGTTCCTTGCCCGTCTTGAAAAACGGCACCCATTTTTCCTCCACGCTCACCGCTTCTCCGGTGCGGGGGTTGCGACCGCTGCGCGCGGGGCGGTTCTTCACCGAGAAGGCGCCGAAACCGCGTAGCTCCACGCGGTTTCCATCCGCGAGGGCCTTGCTGATTTCGTCGAACACGGCTCCGACTATATTTTCTACGTCGCGTTGAAAGAGATGCGGATTACGGCTGGCGATGATCTGAACAAGTTCTGACTTGATCATGGCGGTCGACCTCTCCTCGAACGTTACGGTGGCTATCACGCATGATCTTATCCGAAAGATCTGCAACTTTTTCGGCATCACGCTCCGGTATTTCTATTCGCACAGGCCTTGATATTCAACAGCTTATTGGCCTTCCGGCCGGGCGCCCTCCGCCGGCCAGGCTGAAAGGAGGCTTGGAGTGAAAAGGCGCTCGCCCGCCGCCTCGCGCAAGAGCAGGCTGCCGCCATTTTCCGGTACACCCAGAACTTGTATCAAAAGCCTTGCCGCCGATTGCGAAAAGAGGGAGCCGATGATGCCCTTTTGCTGCGGCATCCATTCGACGACGGGCAATGTGCCGCCAGTACCTTTGCCCTTCAGCCAGCCCACGGCTTCATCCTCGCCACCCAGCTGGTCGATGAGCTTCTTGTCCAGCGCCTGGCGCCCGGTGAAGACCGCGCCGTTTGCCAGAGCGAGCGCCTGCTCGTGATCGAACCCGCGGCGTTTTTCAACCAGCCCGACGAACCAGTCGTAGGAATCCATGATCATGTTACGGATCATGGCCTTGGCTTCCTCGGGCGCCGGGCTGAAGAAGTTCGGCTCGGCCTTGAGCGGAGACGACTTGATGGTCTCGATCTTGATACCAAGCTTGGTCAGCAACTGGGAAATATCGGGATACTGGAACAGGACGCCGATGGAGCCGACGATCGAGGTCTGCCTCGCCACGATATGGTCGGCCGCGCTGGCAATCATATAGCCGGCGGAAGCAGCGAGCGTGCCGACTTGGGCAACAACCGGCTTCTTTTCCGCCACCTTGCGCACGGCATTGAAGATGGCCTCGCCGCCGGCGGTGGTGCCGCCCGGCGAATCGACCGAAATAATCAGGCCCTTTACAGCATTGTTATTGGCGATCTTGTCGAGACGATCGAGCAGATCGTCGTCTTCGTGGATCGGGCCCTCAATCTTCACCTTGGCGATGTGCGGCGCATTGCGCCCACCGAGACCGGTGAAATCGGCAAGCAGGCCTATGCCCAGCGCCGCCACCGCCAGCGCGACTATCCGCCAGAAGGTGAGCTTCCGGCGCAGCCTGCGGCGGTCAATGATCGCGTCGGCGGATTGTGTCATGGCCGTATCCGTCTCCGTTGGTCTCGAAAATCACAAGGGATCTGAATTGCACTTTAGGTTCAGCTTTGGTCTTACGGCAAGACTCTGTTATGTTGCATTTGTTATTCCAACCCAAAATAACCATATTGCAGTGTGATCGGGCCCAAGAGTTGGCCCCAAATTGCTCCGTGAATAAGAATTAGGTCAAATGAACGCACAAAAGAACAGCGTGAATTGGGAGGGCAGGCCTTCCATGTTCAAACCAAGTGACACGGCGCAAACAAGCGGCCGCATGAATTTCGGCGCTTCCGAAAAGAACGCCGCGATATTCCATTCCGCGCAGCGTCATTCCGGTCGTGTGCGCGTACTCAAGACGGTGTTGCCCATTGCCGCCATCGCCATTGCCGGTGTCTTCTCCTGGTTCACCTTTTTTTCCACATCATCCGGGCCGGTCAAGGTAGAGGTTGGGGGAACGGGCGCGGAAAGCGGCAAGCTGGTGATGACCAATCCAACACTCGACGGCTTCACCAAAGACAACCGGCCCTATACGATGACGGCTTCGAAGGCCACGCAGGACGTAAGCAAAGAGGGTGTCGTCTCGCTGGAGAACATCGATGCCGAACTTCCTCTCGGCGCTGACCAGCGCGCTACGATAGAGGCGAAATCGGGCGTTTACGATAATGCCAATATGCGTTTGCAACTCGATAAGGATTTTACGGTTACAACGACCGGTGGATTGACGGCAAAGATGAAATCGGCGGACGTCAATATGTCAACCGGGCGCATTACCACCGATCAGCCCGTTGATATCCGGGACGGTAACACGCATATCTCGGCTGACAAGATGCAGATTCGTGAGAATGGCAAGGTGATGGTATTCGAGAACAAGGTAAAACTTGTCATCGATCCGGCGAAAGAGCAGAAGAGCGTCATTTCGACCCCGGATCAGGATGGCTGAGGGCGCCGCCCCGCCAACTCGGATCAAAGGGCAGGATTAACGGGCGGATACCGGCGTAGCCGGTTTGTTTTTAGGGGATATGAGAATGCAGCGCAGATCGACAGCATATGGTGACTTCCGCCCGAAACTGTTCCTCGGAGCGACGATGGCTCTCCTCGGCGCGACGGCGTTTGCGTCAGCCCCGGCGCTTGCCCAGCAACCACAACAGGCGGCTCCCTTCGGAAGCCTTAATCTCTCCAGCAGCAAGGATCCTGTGGCGATCGACGCGGACAAGCTGGAAATACAGGATAAGGAAGGCATGGCCCTCTTTACCGGGAATGTCTCCGTCTCTCAGGGAGATACGCTGCTGAAATCCGGCAAGATGACGGTCTATTTCAACAAGTCGAAGGATAACGGAAGCCAATCAGCCGGAAAGAGTGCTGCGCAAGCACCAGCGGGCGGCCTCGGTGCTGCCGGCATCGATCATCTGGAAGTCAGTGGCAAGGTCTATCTCAAGTCAGGAACGCAGATCGCCACCGGCGACGCCGGCACTTTTGACGCGAAGACGCAGACCATGACGCTAACGGGCAAGAAAGTCGTACTTTCCGACGGCGACAACATCGCCACCGGCTGCAAGCTGATCGCCAATACCGGCACAGGCAAGGCTTTTCTGGAAAGCTGCAAAGGCGAGCCCGGCCGCGTGTCGATCATCCTTACGCCTAAAAGCGCGCAACAGCAGCAGGGTGGCAAAGCCGCCAGTGCGAAACGCAATTAAAGCAGAATGCAATCAGGCACCTCGCTTTAATCATTTATTTTGACCGCATGATCTTTCCGCATAGATCGTGCGGCTGAAGAAGAGAAGTTTAAAGCGGTCTCCCTGATTCCATCAGGACAGGGGACCGCTTTAGTTCGTCAACCAAGCCAGGGCGTACGGTGTCAGTTTTGTCAGTATTTTCGCGTATCAAGACCGAAGGCAATGCCGTTCAGCCGTCCCCGGTTGCCGCCGCCGATTTGTCGGGAGAAGCTCGCGGTGGGGCTGGCGATCTCCAGCGCCTCAAGGGCACACTTGTTGCTCGCGGACTGACGAAGAGTTATCGCGGACGGCAAGTGGTCAACGGTGTTTCCTTCGGTGTACGAGCCGGCGAGGCGGTGGGCATTCTAGGACCCAACGGCGCGGGCAAGACCACCTGTTTCTATATGGTGACCGGTCTTGTGCCCGTGGATAGCGGCTCGATCGAGATCGACGGTTTCGATGTTACAACCATGCCGATGTACCGGCGCTCGCGCCTCGGCATTGGCTATCTACCGCAGGAAGCCTCGATTTTCCGCGGTCTTTCGGTGGAAAACAACATCAAGGCCGTGCTGGAAGTGGTCGAAAAGGACAGGCGGAAGCGTGCCGAAGAACTCGACGCCCTGCTCGAGGAATTCCATATCGCGCATTTGCGCAAGGCGCAGGCGCTTTCACTTTCGGGTGGCGAGCGCCGCCGGCTCGAAATCGCCCGAGCGCTGGCCTCGCGGCCCAATTTCATGCTTCTCGACGAGCCGTTTGCGGGCGTTGATCCCATTGCGGTGTCCGATATCCAGCAATTGGTCCGGCATCTGACGAGCCGCGGTATCGGCGTGCTGATTACGGATCATAACGTGCGGGAAACGCTTGGGCTCATCGACCGGGCTTATATTATCCATGCCGGCCAGGTGCTGACCCATGGACGTCCGGCGGAGATTGTCGAGAATGCGGATGTGCGCCGGTTCTATCTCGGCGATCAGTTCATACTCTGATTGAAACGTCCGCAACATTTCCTGGCGCCGGCCTACGGCTCGAATCATACTTTGGCCGCCTTCCGGCGGCCAGATCTCTACTACGCCCCGCGTTCATCGCGGGGGCTATGCATCCGATAGCCGCAACAAGCGATCAGAACTTGTAAGCAACACCGAAACGGATTTCGTGCGACTTGAATTTGGTTTCGAATCCGCTGTCGAGAAAATCGAAGCTCTCCTTGCCAAGATCCACATAGCGGTATTCCACACGCAGAAGCAGATTGTCGGTGGCCGCGTAATCGACGCCGGCACCAGCCGTCCAGCCGGTCCGGGTCTGCTTCTTCTCGTAAGATACCATTCCCGGGCGCGCAATATCGTGTTCAACCTTGCCGAAGGCGAAACCGCCGGCGAGATAAGGCAGGAAGCGGTCGACCGCATAGCCGGCGCGGCCACGCACCGCCCCTTCCCACCGCATCCTGGCTTCATGGGTAAAGCCCACGGCAGGCACGGAAACGGAGGAGAATGATTCATCTTTCTTGATGCCGGCATAGGCCATGTCGGCTTCCGCACCAAGAATGAAGCCATTCCCGGCATCAAAGTTATAGCCGCCATAGAGACCACCGAGCCAGCCAGACGGCCTCAATTTATGGGAATATATATTGCCGCCATCTTCAAACTCACCTTTGGAGTGGGCCCAACCGTAGCCAGCCTGCGCGCCCAGATAGACCCCCGTCCAGCTAAAAGCCGGGGCAGCCGCTTCCGGCGGCGCCGGTTCCTGCTGCTGGATGGCGTCCGCCGCCTTGACGGCCGTCGCCGCACAGAGCGCGATCGCAGACGCTACTATGAAATACATAATCTTCATGGTGTTTCTCCAGTCTTCCAATGGCTGTTTATTATATCAGCTTGCGCCGTTCCTGTGGCGCGAAGGTCGCGCCCGGAAGTAAGTGTATAGTATGTATTAGTATAAATTCTATTTATTTTATATAAATTGAATCAATATTTTTGAATTACTATTAAAAACAATGGGCTGGAGACCAATATCAATCAATATGCGCCTAAATTATTCGCGTGATCCGCCATATCCGCCACATCAATCTTCACAAAATTCAAGCCCCGCGATGAACGCGGGGCTTTGGATCGAGATGTAAAATGAGATTAGAACTTGTAGGCGACACCGACACGGACTTCGTGCATTTTGAACTTGCTTTCATACTCGTCGCCCATGAAAGTGAAGTCCTTCTTGCCGAGGTCGGTATAGCGGTATTCCAGACGCACAAAGATATTGTCCGTAGCGGCGTAATCGACACCGGCGCCAGCCGTCCAGCCAACCTGGGTTTTATTGAAGCTTTGAGCTACAGCCGCAGGCATGCTTATCGGATCAATGACATAAAAGCTGCGCTCGACCTTGCCGAAGGCGACACCGCCGGCGATATAAGGCAGGAAGCGATCGACAGCGTAACCGACACGAGCCCTCGCCGCGCCGACCCATTTCAACTTGGTGTCACCGCCCGAGGAGTAAGGATTACCGTTCTCATCAACATCGGTGCTACCAAATGATTCCTTAACCCTGGCGTAGTTGAAATCCGCATCGGCGCCGACAACGAAACCATCTCCAGCTTCCCAATTGTAGCCGGCGAAGAGACCGCCGATGAAACCTTTGGAATCTACCGAGCTAACATATTCCTCACCGGGAGACTCGAATTTGGTTTTACCCCATCCGTAGCCGGCCGCCGCACCGATATAGGCGCCGGTCCAGGAGAATGACGGAGGCATATACTCCGGCGTTGGCTCCTCCGAGGGGATCATATCCGCCGCCCTGGCGGCTGACGCCATGCCAAGTATAATTGCGGACGCTGCGACGAATTGCATAATCTTCATGGCGTTTCTCCAGTCATTTGATCGGCCTGTTATATACATCCGGCTTGATTCGTGTCTGTAGCGTCAAAGACACACCCGAAGAAAAGCTTGGAGTATTTATTAGTATATCGTCAGATCATTAAAGCAAAAGTATAAGTACATCATGGCTAACTTATAATTACTATAAGTCTTTATAAATGCACATTAATATTCGATATGAACCCATGGACGAGACGGCAGGACAATGGAAAACAGAGTAAATTGGGTCGATATAGCCAAGGGATTGTGCATCATTTTCGTGGTGATGATGCACTCAACATTAGGTGTGGAAAAACTCACAGGCATCGAAGGCTGGATGCATTACGTCGTTGCCTTCGCAAAACCATTCCGCATGCCTGATTTCTTTTTGCTTTCAGGGCTATTCTTGAGTCGGGTAATCGATCGCCCATGGCGGCGCTATTTCGATCGCAAGATCATTCATTTTCTATACTTTTATATTCTTTGGCTGACGATTCAGTTCGTTTTCAAGGCGCCGGGCATAGCTGCCGATGAAGGAATACGTGGCGTCGCTTCCACTTATCTGATGGCCTTCGTAGAGCCGTTCGGCACACTCTGGTTCATCTACATCCTACCGGTGTTCTTCCTGGTCACGCGATTCGTGAGACGCGTACCGGTCTGGCCGGTCTTTCTAGCGCTGGCGCTGCTCGAGTGCCTGCCCATCCATACGGGCTTTGTCATGATCGACGAGTTCTGCGGACGATTCGTTTATTTCTATGCGGGCTATGCGTTCGCTCCGGCCATTTTCCGCGCTGCCAACTGGCTACGTCAGCGCCCGCTCGCCGGATGTGCGGGGCTTGGCCTCTGGGCTATTGCCGAATATTCGCTGGTGTTCACACCCGCGCCTACGGCGCTCCGCGCGATTCTTACACCAGAAGCCTTCATGGCCGGTGGCCTTGGCGGTTGGAGCGAATTGCCGCTCGTCTCGCTCCTGCTGGGCCTCGCCGGTGCATTCGCCATCGTGGCGATATCCGCGCTTCTCTCCCGTCTGGCAGAGGGCAATCCCCTGCACCGGGCGCTGAGCTGGCTCGGCGCCCATTCGATCGTCGTCTACCTCGCCTTCTTCCTGCCGATGGCAGTGGCGCGCACCGTGCTTCTCAAAAGCGGTGTCATCACCGATATCGGCACGATTTCGCTTCTGACGACGGTCTCGGGCGTCATCGGGCCGGTGTTTCTCTATTGGGCGGTGCAGTGGACCGGCTACGGCCACTTCCTGTTCCGGCGTCCGGCGTGGGCAAGCATTGACCGGGCGCAGACAACGAAAACTGCGGCTTTTGCGGCAGAGTGAGCGGTGAGCGGTGAGCGGTGAGCGGTAAAAAAACTGGCCACTCACTATCCACCACTATTCATTTTTCACTGCTCGCGGCTTGCCGCTCACTGCTCACTAACTTCTAACTATGAGCAAAAATGTCCTGCTCGTCCCAGCCCATCAGGTCGAGCTTTGCGCGGGTCGGCAGGAAGCGGAAGCAGGCTTCGGCTTCTTTTTCCCGTCCGTCACGCGTGAGCCGCGTCTCCAGTACATTCTTCAGGCGATGCAGGTAAAGCACGTCCGACGCGGCATATTCCAGTTGCGCGGGGGAAAGCACTTCCGCTGCCCAGTCTGAGGATTGCTGCTGCTTGGATATCGTCACATCGAGCAGTTCGCTGCAAAGCTCTTTCAGTCCATGGCGATCCGTATAGGTACGGGTGAGCCGCGAGGCGATCTTGGTGCAAAAGACCGGTTGCGGCATGATGCCGAAAGTATGCGCAAGAACCGCCAGATCGAAGCGGCCGTAATGAAAGATCTTGGTAACCGACCGATCCTTGAGAAGGCGCACGAGATTGGGCGCCTTCTTCTGTCCGGCGTCGATTTGGATCACATCGGCGGTGCCGTCGCCCGGCGATATCTGCACAAGGCAGAGCCGGTCGCGATGGGGCTTTAACCCAAGCGTCTCGGTATCGATGGCGACGGCATCGACCTGATAATTGACAAGATCAGGAAGGTCGTTTTTGTGAAAGCGAATGCTCATAAGGCGGCCTCGTTATTTCTTCGCGAGCGCTGCAAGGATGCGCGCCCAGGAGCGCTGGCCCTTGTGGAAGGATTGCAGCTCGTATTTCTCATTGGGCGAGTGGATGCGGTCATCCTCAAGCGCGAAGCCGACGAGCAGCGAGGCCATGCCCAGCATCGTTTGAAAATCGCCGACGATGGGAATTGATCCCCCGCCTGCAATGAGGACGGTCTGCTTCGACCATTCATCCGAAAGCGCATCCTTGGCCTTGGTGATGATGGGAAGATCATAGGGAAGCTGGATCGCCGGCGAACCGCCATGCGCATGGAACTCAACAGTGCAGTCGGCGGGAACCCGCGCATTGACGAAGTCGCGGAACGCCGCCCGAACTTTCGCCGGGTCCTGCTTATGAACGAGGCGGAATGAAACCTTCGCTGAAGCTTCCGCCGCGATCACGGTTTTGAAACCTTCGCCGGTATAGCCGCCGGTGATGCCGTTCACCTCCGCCGTGGGCCGCGCCCAAGTCAATTCCAGCACGCTGCGGCCCTTCTCGCCCGAGGGAATGGAAAGGCCGATCTTGCCAAGGAAATTTTCGGCCGTGCGGCCCAGGCCTTCCCAGGTCTGTAGAATCTGTGTCGGCGTCTCCTCCACGCCGTCATAAAAGCCCGGCAGGGTGACGCGTCCGGTTTCGTCATGCAAATCGGCAAGAATCCGCGAGAGGATGCGGATCGGGTTTGCCGCCGCGCCGCCGAAGAAGCCCGAGTGCAGATCGCGGTTGGCGGCCTTGACGGTGATTTCCTCGGCCACCATGCCGCGCAGGCCCACGGTAATTGCAGGCGTCTCGCGGTCCCACATGCTGGTGTCGCAGACCAGCGCGAAATCCGCCTTCAACTCGTCGGCATGGGTTTCGAGGAAAGGCTTGAGCGACGGCGAGCCGGATTCCTCTTCGCCTTCGAACAGGATAGTGATGCGGCAGGGAAGATTACCATGCACGGCCTTATAGGCGCGGCAGGCCTCGACGAAGGTCATCAGCTGCCCCTTATCGTCGGATGAGCCGCGCCCGGTGATGATCTTGCGGCCTTCGCCCATATCCTTGATTGCGGGGGCGAACGGATCGTTCTCCCAAAGGTTCAGCGGATCGACCGGCTGCACGTCGTAGTGTCCATAGAAAAGGACATGGGGTGCGCTCTGTTCCGCGCCGTCATGATGGGCGACGACCATCGGATGCCCGGGGGTATCGCGCACGCTCGCGTCAAACCCGATGGACTTCAAATCCTCCACCAGCCACTCCGCCGCCTTGCGGCAATCGGCCTTGTAGGCCGGATCGGTCGAAATCGATTTGATCTTCAGAAGCTCGAACAGCCTTTCGAGGCTTTTATCGAGATTGGCGTCGAGATGGGAAAGGACGGGTTCGAGCGTGGACATTGCGACTTACCTGATTTCGATTCGCGAAAGAGGCCCGCACACTAATTGATTTTGCAGGATTGTGCATACAAAGAAGCTTGAGAAACTGGATTGAACGGCAGGCCCAAAAAAGATTTGACCGCTGCGATGAGGGGGGTATCGCAGCGGTCAGATCATTATATTAGCGGCAGCCCGGAGAGGGGGGATGAGGCTGCCGCCAAATCCGGGGTCCGGCGGGGGACGGGCCGGAAATCCGGATATCGACATGGCGTCGACGGCGCTAGATTTGGCGGAAAAACATGGCGATTCAAGGGCACGGAACGTTACATGTTTGTAACAAACTCGTGAGAATCGTGAGGTGAGTGAGAGGCTTCGCGGCCATCGTCACGCGGAAACATAACTGTCCACGCGACCTTCCCCAGTCGCATGATCTTATCCAAAAGCGCGCCAACTTTTTTGGATCATGCTTGATCTCCTGACAGAGATTTCGTTCCATTTCCCGCCGGTTTGTTTTAAATCTCCTTCATGAAAAACGGCGATCATCTCTTTCTCATTGACGGCTCGGGCTACATCTTCCGCGCCTATCACGCTCTCCCCCCGCTCACCCGCAAGAGCGACGGCCTGCCCGTCGGCGCGGTTTCGGGCTTCTGCAACATGCTGTGGAAGCTTTTGAAGGACGCGCGCAATACGGATGTCGGGATTGTGCCGACCCATTTCGCCGTCATCTTCGACTATTCCTCGAAGACGTTCCGCAACACGCTCTATTCCGAATACAAGGCCAACCGCACCGCGCCGCCGGAAGATCTAATCCCGCAGTTCGGGCTCATCCGCCAGGCGACGCGGGCGTTCAATTTGCCCTGCATCGAGAAGGAAGGCTTCGAGGCCGATGACCTCATCGCCACCTATGCGCGGCTCGCCGTGGAAGCGGGCGGCGACGTCACCATCGTCTCGTCCGACAAGGATCTGATGCAGCTCGTCAATCACAAGGTGCAGATGTATGACGGGATGAAGGACAAGCAGATCTCGATCCCGGAAGTGATCGAGAAATGGGGCGTCCCGCCGGAAAAGATGATCGATCTGCAGTCGCTCACCGGCGATTCGACCGACAATATTCCCGGCATTCCCGGCATCGGGCCGAAGACGGCGGCGCAGTTGCTTGGCGAGTATGGCAACCTCGATACGCTTCTTGCCCGCGCTTCCGAAATCAAACAGCAAAAGCGGCGCGAGAACATCATTACGTTTGCCGAGCAGGCGCGGCTGTCGCGGGAGTTGGTGACGCTCAAGAACGATGTGCCCATCGACGTCGAGCTGGATGAACTGGTGCTCGACCCGCAGGACGGGCCGAAGCTGATCGGCTTTCTGAAGGCGATGGAGTTCACCTCGCTCACCCGCCGTGTCGCCGAGACGACGGGAACCGACGCCGCCGAAATCGAGCCGGTGCCGGTGGAGACGCAGTGGGGCGCCGCGGCCCATGGGCCCGACATGGAAGTGAGCGTGACGGTGGCTGTCGGCGTGGAAGTGGAGGTGACGGATGTTTCCCCCTCCTTGCCGGCAGGGAGCGGCGGAGGGGTAACGCCCGCCGAGCTTGCCAAGTCCCGCGCCAACGCGGCGATTGCCGAAAAGATCGACACGACGACCTATGTCTGCATCCGCGATCTTGCCACGTTGCAACAATGGATTGATGAGGCGACGGAGAACGGCATCGTCGCGTTCGACACCGAGACCAATTCGCTCCTGCCGATGCAGGCCGAGCTGATCGGCCTTTCGCTGGCGCTGGCACCGGGCCGGGCGGCCTATGTGCCGCTGTCGCATAAATCCGGCGCGGGCGATCTGTTGGGCGGCGGGATGCTGGAAGGGCAGATCCCGCTCGATCAGGCGCTGGCGGCGCTGAAGCCGATGCTGGAGGACCGCTCGGTTCTCAAGATCGCCCAGAACATGAAGTTCGACTGGCTCATCATGCACCGCCATGGCATCGACATCGCGCCTTTCGACGATACGATGCTGATCTCCTACGCGCTCGATGCCGGGCCCGGCGGCCATGGCATGGACAGCCTGTCGGAGCGCTGGCTCGGCCACAAGACGATCCAATATAAAGACGTGACGGGCAACGGTCGCTCCTCCGTCACATTCGACATGGTCGATCTGGAACGCGCCACCGCCTATGCGGGCGAGGATGCCGATGTGACGCTGCGGCTCTGGCGCGCGCTGAAACCGCGCCTTGCGGCGGAAGGCATGGCCACCGTCTACGAGCGGCTGGAGCGCCCGCTGGTCGAGGTGCTGGCGCGCATGGAGGCGCGCGGCATTTCCATCGACCGGCAGATCTTGTCGCGCCTTTCCGGCGACCTGGCGCAATCGGCGGCGGCGATAGAAGACGAGATCTACAAGCTCGCCGGCGAGCGCTTCAACATCGGCTCGCCGAAACAGCTTGGCGACATATTGTTCGGCAGGATGGGGTTTCCCGGCGGCTCCAAGACCAAGACCGGCCAATGGTCCACTTCGGCGCAGGTGCTGGAGGATCTGGCCGCGGCCGGTCACGAACTGCCGCGCAAGATCGTCGATTGGCGCCAGCTCACCAAGCTCAAATCCACCTATACGGATGCGCTGCCGGGTTTCATCCACGCTGAGACCAAGCGGGTCCATACCTGCTATGCGATGGCCGCCACCTCCACGGGCAGGCTGTCGTCGTCCGATCCCAACCTGCAGAATATTCCGATCCGCACGACGGAGGGCCGCAAGATCAGGACGGCATTCATCGCCGCGCCTGGTCACAAGCTCATCTCCGCCGATTACAGCCAGATCGAGCTGCGCGTGCTGGCGCATGTCGCAGACATTCCGCAATTGAAGCAGGCTTTCGCAGAGGATATGGACATCCATGCCATGACGGCGTCGGAAATGTTCGGCGTGCCGGTCGAGGGTATGCCATCCGAGGTGCGCCGGCGCGCCAAGGCGATCAATTTCGGCATCATCTACGGCATCTCCGCCTTCGGTTTGGCAAACCAGCTCTCCATTCCGCGCGAGGAAGCCGGGCAATATATCCGCACCTATTTCGAGCGCTTCCCCGGCATTCGCGATTACATGGAGGCGACCAAGGCGTTTGCGCGCGCGAATGGCTATGTGGAGACGATCTTCGGGCGGCGCGCGCATTATCCGGAAATCCGCTCATCCAACCCGCAGATGCGCGCCTTCAACGAGCGCGCGGCGATCAACGCGCCTATCCAGGGCTCGGCGGCGGATATCATCCGCCATGCCATGATCCGCATGGATGATGCGCTCGCGGCGGCGAAGCTTTCCGCGCGGATGCTGTTGCAGGTCCATGACGAACTGGTATTCGAGGCACCGGACAAAGAGGTGGAGGAAACCATCACGATCGTCCGCCACATCATGGAAAATGCAGCCATGCCCGCCGTCTCGCTTTCAGTGCCGTTGCGGGTGGACGCCCGTGCGGCGCAGAACTGGGACGAGGCGCATTGAAGGCAGTTATTATTATCTTTGATGGAGCGCCAGATACCCCCCTCTGCCCTGCCGGGCATCTCCCCCTCAAGGGGGGAGATTGGCCGATACGGCGCGCACCACTTGGTTTTTCGACCTCCGCGACTGATGCCAAGCATTGATAAAGGCTAATCTCCCCCTTTGAGGGGGAGATGCCCGGCAGGGCAGAGGGGGGTGTGTCAAAGCGCGAATACTTCCGCTTATTGACGGAAAAGACCTAACCCGCTAAAGACCACCCAAACGTAATTTATCCCGCACCGCCCGCCGCTTCAAAAACCGCATGGGTCCGCAAGGATCGAGGCAGCGGCGGCCGTGCCAGCGAAAGTCATCCATGTCCCTGCCTTCTTCCATCGCTCCGGCGCTGTCCGGCGCTCTTGCCGCTCGTGGCTATACGGCGCTCACTTCCGTCCAGACCGCCGTACTGGCGCCCGAAGCCGAAGGGGCCGACCTGCTGGTTTCGGCGCAGACCGGCTCCGGCAAGACGGTCGCCTTCGGCATCGCCATCGCCCCTACCCTGCTTGACGATGCCGGGCGTTTCGATGCGCCGGGCGCGCCGCTGGCGCTGATCATCGCGCCGACGCGCGAACTCGCCTTGCAAGTCAGCCGTGAGCTGGAATGGCTCTATGCGGAAGCCGGCGGGCGGATCGCCACTTGCGTCGGCGGCATGGATATCCGCACCGAGCGCCGGGCGCTGGAGCGGGGCGCGCATATCGTCGTCGGCACGCCGGGACGCCTGCGCGACCATATCACCCGTAATGCGCTGGATATGTCGAGCTTGCGGGCCGTGGTTCTCGATGAGGCCGACGAGATGCTCGATCTCGGCTTCCGCGAGGATCTCGAATTCATCCTGGGCGAAGCGCCGGATGATCGCCGCACGCTGCTCTTCTCCGCCACGGTGCCAAAACCCATCGCCCTGCTCGCCAAGCGTTTTCAGCGCGATGCCTTGCGCATTTCCGCAGCGAATGAAAAAGAGCAGCATGGCGATATCAGCTATCAGGCCATGGTCGTCCAGCCGCGTGAGCGCGAGAACGCCATCATCAACACGCTCCTGCTGTTCGATGCGCAGAACACCATCATCTTCTGCTCGACGCGCGAGGCGGTGAAGCACCTGACCAGCCGCTTGTCCAATCGCGGCTTCGCCGTCGTGTCGCTTTCGGGCGAGCTCAGCCAGGCGGAGCGCACCAACGCGCTGCAATCGATGCGCGACGGACGCGCGCGCGTCTGCGTGGCGACCGACGTTGCCGCGCGTGGCATTGACCTCCCCAATCTCGATCTTGTCATCCACGCCGATCTGCCGACCAACCCGGAAACGCTGCTCCATCGCAGCGGGCGCACGGGCCGCGCCGGGCGCAAGGGAACCTGCGTTCTGGTGGTGCCCTATTCGCGCCGCCGCGGCGCGGAGCGACTGTTGCAGATGGCGAAGCTGGACGCAGCAACCGTCAGCGCGCCCGGCATTGCCGCCATCCAGAAGAAGAACCGCGAGCGCATCCTGCACGATCCGGTGCTGTCGGAAGCGGTCGGCGAGGATGAGCTGGACCTGATCAAGGAACTGCAAGCGCTGTACACCCCTGAACAGATCGCCGCCGCTTATTTGCGCCGCGAGCTTGCCGCGCGTCCGGCCCCGGAAGAGCTTTCCGAAGCGCCCGTCCGCCCGCTCGATGGCGGTCGCAAGGATGGCGAGCGGGGCGAACGCACCTGGACGGAGCGCCCGGAACGGGGCAATCGCGAGGGACGGTTCGAGAAATTCGAGGGCGGCGGCGCCTGGTTCTCGCTCTCGCTCGGCCGCAAGCACCGCGCTGATCCGCGCTGGCTCTTGCCGATGATCTGCAAGGCCGGCGATGTGACGAAGAGCGATGTCGGCTCGATCCGCATTATGGAAACGGAGACGCGTTTCGAGATCACCGCGTCGAAGGCCGATGAATATCTCGCCAATGTCCGCGAGCGCGGCAGCGGCGAAAAGGGCGTGACGATCCGTCCTGTGGCGGATGGCGGTTCGTCTGGAGCACCCGCCCCACGTCCGCAGAAGGCTTATTCCCAGGACAGGTCCGAGCCGAAGGCGCAAGCCTGGAAGAAAAAGGATAACGCCGGCAAGCCCTATCGCAGCGACAAGCCGGTAAAGGCGAAGAAGCCGCGTTAAGGCGGCGATTCCTGATAACGGTATCGCGAGGTATACCTTTTGCCGTGGCGGCCGGGCTCGCGTCTCCTTCCCCCTTGCGGGGAAGGTGCCCGCGGGAGCGGGCGGATGGGGGTGGTGACGTTTGCGCTCCCGACGATGACCTTGACGCTGCCTCTGCCACCCCCACCCGACCCTTCGGGCCACCCTCCCCGCAAGGGGGAGGGAGGGCGCGAGCCGGCCCACGCAAGGGAGAGAGCACACCGTCCCACTGGGGTTTCTATTTGCGATACTTTAGAACGACCAAATATTCGGCCACTTCAACAGCCGGCTCCAGTTAATTCAATTTTTAAGAACTTCGTGGAAACTGCAATCCAAAGGGGAAATTCTGCCGCGCGGGGAAACGCGGTGGGATTTAAAGCGGGGATTGTGGGGCGATGTTCTTCAAGGCATCCAATAAATTCAGGCTGCGCGAGTTGGAGCGCGCCTATCTCATTTCAGGTCTGGGCCTCGGCGCGCTTCTTGCTGCTTCCGGCTTTCTTATCGATACGCGCTTTCGGCTGTTGATGGGGCTTGCCGGCGATGCTTTGGCGACCTTCACCGGCACGATCATGCATTTTTTAATGCTGTTCCTGCCATTTATCCTGGGCGGCCTGTTTCGCCGGTTCGGCCATAGCCAGCAGCGTTATCTCGATCAGATGCGCCGCTTCGAGCAGGCGGAGGAATTGACGCGCCGCCAAGCGCACAGCGATATGCTGACCGGGCTCTTCAACCGCACCTATCTGGCAAAAGCGATGGAGGAAGGGCTTTCGACCGGGCAATGGGAAACACGCCGGGCGCACGCCTATCTGCTTGATCTCGATGATTTCAAGCACATCAACGATACGATGGGCCATATGGCGGGCGACCATGTGCTCATCTCCGTTGCCGGCAGGCTGAAGCAGACGGCCGTGGATGGCGATGTGGTGGTGCGGCTGGGCGGCGATGAGTTTTTCATCGTCCATTTTCTTGGGTCGAGCGAACAGGACGCGAGCAACTTCGCCGACCGCCTGATCACGGCAGTGACGCAGCCCATCCCCTTCGGCGACGCAGAAATAATCCCCAATACCAGCATCGGCATCGCAAGAATCGGCCATGACGGCAAGTCGCGCTCCGATATCTTGCGCTGCGCCGATCTGGCGCTCTACGAGGCGAAGGGAGAGCCCGTCAGCGCCTATCGCTTCTATAGCGCCGAATTGCAGTTCATCCGCGATCATCAGGCCGCACTTGAAACGGAAATGCGGCTGGGCATCATGCGCGGCGAATTCGAGGTCTATTACCAGCCGATCTATTCGGTCTCGACGGGACGTTTGCGCAGTTTCGAAGCGCTTCTGCGCTGGAAACATCCGGAGCGCGGCATGATCTCGCCGGTGGAGTTCATCCCCATCGCCGAGCGCTCTGGCATGATTATCCCGATCGGCCAGCAAGTGCTGCGCGACGCCTGCCGCGCCGCCGCTACATGGCCCTCGCCTGTCGGCGTTTCGGTCAATCTCTCCGTGGTCCAGTTCAAGGATTGCGGGCTTGTGGGCAAGATCGAAGAGGCGTTGCGCGAGAGTGGGCTTTCGCCCGACCGTCTCGACCTCGAAATCACTGAAAGCCTGCTGCTTGAGCCTTCGCCGCGCGTCATCAGCGCCATCGAGCGGGTGCGCGAACTGGGCATTCATCTCACCATGGATGATTTCGGAACCGGCTTCTCCAGCCTCAACAACCTGCGCCGCTTCCGCTTCGACCGGCTGAAGATCGACCGCTCGTTCACCCGCGATCTCGAAAAGAGTGACAGCGCCGAAATCATCAAATCGATGATCAGCCTGTCGAAGGCGCTGCAGATGGAGGCGACCCTCGAAGGCGTGGAAAACGAGACGCAGCTCGCCTTTGCCCGCAATGAAGGCGCGACCGAGGTGCAGGGTTTTTACTATGCCAAGCCGATGACGGTGGAAGACGTCGCGGTTCTTCTGCGCGAGCATGACGGTGCGGTGGCCGCGTAGGCTGCCCCTCACCCTTACCCTCTCCCCGTAAAAACGGGGAGAGGGGGACACCAGCGTTTCCACCTCTTCCTTGTTCCCCGCCTGCGGGGAGAAGGTGCCGACAGGCGGATGAGGGGCATGGCTCGACTGTTCAATTGAGCAACCCTCCCTTCATCAAAGCTTCATGGGAGCGTCAACCAGCCGACATGGACAGGCCCTATTCGCCAAGAGGATCGATAATCTCTCAACGATGGGGTCTTTTCATGAAAGCGTTTCTTCTATCGACAACCGCGGCCATCGTCGCGTTTGCTTTCACTCCGGCTTTCGCGCAAGAGACGAAATTTCCCGCCGCGCTGAAAGCGCAGGCCATCCTACCGGCGAATTCGGTCATCAAGGCGCCGGAAGATGCGCCGGAACATCTGAAAACTTCCGGAAAATTCACCGCAAAGAACCGCCACCGCGCGACAGGCATCGGCACCGTACCGGGCATGGATGAGAACCGCCCGACGGGCATCTCGCTGCCTCTGGACGGCCAGCCGCTGCAGGGCTTCTCCGGCATCAAGGCGGTTGCCGACGGTACCTTCTGGACGCTTTCCGACAATGGCTTTGGCAACAAGCTCAATTCACCCGACACCGCGCTCATGCTGCATCACGTCAAACTCGACTGGGACGGCGGCAAGGTCGAGCGCATCGAGACGCTCTTTCTCTCCGATCCCGACAAAAAAGTGCCGTTCCCGATTACGCTGGAAGGCACGGACAAGCGCTATCTCACCGGCTCCGATTTCGATGTGGAATCGATCCAGCCGGTGGACGACGGCTTCTGGATCGGCGAGGAATTCGGCCCGTTCCTTGTCCGTGTCGACAAAACCGGCAAGGTGACCGATGTGGTGGAGACGGTGGTGGATGGCGCGCCCGTGCAGTCGCCGGACTATCCTTCCCTCGCCCTTCCCGCAAATCCGACCGCGAAGAACCCCTCTTTCAATCTGAAACGCTCCGGCGGTTACGAGGGCATGGCGCGCTCGAAGGATGGAGCCAAGCTCTACGCGCTTCTGGAAGGCCCGCGCTATCTCGCCGACGGCGCGGTGGAAAAGGTGGGCGACAATCCCGCGCTGCGTATCATCGAATTCGACATCGCGGGCAAAAAGTGGACAGGCCGCAGCTGGCTTTATCCGCTCGGCGATGGCGGCCAGGCGATCGGCGATTTCAACATGATCGATGATACCACCGGCCTCGTCATCGAGCGCGACAATGGCGCGGGTGCGGCGGCGAAGGCTTGCGCCGACCCCAAGAACCCGCAGCCCGATTGCTTCTCGACGCCCGCGAAGTTCAAGCGCATCTACAAGATCGAGATGAATGACGCCAATGCCGGCGGCGCTGTCCGCAAGATCGGTTATATCGACCTGCTTGATATCAAGGATGCTGGCGGCAAGGCGCGTCAGGGCGGAGCGGAAGGGATTTACACCATGCCTTTCGTGACCATCGAGAATGTCGATGTGGTGGATGAAAATCATATCATCGTCGGTAATGACAACAATCTGCCGTTCTCCGCCGGTCGCGCTGTGAACAAGGCTGATGACAATGAGTTCGTGCTTCTGGAGGTGGGGGAGTTTTTGAAGGCGAAGTAGGCTTGGCCTTCAAGAGGAAACGCTGGTGGGGCAGTACCCCCTCTGCCCTGCCGGGCATCTCCCCCTCAAGGGGGGAGATTACGCCTTCATCAACATGCGGCACCAATCGCAAACCTTGCAGAATGAAGGCAAAGGGGGATGTCAGCCAATCTCCCCCCTTGAGGGGGAGATGCCCGGCAGGGCAGAGGGGGGTGCCTGGCGATTCCGTCCAAATAACGAGCTACCCTAGCTATCCCCCCATTCTCCCGTTAACAGGCACCGTAACGTCCCTTTAAACCGCCGCATTTACCCTGCAACGCACACGGGTACGTGATAGACGAATTGAGGGAAGACATGGCTTCGGGCGGAGAGAGGGACGGACGGATCGAACCATCGTTCGGGAATAAGCCCCGTGACGAACGGGACGACGATTTGCGCGTTGACGATGACGATCGTGCCGCGCGTGCTCCACGCCGCAAGGCTTCCCGAAAAGCCCCATCGAAACGCAGCCGCAGAGGTTCCGGCCGGGGCCAGCGCCGCGGCTTCTTCGGGCTCGTACGCCGCATGGTCTACTGGTCGCTGGTCCTGGGGCTTTGGGGCGGCATCGCGACTGCCGGGGTCGTCGTCTACTTCGCGGCCAAGATGCCGCCGACGACCAGCTGGGCGATTCCGGACAGGCCGCCCAACGTCAAGATCGTCGACGTCAAAGGCGATCTCATCGCCAATCGCGGCACGACCGGCGGCGAGGCCATCGGGCTGCATGACATGTCGCCCTATATCCCGCAGGCGGTCATCGCCATCGAGGACAAGCGTTTTTATTCGCATTTCGGCATCGATCCGATCGGCCTTGCCCGCGCGGTGGTCACGAACATCCTGAGCGGGCGCACCGTGCAGGGCGGCTCGACCATTACACAGCAGCTTGCGAAAAACCTGTTCCTGACGCCTGAGCGCACCATCGAGCGCAAGGTGCAGGAGGTGATGCTGGCGCTTTGGTTGGAGCACAAATATACCAAGGACCAGATCCTGGAGATGTATCTGAACCGGGTCTATCTCGGCTCCGGTTCCTATGGCGTCGCTGCCGCCTCGCGCCGCTATTTCGACAAATCGGCGCACGATGTGAATTTGATGGAAGCGGCGACGCTGGCTGGGCTGCTGAAAGCCCCCTCGCGGCTTTCGCCGGCGCGGGACCCGGAAGCCGCATCGGCGCGGGCGAAGCTCGTGCTCAACGCCATGCGCGAGCAGGGCATGATCAAGGAAACGCAACTCGCGGAGGCCATGAGCGAGCCCGCGACGCGCGCCGCCGCCTATTGGTCGGGCTCCGAGAATTATGTCGCCGACCGCGTGATGCAGGAACTGCCGGCGCTGATCGGCGAGACCAAGGACGACGTGACCGTCGAGACCACCATCGACCTGCATTTGCAGAAGACCGGCGAGGAAGCGATCCGCGATCTCATCTCCGCCAATGGCAAGAAGATGAATGTCAGCCAGGGCGCGCTCGTCTCCATCGACGGCACGGGCGCGGTGCGCGCCATGGTGGGCGGCTATGACTATGCCAACAGCCAGTTCGATCGCGCCACGGAGGCCAAGCGCCAGCCGGGCTCTACCTTCAAGCCCTTCGTCTATCTCGCCGCGCTCGAACAGGGACGTACGCCGGATTCGGTGCGCAACGATGCGCCCATCAAGATCGGCAAATGGACGCCGGGCAATTATAATGGCAAATATTTCGGCCAGGTGACGCTGGCGACGGCGCTTTCGCACTCGCTCAATTCCGTCGCCGCGCAGCTCGTCATGGAGGTGGGACCGAAGACCGTAATCGACACCGCCCACCGGCTCGGCATCCAGTCGAAGTTGGAGAACAACGCCTCGCTCGCGCTCGGCACCTCCGAGGTGACGCTGCTCGAACTGACGGATGCCTTCACTCCGTTCTCCAATGGCGGCTACAAGGCGCCGGTGCATTTGATCCAGCGCGTGACGGATGCGAACGGCAAGGTGCTCTATGAAAACAAGCAGCCCGCCGGGGAACGGGTGATTGACGAGAGAAATGTCGGCATGATGAACGCCATGCTGCGCCGGACCGTGGAGGATGGCACGGCGAAAAAGGGCGCGTTCGGCTGGCCTGCGGCGGGAAAGACCGGCACCAGCCAGGATTTCCGCGATGCCTGGTTCATCGGTTATACGGCGAACCTCACCACCGGCGTCTGGTTCGGCAATGACGACGGCAAGCCGATGAAGAAGGTGAGCGGCAGCTCCCTGCCGGTGGCGGCGTGGAAGGAATTCATGGTCGCGGCGCATAAGGGCGTGCCGATCGCCGAGCTTCCGGGCCATTACAACATCGAGAACGTGATACCTGGCGGCACCGACGAACTGCCTGCTACGAATGCGCCCTCGCCCTACGACCAGAACGCGCCGGTGCCGGTGGCAAGCGAAGATGACGGCTACTGGCCGCCCGCGCCGGACATGCCGACCGGCTCGACCCGCATGATCGACAGGGTTCCGGTCGCCGCGAGAGGCCCGGTGCCGCCCGCCGATGTCGGCGGCGGCCTGCAGCCGAGCGGCAAGCCGACCACGCTGCTGGATATCATCATGGGCAATTCGCAATAGCGGTGAATGGTGAATGGTGAATGGTGGGATAGCGAACAGGCTGGACCTGCACCCATTCACTATTTTACTATTTCACCATTCACTATTCACTCCCCTGTAGTCTATGAAAGGCACTCAACAAAGGTGCCCTCATGACCGACACCACCAGAAAAACGCTTGTACTGACCGGGGCGAGCCGGGGTATAGGCCATGCGACCGTCAAACGCTTCTCGCGCGCGGGGTGGCGCGTCATTACCTGCTCGCGGCAGGATTTTTCCGAAAATTGCCCATGGCCCGCCGGGCCAGACGACCACATACGGATCGATCTCGCCGATTCGGAAGATATCGGGCGCGGCATCTCCGAAATCCGGCGGCGACTGGAGGCGGACGGTGGCAGGCTCGATGCGCTTGTCAACAATGCGGGCATTTCACCCAAGGCAGGAGGCGGCCGGCGGCTCAATTCCATCGAGACGCCAATGCAGGTGTGGCGCGATGTGTTCCAGGTGAATTTCTTCGCGCCGATCATGCTCGCGCGGGGGCTTTTTAAAGAGTTGGAAGCAGCCAAGGGCTCGGTCGTCAACGTCACCTCGATCGCCGGAAGCCGGGTACACCCCTTCGCCGGGACCGCCTATGCGACCTCGAAAGCGGCACTTGCTGCGCTGACGCGTGAGATGGCATCGGATTTCGGGCCGCACGGCATCCGCGTCAACGCCATCGCGCCGGGCGAGATCGAAACCTCGATCCTGTCGCCGGGTACGGAAAAGCTCGTCGAGCAACTGCCGCTGCGCCGTCTGGGCCAGACCTCGGAAGTGGCCGAGACCATCTATTTCCTGTGCACGGAGGCCTCTTCCTATGTCACCGGCTCGGAAATCCTCATCAATGGCGGCCAGCATGTGTGACGTAGGGAGTAGGAGAAGATCGCTGCTTACTATTCCCTATTCCCTATTCCCGGATATATCAGACAAAAACATGGAGGAATTCCGCATGATCCTATCCTGCGGTGAAGCGCTGATCGATATGTTGCCGCGCGAGACGGCAGATGGCCAGCCAGCCTTTGCCCCCCACGCGGGTGGAGCGCTGTTCAATACGGCCATCGCCGTCGGCAGGCTGGGCGCGCCGGCGGGCTTCCTGTCTGGTCTTTCCTCGGATTTTCTCGGCGATATCCTGCGCGAGACGCTGACGCGCTCGAATGTCGATACCTCCTTCTGCGTGACTTCCGACCGGCCGACAACGCTCGCCTTCGTGCGGCTCGTCAACGGCCAGGCGAGCTATGCTTTCTATGACGAGAACACCGCCGGGCGGATGCTGAGCGAAGCCGATCTGCCACAGTTGGACGACCGCGTTACGGCGCTGCATTTCGGCGCGATCAGCCTGATTCCGGAACCTTGCGGCACCGCTTACGAGACGCTGATGGCGCGCGAGGCGGGGCGCCGGGTCATTATGCTCGACCCGAACATCCGCCCCGGCTTTATCGCCGACCGGGAAAAGCACCTGCAGCGAATGCGCCGCATGATTCCCATGGCCGATATCGTGAAATTGTCGGATGAGGATATCGACTGGTTCGAGGAAGGCAGCGACCATGACAGGATCGCCGCCGACTGGCTGACACGCGGGCCGAAGCTCATCATCATCACGCGCGGCGCGGCGGGCGCCGATGCCTATACGGCGCGCGGCAAGATCAGCGTGCCCGGCGTCAAGGTTGCGGTCGCCGATACGGTGGGCGCAGGCGATACGGTCAATGCCGGAGTGCTGGTGGGCCTCCACCGGCAGGGGCTGCTGACCAAGGACGCTGTCGCGGGTTTGACGGAAGATCAAGTCCATGCTTGCGTGGCGCTCGGCGTGCGCGCCGCGGCGGTGACTGTTTCGCGCGCGGGAGCCAATCCGCCTTGGCAGAGCGAGATGGCGGATTAGAGCCAAGTTATTGATGGAACGCTGGTGGGGCACAGTACCCCCCTCTGTCCTGCCGGACATCTCCCCCTCAAGGGGGGAGATTACACCTTCATCAATGCCAGCATCAATCGCTGACGTAAAAGAATTGGGGATGCCACCCGTATCAGCTAATCTCCCCCCTTGAGGGGGAGATGGCTGGCAAGCCAGAGGGGGGTGTAGTGCCCCACCAGCACCTCCCCATCTAAAATTAAGCTAAACTCCGCAGCGCCGGATAGAGCGCGCGATAGCGGGCGTAGGCGTCGTCGAAGGCATGCCGCAGGCGCGCTTCCGGCTCTACCGTCTCGGCAATGATGGGCAAGGTGCAGACGGCCCAGGGGTCGGCCTGCTCCGCCGCGATAAGGCCCAGCCGCGCCGCGCCGAACGCGCCGCCGAAATCGCCATCGCCGGGCACATCCACCGGCAGATCGAGCGCCGTGGCGATTGCCTTCAGCCAGTAATCGGAGCGCGAGCCGCCGCCCACCGCCGTCACACGGTCAAGCCTTGTCCCGGCAGCGGCAAGGGCCTCAAGGCAATCGCGGAAGGCGAAAGAAACCCCCTCGACAACGGCCTGGGTCAGCGTGGCGCGGTCGCTCTCGCGACCGAGGCCGACGAAGGCGCCGCGAATGGCGGCATCATTATAGGGCGTCCGCTCGCCCGAAAGGTAAGGCAGGAAGGTGACGCCCGAGGGGGTCTTCAGTGTGTCACCCAGTTCCGCGGTAAGATTGGCAGGGCTTGAGCGGGCGATCTCCGCATACCAGTTGAGCGCATCGGTTGCCGAAAGGATGACGCCCATCTGATGCCAGGTATCCGGCAAGGCATGGCAGAAGGTGTGCACCGCACTTTCCGGGCGTGGCAGATAGGCGCTATTGGCCGCGAAGAGGACGCCCGATGTGCCGAGCGAAACAAAGGCATGTCCGGGCGAGACGACGCCCATGCCGCAGGCCGAAGCGGCATTGTCGCCGCCGCCTCCGGCGATGACCGCCTCGCCGCTCATGCCCCAGCGGCGAGCAAGCTCCGGTTTCAGCACGCCGGAAATCTCCGTGCCCTCGATCAGCGACGGCATATGGCTTTCGTCAAGATCGGTGGCGGTGAGCAATTCCGGCGACCAGCGGCGGTTGCCGACATCCAGCCACCCGGTGCCGGACGCATCCGACATTTCGGAGACATATTCGCCTGTGAGCCAGAAACGCAGATAATCCTTGGGCAGGAGAACCTTGGCAACATGCGTGAAAATTTCCGGCTCGTTGTGCTTTACCCACAACAGCTTCGGCGCGGTGAAGCCGGGGAAAACGATGTTGCCGGTGATTTGACGGAAGCGCGGGTCGGCGTCGAGCGCGGCTGCCTCCGCATACGACCGGGTGTCGTTCCAGAGAATGCAAGGGCGCAGCACCTTGCCATCGCGATCCAGCAGCGTCGCGCCATGCATCTGGCCGGAAAGGCCGATGCCGCGCACCGCCGCGAGCTTGGCCGGAAATGTGGATTTCAGCACGCCTAGCACGGTTTCCAGTGCGTCGATCCAGTGTGCCGGGTTCTGCTCGGACCAGCCGGAATGGGGGCGTGAAACATTCAAGGCGGCGGAGGCGGACGCGGTTATGTGCTGATTGTCGTCAATCAGCAGCGCCTTGATGCCCGATGTGCCGAGATCGATTCCAAGATACATGATCGCCATATCCTCCCGCTGGCCAACACATGTCCTGATTGCACAATTTTGAGTGGAGGGGAAGCCTCCCCGCTTTCCCCCTAGAGCGCCGCGCGTCCAATTGGACGCGCAAAGGACGCTCTAGCATTTTGAAATGCTGCATAATTTTATCCTTAAATCGATTCCGATTTAAGGAATTATGCAGTGGTAACTTCTCAAATCAAACCTTTACAAGATGCTCCGCGCGATCCTCATTGCCGAAAATCTTGAGATAGCGCTCCACCACCTTGGGATCGCCCGTCGCCTTGCGCGGATTGTCCGAAAGCTTCACCGCCGGGCGGCCATCGGCCTCGCTGACCTTGCAGACGAGCGAGATCGCGTTCAGGCCGCTGATGTCGGTCGGCGCGCAGCCGGCGAAATCATTGGTCAAATTGGTGCCCCAGCCGAAGCTCATGCGCACCCGACCATGGAAATGGCGATAGGTCTCCTCAATGGTGTCCACATCGAGCGCGTCGGAGAAGATCAGCAGCTTGTCGCGCGGGTTTTTTCCCTTTTCCTCCCACCAGCGGATGATGCGCTCGCCGCCTTCGATGGGCGGGGCGCTATCGGGGCGAAAGCCAGTCCAGTCCGCCACCCAATCCGGTGCGCCGCGCAGGAAGGCGGCGGTGCCGAAGGCATCGGGCAGCACGATGAGAAGATTGCCGTCGTAATAGCGCTCCCAATCCTTGAGCACACGATAGGGCGCGCTGCGCAGTTCCTTGTCGTTGCGCGAGATGGCGGCAAGCACCATGGGCAACTCGTGCGCATTGGTGCCCAGCGCTTCCAGATCGGTATCCATGGCGAGCAGCACGTTGCTGGTGCCGGTGAAGGCCGCGCCGATGCCTTCCTTTAACGCCTCGACGCACCAGCGCTGCCAGAGGAAGGAATGACGGCGGCGGGTGCCGAAATCCGAAATCCGCAAATCGGGAAGCTGGCGCAGACGCTCAACCTTGCTCCACATCTTGGCCTTGGCGCGGGCATAGAGCACATCGAGCGCGAAGGGGCCGAGCGACTTCATCGCCGCGCGGGAGCGCAGCTCGTTGATGATGGCGAGCGCCGGGATTTCCCACATGGTTGTGTGCATCCATGGCCCATGGAAATTCAGCTCGTACTGGCCATCACGGCGGATGAGCTCATAATCCGGCAGCTGGAAATCGGCGAGCCAGGCAAGAAATTCCGGCGAGAAAATCTGCTTGCGGCCATAGAAGGTGTTGCCGGCCAGCCAGATCATCTCCTTCTTGGTGAAACGGAGCGTGCGCGCATGATCGAGCTGGGCGCGCAACTCAGCTTCATCGATTTCATCGGCAAGGCGTACGGATGTGGTGCGGTTGATGAGCGTGAAGGTGGCCTCGACCTTGGGGTAAAGGCCCCAGATCATCTGCAGCATCAGGAGTTTGTAGAAATCCGTATCCAGCAGGCTGCGGATGATCGGATCGAGCTTCCATGTGTGATTATAGACGCGCTGCGCGATGTCGGTTCTGGTCATCTAAATGCCCCTGCGTAGGATTTGCCCCCTCACCCTTACCCTCTCCCCCGCGTGCGGGGAGAGGGTGCCGGCAGCTCACCCTCACCCGCATTTTCATCATGGTCAAGCTTTGGGAAGCTCCACGACGATTTCGTGGTCGCCCGTTTTCTTCAGCGGAATGCCTTCCTCCGACTTCGCCACTTTCTTGCCGTCGAGCTTGACCGTCTTGGCCTTGCCGCCTGATGTAACCGTGATGCGGTAAGTCGCCTCGCCAACCTTCAGCGACACGGTGCAGCCATCCCACTGCGAGGGAAGCGCCGGGTCGATGAAGAGCCGGTCGGCCTTTCGGGTGATGCCCAGAATGCCTTCCGTCGCCACACGATAGAGCCAGCCGGCGGAACCGGTGTACCAGGTCCAGCCGCCCTGCCCGCGCCTTGGCTCCACCGAATAGATATCGGCGGCGACCACATAGGGCTCGACGCGATAGCTGTCCGGGTGGCGGCCATGATGGATCGGGTTGATCATCTCGAACCAGCGATAGGCCTCGTCATTTTTGCCAAGGCGGGTCAAAGCAAGGATCGCCCATGTCGCGCCATGGGTATATTGGCCGCCATTCTCGCGTATGCCGGGCGGATAACCCTTGATGTAGCCCGGATCATGCGTCGTCTTGTCGAAGGGCGGCGTGAACAGGCGCAGCAGTTCGCCCTCCTCGTCCAGCAGATGCTCGCGCAGCGACTGCATCGCCGTTTCCGCATGTTCCGGATCGGCGACGCCCGACAGCACCGCCCAGGATTGGGCGATGGCGTCGATGCGGCATTCGTCGCTCTCCTTCGAGCCCAGCGGCGCGCCATCGTCATAATAGCCGCGACGATACCAGGCACCATCCCAGCCGGCCGTTTCCAGCGCGGCCTTGAGGCTTTCCACATGCTTTGCCCAGGCCTTCGCCCGCTTCGTATCCTTCCGCGCTTCCGCAATCGGGATGAAGCGCTGCAAGGTATAGACCAGGAACCAGCCGAGCCAGACGCTCTCGCCCTTGCCATGGATGCCGACGAGATTCATGCCGTCGTTCCAATCGCCGCCCAGAATCAGCGGCAGGCCGTTGGCTCCGGTGCGGGCGATGGCGAGGTCAAGCGCCAGCGCGCAATGCTCGTAGATCGAGACCTTATCCTCGGAAACCGTTGGCTGGTAAAACGCGTCGTGCTCGCCCTCTTCGAGCGCCTTTCCTTCAAGGAACGGCACTTCCTCATCGAGAATGGCGGTATCGCCCGTCACTTCGGTATAATGGGACGCGGCATAACCGAGCCAGACGACATCGTCCGAAATCAGCGTGCGGACGCCGGCGCCCGTCTCAGGCAGCCACCAATGCTGGACATCGCCCTCGCGGAACTGCCGCGAGGCGACATTGACGAGCTGATTGCGCGCCAACGAGGGATCGAGCGCCAGCAGCGCCAGCGTATCCTGCAGCTGATCGCGGAAGCCAAAGGCGCCGCTCGCCTGATAGAAGGCGGCGCGGGCCCAGATGCGGCAGGCGAGGCTCTGATAGGGCAGCCAGCGATTGACCATGAGATCGAAGGCCGGATCCGGCGTCTTGACCTGCAGTCCTCCCAGGAAGTCATTCCAGAGAACCCGCGCGGCCTCGATCGTATCGCCGAAAGGTTTCAGTCGCTGTTCAGCGATGATCTGACGGGCCGCCGCTTCGCCTTCGGCGCAACCGATGAAGAACACGATCTCTTCTTGCGAACCCGGCGCGATCTCCAGATCAAAGGCGAGAGCGGCGCAAGGGTCGCGACCCGCCTCGACAACATTGGAAAGCGGCCTGCCTTGCAAGACCGTATCCGGCCGCTCGACCGAACCGGTGTTGCCGATGAACTCGACACGATCCGACGATACGGAAGAGGGATTGCGCGATGCCGCGAAGAAGGCGACATCGCCGGAACGATCGACTTGATAAGGATTTCGGGCGAAGAGCGCGCCAAGCTTGGCATCATGCGCCGGTACGATAAACGGCGCGGTCCTGGCGCGGACATTGCCCAGCACCCATTCCAGATAGCCATAGACGCGCAGCCGCTTCGGCAGGCGACCGTGATTGGCCAGGACGAGCCGTGACATCCGCACCGGCTGGTCCGGATCGACCGTGTGGGTGAGCGTTTGCGTCAGGCCATCCTGTTCGGTTGTGAAACTGGAATAGCCATGGCCATGCTTCGCCTCATAGGCCGCATCCTCATTTCGCAGGACAGCGGCGACGGGCGAAGAGGCAATA
Organism: Paramesorhizobium leguminum; assembly: GCF_003217235.1. GTDB lineage: Bacteria > Pseudomonadota > Alphaproteobacteria > Rhizobiales > Rhizobiaceae > Paramesorhizobium > Paramesorhizobium leguminum. The sequence continues at coordinate 192,514 of NZ_QJTF01000004.1, read as the reverse complement.
CCCGTGTCGAGATCCACGATATAAATAGCTTCGCCGGGGCGGTTCGATACGGGGTCATTGGCCCAGGGCGTCAACTGGAAATCACGGCTGTTGCCGGCCCAGGTGAAGGCCGCGCCTTCAGCCGAAACGTGGAAGCCGAAGTTCGGGTTGGCGATGATGTTGATCCACGGATGCGGCGTGACACGCTGCCCGTTGAGGCGGACAACGTAATCACCCGCCGCGTCGAAGCCGCCATAACCGTTCCAGAATTGCAGGCCTGCGCCATCCGGCAGCGCAAGTTCCCGGACAAGTTCCCGCGACGGAGCAGCCAATGTCTTGACCGGCGGCTTTGCCGTTTCAGCGGAGCGCTCGGCGACAACAGGCACGGTTTCGATCTCGGCAAGGCTTTCGCTGCGCGCCGCGAGATCGCCGGATATCTCCTCGGTGCGACGAAGCTGCTCGGCGAGCGAGCCGTTCTGCGCATGCATGACTATACGGGCGGAGGCCAGCAACGTGTCGTAGGTCTCCTCGCTCATCTGGTCGCGGCGCACCGCGAAGATGTGCTGGCGCGGACCGGCCCAGGCGCCGCGGGCACGATAATTATCGCATACCCATTCGATGCCGCGATGGAAATCCTGCGCATAGGAGAAGGCGCGCTCGTTGATGGCGACGATATCCACCACAAGCCCCTTGGCGCGCCAATATTCCTGTGCCTTCAACACATCGCGCAGCACGTCGAGCGCGGCCTCGTCGTCCATCCGCAAGGCAAAGATCGGGAAATCGCCCGATATCGAGAGCGGCCAGAGTTCCGATTGCTTGCCCAGCCCGCTGGCGATCGCCTCCGGCGACTGACGCAGCGCGCGGTCAGGATAGAGGAGATAAGTCGCCACCTTCTGGTACTCCGCCGCCTGCGACGGGCCGATGCCGATATGGTGGAGGCGAACCTGCGAGCGGGTCCATGACAAGGAAAACTCGCGCGCGAAACACTCGGGATGACGATAACGCGCTGCGGCTTCCTCCACGCTTGCGCGCGAATCGCCGGCAAGCGTCCAGAAGACCAGGCTCACCTTCTTGCGCGCGGGAACGCGGACGCGGCAGCGCACGGAGGCGACAGCGTCGAGCACGCAGCCCTGGCTGCCCAGCAGTTGCGCCTTTGGATCGAATGCAGCCGGATTGCGCAGGGTGCGGCCGCGGCCAATGAACACGCGCCGGTCCGTCTCGGCCTCTGCCTCACGCGCGGCGCCGGAGAGATCGGCGACGAAATGCGCGACATGGATATCGGGATCGGACGGCGCGCGCTTGCGCCTCGTGGCGTAGACCGTCGTGCCGTTGGCTGAGATTTCCGTCTCCACGAACAGCTTGGAGAATGCCGGGTGGGCGCTGTCCGATTCATCGGGAGCAAGCACCAACTCGGCATAGGATGTCACCTCGATGACGCGATCGCGCCCGCTGGTGTTGATGATGTCGATGCGGCGGCCTTCGCCATTCGATTCGGAGGCGACGATGCATTCGACCACCGTCTTGATATCGCCTGATGTCTTGAAGAATTCCGCCTTGTCGTCGGTGAATACCGTCTTCGCCTCTTCCTCGATGCCGCGGGTCGGCTCGCCGGTAGCGGACCACCAATTGCCGGTTTCCACATCGCGCAGGAACAGGAATGTGCCCTGCATGTCCTCGGCGGCGTCCGGTTTGAAGCGGGTGATCGCCAGATTGTTCCAGCGGCTGTAGCCGGAACCATTGGCGGTAAGCATCACGGCGTATTGGCCATTCGACATGAGCTGCGTGGAGCGGGGCGCCTTCAGCGGATTGTCGATGATGCGCATCGGCGCATCGTCGAAACCGCCATCATCGACGCGCATCGGGTTCTCCGTCTTGGCATGAACCATCGGGATCTCGCGCGGCGCCTTTTCCTGCAGCAGCAACTCCGCTGCCTCGATCACCGGATCGCTATGGAAACGCTCGCGCATGCGGCCATCGAAAATGATGTTGTCAACGGCGATGATCGACATGCCGCTATGGTGCGCATAGTAATTGCGAACGATGGCGCATTTCTCTCCTTCGCGGACGCGCGACGGGGTGAAATCCACCGAATCGTGGAAGCCATAGGGACCGAGCGCGCCCAGCGCCTTCAAGCGCTTCAGATTGGCCACCGCTTCCGCCGGTTGGTACTGCGCGGCGAGCAGGCTCGCATAAGGTGCGATCACCGCATTGCGGGAAAGGCCGCGCTTCAAGCCCAGCGTCGGCACGCCGAAGTTGGTGTATTGATAATTCATCTCCGGATCGCGCGCATTGTAGGCGGCTTCCGAAATGCCCCAGGGCAAGCCGCGCGACGTCGCATATTCGATCTGGCGCTTGACCACGAGCCTGTTGGTCTGGTCGAGCAGCGAGCCCAGCGGCTCGAGCATCACCAGCGGCGGCATCAGATATTCGAACATCGAGCCGGACCAGGAGAGCAGCGCCCCCTTCCAGCCGACGGGAACGAGCAGGCGTCCGAGGCGGAACCAATGGTCGACCGGAATGTCGCCCTTGGCGATGGCGAAGAGGCTGGCCAGCCGCGCCTCCGAAGCGAGCAGATCGTAGCAGCTCGCATCCAGCTCGTTTTCCTGCACACGGTAGCCGATCGAGAGCAGGCGACGCTCCTTGCGTTCGAGGAAATCAAACTGCATGTCGAAAGCGAGCTGCCTTGCGCGCGTGGCAAGCCCGCGCAGCCGGTCGCGCAGCATGTCGGTGTCATGCTCGCCGATGGCGTCATCCGTATGCGCCTTGCAGGTATCGACGAGGATACGCGCCCATTGGCTGGCGGCGAGGCTTTCCGGCGTGCCGATCTCGCTGTTCAACTCGTCCGTCAACTTGACGATGTCATTGGCGAAGAGGGCAAGGTTGATCGTGCGGAAGGAGGCGGTTTCCGGCTCCTCCTTCACCGAGCGAACGGCACGGCGGAAATTGGATATGCGCTCATCCAGGCGGCGGCGCAGTGGACGCAGGACGCGCCGGTCGTCGGGGATTTCCCCGATCGTCTCTTCCAGAATGTCGTTGACGTCGAGAATGCCGTCGAGATCGCTCTGGAGATAGACGGACGGCGCCTCGGCCCATTCCTCCAAGGCGGAGGAAAGCGTGACCAGATGGCCCGCGAGATTGCCGCTATCGACAGCGGAAACATAAAGCGGCATCAGCGGCTTCAAGCTGGTCGTATCATACCAATTATAGAGGTGGCCGCGATATTTCTCCATTTTTTCGACGGTGACGAGCGTCCCATCGATGCGGCTCAGCGCGTCGGCAAAGCCGATCCAGCCGAAATCCCGTGCGGCGACGACGGAGAGAAGATAGACGCCGATATTGGTCGGCGAGGTGCGTGGCGCCACGACCGGGAACGGATCTTCCTGGAAATTGTCCGGCGGAAGATGATTGTGCTCCTGCGTCGTGAACGTCTCGAAAAAGCGCCAGGTGCGGCGGGCGTAGCGGCGCAAATCGGCCTTGTCGGCGGAGCGGACCTCCAGCATGTCCTGCGGCTTGGCCGAGCGGCTGACGAGCCAGGCGATGAGGGGGGAGAAGAACCATGCGGCGGCGAAGGGCACCGCGACCAGGATCGCCTTGCTCAATACCGAGAGCGGGATGAGGAATGCGACAATTGCAATGGCCATCGCCGGCCACATCAGCCGCGTATAATAGGCGAGTGTATCAGGCGAGGATTTCGCCTGAGCCGCCGTTCGCCATTCCAGCAGATTGCGATGCGATATGGTGAGACGATAGATGGTGCGCACGATGGCATCGGCCATCAGGTATGCTGAATTAGCGATAAAGGTGGTACGCAGTGTTACATCCGCCGCGCCGAGCATTACCTCGGTCAGAAGCGACTGGAGGTGTCCCTTGAACGAATAGTCCATGCCGGGCGGCAGCAGGTTTCTCAGCAAACCGAAGGTCGGCGCGACGAACATGCTCGCCAGCAGGAAGAACTGCCACAAAGCAGCCGCACCAAGCGGCAGGAAAGACCAGCCGGCGACGGACGCGATGACCCAGAAGATGGGGTTGAGCGAACGGCGCAGATTGTCGGCCATCTTCCAGCGGGTGACCGAATTGACGCCGCGATCGGTCGAGAAAAGATAAGGCAGAAGCTGCCAGTCGCCGCGCGCCCAGCGATGGTGGCGCGAGATATCGACATTGTAGCCCGTCGGATAATCCTCGACGACTTCGACATCGCTGACCAGCGCGCTGCGCGCATAGCCGCCTTCAAGAAGATCGTGGCTGAGGACGGCATTTTCCTCGATGCGCCCAGCCAGCGCCTTTTCGAAGGTGTCGATCTCGTAAAGGCCCTTGCCTGTGAAGGTGCCCTCGCCCAGGAGATCCTGATAAACGTCGGAAACGGCGAAGACATAAGGGTCGATGCCGCGATTGACCGAGAAGACGCGCTGCAGGAACGAGGCATCGTCGCCCGTGGTGAGCGACGGCGTGACGCGCGGCTGCAAAATGCCGTAGCCGCGTACGACGTCGCCGGTCTTTTCATCGAAGACGGGGCGATTGAGCGGGTGGCTGAGCTTGCCGGCGAGATGGGTGACCGCCTCCGGCGTCAGTCGCGTATCGGCATCGAGCGTCATGACGAACTTGACGTCCATGGGCAGGCGCGGATCGGCGGGGAAGAAGCTCGTATCCTGATCGCCGCGCAGCAGCAGGTTCAGCTCGTGCAGCTTGCCGCGCTTGCGCTCCCAGCCCATCCAGCAGCCCTGGCCGGGGTTGTAGAGACGGCGGCGATGCAGGACAAAGAAGCGCGGCTGCCCCTCGCCCGTATAATGATAGTTCAGCTTGTCTATTTCGGCGCGCGCATATTCGAGCACCTCCATGTCCGCTGCCGTTATTTCGGATTTCGAATCGACCCAATCGCTGACCAGCGCGAAATAAATCTCGCCGCGCGGGTTGGTGAGGTAATGGACCTCGAGATTGCGGATCTGCTCGTCAACGGAATCGCGCGAGGTGATGAGAGTCGGCACCGCGACCAGCGTGCGCGCTTCCGCCGGAAGCCCCTCCTTGAACTCATAACCGATAAGCCGGGTCGGCTGGACGAACAATGGCACCAGCGAGTTGAACAGCGCATAGGCGCCATCCACCGCCGGGAAGACGGCGAGAAGCGTGAAAGCGAAGGCTGCGCTCGCGGACAGGCCGAAGGCGCCGAGGCAATAATGCACAAGCGCCAGCGTGATGAGTGTGAAAAGCGTGATCGGCGCCGCCAAGCCCCAGAGGCCGAGGCCCCGGTAGGAACGCAAAAGGCGCAACGACAAAGGCGGCTCGTATTCGCATACGCGCTCCAGCTCCAGCCTGCCGTCGCCCGCCAGATAATAGGCGACAGCGCCGGTCCCCTTGGCTTCCTCATGGCCGGCGGTTTCGGCGCGGTTGCCATCTTCAGCAAGCTTCAATGCAGCCCATGTGATCTCGATTTCGCTTTTCGGCGAATGGCGCGCCATCTTCTCGACCGTCACGCGATAGGCATTGCGCGAACGGAAATCGAGCTTCTCGAAATCGCTGTTCTTGCGAAGGATGGCATCGACCTCGTTGACAGTCTCGAACCATGAAGTCCAGTCGACGTCATCGATCGCCTTCAGGCTGCGGATGACGTTGCCCATCGACACGCCACCGGTGGACTGGCGGGCGTGTTCCTGTATGATGGCATCCTCGGCATCGCTGCCGTGTTTCTCAAGCTCTTCTTCCAGCCAGTCGGCGGCGGCGCCGACATCGTTCGGGCTGTTGCGCAGGCGATAGAGAAGATGCGTCGCGAAGGTGCTGTCGCGGGCCGCGTCGGCATATTGCGCCAGAACCTGGGTCAACTGCTCCTTGGACTGGGCAAGGGCTATCTCGTCGGCCACCTTGTTGGCGAAATTGCGCATCCCGCGCGCGCGCTCGACGCGCAGCGCCAGACGGCGCGCGTTTTCGATGAGCACGAAGCGCACGGCGGAAGGAAGCGCCCACAATTCACCGATGCGCAAGGGCTCGACGGTCTGGAAGCCATTGACGATGGCCGTCAGCGTTTTCAGTGAAAAATTGCTGTCGGTATGGGCCACATAAAGCCACGCCAGCGCGAAGATACGCGGCATGTTTTCGACCGGCGGGAAAGGCGGCAACTGCTTGAGGAAGCGCGTGGGCAGATCGCGGCGCACCTGCTGAATGTTCTTGTCCACCGTATAATGATTATCGAGCAGCCATTGCGCGGCCGGGGTGATCGTTTCACCCGCGCGGGAAGCAACATCGGAGGTGCGGTAGACGTGCAGGATCAGTCGGGCATCTTCAGACAGCCGCTGGTCGAAGGTGAAAGGCTCATATTCCGGCAAACGGATATTCTCGCCCCGCGCAACGCTAGCTGCGAGCTTCTCCAGATCTTCGGGCGTTTTATACGACGCCCGGATGGGAATGGGCAATTCGGCAAGAAATTTGCCATCCAGCTTGCGGGAAAAGAACAACGATACAGAATACGAAGCCGGCATATGCCCTTGCAGCCTTATGAATTGAGACAGTTTCATTTTTCTAGCAGCATGACCTTATCCGAAGAGTTGCAGACTTTTCGGATAAGGTCATGCTTTTATTGCGGACCGAGATGTGCTCCAGCCATCCGGGTTGCTGACTAGTTTTGGCCAAAATGCGTCAGCGAATTCCGAGTTCGGCTAAATCGATTCATCCGCAACGCACAAATAGTTCAGCCCGTTAATTTTGCGTTAGAAGAAAGGCGTCCGCAAGGCGGTTTTATTCAACCGCGTGCCGGCCAGCCGTCTCCTGCCATCTTGATGGCAAAATGGCGAAGGGTTATATTCATCCCTGGAAGAAGCTCTTCAACTCCGAAGGGAGTTAGCCAATGGCCAAACCACAACTTTCAGTACGCAGCGCGAAAGCCCGGGAGCTTGCGCGCAAACTCGCACAGCGGGAGAACCGTTCCATCGCCGATATCGTGGAGCGGGCACTTGAATCCTACGAAGTCCGCGAGGCCGCGCGCGAGCCTGCAGCGGAGTTCTATGCGCGGCTTGCGAAGGGGATCGATACCGACATTGATCTCGACGCGCTGATCAACGAAAATCGCAAACCCAATCATGGCATAGATCTTTGATTTTTCTCGATACCAACATCGTATCGGAAACCATGAAAAGGGCGCCGCATGAAGCCATTATGGCATGGCTGGCCCGGCATGACGCGGAATTGGCCTTGCCAACGGTGGTAATCGCCGAAATTACGTTCGGTATTTTCAGAATTAGACCTGATCAGCGCTCCCCACAACTGGAGGAAAGATTGTCGGACTGGCGTCAACGCTTCAGCGGTCGCATTTTCGGCCTCACTGAAGCGGCGGCATTGGTCTATGGAGAAATCGCGGGGAATGCTGCCCGCATGGGACGTCCGATGTCTACCTCAGACGGCATGATTGCCGCTATCGCGCGTGTCAATGGCGGCAGTCTTGCGACGCGCAATTTGCGTGATTTCGCAACGACGGGCCTCGATCTCATCTCGCCCTGGAACAGTTGATTACCCCGCCTTGCCCGGAAACAGCTTCCAGTGCTTCGGCCTGAAGGCGATGCGGCTTTTGTCGGCGGCGGGATAATCGGCGGGAACTTCTATCTCGACGCGCGCGCGGCTGTCTCCAATTTCCAGCTCTACCCGGCGTGTGCCGCCGACGCGGCGGCTTGTCACCACCGTGCCGGCGAGCGAGCAGGAATTGTTTTCGTTATCGTCGAAGAGTTCCACATCGTGCGGGCGGAAATAGAGCGTCGCCTCGCCGTCCGGCGTGCCTTCTGCAGACAGACCGGTGTCACCGTCAGCGCTCCACACCGCGCCGTCCTTGACCTCGACGGGCAGCGAGCTCGATTCGCCGATGAAGCCATAGACGAAGGGTGAGTTGGGCCGGTCGTAGATTTCGTCGGGCGTACCGACCTGCTCGATACGGCCCTGACTCATGACAACAACCCGATCCGCCAGTTCCAGCGCTTCGTCCTGGTCGTGGGTGACGAAGATCGTGGTATGGCCCGTCTTGTCGTGGATTTCGCGCAGCCAGCGGCGCAACTCTTTTCGCACCTGCGCATCCAGCGCGCCGAAGGGTTCATCTAGCAAGAGTACCTTGGGCTCGATGGCCATGGCGCGGGCGAGCGCGACGCGCTGGCGCTGACCCCCGGAAAGCTGCGCCGGATAGCGCTTTTCCAGCCCGTTCAACTGGACGAAATCGAGCAGTTCCAGCGCGCGGCGGCGAATTTCCGCCTTCGCCGGGCGGCTTGAGGCCGGGCGCACCTTGAGGCCGAAGCCGACATTGTCGAGCACCGTCATGTGCCGAAACAGCGCATAATGCTGGAAGACGAAGCCGACATTGCGCTCCTGCACGGTCTTTTGCGACGCATCCTCGTCGCCGAAGAATACCGTTCCCTCCGTTGGAGATTCCAGCCCGGCGATGAGGCGCAACAGGGTCGTCTTGCCGGAGCCGGAAGGGCCAAGCAGAGCGATCAGCTCGCCCGATTTGATATCGAGCGAGACATTGTGTAGCGCCGGAAACCGGTCGAACTCCTTGCGCACATCGACAACGCGAACTTCCATTCAATCAGTCCCCTTAGTGATTATCGGCCGCCAACTCAGCGCTGTATCGCATCTCCAGAAGCGATTTCAAAACCAGCGTCACGAGCGCAAGCAGGGCAAGCAGCGATGCCACCGCGAAGGCGGCGACGAAATTATATTCGTTGTAGAGAATTTCCACATGCAGCGGCATGGTGTTGGTCAGGCCGCGGATGTGGCCGGAGACCACCGACACGGCGCCGAACTCGCCCATGGCGCGGGCGTTGCAGAGAAGCGTGCCGTAGAGCAAGCCCCATTTGATGTTGGGCAGCGTCACATAGCGGAAGGCCTGCCAGCCGTTCGCGCCCAGCGACAGCGCCGCCTCCTCATCGCCGGTGCCCTGCTCCTGCATCAGCGGGATCAGTTCACGCGCGACGAAGGGGAAGGTGACGAAGATCGTCGCCAGCACGATGCCGGGAACGGCGAACAGGATCTCGATGCCGTGGCTCTTGAACCAAGGCCCTAGCAGGCTGTGGCTGCTGAAAAGCAGGACGAAGACAAGGCCGGAAATGACCGGCGAGATCGAAAATGGCAGGTCGATCAGCGTCGTCAGGAACGCCTTGCCCTTGAACTCGAACTTGGCGATCGCCCACGCGGCTGCGACGCCGAAGACGACATTGAGCGGCACCGCGATGACGGCGACAAGCAATGTCAGCCGAATGGCGGCGACCGCGTCCGGCTCGATGAGCGAGGCGATATATTCGCCAGCGCCCTTCCTGAACGCCTCGACGAAAACCGAGACGAGCGGGAGCACGAGAAACAGGACGAGAAAGACGAACGCGACCGCCAGCAGGGCATAACGCGCGCCGGGGCTCTCCGTCACCGCGCTGGCATGGCGAGGCTTAGCCGAGCGCCGCCGCACCTTTACCGGATTAGGCGCCATAGCCATACCTCCTGCGGCTCCACGCCTGGATCAGGTTGATGATGAAGAGCATCACGAAAGCGATGATCAGCATGATTGTGGCAACGGCGGTAGCGCCGGCATAATCATATTCCTCCAGACGTATCACGATCAGCAACGGCGCGATCTCGGTCTGGTAGGGCGTGTTGCCGGCGATGAAAATGACGGAACCATATTCGCCGACGGCGCGGGCGAAGGCGAGCGCGAAACCGGTGAGGATCGCCGGCTGCAGGCCCGGCAGCAAGACCCGCCAGATCGTCTGGAAACGGCTCGCGCCAAGCGTCGCCGCCGCTTCCTCGATCTCGCGGCTGATCTCTTCCATGACCGGCTGCACCGTGCGCACGACAAAGGGCAGGCCGATAAAGACCAGCGCCACGACGATGCCGAGCTTGGTGAAGGCAATGCGCAGGCCCAGCGGCGCGACGAGGCTGCCGATCCAGCCATTCGGCGCATAGAGCGCCGTCAGCGCGATGCCGGCAACAGCGGTGGGCAGCGCGAAGGGCAGGTCGACGATGGCATCGACCAGCCGTCGGCCGGGAAAGCGATAGCGCACCAGCACCCAGGCGACGATGACGCCGAACACGACATTGATCAATGCCGCGATGAGCGACGTGCCGAAGCTTGTCTCCAGCGCCCGCAGCGTCCGCAAGTCGGTGGCGATAGCCCAGAAGCCGGACCAGCCCAGCGATGTCGTGCGCCAGACGAGGCCCGACAGCGGGATGAGAATGATCAGCGTGAGGTAGGCAAGCGTAAAGCCGAGCGTCAGCCCGAAACCGGGAATGATGCTCGGCCTTTTCAATTGCCACCCTGCCCGCGAAGCGACAGGAATGGAGGTCATTTTATCATCGTTCCCACTTACGTCCCCGCTGCCCTGAGCGCCTGTTTATTTGCCGGGCTTGTATATCTGATCGAACGTGCCGCCATCGCCGAAGTGATAGGGCTGCGCCTTGCTCCAGCCGCCGAAAATCGGATCATCGATCGTCACCAGCGTCAAGTCCGGAAGTTTGGCGCGCTCGTCAGCGGGGACCAGTTCGGGCTTGGCGGGACGATAGAAGTGTTTCGCAACGATGCGCTGCCCTTCCTCGGAATAGAGATACTGCAAATATGCCTCCGCCACCTTGCGCGTACCCTTCGTGTCGACATTCTTGTCGACCACGGCGACAGGAGGCTCGGCGAGGATCGATTGCGGCGGAACCACGATGTCGAAGGCATCGGCGCCGAACTCCGCGACCGAAAGATAGGCCTCGTTCTCCCATGCCAGCAGCACGTCGCCCAACTGGCGCTGGACAAAGGTGGTCGTCGCGCCGCGCGCGCCGGTATCGAGAACAGGCACGTGCTTGAACAGGTCGCTCATGTACTGCTTTATTTTCGTTTCATCACCGCCATACTGCTTGGAGGCCCAGGCCCAGGCCGCCAGATAGTTCCAGCGCGCGCCGCCCGAAGTCTTCGGGTTCGGCGTGATGACCTCGACGCCATCCTTGATGAGATCGCCCCAATCCTTGATGCCCTTCGGATTGCCCTTGCGGGTGAGGAACACGATGGTCGAGGTATAGGGCGCGGAATTGTTCGGCAGGCGCTGGCGCCAATCGGCATTGATGAGGCCGGACTGCTTGACGATGGCGGTGATGTCGCTTTCGAGCGCCAGCGTCACCACATCGGCATCGATGCCATCGATGACGGAGCGGGCCTGCTTGCCGGAACCGCCATGCGAGACCCGGATCGTCACCGCCTCGCCGGCTTGCGCCTGCCAGTGCCTGGCGAAGGCGGCGTTGTAATCCTTGTAGAGTTCGCGGGTCGGATCATAGGAAACGTTGAGAATGGTCTGGTCGGCAAACGCTCCCGGAACGACGCCGAAAACCGCGACGCCGGCGAGAAGCGCCGCGAAGGGGATGGACAGACTGTAACGAGCCATTGCGCTATCTCCGTGCTGAAACCCTTGTTCTGGCGCGTATCCCAAGTCTCTCGACTTTACCGGATCACGCTCGCAAAGGCTATCAATCACGAAAGAATGCGTGAATGCCATAAACCACCTATTTTGGTGGAATATAAAAAAAATATCATCGCCTCAGGGGATGGAGCGGAAAATTGCATCCCAATAGTAGGGCAGTAGGGCAGTAGGGCAGTAGGGCAGTAGGGCAGTAGGGCAGTAGAAGGAATATGTTTTAGGCGTAAGCGAGCAAGGCAATACACATACTGCCTTATTGCCCTACTGCCCTATTGCCATCACTCTGTTCGGCATAAGCGAACTGGACAACGCCGCTGTTATGGGCGCTCAAGGACGCAGCGCTATGCGGACTCCTGTCAGCGCTGGCCGGCGCGATCAGGGCAGCCACGGTGAGCGCTGCTGCGGCGGCGATGCCGAGACGTTTTTCAGTGCGTGAATTCATTTCCGTCTCTCCTCAAGCTGTGGATTGCAGGTTCGGGTATAAAAGGCGAAATCCGGCCAAAATCGACCGGAGTGAGGCGATAATGCGGGACCGCATGGCCATTTCGTCGCAGCGAAACGGTGGGAATCGAGACCAATCATCTGGTCCTCCAATCGAACGGGTTCAAGGCCCGGGCATCAAAGGTTATATGGCGATAAAGCCGCCAATTCCGGCGGATGTCAAACATTATTTGAGTAAAATAGTCATATTTAAACATGCCTCATATATGGGCCCCGAAACGAATCCGAGGCCCATATCATACTGCCTCCGACCGGTTACCCCGCCACCAGCCGTTTCAGTTTCTCCAGCGCCGCATCTGAGTTTTCGCGATAGGCGATCGTGCCCTTGAACCGGCCATCACGATCGAGCAGAAAAACAGAGGCGGTGTGGTCCATGGTGTAGCCGCCATCCTCGAGCGGAACCTTTCGAGCATAAACCTTCCAGCCCTTGATCAGCTTGGCGATTTCAGCCGGATCGCCGGTGATTCCAGTGATGCGGTCGGTGAAGTTGCCGGTATAGGCTTTCATGATGTCAGGCGTGTCGCGTTCGGGATCGACGGTGATGAAGAAAGCGCGCAGATCCTTGCCCTCATCGCCCAGCTTTTTCAGCAAGCCTGACAGTTCGTATAGCGTCGTCGGGCAGACATCGGGACAATGGGTGAAACCGAAGAACAGCACGCTCGGATGACCTACCAACGCCTTCTCGGTGATCGGCTTGCCGTCCTGATCGACCAGGCTGAACGGAGCGCCCAGTTCCTGCGCCACCCCGCTGCTGCCGGGTTTCAGTGTGCCGAACCCGTAAACGGCGGTGAGGAACAGGCAGAGGGCGGCGACCACCGCCCAAAGCCCGTAACGGATGAGTTTGATATTCATCAGTGCTGGTGCTCCATGGAAGAGGCACCGGCGGCGCCGACCTTGAAGGTCACGTCCACCGTGCCGGCCTTCTGAAACTGAAGCGTGACGGGAACCGTGTCGCCTTTCTTGAATGGCTTGATCACATCCATGAACATCAGATGCATTCCGCCCGGCTTCAGTTCCACCGTTCCGCCCGCCGGCAGATCGATGCCGTCCTTGAGCTGGCGCATCTTCATGACGTCGTTTTCCATGGTCATCTCATGGATCTCGACGCGCTTGGCCGCAGGCGATGTTGCGGCAACGAGCCGGTCGGCTTCACCGCCTTTATTGTCAAGCTTGATATAGCCGCCGCCGACCTTCGCCCCCGGCACCATGGCGCGGATGAACGCGCCTGAAATTGCAATCGGTCCAGCCTTGACCACGGCCTGTCCCGCGTTGCCATGGCTGCCATGACCCGCATGATCCTGCGCGACCGCGGAGAGGTTGGTGGATGCGAGAAGGAGTGCCGCGAAGGCGGCGCATGTCATCTTTTTCATCGTCTTTTTCCTGATATCAATGGGAAGCAGGCTGCGCGAGACGCCGGCCGGATGGTGCTGTTCAGGTCAGACGAAAGGTGGAGCTTGCGGCGGGGCCGAAGGTGGATAGCTGTCGCGCAGGATGACTGGAGCCGCCAGAACACTTGCAATGACCGCGCCGCTGTCCGGAAGCGGGCCGGATGCTTTCGTAGGGACCGGGCAATCGAGGCCAGAGGCGATACGGCAAGCCTCGCAATCCTGACCGTAAAGATGACCATCATGACCGCCCTGGTCATCGCCGCCTGACGGCTGGCAAAGCACGGGGACGGTGCCATCGGGCAGGGTATAGGCGGCAAGATCGTATCCGCCGGATTTGAAATCGACGGGCTTGTGCGCGAAGGCAAGCAGAACGAGCGCGAGTGCGCAGAGGAAGCGCGCCAGATTTCGCCCGTTCAAGAGAATTTCGCGCATGGTTTTCCCATTTTTCGGCGCTTTGCCGCGTTCATGCGATTATTCCATAACCCGCGCGGGAATATTTTGACATGCGACAAACGCGTGCAGCGTTGTTTTTACGCAAGGTCCGCCATTGGTCTTTGCGCCGAACTGCATTATTTCAAGCGTCAAGAATGAAACAGGTGAAATGGCATGTCAGGCGTAACGCGTGAACAGGTTCTTGAACGGCTCGGGACGATAACAGGGCCGGATTTCGGCAGCGATATCGTCACGCTCGGCCTCGTCTCGGATATTTTCATCGCCGATGGGAAGGTGTTCTTCTCGATCACCGTGCCGTCTGAGCGCGCGCGGGAACTGGAGCCGCTGCGCACCGCCGCCGAAAAGGTGGTGAAAGAGATACCGGGCGTCGCGGGCGCGCTGGTGACGCTGACGGCAGAAAAGAAGGGCGGCAAGACCAGCGACGATGCCCCCCCTCCCCGCGTCGTCTCGCGGCGCGGAGCGCCGAAGGGCGCGGTTCCGCCGCCGCGTACGCCACGACCCCAAACGCCTTCCAAGCCCGGCATTCCCGGCGTCGGCGCGATCATCGCGGTGGCGTCGGGCAAGGGCGGCGTCGGCAAATCGACGACGGCGGCCAATCTGGCATTGGGGCTCAGCGCGAACGGCCTTAAGGTGGGCATTCTCGATGCTGATGTCTATGGGCCTTCCATGCCGCGCCTTCTCGGCATTTCGGGACGGCCGGAAATGGCATCCGGGCGCATCATGAAGCCGATGGAGAATTATGGCCTGAAGGTGATGTCGATCGGCTTCCTCGTCGAGGAGGAAACGCCGATGGTCTGGCGCGGGCCGATGGTGATGTCGGCGCTGACGCAGATGCTGCGCGAGGTGGAATGGGGCGAGCTCGACGTGCTGGTGGTCGACATGCCGCCCGGCACGGGCGACGCGCAACTGACCATGGCGCAGCAGGTGCCGCTCGCCGGCGCGGTCATCGTCTCGACGCCGCAGGACCTGGCGCTCATCGACGCGCGCAAGGGGCTCAACATGTTCCGCAAGGTGGATGTGCCGCTGCTCGGCATCGTCGAGAACATGAGCTATTTCATCGCGCCCGATACCGGCACGCGCTACGATATTTTCGGCCATGGCGGCGCGCGCAAGGAGGCGGAGCGCCTCGACGTGCCGTTCCTCGGCGAAGTGCCGCTGCATATGCAGATCCGCGAGATGTCGGATGCCGGAACGCCGGTTACGGTTAGCGAACCCGCCGGTACGCATGCCAAGATTTATCGCGATATTGCCGCCAAGGTCTGGCACGGCGTGGAAACGGCCCGGGCGGCGCAGACGAGGCAGGCGCCGGCAATTGTGTTCGAGTGAGGGGCTACGTGATGTCACGTTCTTCCGTTGAAGAAAACATCCCGTCGATGTCGCGGTGTCCTGCGATGATGTTGACCACCTCGAAATAATCGCCGGCGTAGCGGAAGAAGATGACATAGCCCTTGAAGGCCACGCTCCGGATATCGGGGCGCAGTTCTGGCCGAGCCCGGCCAAGCGTGCCGGGAAGGCCTGCCAGTATCCGGCATTTCTGGCGGAGTTCTTCGACAAAGCGGCGGCCTGTAACAAGGCTGCCGCTTTCGCGGGTGACGTATTCGAGGATATCGACAAGATCGGTGAGTGCTGAAGGCAGCATACGAAGCTGCGGCACGTTTTTTAGCTGCATGATCTATCCGAAAAGTCTGCAACTTTTCGGGATCATGCTCTAAAACCTTCTTTGCTCAGCTGGGCCGCCTTTGCCTCCAGAGCAGCATCAATATCGGCAGCCGACACCTCGCCGCCGTCGGCAATGGACTTGTCGAGCAGGACCTGGAGCGCTTTCAGCTTTTGTTCCCGTTCTTCGACCAGACGCAGGCCCTCGCGCACCACCTCGCTGGCCGAGCC
Organism: Paramesorhizobium leguminum; assembly: GCF_003217235.1. GTDB lineage: Bacteria > Pseudomonadota > Alphaproteobacteria > Rhizobiales > Rhizobiaceae > Paramesorhizobium > Paramesorhizobium leguminum. Next base: position 176,898 of record NZ_QJTF01000004.1, on the reverse strand, counting down.
ATAACGGCCGACCCTCACGATGTCAGCCACAAAAGTCTCCCAGCGGTCGCCAATGGATACGTTCATCGTTGCATCTCCTCATTCCGTGCAGGATGTCACAATAACGCAGATTGTGCAAATATTGACATCGAGCGTACCCATGCTCCCTCTTACGTAATCACGCTCGGCCCTTCCCGGCCGGTATATTCGCGGATATGGGCGATATCTTCCGCAGCCACGATCAGATCGGCGAGGGCTTCCTGCGTTTCGAGGTTCTGCCGGGCCGGGTCCGGCTCGAAGCGTTCGATATAGACGCGGAGGGTGGCGCCCGAGGTGCCGGTGCCCGAGAGGCGGTAGACGATGCGGGAGCCGCCGTCGAAGAAGATGCGGATGCCCTGATGCTCGCTCACCGAATGGTCGACGGGGTCGTGATAGGCGAAATCGTCGGCGTTTTCGATGGTCAGCGTTCCATATGAAGTGCCCGGCAAGCCAGCCAGCCGTCCGCGTAAGTCCGCGATGAGGCTGTTGGCCGCGCTTGTCTCGACTTCCTCGTAATCGTGGCGGGAGTAATAGTTGCGGCCATAGGTCCGCCAATGCTCTTCCACAATATCGAGCACGCTCTCGCGCCTGATGGCGAGGATATTGAGCCAGAGCAGCACCGCCCATAGCCCGTCCTTCTCGCGCACATGGTTCGACCCAGTGCCTGAACTCTCCTCGCCGCAGATCGTAACCAGTCCGGCGTCGAGCAGATTGCCGAAGAATTTCCAGCCGGTCGGCGTTTCATACATGCCGATGCCAAGCTTTTCCGCCACACGGTCGGCGGCGCGGCTGGTGGGCATGGAGCGGGCGATGCCTTTCAGCCCGCCGGCATAGCCCGGCGCCAGATACGCGTTGGCGGCGAGCATCGCCAGCGAATCCGATGGGGTGACGAAGATGCCGCGCCCGATGATCATGTTGCGGTCGCCATCGCCATCGGACGCGGCGCCGAAATCGGGAGCCTGCGGCGACATCATCAGATCGTAGAGATCCTTGGCATAGACGAGGTTGGGGTCCGGGTGATGGCCGCCGAAATCGGGAAGCGGGATGGCATTGACCACGCTCCCTTGGGGCGCGCCGAGAAGGCGCTCGAAAATCTCCGTTGCATAGGGGCCGGTGACGGCATGCATCGCATCGAAGCGCATGGTGAAGCCGGATTTGAGCAGAGCGCGGAGGGCGTCGAAATCGAACAGTTCCTGCATCAATTCCGCATAATCCGTCACGGGATCGATCACCTCCACGGTCATGTCGCCAAGCTTCGTCTCGCCCAGCCGGTCGATGTCGATTTCGCCCGCGTCGAGGGTCAGATAGCGGTCGATCGCTAGCGAGCGGGCGAAGATCGCCTCGGTCAGCTTTTCAGGCGCGGGGCCGCCATTGCCGATATTGTACTTGATGCCGAAATCGCCATCCGGACCGCCGGGGTTGTGGCTCGCCGAAAGGATGATGCCGCCGAACGCCTTGTACTTGCGGATGAGATGCGAGGCGGCGGGTGTCGAGAGAATGCCGCCCTGCCCGACCATGACCCGGCCGAAGCCGTTCGCGGCGGCCATTTTCAGCACCTTCTGGATGACTTCGCGATTGTAATAGCGCCCGTCGCCGCCCAAGATCAGCAATGCGCCCTGAAAATTCTCAAGCGAATCGAAGATCGACTGGACGAAGTTCTCGACATAGTTCGCCTGCTGGAATTCCGGCACCTTCTTGCGCAGGCCTGAAGTGCCGGGCTTCTGGTCGTCATATGGCTTGGTGGCAATCGTCAGGACGGTCATATGGCCCTCTGTGTTAGAAATTCGCAGCTCGAAAGCGAATACTGGATATCACTCGTTTGCGTGCTGATTGTGCGACAGAGTAGATCAAGTTTGTTGTTTTGAAATAACAATTTGTGCGAGCAGTTAACCCGCTTCCTTGAACAGCACGCTCTGGTCGAAGAGATAGCGATTGAAAAGCGGCAGGCTGGCGGCGCCGACGGCTTTTGCGTGGACGCCGACCTTGCCCTCGACGATCTCCGGCGCGGTGATGCCTTGCAGGTCCAGCCCCGATATCTCCATCCGCGCGGCTTCGACAATGCGGTGGCGCACGGAGACGGGGAACCAGCCATCGATGATGGCGGCGGAAAAATCGATGATCGAGGCAGCCGCTACAATGGCATGGGCGAGATTGCGGGCGGTGAGCGCGATCCATTCATCGACGGGCGCGCCGAAATCCTCCCAGTTCTCCGGCGAGAGCCAGAGGGCGTTCGTATCGTTGCCGCGCTCCTGCAACATGCGTTCCAGCACGAAGACCGAGGCGGCGTCGATCAACTGCCTGGGCTTGCCCCCAAAAGACGGTCCCGGAATCGGCATCGAACCGACCGCGCCGGCATTGCCGGTTCGTCCGGGGTAAAGCGTGTTGCCCAGCACCACGCCGCCGCCGATGAAGGAGCCGATGAAGAAATAAATGAAATCGGCGAATTCAGGCCCGCGCCCGAAGATGAGTTCCGCGCCGCAGGCGGCGGTGGCGTCATTCTGCGTGAAGACCGGAAAGGGAAGCTGGGCGGCGAATTCGCGGACGAGATCGGCCTCGCGCCAGGCGTCCAAATCCGCCTGCGGCGCGCCGACCTCTTCCACCCAGTTCCACAATTCGAAAGGTACGGCGATGCCCAACCCGGCAATGCGGCTGCGCTGCGCCGCATCCAGCGAAGCGCTGAAATGGCCAATGCCGTCGAGGGCAAATTTCCTGATCGCATCGGGTACCGGCCAGCGATAGGTTTCATGCAGCCGCATCCGGATGTTGCCGAGAAAATCCATCAGGATCAGCTCGGCGCTGCGACGGCCGATCTTGAGCCCGAAGGAAAAAACGCCTTCAGCCGCCAAACTCATGGGCATCGAGGGTTGCCCGACCCGCCCGCGCACGCGTTCGCCGCGCGTAAGCAGGCCATCCTCCTCCAGTCCGCGCATGATGACGGAGACCGTCTGCGCCGAAAGGCCGGTCAGCCTTGCGATTTCGACGCGCGGCAACGCCCCGTGGCGGCGAACGAGAGAGAGGACGAGACGCTCATTATAGGCGCGCACGCCGGTCTGGTTGGAGCCGCGACTGATGGCGGGAGCGTGATCGAATGCATATTCGGGCTTGAAGCCGCCGGTGGCGTGCGCTCTTGCTCTTTCCCTATCCACAGCCATTACTTTTCCTGAACCGCCGGTCGCATTTTGGAGCTTTTGATCCAGCCATCGGAACATCCCGATATTTCAAAATGTTAAACCGATTCGCATGGCGTTAGGGCACGTCCCAAGGGACATACCGCCCTTTGAACTTGGCACAGAGCATTAATAAATCAAGCGGATTTATTAATTGACAGACTCGTATTTGGCATGTTTCCCTCAAAGAACGATAGGCTTCGCAACTGAAGATATCGGCCTATAATTCGATCCAAGCCGGCTCGTACCGGCATGTTCCGGGAGGGAACTCATGAACAAGACGATTCTCGCGTCGGCTTTCACCGCCTTCATGCTCGGCGCGGCCGCCATGCCCGCCAGCGCTGCGGAGCCGGGCGCCTGCCTCATCACCAAGACCGACACCAATCCCTTCTTCGTCAAGATGAAGGAAGGGGCGATCGCCAAGGCTGGGGAATTGGGCGTCAACCTCAAGACCTATGCCGGCAAGATCGATGGCGACACGGAAAGCCAGATCGCGGCGGTCGAGACCTGCGTCGCCGACGGCGCCAAGGGCATCCTGATCACCGCCTCCGACACCAAGGGCATCGTGCCGAGCCTTGAGAAGGCGCGTCAGGCGGGGCTGTTGGTCATAGCCCTCGACACGCCGCTGGAACCGGCGGACGCCGCCGACGCCACCTTTGCCACGGACAATTTCCTGGCAGGCGAACTGGTCGGCAAATGGGCCGCCGGGACGCTTGGCGACAAGGCGAAGGATGCCAAGGTGGCCTTTCTCAACCTGACCGCATCGCAGCCCAGCGTCGATGTGCTGCGCGATCAGGGCTTCGACAAGGGCTTCGGCATTGACCCGAAGGACGACAAGCGGCTCGGCGACGAGGACGATGCGCGCATCGTCGGTCGCGATTTGACCGACGGCAACGAGGAAGGCGGACGCCGGGCCATGGAGAACCTTCTGCAGAAGGACCCGGCCATCAATGTCGTCCACACCATCAACGAGCCTGCGGCGGCTGGCGCCTATGAGGCGCTGAAGGCGCTGGGACGCGAAAAGGACACGCTGATCGTCTCCATCGACGGCGGCTGTCCCGGTGTGAAGAACGTGCAGGAAGGCATCATCGGCGCGACCTCGCAGCAATACCCGCTGCAGATGGCCGCCCTCGGCATCGAGGCGATCAAGAAGTTCGCCGATACGGGCGAAAAGCCGAAGCCGACCGAAGGCAAGACCTTCGTGGATACGGGCGTGACGCTGGTGACCGACAAGCCGGTTCCGGGGTTGCCTTCCATCGATACGAAGACCGCGCTGGCGAAGTGCTGGGGATAAACGCCGCCTTCCTTCCCCCTTGCGGGGAAGGTGCCCGCAGAGCGGGCGGATGGGGGTGGTAAAGGCAGCGCGCTGTGATCTCCCGTTGGAGCACAACCGTCACCACCCCCACCCGGCCCTCCGGGCCACCCTCCCCGCAAGGGGGAGGGAAGGCACCTGCATATGAGGATGAGGTAAACTACCCATGACCCAGCCGACACCGGCGTCATCTCCATCCCAAGATTTCGAGCGAGTGCTTCCAGCAAGCCCCGCCGAGGTCGCGTCCTTCGAAGGACACGGCAAGACGTTCCTGCAGCGGGCGCGGGAGTTCCTGCATGGGAACCCGGCTGCCGTGCCGCTGATCGTGCTGCTGGCGTCGCTCGTCATCTTCGGGCTGCTGGTGGGATCGAAATTCTTTTCCGCCTTCGCCCTGACGCTGATCCTGCAACAGGTGGCGATCACCGGCATCGTGGCGGCGGCGCAGACGCTGGTGATCCTGACGGCGGGCATCGATCTCTCGGTCGGCGCCATCATGGTGCTGTCCTCGGTGGTGATGGGGCAGTTCACCTTCCGCTACGGCCTGCCGCCGGAACTCTCCATCCTGTGCGGCTTCGCCGTCGGCGCGCTGTGCGGCTTCATCAACGGCTTCCTCGTCGCCTATGTGCGGCTGCCGGCATTCATCGTCACGCTCGGCATGTGGCAGGTGATCCTGGCGACGAACTTCCTCTATTCCGCCAATGAAACCATACGCGCGCAGGAAATCAGCGCCAACGCGCCGATCCTGCAATTCTTCGGGGAAAATTTCCGGCTCGGCGGCGCGGTGTTCACCTACGGCGTGATCGTCTTCGTCGCGCTCGTGCTCGCCCTCTGGTATGTCCTCAACCACACCGCCTGGGGACGCCATGTCTATGCCATCGGCGACGATGAACAAGCGGCGGAACTTTCAGGCGTTCGGGTCAAGCCCATCCTCGTCTCGGTCTATGTGCTCTCCGGCCTCATCTGCGCGCTGGCTGGCTGGGCGATGATCGGGCGGCTCGGTTCCGTTTCGCCGACAGCCGGGCAGTTCGCCAATATCGAATCGATCACGGCGGTGGTGATCGGCGGCATCTCGCTCTTCGGCGGGCGCGGCTCGATCCTCGGCACCATGTTCGGCGCGCTCATCGTCGGCGTCTTCGCGCTGGGCTTGAGACTCTGGGGCACCGATCCGCAATGGACCTATCTGATGATCGGCCTGCTCATCATCGCCGCCGTCGCTATCGACCAATGGATCAGAAAGGCTGCGGCATGAACGCGACCCAACCCATTCTTTCCGCTCGCGGCCTCGTCAAGCGCTATGGCCGGGTCACGGCGCTGGACCAGGCGGATTTCGATCTCTATCCCGGCGAAATCCTTGCCGTGATCGGCGACAATGGCGCGGGCAAATCGAGCCTCATCAAGGCGCTGTCCGGCGCCGTCTCGCCCGACGAAGGCGAAATCCGGCTCGACGGCAAGCCGATCCATTTTCGCTCGCCGATGGATGCGCGGGCGGCGGGCATTGAAACCGTCTACCAGAATCTGGCGCTTTCGCCGGCGCTCTCCATCGCCGACAACATGTTTCTGGGGCGCGAGATCCGCAAGCCCGGTGTGCTCGGAAGTGTCTTCCGGATGCTCGACCGCCCGGCCATGGAGCGGACGGCGCGCGAAAAGCTTTCCGAACTGGGGCTGATGACCATCCAGAATATCAGCCAGGCAGTGGAGACTCTTTCAGGCGGCCAAAGGCAGGGCGTGGCGGTGGCGCGGGCCGCGGCCTTCGGCTCCAAGGTGATCATCATGGACGAGCCGACGGCGGCGCTCGGCGTCAAGGAATCGCGCCGCGTCCTCGATCTCATCCAGGATGTGAAGGCGCGGGGAATGCCGATCGTGCTGATCTCGCACAACATGCCGCATGTGTTCGAGGTGGCGGACCGCATTCATATTCACCGCCTCGGGCGCAGGCTTGCCGTCATCAAGCCTTCCGACTATTCGATGTCGGATGCGGTGGCCCTGATGACCGGCGCGATGAAACCACCGGCGGATGTGCTTGCAGCCTGACATGACGCAAATCGACCGCGACCAACTGGCCTCCGCCATCCTGTCCCGGCTTGAAGACGGCGAGCGCCTGCTCGTCGCTATCGCGGGGCCGCCCGGAGCGGGCAAATCGACGCTGGCGGAAGGCCTGCGTGATGCGCTGAACAAGGGTGGCGATGGGCCATCGACCATCGTGCCGATGGACGGCTTTCACCTCGACAACACCATCCTCGACCAGCGGAACTTGAGAAGCCGCAAGGGCTCGCCGCCGACCTTCGACTGCGCCGGTTTTGAGATGCTGTTGGGGCGGCTCAAAATGTCGGATGACGAGATCGTCATTCCGGTCTTCGACCGGATGCTCGATCTTGCCCGTGCCGGGGCCTCCGTCATCCAGGCGAATCATCGCATCCTCATCATCGAGGGCAATTACCTTCTGCTCGATGAGGCGCCGTGGAACCGTCTCCATCCGCTGTTCGATCTTACCATCTCCCTCGACGTGCCGTTTGCCGAACTGGAGCGACGGCTGATCCAGCGCTGGCTCGACCATGGCCATACCTTGGATGAAGCGCGGACCCGTGCGCTTTCCAACGATATCCCCAATGCGCAACTGGTGGTCACATCATCGCGACCGGCGGATTATATCGTGCAAACATATAGTTGATGGAACGACTGCGGCGTTTCGAACCTTTCCTTCGCAATTGCAGCATGGTTTAAACGCGCCGGCGCGTTTCTCCCGACGTGCAATTAAAGACACAAGTCCAAGGCCCTCTTGCCCTCCGCGGAGCCGGCCTATCGTTGTTATGCTAGGAACTGCCATGATCGTGAAAAAAGTACCTGATGTCACCTTCCGCACGCGCGTGCGCGACGAGAACATCGAAGGCCCGAACCCCTATCGCTGGGAAGACAAGACGACCGCCGACTATTTTGGCAACAAGCGAGTCATCCTGTTCTCCCTGCCCGGCGCGTTCACGCCCACCTGCTCGACCTATCAGCTTCCCGATTTCGAGAAGCTCTACGCGGAATTTCAGGCGGAAGGCATCGATGAAATCTACTGCGTCTCCGTCAACGACGCCTTCGTCATGAATGCCTGGGGCAAGGCCCAGGGCCTGAAAAATATCAAGCTGATTCCGGATGGTTCGGGCGAGTTCACCCGCAAGATGGGCATGCTTGTCGCCAAGGACAATCTCGGCTTCGGCATGCGCTCCTGGCGCTATGCGGCGGTCATCAACAATGGCGTGGTGGAACAGTGGTTCGAGGAGGAAGGCTTCTCCGACAATTGCGACACCGACCCCTACGGCGTTTCCGCGCCGCAAAATATTCTCGCCAGCCTCAAGATGGCCAAAGCCGCCTAATTCTGTCCGAAATCCTGATGAAATCCCGGCCGTGCCAGCGCGGCCGGGACAATTATTGCCACGATTTGGTTGCAATGAGGAAGTGTTTCTGAAGGAAAGACTGCATGAGCACCCATCTCCCCCAAGACCTGCAGGACGCGCTCGACCGCTTCATCGCGGCCAAGCATCGCGGCATCAACAAGACGGAGGCGATTGCGCTGATCCTGCGCGACTGGATGGTAAAGGAAGGCTATCTCCCCGCCGCTCCGCAAGAAGGTACGCCGCCGGAAGACCTGAATTCCAGCAACGACGATTAGAGCCAAGCGATATGGACAATTCGCCACCGGAGCTTGCGCCTCCCTCGACGCTGGGCAAGCGTCTCATCATCCTCCTGGCGCTAGCGTTCATCCTGCTTGCCGCGCTTGCATGGATGACCGTCGCCCTCCTCGATGCCACGGGACGCATCGACATCGATCCGCTCACATTCACCGCCGGCGATCTGGAGCAGATCAGGGAACTCCTGCCGCTGCTGTAGAGCTCCAGAAGATAGAGGGCCTTTCGCCACGCCAAGCAAACGTGCTAAAATGGTGGGGAACAAGAGGAAGGCTCATGGCATTCGAAGACATCAAGGCGGAGATCGCGCTTCTTTTTCAGGAAATGATCAATCAACCCGAAGGCGCGGCGGAAATCCGCGAGGCCATCCGCGAGAAGTTGAACGAACTCAAGGCCAACGGAATGCCCCTGCCGAAGGATCTCGTGGAACTCGAAAAGCGGCTCGGGACCGATTTCGACGTTTGATGCGCATGAATTCACATTTTGCCGCACTGGCCGTCTGCTCCCTTGTCCTTGCTGCCTGCACGGCGGCGGAACTGGAAGTGCAAAAGCCCGCGCCGGTGGCGCTCGCGCCTGAGAAAACTGCCGAGCAGCCGGTGGCGCCCGTACCGGAGAAGATTGCCGAGCCGGTGGCAGCCCCGCCCAAGCAAGGCGTCGATGGGTTGATCGCTCAATATTCAGCGGCTTATCAGGTGCCGGAACCCTTGGTCCGGCGTGTCGTGGAGCGGGAAAGTAAATTCAATCCCGCCGCGCGCAACGGTCCCTATCTGGGGTTGATGCAGATCAGGCACGACACGGCGCGGGCCATGGGCTATCCTGGTCCGGCGAATGGGTTGCTCAATGCCGAAACCAACCTTAAATATGGTGTGAAGTATCTTGCCGGCGCCTATCTCGTGGCAGACCGCAACGAGGCGCAAGCCGTGCGCTTTTATTCGCGCGGGTTTTATTACGATGCCAAGCGCAAGGGACTGCTCGAGGAAACCGGATTGAAGCCGCAAGCGTTCAGTGCCGAACCGGCGCTTCCCGCGGCCTTTACGCCCCCGGCAGTCATTCCGGACCGACCGGTGCGTATCGGTGTTACCCCCTCATCCGATTGACAAATTGGGGGTTCATGCTTTCGTAACAGGGGCTTGTTACTTCTTTGTTTTACGCAAGTCCGGACGGAAAACCGCTTCACACTTTTCCTGGACTTGCTTTGGAGTTTTACGCAAGTCCGCTGGGAAAACGGTTCCCGTTTTTCCCGGGAAAACCGCTTCACATTTTTCCTGGACTTGCTTTGGACAGCCCTGAGAAAGGCACCCCGTTGCAATGGCTGATCGTTTAAAAATACCGGAGCAACTTCGCTGGGATTATGACATCGCCGAATTGTGGGCCGATGGAATCGTCCATGTCGTCGGCGTGGTTTTCGCGGTCATAGGGGCGATTGCAATGGTCGCCTTTTCACTTCGCGCCGACCCGCCGCACCTTTTCATCGCGGCGATTATCTATGCCACAAGCCTCGTCACGGCGCTCGGCATATCGGCGGTCTATAATATCTGGCCGGTCACGCCGACGAAATGGTTCCTGCGCCGCTTTGATCATTCGATGATCTATGTCCTGATCGCCGGAACCTATACGCCCTTCGTCATCCAGATGGGCGGGCAATCATGGCTGCTACTGGCGGCACTGTGGACAATCGCCATTATCGGCATTGCGATCAAGCTCTTCCTGCCAGGCCGCTTCGACCGGCTTTCCATTCTTCTTTATCTGGCGCTCGGATGGAGCGGCGTGCTCATCTACGATTCAATGGTCACATCGCTCTCTCCCGCCGTCATCTGGCTGATCGCCGCCGGCGGTATCGTTTATTCGCTAGGCGTGATCTTCCATGTCTGGCGCCGCTTGCGCTTCCATAACGCAATCTGGCATGCCTTCGTCGCCGTCGGCGCGGCATTGCACTATGGCGCGGTGTTCTACTCCATCTCGGTGTCCTGAGCCTGGATCCCTTGATCTTTCAAGATTAATGAAAATCGCGCGATTTCGGCAGGATGCGCGCATTGCGCGGATGCCGGGCAATCGATTTTCCGGCTGACTGGGCGGAACCGGCATGCGGCGGCTCCAGGTACGGCCGGTCTGCGAGGCCCCGGTCTGCGAGACCAATGAGTTCGCCGGACCGGTCGAAAAGCCTTTTCGCGACCACATGCACCACACCTTCCTTGCTGCGTTGCACATGGCCCTCGACCATGAGCAGCCGGGAACCCATGACCTCCTTGCGCTGGATCGCCATCAGCTTCGACCAGACAACGATATTGGCGATGCCGGTTTCATCCTCGATAGTGATAAAGACGACGCCCCTGGCACTGCCCGGCCTCTGCCGGATGGTGACGACGCCGGCGACCTTGACCCCTTGGCCGTTTCTCGCCGTCGCGGCTTCGCGGCAACTGATCGCTCCCTCGCTCTCCAGGCCATCGCGTAAAAACTGCAGGGGATGTCCCTTGAGCGACAAGCGCGTCGTCTCGTAATCGACGATGACGTGTTCCGGCATTTCCATTGCCGGGAGCAGAACCTCTGCCTCGTCCGCCAGTTCCGCTGCCTGCGCCGCCTCGAAAAGCGGCATGGTCTCGTCGTTCGGCAGACGGCGTACGCCCCAGAGGGCCTGTCTGCGATCAATATCGAGCGAGCCGAACGCATCGGCATCGGCGAGAGCCATGAAGGCACGCCTTTCCAAATGGGTGCGGCGATGCAGCTCCTCGATGCTCGGATAGCCGGTAGCGCCGCGCCTTTCGCATAATTTCTTCGACCAGTTCTCTGAAAAGCCGCTGATCTGGCGAAAGCCGAGCCGCAGGGCGAGTGTGCCATCCGCGGTGTGTTCAAGCGTGCTATCCCAGAAGCTGAAATTGATATCGACCGGGCGAACCTCGACGGCATGATCGCGAGCGTCGCGGACGATCTGGGCCGGGGCATAGAAACCCATGGGCTGGGAATTGAGGAGGGCCGCGGCGAAAACCGCCGGGTGATGACACTTGATCCAGGCCGAGACATAAACGAGCACGGCAAAGCTCGCTGCATGGCTTTCGGGAAAGCCATATTCGCCGAAACCTTTGATCTGGTTGAAGCAATTCTCGGCGAAGACCGGATCGTAACCGCGTACGATCATTTTGCCGACCATCTTTTCCTGCAGCTCATGGATCGTGCCCATATGCCGGAAGGTCGCCATGGCGCGGCGCAACTGGTTGGCCTCTTCGGGCGTGAACCGCGCCGCATCGATGGCGATCCGCATCGCCTGTTCCTGAAACAGCGGCACGCCCAGGGTTTTTTCCAGGATGTTGCGCAACTCGTTCTTGTCGCCATGTTTGGGCGAAGGGGCCGGATAATGCACCTTCTCTTCCCCATTGCGGCGGCGCAGATAAGGATGCACCATATCGCCTTGAATGGGTCCGGGCCGCACGATCGCCACCTCGATCACCAGATCGTAGAATTTCCGGGGTTTGAGCCTTGGCAGCATGCTCATCTGCGCCCGGCTTTCCACCTGGAAGACGCCGATCGAATCGGCGCGGCACAGCATGTCATAGACCGCCGGGTCCGCCTGCGGCACAGTCGCCAGCTCCAGCCGCCGGCCGCCATGAAGATGAATGAGGTCGAAGGCCTTGCGAATGCAGGTAAGCATGCCGAGCGACAGCACGTCGACCTTCATGAGCTTGACGGCATCGATATCGTCCTTGTCCCACTCGATGAAGCTTCGGTCCTTCATCGCCGCCGGCCCGATCGGCACGGTCTCGTCCAGCCGCTCCTGCGTCAGCACGAAGCCGCCGACATGCTGCGACAGATGGCGCGGGAAACCGATCAGCTCGGAGGCAAGCGCGACGGCGCGACGTATCATCGGGTTTTGCGGATCGAGGCCCGCCTGCCGCACCTCGCGCGTCTCCAGCCCTCCGCCGGAAATGCCCCAGACCGTGCCGGCGAGCGCCGCCGTCACGTCCTCGGTCAAGCCCAGCGCCTTGCCGACATCGCGAATGGCGCTGCGCGAACGGTAGCTGATGACCGTCGCGACGATGGCCGCGCGCGTTCTGCCGTAACGCTTGTAGACATACTGCATCACCTCCTCGCGCCGCTCATGCTCGAAATCAACATCGATATCTGGCGGTTCCCGCCGCTCCGCGGAAATGAACCGCTCGAAAAGAAGGTCGCTCTGCGCCGGATCGACCGCCGTGATGCCAAGACAATAGCAGACGGCGGAATTGGCCGCCGAGCCGCGCCCCTGGCACAGGATATTCTGCGAGCGGGCATATTGGACGATGTCATGAACGGTCAGGAAATAGGGCGCATACTTCAATTTCCCGATCAGTTTCAGCTCTTTTTCCAGGAGATCGCGGACCTTTTGCGGGATTTTTTCCGCGCCATAGCGCTCCTCAGCGCCCTCCCAAGCGATATCCTCCAGATGCTGCTGCGGGGTCTTGCCTGGTGGCACCGGCTCGTCGGGATAGGCTTCGCTCAATAAATCCAGTGAAAAAGCGATGGGCGCGGTGAAGGCTTGCGTGGCGGCGATCGCGTCCGGAAAAGCGCGGAACAGGCGCGCCATCTCGGCTGGCGGTTTCAAATGTCGTTCGGCATTCTTCTCCAGCTTTCGCCCGGCCGCATCGATCGTCACATGCTCGCGAATGCAGGTCAGAACATCCTGCAGGGGGCGACGCTCCGGGGCATGGTAAAGTACATCATTGACCGCCAGAAGCGGCAGCCCAGCATCGCGTGCCAGCCGAGCCAGCGCTTCCGCCCGCCGCGCATCGGCGCCTCGATGCGGCATGGATAGCGCAAGCCAGACTGAATCCGGCGCGACGAGGCTTATTCCATGCAGGAAAGCAGGGAATGCCGCATCCGGCTCATCCGGGGGGAAAACGGCGATCTGAAAAGCCTTTGCCCTAAACAGGAAATCCTTCCAATAGAGATGGCACTCGCCCTTTATCCCCGCCCGCGCCTTGCCTTCGCTCAGACAGCGGCAGAGCTGGCCGTAAGCCGCCCTGTCACGCGGATAAACGAGCAGATCCGGCGTGCCGTCGACGAAAGCCAGGCGGCAACCGATGAAAAGCCTGACCGGGAAGCCCTTCTCCTGCAGGTCGCGCTGCGCAATATGCGCGCGGACCACGCCGGCGAGCGTGTTGCGATCCGCAATACCGATGCCGGATAGGCCCAACTCCACCGCCGCCTTCACCAGTTCACTGGGGTGGGAGGCGCCGCGCAGAAAGGAGAAGTTGCTGCTGACTGCGAGTTCGCAATAATCCTGCATGGCCCGTCTCACGCAAAAAGCCCGTGGAGGAACCATTGGGGCGCATGATCGCGGCCATAAAGCCCCTCGCGGAAGATCCAGAACCGGCGTCCGGCATTGTCCTCTATGCGATAATAATCGCGCGCCCTGGCATCCAGATTATCGCGCCACCATTCCGGCGCGATCCGCTCCGGCCCCTCGGCAAGCGCAACCTCATGCAGGACGCGCCGCCAGCGGAACTGCATGGGCGGCCCGTCAGGTAACCCCGCCACGGCTTCAATGCGCTGCGGCGGCTGAAACAGGCGAATGGGACGCGCCGGCGGATCGCCGACCGTGCGGTACCCATCGGACGCGAATCTCGGTCGCGCCAGCGCTTCATCCGCTGTCTGGTGGATGGCCGGCATCATCGAGAAGGCCCGTTCGGGAATATGCGAATCGACGGCCAAGGAACGCTGAACCCGTGCGGGGCCGAGACGGGCCGAAAGCCGGTCGACCAGCGCACCGATACCGGATGCCGTTTCACGCCTGACATCGAGGCTCGTCTGCCTGTGGACGACGCGTTCCACGCGAAGCGCCGCCAATTGCACCGCATCGAAACCATAGCCCGCGTCGAGCGGCTCGGAGAGCGCGGAAAGCCGCTCCCCGATCAGGCGAAAGAACGGCGCGGTCTCGACAAGCGGACGCCCGGCCTGAACGGCAATGCGGCGCACCTGACCGTCGACGCGGAAGAAGGCCGCTTCTATCTCGCGCGCGCCTTCGCCGCGCTCTTCAAGCGAGGAAAACAATTCATCGCCCAATTGCCGGAGCAGCATCTCGACCGCCTCCATGGCGATCAGCGGTTCCGCCATTCGCCGCTGGGCAGTGCTGACCGGAACCATGCGGAGCGGCGAGACAGGCCTGGCGGCGCGGCCGAAAAGCGCGTCGAGCCGGTTCACCACGGCCTCGCCGAAACGTGCTGTCAGCGCAGCGCGCGGGAGAGCCGCGACATCGCCAAGCTCACGCAAACCTGCCCGCTTCAAGCCGACAAGGCTGGTCTCCTCAATCTCCAGGGCGACCAGCGGCAGGCGCAATATGCTGTCATCGCCAACATCGGAAAAAACACCGCCCCGCGAAAACCGGGCAAGCGCGCGGGCGGCGGCGGCATTGCCTGAGATGGCGGCCTTGACCGCGAAACCGTACTTGCGCAAGCGCGTTACCACATCCCGCAGCATGGCTTCCAGCCCGCCGAAGAGATGGTCGCAGCCGGTGACATCCAGCACGATGCCATGCGGCGGATCGAAGGCGACAAGCGGCGAATAGCGGTGGCACCAGTCGGCCAGCTGACCCAGAAGCCGCTGATCCTCGGCGGGCGCGGCGGTGGCAACCTCCAGATTCTGGAACAGGGCGCGCGCATCCGTCAACGCCATGCCGATCCGAAGACCGGCGGCAGCGGCATGGCTATCGACCGCCGTCAGCCGCAGAGCATTGGCGATCCGGTCGACAACGATGAGCGGCGCATCAACGGCCCTGCCCTGCGGATTTTCGCGCTGCAGCCGGTCGGTGGAAAGGTACGGGAACCATAGCGCCAGAAAATGTCTCGACGGGTTTGAAGATGTTTTCATCGATATTCCATTCCATGATCCAATGTCCTGTCGCACCTTGGCGGTTGCGCAAAAGCGTGACGTCGAAAGCCGGCGCGCCCGGCGTCCCTATGCCACTTGCCCATCCACCACTTGCCCATCCACCGCTTGCCCATCCACCGCTTGATTGCGATGGCGCGGCGGCGATCCGCCAGCGCGCCAATGCGGCGCTGCCGCCGGGTGTATTGTCCTGCATCAACAAAAATGCCGGCACATCCCCTTCCCGCGCGGCCAGCTGCAAACGCCGCGAAGCCGTCAGATCGAGGCATTTCGGCGCCCCCCATGGCGCGATTACCACGGCGCCGATGCCCGCAACCTCCAGCGCATCGGAAGCGCCCCGCAGCACATCCTTCGCCGACGGACAGCGCACGACCAGAAGCCGCTGGGGGTCGAAGCCCAGCGCGGCGAGGCCCGGCGGATAGATACCGCCGCTTTCGCGTCCCACGACATCTTCCTCCAGCCAGACGACCGGGCGCTCGCCATCCGAGGCCCGCAATGCAAGGGCGAGAGCGAACCCCATCGCTGCGCCCGCATCGCCTGCCTGCGCCGCGAATATCTCGTGCAGCGCGCCTCGCCGCAGCCCTCCGGCGAATACCCGATCCGCCTCATCAACCCCCAGGGTGAAGACGGAACGGCGGGAATCATCCCCTTGAGCATCCTTGCCATCAATAGCCGCAACAGCGCGCCGCAACGCCGAAAGATCGACGGTGCTCACAATACCAACCTCTATGATTGTTCTACATTTGTTCTAGTATTGAATCGCGTGAAGGAAGAGTCAAGCCGGAAAAGCCGATGCTCAGCGTCCACTGGCGTTCGGGTGCCGACCTTGCACCTCGACGTGAAAAATTGCAGTCGAAACCTAAAAAGCCTCCCTTCGCGAAAAGGGAGGCTTCTTGTTTGCGATATCAGCCTGATTACTTATGGTCGCGCGCGGCGAGCGTGCGCAGGCGCAGGGCGTTCAGCTTGATGAAGCCGGCGGCGTCTTTCTGGTCGTAGGCGCCCTGATCGTCCTCGAAGGTGACGAGCTTGTCGGAATAGAGCGACTTGCCGCTCTCGCGACCGATGACCATGACATTGCCCTTGTAGAGCTTCAGCGTCACTTCGCCCTCGACATTTTTCTGGCTCAGGTCAATGGCCGCCTGCAGCATCTCGCGTTCCGGCGAGAACCAGAAGCCGTAATAGATGAGCTCGGCATAGCGCGGCATCAGCTCGTCCTTCAAATGCGCTGCGCCGCGGTCGAGCGTGATCGATTCGATGGCGCGGTGAGCGGCGAGCAGGATCGTACCGCCGGGCGTCTCATAGACGCCGCGCGATTTCATGCCGACGAAGCGGTTCTCGACAAGGTCGAGACGACCGATGCCGTTATCGCGGCCATAGTCGTTGAGCTTTGCCAGAAGCGTGGCGGGCGAGAGCCGCTCGCCATTGATCGAAACGGCGTCGCCCTTCTCGAAGCCGACCTTGATGATGGTCGCCTTGTCAGGCGCGGCCTCAGGCGAAATGGTGCGCATGTGCACATATTCCGGCGCTTCCACTGCAGGATCTTCCAACACCTTGCCTTCGGACGAAGAGTGCAGCAGATTGGCGTCAACCGAGAACGGGGCCTCACCCTTTTTGTCCTTGGCCACCGGGATCTGGTGCTTTTCGGCGAATTCGAGCAGATCGGTGCGGCTCTTGAAGGTCCAGTCGCGCCAGGGGGCGATGATCTTGATATCCGGGTTGAGCGCATAGGCCGAAAGCTCGAAGCGCACCTGGTCGTTGCCCTTGCCGGTCGCGCCATGGGCGATGGCGTCGGCGCCGGTCTTCTTCGCGATCTCGATCAGATGCTTGGAAATCAGAGGGCGGGCAATGGAGGTGCCCAAGAGATAGACGCCCTCATAGACGGCATTGGCGCGGAACATCGGGAAGACGAAATCGCGTACGAACTCCTCGCGCACATCCTCGATGAAAATTTCCTTGATGCCCAGCATCTCGGCCTTCTTGCGCGCCGGCTCCAGCTCCTCGCCTTGGCCCAGATCAGCGGTGAAGGTCACGACCTCCGCGCCCAGCTCCGTCTGGAGCCATTTCAGGATGATCGAAGTGTCGAGGCCGCCCGAGTAAGCGAGCACGACCTTCTTGACGTCTTTCCACTTGTTCATGTTCTTTGTCCGTATGATGCCATGAGAGTTCGGCAGGTCTTTTATCAGCTAGGCACAAGCAAGCACAAGCTGAAGGGTCATACCGCTTGCGGTTCGCCGACTTCATAAAGCCGGAGATTGCGGTCGCCGATGCCGAGCCGAGGCCATGTGGCGCGCCAGTCGGATATATGGGCGGAGGCGAAATGCCGGTCCAGCGATATCCGGTCGCGCCACATCTCCTTCACATGGATGAGGCCCGGTTCCAGAAGGTCTTCAGCGTAGCAATATTCAACGCAGCCGTCTTCTGCCCGGCTTGCCAGAATCATGCCCTGCATGACCTCGCGCGCAAGTGCCAGGTTTTCCGGCGGCAAGCGGACGGTTCCAACGATGAGCAGCATTTTATCCCGTTCCTTTTGGTTATGAAGTCATTTAGCATGCTGCATTCCTTTGGAGCGCAATCAATGTCTTTCCTGACAAATTTGCCTTTTGTTCCCGATTGGCCTGTCCTCGTCCAGTTCGCCATCGCATCCGTTATCCTGACGATCACGCCGGGGCCGGATATGACGCTCTTCGTCGGGCGGGCACTGGCGCAAGGGCGCGCGGCGGCCCTCGCCTGTCTTGCCGGCACCAGCACCGGTATCGCCATTCATACCTCAATGGTCGCGCTTGGTCTCTCCGCGCTGATCGTCGCCTCGCCGAAGGCCTTCTTCGTGCTAAAGATCGTCGGCGCCGGTTATCTCATCTGGCTCGCCATCCAGGCGATCCGCAACGGCTCGGCCTTCTCGCCCGAAAAGACAGGCGGAGGCTCGCAGAGTCTCTTCCAGAATTGGTTGACCGGGCTCGGCATCGATCTGCTCAATCCGAAGATCATTCTGTTCTTCATGACCTTCCTGCCGCAATTCGTCTCGGCCAGCGACCCGCACGCGCCCGGAAAGCTGTTCTTCCTTGGGCTGTCCTTCATCCCGCTGTCGCTGCCCTTCGTCATTCCGATGATCCTCGCAGCCGACAAATTCGCCGGCTTGCTGAAAAAGAACCCGACCGTGACGCGGATCACCGACTGGCTGTTCGCCGGCGTCTTCTCGGCTTTTGCATGCAAAATTTTGCTAACGCAGGCGAAATGAGGTCTAGCGTCTGCGCCCGGCGGAGCGCCCCGCGATCAGCCAATAGATGGACCCGGCGACGATGCCCGCCACTGCTATTGCAGCGGTAATGAAAGGATAGCTCCAGGGTCCGGACTGCATATGCATGAAGAGACCAAAACTGACGACGTACATTCCCACCAGCAGGCCGGTGAAGCTATGGAACAGCCAGCCCCGGCGAGCCGTGGACTCTGCCCACACGATGACCCAAAGGGCAGGAATGAAGGTCGAGACCCCGACATAAAAAATCAGAGCCTGAAAACCTTCGAGGCCGGTACTCGATATTTTTTCCATGGCGGTCAGATTGGCGAGTTCGCGATTGCCGAAGGGGAGCAGCACGGCCATGATACAGGCGGCAACGATCACCGATACCAGCCACCCGGTCAAGGCCAGAATGAAGCGCCAGAGATAATAGAACACGCTATTCATTGTTCACCATGCCCTGCGACCATAGCCGGCATCATGATATAACAGGCGAAGCGTTCAATTTGTTCCAAACTGCAGAATGGATTATCCGTGCCGGGCCAAGAGTTTAGCGCCATCAGCCGTTCGCCGGCGTTTCCCGGCATTGCGATGACGATTAGTCAGCGCCTCGGCCCAGCGGACCGCCCCGCGATCAACCAATAGACCGAGCCGGCGATGATGCCGGCTGCTGCTGCCGTGGCAGAGAAAAGGACATAGTCCGAAGACCCGGCCTGCGCATTGTAAAAAAGCTGGTAGCCGACAATGCCCACGCCCATCAGCAGCCCGGCGAGGCTATAGAACAGCCAGTCCCGGCGAGAGGCGAATTCCGCCCATACGATGATGAAAAGCGAAGGAATGAAGGTTCCGGTCGCCACGTAAAAAACCGTAAACGGCGTGGTCGCGAGGCTGACTTGCAAAATGGTTTCCACGGCGCCCTGATCGGCTGGGCCGTGGTTGCCTGCGGCGAAGAGCAGTGTCGTCAGGACAACGGCGGCGGCGATCACCGCCGCCAGCCAGCCCATCGATGCCAGAATGAAGCGCCAGATCAGGTAAAAAAAGTCGCTCATCTTTTAGCCGCAAGTCCGGACGGATCGGAGCGGGATCAACAAACAGTCCAGTGGACTGTTTGTCCCGCGTAGGTGCTGCACACTTTTCCTGGACTTGCTCAATCCTCGCCGTGCCCCGCAATCATCATGGCCTCAAGCGCGAGGCGATCCGTCTTGCGCATGCGTTCGGATTCCGATTTCAGCTGGCCGCAGGCGGCGAGGATGTCGCGCCCGCGCGGCGTGCGGATCGGCGAAGCATAGCCGGCATTGTTGACATAATCGGCGAAGCGCTCGATCTGCTCCCAGTCGGAGCACTGATAATTCGTGCCCGGCCAGGGATTGAACGGGATCAGGTTGATCTTGGCCGGAATGCCCTTGAGCAACCGCACCAGTTCCTTGGCATCATCGAGGCTGTCGTTGACGTCCTTCAACATCACATATTCGAAGGTGATGCGCCGGGCGTTGGAAAGGCCGGGATAGGCGCGGCAGGCGGCGATAAGTTCCTTGAGCGGATATTTCTTGTTGATCGGCACCAGCATGTCGCGCAGATCGTCGCGCACCGCATGGAGCGAAATCGCCAGCATGACGCCGATTTCCTCGCCGGTGCGGTAAATCTCCGGCACAACGCCCGAGGTTGACAGCGTGATGCGGCGCTTTGAGAGCGAGAGACCGTCGCCATCGGAGGCGATGAGCAGCGCCTTCTTCACTTCCTCGAAATTATAGAGCGGCTCGCCCATGCCCATCATGACGATGTTCGTCACCTTGCGGCCATCGGCGGGCACCATCGCGCCGTCCGGCGTGTTCTGATCCGGAAAATCGCCGAGACGATCGCGCGCGGCCATGAGCTGGCCTAGGATTTCCTCCGCCGTCAGGTTGCGCACCAGCTTCTGCGTGCCGGTGTGACAGAAGGAGCAGGTGAGTGTGCAGCCGACCTGGCTCGATATGCAGAGCGTGCCGCGCCCTTCCTCGGGGATGTAGACGGTTTCGATCTCGACCGGCCTACCGGCGCCGCGCGGGGGAAACCGGAACAGCCATTTGCGGGTGCCGTCATTGGAAATCTGCTCGTCGACGATTTCCGGACGTCCGATGGAGAAATGCTGCGCCAAAAGCGACCGCATATCCTTGGAGATGTTGAGCATGTCGGCGAAATCCGCCACGCCGCGCACATAGAGCCAGTGCCACAATTGCGCGACGCGCATCTTGACCTGCCGCTCCGGCACGCCGATGCCGGCCAGCGCCTCGCCCATCTCGGCGCGCGTCAGGCCGACAAGCGACGGCTTCGGCGTCAGGTTCGCGCGAGCGGCCTGGGCAAGCGCGTCACGCGCGGATGGAATGGTCAAGTCAAACGAAATGGACATCGGCTTTTCAGGAACTTGGGGTTTTCAACATTCAAGGAATTTCGGGATAATATGGGGCTTCGCCCATCGCTGCGCCAGTCGCAAGGCGCATTTCGGGCGGCTCATAGCATGGAAAGGGCTGGGCGTCACCCCAGCGCTCTCCTTCCCCCTTGCGGGGAAGGTGCCCGCGGAGCGGGCGGATGGGGGTGGTGAAGGCAGCGCGCTGTGACCGCCCGTTGGAGCACAATCGTCACCACCCCCACCCGACCCTACGGGCCACCCTCCCCGCAAGGGGGAGGGAAAGGGAGAGCCTGCAAAGCAAAAAGGCTGGAGTTTCCTCCAGCCTTCCTCATTTCTATAAGCAATAGCCTACTTACACTTCTGAATTGCCGCAAGCGCCGCCGAAATGCCTTTCAGCGAATAGGTATAGCTCGTGGCGGTGCCGCGCTTGGAGACGGCCTTCACCGACATGTCCGCGGCGCCGCGCATGGCGGCTATCAGTTGCGGCTCTTCCGCCGCGTTCTCCATCCAGCCGGACTTGCCGTTGACGAACATGGTGAAGCTGCGTTTGCCCACGGTCACGATCGCCTTGGAATTGGCCTGCAGCTCATAGCCCGCCATGAACTGCGGTTCGAACGAGACATTCTGGCCGGGCTTCTGGCTCACCAGGAAGAAATTGTCGCCATGATCGACGCTGGCAGGCGTCTTCTGGGTCGGCACCGAAAGGACGTAGCAGACCTTGCCGTTGGCCGACTGGTAGCTATAAGCGCCCCACGCGTTGAACTGGCTGATCTGGCTCGGGGTTTGCGCGAGTGCCACACCCGCCATCCCCATCATGAACACAGAAGCCGCGACGATCGATTTTCCAAGCATGTTCCTACCGGTTTTCTTTCGTTTGCTTCATACCTTGGCCTGAACTCTAGCACGAATTCCGGCCCGAGATCGGGATGGCCGTCGCGATTCCCCCGCGCCTATCCCGCTCCAATTCCCTCTTAATTTGACTTAATCTGGGTTACGAAACGGTGAAGTTTTGCGGATGCGCCATGCTTTTCTGAATGAAAAAGCTCAAAGCCCCTGAAGCGGTGTTGTGGAACCTCGGATTTCATCCAAAACAAAGGCGAGAATGTGATCCGCCGAAGCGATCCAGCGGACAAGCATCCACCTATGCTTACCCATCGGTTAAGGGACGAATCAGTCCAGTTTCGCAAGCGCCTTGCGGGCGGCCTCGCGGTGTGCAGGCGTGATGTGCGATCGCACCGCTCGCAGCGCCGTCATCAGCACCGCGATATCGTCCGTGAAGCCGAAGGGCAGCAGAAAGTCGGGAATGAAATCGAGCGGCAGCACGAAATAGGCAAGCGCAGCCATAAGCGTGACCCGCACACGCCGGGGCGTGTGGGGATCGAGCGCGCAATAATAGGCGGCGACCACATCCTCCATGAAGGGGATGTAGCGAGCGGCCTTGCGCACCGTTTTCCAGAACAGGGCGCGCACTCGTTTTTCCCGCCGCCTTTGCGTTTTTTCGCTGCCGGGCGCGAGAATTTCGCCGATCTTGACCTTGTCCATCATGCGCATCTCCGAATCCGGGTCAAACATGGGATGCCCAAGCCATGCCCGCAAGGGGAGCGGAACGGGCCGTCAAAACGTTCTTTGCGCACTTATATGTATGGGAGGCGCCTGGCGACGCGACTGGAGCGGCCAAGCTTCTTCTATGACATAGGGGCCGCCGCCGACCGAATCGCGCGACGACATCAGCACGAAGCGCCCAACACGGAACGGCACCGTGGCGAAATTGCCGCGTGACGAGAGATAGAATGCCACATCGTCGGCGCGGACGTTCTTGAGCCGCGCAAGCGTGACATGCGGCGTGAATTTGCGGGGATCAGCGGATAATCCCAGCCGCTGGCAGATGCGCTCGATCTCCGCCTGAAGCGCGAAGAGATCGGACGAAGGCGCCACGCCCGCATATATGCTGTGCGGCTTCTTCGAGCCGAAAGCGCCGACGCCGGAAAGGTTGAGCATAAATTCCGGACGACGGATACGGTCGAGCGCATTAGCGATTTCGTCGGCCATATGGCCTTCGACATCTCCGAAAAAACGCAAGGTTATGTGGTAGTTCTCGACATCAATCCAGCGTGCGCCGATGAGGCCGCCCCGTAAAAGCGAAAGCGAGAGCGCGGCGTCGCGCGGAATTTCGAGGGCAGTGAAAAGACGCGGCATGGCATCCTCCTCGAATCGTTCTACCCCTCTAGCGAAACACCGAATGGGAGGAAGAGCAAGCCGTTTGTTCTCGCGCGTTCGGGCAAGGTGAACAAAGAGTGCGTTTACCTCTGTTAATTCTGTTGCAGAACCTTCTCCAACACCGGCAGGAAGCCTTCAACCATGCGCGCCACTCCTTCGGCGTTCGGGTGCATTCCATCATCCAGAAGCAGGGTCTTTTGCGCCGCAACGCCATCGAGAAAAAACGGATAAAACGCCACGCCGTATTTTTCCGCCAGGCGCGGATAGATGGCGTCGAACCGCGCGGCATAGGCCTTACCCATATTGGGCGGGGCGAGCATTCCGGCCAGCACCACGGTTATGCCCCGCGCTTTCAGGCGGGCAAGCATGGCGTCAAGATTTTGCTCGGCGATGTCAGGCGAGATGCCTCGCAGCGCATCGTTCGCGCCAAGTTCCAGAATGACCAGTTCCGTACCGTCGGGGATGGACCAGTCGAGCCGGGCGAGGCCCGCCGCCGTGGTGTCACCGGAAACGCCGGCATTCTCTATCGCCACATTGTAACCCGCCTTCTTCAACGCCTGTTCGAGACGGGCGGGAAAGGCATCTTCAGGGGGCAACTGGTAGCCGGCCATGAGGCTGTCGCCGAAGCCGACGATGCGAATGGGCTTTCCGTCCGCGCCAGCGCGTGTCTGGCTTTCTGCCATCGGCACCAGGATCAGGCTGAAAAAAACAAGCGAGGCGACCATGAAAATGGCCGCAAATGCATGAACCGGTTTGAATCTCATCGACGGCAACCCATATCAAAATGCCCTTCCCATGCGATCTCGCATATTCGATCCAGCATATAGGAACTTCTGCCCGTGAAAGAACCCATGATCGCTCTCGACGATGTCCATCTGACCCTCGGGAGCGGCGCTTCCACGGTGCATGTTCTCAAAGGGGTATCGCTTGCAATCGAAGCGGGCGAATCGACCGGCATCGTCGGTCCATCAGGCTCGGGCAAATCGACGCTGCTCATGGTGCTGGCCGGGCTGGAGCGCATCGACAGCGGCACGGTGTCGGTGGCGGGCGCAAAGCTCAACGCGATGAGCGAGGATCAGGCGGCGGCGTTTCGCGGCCGCAATATCGGCATCGTCTTCCAGTCCTTCCATTTGATCCCGAACATGACGGCGCTTGAAAACGCGGCGGTTCCGCTGGAACTCGCCGGTCACCCCGACGCCTTCGAAATCGCGGCGCGGGAATTGAAGGCGGTCGGGCTCGAGCATCGCATGACGCATTATCCGGGCGAACTCTCCGGCGGCGAACAGCAGCGCGTGGCGATTGCCCGCGCGCTGGCGCCTTCGCCGAAGATACTCATCGCCGACGAGCCTACCGGCAATCTCGATGCGGCCACCGGCACGAAGATCGCCGATCTCCTCTTTCAGGCGCAGCGCGAGCAGGGGCTGACGCTGGTCCTCGTCACGCATGATGCCGCGCTTGCCGCGCGCTGCAATCGCGAAATCCACATGCGCTCCGGGCAAATCGAACCGGATGCGACCGAGGCCGCCACGCGCATCGTCGCGGTGAATTCATGAGCGGCGGGCGTCCTGGACTTGCTCTGGCCCTTCGCTTCGCCTTGCGCGAGATGCGCGGCGGCCTTTCGGGCTTCTACATCTTCCTTGCCTGCATCGCGCTTGGCGTCGCGGCCATCGGCGGCGTCAACTCCGTGGCGCAGTCGATCGGCGAGGGCATTGCCACACAGGGGCAGTCGATCCTCGGCGGCGACATGCGGTTCGAATTGAACCAGCGCGAGGCCTCGCCTGAAGAACATGCTTTCCTCGCGGGAGAGGGGCGGCTGGCGCAAAGCGCGTCCATGCGCTCGATGGTCCGGCTACCCGACGGTTCCGACCAATCGCTGGTGGAGGTGAAAGCGGTCGATGATGCCTATCCGCTCTTCGGCAAGCTGGAGACCGCGCCGGCGATGCCGCACGGCGCCCTGTTCGGCGCGAAGAACGGCGTCTACGGCGCGGCCACATCGCAAGGCCTTCTCGACCGGCTCAACCTCAAGCTCGGCGACCGGGTGGCGCTAGGGCAGGCGACGTTCGAACTGCGCAGCATCATCAATAGCGAACCCGACATGCTGTCGGACGGCTTCGGCTTCGCGCCGCGCTTCATGGTTTCGCTCGACGGACTCAGGGCATCGGGTCTCATCCAGCCGGGAAGCCTTGTCGAACACGTCTACAAGCTTGCCCTGCCCGCCGGGACGACTGAAGCCGGCATCAAGGCGATAGAAGCGCAAGCGCAGCAGAAATTTCCGCAAGCGGGGTGGAGCATCCGCACCCGCAGCAATGCGGCCCCTGCGCTTTCGGCCAATATCGAGCGCTTCTCGCAATTCCTGACGCTCGTCGGGCTGACGGCCCTCATCGTCGGCGGGGTCGGAGTCGCCAATGCGGTGCGCGCCTATCTCGACGGCAAGCGGGGCGTCATCGCCACCTTCAAATCCCTGGGCGCGCCCGCCAATTTCGTGCTTCTCACCTATCTCATACAAATATTCATCATCGCCCTCATCGGCATCGCCATCGGCCTTGTCCTTGCGATAGCAGCGCCCTATGCGGCGGCGGCTGGCCTTTCCTCTCTCCTGCCGGTCGCCGATGCCGGCGGCATCTATCCGGGTGCGCTGGCGATGGCCGCGATCTTCGGCGTGGTGACGACGCTCGCCTTTGCCATTCTGCCGTTGGGGCGCGCCCGCGACATTCCCGCCACCGCGCTTTTCCGCGAACAGGGCTTCGACCAGCGCGGCTGGCCGCGCGCCGTCTATGTCATCGTGGCGGCAGGGCTGATCCTGCTCCTGGCGGGCCTCGCCATCCATTTCGCCTATGACCGGATGATCGCCACGATCTTCATCGTATCGACGGTTTTCGCCTTCCTGATTCTTCGGGCGGTGGCGACCGGAGTGCAATGGCTGGCGCGCCGCGCGCCGCGCGTGCGCTCTACAGCGCTTCGGCTCGCCATCGGCAATATCCATCGCCCCGGCGCGCTCACATCCTCGGTGATCCTGTCGCTCGGCCTCGGACTGACGCTGCTGGTGGCGCTGGCGCTGATCGACGGCAATCTGCGCCGCCAGATATCCGAGAGTATTCCAGAGCACGCGCCGAACTTCTTCTTCGTCGATATCCAGAGCGCGGAAGTCGACAATTTCAAGAAGCTGCTCCAGCAGGAAGCGCCAGACGGCAAGATCGTCAGCGCGCCGATGCTGCGCGGACGCATCGTGGCGCTCAACGGCACCGATGTCACCAAGCTCACCATTCCGCCGCAGGGCGCATGGGTGCTGCGCGGCGACCGGGGCATCACCTATGCGCAGAATATCCCGGAAAACTCGACGCTCACCGGGGGGCAATGGTGGCCCAAGGATTATTCCGGCGAGCCGCTCGTCTCATTCTCCGAAAAGGAAGCCAAGGAGCTTGGCCTCAAGCTCGGCGATACGGTGACGGTCAACGTGCTCGGGCGCAACGTGACCGCCAGGATCGCCAATTTCCGGCAGGTGCAGTGGGAATCGCTCGCCATCAATTTCGTCATGGTGTTCTCGCCCAACACCTTCGCCGGTGCGCCGCATGCATGGCTGGCGACCCTGACGGAGCCCAGTGCCACACCTGAACGGGAGGCACAGGTGCTGCGCGCGGTGACGCAAGGCTTTCCGGCCGTCACCTCGGTGCGCGTCAAGGATGCCATCGATGTCGCCAACAATCTGGTCAGCCAGCTTGCGACAGCCATTCGCGCGGCAGCGGCCGTTGCGCTCGGCGCTTCGGTTCTGGTGCTCGGCGGGGCGCTGGCGGCGGGCAACCGGGCGCGCATTCACGATGCGGTGGTGCTGAAGACGCTGGGCGCTACGCGGCGCACCCTGATCAAGGCGTTTTCGCTGGAATATCTGATGCTGGGGCTGGCGACGGCGGTCTTCGCTCTTTTCGCCGGCGGCGTCGCCGGCTGGTATGTGGTGGCGCGCGTGATGCAGCTTCAGGCGCAATTTTTGCCCGATGTGGCGCTCTCGACGGTCGTCATCGCGCTGGTGCTGACAGTGGGCTTCGGCCTTCTGGGCACTTGGCGCGTGCTCGGCCACAAGGCTGCTTCCGTTCTGCGCAACCCATGACAATGGCTGGGATCATGCTCTAAATTTCACCGCATAATCTTATCCGAAAAGTCTGCAACTTTTCGGGATCACGCTCTAAATCATGCTAGAAATGGGAGAAGTACTTGTGAAAGGCGCGGTGAATCCCCATAATCTTGGGCAGGCATGCTGGTGTCCCGCCAGCGGCGCCTGGGGAGCGCCCCCGACACCGGACGGGACAACGCAAGAGGAAACAAATGGTTGACTATCGAAACATGCAAGCCCGAAGCCCGGCTGGCGTCCGTGTAGACACTGGCGTCGACCAGGGCCTCCGCAGCTATATGCTTGGCGTCTACAACATGATGGCCCTGGGTCTCGCCGTAACTGGCGTCGCGGCTCTTGGCACATCGGTACTCGCCCAGTCGAACCCGGCATTCGCCCAGCTTCTTTACACCAGCCCGTTGCGCTGGGTGATCATGCTGGCTCCGCTTGCCGCCGTATTTTTCCTGAGCTTCCGCATCGAAAGCCTGAGCGTCGGCACGGCGCGAGCGGTCTTCTGGGGCTATGCCGCCCTCGTCGGCCTGTCGCTGTCGTCCATCTTCCTGGTCTTCACCGGCCAGTCCATCGTGCGAACGTTCTTCGTGACCGCCGCCTCGTTCGGCGCGCTGTCGCTCTATGGCTACACGACCAAGCGGGATCTCTCCGCGATGGGCTCGTTCCTGATCATGGGCGTGTTCGGCCTGATCATCGCCTCGGTCGTCAATATTTTCCTTGGCTCGACTGCACTGCAGTTCGCCATCTCGGTTCTCGGCGTCCTGATCTTCGCCGGCCTGACGGCATTCGACACACAGCAGATCAAGGAAATGTATTTCGAAGGCGACTCATCCGACACGATGGGCCGCAAGATCGTGATGGGCGCGCTGAGGCTCTATCTCGACTTCATCAACATGTTCATGTTCCTGCTCCAGTTCATGGGCAACAACCGGAACTGATGTTCGGAACCAATACGAAATGCAAAGGGCAGCGGAAACGCTGCCCTTTTTATTTATGAACGAACCGGCCCCGGAGCCGGCTTCAAGCGATGCTCTTCATTCCGTCCAGCTCTGCAAGCACTTCCTCCGGCAGTTCGATTTCCGCCACGGCGAGATTCTCCTTCAGATGCTCGAGGGATGAGGTGCCGGGGATGAGGAGAATGTTGGGCGCGCGGTGCAGCAGCCAGGCGAGCGCCACCTGCATGGGCGTGGCGCCCAGGCGACGGGCTACATCCGACAGTGTAGAAGACTGCAGCGGCGTGAAACCACCCAGCGGGAAGAATGGCACATAGGCAATGCCGTCGCGAGCGAGTTCGTCAATCATCGCATCGTCCGACCGGTGCGCGATATTGTACATGTTCTGTACGCAGACGATCTCCGTGATCCCGCGCCCTTCCGCGAGCTGCGCCGGCGTGACGTTACTCAGGCCGATGTGACGCACAAGGCCTTGCCGCTTGAGTTCGGCAAGAGCGGTCAGCGGCGCCTCGATCGACCCTTCGGCAGGGCCATGCGGATCGAACAGGATGCGAAGGTTGACCACATCAAGCACAGTGAGACCGAGATTGCGCAGATTATCGTGCACGGCTTTGGTCAGCTCCTCAGGCGAGAACGCAGGAAGCCACGAGGCATCTGACCCACGCCTTGCGCCGATCTTGGTAACGATGACGAGATCATCAGGATAAGGATGGAGCGCCTCGCGGATCAGTTTGTTGGTGACGTGGGGCCCGTAGAAATCGCTGGTGTCGATGTGGTTGACGCCACTTTCCACCGCCGCGCGCAACACCGCCAAAGCGGCATCGTGATCCTTCGGCGGCCCGAATACGCCAGGGCCTGCCAACTGCATGGCGCCATAGCCAAGCCGGTTCACCGTGCGGTCGCCGAGCATATAGGTGTCTGATAGGCCGGTATTCGACATGATCGATCTCCTTGTTTGATAAACTGGAGATAAGCATTGTCCGTTCCGGCGACAATCAGGTACAATCGGCACAGCTTGTGCGGAGATGCGAACAATAAAAATCGATCTGGGAGATCTCAACGCCTTCGTGGCAGTGGCGCGTGCGGGTGGTTTTCGCGATGGCGCTCGCGCCAGCGGGTCAAGCGCATCGGGCCTCAGCGAGGCGGTGCGGCGGCTTGAAGCGCAACTCGGCGTCAGGCTTTTCAACCGGACGACGCGCAGCGTTGTTCTGACCGAAGCGGGTAAAGGTCTTCTGGAACGGCTTGGCCCGGCGCTGACGGAAGTCGAAGCCGCGCTGGACGTGGCGAACCACTATCGCGACAGGCCGGCGGGTCTCTTGCGCCTTAACGTACCGGTCAGCGCGGCGCGGCTGGTATTGCCCGGCATCGTTCCACATTTTCTCACCGCCTATCCCGATATCCGGCTGGAGGTGATCACCGAGGAAAGCTTCGTCGACGTGCTTGCCGCCGGGTGCGATGCCGGCATTCGCTACGAAGAGCGACTGGAGCAGGATATGATCGCGGTGCCGATAGGGCCGCGTATCCAGCGCTACGCTATCGCCGCCTCTCCGGCCTATCTCGAGACCCGAGGCCGGCCGCAGCATCCGCGCGATCTGCTCGACCATGCCTGCCTGCGCCACCGCTTTCCCAGCGGCGCGATGCCGCCATGGGAGTTCGAGCGCGACGGCGAGAGTGTGCTGATCGACCCCACAGGGCCGCTGATCGTGCAGGCCGGCGGGGCCGTCGATCTTGCCGTCGACGCGGCAATCGCCGGCCTCGGCATCGTCGGGCTATTCGAGGACTGGCTGCGTCCGCATTTCGAAAGCGGTGCTCTTGAACCCGTGCTCGAACCCTGGTGGCCGCGCTTTTCCGGCCCGTTTCTTTACTATCCCGGACGACGCCTCGTGCCCGCGCCGCTCCGGGCTTTCATAGATTTCATCAAGGGGTAGAGTTGTTTCAAGCTATTCCGGCAAATTTTTAACCGCAGTTATCACCACTGAACCAGCCGCAGGCTTTTGTCGAAGACCCGCAGGACGCGATCCAGCTCGTGACCGCGCTTCAATATCAAGCCGCTGGCGGCGATGACGCAATAGGCGCCCTGCCGCTGCGCCAGTTTCGGGTTTTTCTCGATGCGAAACAA
This sequence comes from Paramesorhizobium leguminum, assembly GCF_003217235.1. GTDB lineage: Bacteria > Pseudomonadota > Alphaproteobacteria > Rhizobiales > Rhizobiaceae > Paramesorhizobium > Paramesorhizobium leguminum. The sequence goes on along the minus strand of NZ_QJTF01000004.1, from coordinate 146,851 downwards.
CGGAACCTCGCTGGCGCGGCGAAAGATCGAGAAGACGGCGCGGTCGTCCAAATGGTCGATGGCATAATCCCGCCATTCACCGGAACAGACCATTTGCCCATAGATACGCAGGACTTGATTGAGTTCATGGCGGTTGAACGTTACCGGCGGTGTATGCCGTTGCCGTCCAGCTCTTGCCGCATCGATGGAGACGGTTGGCGCCTCGATTTCGGATGAACTCTTGTTTCCGCCACCGTCCATCAGATCCTCTTCAGCTCAGTGCCGATGACAATTCCATGAATGAAAAGTGAAGCCTCGCGGGCCGCTTTTCAAGATAAATTGAACCCTTCGGTTAAAAATCAGCCCATTCCTCACGAAACGCTACACCCTGTATCCATAGGTGACGGAGCGCCACATTTTCGCCTTTTACCGTTCGCATTGCAGCCCGATTATGCCAGCACATTCCACCCGTTGCCTGAGACGGTTCGGTCTGGACATGCCCAACCCCAAGCCCCCCGCCCAATGGGCTGTCCGGACCGAACCAGCAACAAAGGCGCCATGCCTTAAAGGCTTCTAAAAACCACTCAGCTTTTTAGAAGCCGCAAATGGCAACAGCCACGACAGCTTTGGGCTGGCAAATGCCGGCCTCTTTTTTATCCGAAACTTCTTCATTTTTCTGAAAAGTCCACCAGCCGGTCAGCGCCCCGGCGCAGCATCGATGCGCCCAAAATGCCGCCCAGACGATTATCGTTACCTACCTCCTGCAAAAGCACCGCGCAGCCGGACGCCTTTTTGTTCGCCAGTTCCGAGGCGGGAATCTCGACGCGGAGCGGCTTGCCATCCCACATGCCGATCGTTTCGATATCGCGAACCGCGTTGCGATAGGTTACCGCGCGTCCGCTGTTTTCGCCCTTGCCGATGGGGACGGTCGCCTGATCATCGAAATAGGCAACGATGAGATGCACGGGCGTCTCGGGTTTCTTGCCAGACCCCACCTCGATGACGATGCGCTGGCCGTCCTGTCTGGTAATAGCAACAGGTACGCTGAGGCCACCCGGGCCGCTAGCCATCCGCGCGATACCTGATTTGATGCCTTCCGCATTGTTGCCGTTGATCTCAACCCGGCCGTTCACAATAACCTGCGGGGTATAGATCATGCGCGCCTTCATGGCGTTGCGATACGCATTCTGGCGCGCCGTATTTTCCGGTGTCGCGAGCGTGTCGCGCCAGCCCAGATAATCCCAATAATCGACATGGAAGGAGAGCGCCACGACATCCGACCGATTGGCAAGCTCGCTCAATGTGACATCGGCCGGCGGGCAGGAAACACAGCCCTGACTGGTGAAGAGTTCAACCACGCCACGGCTGGAAGAGGCGGCTCGTGGCCCATACATATCGTCCGCCTCACGCGCGATAGCCGGGGAAAATTGCGCGGAAAAGGCAAGAAGACCGGCAAACAGCGAAAGATTCCGCGCGTTTGGAGCGTGGAAATATCGGCTGACGGTCGGTTCCAAAGATCTTCCTCCGGCTATTGCTCCGCGGGACGCCGCTATCACAAGCGATACCCGCAATTACTTTTAGGCAATCGCTGGATCAACGAGAAGTCACATTGGGGTTATTGTTAATGAAAAAAGCCGCCGGATTGCTCCGGCGGCTCGTTTTCTTGGATGGCAAATGAAGAATCAGGCGGCCAGATCACGCAGGACGTATTGCAGGATGCCGCCGTTCTTCATGTAATCGAGCTCATCGAGCGTATCGATGCGGCACCAGATCGGCACCTCCTTCACCGTGCCATCGCCATAGGTGACCTTGGCGACCGTCTTCTGGCGCGGCTTGATGTCGTTGAGGCCGTCGATCTCGACCGTTTCGTCGCCCTTGAGGCCCAGCGATTTCCAGCTGACGCCCTCGTCGAAAACGAAGGGGACGACGCCCATGCCGACCAGATTCGAGCGGTGGATACGCTCGAAGGACTGGGCGATGACCGCGCGGACACCCAGGAGGTTCGTTCCCTTGGCCGCCCAGTCGCGCGAGGAGCCGTTGCCATATTCGATGCCGGCGAAGATCACCAGCGGCACGCCTTCGGCACGGTACTGCATGGCGGCGTCGTAGATCGGCATTTCTTCCTTGGTAGGATAATGGATCGTGTAGCCACCCTCGCGTCCATTCTCGCCCAGCATCCAGTTGCGGATGCGGATATTGGCGAAGGTACCGCGCATCATCACCTCATGATTGCCGCGCCGGGTGCCGTACTGGTTGAAATCGGCGACGCCCACGCCATGATCCATGAGATAGGAGCCGGCCGGGGACTGCACCTTGATGGAGCCTGCCGGAGAGATGTGGTCGGTGGTGATCTTGTCGCCGAAGAGGCCGAGGACGCGCGCACCCTTGATATCGTCGATCTTGCCGGGCGTCTTGCCCATGCCGACGAAATAGGGCGGGTTCTGCACATAGGTGGACTGGTCGTCCCAGGTGTAGGTCTGACCTGCGGGAATCTGCACCGCCTGCCAGTTTTCGTCGCCCTTGAAGACGTCGGCGTACTTTTCCGCGAAGAGCTTGCGGGTGACGTTCCTGGCGATGAATTCCTGGATCTCCTGGGAGGACGGCCAGATATCCCTGAGGAATACCGGGTTGCCATCCTTGTCCTCGCCAAGCGGCTCCTTGGTCAGGTCCTTGGTCACGGTTCCGGCCAACGCATGGGCGACGACCAGCGGCGGCGAGGCGAGATAGTTTGCCTGCACATCCGGCGAGACGCGGCCTTCGAAATTGCGGTTGCCGGAGAGGACGGCGGCGGCGATCAGGCCTTTGTCATTGATGGTCTTGGAAATCGGCGCGGGCAGAGGGCCGGAATTGCCGATGCAGGTGGTGCAGCCGAAACCGACGAGGTTGAAGCCCAGCGCGTCCAGGTCCTTCTGCAGCCCGGCGCTTTCGAGATAGGCGGCAACGACCTGCGAACCCGGCGCAAGCGAGGTCTTGACCCAGGGCTTGGTCTTAAGACCCTTGGCCACCGCATTGCGGGCGAGAAGCCCTGCAGCGATCAGCACGCTCGGATTGGAGGTGTTGGTGCAGGAGGTGATGGCGGCGATGACGACATCGCCATGGCCCAGGTCGAAGGCTTCGCCTTCGACCGCGTAGCGCGTGGTCTGGCCGGTGGTCTTCTTGTATTCCGTCTCCAGCGACTTGGCGAAGCCGGCGCCGATGTCTTCAAGCGCGATGCGGCCTTCGGGGCGTTTCGGACCGGCCATGGACGGCACGACAGCGCCGAGGTCCAGCTCCAGAATGTCGGTAAACACCGGATCGAGCGAGCCGGATTCGCGCCACATGCCCTGCGCGCGGGTATAAGCCTCGACGAGCGCGATCCGCTCTTCGTCGCGGCCAGACATGTTCATATAGTTCAGCGTTTCCCCGTCCACGGGGAAGAAGCCGCAGGTCGCGCCATATTCGGGCGCCATATTGCCGATGGTGGCGCGGTCGGCGAGTGTCATGTTGTCAAGGCCGGGGCCGAAGAACTCGACGAACTTGCCGACGACGCCCTTCTTGCGCAGCATCTGCGTGACGGTCAGCACGAGATCGGTGGCGGTGACGCCTTCCTTCAGCTTGCCGGTCAGGCTGAAGCCGATGACCTCTGGCAGGAGCATCGAAACCGGCTGGCCCAACATCGCCGCCTCAGCCTCGATACCGCCGACGCCCCAGCCAAGAACGCCAAGGCCATTGACCATCGTGGTGTGGGAATCGGTGCCGACGCAGGTATCGGGATAGGCGACGATGACGCCGTCCTCTTCCTTGGTCCAGACGGCCTGCGCCAGATATTCAAGGTTCACCTGATGGCAGATGCCGGTGCCGGGCGGCACGACGCGGAAATTGCGGAACGCCTGCTGGCCCCATTTCAGGAAACGGTAGCGTTCGCCGTTACGCTCATATTCGAGATCGACATTGCGCTTGAGTGCCTGCGCGTTGCCGAACTCGTCGACGATGACCGAATGGTCGATGACGAGATCGACGGGAACGAGCGGATTGATCTTTTCGGGATCGCCGCCGAGTGAAACCATGGCGTCGCGCATGGCGGCGAGATCGACGACTGCGGGAACGCCGGTAAAATCCTGCATCAGGACGCGCGCCGGGCGATAGGCGATTTCCGCGCCCGCACTGCCGCGGTCGGTCAACCATTTGGCGATGTTCTCGATGTCGGCTTTCTTGACGGAGCGATCGTCCTCGAAGCGAAGCAGGTTCTCAAGCAGAACCTTCATCGTGAATGGCAGCCGGGAAATGCCCTCCAGGCCGTTCTTCTCGGCCTCGACCAGGCTGTAATAGACATATTCCTTGTCCCCCACGGTGAGGGTTTTACGGCATTTGAAGCTGTCGATATGTGACACGAACGTTCGTCCTTATGCTGCTGGGCCGAAACCCGAGACGAACGCCTAATGCTCACGTTTCAAGGACGCGGCTCAAGGTGCGGGTGCAGTCATTTCCGCTGTCCGTCCCGTGGCCCGCTTCGAAAAGCGAACATCTGAGATCGGCCAAAAATGGTTTCCACACCGACCGCTGGCATGGTAGCCGCTATATAAAGAGTTTCCTGTAAACGTTCCAGACTGTTATTGCGCGAAATCAGCGCTTGCGGCGAATTGTTGCGGCGGGGATTTCCAAGCTGGCGGATGAGCAAATGCGGCTTTTGGCCCGGAATTTAAGCGCGGAACGCAGCGGGGAAACGATCTTCGCCGATCTCGAATTTGTGATCGAAGCGGGCGGTGCGCTCATCGTGACGGGCCCTAACGGGGCGGGCAAATCGACTTTGCTGCGAATCATCGCCGGGCTATTGCCGCCGCTTTCGGGCAGTGTCCGGCTGGAAGGCGGCGATCGCTTCCCCGATTTGCAATCCGCCTGCCATTATCTCGGCCATACCAATGCCATGAAACCCGCTTTAAGCGTGCAAGAAAATCTCGCCTTCTGGCAGGATTTCAACGGCGAGAGGCGGATGAATATCGATGAAGCGCTCGATACGGTTGGTCTGGAAGGGATCGACCACTTCCCCTTCGGCTATCTCTCGACCGGCCAGAAGCGGCGGGTATCCATCGCGAAACTGCTGGTGAGCTATCGCCCGGTCTGGTTGCTCGATGAGCCGACGGCGGGGCTGGACAAGGTTTCGGAAGACCGATTCGCAGGGTTCATGCGCGGGCATCTTGACGAAGGCGGCATCATCGTTGCGGCGACGCATCTACCGCTCGGGCTCGATGGGGCGCAGGAATTGGCGATGAGAGGACAGGGATGAACGCCCTCTTCATCCGCGATTTTCGCCTCGCGCTGCGGGCCGGTGGCGGGGCGCTGGTCGGCATATTGTTCTTTCTCGCGGTGATTACGGTGGTGCCGTTCGGCGTCGGGCCGGATCTGGCGCTCCTCTCCCGCATCGGGCCGGCCATTCTTTGGATCGGCGCGCTACTGGCGGCGCTGCTCGGGCTCGACCGGCTGTTCCAGGCTGATCGTGAGGACGGCTCGCTCGATCTTCTCGTCATGGCCGCCGACCGGCACATGTTGAGCGTCACGGTGCTCGTCAAATGCCTGGCGCACTGGACGGCGAGCGTACTACCGCTGGTGGCCGCCGCGCCGCTGCTCGGGCTGTTCATGAATATGCCCCCGACGGCAATCGGCGGCACAGCGCTGACCCTTCTCGTCGGAACGCCGGCCATCACGCTGATCGGAGCGGTGGGGGCGGCGCTGGCTGTTTCGCTGCCGCGCGGTGGGCTGCTCGTCTCGGTGATCGTGCTGCCGCTGACGGTGCCGGTGCTGATTTTCGGGGTTTCGGCGGCCTATGGTGCAACGGCAAAGGGCGCGCCGTTCCTTGCGCCTTTTCTCATCCTCGCCGCAATCACCCTGTTCTTCGCGGTGATCGGCCCGCTCGCGGCGGCGGCGGCGCTGAAATTATCCACTGATTGATGTGGATGAATTGCCGGATTTATCCATCAAGGTTATGAAGGTGTTTATGTCCGAAACCACCGCCCAACCCTTGAAACTGCTTGACCTGGCCAACCCGGCGCGCTTCCTGTCGCTGGCGGGAATGCTTCTGCCGTGGCTCGCGGGATTGTCGGCACTGGTTCTGGCGATCGGGCTTACTATGTCCATCAATGCGCCTGATGATTACCAGCAGGGCATGACCGTCAAGATCATGTTCATTCATGTGCCTTTCGCCTGGCTTTCGATGATGTGCTACACGCTAATGGCTCTCGCGGCGCTCGGCACGCTGGTCTGGCGGCATCCGCTCGCCGATGTCTGCGCCAAGGCAGCGGCCCCCATCGGCGCGGCGTTCACAGCGCTTGCGCTCATCACCGGCTCGCTCTGGGGCAAGCCGATGTGGGGCACATGGTGGGTGTGGGATGCGCGGCTCACCTCCGTCTTCGTGCTTTTCCTGATGTATCTCGGCATCATCGCGCTGTCGCGCGCGCTGGACGATCCGGCGAAATCGGCCAGAGCCGCCGCCGTGCTGACATTGGTCGGCTTCGTCAACATCCCGATCATCAAATTCTCGGTCGATTGGTGGAACACGCTGCACCAACCGGCATCGGTGCTGCGCGCCGGCGGCTCGGCCATCGATCCGTCGCTGCTTTGGCCGCTTCTGGTCATGGCGCTGGGCTTCACGCTCCTGTTCTTCACGCTGCATATGATGGCGATGCGCAACGAGATCTGGCGCCGCCGCGTCATCGCGATGCGGCGCATGGCGGCGCGAAAGGCCGACCAAAGCGAGGCGCAACCGGCATGAGCCACCTCGCCTTCGTGCTTCTCTCCTATGGCATTTCGCTGGCCGTGCTCCTAGGGCTCGTCGCGTGGCTATTGATAGACCAGCGGGTACAGCGCATGGAGTTGCAGCGGCTGGAAGCGCAAGGCATCCGCCGGCGCTCGCAGAAGGCGCAGGAAACATGAGCGACGGCGAGGCAGCAAGCCCGCGCCGCCGGCTTCCGCTGGCGCTCCTGCCGCTCGCCATTTTCCTTGCGCTGGCGGCGATTTTCACCGTTCAGCTTCTGTCGGGACGGGACGAAAGCGTCGTCCCCTCCGCGCTGATCGGCAAGCCCGCGCCGATAATGACGCTGCCGCCGGTAGACGGCCTTTTAAAAGGCGGAAAACCCATGCCGGGCCTCGATCCGGCGGCCTTCGCCGGTCAGGTGACGCTGGTGAACGTGTGGGCGTCGTGGTGTGTGCCCTGTCGCGTCGAGCACCCGCTCCTGATGCAACTTGCAAAAGACGAGCGCATCCGCCTCGTCGGGCTCAATTACAAGGACAAGCCAGAGAACGCCCGCGGCTTTCTCGACCAGCTCGGCAACCCGTTCTCAGCGGTAGGGACGGATGCAACAGGCCGCGCTGCCATCGAATGGGGCGTCTATGGCGTGCCGGAAACATTCCTTGTCGGGCGCGACGGGAGGATCATTTACAAGCATGTCGGGCCGTTCGATCCGGTTTCGATTCGTAATGAGCTGATGCCTATTATAGAAAAGGCCATTGCGCCACGAGGCTAAGTTTAATTGCTGAACTTGCCCTTCGAGTTATAATGGGAGGTCCGCTTGATCAGAGCCGTGTTCTTCGATGTAGGCGAAACGCTTGTAAACGAAACCCGACAATGGCACGAATGGGCTGATTGGCTCGATGTTTCCAAATTCTGTTTCGCGGCGGCACTCGGAGCCGTTATCCAAAGGGGCGGTCATCACCGCGAGGTTTTTACTTATTTTGATCAGGCTTTCGACTATGAGCAAGCAAAAGCCGAGCGGAAGCGCCGTGGCTTGGATTACCTAATTCGCCCAGATGATCTTTATGAGGATGCCGTTCCAACCTTGAAGCGGCTCGCAGCCGATGGTTACATAGTAGGGATTGCTGGAAACCAGCCAAAAGAAACCGAGCGTGCATTGGCTGAATGCGGCGTGCGGGCACAGATTGTTGCTTCCTCAATGAGCTGGGGCATTGAGAAGCCTCAATGAGCTGGGGCATTGAGAAGCCATCAGTTGCATTTTTTAAGCGTATAATCTCCGAAGCAAAAGTACATCCGTCAGAAATCGCCTATGTTGGCGATCGCTTGGATAATGATGTGATCCCCGCATCTGAAGCCGGGCTGCGCACTATATTCATCAGACGAGGGCCTTGGGCCCTCATCCAATCCAAAATTCTGGATACCTCTCGCGCAGATGCAATTATCGAAAGTCTCAAAGAACTTCCCGCACGATTAGCAGCTCTTTAGCAAGAAGGTGAGCCGTACCCAGTTAAGGCACCTGCCGCACCGCTCCCCTCGCCGCGCTCGTTGCCATGGCCGCATAAGCCCTCAGCGCCGTCGTCACCTTGCGCTTGCGCTCTTCGGTCGGCTTCCAGGCTTTGTCGCCCTTTGCCTCCATCGCCTCGCGGCGACGGGCTAGTTCGGCGTCGTCCACAGCGAGATGGATCTTGCGATTCGGGATATCGATCTCGATGATATCGCCTTCCTCGACCAGCCCGATCGCGCCGCCTTCCGCCGCTTCCGGCGAGACGTGGCCGATGGAAAGGCCGGACGAGCCGCCGGAGAAGCGGCCGTCGGTGATGAGGGCGCAAGCCTTGCCCAGCCCCTTCGATTTCAGGTAACTGGTAGGATAGAGCATCTCCTGCATGCCTGGGCCGCCGCGCGGGCCTTCATAGCGGATCAGCACGATATCGCCCGGCACGATCTTGCCGTTGAGAATGCCAAGCACCGCCGAATCCTGGCTTTCGAAAATGCGGGCAGGACCAGCAAATTTCAGGATCGAATCATCGACGCCGGCCGTCTTCACGATGCAGCCATCCTCGGCCAGATTGCCGTAGAGCACGGCAAGGCCGCCATCTCTGGAATAGGCGTGCTCGACATTGCGGATGACGCCCGTCTCGCGATCGAGATCGACGGCATCGAAACGGCGGTCCTGACTGAAAGCCACCTGCGTCGGCACACCGCCGGGGGCGGCGCGGAAGAAATCATGCACGGATTTGTTCTGCGTCCGCTTCACATCCCAGCGGTCGAGCGCTTGCCCCAGCGATTCCGCGTGAACCGAACCGACCGAGGTATCGAGCAGTCCCGCGCGGTCGAGTTCGCCCAGAATGCCCATGATGCCGCCGGCATGGTGGACGTCTTCCATGTGAACATTGGCGATTGCCGGCGCGACCTTGCAAAGCACGGGGACGCGGCGGGAGAGGCGGTCGATATCCGACATGGTGAAATCGATCTCGCCTTCATGCGCGGCGGCGAGAAGGTGCAGGACCGTGTTGGTCGAGCCGCCCATGGCAATGTCGAGCGTCATGGCGTTTTCAAACGCGGCGAAGCTGGCGATCGAGCGCGGCAGCACGCTTTCGTCGTCCTGCTCATAGTAACGGCGGGCGAGATCGACGATCAGATGGCCCGCCTCGACGAAGAGCCGTTTGCGGTCCGCATGGGTGGCGAGCGTCGAGCCATTGCCGGGTAGCGACAGACCAAGCGCCTCGGTCAGGCAGTTCATCGAATTGGCGGTGAACATGCCGGAGCAGGAGCCGCAGGTCGGGCAGGCCGAGCGCTCGATGGCCTGCACCTCCTCGTCGGAGATGCGATCGTCGGCTGCGGCGACCATGGCGTCGACCAGATCGAGCTTCTTTTCCTTGTCTTCCCAGACCACCTTGCCGGCTTCCATCGGGCCGCCGGAGACGAACACGACGGGGATGTTGAGCCGGAGCGCCGCCATCAGCATGCCGGGCGTGATCTTGTCGCAATTGGAAATGCAGACCATGGCATCGGCGCAATGGGCGTTGACCATGTATTCGACCGAGTCGGCAATGATCTCGCGCGAGGGCAGCGAATAGAGCATGCCGTCATGGCCCATGGCGATGCCGTCATCGACCGCGATGGTGTTGAACTCCTTGGCGACGCCGCCGGCGCTTTCAATCTCGCGGGCGACGAGCTGGCCCAGATCCTTCAGATGCACATGGCCCGGCACGAACTGGGTGAACGAGTTCACGACCGCGATGATCGGCTTGCCGAAATCCGCGTCCTTCATGCCTGTAGCGCGCCACAGGCCGCGCGCGCCGGCCATGTTGCGGCCATGGGTGGTGGTACGTGAACGATAAGCGGGCATCGTGCAAATCCTTGCCGGAATAAATCTCTAGGTCTGATTGATGGTCTTAACGGAGCGGGTCTCTGACACGCAAAGCGCAAATTGCCCCATGAGGACCATTTTTCAAGGCACCTCCTATCATATCGGCAATATAAAGCAAAAGAATGGACAGGTTGCGAAATTAAATTTCGCGTGAATCCGTCTCTGCGCCGTTCCATTGTTCTTCGAAGATCAAATCCTCGAGCGGCAAACGGCGGCGCCAGCCTTTCACCTCCAGTTCGGGCCGTTGATAGAGATGATCGACATAGCCCAGGCAGAGATAGGCGATGATCTCGACATGACCGGGGATGGAAAGCGCCTGTCTGAGAGCATCGTCATCGAGGATACTGACCCAGCCGACGCCGATGCCCTCGGCGCGGGCGGCGAGCCAGAGGTTCTGCACGGCGCAGACGGTGCTGTAGAGGTCCATCTGCGAGTTGTGGGTGCGCCCCAGCACGACCTTGCCGCCGCGCGTGCGGTCACAGGTAATGCAGAGATTGACCGGCGCCTTGCGGATGCCTTCGAGCTTGAGCGAGCGGTAAAGCGCTTGCTGCTCGGGCGGGAACATCGCCGCCGCTTCTTCATTGGCCTTGGTGAAAAGCGAATGGATGCGCGCGCGGCGGTTTTCGTCGCGAATGACGATGAAATTCCACGGCTGCATGAAGCCGACGGAAGGCGCGTGGTGGGCAGCGTTGAGGAGCCGCTTCAGCACATCGTCGGGAATGGGGGTGGGCAGGAATTCATCGCGTACGTCGCGGCGCGTGTAGATGGCTTTGTAGAGCGCAGCGCGCTCTTCAGCCGAAAAGCTTGCTGCCGCGCCGAATGCTTCCTCGTCGGGCTTCTCCGGCATCAGGCGATCAAAAGGCCCGGAAGGTAAGCGTCGTCAACGAACGGACGATGCCGGGGATATCGAGGATGTTCTGGTTGATGAACTTGCCGATATCCTCACCTTCCTCGATATAAATCTTCATCAAAAGATCGAACTCGCCGCTCGTGGAATAAAGCTCGGAGACGATCTCGCGCTCGAACAGGGCGTCGGCGACCTCGTATGTCTTGCCGGGCGCGCACTGCAATTGCAGAAAAACCGGTTTCATGACCTTCTCCATTTTCGCACTGTAGGATGCTTTATAGAAAAACCCCTGGCAGCAAAAGAGTTGTGCCGCCTTCGCAACTGCGATATGATGAAAAGGTTCGTTAAGACCATCTGGGAGAGACCGGTAAAATCCGGCGCCGACGGAGCAACCACCCCGGAAACTCTCAGGCAAAAGGACCAGAATGGTTTAGAACATCTGGAGAGTGGCGTTTCGCATTGTTCAAAAGCAGAGCGCCCACCGAAGGAGAAAAGCCCAGCCGGCCGGCGCCTTGAAGCGCTGGCAGGACCCGCGGACCGGAACACAGGTGACAAACATCTGGTCTCCCGCAGGGCTGAAACTCTCAGGTTCCGTGACAGATGGGGTTTCGCGCCGCCCGCAATGAGGGGGCAATGCAGAAACCGGGTGTCACAAGGAACGAAGAGAAATGACCCGCATCGCCATTATCGGAGCCGGAATCACCGGCATTACGACTGCCTATGCCCTTAGCCGTCAGGGCTATGAAGTAACCGTCTTCGACCGCAACCGCTACGCGGCGATGGAAACCTCGTTTGCCAATGGCGGGCAGCTTTCGGCCTCCAATGCCGAGGTGTGGAACAGCTGGGCGACCGTGATGAAGGGCATCAAGTGGATGTTCCGCAAGGATGCGCCGCTTTTGATGAACCCGATGCCCTCATGGCATAAATACTCCTGGATGGCGGAGTTCGTCGGCAACATTCCGAATTACGAAAAGAACACGATTGCGACCACCCGCCTCGCCATCGAGGCGCGCAAGCATCTGTTCGAGATCGCCGAGGCGGAGAAGATCGATTTCGACTTGGAGCGCCGCGGCATCCTGCATATCTACCAGACCGCCAAGGGCTACGATCACGCGGCGCGCGTCAACAAATTGCTGACGGCGGGCGGCCTGGATCGCCACCCGGTTTCGACGGCGGAAATCCGCAACATCGAACCGGCCTTGGCCGGGCCGCTTTACGGCGGCTTCTTCACCCCGTCGGATTCGACCGGCGACATTCACAAATTCACGCGCGGCCTGGCGGATGCCTGCCTCAAGCGGGGCGTCACCTTCATTTCCAATGCGGATGTTCGGCAGCTGACGCATGCCGATGACGGCGTGACCGTCGAATGGAGTGAAATCACGCCGAAGGGTGAAGCCGCGAAAGTTGAAAAGACGCGTTTCGACGGGCTCGTGGTGTGCGCCGGCGTCGCCAGCCGCAAGTTCGCCGCGCAACTTGGCGACCGGGTCAATATCTATCCGGTGAAGGGCTATTCGATCACGATCAATCTCAACGATACCGAAAGCCAGAAGGCTGCGCCCTGGGTGAGCCTGCTCGACGATGACGCCAAGATCGTGACGAGCCGGCTGGGCGCGAATCGGCTGCGTGTTGCGGGAACGGCGGAGTTCAACGGCGAGAACCGCGATATCCGCTATGACCGCATCAAGCCGCTGATCGACTGGAGCGCCGGTCTCTTCCCTGAGATGAACACATCCAGCGTCGTGCCATGGGCGGGCCTGCGCCCGATGATGCCGGACATGATGCCCCGCGTCGGACCGGGCAATCACTCGCGGGTCTTCTACAATACCGGCCACGGCCATCTGGGCTGGACGCTTTCCGCGGCGACGGCGGAAATGGTTGCAGGGCATATCAGCTCTGCCCTGCCCGCCGAAGACCGGTCCAAACCGGCTTTCAAGTTCGCGGCGGAATAACAGATACCAAAGCGAGAAATAATTATGGCCGGAGCAGTGCTTCCGGCCATAATTTTACGGACAGCACAGTGAAACGTGAAGTCGCCGGCTATTGAATGTCCTAACATGAAAAGCCTATATAAGATTTCGCGTGGAAATCCTTTCATGATTTCCAATCAATTTTACCGGTGGAATCCGTAGGGCTTAGAATATCCATATTTCAGTTTCAAATATAGTCTTGCGGCGTTTATGCCGTCTCTCGTATTTGTGAAACGATGACATTCATCGCACCCATATTGCTGGCCATCTTTGCCCTTGCGTTCGTGGGAATCTGGGGCGCTTGCCGAATCATCCTCACCGAACACAGGTATAATTTCCTGTTGGCCTATGGGGCGTCATTTCTCGCCTTCAGCCTGGCTATGCTCGTGCAGTTCGCCCATATGCCTGATGACGCAGGCTATAATGCGATTATTTCGGGCTCGCTCTATATCGGTGCGTGTCTTCTCCTTGTCAAAGGCATCCTGGGCCGATCCAACCGCACCCTGCCGGCGGCATTTTACGCGGGGGTCTTTTTTGCTATCCTCGTACCCCTCTCCTACTTTTACTATATCGACAGAAATCTGATCGCCCGGATCTATCTTCTTAATTTCGGGATGGGCGGGATTTTCCTTTTTCTTGCGGCGCGGGCCAATTTTCTGCGGCACGGCACGGTTACTGACCGCATCCTCTTTTGGCTGGTGGTAGCGCTAGGCCTGCAATTCTTTGTGAGCATACCCCTGACGATCGGGTCGGTAACGGCGATCCAGCATCTGCCGCCTGTCGAGCGCCTCAGGGAATTGACCACGACCAGCTTCTGGATCTGGAGCAAGGGATCCGTCACCCTCCTTGGCGCAACCATCGGGCTCGGATTGATCACCATTTCCGGCGCCGATATTATTACAGCGCTTCGTGGCGAGCGCGATACGGATCCCCTCACGGGGGCGCTGAACCGCAGGGGACTGGATACCCATCTCCCGCAACTTCTGGCAAGGAACAACCGCGCCGCGGTCAGCGTCATTGTCTGCGATCTGGATTATTTCAAAAGCATCAACGATACTTACGGCCATGCCGTGGGCGATGCGGTGCTGACGCATTTCACCCAGATCCTCAAAAAATCCATCCGCTCCACCGATCTCGTCGCCCGTATCGGCGGCGAGGAGTTTGTCCTCGTCCTGGCGGGGATGACCGTGGAAAACGCCTATCTCTTCGCGGAGCGTATCCGTAAGGCGGTCCAGAGCCAGCATTTCGAAAAGGTGGCCCCGACACAGATCATTACCTGCAGTTTCGGTATTACCGGTTTCCGCAAACACGACGACCTGTGGGCTGCTGTGAAGCGCGCCGACGGCATTCTGTATGCCGCCAAGAAGGCCGGACGAAACCGCACCTATGCCGAAGGGATCGCGGCCTGAGTTTTTAATCGCATGATCTTATCCAAAAAGTCTGCAACTTTTTGGGATCATTGAATTTTAAATCGCATGATCTTATCCAAAAAGTCTGCAACTTTTTGGGATCATGCGCGCTCATCCCACCACCACCGTCGCTTTTCCCGGAACCCGGTTATAGAGATCGATGATATCCTGGTTAATGAGACGGACGCAGCCGGATGACATCGATTGGCCGATGGACCACCATTCCGGCGAGCCGTGGATACGGTAGCCGGTGTCGACGCCATCGCGGAAGATATAGAGCGCGCGCGCGCCGAGAGGGTTTTGCACACCGCCCTCCATGCCGCCTTTGTATTGTACCAGTTCCGGCTTGCGCTGGATCATTTCCGGCGGCGGTGTCCAGCGCGGCCATTGTTTCTTGTACTGGATATTGGCGCGGCCCGACCACAGGAAGCCCGCCTTGCCGATGCCGACGCCATAGCGGATCGCATCGCCGCCCGGCTGCACCAGATAGAGATAGCGTTCCTTCAGCCTGACAACGATCGTGCCGGGCGCCTCGCCCGTCGGATCGGGAACAATCTGGCGGCGGAACTGTTTCGGCACCTTCTCATAAGGAATGGCCGGCAGGGCATATGGCCCTTCCTGCACCGCCGCATACATGACATCGGGCGTGGTGACCGCCTTGTCGACACTGATCTGCGGGCGTATCGCCCCTGTCGACATTGAATCGACGTTGAAGCCCGACATATCAAAAGTCGGCGAACAACCCGCGGCGCCTGATAGCGTCACCGCGCCGGCTCCGAGAAGGAACGCCCGGCGGTTCAAATGGTCCGGTTGATGCGACATGAATGTTCGACGGCCCCAACTGCAACGAATGGAGCGACAATGCGACATCACGGTTGATGAAGCGTTAAGAGCGCATCCGTTCAATAATCCTTCTCATAGAAAAGCCCGATGCTGGAATCGCTGGTGCCGAGCGCGCCCTTGGCTTTCAAATCCTTGGTGATGTCGAGATTGATCGTACCCTTGGTGTCGCCGTTCGCTCCCGCTTCGACGCCGAGATAAACATTATCGCGAATATAACGCCCGGCGCGGACGCCGGCATTGCCCTTGGTGTCGGTGACGATATCGAGATCGTCAAGGCCGGTGCTACGCCTGAGACTGCCCAAAAGCGAGGTGTTCTTGCCGCCCGCCAGCTCCGCCGCCGCCGCCGCGAGCTGGGCGATCTGGAAGGCCGAAAGCTCATTGAGCGAGCGGTCGAAGATGAGCCGCGCCAGCACCTCATCCTGCGGCAGCTCCGGCTGCGAGGAAAAGGCGATGGCCGGATCGTCTACCGTACCCGTCACTGTGATAATGACGACGATATCGCTCTTCTGCGCCCGCGCGACGAAATTGAGCTGCGGATTCAGGTCGCCCACCAGCGTCACCTGCCCTTCGTCGAAGGTGATGCGCTGGCTTAACAGATCGAGACGCCCGCGCGTGAGCGTGAAAGCTCCGATGGGATGGATATTGGTGACGGGGCCCGTCAGACGCACTGAGCCGCCAAGCTCGACATCCAGCCCGCGCCCGCGCACGAAGATGCGGTTCGGCGCGTTGACCTCCACATCGAGGCGGACAACACTCGGGCGGGCGGTAGGCTTCGGAACCTTGCGGCCATCAACCTTGGCGCGCTCCAGTGTGCGCTCCACGGCTGGTGGCGTGAAGATATGCTTCACATCGATATTGGCCGCACCGCCGCCCAGTTGTTCCGGCACGGAGATTTCCGCTCGCTCCACATCGATGCGGCCTGATATCAGCGGATCACGCGCGAGCGGGCCGGTGATGGCGAGGCCGCCATTGACGGTTGCCACGATGAGATCACCATCGGCATAACGGGCGCGGTTGAAGGTGATGCGGATGTCGGCCGGAAAATTGGCTGCCGGGTCGATGGAGATCGTGCCGTTGGCGCCTATCGAGCCGCCGGTGGAAAGCGCCGCGGCGGCATTGCGGATGGTCACCGTCTGCCCGTCCATGCTGCCCATGATGTTGATATCGCGCAACTGGACATTGGTTTCCGGATCGGTGAACCGCGCGCCGCTTGTCGAGAACATGCCCCGAACCGAAGGCTTGTCGACGCTGCCCGAAACATTGGCGGTCAAGGACAGCGTGCCGGAAGCTTGCGCGCCGCGATCGGCGACGAAGCGGTTGGCGAGCGCGAGCGGCACGCTGCCGGTCACATCGACCCCCAACCCGGAACCTGAAATCGGCACGCGGCCCTTGGCCGAAAGCATGAAGCCCTGCGGGCCATCTATCGTGGCGGAGGAGAGATCGACCGCCTTGTCGGCATAGCGCCCAGCCGCGTGGAGCGTGAGGGGGCTCAGGCCATTGTCGCGCAGCGGCTTGGCGGCCAGACCCGCGCCGCTCAGTTCGAATGTTGCGTTTGGGTTCGCACGGGCTCCGGTGATGCTTGCGGTGCCATTGACGGTTCCGCCAAGTTCCAAGTCCGGCCGCAGCGTATTGGCAATCGCCAGCGGCAGGTCGCGGATCGCAACCGAGAGGCCCAGCGTATCCGCCACGGCGCCGCTGAGGCTCACCCGACCGCCGCCGACATCAAGGAGAATATCGCCAAGCGAAATATTCGAACCTTTGACATCAATCTTCGCGGGCTGAATGAGCCGGGCGGCCAGCGCGCCCTGCCGCAGATCGGCGGAATTGAGCGAGAGGAGATAGCCGCCATTTTGCGGCTCGAGCGCGCCTGCCACAGCGGCGGTCGTTCCGTTGTTCAGCTTTGCATTGGCAGTGAAATCAGTTTTCGAACCGGCCTGCGTCGCCTTGGCATCGAGACTGTCCACTGTCTGCCCGGCGATCACCATATCGCGTGCGGTGACCGTGCCGTTTGCTGCGGGAACGCCGAAAAGATCGCGAGCGTTCGCCGCGATATCCGCAGCGCCGATGCTGTTTTCGTCAAGCTTCAGATTACGGATCGTGGCGTTGATATCGGCGTTCTGGCGTCCGTCTGCGTGGTCAAGACTGATATCGGCCTGCGCCTTGCCCGACGCTTCGATCAAAAGCAGGGCAGCGGCGGTGGAAATATCGGTTGCGTCAAGCGACAGCTTGCCCTGATAGAGCCCATCGATCGTCTGCGTCACACCGCCGGAAATGCGCGTACCACCGGCATTGAACGAAAGGTCGCTCAGGCGCTTTTCACCATTGGCGAGGCTAAGCAAGCTGGAGAGATCGACGCGCTCGCCATTGAGAAAAGCGAGCCCTTGTATCTGGCCGTTCAATTGGCCCTTGTCCAGCGAACCGTTGAAATTGACCGCCCCATCCGAGAGCTTGCGACCGGCCAACATTCCCTGCGGCACGGCGGCTTTCACCGCCAGCGCGATCTTGTCCTCCTGCCCCTTTGCGCTGCCGTTAAGGGTCAGCTTGCCGGACGCTTTTTCGGAAAGAAGCGCCAGATCGGCCAAGGCGACGCCGAAATCGAAATCCGCCGATTTCGAGGAGAAGTTGCCGTTGGCGGTGATTTCGCTCTGGGGGTTGCCGATGCGGAAATTGCGGGCGGTGATGCCCTTTTCATCACGCGCGACGCCGCCGCTCAGCTGAGTTTCACCGGCGATAATCCGGTCCACCACCTCATTGCCGATGCGCATTCCGGTGGCGTTACCGGCGAGCGCCAGATCGAAGGCGCCGGAAAGCGGATGGATCGTGCCATCCGCGTTCAAATCAAGACGACCAGCAAGGTCGCGCCCGGCGAGCTGCGAGAACGGCGCGATGCTTTCGGCCTTTACGCTTGTATTGCCGGTGAAGGCGTAATCCTTGATATCGCCTTTCAAGCCAACGCTGAGGCCGTTTCCGGCAAGCTCCGCCTTCGCTATACGTATCGGCGTTCCGGCCTGCCATGCACCATCAGCGGCAAGCGTGATGCGGTCGCCCAGCGCTTGTGCGATATCGGCGCGCGGCGAGGTAATCCCGGAAACATTGCCGGCAACATCGAAGGTGATATGCCGCGCCGTGGGCAATTCAAGGTTTTCCGCAAGGCCGCCCATTTTCAGCGCGATGTCCCTTGCCGAGATATCACCGCTGGCGAGGTTGTTTATATCGAGCGAGCCGGTCCAGTCATTGGTGGGGCGGTCGCCAAAGGCAACATGCAGCGCCGCGCGCTCCACCGTCGTCTGGCCGCCCGGCACCGGCAGAACCACCTTTTTGCCAGCCGGATCGGCAAGCCGCGCATCGACACGCAGCCGATTGAGGAACCCATCCGCGCCCGTCTCGGCGGCGGCGGTGAGATTCAACGCCGCGCTGGTCAGGTCGACGCCATCGATCCGCACCCCGCCCGCATCCTTGACGAGGCCATGGGCGGCAAGCACCGTCTCTGCGCCGAAGAAATCCCGGAAGGCAGGTGGCACGAGGACCGCGATGGGCCCGCGAAAATCACTACGGAAGCCGAGACCGCCAGCCTGTTTGTCCAAAGTCACGAGGCCCGTCAGCACACGCTTTTGCGCGGCGTCGAGCGCGAGATTGAGATCGATATCATCCAGCGGGCCCGAACCGGCGAGCGTCAGGTCAACGGGCGGGCGGCCTTCGATTTCCAGAAGATTGGCGACGATGCCATTTGCCGGTTCAGCGAGTTTAAAGTTCAGATCGAGGTTTCGCGTCTTCTTGACGTAGGCGGCGGTCAAATGGAGCTGGCCGCCCGGCCCGTCGAGCCGCCGGATATCGAGCGCCGTATCGAGCGAGCCATCCTCCAGCCTGAGCCTGCCTGCGGCGGAAACCACGGAGGCGAGCCCGAAGACATCCTTGCCGAATGTCAGACGCGCGATGTTCAACTGGTCGAGATTGATAGCGAGCGGCAGTTCCGGCAGGCTGAACCCGCTCGTCTCCGGCGCGGGCAGGCTCTCATCCGGCAAAGGCTTGCGCGTAAAGTCTATGCGGTCGGCGGCAAGTGTCTGGATGCTGAGCCGTCCCGTCAAAAGCGCCGCGCGGCTCCAGACGATGCGCGCATTGGTGACGCTGAGCCACACGCCCTCGCGATCAGCGACGGTGATGGAGCCGATGGTCGCCTCCGATGAAAGCGCACCCTGAATGCCCGAAATGGTGATGCGGCGATTCGGCGTGGAAAGCTGATTTTCCACGAATGAGAGGAAATACGACTTCTCTTCTTCCGCATTTTCTTGCGGAAAAGCGGGCGCATTTTCCTGCGCGAACGCTGGAAAAGCGGCGAGGAAAAAGGCGAGGATTGCGAGCAGCTTGGTCAAAACGCCTGTCCTATACCAACGTAGAATGCCACGCTCGGATCGCCATGGCGGCGGTTCAGCGGAACTGCCACATCGAGGCGGATGGGCCCCAGGCCGGTCTGATAACGCACGCCGCCGCCAACGCCGATGCTCATCTCTTCCGAGAAGTCGGGCAGCGTGTTCTCTCCCACATAACCGGCATCGACAAAGCCGACGATGCCGATATCCTCCGTCACCCGCGCGCGCACTTCAGCCGATGTCTCGACCAGCGAGCGGCCGCCGATGACCACGCCGGTCGATGTGACGACGCCAACATTGCGATACGCATAACCGCGAATCGACCCGCCGCCACCTGCGAAGAACAGCTTGTCGGGCGGCAGTTCCGAAGCCGATGGTCCAGCCAGCGCGCCGAGTTTCAGGCGTCCAGCCAGGACGACCCGGTCATCTTCGCCGAAACCGTAATAGGTGCGGCCTTCGGCGGTGAATTTGGCGGCGAAATTGCCGTATTCGAACTCGTGGAATGGCTCAACCACCCCTTCGAGGAAATAGCCTGATGTGGCGTCCGCAGGTTTGTCGCGGCTGTCATAGGTGAGACCACCCAGCACGCCGGCAGTCAGGAAATCCCGCTTGCCGAAATAATCGTCGTCGAAACGCGCGCGGGAAACAGTCGCGAAAGCGCGGCCCTTCAGCTCGTCGTTGAAGATATGGGTCAAGCCTGCCTGCGCGGTGATCGCCGTCCGGGTATAGGCGTCCAGCACCTCTTGCTCCGCGATGAGCGAGGAGACGAAATCGGTATCCGGCGTGAAGATGCCGGGCTTGGTAAAGGTGACGCCGGCGAGATAGCTATAATTCTTGGGGTCGAAGGCTTTCTTGTCCGTCGATCCGACGCCGCTGACCTTCGCATCGAAACGCAGCCGCTCCGCCTTGCCGAACAAATTGCGATGCATCCAATAGGTTTCGAGCCCGGCGCCATCAAGCGTGGAATAGCTGCCGCCTACGCCGAAACGGCGCAATGGGCGCTCCTGCACCGTCAGCGTCATGGGCAATGTGCCGTCCGGTTCGATTTCGTCCGCTTCGGTGATCGTGGCGGCGCGGAAGACTTCGAGCCGGTTCAGCCGTTTGCGGGCGCGCTCGATATCGCGCGGATTATACACCTCGCCCGGTTTCAGCCCCGTCTGCCTCGCGACGAATTGCGGGTCCATGCGCTCGGTGCCTTTGACGGCCACAGAACCGTAATGAGCGCGCCGTCCGGGATCGACTGCGATATCGACATCGACCGAATCATTGCGATGATCGGCGACGACGCTTTCCTTCGTGGTTTTCGCCTTGGCGAAGCCTTGCCGGCGCCAGCCATCGACGGCAAGAAGCTCGGCTTTGACGATGGTGCCGGAAACGGCGACCTTGCCCGGTGCAAAGCCTTCGTCTTCCGACGATTTCACCGCATCGCGCGGATCTGATGGCGGCGGGGCAAGCTCGCTGATGCTGGTTCGCGCAAAAAGAAACTGGGGACCGGGATCAACCGATATCACCACCGCTGACTCGCTGGGCAATTCCGCATCAATGGGGATGTCCGCCGCCTCGCGGCCGTTCACCTTGATGCTGATCGTGCCGCCATAGCGGCCATCGCCATAAAGCGCCTGGAGTATGCGGCGATAATCGCCCCTCGCCTTGGCGAGAAGCCCGGCCGCGCCGGAGACGGGCTTGTCCTCATCCGCGACAAGGCTGGAAGCGCCTTCGACCGTTTCCTTGGCATCGCTTTCGCGGCCGTCATGATTGCGCGCATTGCCGGTGATAGCAACCTGAACCTTGTAGCGCTTGGGGTCGGTGATCGACGCGTCGGCCGTTTCTTTTTTCTCACCCCAAAGGTGGATGCCGAATAAATCGAATGCAGCGGCGGGAGAAACGCCGAGCGGAGAAACCTGCCCGGTAAGAAGCAGCGCGAAAATGCCGATTTTTCGAAATGGTCCTCTCATCAAAAAAATTCGGCTCACTCTTTAAGAATTCAAGAAGGCCCTCCCCCAAAGGACATGAATCGCAATAGCACAGCTGTGAAAGGACGGCAAAACACACGTTTAAAATCCGAGATTTTACGTCAATGAATTGTTAATTATCGCGGTAAAGCATGATCCCTGAAAAATCGCGGACTTTTGGTCAAGAACCATCCAGCTAAAAACAAATGCAAAAATCCCGCCATTTCCGGCGGGATTTCATCTCTTGACGATTGAATTGGCCTATCGGCGACTTGCCGGCGAAGATGTATTAGGGCCGCCGCCGCGCCAGGGGGGCGGAAAGGCTGGACCGGGACCGCCAAAGCTCGGACGTCCCCAACGCGGCCCAGCCGGCCAGCGCGGGCCGCCCCAGAAGGGACCTGGCCCCCACGGGCGATGGCGATGCCAATAGGGCGGCGGTCCCCAGCCCGGACCGGGGCTCCAGAAACCATCATCGTCATCGTCCCAGAAAGGATCGCCCCCGCCAATGATCACGGTGCTGGTCGAATAGCTGGGGGCAACAGGCGTTGGAGCGGAGCCGACGGAAAGATAACGGGCGGATGTCCAGCCGGTAATGCCGGCCGCGTTGACACGGCACCAGGCGCCACTGCAGGCGCGGATATCGACCGCATAACCGCCGGGCAATGTCGCCACGCGGGGATATCCCGGGCCCGGCCCCGTCCTGACATTGAGCGATCCGACCGTATAGGCGAGCTCCGCCAGAGCAGCGGACGAGAACAGTGCAGCCGACAGAAGGACCGCAGAAAAAATACCGCTACGTAACTTCATGCCAAATCCTCTGCAAAGATTAGATACCGAAAAAACGATAGTTGAGACGAGCAATCTCGCAAGTAAATTACGGCGATAGAGTTTATAATAGAATAATAACTATGAAATTTGGATTTAACCTAATGTAAGTTCCGATACGTTTCCAAGTACGGCAATTAAAATACTACGCATCGCCTTTAGCTATCTTGGTTGGCCGCTGTAGTGGAAGCGCTGCGCCGCGGGGGCGTAATTATATTTCTTCTGGAGAGAGGAATTATCCCTTTTCTTTCATACCTAGCCGCCTTAAAGAAGCCTTATATCGGGCTTTTTCTCGGCTCCCCCGACGGCCCGCTCCATTGGATATGAAGAAACAATAGTGGGTATGAAAGATGACAGTCGCTGAAACACTTGCGCCGCCGATAAATTCCGCTCGCCGTGTCCTGTCCGCGAGCATGATCGGCACGACCATCGAGTTCTTCGATTTCTACATTTACGCCACGGCTGCGGTAATCGTATTCCCGCATCTTTTCTTCCCGGCCAGCGACGGCAATTCCGCGCTGCTTCAATCGTTCGCCACCTTCGCCATCGCCTTTTTCGCACGCCCGTTCGGCGCGGCGATTTTCGGCCATTTCGGTGACAGGATCGGCCGCAAGGCAACGCTCGTCGCCGCGCTGATGACCATGGGCCTTTCGACGGTGGCCATCGGTTTCCTGCCGACCTACGCCTCGATCGGCGTCATGGCGCCGCTCCTGCTGGCGCTCTGCCGCCTGGGCCAAGGCCTCGGCCTTGGAGGCGAATGGGGTGGCGCGGTGCTGCTTGCCACCGAGAATGCGCCGGAAGGCAAGCGCAGCTGGTACGGCATGTTCCCGCAGCTGGGCGCGCCGGCCGGGTTCATTCTGGCAAACGGCATTTTCCTGGTGCTGGGCGCAGTGATGACCGACGAACAGTTCTTCGCCTATGGCTGGCGTATCCCCTTCATCGCGAGTTCCGTTCTGGTCGCCGTCGGCCTGTTCATCCGTCTTCGGATTGCCGAAACGCCGGAATTCCAGAAGGCCATAGACAAGGCTGAGCGCGTCGCCGTTCCCGCGGCGCAACTGTTCCGGAAGCACAAGCTCAACCTGCTGCTTGGAACGATCGGCGCGGTGGCGACCTTCGTGCTGTTCTATCTGATGACCGTCTTCTCGCTTGGCTGGGGCACCCGCGCGCTGGGCTACGGCCGCGAGGAATTCCTCGTGCTGCAGATGATCGGCGTCTGTGCTTTCGGCCTGACGATCCCGTTCTCGGCGCTTCTCTCCGACCGTTACGGCATGCGCGCCGTCATGGTCATCGTAACGGTGCTGATCGGCGCTTACGGCCTGATCATGGCTCCGCTCTTCGGCGCGGGCGCACCTGGTGTCCTGGCCTTCCTCATCATCGGCTTCGGCCTGATGGGCATGACCTATGGCCCGCTCGGCGCGGTGCTGGCCGAACCCTTCCCGACCGCCGTTCGCTATACGGGCGCTTCACTTGCATTCAATCTGGCCGGGATCATCGGGGCGTCGCTGGCACCCTACATAGCCACATGGCTCGCCACCAATTACGGCTTCGCCTATGTCGGTTATTACATGCTGGCGGCGGCGATCCTCTCGCTGATCGGCCTCGCCTTCATCACACTTAACGACAAGGAATAGATTCTCGGAATAGATTCTGGGAATAGAATTCCGATCAGAATTCGAGGCCGGCGGTTTCCTGTTTCGTCAGGATGCCGGCCTCAACACAGTAGCGCACCTCGGCGCTCAAAATATCACGCGGGCGGATATCGGGAGAAGCGTTTCCGGACTGGTATAGCCCCAGATCCGTGAGGCTCTGCCTGCATCCAGCCTTCTGAATGGCGGATGCATCATTGGCGGGCGGCGTGGAGGATGGCGCGGCGGCCGGCTCTTTCACCGCATCATGCAGAAGAGGCCGCTCAAGGCCAGCATTGCTCGTCAGATAATAATAGGCGAAGGCGGCAATCGCCAGCCCGAGCGCCCCGAGCAAAAAAACAAGTCTGCGATCCCGCATGAACTCCTCCGCATCCCATCCATGGGATACTCCTACAATATAGGTTTTTCTGCGTATAGCGGCGATCAATAAAAAGAACGTGTCCGCGAGGGCGCGAGACAAAAACCGGCAATAAAAAAGGCCGGGCAAGCCCGACCTTCTTCACTCATCTCAACACCTGTGCCAGTACATCCGTGGTCAAAAGCGGAGATGGATTCGATAAATTCAATATAGGACGGTCAATATCCCATTGCAACCAACTGCATCCGCCCAAGCTCTTTATCTCGTTTACGCAGCAGCCCTGCTCTCGGAATAGTCCAGAACATCGCCAAGGCATTCCCGGAAAAGATCAAGATCGACCGGCCCGATGCGGCTCAAGTAGATATCAATTTCATCCCGGCCCAAACCGCGATTAAGCAGTTCAGCAATTGCTTCAAGCAGTATGGCTCTCTGATCGAACCTGTATCGTAGCATAGCCCTGCCCCCAGAGACCCAACCGCAACCGAATGAACTTGGAAAAGTCTAACGCCGATGTAGTTAACAAAGCGTTAACAAATCTCGATTGCAATCGAATTAAATAAAATTTTATGGAGCGGTGGATTACGGGGATATTGGTGGAGCCAAGCGGGATCGAACCGCTGACCTCCTGCATGCCATGCAGGCGCTCTCCCAGCTGAGCTATGGCCCCAACACTCGCATGATCGAAAAGCCCGCAGCCTTTCACGACCATGCTCATACTCGGAAATTTCCGGGCAGAACCGCCAGAGCAACGCCCTGACGAGGCGGCTTATTAAAGGGCGCCGGCGCGAAGATCAAGCTCTAAATCGCATCTCTTTTAGCCGGATGCGATTTATTTTCATGCGGCGCGAAATTCCACGCCGCATGAAATGAAAAAGCCGATTAATGCTCTTCGTCGTCAGAGCCTACGCCGCCGCCCAAGATGCCGGTGACGTCGTCATCGTCCGCGTCTTCCTCTTCCTCGAGGAAGGGATCATCGTCGCCGTCGTCGATTTCCACCTCGTCATCGCCGAGATCGGGCAGATCATCGGCGCCCTTGGCTTCGTCGTCGGCCTCTTCGAGCGAGACAAACTCGGGCTTCTCGAGAACGACATCGACCTCTTCCTCCTCGGTCTCGTCTTCCACGACGTGAGAATCAATGGCCGATTCGAAATAGGAGCGCGGATAGGACTGGCCCGTATAGGGCGAGACGATCGGATCGCGGTTCAGATCGTAGAATTTGCGGCCCGTTTCAGGGCAGATGCGTTTTGTGCCAAGTTCGGGTTTTACCACGGGGAGCCTCGCTGCTGACTGGCTTGGAAGCATATCCCATTCTCCGCGCCGGGCTGAAGGGATACGCCTCTTTCGATATTTTCGGTCCTTAAGCGCAATTTATCACCTTTGTCAAAGCTTATGGCTATAGAGAGCCACATTGCCGGATGACCATGCGTCCAAGCTGTGTTAGTGAACTCCGCTTTTGTTAATAATGTCTCACGCGGACGAATGCTCCACCATGTCCCATTCCGCTACCCCCAAACCCGCCACCGCCGGCCGCTCGCGCGATCTCGCCGGCGACATCCGCATTCCCGGCGACAAGTCAATCTCGCACCGCTCCTTCATGTTCGGCGGCCTTGCTTCAGGCGAGACCCGCATCACCGGGCTGCTGGAAGGCGAGGATGTGATCAACACCGGCCGCGCCATGCAGGCCATGGGCGCCGACATCCGCAAGGACGGCGAAACCTGGATCATCCAGGGCACGGGCAATGGCTGCCTGCTCGAGCCGGAAACGCCGCTCGATTTCGGCAATGCCGGCACCGGCGCGCGCCTCACCATGGGGCTGGTCGGCACCTATGACATGGAAACCACCTTCATCGGCGACGCCTCGCTCTCCAAGCGCCCGATGGGCCGCGTGCTGGGTCCGTTGCGCGAGATGGGCGTGCAGGTGAAGTCCGCCGAGGGCGACCGCCTGCCGCTTACTCTCCATGGCCCAAAGACGGCGGCGCCTATCATCTACCGTGTGCCGATGGCTTCCGCGCAGGTGAAATCGGCGGTGCTGCTCGCAGGGTTGAATACGCCGGGAATCACCACGGTCATCGAGCCGATCATGACGCGGGACCATACGGAAAAGATGCTGCAGGGCTTCGGCGCCGACCTGACGGTGGAAACCGACCGGGAAGGCGTACGCCATATCCGCATTGTCGGACAGGGCGAACTCAAGGGCCAGACGATCGACGTGCCGGGCGATCCCTCTTCGACCGCCTTCCCGCTGGTGGCCGCGCTCATCGTGCCGGGGTCCGATGTAACGATCCGCAACGTGCTGATGAACCCGACCCGCACCGGGCTGATTCTCACCCTGCAGGAGATGGGCGCAAATATCGAAATCCTCAACGCGCGGCTTGCCGGCGGCGAGGATGTCGCCGATTTGCGCGTCCGCGCATCGGAGCTGAAAGGCGTGAGCGTTCCGCCCGAACGCGCCCCTTCGATGATCGACGAATACCCAGTCCTCGCCGTAGCTGCCGCCTTCGCGGAAGGCGAGACGATCATGGATGGGCTTGAGGAACTGCGCGTCAAGGAATCCGACCGCCTCTCCGCCGTCGCCGATGGGCTCAAGGCCAATGGCGTCGAATGCGCGGAAGGCGAGGCATCGCTGACCGTGCGCGGCACACCGGGCGGCAAAGGCATCGGTGGCGGAACGGTCGCCACCCATCTCGATCACCGCATCGCCATGAGTTTCCTCGTCATGGGTCTTGCGGCGGAAAAGCCGGTGACGATCGACGACTCGGCAATGATCGCCACGAGCTTCCCGGAATTCATGGATTTGATGAAGGATCTGGGGGCGAAGATCGAGACGGCGGAAACCGTCGCATGATGGCAAAGACGTTCACCATCGCCATCGACGGACCCGCAGCTTCCGGCAAGGGAACATTGGCGCGCAGGCTCGCGGCCCATTACGGCTTCCATCATCTCGATACCGGGCTCACCTATCGCGCGGTGGCGAAGGCGCTCATCGACCGCGGCCTGCCGCTTGACAATGAAGCAATTGCGGCAGAGATGGCACAGAATCTCGATCTCAAGCATCTCGACCGCAAGGCGCTTGCCACTCACGATGTGGGCGAAGCGGCATCGAAGGTGGCGATTATGCCCGCCGTGCGCCGGGCGCTGGTGGCGGCGCAGCGCGCCTTTGCGCAAACGCTGCCCGGAACGGTGCTGGACGGGCGCGATATCGGCACGGTGGTCTGCCCGGATGCGCCGGTGAAGCTCTATGTGACGGCCTCGGCGCAAGCGCGCGCCAAACGTCGCCATGCGGAGATTTTGGCTGGTGACGGCGAGGCGGATCTGGCCGCGATCCTCGCCGACCTCGAACGGCGCGACGCGCGCGATATGGGCCGCACCGATTCGCCGCTCAAACCGGCTGACGATGCGCACTTGCTAGATACGACCGAAATGGATATAGAAACGGCGTTTCTGGCCGCCAAACGGCTGGTCGATGAGGCATTGGCCAAAAGCCAAGCCTGATCCATATACGCATGACAGACTTGCCTGCCTCCGGTCCCCGCGCCGGATAGCCCTCAAAGGGCGGATTGGACGCAGGCAAAACGAAACACAAACCCACCGGCGCCGTGCCCGAGGATGATTTCCGGGTACACCAGGAGATTACATGTCACAAGCAAACCCCACGCGGGAGGATTTCGAAGCCCTCCTCGCCGAGTCCTTCCTCAATAATGATCTTGCGGAAGGTTACGTCGTCAAGGGCCGTATCGTCGCCATCGAAAAAGACATGGCCGTCATCGACGCCGGTCTCAAGGTCGAAGGCCGCGTGCCGCTGAAGGAATTCGGCGCCAAGGGCAAAGACGGCTCGATGAAGCCGGGCGATACCGTCGAAGTCTATGTCGAGCGCATCGAAAACGCCCTTGGCGAAGCGGTTCTCTCGCGCGAGAAGGCTCGCCGCGAAGAGAGCTGGGTCAAGCTGGAACAGAAGTTCAACGCCGGCGAACGCGTCGAGGGCGTCATCTTCAACCAGGTCAAGGGCGGCTTCACGGTCGATCTCGACGGCGCCGTGGCCTTCCTGCCGCGCAGCCAGGTCGATATCCGTCCGATCCGCGACGTCACTCCGCTGATGCACAACCCGCAGCCCTTCGAAATCCTCAAGATGGACAAGCGCCGCGGCAACATCGTCGTCTCGCGCCGTACGGTTCTTGAAGAGTCGCGCGCCGAACAGCGTTCGGAAATCGTGCAGAACCTCGAAGAGGGCCAGGTTGTCGAAGGCATGGTCAAGAACATCACCGATTACGGTGCGTTCGTGGACCTCGGCGGTATCGACGGCCTGCTGCACGTCACCGACATGGCATGGCGCCGCGTCAACCATCCGTCCGAGATTCTCAATATCGGCCAGACGGTCAAGGTGCAGATCATCCGCATCAACCAGGAAACCCATCGTATCTCGCTCGGCATGAAGCAGCTCGAGAGCGATCCGTGGGATGGCATCGGCGCGAAGTATCCGGTCAGCCACAAGATCACCGGTACTGTCACGAACATCACCGACTACGGTGCGTTCGTCGAGATCGAGCCCGGCATCGAAGGCCTGATCCACGTTTCCGAAATGTCCTGGACCAAGAAGAATGTGCATCCGGGCAAGATCCTCTCGACCTCGCAGGAAGTCGAAGTGGTGGTTCTGGAAGTCGATCCGGTCAAGCGCCGCATTTCGCTCGGCCTCAAGCAGACCCTCGACAATCCGTGGACGACTTTCGCCCAGAAGTACCCGACGGGCACCGTCGTGGAAGGCGAAGTCAAGAACAAGACCGAGTTCGGCCTGTTCATCGGCCTCGACGGCGATGTCGACGGCATGGTCCACCTCTCAGACCTCGACTGGAACCGTCCGGGCGAGCAGGTCATCGAGGAGTACAACAAGGGTGACGTCGTCAAGGCGGTCGTTCTCGACGTTGACATCGACAAGGAGCGCATCTCGCTCGGCATCAAGCAGCTTGGCGGCGACAAGGTCGGCGAAGCGGCTGCTTCCGGCGAACTGCGCAAGAACGCAGTCGTCACCTGCGAAGTGACTGCCATCACCGATGGCGGCATCGAAGTGCGCCTGGTCGATCACGACGTCGAGTCGTTCATCCGCCGCGCGGACCTGTCGCGCGACCGCGACGAGCAGCGCCCTGAGCGTTTCTCGGTCGGCCAGAAGGTCGATGCCCGCGTGATCGCCTTCGACAAGAAGACCCGCAAGCTGCAGGTCT
Source organism: Paramesorhizobium leguminum (assembly GCF_003217235.1). Classification (GTDB taxonomy): domain Bacteria; phylum Pseudomonadota; class Alphaproteobacteria; order Rhizobiales; family Rhizobiaceae; genus Paramesorhizobium; species Paramesorhizobium leguminum. The sequence continues at coordinate 117,351 of NZ_QJTF01000004.1, read as the reverse complement.
CGATCAAGGCGCTGGAAATCGCCGAAGAGAAGGAAGCGGTTGCCCAGTACGGCTCGACCGATTCCGGCGCTTCGCTCGGCGACATCCTCGGCGCCGCGCTGAAGAAGCAGGAAAAGAACTAAGCCAGTTCTTTTGAAGGCTTAAAAACGAAACCCGCCAGTGTGAACTGGCGGGTTTTTCTTTAGTGCGGTTCCTGTTTTGATGGCATCGCCAAGCGCCCTCGTCCTTCGAGGCTCCGCTTCGCTGCGCACCTCAGGATGAGGGCTACTGCGGCGCTGCAACCCTTCATCCTCATGGTGAGGTGCGAGCGTAGCGAGCCTCGAACCACGAGGGTGAAGGGCGCACAGTTGTTTCCATCTAAAAATAAAATACTCTAGACTCCCAGCACGAGAATAAGACCGTAGCTCACCGTCCCCAGCGCCAGCAGCGACAGCACGGCGGCGAGCGTTACCCTGCCGCCGGAGCGGGCGACGGTGCGCACATCGACGCCCAGGCCCAGGGCAGCCATGGAGAAAACAGTGAGGAATGTCGCAGTCGTTTCCATGGGGGCGTGCAGGGCGGAGGGGATGAACCCGAATGAGCCAAGCGCCATCATCGCGAGGAAGCCGACTATGAACCACGGGACAAGGCGGTGGAGCGATGGCTTTCCGATACCGTTTCCTGCGCCGGTGAGAGCGAGAACGAGAATGACGGGTCCCAGCATCAGCACGCGTACGAGCTTGACCAGCGTGCCGAGCTGGACGCTCAATTGCGCGACGGGCGCGGTCGCTGCCAGCACCTGTGGGACGGCATAGACCGTGAGGCCGGCGAGAACACCATATTGCGTCGCTGAAAGGCCGAGGAGCGGTACGAGCAGAGGCAGCAAGAGAACCACCACGACGCCCAGAACCGTGGTAAACGCTATCGAAGCCGCGATATCGTCACCATGCGCGCCGATGGCCGGAGCGGTGGCGGCGATGGCGGAATTGCCGCAGATCGAATTGCCGCATGCCACCAGCACGGCCAGGCGATGCGGCAGGCACAAAAACCGGCCGATGCAATAGCTCATCATAATGGCGACGATAACCACGCCCACGATACCGATGATAAGCGCCGGACCGGCTGCCGCGATCGCGCCCGCGCTGATGGAAGCGCCGAGCAGGACGATAGCGATCTCAAGCAGCGTCTTGGCGGAAAAGCGCACGCCCGCATCGAACCGGACGCCGGGACGCAAAAACGTGCGGACTGCCGCCCCGATAAGAATCGCCAGAACCAGCCCTTCGAGCCACGCGCGGCCGATGAAGTGAATTTCCAGCATCTGCAGCAGCATCGCCAGCCCGGCAACGCAACCGGTCAGGAAAATGCCCGGCAATATCAGGCCAATTTTGAGATTGATATCGGCCAGCATTGCCGTTCTCCAGAATGATTTTCCAATTTTATCGCAAAAATTAAATGTTCAATCCATTCCATAATATGGCATATTATGTTCGATAAAATCGAACGATGGCGTTTCCGTCCATGACACTCGAACAGCTCAGGATCTTCATCGCCGTCGCGGAGCGTGAGCATCTCACCCGCGCGGCGGAGGCATTGCGCCTGACGCCATCGGCGGTGAGTTCCGCCATTCGCGCGCTTGAAGAGCGTTACGGCACGGTGCTCTTCAACCGGATCGGACGGCGTATCGAGATGACGGGTGCGGCGAGAATTTTCCTCGATGAAGCGCGGGCCGTGCTGGCGCGGGCACAGGCAGCCGAACTGGCGCTTTCCGAACTCGGCGGGCTGAAGCGCGGCGCTTTACGCATCCACGCCAGCCAGACAATCGCGAGTTATTGGCTGCCACCGTTCCTGGCGCACTTCCATGCGGCCTATCCGGCGATTGCCATCAGCCTGACGGTCGGAAATACGCAGAGCGTCTCTCGCGCTGTTCTTGATGGGGAGGCCGATGCGGGGTTCGTCGAGGGCGAGGTGGATGACCCAGCGCTTCTCATCCAGCCGGTGGGGGAGGACCGGCTGGTCGCCATCGTTTCCGCCCGCCATCCGTGGGCCGATGGCCGGCTACTGCGATGGGAGGATATGGCGCAAGCCGAGTGGATCATGCGCGAGCCCGGTTCCGGAACCCGTTCGGTCTTCGAGAATGCGATGCGGGCGAAGGGCTACGATCCGCTCGCGCTCAAGATCGCGCTGGAATTGCCATCCAACGAAGCGGTGCTTTCGGCGGTTCAGTCGGGGACCTATGCAGCCGTTCTCTCCGAACTCGCCGCCGCGCCGCATCTGGCAACCGGCCAATTGGTAAAGGCCAATTTCAGCCTGCCCCAAAGGCGATTTCTCATGCTTTCGCATAAGGAACGGTACCGCAGCAAAGCATTCCATTCCCTCGCCGAAATGCTTTCCGCGACAAAGACGTAAGTCAGTTCAACACCGCATAGTGCCACACGACGAAGACGATCTCATAAACAAGCACCAACGTGACGAACGCCCCATGATAACGCTGATTGCGCGTGAACATCGCGACGACGCTGCCCCCGACGAGAATCACCGTCCGGATCGGATATTCGATGCCGAAGGAGTGAAAATGGTCGCGGCCCTTGAGCAGCGTATCGCCGATGTCCACGAGAAAAATCAGCGCCATGATGCCGAAGAACCATCCGCGCCGCGACATGAAATAATCGCGGTAGCCAGTATATTCTTCCATATGATCAGGGAAAAGCAGCGTAGTGGCGAGGAAATAGAGGCTCGCATAGAAGATGATGAAAAAATAGGTTTCGAAGCGCCAGACACTGATCCAGTGCAGATAGAACTCGAACCACCAGAAATGCACCACCGCCAGAAGCAGAAACCCCACCCATGCCAGATGGATGGGGTAGATGATCTCGTAGGAGGGGTGCTGAACGAAACGGGCAACGCCGGTAAGAAGCCTTGAAATAGCCAGGCCAAGAATAATGCCGATGATGATCCGGATATGGATGAATATTTCCGAAATCATCTCATGGCTTATGGGATGGCTATGCATTCGCTCCCCCCGATTTGAGGAAAATTCAATCGCATAAGCGCTAAAGCGCGACGGGGCGGTTTAGAGGCCTGTTTTATGTGACGAATTTGTGGCTAGCAGGTCGGCGGCATAAGCCTCCCAAGTCAGCGGATCGCGCCGATCAGGGCCTTCTCGGGAAAGCAGGTGGCGGCCTGCCCCTGCTTGGCCTGCCAGTCGCCGATGGAGCGGCGCGTCTTGAAGCCGGGCAGGCCGTCGGGCTTGCCGACATCATAGCCCTTCGCCTGCAGCGCCTTCTGCATGGCGGCGATATCCGAGCGGTACATGCCGCCGACATCGCCCCACCTTTGCGAAAAGCCGCCCGAACCACGGGCGATGCGGTCACCGGCATGGCCGACGAAGAGCGCATAAAGATCGCTCATATTGTAGTTCTTCAAGACATAGAAATTGGGCGTGGCGATAAAGGCCGGACCATGCCGCCCGGCGGGCATCAGGAGATATCCTTCGCCCGCAAGCTCGTTCGCCGGAAATGGCTTGCCGTTGATGCGGGTGACGCCCATCTTTGCCCAATCGGCGATCTTGAGACCTTGGTCAGGGCCTTCCAGCGCGCAGCTCAAACCCGCGGGCACATTAACCTCGAAGCCCCAGTCGCGCCCGCGCTGCCAGCCATAGAGACGCAGATAATTGGCTATGGATGCGAGCGCGTCGGGCTCGGAATTCCAGATATCGCGCCTGCCGTCGCCATCGAAATCGACGGCGTGCTTGATATAAGAGGTCGGCATGAACTGGGGCTGGCCGAGTGCGCCGGCCCAGGAGCTTTTCATCGACGCTGCGTCGATGTAGCCGTGCTGGACGATCTCAAGCGCCGCCAGGAGTTCCGCCCGGAACATGTCCTTGCGCGTCGCCATGAAGGCTTTGGTGCCCAGCACCTCGAAAGCGTTATGGGGGATTTTGACCGCGCCGAAGCCGGATTCCCGGCCCCAGATGGCGACCAAGATTTCGCCCGGCACGCCATATTGCTTCTCGATCGCCGCGAGTGTGCGGGCGTGTTGTGCGGCGCGCGCTTTCCCGCCTGCTGTTACATGGCCGATGGTCTTTTCGTTGAAATACTTGCCGGGCGAGCCGAATTCGGCTTGCACCTGCTCCCTAGGTGTCGTTGGCTTCGTGCCGGGCGCGACCAGATCGGGAAGCTTCCAGTTGAGCTTCACGCCGGAAAAAGCGCTGTCGAAACTGGCGCGGGAAATGCCCTTGGCTTTCGCCTCCGGCCACAAATCGCGGGCGAGCCATGCCCGGAACTGGGCTTCCGTTTCGGCTTTAGAGGGCGCAGAAATGGCGGAATTTATCAGAAAAAATGGGAGGCAGAAAACGGTTATCAGACGTATTAAAATCATTCCAAATTTCCGCATCCCGCCCTCTATACTAGATCCAATAATTTGCTACTCATAGCGGATTGGGGGCAGAAGCAGCAAGCGTCGAGACCAGCCGACGCGCTGGCGATGATGGCCGCGCCAGCCAAGGCAAGTGGCCCTTGCCTCCGATATGGAGGATTGCTGATGTGGTGGAAACCATTTAGCGTCACCTTACAGATACGAAAGAACCGGACGAGCTGGTCAGTGAACGTCCGGTTCCAACGTAAAGAAAAGTAAGGTAAAAGGTCGGCAGGGAGTTACAGCTTCCTGTCGATCACTCCAGTAATATAATGCAATTGCGGGAATGTTTTCAAGTCGGCTGCAATTGCCCGCCTATAATGCCGTCCGCGCCCGCAAGGCGGCGGCCAATGTTCCCTCATCGAGATAATCAAGTTCCCCGCCGACAGGCACGCCATGAGCGAGTCGGGTCACACGCACGCCGAAGCCGGCCAATTGGTCCATGATGTAATGCGCCGTGGTCTGTCCCTCGACGGTGGCGTTGACGGCGAGGATCACTTCCTTCACCTCGCCCGTCCCTACCCGCTCGACAAGGCCGCGGATGTTGAGATCGTCCGGGCCTATGCCGTCGAGCGGCGACAGCCGACCGCCCAGCACATGATAGCGCACATTCATCGTGCCGGCGCGTTCCAGCGCCCAGAGGTCGGCCACATCCTCGACGACGATGAGCATCGCGGGATCGCGGCGCGGATCGGTGCAGATGGTGCAGGGATCGCTGGTATCGGCGTTGCCGCAGGTCGAGCAGACGCGCACCTTCTCGGCTGCATCCTGCATGGCGCTGCCAAGCGGGATCAGCAGCGCTTTCTTCTTCTTGATGAGATGAAGCGCCGCGCGACGCGCCGAACGCGGCCCCAGCCCCGGCACACGGGCGAGGAGCTGGATCAGGCGTTCGATTTCAGGACCGGCGATTCGTTTGGACATTGCAGGGTAAGGCAATAGGGCAGTAAGGCAGTAAGGCAATAGGGAATATGTCTTTTTAACATACTGCCCTACTGCCCTATTCCCCTACTGCCCTAGAATGGCAGTTTGAAGCCGGGAGGCAGCGGCAGGCCGGCGGTGAGCGCCTGCGTCTTCTCGGCCATGACCGCCTCGATCTTGGTCTTCGCCTCGTTGTGGGCCGCGACAATCAGATCCTCGAGGATTTCGGCTTCGTCTTCCTTTAGAAGCGAGGGATCGATCTTGAGCGCGCTCATCACGCCCTTGCCGCTCAAAGTCACGCTGACCAGACCGCCGCCGGAATTGCCCGTTGCTTCAAGCGCGGCGATTTCTTCCTGCATGGCCTGCATCTTGGCCTGCATTTCCTTCGCCTTACCCAACATACCCATCATGTCACGCATGGGACCGCACTCCTATATTCGCTTTTATCAGCCGCATAATCTTATCTGAAAAGTCTGCAACTTTTCGGGATCATGCTCTTAATCGTCGTCATCATCCGGCGTCAGCGAGACATCCGGCAGCTCAACGTCGAGATCGACACTCTCGGCCCCGTTCGTGGCGATGCGGACGTCGGTAATTCTCGCGCCGGGAAACTGGGCGAGAATTGCGGCTACATCGGGATCGGCGCGGGCATCGGTGACCAGCATGTCGCGGCGCGCGGTTTCCGCCTCGGCCATGGTCTGCCCGCCCGCCTCACGCGAGACGGACACCATCCAGCGAATGCCGGTCCAGCCCAAAAGTTTCTGCGCGATGTCGCTGGGCAGCGTCTTCGGGGCATCGTCGGTCAGGCCGATCTCCAGCCGCCCCGGCGCAATGGCGACCAGACGCACGCAATTCTTGACCATGATCTTGAACTGCATGTCGCGGTGCTTCTCAGCCAGCGCCACGATATCGGCCAAGGTATTCAGGGGAACCGCTGGGGCCGGCGCTTCGTCGGCGGCAGGTTCCGGCTGAGGCCGTGCTTCGGGGACAGGCTGCGCGTGCGGTTCCGACTGGACAAGACGTATCGCCGTCGAGCCGCCGCCAGCGTTCACACCCATGGCGGCGGACGCCACGGCATCCGCAGGGCGACCGCCCGACATGGATGTTCCGCCAGCCGGACGCGAGGTATCGACGCTTGGGCGCGGCGCGGAAGTCACGCCGCTTTCCAGCATCTTCAGCGCCTCATCCAGCGTCGGCAGATCGGCGGCGTGGGCCAGGCGAATCAGGAGCATTTCGGCGGCCTGGACGGGCCGGGAGGCTGTTTCCACCTCGGTGATGCCCTTCAGCAGCATCTGCCAGGTGCGCGACAGGGCACGGATCGATAATTTCTCGGCAAAATCGCGGCCACGCACGCGCTCGTCTTCCGACAGCGACATGTCGTTGGCCACGTCAGGCATGAAACGCAGCCGTGTCACCAGATGGTTGAATTCGGCAAGGTCGGCCAGCACCACCGATGGATCGGCGCCGACATCGTATTGCGCGCGGAATTCTTTCAACGCCCCGGCCACATTGCCGCGCATCAGCATCTCGAACAGGTCGATAATACGAGCGCGATCGGCGAGGCCAAGCATGGCGCGCACGGTTTCCGCCTCGACCTTGCCGCCGGCGTGCGCAATGGCCTGATCGAGAATAGAGAGCGAATCACGCGCGGAGCCCTCTCCGGCGCGGGCGATCATGGCCAGCGAGGTGTCGTCGATATCGATCCCCTCCTGCCCGGCGATATTCTTCAAATGCCCGGCGAGAAGGCCCGAATCGATGCGCCGCAGATCGAAGCGCTGGCAGCGCGACAGGACCGTGATCGGAACCTTGCGAATCTCGGTGGTGGCGAAGATGAATTTCACATGCGGCGGCGGCTCTTCCAGCGTCTTCAGCAGGCCGTTGAAGGCCTGGTTGGACAGCATGTGAACCTCGTCGATGATATAGACCTTGTAGCGCGCCGAGACCGGACGATAGCGCACCTGCTCGATGATTTCTCTGATATCGTCGATGCCGGTATGGGACGCCGCGTCCATCTCGATCACATCGACATGGCGGCCTTCCATGATCGCCTGACAATGCTCGCCTGGTGTCGAGAGATCGATGGTGGGCTGATCGATGGCGTCGGTCTTGTAGTTCAAGGCCCGCGCGAGGATGCGCGCCGTCGTCGTCTTGCCGACACCGCGAACGCCGGTCAGCATCCATGCTTGCGCGATGCGGCCGGTGTGAAACGCATTGGTGAGGGTGCGGACCATCGGCTCCTGGCCGATCAGATCGCCGAAATTCTGCGGACGGTACTTCCGGGCGAGGACGCGATAGGCGCCGCCTGCCGTATTCGTCTCCATGGCGACCGTTCCGATACCTTGTTGCTCCCCAAGGGAAAAGGTGGGAGGCTGGCACGGCGACCCGTGCCTGGCTCGTTAGGGCTGCTTCCTTCCGGACCTGACCCGGTTGGCGAGTGGCTCGTCCACCACCAACCTCCCGGCTTTCATATCGGCCAGCCCCGCGCAAAAAGCAAGCAGCCCTAAGAAAAAACTGTTATTTTAAGGGCATGACGACATTCCAGCTCGACAAAAAGCTCGCCGAGGACACGTTCGCGATAGCCAGACTCGGCCTTTGCGATCTGAGACTGATGAACGACCGCCGCTGGCCGTGGCTCATCCTCGTGCCGCAGCGGCCGGATATGGTGGAACTCACCGACCTGACGCCGCTCGACCAGACGATGCTCACCTTCGAGATGGGCATCGCCGCGCAGGCGCTGAAATCGGTCACGGGATGCGAAAAGATCAATACCGGCGCGCTGGGGAATATCGTGCGGCAATTGCATGTGCATGTCATCGCCCGCAACAGCGGCGATGCCGGTTGGCCGGGGCCGGTTTGGGGATATGGCGCACGGGAGGGTTACTCGCTGGCGGATGCGGAGGCTTTTGCCGGGGCAATCAGAGATGCGCTTTGAAGATTAAGCGCCCTCCTTCCCCCTTGCGGGGAAGGTGCCCGCGGAGCGGGCGGATGGGGGTGGTGACGGTTGCGCTCGATTCTGAGCCACCCCCACCCCGGCGCTCCGCGCCGACCCTCCCCGCAAGGGGGAGGGTAAGATGTGGCGCTATTCCGCAGGCTGCTGCATATCCCGAAACGAACTGCCGGGATAAACGCCGACGATGCGCATTTCCTTGGAAAAGAACTCCAACTCCTCAAGCGCCAGTTTCACCGGCCGCTCCTCGGGGTGGCCTTCGATATCGGCGTAGAACTGGGTGGCCATGAAGGTGCCGCCGATCTGGTAGCTTTCGAGCTTGGTCATGTTGACGCCATTGGTGGCGAAGCCGCCCATGGCTTTGTAGAGCGCGGCGGGGACGTTCCGCACACGGAAGACGAATGTCGTGACGATACGGCTGCCATCGTCAGGCAGCGGCGCCCATTTCTTCGTCTTGGAGAGAACGACGAAGCGGGTGATGTTGTTTTCCATGTCCTCGACATTCTCAGCCAGGATGTCCAGACCATAGAGATCGGCGGCAAGGCGGGGCGCGAGCGCCGCCATCGTCCTGTCGCCCGCTTCCGAGACGATGCGGGCGGCGCCCGCCGTATCGCCCGCCACCACCGGCTTCCAGCCATTGTGGCGGATGATGTTACGGCACTGGCCCAGCGCGTGGATATGGCTGTGGACCGACTTGATTTCCTCAAGCTTGACGCCCGGCAGCGCCATCAGCTGGAAGCGGATGGGCAGGAAATATTCGCCGACGATATGCAGCCGTGATTGCGGCAGGAGATGATGAATATCGGCGACGCGGCCGGCGATGGTGTTCTCGATGGGGATCATGCCCAGATCGGCGGCTCCCGTCTCCACCGCATTAAACGCATCCTCGAAGGTCGGGCAAGGCAACGGTTCCATGTCCGGGAACATGTTGCGGCTCGCCGTATCGGAGTTTGCGCCCGGCTCGCCCTGGAACGAGATCCTGTTGGTCCTGGTCATCTTCATATACCTTGTGCAATAAGCGCGCGCGCCCGTTCGAGGTCTTCCGGAGTGTCCACACCGAGCGGCACGGATTTGACGATCTCGACATCGATGCGCATTCCCGCTTCCAGCGCGCGAAGCTGTTCTAGCTTCTCGCGCCGTTCCAGCGGCGACGGTCCGAGCTGGACGAAACGCTCCAGCGCCGCGCGGCGATAGGCGTAAAGGCCGATGTGATGATAAAGCGGCCCGTCGCCCCAAGGTGCCGTGGCGCGGGTGAAGTAAAGCGCGCGCAAGCGCTGGCCCTCTAACGGCGAGCCGACGATCTTGACCACGCTGGGCGCGGTCTTCTCGCTCTCCTCGGTGATCTCGACGCCGAGCGTGGCGATATCGGCGGGGCCATCCTCAAGCGGTTTCAGCGCGCTGGCGATAATGCCGGGCTCGATGGTCGGAAGATCGCCCTGGACATTGATGACCGCGTCGATCTCGCCATTGGGATCGAGCGCCTGAAGCGCCTCGTAAATGCGGTCGGAACCCGATTCATGATCGGCGCGGGTCATCACCGCCTCGAAGCCATGGGCACGAATCGCATCCGCGATCTCCACGCTGTCGGTGGCGACGACGGTGCGGCCCAGCCTCGCCGCGGCGGCGCGCGCGGCGACATGGACGATCATCGGTCTGCCATTTACATCGGCGAGCGGCTTGCCCGGCAACCGGGTCGATGCCATGCGCGCGGGGATGATCGTCAGGGTTTTCATGGGTGTCACGTTCCGAAAGTGTCAAAAAGTCACGGGTCCAGCCGCCCTTATAGGTGTTGCAAGGGAGAAGCAAAAGACCTAGTTTCCGCGCCATCTTGGACCGGAGGGGACCCGCCAATGGAATCTCAATCCTATAAATATACCGGGGCATTTCTGGCGGCGGTTTTCGTCATGATGTCGGCCAGCCTTTTGTCGGATGTCATTTTCGATAGCCCCGATCCTGAAAAGGAAGGCTATCATATCGAGCCGCTGGCAAGCACGTCCGCCGCGCCGGAAAAGGCCGCGCCGGTCGTGCCGATCGCCACGCTGCTGCAAAGCGCCGATCCGGCGAAGGGCCAGGATGTGTTCAAGCGCTGCCAGGCCTGCCATACCGGCGAGAAGGGCGGTCCGAACAAGGTCGGTCCCGATCTCTGGGACATCGTCAACCGTCCGATCGCATCGCATCCGGGCTTCAGCTATTCGGCCGGGATGAAGGAATTCGCCACGACCGCCAAGACCTGGACCTACGATCACCTCAACGGCTTCCTCACCTCGCCCAAGAACTACGTCAAGGGCACGGCCATGGGCTTCGCCGGCGACAAGAACGACGCCGAGCGCGCCAATCTGATCGCCTATCTGCGCACGCTTTCCGACAATCCGGCGCCGCTGCCGGAAGCTCCGGCGCCCGAAGCGGCAAAGCCTGCCGAAGGCGAGCCGACGAAGCCGGCGGGAGAGACCGAAAAACCGGCGGGCGCGGAAGGCCAGCCTGCTGAAAAGCCGGCGGCACCCGCAGAGCCTGCACCGGCAACGCCTGCACAGCCGGCGCCCAAGCACTGATCGCGCCCCGTCTCCTCCGTCATCCTCGGGCTTGTCCCGAGGATCTGCCAACGGCGCCTGTAAATCGAGTCCAATCAGTCAGACTCCCAAAAAGCCACGGGCAGTAGATCCTCGGGACAAGCCCGAGGATGACGGGAGCGTAGTTGAAAAGCCGGGGTTCCCGGCTTTTTTCGTTTTGGAGGGAATAGCGCCTTTCTTCCTCCGCAAAAGACACTAATCTGACCGCTTCGGCTCGGATGATCGGAGGGTGACACATGAAGGGTATGCTGACAGGCGCGATGGCGCTAGCTATGGTGGCAGGCTTTCCGCTGAAGGGGACCGCGCAAAATTCCGAACCCCAGTGGCGGCATGCCTCCAGCCTTGTCGGCGAGCCGAAATATCCAGCCGGTTTCAAGCATTATGATTATGTGAACCCCAATGCACCAAAAGGTGGGACGCTCAATCAGGTAGCCGTAGGCACATTCGACAGCCTCAACCCCTATGTCATTCAAGGCGTAGCGGCAGCCGGGCTTGTCAATTTCGGCGGCGGAATGCTTTACGACACGCTGATGACGGATTCCGCCGATCAAGGCTCTGTCAGCTATGGGCTGATCGCGGAAGCGACACAGTTTCCGCAAGATTTCTCCTGGGTGAAGTTCCGTCTCAACCCGGCGGCGCGCTGGCATGATGGCAAGCCGATCACTCCGGAAGATGTGATCTGGTCATTCGATACCCTGAAGAATCAGGTGCCGCTGTACAACAAATACTATAACGATGTGGTCAAGGCCGAAAAGACCGGGGATCGCGAGATCACCTTCACCTTCTCGCAAAAGGGCAATCGGGAGTTGCCGCAGATTATGGGCCAGTTGGCCGTTCTGCCGAAACATTGGTGGGAAGGGACCGACGCGCAAGGAAAGAAGCGCGATATCTCGCGCCCGACTTTGGAAATCCCGCTCGGCTCCAGTGCCTACAGAGTTGAAAAGATGGTGCCGGGCCGCACAATCGTCTGGGCACGCGTGCCGGACTATTGGGGCAATGATCTGCCTGTCCATGTCGGGCGCAACAACTTCGACCGCGTTCAATATGATTATTTTCTCGATGACAACGCCAGTTTGGAAGCCTTCAAGAAAGGCGGCCTCTACGATTTCAGGCAAGAAATCCGCATGCAGCGCTGGATGCAAGAATATAATTTCCCCGCCGTAGAACGCGGCGATGTGATCAAGGCAACCTTCCCCTATAACGCGGCGGGACGGATGCAGGCCTATTTCTTGAACACGCGACGCGAAAAATTCAGCGACCGGCGTGTGCGCGAGGCGCTGAACTGGGTCTATGATTTCCAGTCGATGAACCGGCTGCTGTTCTTCAACAAGTACAAGCGGATCGAGAGCTATTTCGCCGGCAACGAACTTATCTTGGGCGGCGGTCTGCCCACGGGCAAGGAACTGGAAATTCTCGAAACGGTGCGGGGCGAGGTGCCTCCGGAAGTCTTCACAAAAGAATTTAAGGAGCCAGTCTTCGACACGCCGCAGGCGACGCGCGAAAATCTGCGGCATGCAATGAAACTTTTCGGCGAGGCGGGCTATACTCTCAAAGATGGCGTTCTCACCGACAAAAACGGCAAGCCATTCACCATCGAATTTCTCGGCAATGACCCTGCCGACGAAAAAATCTTCAATCCCTTTGTCGATAATCTGCGCCGCGTCGGCATCCGCGCCACGGTGCGCCTCGTCGATGCAGCCCAATTCCAGGCGCGAGTAAACGATTTCGATTATGATGTGATCTGGACATCAATTGGACAAAGCACCTCACCAGGCAACGAACAGCGAGAGATGTGGAGTTCGGCGGCGGCTGATCTCAAAGGCGGACGCAACCTTTCTGGTATCAGGAACCCGGCGATCGATAAACTCATCGAACGGGTGATCTATGCCAAGGACCGCGACGAACTCGTCGCCGCCGTCCACGCCCTCGACCGGGTGCTGTTGTGGAATTATTACGTCGTGCCGCATTGGTATGACGATGAGATCAACGTCGCCTACTGGAACAAGTTCGGCATGCCTGAGAAGCAGCCAGAATATTCCGGCATCGATCCGTTTTCATGGTGGATCGATCCGGCCAAGGAGAAGGCGTTGAAGATGGGCGGGGAGTGAGGCGGTTCTTCCCTCCCCCTTGCGGGGAGGGTGGCCCGAAGGGCCGGGTGGGGGTGGTTCAGTATTGAGCACAACCGTCGCCACCCCCATCCGCCCGCTCTGCGGGCACCTTCCCCGCAAGGGGGAAGGAGGGGGCCCAACCGCTCCGGCAAGCCAGAGGCGCGTGCTCGAGGGCTACAAACGAAAAGCAGAAAGGCACGGATTATTGGCCACGCATAAACGAAACGGGAATAATCGAGGAATGAATATCTGATGGGCGCCTACATCCTGCGCCGGCTGCTTCTGATGATCCCGACGATGTTCGGCATCATGGCCATCTCCTTCGCCGTGGTGCAGTTCGCGCCCGGTGGGCCTGTAGAACGGGTGCTCGCGCAGCTTTCCGGACAGGGCGGCGACGCGCTGGATCGCCTTTCCGGTGGGGGCGGCGATATGGGGCAGCAAAGCGGCGGCCTCGACAGCGGCGCCAGCAATTCCAGATATCGCGGCGCTCAAGGGCTCGACCCGCAGTTCATCGCCAGTCTTGAAAAGCAGTTCGGTTTCGACAAGCCGCCGCTGGAGCGCTTCGGGCTGATGCTGTGGAACTATCTGCGCTTCGATTTCGGCCGCTCCTATTTCCGCGATATCGGCGTGCTCGACCTGATTCTTGAGAAAATGCCGGTGTCGATCTCGCTCGGCCTGTGGCTGACGTTTCTTTCCTATGCCATCTCGATCCCGCTCGGCATCCGCAAGGCGATCAAGGACGGCTCGCATTTTGATGTCTGGACCAGCGCCGTCATCATCGTCGGCTATGCCATTCCGAGCTTCCTTTTCGCCATTCTTCTGATCGTGCTGTTCGCCGGCGGGTCGTTCTTCGACTGGTTCCCGCTGCGCGGCCTTACCTCGCCGGATTTCGACCAGCTTTCGTTGTGGGAAAAGATCGCCGACTATCTCTGGCACATCACGCTGCCGGTCGCGGCACTGGTGCTCTCGGCCTTCGCCACGACGACGCTGCTGACCAAGAACTCGTTCCTCGAGGAAATCCGCAAGCAATATGTGACGACGGCGCGGGCCAAGGGATTGACCGAGCGCAAGGTGCTCTATGGCCATGTGTTCCGCAATGCCATGCTGATCGTCGTCGCAGGCTTCCCCGGCGCCTTCATCTCCGCCTTCTTCACCGGCTCGCTGCTGATCGAAACCATCTTCTCGCTCGACGGGCTGGGGCTACTCGGCTACCAGTCGGTGCTCAACCGCGACTATCCCGTGGTCTTCGCCAATCTCTATATCTTCTCGCTGCTGGGCCTTCTCGTCGGCCTCCTCTCGGACCTTCTCTATACGTGGATCGATCCGCGCATCGATTTCGAGCGGAGGGATGTGTGATAGCGAAGGCTTTAGCAAATACGGAAACCGGAGCACCGGTGCGCCGTCCATGGCTCTCCCCGCTCAACCGGCGGCGGTGGCAGAATTTCAGGGCGAACCGGCGCGGCTGGTGGTCGCTGTGGCTGTTCCTCTTCCTGTTCATCGCGTCGCTCTTCGCGGAGTTCATCGCCAACGACAAGCCGATCCTCGTCTCCTACAAGGGCGAGATTCTGATGCCGGTGCTGGTCGATTATCCGGAAGAGAAATTCGGCGGATTCTACGCCGTCACCGATTACCGCGATCCTGTCATATCGGACGAGATCAAGGCGCATGGCTGGATGATCTGGCCGCCGATCCGCTATTCCTACCGCACCGTCAACAACGATATTCCCGAAGCCGCGCCGTCGAAGCCCTTCTGGCTCTACAGCAAGGAAGAGCGCTGCCAGCGCTATCCGAAGGGCGTGAATGACGAAAACTGCACTTTCGGTAACTGGAACCTACTCGGCACCGACGATCAGGCCCGCGACGTGTTCGCCCGCGCGCTCTACGGCTTCCGCATCTCCGTGCTCTTCGGCCTGATACTGACGGCGGCGTCCGCGCTCATCGGTGTGACGGCGGGCGCGGTGCAGGGCTATTTCGGCGGTTGGGTCGATCTGCTGTTCCAGCGCTTCATTGAAATCTGGTCGGCGATTCCGGTGCTCTATCTGCTGCTCATCATCGCGGCGGTGCTGCCGCCGGGGTTCTGGATCCTGCTCGGCATCATGCTGCTGTTCTCCTGGGTGGCCTTTGTCGGCGTGGTGCGGGCGGAGTTCCTGCGTGCGCGCAATTTCGAATATGTGAACGCGGCGCGAGCGCTGGGCGTACCCAACGGTACGATCATGTGGCGCCATCTCCTGCCGAATGCCATGGTGGCGACGCTGACCTTCCTGCCTTTCATTCTGAACGGCTCGATCACGACGCTGACCTCGCTCGATTTCCTCGGCTTCGGCCTGCCGCCCGGCTCGCCCTCGCTCGGTGAGCTCCTTGCGCAGGGCAAGAACAATCTGCAGGCGCCATGGCTCGGCCTCACCGGCTTCATCGTGATCTCGCTGATGCTGTCGCTGCTGATTTTCATCGGCGAGGCGACCCGCGACGCCTTCGACCCGCGAAAGGCGTTCAAATGAGCAAGAAACCATTGCTATCCATCCGTGATCTCTCCATCGCCTTCACACAAGACGGCAAGGAGCGGATCGCCGTCGACCATATCTCCTTCGATATAAACAAGGGGGAGACGGTGGCGCTGGTGGGGGAATCGGGGTCCGGCAAATCGGTATCGGCGCTCTCGATCCTGAAGCTCCTGCCCTACCCTTCCGCGAGCCATCCTTCCGGCAAGATATTGTTCGAGGGCAGCGATCTTCTGGACAAGGACGAGCGCGATTTGCGGCGGGTGCGCGGCAACGATATTTCCATGATCTTTCAGGAACCGATGACCTCGCTCAATCCGCTGCACACGATCGAGCGGCAGGTCAGTGAAGTCCTGAAAATCCATCAGGGAATGGGCAATGGCGCGGCGCGGGCGCGCACGCTGGAGCTTCTCAACGAAGTCGGCATCCGGGAACCGGAAAAGCGGCTCAATGCCTATCCGCATCAGCTATCGGGCGGGCAGCGCCAGCGCGTGATGATCGCCATGGCGCTCGCCAACAAGCCGGCGCTGCTGATTGCCGACGAGCCGACCACGGCGCTCGACGTGACCGTGCAGGCGCAAATTCTCGAACTCCTCGCCGATCTCAAGTCGGCGCAGGGCATGTCGATGCTGTTCATCACGCATGATCTCGGAATCGTGCGCAAGATCGCCGACCGGGTCTGCGTGATGACCAAGGGCAAGATCGTCGAGACAGGACCGACGAAGGAAATCTTCGATAATCCGCAGCATGAATATACCAAGCATCTGCTGGCTGCGGAACCGAAGGGCAAGCCGCCTGTTGCCAATCTCGCCGCGCCTTCCGTCATGGAAGGGCGGGATGTGAAGGTCTGGTTCCCGATCAAGAAGGGGTTCATGCGCCGCACGGTCGATCATGTAAAGGCGGTGGACGGCATCGATGTGACGATCCGCGCCGGGCAGACGCTGGGCGTCGTCGGTGAATCCGGTTCCGGCAAGACGACGCTGGGGCTGGCGCTTTCGCGCATGATCTCCAGCCAAGGCGATATCCGTTTCGAGGGGCGCGAGATCGAGGGCCTCAGCTTCAAGCAGATGCGGCCGCTCAGGCGTGAATTGCAGATCGTCTTCCAGGATCCTTTCGGCTCGCTCAGCCCGCGCATGTCGATTGCCGATATCATCGCTGAAGGATTGAAGGTGCACGAGCCTCGCCTTTCCGCGGATGAGCGCGACGCGCGCGTGGTGGCGGCGCTGAAGGAAGTCAATCTCGATCCCGAAACCCGCTTCCGCTATCCGCACGAGTTCTCCGGCGGCCAGCGCCAGCGCATTGCGATTGCGCGGGCGATGGTGCTCAATCCGCGCTTCGTCATGCTGGACGAGCCGACCTCCGCACTCGACATGAGCGTGCAGGCGCAGGTCGTCGATCTTCTGCGCGCGCTGCAGAAGAAGCACGATCTCGCCTATCTCTTCATCAGCCACGATCTGAAAGTGGTGCGGGCACTCGCCAATGACGTGCTCGTCATGCGCAACGGCAAGGCGGTGGAGTATGGCCCGGCGGCAGAAATTTTTGCCCATCCGAAAGAGGAATACACCAAGGCGTTGATGGCGGCGGCATTCAGGATGGAGGTTGCGGAGGGGGTGAAGGAGTGAGCGGTGAGACAGTAAGCGGTGAGCAGTAAAAAAATATTCGGCTCACCGCTTACTGCTCACCGCTCACTCTTGTAGTTGATCGTCTCAAACCGCGCCGCAAGCCCATCATACAGCAATAGCCTCCCGACAAGCGGCTTGCCGATGCCGGTGATGAGCTTGATGATTTCCATGGCCTGCAGGGAGCCGAGGACGCCGGGAAGCACGCCAAGGACGCCGGCTTCCGCGCATGTGGGCACTTGGCCCGGCGGCGGGGCTTCCGGGAAAAGATCGCGATAGGACGGGTTCGGTTTGCCGGTCTCATCCGCCTCGTAGGGCTTCAGTACCGTTAGCGATCCGTCAAACCTGCCAATCGCTGCGGTCACCAAGGGCCTTTTCGCGGCATGGGCGCTATCGGCCACGATATAGCGCGTCGTGAAATTGTCGGAGCCGTCGGCAATCACATCATAGCCGGCGATCAGCGCTTCGGCGTTGGCTGCGTCGAGCCGAAAGGCGTGGGTTTCGACCTTCACATGCGGATTGATGCGGGCGATGCTCGATGCGGCGCTTGCCGTTTTCAGCTCGCCGACGCTTTGCGTATCGTGGATTACCTGCCGCTGCAGGTTGGAAAGGGAAACCCGGTCGTCATCGACGATTCCAATCGTTCCGACACCCGCCGCTGCCAGATATTGCAACACGGGCGCGCCAAGACCACCGGCGCCGATCACCAGCACACGGGCGCGCTTCAATTTCTGCTGCCCCGGACCGCCGATCTCGCGCAGCACGATATGGCGCGCGTAGCGTTCGAGTTCGGGGGTGGAAAAGGGGGCGTCAGGATCGGTCATGCTTCACCCCGACTTCGTCATCCTCGGGCTTGACCCGAGGATCCACGGCCAGAGGAGCGCCGTGCTTCACGAGCATCAGGGCGATCCAGAAAATCGCTGCATCCATTCCTCGGTTCATATCAGCCTTGCTGCTAATGATCCCGTCGCAAAATGACAGTACCGTTTCTGCCTCTCGTCCATGGATCCTCGGGTCAAGCCCGAGGATGACGACTGTAGAGAGGATGACGACCGTAGAGCAAACTAAAAGAGAGCCTACTCCCCGTTCTCATCCGTCTTCTTCAATTCCTCCAGCGTCGGCATCGAAACGATATTATAGCCGGAATCGACGAAATGGATTTCGCCGGTCACGCCGCTCGAAAGATCGGAAAGCAGATAGAGGGCCGAATTGCCGATCTCGTCGATATCGACGGTGCGGCGCAGAGGCGCGTTGCGGCGCTGGTAGCTGAAGATGGCGCGGGCGTCACCGATGCCGGCGCCGGCGAGTGTGCGCACGGGACCGGCGGAAATCGCGTTGACGCGGATGCCCTGCTGTCCGTAATCGGCGGCGAGATAGCGCACCATGGCTTCGAGCGCCGCCTTGGCCACGCCCATGACATTGTAGTTCGGGATGGTCCGCGTCGAGCCGCCATAGGTCAGCGTCAGGATCGAGCCGCCGTCCTGCATCAGCTTTGCGGCGCGCTGCGCCATTTCCGTGAAGGAGAAGGCCGAGATCACCATCGTGCGGCTGAAATTCTCGCGCGTGGTCACGTCTGCATAGCGGCCCTTCAATTCGCTCTTGTCGGAAAAACCGATGGCGTGAACGATAAAGTCGAGCTTGCCCCACCGCTTTTCGATTTCGGCGAAAACGGCATCCACGGTCGCAATATCTTCCACATCGCATGGCAGAACGAAATCAGAGCCGACCTGCTCGGCCAACGGCTTGACGCGCTTGCCCAGCGCATCGCCCTGATAGGTGAAGGCTAATTCCGCGCCTTGCGCGGCGAGCTGTCTGGCGATACCCCAGGCGATCGAGTGGTTGTTCGCGACCCCCATGATGAGGCCGCGCTTCCCTTTCATCAAACCTTGCATATTATTTTTCTCCATCAGCCCTGCCTTTTAACCGCATGATCAGTTACGAAAAGTCTGCAACTTTTCGGGATCATGCGTAACGCTGGAACACCAGCGTTGCGTTGGTTCCCCCGAATCCGAAGGAATTCGACAGGACCGTGTTCAGGCGCGCATTGTCGATGCGTTTGCGGACAATCGGCATGTCGGCAAAGGCGGGATCCAGTTCTTCGATATGGGCGCTCTCGCAGATGAAATCATTCTGCATCATCAGGAGCGAATAGATCGCCTCCTGCACGCCCGTCGCGCCCAGCGAATGGCCGGTCAGCGATTTTGTTGCCGAAATCGGCGGGCAATTATCGCCCGAGCCGAACACGCGGCGAATCGCCTCGATTTCCGGCGCGTCGCCGGCCGGCGTCGAGGTGGCGTGCGGGTTGATGTAGTCGATCTTGTCCTTGACGGTGGCGAGCGACAGCTTCATGCAGCGCTCCGCGCCCTCACCCGAGGGCGCAACCATGTCGTAGCCGTCCGATGTCGCGCCATAGCCGACGATCTCACCATAAATCTTGGCGCCGCGCGCCTTGGCGACTTCCAGTTCTTCGAGCACCACCACACCGGCACCCCCGGCGATGACGAAGCCGTCGCGGTTCTTGTCGTAGGCACGGGATGCTGTGGAGGGGCGATCATTATATTTTGTCGACATCGCGCCCATGGCGTCGAACAGGACGGAAAGGGTCCAGTCGAGATCCTCGCAGCCGCCCGCGAACATGCGGTCCTGCTTGCCGTATTGAATCATCTCATAGGCATTGCCGATGCAATGATTGGAGGTCGCGCAGGCAGAGGAGATGGAATAGTTGATGCCCTTGATCTTGAAGAAGGTGGAAAGGGTGGCCGACGCGGTGGAGCTCATCGCCTTCGGCACAGCGAAGGGGCCGACCCGCTTCGGGCCTTTTTCACGGGTGATGTCGGCGGATTCGACGATGGTGCGCGTCGACGGACCGCCCGACCCCATGATGATGCCGGTGCGCTCGTTGGAAATCTCGCTTTCCGTGAGGCCCGCGTCGAGGATCGCCTGATCCATCGCGATGTGGTTCCACGCCGTACCCCGGCCATGGAACCGCATGGCGCGGCGGTCTACCAGCGCTTCCACGTCGATTTGTGGCGCGCCTGCTACCTGGCAGCGGAAGCCGAGCGCAGCGTAATCCTCCGCCCGGGAAATGCCGGATTTGGCTTCATGCAGCGAGGCGAGAACCTCCTGCGTGCTGTTTCCAATCGAGGAGACGATCCCCATTCCGGTGACGACCACACGCCGCATCGCATTCTCCTTTGCGCCAGATCTATTGCATCTGCGCCAATGTTATTCAGGCTTCCTTGAAGAGGCCGACGCGCAGATCGCTTGCCCGGTATATGGTTTCGCCATCGGCTTTCATCCAGCCATTAGCGATACCTAATACCAAGCGTCCGCGCATCACGCGTTTGAAATCGATACCATATTCAACGAGCTTGGTCTTGGGCGTAACCATGCCGGAGAATTTAACCTCGCCGGTGGAGATGGCGCGGCCCTTGCCGGGCTCGCCAAGCCAGCCGAGGAAGAAGCCGGTCAACTGCCACATGGCATCGAGGCCGAGGCAGCCGGGCATGACAGGATCGCCGATAAAGTGGCACGGAAAGAACCACAAATCCGGCTTGATATCGAATTCGGCGCGGATATAGCCCTTGCCATTTTCGCCGCCGGTTTCCGAAATCTCGGTGATCCGATCGAACATCAGCATCGGCGGCGCCGGCAATTGCGCATTGCCCGGACCGAACATTTCGCCGCGCGCGCAGGTGAGGAGTTCCTCAAACCCGTAGCTCGATTTTTGCTCTGCCATCATGTCTCCCATCATTCTGCCAAGCCGCTGGGCAGCCTGAAATCTCTGAAAACACCCCTAACATGGAGCGTTTCCAACAGTAAAACCGGGTCAACGGCTTTTCCCCGGCTTGTCTCGCGCGGGAAACGCTATTGATCGTTGTCTTGAGAGGGCATATATCAATCTTGATGCATCATCGGCAACCGCCTGAGGCACATTTCGAGCAGCCGCATGATCTTTATTTGAGAAGTCTACAACTTTTCGGGATCATGTTTATTTGACGCGAAATTGACGGAAAGGCCCGTGCACACACATTCCGCCCACGCAACCAAAATCGAAGATCGCCTGCGACTTTCGGGTTTACGCCCGACGCGGCAGCGTATTGCGCTGGCGAGTCTGATCTTCGCGCAAGGAGACCGGCATCTTTCCGCCGAGAAACTGCATGAGGAAGCGGTGGGAGCCGATGTCCCGGTTTCGCTCGCGACGGTCTACAACACGCTGCACCAGTTCACCGAAGCGGGCCTCCTGCGCATCGTCGCCGTCGAGGGATCTAAAACCTATTTCGACACCAACACTTCCGATCACCAACATTTCTTCATCGAAGGGGAAAATGCGGTCATCGACATTCCCAACGGTCCGAAGGGGCAGCCGGTCGTCAGCAACCTGCCTGAGCCGCCGGAAGGGATGGAAATCGTCAATGTCGATATCATTGTGCGACTACGTCGCAAGGCAATAGGACAGTAGGGCAGTAGGGCAATATGTTTCCGGCAAAAAACATATTGCCCTACTGCCCTATTCCCCTACTGCCTTAGTCAAACTTCTCGCCGGGATAGGCGCCCCAGAGTTCCGCCTGCTTTACCCAGCCATCGACCCCCTCGATCTTGAACCGGCACCAGTCGCCGTCGCATTCGTCCAGCGTTCCAATCACGCCCGGCTCGACGCGGGCGACGAGGCCTGTCGTTTCGTCCGGGCCGGCATGAAGACTGATGAGCGCCTTCGGCTCATTTTTTTTCCAGGGCGCGACGATGGCCGTGCGCTTGCCTGAAAGCATGGACTGGTAAATCCAGCCCTCCGCGCCGTCAGCGTCGCGAATGCGGCGCCAATTGTCATATTCCTGGATGATCTCTATCGGCAGGCCGGATTTCTGGAAAAGCCACGAGACGGCGTATTGCCGCCCCGGCCCGACGCGCAAATTCGCCCGGCTGGGCTTCAGGCTGACAAAGCGCGGCAACGGCAAGCCACTCGGCCCAACCATTGTTCCAGCGGCTCCCGCGCCGGGGTCCGCTGCCGCAGCATGGTATTGGCCGGGAATGACAAGCGATGCGCCCATCAGGAACAGGGAAACAAGCCCCGCCAGGAAAAAGGGGGAACGCAGTTGAAAATTCTGATACAAATCCGTCCTCGCCGGTTCTGCCGTCACGTCTTTTTTGGGTGAAATCCGGCCACAAATGCCGGCCCTGTTTTTCTTTGTCTTTGGCGCGTCGCCTTGGTAGACAGGACCATTAGTTTGCGCCCTGTCTGGTTAAAGAGGGCTCAATCTCTTTGGTAAAAAAAGTCTTATTGGGGCGTAGGCGCGGCGCTCGGGAGCAGGCCACATGATCTTGTTCGAAAAGCTAGCCAATTTTTTGCTGACGCTGACCTTCGGTTCGGGGATGATGGTTTAGGAGAGAGTAGGCCGCATGATCTTGTCCGAAAAGCGTGCCAACTTTTCGGGATAATGCTTGAGGTAAGAGGTGGACATGCCAGCCAAGAAAAAGCCTTTGGTCGTCATTACGCGGAAGCTTCCCGATGCGACCGAGACGCGAATGCGCGAACTTTTCGATACCAGGCTCAATATCGACGATCACCGCATGTCGCCGGAGGAAATCATCGCGGCGGTGAAGAAGGCTGATGTTCTGGTTCCTACTATCAGCGACACCATCGATGCAGCAATTATAGAACAGGCCGGACCGAACCTGAAGCTCATCGCCAATTTCGGCAATGGCGTCGACAATATCGACGTTGCCGCCGCCGCCAGGCGCGGCATCACAGTTACCAACACGCCGAACGTGCTGAACGAAGATGCCGCCGATATGACCATGGCGCTGATGCTCGCCGCGCCGCGCCGTCTGGTGGAAGGGGCGAATGTGCTTACTGAGACCGGCAAATGGCCGGGCTGGTCGCCGACCTGGATGCTTGGTCGCCGGATCTGGGGCAAGCGTCTCGGCATCGTCGGCATGGGCCGGATCGGCACCGCCGTCGCGCGGCGCGCCAAGGCGTTCGGCCTTTCGATCCACTACCACAATCGGCATCGGGTCAGTCCACGCATCGAGGAAGAGTTGGAGGCGACTTATTGGGAGAGCCTCGACCAGATGCTGGCGCGCATGGACATCATCTCCGTCAACTGCCCGTCAACGCCTGCCACCTTCCACCTGCTTTCGGCGCGCCGCATCGCGCTGATGCAGCCGACCGCCTACCTCGTCAACACCGCGCGCGGCCAGATCATCGATGAAAACGCGCTGATCGAACAGATCGAGCAGGGCAAGCTCGCCGGCGCCGGGCTCGATGTATTCGAGCATGAGCCGGCCATCGATCCGCGGCTCGTCAGACTTGCAGCAGAGGGCAAGGTGGTAATCCTGCCGCATATGAGCTCGGCCACCATCGAGGGACGAACCGACATGGGCGACCGGGTGATCATAAACATCCGTGCCTTCGTGGATGGACACCGCCCGCCAGACCGGGTGCTGCCGGAGAGAGTTTGAGGGGCCTACTTACGCCACGCTATGAATAGCCGGAATCGATAGCCATAGGGGATCGTTCCATCGGCTAGAACCAGAGGCTCCGATAGATTGAGAAGAGCTTTTTCAGCGACGGCTTGACCGCGTCGCTCAACAACTGCCCGAGCATGCGACGAGGACAGGGCGAGGCCGACGAATTCGTCTTTGGAGAGCGATAAAATCACATCTTCTTCGAAACAACGCGGCGCGGTGAAGTCCGGCAAGCACAACAGTTCTTTTTCGTAGTCGGGCCGCGCATAGGCCTTGGGCTCACTCTGCTGAGCAAGAAATGTCTCAATCACCCTTGCGGCGGGAGAGCGGTCGGCATCGCGGATATATTCCACGATACCGAGCACACCGGACGGCACGATGACGCGCGCGGCTTCCTGATAGAAGGCGGGTCTATCGAACCAATGAGCAGCCGTCGCGGCGACCACGGCGCGCGCGGCAAAATTCTCTACGGGCAGCGCTTCGGCCGTTCCGGGCTCATAAGCGATAGCGCGGGTGACGTCCTTCTCAATCCCCGCCTGTTTTCTCATGGCATCCGATGGCTCGATGCCACGAATGGGAATATCAGCCGGCAGGAGACTTGCGAGACCGCGTGAAAAGATGCCGGTGCCGCTGCCTACATCGATAACCGGCAAGGGACCCGTCACCGCAACGGCGGCAATTGCCTCGGCCAAGGGCCAAAGGATGGAATTCGGATAATCCGGCCGGAATCTCGCGTACCCATCGGCATTTGAAGCAAACCTGCGGGCAGTTGCCGGTTCTGGTGCTTTCCCAGCCATTCCGGTTCCTTTCGTAGCCAGTTATATCCCCTACGGTCTCCTCACCGCCGTCGGATAGCCATAGAGATAGGCGATGCGCTCGATGGCGTCATGGAGCGGCTCGTAATTGGTGCTCATCGTGTGGCCGTTGGCATGGATCAGCGTCTTTTCGTCAGCCATGATCGCGGCGTGGCCTTTCCAGAAAACGAGATCGCCGCGTTTGAGATTGCCGTAATCGGCGTCGGGCTCGATTATCGCGCCGATCGCCGCCGCCTGCATGTCGCTGTCGCGCGGCGCATTCTTTCCCGCCATTCGCATGGAAAGCTGCACCAGCCCTGAACAATCGATGCCGAAGGCGGAGGTTCCGCCCCACAGATAGGGCGTGTGGAGCAAGGTTTCGGCCACTGCGACGAAATCATCGGCATGGCCGGCAACCGGTCGCAGATGCCGGGCAATGATCGCCTCGCCGTTTTCGAGCACGAGATAATTGGTGCCGCGTGTTTCCGTTTTGCCGGTGACGATGACGCGCGCGCCAAGCGAGAGCGTCTGCACATGAGGGAAGCGCAGGTCCG
Source organism: Paramesorhizobium leguminum (assembly GCF_003217235.1). Taxonomy (GTDB): domain Bacteria; phylum Pseudomonadota; class Alphaproteobacteria; order Rhizobiales; family Rhizobiaceae; genus Paramesorhizobium; species Paramesorhizobium leguminum. Next base: position 92,489 of record NZ_QJTF01000004.1, on the reverse strand, counting down.
CGCCCGGATAGACGAAGGTGCGCGGGACGTTGACCACATGGGTCGGCTCGCCTTTCGGCTGTTCCAGCGCGGATTGTTCAACGTAACCGACATAGCCGTCGCGCGTGGCCTGCACCCAGCACCACCCATCGGCCTCGTCGAAGACTATCACATCGTCACCCAGCAGAAACTGTGTCTGCGGCCCGCTGGCCGGGCGTGGCTCGCCACGCAAATCCACCACCGGGAGCGCGACACGCATCGGTTTTCCTTGCACGAAGCGTTCCGCCTCCACCTGCCCCTTGAGCCGCGCATCGGCGAGATCGGAGCGGAAAGCATGAAGACGGCGGTCCAACAGCACCGGTACGGTCATAATGGCAGTTCTCTCGATTTCGCGATCACCAGATCGCCCAGCCGCTCTACATAGAGCGCGCCGCTTACCGTTCTCTTTATCAGCACATTGCGGCGATCTTTCTCGTCGCGGTGCCGCGAAACGAGCCCCATCGCGCCCATCGTGTCAAGCGCGCGGGTGATGACCGGCTTGGTCACGCCAAGCTTCGCCGCCAGCCCGCGCACCGTGTGGGGCGACGGCTCCAGATAGACCGTGAGCAATATCGCCATCTGACGCCATGTCAGATCGGGCATCTCGTCGCGCACCTCGGCGAGAGCCACGGTCTTGAGCAAGGTCAGCGCCTGAAGAGGTTTCAGTTCTATCGCCATGCATATTTATATTGTTTCGGTCCCGTATCATTCAAGCCATGCAAGCAAAGTAGCGCCCTTAACCATCCATTAGGGTTAACAGTTTATTGCTTTCTCAGGGGATAATGACGGGACGGGAACAAAGCCATGGCGACCACGCGGGGTATCGGCGGAAGACGCCGTTTGATTTTTTCAACAGCGATGATGATGCTTGCAGCGTGCACTGCCGGGTGCACCACGACGGACCGAACCACGACAGGCTCCGTTACCCGCGCATCGGCGCGACCGGTCGAGCAGATGAACGCCATGGAACTGGCGCAAGCCGTGCAGACTTACGGTTCACGCTATCAGAAAGACCCGAAGAACAAGCCGCTCGCCCTCGCCTATGCCAACGTGCTGGGCATGACGGGGCGCGGCGATCAGGCGCTTGCGGTCATGCGCGCGCTGGCCATCGCTTACCCTAGGGATCGTCAGGTGCTCGCGGCTTACGGCAAATCGCTCGCCAGCGCCGGTGAGTTCGAGGCGGCGCTCGATGCCGTACGTCGGGCGCAGACGCCGGCCTATCCCGACTGGCGGCTTCTCTCCGCCGAAGGCGCCATTCTAGACCAGATGAGTGACAGACAAGCGGCGCGCGCACTCTACCACCGCGCTCTCGATATCCAGCCGGGTGAAGCGTCGATCCTATCCAACCTCGGCATGTCATACATGCTCGCAGGCGATTTGAAGACCGCGGAAACCCATATGCGCAGCGCTTCGTCCGCGCCCGGAGCGGATAGCCGCATCAGGCAGAACCTCGCATTGGTGGTGGGCCTGCAAGGCCGCTTCCAGGAGGCTGAGGCCATCGCCAGGCGCGAACTCTCGCCGCAACAGGCCGATGCCAACATGCAATATCTGCGCGCCATGCTGGCGCAACAGAATTCCTGGGCCAAGCTTAAGGATAAGCCAAAGGGCTGATCTTCCAAGTCACTGCCCGAACAAACCACCCTGGGCGCTGATCTGGATGAAGGCCGGCCCGAGGATGACCATAAAGAGCACCGGCAGGAAGAATACGATCATCGGCACGGTCAGTTTGGGCGGAAGCGCGGCCGCTTTCTTTTCCGCCTCGTTCATGCGCATGTCGCGGCTTTCCTGAGATAGGGTTCTCAGCGCCTGCGCGACCGGCGTACCGTAGCGTTCGGCCTGGATCAACGCCTGCATCACCGATTTGACCGGCTCCAGACCCGTGCGGCGGCTAAGGTTTTCATAGGCTTGGCGGCGATCGGGCAGGAACGACAGTTCCGCATTGGTCAGCACGAATTCTTCCGCCAGTTCCACGGACTGGATGCCGATTTCCTCCGACACCTTGCGGAAGGCGGATTCTGTCGACATGCCGGATTCCACACAGATCAACATCAGGTCGAGCGCGTCAGGCCATGCGCGCTGGATCGACTGCTTGCGTTTTGTGGCGCGGTTGGAGACGTAAAGATTGGGCGCGTAGAAGCCGGCATAACCGCCGAAGATGCAGACGACGATGCGGACAAGCAGTGGCTGGTCGGCAAGAAGGCCTAGCCCGAAGATATAAGATCCGGTTAGTATCAGACCGGCGAATGGCAGAACGAAGCGCATGAACAAAAAGACGTTCAGCGGGTTCTGCCCGCGAAAACCGGCATTGTGCAAGGCGGCGACGGTCTTTTCATCGGCCAAGGCTCGCTTCAAATCGAGCTTTTCGACGAAATCGCGAATGCCCGGCTTCTGCGTGTGGCGCAATCCGCGCCGCTTTTCGCCCTCGCTAGCCATCCGAGCCCGCTCTCGGGTGCGGATGGCGTCGCGCTCCAGTGCTACCGTTTTCATACGCGATTTGAGTTGATTGCCGCTCAATAGCGGCAGAGCCAAGGTCAAAAACGTGGCGAAGACTGCGACGCCGACGAGCGAGGCCACCAGGAATTGCGGGTCGATCAGTTGCGCGAGGAGAGAACCCATGGCCGCCGTTCCGTCTACATGTTGAAGTTGATCATCTTTTTCATGATCAAAATGCCTGTTGTCATCAGCACGGCGGAAATGCCGAGCAGCATATGCCCCGTCTGGCTGGTGAAAAGCAGAAGGATATATTGCGGGCTGGAGAGATAGATAAGCACCGTGACGATGAAGGGCAGCGCGCCGATGATTGCGGCGGACGCTTTCGCCTCCATTGACAGGGCATCGACCTTCGCCTTCATCTTCTTGCGATCGCGCAGCACGCGCGAGAGGTTGCCAAGCGCTTCCGACAGATTACCGCCAGCCTGGGATTGAATCTGGATGACGATGGCAAAGAAATTGGCCTCCGGGCAGGGCATGGAATCCGGCATTTTCGCCACCGCTTCGGGAATGGAGAGTCCCATCTGCTGCGCCTCGACGACGCGGCGGAATTCGGCCCGCACCGGCTCGCGCGCATCGCTGGCGATGAGGTGCAGCCCGTCATTGAGCGGCAGGCCGGAGCGCACCGAGCGGACGATCACGTCGAGCGCATTGGGAAACTCATCGAGAAACGCCTTGATGCGACGGCGGCGCCTATGACCGATAAACCATCGCGGCAAGCCGAAGGCTCCCGCAAGCAGCACGCCGGGAGCAAGCAGGAGCGGGACGCCGAGAAAGATGGCGACAAGCGTGATCGTCAGACCTGCCGCGACCGAATAGAGGTAGAACTTCCGTACCGTCAGGCTCAAGCCTGCCTGCGTCAGAAAAATGCGCAAGGGCGGCGATTTCTGGTTCTTTTCGCGCTGCTTCTGCCGGTCTTCGAGGTCTTTCAAATTGTCCTGCAGCGATTTGCGCCGTTTCTGGATCTCCGCTGCGCGGTCACGACCGGCCTTCTTCACGGAAATGCTGGTGGCCGATTGCTTGACGGTGTTGAGGCGGCGGTCCGTTGCCTTTCCCTCCGCTATCCGCTCATAGAACAGGGCGTAGGCAAGCGCCGCAGCGGCGATGCCCGCAAGCAAGGCGAAGAGAAGCGTGGGGGCCATCATGCCTGAACCCGCTTTTCCATGGCATCGAGCGCGGCGGCGAGGCGCCGCTCCTCATTGTAATAGCGGGCGCGGTCCCAGAAGGCGGGGCGGCCTATACCCGTGGAGATATGCTCGCCGACGATCCGCCCTTGCGCGTCCTCGCCCTTGATGTCGTAGGTGAGGAGATCCTGCGTGATGATCACATCGCCTTCCATGCCGACCACCTCGGTGATGTGGGTGATGCGGCGCGAGCCGTCACGCAGGCGGGCGGCCTGGATGATGATATCGACCGAGCCGACGATGATCTCGCGCACAGTCTTCGGCGGCAGGGTGAATCCACCCATGGCGATCATCGCCTCGATGCGGTTCAGGCATTCGCGCGGGCTGTTGGAGTGAATCGTACCCATAGAGCCGTCATGGCCGGTATTCATGGCCTGCAACAGGTCGAACACCTCAGGGCCGCGCACCTCACCGACGATGATCCGCTCGGGGCGCATGCGCAGGCAGTTCTTGACGAGATCACGCATGGTGACTTCGCCCTCCCCTTCCAGATTGGGCGGGCGCGTTTCGAGACGCACCACATGCGGCTGCTGCAATTGCAATTCCGCCGAATCCTCGCAGGTTATGATGCGCTCGTTTGCGTCGATATAGCGGGTCAGGCAGTTGAGCAGCGTCGTCTTGCCCGAGCCGGTGCCCCCGGAAATGATCACATTGCAGCGCACGCGTCCTATGATCTGCAGGACTTCCGCGCCATGCGGCGAGATCGCGCCTAAGCGCACCAGCTGATCGAGCGTCAGCTTGTCTCGTCTGAACTTGCGGATGGTCAGCACCGCGCCATCGATGGCGAGCGGCGGGGCGATGACGTTGACGCGCGATCCATCGGGCAGGCGCGCGTCGCAGATCGGGCTCGATTCATCGACGCGCCGTCCCACCTGGCTGACGATGCGCTGGCAGATGTTGAGAAGCTGCTGGTTGTCGCGGAAGCGGATGCCGGTTTCCTGCACCTTGCCGTCCACTTCGATATAGGTCTTGCGCGCGCCGTTGACCATGATATCCGCGATGTCGTCGCGCGCCAGAAGCGGCTCCAGCGGGCCGTAGCCCAGCACATCGTTGCAGATGTCGTCGAGCAGTTCCTCCTGCTCCGAGATCGACATGGCGAAGTTCTTGATGGCGATGATGTCGTTGACGATATCGCGGATTTCCTCACGCGCGGCATCGGCCTCCATTCGGGAAAGCTGTGAGAGATCAATGGTGTCGATCAGGGCCGAAAACACTTGGGCTTTCGTCGTATAATAACCGTCGCCCTTCTCCCGCATCGTTGCGGCAACATGCTGCGGATTAATCGTGGGGCGACTGCCCGGCTCAATCATGGCGGCCGCATGTGCCGGGGTCGGAGCCAAGCTTGGCGCAGGGGTAGGCGCGGTCACCAATGCCGGTATGGGTGTGCGGATAGCTTCCACGCGCTTGCCGCTATCATTGCCTCGCTTGCCGAACATCCGGTCCCCCTACTTGCCGCGCGACAATCGGCCGAACAGGCTTGTCAATCCGCTCTTCTTTCTGGTTTTCACCTCGGCGCGCCCTGTCAGGATATGGGCAATGTCGCCAATGGTCTGCGCAACCGTGTGCGAAGGGTCGGTCTCGCCCAGCATACGGCCATTGTTGGCGGCATTGCCGAAAAGCTGCGGATCAAAGCCGACAAGCGCTATCGGCTCCACATCCAGCGGCTCGGCGAAATCCACAGGCGAAATCTCGGGGCGCTTCGGGACGCCAATCTGGTTTAGGATCAGGCGCGGCGGCGCATCATTGGGGCGCAATGCTTTAAGCGTGTCGATCAGGTTCTTGGCGTTGCGCAAATTGGCGAGATCAGGCGCAGCCACGATGATCACCTCGTCGGCGCGGGCAAGCGTGGTGCGTGTCCAGCCGTTCCAGCCATGCGGCACGTCGAGGACCACATGCGGCGCGGAACGCTGCGCCACGTCAATCAGATTGGCGAAGGCATCCTCGCCGAAATCGAACGTCCGGTCGAGCATGGAAGGCGCGGCGAGCAGCGACAGATGATCGGCGCATTGCGAGAGCAGGCGGTCGAGATAGACCTCATCGATCCGCTCCGGTGAGAACACCGCATCGGCTATGCCCTGCGCCGGATCCTGGTCGAAATTGATGTTGGCGGTGCCGTAGGGAAGGTCCATGTCGGCTATGACCACATCGCTCTCGAACCGGGTGGAGATTGTCCAGGCGACATTGTGAGCGATGGTCGAGGCGCCGACGCCGCCCTTGGCGCCGATGAAGGCGAGCGAGCGGCCAAGCGGAGCCGCCTCGGGCGCGATGAAGATCGACGAGATGATGGCGATGATATCAGCGAGCGAGACTGGGGCGACGATGTATTCGGAAATGCCGCGGCGGATAAGCTCGCGATAGAGCCAGACATCATTGGAATGGCCGATGACCATGACCTTCGAGTTCGGGTCGCAAACCTCCGCAAGCCGCGCCAATCGGTCGAGCAGCGCGCGTGGTTCCGCGGAGGATTCGACGATCAACAGATTGGGCGTCGGCGCGCCCTGATAGAACTCGATCGCCGTCGCAATCCCGCCCATATGCACCTTGAGATGCGCGTTGGCCATGCGGCGATCCTCGCCCGCGCGCTCGATAGGCTTGGCGACGCCATCGGTTTCGCAGAAGGCCTGGATCGAAATGCGCGGTATCGGCCGCAGCGATTGCATGACGGCGAGGTTTTCGCGGGTCAATATCGGGTCTATTTCTTCGCCGGTCTCATCGGATTCGTAAGCGAGATTATGCATCAGTACTCGACCTCCCGACTACTTTGCCAGACCGGACTGACGCTCTGTGACCGTTCCTGATAATCGCCAATCACCTTTCCACGCCGCTCCGCGTCGATCTGTCCGGGCGCTCGGGGACCGAGCAGGTCGGCGGGATTGGCGATCTGGGCGGCAAGATTGTTCTGGCTGGCGCAACCGAAGTTGGCGTAATGCTTGTTTTCGGCGGTGTTGAGGATGTCATCAGGCCATCTGCCGCATGGGCCTGTCGCGGCGGTCATCGCGTAATAGGTTATGCGGATCGGGGCCGCATCCGGCGAGCGGACCGCATAGGTCTCCGTGGCGATATTGCCGGGGCGCACTCCGCCTTTGCGAAGCACGTTCGCGATATCGGTGCTGAGCCGGTATGCCGCCGCCTCATTGGGCGCGCCTGCGGGCAGCATGATATAGACCATGCCCGAGCCATTGGCGCGGTAGTTCAAAAGCGCATTCCGCACGATGCTGTGCTGGCTGGCGGTGAGACGATGATCGCCATGACGAACAGGGATGTCCACCACCTGCTCGCGCTCGGCGAGGGTAATGGGGTGATTGGTGCGGTAATCGTCCGGGATGGAGCCGACGGTCATGGGCTGGGTATTGGCGCAGCCGGAGATGGTGAGGGCGATGAACAATACCCCCACCGTCATCCTCACTCCCACCGTCATCCTCGGGCTTGACCCGAGGATCCACGGCAAGGGGGCACTGGTATTTCCGCCACGCTGACGCATTCCAGCCAGCATAAGCCGCCCGATATTTCTGATAGTGTTTTTACGATCCCGTTGCGGATTATTGATCCGCTCCTGCCCCCTTGCCGTGGATCCTCGGGTCAAGCCCGAGGATGACGACAGCAGGAGGGGGAGATGCCCGGCAGGGCAGAGGGGGGTGTCATGAAGCCAATGTATCCCAATCATTACTTCCCCTCACTTGTAAATATAGCCGACGACGCCGTGATAGCGGCCGGATGGCGGTTGGGCTTGCGGCGTGCCGTAGACGCGGTTGACCTGACCGAGGATATAACCCGCCGGGTCACTGGCGGGCGCCAGATTGTCGTCGGGACGCGCCAGAGCGTTGCGCGCCACGGGGCGCACCAAATAGGGCGTGACAATGATGACGAGCTCGGTCTCGTTGCGCACGAACTCGCGACTGCGGAAGAGCGTGCCGAGCACGGGAATTCTCGATAGCCCGGGGAGCCCGGAGATCGACTGCCGGGTTTCATCGCGGATCAAACCGGCGATCATCATCGAGCCGCCAGAGGGCAGCTCCACCGTCGTATCGGCGAGGCGCTTGCGCAGCGAGATGATGTTTGTAGCCGGCGTTCGCCCTCCGGTGCTCAGCGAGACGGAACCTTCCATCGTCGGCTCGGAAACGGCGGTGCGAACCTTCAGGCTTATGCGGCCGGGCGAGAGCACCACGGGCATGAATTCAAGGCCAATGCCATATTCGATCTTGTCATATTCGATGACGGGCGTTTTCTCTCCGGTTTCGTCCTCTTCGACATCCTGCCCGCTGATTATGTTGTATTCGCCGCCGACCTTGAAAACCGCCTTCTCGCCGGAAATGGCCGTCAGCGTTGGTTCGGCGAGTGTCTTCATAGCCCCCGCCAGTTCCATGGCGTTGAGATAGGCGTCCAGGTGCCCGCTGCCCACCTTGCCGGAGATCACTGTGCCGGAATTGGTTATCGCCTTGCCGACAGCGCCCGCGACGGCATCCGAAACGCCGCCATAGGTGATGCCGTCGGCCACGCCCCAGCCTATCATGTTGACGCCGAGCTGCTTCATGACCGAGCGGCTGACTTCCGCAACCGTCACTTTCAGCGTCACCTGATCGTCACCGATGATCGTGATGAGATTGACGATCTTGCTCGTGCGGCGCGCCTCTTCATCCGGGTTATCGATGATGGAAACGCCGCCGCCACCGGTCTGCGCCGAAGCGCCTTTGTTATATTGCCCCGTCGTCGCCTCGCCGCCCGAAACGAAGAGACCGGCAAGCTTGGCGGCTTTCGCCGAATCCTGCGGCGTCTGCACCGTTCCCGTCAGAATCACGTTGTCGTTCATGAGTTCGACGGTGATTTCCGAGCCCGGAATATATTTCTTCAGATAATGATTGAGGCCTGCCACGTCGCGCTCGATCTGAAGGTCGAGACTGGCGATCTGTTCGCCATTCGGCCCGAAGACGAAGATGTTTGTCTGCCCGACCTGCTTGCCGAAGAGATAGATGCGGCGCGACGTGCGCGTCACCGCGTCGGCGACATCGGGATTGGCGACGAGGATGTCGTAGGCATCCTGCGGCAGATCGATGACGACGGATTTGTTGAGGCCAAGATTGATGCGCTTGGCCCCGCCGTTTTGGGCAAGCCGCACGATATTGCTTTGCGCATGGGCTTGGGGGGCGAGTAAACCCGTTAATGCGAGGAAGACTATGCCAATTGTTAGAGAGGCCCCTGCTTTACGAGGTACCCCCCTCTGGCTTGCCAGCCATCTCCCCCTCAAGGGGGGAGATTGGCTAATCTCAGACGTTTGCGATTGGTGCCGCACATTCATGAAGGCGTAATCTCCCCCCTTGAGGGGGAGATGCCCGGCAGGGCAGAGGGGGGTATTGCCCCGCCAACGTTTCCATCTAAAAATGAAATGCTCGAGAAGCAGGGAACCGCTTTTGCGCATGATCATTTCGCACCCACTTCCGTCACGGTTCCCGATTTGATCAGCGTCACCGTTCCGCGCCGGCCGGGGGCGGAGACGAGGTAATCGGCCTCTTTTTCCGCCGGCTCCTGCGCGTCATGCGTGGAGCGCAAGGCGAGGCTCAGGCGGTCCGCCATCTCGCGCGCGACGATAATGATTTCGGCCTGCTGCGGGGTCAGCTCCAGCGTCGCCGTCTGGCCGACGATGACCTTGTTGCCTTTTTCGTCTTCCTGAATGGCCTGATCGATCGCCAACACGCGGATGTTTTCAAGGATCGTCTCGGTCAGGAAGCGCGGCTTGCCGCCCTCGTCTTCCTGCTTGCGCGTCATGATGACATCGACAAAATCATTGGGCAGGATGAAGCCGCCGGCGGATGTATCGGCAGAGATTTGCGTCGCCACGGCGCGCATCCCGGGAGGCAGCATTGCCGACATGAAGCTTTGGCCGGGTCCGATAAGCTTTGCCTTGCGGATGGGTTCGCCGGACATGAGCTGCAGCCGGACAGTGGAGCCTTTGAGCTGGTCGAGGGCTTCGGGCTCCGCGTCGCGGGTGAGGTAACCGTCGCTGATCGATTCCGCGGGCCATGCCTGCCAGCGCATCTGGTCATTCAACTCCGCGCCGACGCCGAGATTTTCCGTGGCGACGAGCACATCGCGCAATTCGATTTGCGGCTGAGGCGCGGCGGTGTCGGTGACAGCCGGCGCGGGCGCGGACATGCCCATCGCAACATAGCCCGCCCCCGCGGCTGCGATGACCGCGACAGCCAGAATGACCACGCGTGCTGATTTCATATGACCCACCCCGCAAAACGCGCCCTTAACGCGTGATGCAGAACATGCAGAGGGAATCGTATACTTATGGTTAACGCAATCTTATATTAGAGAATAGCTTATATTAGGGGTATTTATATTAGAGAATAGAAAGCTTCGCGAGAACCCAGCCCCCAAGCGGAGATTGCGGGAAGGTCAGAAGACCGGCGGCGCCGAGCGCGATCCCATAGGGAACGCCGGTACCCTGTTGCGCCAGCCGGTCCATGAATTCGAAACGGCCTGCTAAGACGGTAAATGGCGAACCGCGATAAGCGAGGATCGCCAACGTGAGCATGCCGCCCAGAATGGACGCCGTGGCGAGATAATGGATGAGATCGATGTTCCAGCCAAGCCAGAGCGCTGTCGCCGCCATCAGCTTGGCATCACCCCCGCCCATGGCGCGGATGGCGAAAAGGCAGAAAGTGGCGGTGAGCACGGCAAAACCAGCGGCGAAATGCAGGGCGTAGATTTCCCAGCCCATGCCGGTGAGCGGCGCGAGGATGGCAAACGAGCCGGCGAGAATGAGCGAAACCCGGTTTTCAATCGTCATCGACAGAAGATCGGAGACGATGGCGAAGGCCATCGCGAAGGGGAAGATGACAAGAATAGCCGCTTCGATCATTGAAACTCCCCATGCCCCCATGGCAAATCATATTTATTGCGTCGCGCCAGTAACAAGCGTTGCGATGGAATCAAGACTGAGGCTTGCCGCAAGCTGGAAAAGGCTGGCCATGATGGCAATCGAGACAAGCGCGCCAATCAGACCATATTCAACCGCGGCTGAAGCCGTCTCGTCCCTGTGAAAAATTTCAAAAACGGTCATCTTGGCCGGCTCACATCTAAACCATATTATCAGGACCAATTAACCGCCTGATACAAAATCAAGCGGTTAATTGAGCAAAAGATTTTTGCCTTAGCCTACTTTACAGGCACAGCACCGTTGACGGAGTTCCCCACGTCAGTGAACGCCTTTGCGATGCTCTTTCCGGCCATCGATGCACCGGTAATAATGCCCACGGAAATAAGCGCGGCGATGAGGCCGTATTCGATGGCGGTTGCGCCGGATTCATCCTTGGCGAAGCGAGCGATAAGGTTCTTCATGATTATTGGCTCCAAAACTTTGTTGTTACAGCACTCCGTCAACTGTTGTTTTTCGATGCCGTTGATCGGATGGCTGCAACCTAGGGAACCGCACTTGCAATCGGCTTAAAAAACACGCTTAGAAAAAGGTTAATCAGCGCCATGATTGGGCGTGGTTAATGATGGACAAATATTTTCAGCCTGTTTTTAAGTATTGAGCGCCCAGCCAAGCGTTTTAAAGCCTTCCTTCACCAATCCGCCTCATCATGGGAAAGGGATTTTGTTGGGTAGGGGAAAGCCGCGTGTCACATCATGAGTTCGAGGGCGTCCTTGGGCGCGCCATAAGGGCAGCCGCGATTCTTGTTGCGGTATCGTTCGCCGGGGCGGCCTTCGCCGAAGAGGATATCAATCTCGTCACCAACCAGGCCCGTGTGCTGCGCCTTGCGCGCCCGGCGGATACCGTCGTGATCGGCAATCCTGAAATCGCCGATGCGGTGGTGCAGGATTCAAAAACCGTGGTTCTGACCGGCAAGGGTTTCGGCGTCACCAATATCGTCGTCATGGATGCGGAGGGCCGCGCCATCCTCGATGACCGCGTCGTGGTCAGCCGCGATGATACGAAGACCACGCGCGTCTATCGCCGCGCCGACGTGCAGATGCTGTCCTGCACGCCATTCTGCGAAAACGCCCATCAGGCTGGGGCGGTTAATTAGAGCGGTTCTTGTTTTGAGGGAATAGCTTCACGTTCTCACCCCCCTCTGCCCTGCCGGGCATCTCCCCCTCAGGTGGGGAGATTAGCTGGTTCTGCAATGTTTTCGATTGGGACCGAAAATCTATGAAGGCCAATCTCCCCACCTGAGGGGGAGATGCCCGGCAGGGCAGAGGGGGGTGAAGTGCCCCACGGAGCCATCAGAATCATAGTTTCCAAAACGTAAATACTTCCCCTCCAATTTACCTTCCCGTCCAAACCGTAATGCAACATCTCCATGCCTATGATCCCTGCCATAATACGGGGCAGTGGGGGCTGGGGCATGCAATTGCATCAATCAAGGATGATCGCGCTTCTGCGCCGTTTCAGGTGCGATCGCGGCGGCGCGACGGCGATAGAATTTTCGCTTTTGCTCTTTCCCTTCCTCTTGCTCCTGTTCTCGATCATCGAGGTCTGCGTCAGTTTCATGGGGCAGCAACTCTTGTCGAACGCGGTTGACCGGGTCGCCCGGCAGTTGCGCACCGGCGAGTTGCAGGCGGCGGATCTGCAGGGCACCAAGCTGCGCGACCTCATCTGCGAGCAGATCGAAATCATGGTTCCCTCCGGCTGCCCCGCCTTGACCGTCAACGCGCAGTTCTATTCGAGCTTCGACGAGGTTCCCACCTTTGCCAAGGGAAAGAAGAGCGGCATCATCAATGCCAGCGGCCAGTTGACGCTTGGCGATACGGCCCGCCCCGGAGGCAGGCTTTCGATCAACCAGATGAATGCGCTTTATCGCTGGCCGCTGCTTACCGATATCATGCGCCGGCAAATGAAACAGGCGAACAGCGACGGAACATGGCCGCTCTTTGCGACCACCACCTGGCAGAACGAGCCATATATTGTCGAATGAACGGGAGGGACGTTTATGAAAAGGCAACATTCAAGGGCGCCATCCAATATAATTAGCCGGTTTATATTTGACCGATCTGGCGTCGCGGCAGTGGAGTTTGTGCTGGTCGCGCCGCTCATTATCTTGATCTATCTGGGAGCGGTGGAACTGAGCATGGGGCTGGAGGTGGACAAGAATGTCAGCCGCGCCTCCGGCATTATCGCCGACATCGTGGCACAGCAGCCGAGCGTATCGAAAGCCCAGCTTGAGGATATCGCCAAGATCGGCGCGGCGACGCTCTATCCTTATGATCGCGACACCGACGGGGCGGGCATCCGCATCACGGCCATTCAGGTCGAGCAAAAGAAAAACAATCCGGCTGCCACAGTTTCATGGTCCTATGGCGAAGGCGGTCTGACAGCCGATACAAAGGGTGCCGGCATAGACATCCCCGTGCCGCTGCACGCGCCGGGCGCTTTCCTCATCAAAGTGGACGTGGCGCTTTCCTATGTGCCGATTACCACATGGGGCTTGCGCAATATCGCCTCGACAACTGGTGCCCTGCCCCTTTCGGAAACTTATTATCTGGGCCCCCGCCTGTCGAACGCCATCGCCTGTTCAAACTGCTAGCCCTACCCTCATCCTCGCCCTTGGCGGGGATCTGCCATAAGCCTGAGAATGACGACAGGGGCGCTAAAGCTCTTTCTTCTGTCCGATTATGGCCGAAAGCATCCGTTGCGGCACACGATAATCATGCGGGCCGACGGCAACGAATCCACCGCCATGCATACGGTCGAGAAGATCGTAAGTGTCGGGATCCTGCGTTGAAAGCGCAACCAGAAACCGGCGCAGGATAAGCTTCGCTTCAGGCGCGAGATTGGTGCGCACCGCATGCGGTCCATAGCGCAGGAGCGAGGATTCCCAGGCAATCCGGTAACTTCCCGGTTTCAGCCCATGCTTTTTCAACCGCGACAGCGTGCCGCCGCTTGGGCTTTTATCATCGCCGCTTGCCGGCACCCAGCCGAAGAAACCATCGGCCTTGCCGGCCACGAACAGTTTTTCCGCGTTTTCCAGCGAGCCCGCATCGATGAAAGTTTCGTGGGCGGCATAGGTGCTATTGCCCGAGGCCATGTAGGCGGAAATCGGCGTGAGCGCTGCGGCTTTCGCCCTATCCGCAGGCATGGCGATGTTCAGGCTCGTCATGTTCTTTTCGTCGATGCCCGGCCGCAAAAGCAGGATAGAACGGATGCCGAGCGAGCCGTCCGCCCCCACCGGGGCAACGAGCGGCTCGACGCATTTGCAGGCAGCATAGACCGCCGCGTAGGCTGCGGACGTATCGATGGCGTAATCGACGCGCTCCCCCGCCTGCGCATCGATGAGCGCGGGAATGTCCGGCAGTTGTACCAGTTCGACAGGCATATCGAGCGCCTTCGAATAGGCCGATTTCACTTTGTCGATATCGGCGGGGCTCAATTCCGCGACGCGCGGCGACGCTACGCCGATGCGGAAACGCCCCATTTCCTTGCGCCAATCGGCATGGGCGGGAACGCCAAATCCCAGAACGGTGAATATGCCGAGAAACATCGCTCTCGGAAATGTATGGGCCGAAAACATTTTCCAGAAACCCCTGATGGTTTCCCACTTCGATTTCAGTCTTTTTTGTTCGCCCTGGAATCATTGTGCGGCCCTAACTGTTAAAGCACTCTTAACCATGATGAATTTTCGGTGATGCGGGGGCCTGTTTGTCTTCCCGCCGATTTTCTCCTATCTCTGATGGCAATAGATGAACGGATAAATCAAATGCCTCGTGCCTTCCTTTTCGTGCTTGATTCCTTCGGAATCGGCGGCGCGCCTGATGCCGGCCAGTTCGGCGATACGGGCGCCGATACGCTGGGCCATATTGCCGCCGCCTGTGCCGCCGGCACGGGTGATCGCGAGGGTCTGCGCGCCGGTTCGCTTGTCCTGCCGAACATGACGGCGCTCGGGCTTGCCCATGCGGCAAAACTTGCAACGGGCAAGGTTCCCGAAGGTCTCGATGGCGCTGCGCCACCGCAAGGGCTGTGGGGTACGGCGAATGAAGTTTCGCGCGGCAAGGACACGCCGTCCGGTCATTGGGAGATCGCGGGCGTACCGGTGCTGTTCAACTGGGGTTATTTCCCGCGCGCCATACCGGCCTTTCCCGCCGATTTTCTTGATGAGGTAGCCCGCCTCGCGGCAATTCCGGGCACACTCGGCAATTGCCATGCTTCCGGCACGGAAGTCGTCGAGCGCTTCGGCGAGGAGCATGTCAGCACGGGCAAACCGATATTCTATACGTCGACCGATTCCGTGCTGCAGATCGCCGCGCATGAAAGGCATTTCGGACTGGAGCGGCTTTACGCGCTTTGTGCAATCGCGCGTGAGCTGGTCGATCCCATGAATATCGGACGCGTCATCGCACGGCCTTTCACGGGCGAGACGGCGTCCACATTCCAGCGCACCGGCAACCGCCGTGATTATTCGGTTCCTCCGCCCGAACCGACCATTCTCGACCGCTTAGCGGAGGCGGGGCGCAATGTGATTGGCGTCGGCAAGATCGGCGATATTTTCGCCCATCGCGGCGTGACCGATGCGCGCAAGGCCAATGGCAACATGGCCCTGTTCGACGCGACACTGCAAGCAATGCGCGATGCGCGGGATGGCGATCTCGTCTTCACCAATTTCGTCGATTTCGACATGCTCTACGGCCATCGCCGCGACGTACCGGGCTATGCCGCCGCGTTGGAGGCCTTCGACCGCCGGCTGCCGGAAGCGATGACCCTGATGAAGCCGGGCGATCTCCTGATTCTCACCGCCGATCACGGTTGCGACCCTACATGGGCAGGGACCGATCACACGCGCGAACGGGTGCCGGTGCTGATCCACGGCGCGGGCGCGGGCACCATAGGCATCCGGCCAACCTTTGCCGATATTGGTGAGACGGTGGCCGCGCATCTGGGCCTACCCGCCGGCAATTACGGCACAAGCTTCCTTCCGGTGGAAAATGCCTGAACTGCCCGAGGTGGAAACTGTCCGGCGCGGATTGCAGCCGGTCATGGAAGGCGCGCGGATCGTCGCAGTCGAGCAACGCCGCGCCGATCTGCGTTTTCCCTTCCCCGAACGCTTCGCTGAAAGGTTGCGGGGGCGGCGCATCGAGGCCTTGGGACGGCGAGCGAAATATCTGACGATCCATCTCGATGACGGTCTCTGCGTCATAAGCCATCTCGGCATGTCAGGCTCCTATCGCATCGAGACGGAGGATGGCGCTGCTCACAACGACGGCTCGAAGAATACGCTGCATGATCATCTGGTCCTGCATATCGAGCGCAAGAACGGCGGCGCGGCGCGCATCATTTATAACGATCCCCGACGCTTCGGTTTCATAACCTTGGCGGAGCCCGGAACATTCGACTGCCATCCGAGCTTGAGCGGTCTTGGCGTAGAGCCAACCGGCAATGCGCTTTCCGGCGAATTGCTGGCTCAACTCTTCCGTGACAAAAAGAGCCCTCTCAAGGCGGCGCTCCTCGATCAGCGGCTGATCGCCGGCCTGGGCAATATCTATGTCTGCGAGGCGCTGTGGCGTTCCGGGCTCTCGCCCGCGCGCGCGGCAGGGAGCATCGCCGGGAGAAATCGGGCAAGCCAAGCCGACGCACTTGCCTACGCCATCCGCGAGGTCATCACCGAGGCAATCGCGGCGGGCGGATCGAGTTTGCGCGACCATCGCCAGACCGACGGCACGCTCGGCTATTTCCAGCACAGCTTTTCGGTTTACGATCGTGAGGGTTCGCCCTGCCCGCGCCCCGGCTGCGGCGGCACGATCGAGCGCATCGTGCAAAGCGGCCGCTCGACATTCTTCTGCGCCCGCTGCCAGAAATAAAGGAAATTACCGCCATGGCCTTTGAAAACATCCTCGTCGAAACCTTCGACGCCGTCGGTCTTATCAGGCTCAACCGCCCGCAGGCGCTCAATGCGTTGAACGCCGCCCTGCTTGGCGAACTGAACGCGGCGCTCGAGCAGTTCGATGCCGATGAGCGCATCGGCGCGATTGTCATCACCGGCTCGGAGAAAGCCTTCGCCGCCGGGGCTGACATCAAGGAGATGCAGGCACTCGATTTCGTAGGCGCCTATCGAAGCGATTTTCTTGGCGAATGGGAAAAGATCACCCGCGCGCGCAAGCCGGTAATCGCCGCGGTGGCCGGCTATGCGCTCGGCGGCGGCTGCGAACTCGCCATGATGTGCGATTTCATCATTGCGGCGAAAACCGCCAAATTCGGCCAGCCGGAGATCACGCTCGGCATCATGCCGGGCATGGGCGGCACGCAGCGCCTCGCCCGGTTTATCGGCAAGGCCAAGGCGATGGATTTATGCCTCACCGGCCGGATGATGGATGCCGACGAGGCGGAACGATCCGGGCTGGTGGCGCGCGTGGTGCCAAGCGAGGACCTCCTTGACGAGGCGCTTCGCGCCGCAGCCAGGATCGCGTCTTTCTCGCGGCCCGTCGTCATGATGGCCAAGGAAACGGTCAACCGCGCCTATGAGACGACACTTGGCGAGGGCTTGCGCTTCGAGCGGCGGCTCTTCCATTCCATGTTCGCGCTGGAAGACCAGAAGGAAGGCATGAGCGCTTTTGTCGAAAAGCGGACACCTGCCTTCAAGAACCGCTAAGAATGATACGTCGAGAAACCCTCGAGAGTCGCTCAGGAATTGATTGACGCGACGGAAAAGCTAATCTATAAGCCCCGCACGGTTTGGCGGCCTTTCGGGCGGCCCATATGGTTTTCACGCCGGCGCATGGCCGGATAGCGGACAGAAAAGAGAGGCATTCATGGCCAATACTCCTTCGGCCAAGAAAGCGGTGCGCAAAATTGAAGCCCGCACGGAAGTCAACAAGGCGCGCCGTTCGCGCGTCCGCACCTTCCTGCGCAAGTTCGAGGACGCAGTCACCAGCGGCGACAAGACGGCAGCCCAGGCGGCATTCAAGGCTGCAGAGCCGGAAATGATGCGCGCGGCCAGCAAGGGCGTGGTGCACAAGAACACCGCCTCCCGCAAGATCTCCCGTCTTGCCAAGCGCCTGAAGACGATGGCCGCCTGATATCTCCCCCCGCATCGTTTTATGAAAACCCGGCTATCGTTAGCCGGGTTTTTTGTTTTCGGCACAGAAACCAGGCTGATGGAGATATCCCGGACGCGATTTTTAACGGTCCGGAGCGGTAATATTTATGTAAAAAACCTTTTGCGGAGAAAAGTAGCGGCGTTGTAAATTGTGTCGCTTATTCAATGGGTTACACTTCCTCATCCACAGATATCCACAGGGCGGGGAAAAATTCTCGAAGCCCCCGAATGTCAAGCTGTTTTTTAAATTTTTTTTCCAATCCAGCGCAACGGCGCGACGTGAAAAACGACTCGCCAAAAAACGCTTTGAATCCGAAGGCCTTATCCCGTTTATCGTTTCGATGCCGCCCCGCGACACACCGCCGGGCGAGGGGCGAGGCTTAAAAAACGGTAAGCTTCGCCCTTGCCCTTGGCGGTCAGGGTTTTGTAATGTCCCTCCATCGAGAGGGATGGGCCACGGGCCCAGGGTCAGCAAAAACAAACTGTTCGGTTCGAACGCAGGCTTTGCCTGCGAACGGAGTCGCATTGCCGAAAAATTCGGCGATGGGAAAATGAGGCGCTGAACGCGATGTTCATCATTAACCGGGCATTAACCGGAACGAACGTTTACGCGGCAAATGAAAAAATGGGTGGTTGTTGAACGGCGGCATAAAGGCAATCAGCAACAGGACGATAGGGGAGTGAGTCGTAGAGGTCAGCCGGCAGGCTGGACGATACGGGTCGGGTGGGGCCCAGGGAATAACGAGAAGCGCCGATCACGGCGCGCCGGAAGCAGATGACAGGCGAGGCAGTATGATTTTGAGCAGCAAGGCGAACAGTGAGATGCGCAATGAGGCGTACCCGCCCGCCATTCCGGCAATTCCAGTTTCAGTTTCAGGTTTCGAGAGGGATACGATGGATCCGAACGGTGAGGCCGTATTCGAGCGGTTGATGAGCAAGCTCAAGGCGCGTGTCGGCAGTGAGATCTATTCCAGCTGGTTCGGTCGCCTGAAGCTCGACGAGATTTCCAAAAGCGTCGTCCGTCTCTCCGTTCCCACCGCCTTCCTGCGCTCATGGATCAACAACCATTATTCCGAGCTCCTGACGCAGCTCTGGCAGGAAGAGAACGAGCAGATACTCAAGGTCGAGGTCGTTGTGCGCAGCGTCAGCCGTGCCGCCCGTCCCGCTCTTGCCATCCCGGCGGGCGACGTAATGGAACCGCGCCAGCCTGTTCGCGAGAAGGTCGCCTTTCCCGTTGGCCAGACGAGCCCCGAGAAGCGCATGCCCCCGGCGTTCGCCGATGGCTCCGTTCAAAGCGCTGTGCTCGGCTCCCCGCTTGACCCGCGTTATACGTTCGATAGCTTCGTCGACGGGGCGTCCAACCGCGTCGTTCTCGCCGCCGCCCGCACCATCGCCGAGGCGGGCTCCAGCGCTGTTCGCTTCAATCCGCTGTTCATCCATGCCGCCGTCGGCCTGGGTAAGACACATCTGCTGCAGGCTATCGCTGCCGCCGCATTGAAACGGCCTGAAAAGGCGCGCGTCGTCTATCTGACGGCGGAATATTTCATGTGGCGCTTCGCCACCGCCATCCGCGACAACAATGCTCTCTCCTTCAAGGAGCAGCTCCGCGATATCGACCTGCTCATCATCGACGACATGCAGTTCCTGCAGGGCAAGTCGATTCAGCACGAGTTCTGCCATCTCCTCAACACGCTGCTCGACAGCGCCAAGCAGGTGGTGGTAGCCGCCGATCGTCCGCCTTCAGAGCTGGAATCGCTCGACGTACGGGTGCGCTCGCGGCTCCAGGGCGGCGTCGCGCTGGAAATCGCCGCGCCGGACTATGAGATGCGTCTTGAAATCCTCAAGCGCCGCCTTGCCGCCGCGAAGGTTGAGGATCACAGCCTCAACATTCCCGAGGAAATTCTTGCCCATGTGGCGCTGACCGTCACCGGCTCTGGCCGCGAGCTGGAAGGGGCGTTCAATCAACTTCTCTTCCGCCAGTCCTTCGAACCCAACCTCTCCATCGAGCGCGTCGACGAGCTTCTGGGGCACCTGACCCGCGCGGGCGAGCCGAAGCGCATCCGCATCGAGGAAATCCAGCGCATCGTCGCGCGCCATTACAATGTTTCCAAGCAGGATCTTTTATCCAACCGGCGTACGCGCACAATCGTCAAGCCGCGCCAAGTGGCGATGTATCTGGCAAAAATGCTGACGCTACGCTCACTTCCCGAGATCGGGCGCCGCTTCGGCGGGCGCGACCACACCACTGTTCTCCATGCGGTGCGCAAGGTTGAGGATATGGTCGGGGCCGACCAGAAGCTGGCGCAAGAGCTGGAGCTTCTAAAGCGGCTGATCAACGACCAGGCGGCGTGATCCGAACTCTCCCAGCCAAAAGCGGTTATCAACAGAAAGGCGGCTTGCGCGGAGCTATCCGTTTCGCGCGGGCTTGCTTTTAAGCCCCCATATCTGCCACTTTATACCCCCTTGGGACGGCCACCCGTCCCGTTCCGGCAGGCGAAGCCGATGGCTCGCCTCGCCGGCCAGAAGTCAGTGAGTCCGGTCCATCATGCGTGTCGCTCTCGAACGTTCCAATCTCTTGAAGTCGCTTAATCACGTTCATCGCGTCGTCGAGCGGCGCAACACCATACCCATCTTGTCGAATGTGCTGCTTGCAGCCGATGGCGCGAGCCTACAGCTCAAGGCGACGGATCTCGATCTTGAGATCACCGAGGCGACGCCCGCCATGGCGGAGCAGGCTGGCGCTACGACCGTTCCCGCTCACCTGCTTTATGACATCGTGCGCAAGCTGCCGGATGGAGCGGAAGTGCTGCTCGCCACCAATCCGGACGGAAATTCGCTCGCCGTCGCATCGGGCCGTTCGAACTTCCGGCTGCAATGCCTGCCGCAATCGGATTTTCCCGAACTGACCGCCGGGTCTTTCACGCATAGTTTCAAGCTTCCGGCGAGCGCGCTGAAGCGGCTGATCGACCGCACGCAGTTCGCCATCTCCACCGAAGAGACGCGCTATTATCTGAACGGCATCTATCTGCACACCATCGAGAACGATGGCGCGCTGAAGCTGCGCGCCGTGGCGACCGACGGGCACCGTCTGGCGCGCGCTGATCTGGAGGCGCCCGCCGGCTCAGAGGGAATGCCGGGCATCATCATTCCGCGCAAGACGGTGGCGGAACTGCAAAAGCTCGTCGACGATCCGGAAGTGACGGTCACGGTCGAACTCTCCGAAGCCAAGATCCGGTTCACTATCGGTTCCATCGTCCTCACCTCGAAGCTGATCGACGGCACGTTTCCGGACTATCAGCGCGTCATTCCGCTCGGCAACGACAAGAAACTGACCATCGACCGGCAGAGCTTCGCCTCCGCCGTCGACCGCGTCTCGACCATTTCGAGCGAGCGCGGACGCGCGGTGAAGCTCGCCATCGCCGATGGACAGTTGACGCTCACGGTCAACAATCCGGATTCCGGCAGCGCTACGGATGAATTGCCGGCCGATTACGACGCTGACGCGATCGAGATCGGCTTCAACTCCAAATATCTTCTCGACATCACGGCACAGCTTTCCGGCACCAACGCCATCTTCCTCCTGGCCGACGCCGGATCGCCGACACTGGTGCGCGATACCGGCGACGAAGATGCCCTTTATGTGCTGATGCCGATGCGCGTTTGACGGCATTGCGGTGACGGGCAGGACAAAGGAAGAGGAAAGACGCCCGGACCGGGTGGCGGTTCGGCGGCTTCGCCTGGCGCATTTCCGCAATTATTCCGGCCTTTCGCTGTCGCTTTCGCCTGCCCATGTCGTTCTGACCGGCGAGAACGGATCGGGCAAAACCAATCTTCTGGAAGCCGTTTCCTTCCTCTCCCCCGGACGCGGCCTGCGACGCGCAACCTATCCCGACGTGACGCAAAACGGTGCGCCGGATGGCTTCGCCATCCATGCGGCGCTCGAATGTGCCGCTTACGGCGAGGTCGAAGTTGGCACCGGGCTTGCCGGCAATGCGATCGGCGATACCGCCCGCAAGGCGCGCATCAATGGCGCGCAGGCAGCGTCCGCTGACGCGCTTCTCGATTATTCCCGCATCATCTGGCTGGCGCCCGCCATGGACGGCCTCTTCACCGGCCCCGCGGCCGACAGGCGACGTTTTCTGGACCGCATGGTGCTTGCCATCGATACCGCCCATGGCAGGCGTGTGCTCGATTACGAAAAAGCGATGCGCAGCCGCAACCGGCTTCTCACCGAGGAACGCAGCGATGCGGGCTGGCTCGATGCGATCGAGGCGCAGATGGCGGAACTCGGCACGGCAATCGCCGCCGCGCGCGCCGAACTGATGCACCTCATCACTTCCATGATCGAGCGCCTGCCGCAGGAAGGACCGTTTCCCCGGTCGGACTGCTTTCTCGAAGGCGCGCTTGAAGAGCGTATCGCAAGCACGCCGGCGGTCGACCTGGAGGAGGACTTCCGACGCGCATTGCGTGATGGCCGCCCGCGCGACCGCGCCGCAGGGCGTACGCTCGAAGGGCCGCACCGCACCGACCTGATCGTCCGCCATAGGCCGAAGTCAATGCCGGCTGGGCTCTGTTCGACGGGTGAACAGAAGGCGCTGCTGATCGGGCTCGTTCTGGCACACGCGCGCCTCACCGGCGAATTGTCGGGCATGGCGCCGATCCTGCTTCTCGACGAAATCGCCGCGCATCTTGACGAGGGACGCCGCGCAGCGCTTTTCGGCATCATTGACGATCTGGGCGGCCAAGCCTTCATGACAGGCACGGACCGCGCGCTGTTCGACGCGCTTGGTGACCGGGCGCAGTTTTTCACCGTATCGGGCGGAACGCTTGGCGCTGGGTAGTTCCAGAGAGGATTCCAACAGAAGCCGCCTGAATTACCGCCGCGCCTCGATCACCTTGAACCCCTGAGCATCCTGTAACATTTCCACCGAACGGAAAAGCGGCGCCAGCGCCGCCTCATAGGGCAGTTGCCGGTTGGCAACGAGAAGCAGCCTGCCGCCGGGCTTGAGCCGCCGCGCGGCGACGGCGATGAAATTTATCCCAAGCGATACATCCATCGCGCGACCCTCGTGAAAGGGCGGGTTCATCACCACGGTATCGTAGATTTCCATCACTGGCTCAGCGACGAGATCATGCCAGAAGAAACCCAACGGAATGCCACCTGACAAGCCGGAGAGATTTTTCCGCGCGGCTTCGATGGCCTCGAAATCCGCCTCGTAGAGGTCGAGCTTGCTGATCTTCTGCGGGTGTTTCACGCACTCGGCGGAAAGATAGCCCCAACCTGCGCCGAAATCGGCCACAGCGCCCTTCAGCCGGCCTTGCAGATGAGAGGCAAGCAGCGCCGAACCCTTGTCGATATCACCATAAGAGAACATGCCGGGCGCGGTGTCGAACCGGTTATCAACACGCTTTCCCACCGGGCGCAGAGCATTTATTGCCTCTTCCGACAACTCCGAAGGCCGCTTCATCCAGAACACGACGGCGTGGTTCTTGGATAGCCGGTCTTCCGCCACAGCAACCTTCTCCGCCCATTTGCGGAAACCATCGATACCAAGCTTCTTATCGCCGCACACGACGATGGTGCCATTCGGCGCCACACGTGAAAGGAGATCGGCGAACCATTGCTCGTTGCGGCCACGGTGCTTGCCGATGAGCATGAGCCCGCCATCGAAACCGGCGCTACCTCCAAGCCTTGGCACGACGTGGAACCCTGCCCGCTCCAGCGTGAGATAATCCGGGCGGAATGGCTGAAGGCAGGTGAGCGCTCTTTTCCAGGCGTCGCTCGGCGCCATATCCGCCTCGATGCCGGCCACAAGGAAGCGCGCTCCCTCGCCGGGCAGGGGCAATATGCCGTTTTCGTAGGGCAGGAAGAGTGTCTGTTGCGCGGGGGAAGCCATGGAAGGTCCTTTATCTCATCTTCCCGAAATGCGGAATCACTGGATAAATAAAAAAATGGGGCAAATAAAAAAGCGCGCCCGGGAGCGCGCTTTTCTCTGTTCAAAGGGCGAAGATTAATCCGCGTCGGCTTCGGCGTTCTTCCGGTCCGAAACGATTTCCTTGCCGGTTTCCTGATCGACGACCTTCATCGACAGGCGGACCTTGCCGCGCTCATCGAAGCCCATCAGCTTGACCCAGACCTTCTGGCCTTCCTTGACCACGTCGGAGGTCTTGTTGACGCGCTCGGAGGCCAGCTGCGAGATATGGACCAGGCCATCGCGCGGGCCGAAGAAATTGACGAAAGCGCCGAAATCGGCGGTCTTGACGACCGTGCCTTCGTAGATCTCGCCGATTTCCGGCTCGGCAACGATGGAGTGGATCCATTTCTTCGCCGCTTCGATCTCCTTGCCGTTGGACGAAGCGATCTTGACCGTGCCGTCGTCTTCGATGTTGATCTTGGCGCCGGTCTTCTCGACGATCTCCCGGATGACCTTGCCGCCGGAACCGATCACGTCGCGGATCTTGTCGGTCGGGATGTTCATCACTTCGATGCGCGGAGCGAACTCACCGAGTTCAGCGCGCGCGCCGGAGAGCGCCTTGGACATTTCATCCAGAATATGGGCGCGACCGCCCTTCGCCTGATCGAGAGCGACCTTCATGATCTCTTCGGTGATACCGGCAATCTTGATGTCCATCTGCAGCGCGGTGATGCCGTTTTCCGTTCCGGCGACCTTGAAGTCCATGTCGCCCAGATGATCCTCGTCACCGAGAATGTCGGAGAGAACGGCGAAACGCTCATCTTCCTTGATCAGGCCCATGGCGATGCCGGCAACCGGACGCACCAGCGGAACGCCCGCATCCATCAGCGCCAGCGAGGTGCCGCAGACGGTCGCCATCGAGGACGAGCCGTTCGACTCGGTGATCTCGGAGACGGCCCGGATCGTATAGGGAAACTGCTCCTTGGCGGGCAGCATCGGGTGGATGGCGCGCCAGGCGAGCTTGCCATGGCCGATCTCGCGACGGCCGGGCGAACCCATGCGGCCCGTTTCACCGACGGAGAACGGCGGGAAGTTGTAATGCAGAAGGAAGGTTTCCTTATACATGCCGGTCAGTGAATCGATGAACTGCTCGTCCTCGCCGGTGCCGAGCGTGGCGACGACAATCGCCTGCGTCTCGCCACGGGTGAACAGGGCGGAGCCGTGCGTGCGCGGCAAAATGCCGACTTGCGCCTCGATCGGGCGCACGGTGGTCAGATCGCGGCCATCGATGCGATGGCCGGTGTCGAGGATGTTCCAGCGCACGATCTTGGCCTGGAGTTCCTTGAACACGGTCGCGATTTTCTCGGCGGAGTACCTGGCTTCCTCGCCTTCCGGCAGGAAATGCGCCTTGACCTTGGCCTTGGCGGCATCGACGGCGGCGTAGCGGGCCTGCTTGTCGGTGATCTTATAAGCGGCGCGCAGGTCGCCCTCGATGAAGGCGAGCATTTCGGCTTCGATGGCGGAGAGATCTTCCGGATGGAAATCGCGCGGCTCCTTGGCAGCCACTTCGGCGAGCTTGATGATCGCGTCGATCACCGGCTGGAATGCCTTCTGGCCGAACACGACGGCGCCGAGCATCACGTCTTCCGGCAGTTCCTGCGCTTCCGATTCCACCATCAGCACGGCATCCGACGTGCCGGCGACGATGAGATCAAGCTTGGATTCCGGCATTTCGTCGATATGCGGGTTCAGCACATACTGGCCGTTGATGAAGCCGACGCGCGCGCCGCCGATCGGGCCCATGAAGGGCACCCCGGAAAGCGTCAGCGCCGCAGAGGCGGCGACCATCGACAGAACGTCGGGATTGTTCTCAAGGTCATGCTGGAGGACCGTGATGATGACCTGCGTGTCGTTCTTGTAGCCTTCGGCGAAGAGCGGGCGGATCGGACGGTCGATCAGGCGGGAGACGAGCGTCTCATTCTCGCTCGGACGGCCTTCGCGCTTGAAATAGCCGCCGGGGATGCGGCCGGCCGCGTAGGTCTTTTCCTGATAGTTGACGGTGAGCGGGAAGAAATCCTGACCCGGCTTCGGCTCCTTGGCGGAGACGACGGTGGCGAGGACAACGCTTTCGCCATAGGTGGCAAGCACGGCGCCATCAGCCTGACGGGCGATCTTGCCGGTTTCGAGAATGAGCGGACGACCGCCCCATTCGATTTCGACTTTATGGGTTTTGAACATGGTTCAGTCCTTGGCATTTGGGAAAGCCGCGCATTAGCCGCGCCCGCCTTCCCTGCTTCGTTGGCGGACAGGCCACGGGCAAGACAGCAGAAAACTTGGACGAAACGGATATCTCGCATCTGGCCAAGCTGCCTGCAATCCTGCCCCATGACAGGTCCATGGCTGGCTTCCGTGAACGAAATAGAAGCCGGATTGAATTTCGGCGGGCGCCGTGGACGCCCGCCGAAGAGAATTGCCTAGCGGCGCAGGCCCAGCTTGCCGATCAGCACCTGGTAGCGGCTCTGGTCCACCCCCTTGAGATAGTCGAGGAGGCGGCGGCGCTGCGAGACGAGCTTCAGAAGGCCACGGCGGGAGTGGTTGTCCTTCTTGTGGTCCTTGAAGTGCTCGGTCAGATTGGAAATGCGCTCCGAGAGAACGGCAACCTGGACTTCCGGAGAGCCGGTATCGCCTGCCTTCGTTGCGTATTCCTGAATGACGGCTTGCTTGCGTTCAGCAGTAATCGACATCGTAATTCCTTCCTTGATTGAGAGGAGAAAAGTCGCCCACGGCCGGGATGTCGTCCAGCGGGGGCCGGTTCAATACAGCAGGGGAAACCCCGCCGATGCCGCGCATATAGGGCAAAAGGGGCGATAACACCAGTTATTTCTCGAAAGGCAGTGGGGCAGTAAGGCAGTAGGGCAGTATGTTTGGCGCTTAACATATTGCCCTACTGCCTTACTGCCCTACTCACCCTATCCAGCCGTGAAAACCCGTTTCGGCTTGAACTGCCCCTGTTCGACATAGCCGATGGCGAGCAGCCGGCCGCGAACCGTGGCGCACGCCTCTTCCGCCTCGACGGGCGCATCGCGTCCACGCAGGATCACCGCATTGCCCATGCGGATGCGGTGGGCCTGTTCGTCGGAAAGCGCCACTTGCGGCAGGCAATCGAGCGCCGCGCCGGTATCGATCACCAGCGCGTCGATGGCGCTGAAATCGCGGCGGGGCATCGGAATTTCCTCGCCGTCTTCCGTCTGCTCTTTTTCAGCAACGGGCGGCCATGCGGCTTGCAGCTCTTCCAGCGTGACGAAATCTTCCTGTGTAAACGGCGCGACCTCGACACGGCGCAGATCGGCGATATGGCCATAGCATTCGAGATCGCGGCCCATGTCGCGGGCAAGCGAGCGCACATAGGTGCCCTTGCCGCATTCAACCTCGAAGATCGCATGGGTGTCGTCAGGCATTTCGATGAGATCGATCCTGGCGATTTCGACCTCTCGCGCCGGAATATCGACGCTTTCGCCCACGCGTGCCAGATCATAGGCGCGCTCGCCGCCGATCTTGATGGCGGAGAATTGCGGCGGAATCTGCTGGATGATGCCGGTATATCGCGGCAGCAATGCCAGGATTTCTTCCTTCACCGGACGTTTGTCGGATGTTTGCGTCACGCCGCCTTCGAGATCGTCGGTTGAACGCTCCTGCCCCCAGGCGACCGTAAAGCGATAAATCTTGGCGCCGTCCATGACATAGGGCACCGTCTTGGTCGCCTCTCCCAGCGCGATCGGCAACATGCCGGAAGCCAGCGGATCGAGCGTACCGGCATGGCCCGCCTTCTCCGCATTGAACAGCCACTTGATCTTGGAGACTGCCTCGGTCGATCCCATGCCTTTCGGCTTGTCAAACACTACCCAGCCGGAAATCGGCCGGCCCTTTTTCTTACCGCGTCTTGCCATTCTCAGAGATGTTCCTGTTAACTAAATCGTTTGCGGTTGCCGCGCTCTCCTTCCCCCTTGCGGGGAAGGTGCCCGCAGAGCGGGCGGATGGGGGTGGTGACGTTTGCGCCACGGTCTCCAGCAGAAGCACAAACGTCACCACCCCCACCCGACCCTTCGGGCCACCCTCCCCGCAAGGGGGAGGGAGGGCGTCCAGCGCCTAATCGTTCCCGCCGTCGCCGTCCATGTCACCGTCATCCTCATCATCGCGGGGATTGGGCAGATCGCGGAGGACTTCCGGCGAGCGCAAGATCGCGTCGATCTTGGAGAAATTGTCGAAGCTGGTATCTGTACGGAAACGGAATTCCGGCATGTATTTCATCTGCCGCAACTCCGGGGCGACGCGACCGCGAATGAACTTCGCATGTGTGCTCAGCGCCTTGATGACGGCATCGTTATCGGCCATGCCGACGACCGAAATGAAGCAGGTGGCGATTTTCAAGTCCGGCGACAGGCGCACCTCGGAAACCGAGAGAACGCTGTTTTCCAGAACAGGATCGGTAATGTCGCCGCGCTGGAGCACATTGCTCAAGGCGTGACGGACCTGCTCGCCGACGCGAAGCTGGCGCTGCGAGAGGCCGGAAGAAGAAGAACGAGACATAATTTTGTAATCCCAGAATCCGCATCGCCGGGATCAGACCGGCGGATGCGTCCTTGATGTCGTTGCCCACTTATGCAGGAGCGCATCCAATCGGACGCGATCCTGCTATATGGGGCAGTCGGTTTCCCGTCAAAGCGTGCGGGTCACATGCTCGACGCGGAAGCACTCAATGGTATCGCCTGCGCGGATATCATCATAGTTCTCAAAGGCCATGCCACATTCCTGACCGCCCGGCACTTCGGAGACTTCATCCTTGAAGCGCTTGAGCGTCTTGAGCTTGCCTTCGTGGATGACCACGTTGTCGCGGATAAGGCGGACGCCCGCGCCGCGCTCGACCTTGCCTTCGGTGACGCGGCAGCCCGCGACCTTGCCGACCTTGGTGATGTTGAAGACCTCGAGGATCGTCGCATTGCCGAGGAAGGTTTCGCGGCGCTCCGGCGACAGAAGGCCCGACATTGCCGCTTTCACATCGTCCACCAGATCGTAGATGATGTTGTAATAGCGGATCTCAAGGCCCTGCTGCTCGGCGGCGCTGCGCGCCTGGACATTGGCGCGAACGTTGAAGCCGATGATTGCCGCGTTGGAGGCTTCCGCCAGCGCTATATCGCTCTCGGTGATGCCGCCGGCGCCGGAATGCACGATGCGCGCGCGCACTTCGTCGGTGCCGAGCTTCTCCAGCGCGCCGGCGATAGCTTCGACCGAGCCCTGCACGTCGCCCTTGATGACCAGCGGGAATTCCTTCAAGCCGCTCGCCTGCAACTGGCTCATCATCTGTTCCAGCGAGCCGCGCGAACCGGCCTGTCTTGCGACAGCCTTGTCACGGGCCAGACGCTGGCGATATTCCGAAATTTCGCGGGCGCGGGCTTCGTTCTCGACCACGGCAAGACGGTCGCCGGCCTGCGGCGGTCCACCCAGTCCAAGAACCTCGACCGGCAACGCCGGCCCGGCTTCCTTGACGTTTTCGCCACGGTCGTTGACGAGGGCGCGGACGCGGCCCCATTCACTACCCGCGACAATGATATCGCCCGGCTTGAGCGTGCCTTTCTGGACGAGAACGGTGGCGACGGAACCACGGCCGCGATCGAGCTTCGCCTCGATGACGACACCTTCGGCGGTACGATCCGGATCGGCCTTGAGATCCAAAACTTCGGCCTGGAGCAGGATCGTTTCCAGAAGCTTGTCGAGACCGGCGCCCGTCTTGGCGGAGACTTCCACATCGAGCGTCTCGCCGCCCATCGTTTCAACGAAGACATCGTGCTGCAGCAGCCCGGTGCGAACCTTCTGCGGGTCGGCATCGTGCTTGTCGATCTTGTTGATCGCGACGATGATCGGCACCCCTGCCGCCTTGGCATGGTTGATCGATTCAATCGTCTGCGGCATGACGCTGTCATCCGCCGCCACGACCAGAATGGCGATGTCGGTGGCCTGCGCGCCACGGGCGCGCATCGCGGTGAAGGCCGCGTGGCCGGGCGTATCGATGAATGTGATCTTCTGGCCGTTCTTCTCGACCTGATAGGCGCCGATGTGCTGCGTGATGCCGCCGGCCTCACCGGACACGACATTGGCATTACGGATGGCATCGAGCAGCGAGGTCTTGCCGTGGTCGACATGGCCCATGATGGTGACGACAGGCGGACGCGACATGAAAGCCGCTGTGTCATCCTGAACGTTGAAGATGCCTTCCTCGACGTCGGATTCAGCGACGCGCCTGACAGTGTGGCCAAACTCCTCCGCGAGCAGCTGCGCCATATCCGCATCGATCACGTCGCCGGGCTTCATCATCTGGCCCTGCTTCATCAGGTACTTGATGACATCGACCGAACGCTCGGCCATGCGCTGCGCCAGTTCCTGGATCGTAATCGTCTCAGGGACAATCACTTCGCGCGAAATCTTCTCGCGGGTTTCCTGCTGCATCGCGCGGCGGGCTTTTTCCTGACGGCGACGCATGGCCGATAGCGAACGGCCGCGAGCGGCGTCGTCATCGAGCGCGCTGGTCAGCGTCAGCTTGCCGCGGCGGCGATCGTCTTCGGTCTTGGTGACCTTAGGCGTACGTACTTCCGGCTTGACCGGAGCTCCCTTGGCGGGCGCTCCACGGCGGACACCGGCAGGGCCGCCACGACGCTCTTCCGACTCGTCGGCGACCACAGGTCCCCTGCCGCGCACCGGCGCGGGCGCGGCGGACCTCGGCGCACCTGTATCCCTACCCGGATCCCGGGGCGCAACATTCCTGGGCGCACCGGCATTCTGTGCCGGAGCGGCTTCCGGTGTGCGCTTGCGCGCCTCTTCCTCGGCGCGCTGCTTGGCCGCTGCCTCGGCCTTCAGACGAGCCTCTTCCTCGGCCTGACGGCGCGCGGATTCCTCGCGCTCCTTCGCCCGGATGGCATCTTCCTCTGCCCGGCGCCTGGCCTCTTCCTCGGCGCGAACACGGTCTTCGGCATCACGCACCTGCGCGCCTTCGAGCGCACGGCGGCGCGCCTCGATCTCCGAGCGCGACAGTGTGTTCAGCACCATGCCCGAACGGCCCATGGGCTTCTGCTGCCTGGGCGGCGGCGGCGTTTCGGTGCGCGGCACGGGAGCCGGCGCCACATGCGGCTTCGTCACCGGCTGAGCAACAGGCGCCGGAGCCACCGGCTTTTCATCAGGCCGGGAAAACTTACGCTTTTTCGTTTCAACGACAACGGACTTCGTACGCCCATGGCTGAAATTCTGGCGCACGGTGCTCTGCTCGACGCCTGGCCGCTTCAGGGTCAACGTCTTTTTGGTATCGACGCTCAGCGTCTTGTCGTCGCTCGATTTGCTATCGCTCATTCCGTTTCCTTCGCGGCTTTGCCGCCATATCTATCCGAATTCGTTGCGCTTCCGCCGCGAAAATGATGCAGCAGGCGCGCCCGCGTGACGAACCCGGTCGCCGCCGTTCCTTCAAGCACGGCAGCATGTATCACATTTCCGCCACCAAATGCCAAATCCATTTCGTCGCTTGTAAAAAGAGTGAAGGCGGGGATATCCCGCCCCCCGACGTGGACAAGCGCGCGCCGGGCCTGATCGAGTTTACGGACGCCATCGGCGGCCGCGTCCAGCACATGCAGGACCATCTGGGCCTTGCCGTTGCGGATAGCGATGTCGACCTTGGCCGATCCCGTTACCACGACGCCCGACTTGCGCGCCAGCGAAAGGCTGCCCAAAGCGGACTTCACCAGAAGCCGGTCCACCAGCGCGCCCAGATCGCCCTGCGCGGTCACGCCCTCTTTCAGGGCGCGGGGGAACAGCTTCTTGCGTACCGCTTCATCCACATGGCGCCGCTCCGCCTTGACCCAGCAGCCACGGCCGGGAAGATTGCGCTTCAAATCGGGGACGACGGAGCCATCCGGCCCCGCCACGAAACGGATCATGTCCTCGGCGGAACCGCTCTCGCGTGTAACGATACAGGTCCTGTCGTTCATTTCCGCTTCCACGCGCCCGGCTCCCAGCGCCATTTCTCCCGCACACTCGCTGTCCAAAGGCTATCGGCCCCCTATTCGGAAGCCGCCTCGCCTTCCGCTTCTTCGGTGGCTTCTTCTTCGATGCCTTTCGCCAGATCCTCTTCCGTGATCCAGCCGCACTTCAAACGGGCGGTCAGTACCATCTGCTCGGCGTCGGCGCGCGAAACTTCGAACGAGGACAGCACGCCGGAATGGGTGGTCGTCTCGCCTTCCTTGCGTTCGCGCCAGCCGACCAGCTCATCCACCGCATAGCCCGCGAAATCCTCGACGGACTTGACGCCGTCTTCACCGAGAGCCACCAGCATCGCCGTGGTCATTCCAGGCAATTCGCGCAGATCGTCCTCGACGCCAAGCTCTCTGCGGCGCTGATCGCGCTCGCCCTCGATGCGGTCGAGATATTCCCTCGCGCGTTCCTGAATTTCACTCGCCGTACCATCGTCGAAACCATCGATCGAGGCAATCTCGTCCGACTCCACGAAGGCGATTTCCTCGACGGAGGCGAAGCCTTCCGAGGCCAGCACCTGACCGACCATTTCATCGACATCGAGCGCATCCATGAAGAGGTTCGAACGCTCCAGGAATTCCTTCTGGCGGCGCTCGGATTCTTCCTGCTCCGTCAGAATATCGATATCCCAACCGGTGAGCTGCGAGGCGAGGCGGACATTCTGTCCGCGACGGCCGATCGCAAGGGATAGTTGGTCATCCGGGACGACAACTTCAATACGCTCCGCGTCTTCATCGAGCACAACCTTGGCCACTTCGGCGGGCTGGAGGGCATTGACGATGAACGAAGCCGCATCGGGCGACCACGGAATGATGTCGATCTTCTCGCCCTGCAGCTCGGCGACAACGGCCTGAACGCGCGAGCCGCGCATACCGACGCAGGCGCCGACCGGATCGATGGACGCATCGCGCGAGATGACCGCGATCTTGGCGCGGGAACCCGGATCGCGGGCGACCGACTTGATTTCGATGATGCCGTCGTAGATTTCCGGCACTTCCATGGTGAAAAGCTTTGCCATGAACTGCGGATGGGTACGCGACAGGAATATCTGCGGGCCGCGCTGTTCACGGCGCACGTCATAGACATAGGCGCGGATGCGGTCGCCATAGCGGAAAGCCTCGCGCGGGATCAGCTCGTCGCGGCGGACGATCGCCTCGCCCTTGCCAAGATCAATGATGACATTGCCATATTCGACACGCTTGACCGAGCCGTTGATGATCTCGCCGACACGATCCTTGTATTCATCAAACTGGCGGTCGCGCTCGGCCTCGCGCACCTTCTGCACGATGACCTGCTTGGCCGACTGTGCGGCGATGCGGCCGAAATCCATCGGCGGAAGCTGATCGGCGATGAAATCACCGACCCGCGCATCGGGATTGCGGTCACGGGCGGTTTCGAGCGGGACCTGCGTGGCATAATCCTCGACGCTTTCGACCACTTCGAGAAGCCGCTGCAGCCTGATTTCGCCGGTCTTGGCGTTGATATCGGCGCGGATATTGGTTTCCTGACCGTAGCGCGAGCGCGCCGCCTTCTGGATGGCGTCGGCCATGGCCGCAATGACGATTTCGCGGTCGATCGACTTCTCGCGGGCGACCGCATCGGCGATCTGCAGAAGCTCTAGCCTGTTTGCACTGACTGCCATGGTTCTCTCCTTGATATCACGCTGGCGCTTCGTTCATCGCCGGGCGCATGAAGATCGATAAGGTCAATTCTTGTCTGCGTCGCCTTCGTCCGGACCGTCTTCGCCGGACTGTTCATCCGGCAAACCCAGCTCGTCATCGGCTATGCGGCCTTCGCGCAGCGCCTTGTCCTTGCGCAGCGCTTCGCGGATCAGATCGTCGGTCAGGATCAGCCGCGCTTCCGCAAGAAGATCGAAAGGGATGGTCGCGGACGGCTCATCGCCATAGCTTGCCTGGTCGGCCTCCAGCGTCACACTGTCGACATCGACCGCCGCGATGCGGCCGCGAAATTTCTTGCGGCCATTATGGACGAGCGATGTCTCGACCTTGGCGATATGTCCCTGCCAGTTGGCGAAATCCGACTTGCGGACCAGAGGCCGGTCGATACCGGGCGACGAGACTTCCAGATGATATTTGCGGTCGATCGGATCCTCGACATCGAGAACCGGCGAAACCGTGCGGCTGACGAGCTCGCAATCCTCGACGGTCATCGTGCCATCGAAGCGCTCTGCCATGATCTGCAGCGTCAAACCATTGAGACCGGAGAGCCTGACCCGCACCAGCCGAAAGCCCAGCGCCTCAAGCACCGGCTCAATGATGCCGGCTACGCGCGCATCGACGCCGGTTTCGCGGATGATCCGCTCGTCGTTAACAGGCGCTTCGTTTTGCTCAAGCGTGTTGTCATTGAGCTTTGCAGCTTCTTCCGTCACCCGGACCTATTCCCTTATGCAAACATGCGTCAGGTAACAAAAAAGAGCGGGACCGGAAGGACCCACCCTTGTTCTGACGACCAAGAATTTGAAACTTATATACCCGCCCCGCCGGAAATTTTCAAGGGCGGGACGGAAAAAGCATCAGGTCGGTTTAGCCGCATGATCTTATCCAAAAAGCCTGCAACTTTTTGGGACCATGCTCAGTCTTCATTAGCCGCCAGTTCAGCCAGCAATTTTCCCTTGCCGCGGGCGCGCATGATGAGCGGCACGATCACAGCGGCGACGGCCAGCACCAACAGAGCGATTGCTATCGGCGACTGCACCAGCACGGCGGGGTCGCCCTGGCTGATGGACAGGGCGCGGCGCAATTGCTGCTCCGCCATCGGCCCAAGAATCAGACCGACGACCACCGGCGCGATCGGATAGCCGAACCGGCGCAGGAAATAGCCGAGAAGGCCAAAGACGAGCAGCATTCCCAGCTCGAATGTCGATGGATTGGCGCCGATGGTGCCGAGCGTCGCGAAAACGACGATACCGGCATAGAGCCAATGGCGCGGGATCGACAGGAGTCGCACCCAGACGCCGATCAGCGGCAGGTTCAGCACCAGCAGCATGAAATTGGCGACGAGCAGGCTTGCGATAAGCCCCCAGACCAATTGCGGGCTGTTGACGAAGAGGAGCGGGCCGGGCTGGAGACCGAATTGCTGGAAACCGGCGAGCATGATGGCCGCCGTGGCGGTGGTGGGCAGGCCAAGGGTCAGGAGCGGCACCAGCGTTCCGGCGGCGGAGGCATTGTTGGCGGCCTCCGGACCGGCCACGCCTTCGATGGCGCCATGGCCGAATTCCTCCGGCTTCTTCGCAAGCTGTTTTTCGACGGAATAGGAGAGAAAGGTGCCGATTTCCGCGCCGCCCGCCGGCATCGCGCCGATGGGGAAGCCCATTAGTGTGCCGCGCAGCCATGGCTTCCATGAGCGGGCCCAATCCTCGCGGCTCATCCAGATCGAGCCCTTGACCGGCTCGATCTGTTCCTTGCCAGATCTATGCGCCGCAGCGACGGCAAGCGTTTCACCGATGGCGAAGAGCGCCACGGCGAGCGTCGTCACCTCGACGCCGTCGAGAAGGTCGGGAACTCCGAAGGCAAGGCGCGCCTGTCCGGTCTGCAGATCGATGCCGATCAGCCCCAGCGTCAGGCCGAGAAAGAGCGCGGTCAACCCGCGCAGCGTGGAATCGCCGAAGGCGGCGGAAACCGTCATGAAGGCCAGCACCATCAGCGCGAAATATTCCGCCGGGCCGAAGGAAAGCGCGAACTTGACCACCCAGGGAGCCAGCAGCGCCAGCCCCAGCGTGGCGAGCAAACCGGCAACGAAAGAACCGATGGCGGCGGTTGCCAGCGCCGGGCCGCCGCGCCCGGCCCTAGCCATCTTGTTGCCTTCGATCGCGGTGACGATGGATGAACTTTCGCCCGGCGTGTTTAAAAGGATCGACGTGGTCGATCCGCCATACATGCCGCCATAATAGATGCCGGCGAACATGATGAGCGAACCGGCGGGATCGAGCTTGTAGGTGACGGGCAGAAGCAGCGCGACGGTGAGCGCCGGGCCGATGCCGGGCAGCACGCCGACGGCGGTGCCAAGCGTCACGCCAATCAGCGCATAGAGCAGGTTCATCGGTTCGAGGGCGACGGCAAAACCCTGCGCCAGATGGGCGAATGTATCCATGCGACTGCTACTTCCGATGTCTTAAAATAAATGCTCAAGCGGGCCGGCGGGGAGCGAAAGCTGCAGCCCTTTGGCAAAAACCAGCCACAGGACGAAGGCGAGCGCAATGCCCATCGGGATCGTCTGCCACAGCGGGCCGCGACCAAAGCCGCGCGCGGTGGCGGCGAAGAGGATGCCCGTGGCGATGGAGAAGCCGGTGATGTTCAACAGAAGCATCTGCGCAGCCAAGCCGCCGACGATCCAGAGAATGGGCGCCATCTCTTGCGGCTCGCGCTTGGGAAAGTCGCCGCGCCAGGCTTCGAATGCCGTCCATACCGCCAGAATCAAGAGCCCGGCGGATATGGCATAGGGAAAAGCCGTCGGCCCGACGCGGGAATAGCTCGCCGCGCCGCCCATCGTCGCCGTCTTCCAGAAGACAACGATGGCGACGACAGCAAGCGCGGCGGCGATGATAAAGGCCGGTTTGTCCGGCTTTGCCCGGCCGTTATTCAGGTTTGCTTTCGTCATTTGACGAGACCGATGTCCTTCAGAATGGTGGTCGTTGCCGTGGTATCGGCGGCAAGCTGCTTGTCGAAGGCTTCACCGGCGAGGAAAGTATCCTGCCAGCCCTTGGCGGCGAGCGCGTCCTGCCACGGCTTAGACTTGACCATCTTCTCGATATCCGCCGTGATTGCCGCCTTCTGCTCCGCCGTGATGCCGGGCGCGGCGGCGACCATGCGCCAATTCTGGACGGCAACGTCGACACCGGCTTCCTTGAAGGTCGGAGCATCGACGCCCTTGATCGGCTTGTCGCTGGAGATGCCGATGATGCGCAGCGTGCCGGCCTTGATCTGCGATTCGAATTCGCCATAGCCGGAGATGCCGACTGTCACCTGTCCGCCGAGAATAGCAGCGAGCGCCTCGCCGCCGCCGGAATAGGCGATATAGTTGACCTTGGTCGGATCGACGCCCACCGCCTTGGCGATGAGGCCTGCGGCGATGTGGTCGGTGCCGCCGGCGGAACCGCCACCCCAGGAGACTGAGCCGGGATCAGCCTTCAGCTTCTCGACCAGATCCTTCATCGACTTGATCGGCGAGGCAGCGGGGACCACCACGGCCTCATACTCGCCGGTCAGGCGAGCGATGGGCGTGACGTCGGCAAGCGTTACCGGCGAAGCGTTGGTCAGGATCGCGCCGACCATGACATAGCCGCCGACGATCAGCTGCGAAGGGTCGCCCTTGGCCTGATTGGCGAATTGCGCCAGCCCGATGGTGCCGCCGGCGCCCGGCACGTTCACCACCTGCACGCTCTTGGAGATGCCGTCTTCCTGCAGCACCGTCTGCATGGTGCGGGCCGTCTGGTCCCAGCCGCCGCCCGGCGCCGCCGGGGCTATGATCTTGTAGTCGGTCGCAAAGGCCGATGTGGAAAACGCCATGGCCGCCGTTGCGGCGAAAGTCAGCAAAAATTTGCGCGTGTGATGCATTATTCAATCCTCCCTTGCTTCAACCGATCGGGCTGAAGGAACTCCATTGCCGCAAACAAGCCTGCACAGGCCGAATTGTCAATCAACCTGACGGAGAGAATCTGACATTCTGACGGGACGCCAATGCCTAATTAGGATCGTTAACACCGCAGAAAAGTGAGATAGGCGGGGCGGCGCTCTTCGCGGATCGCCTTAGCCTCGTAGCGGGTACCAGGCCAGGCTTCGTAGGGCGTATGCCAATCGGCTGGAGACGATGCCTGCCATTCGAACGCCGCATGATCGCGGCAATGCTGGAGCGTCCAGTTGACGTATGTATCGATATCCGAGGCGAAGCGGAAGCGACCGCCGGGCTTGAGAACGCGGGCGAAGCGGTCGAGATTCTTGCCGTTTACGAAGCGGCGCTTCCAGTGCTTCTTCTTCGGCCACGGATCGGGATAAAAAAGATCGATGCCGTCGAGCGAGGCTGATGGCAGCCAGTCGAGGACCAGCGTCGCATCCTCATCATAAAGGCGCAGATTGGAGCGGGGATTTTCGTTCAGCGCAGCAAGCAGCTTCGCCATGCCGTTAACGAAAGGCTCTACGCCGATGAAGCCCATATCGGGAAAGCGTCCCGCCTCGTGCAGCAGATGCTCACCGCCACCGAAACCGATTTCGAGCCGTACGCCATCCACCGGAACGCTGAAAAGCTCCCGCAAATTTGCCGGCGCAGGCGATGCCAGATCGAGCCTCAGGCGCGGCAGGAGATCGTCGCGCGTGGCGCGCTGCAATGGGCGTAAAGGTTTACCCTGGCGGCGACCGAAGAAAGCTTCGGTCGCGCGCCTGCGTCTAGGTTCATTTGTCATATGAAAATCAGGCCGCGATTGCGACCGCATCCCTCAGCGCCTTGACGAGATCGGTCTTCTCCCAGGAGAAGGAGCCATCACGGCCCGGCTTGCGGCCGAAATGGCCGTAGGACGAGGTGCGGGCATAGATCGGGCGGTTCAAGTCCAGATGCTTGCGGATGCCGGTGGGCGAAAGGTCCATGACGTCGCGCAGCGCGCTTTCCACCGTTGCTTCCAGCACTTTGCCGGTGCCATGCAGATTGACATAGACAGACAGGGGCTGAGCCACGCCGATGGCATAGGCAAGCTGAATGGTACAGCGATCGGCAAGGCCGGCGGCAACCACATTCTTGGCGAGATAGCGCGCGGCGTAGGCTGCCGAACGGTCCACCTTGGTGGTGTCCTTGCCGGAGAACGCGCCACCACCATGCGGAGCCGCGCCGCCATAGGTATCCACGATGATCTTGCGCCCGGTCAGGCCCGCATCGCCATCCGGTCCGCCGATGACGAACTTGCCGGTCGGGTTGATATACCAATTGCAATTATGAGCAATCGGAAGATCACCCAACGCTTCGCGGATATAGGGCTCGACGACCTCGCGCACCTTCTTCGAATCCCAGCTGCTATCCAGATGCTGCGTCGAAAGCACGATCTGCGTAACCTCGGCGGCCTTGCCGTCAACGTAGCGCACGGTTACCTGGCTCTTGGCATCGGGGCCGAGCTTGCCGGCATCGCCTTCGCCCTTATGACGGGCGGCAGCAAGCAGTTCCAATATCTTGTGAGAATAATAGATCGGCGCAGGCATAAGATCCGGCGTCTCGCGGCAGGCATAGCCGAACATGATGCCCTGATCGCCGGCACCTTCCTCGCCCTGCCGGTCGGCGGCGCTATCGACACCTTGCGCGATATCCGCCGATTGCGGATGGAGGAGCACATCGATCTTGGCCGTCTTCCAGTGGAAGCCATCCTGCTCGTAGCCGATATCTCGGATGGCGCGGCGAGCGGCGGCGCGGAAGCGGGAAGGATTGATCAGCGGATGGCCCTTGGCATCCGTCAGCACATTGCCGTTCTTGTCTTTTTTCAGAAGCGTTTCGGGAACGCGCACCTCACCGGCGATGACGACCCGGTTTGTCGTGGCGAGCGTTTCACAGGCAATGCGAACCGTCCACGGATCGACGCCCGTCTTGCGCGCCTCCTTGTAAATCATGTCGACGATTTCATCGGATATGCGATCGCAAACCTTGTCCGGATGACCTTCGGATACAGATTCGCTGGTAAAAAGATACGAACTGCGTAGCACGGGAAACCCCTCTTGAAAGTCCTGATGGAACACCGCAGAAAGAACAACAGCCGGTACAGCCATCTTGTCTTTGCCAATATAGGCGGAAACCGTCAATGGAGATTCTTTTTCAAACGGGGCGCGCCGGGGAAATTTCATTCTCCCGGCATAATAATTACTCGCTGTCGTCAGCCAGTGACTTCACGAGATCGATGATCTTGCGCCGGATCTTCGGATCGGAAATCTTGGTGAAGGACCGCGTCAGCTGCACGCCTTCATTGCTGTTGAGAAAATCGACGACATAGGTCGCCTCATTGTCTTCGCCGAAGCTGCCCGCCCCCGGAGGCGTGCTGCCGGGCGCATCCTCAAAGAAAAACGAGACAGGTACATTCAGAATCGACGAAATGGCCTGGAGTCGGCTCGCACCGACGCGATTCGTCCCTTTTTCGTATTTCTGAATCTGCTGAAATGTAATTCCAAGACTTTCGCCCAGCTTTTCCTGGCTATACCCAAGCATGTTGCGGCGCAAGCGGATGCGGCTTCCGACATGAACATCGATAGGATTAGGCTTCTTCTTGTTCTCGGTCATCAAATGCTGCTCCTCGCCGATTGCGCGCTTTCGGCATTCATCAGTCCTGCGGCGAACAGGTCGGAAATACTACTGCATGAGAGGTAATCGG
This sequence comes from Paramesorhizobium leguminum, assembly GCF_003217235.1. Classification (GTDB taxonomy): domain Bacteria; phylum Pseudomonadota; class Alphaproteobacteria; order Rhizobiales; family Rhizobiaceae; genus Paramesorhizobium; species Paramesorhizobium leguminum. The sequence goes on along the minus strand of NZ_QJTF01000004.1, from coordinate 52,429 downwards.
ACAAATGAGAACATTTGTCGTAAGCGCATATCATAGTATGACAAATAGGATGTCAATCGAAGCGCCTGCGGGATAACACCGCATAACCGCATGAAATGGCCAGCAAGACCATCAAAACGGTCCATGTTTCAACTGATCCGGGTGGCTTGCCCCAAAACGGGTCAATTGGTGACGGTAGGGAAGCGTCGATAATGCCCACCGCGTCGAGCGCAAGGCCATCGGTGATTCGACCATAAGGGTCTACAACCGCCGATAATCCGTTGTTGGCTGCCCGAATCAGTGGCAACCCCTGCTCCACCGCGCGCAACTGCGCCTGGCGGAAATGTTGATAGGGGCCGGGCGTATCGCCATACCATGCATCGTTCGTCACGTTGAGAATCGCCGTCGCTCTGGGGCCGCTATAACCGAGCCCGGCGGGAAAGATCGCCTCGTAGCAAATGAGTGGCAGGAAAGCCAAATGGTCGTTGACCTTCAACGAATGGCGGCTCATTGCCGCTGAGAATCCGCCGGGCATCTCGACCACCTCCTGCAACCCTAAAGCGCGCAGCCATTTCTCCAGCGGCAGATACTCACCGAAGGGCACAAGATGCTCCTTGTCGGCCGCACCGATGATTTCGCCCCGGTCGCTGATCGCATAGATGGAGTTGTAATAAAGCGGACTGGGTACACCCTCTTCCTCGCGCACGGCGCCGGCAAGCAATACCTGGCCATCCGACAAAGCCTCGCCGATGCGCACCAACGCTTCCGGCGTACGGGTCAGAATATAGGGAATTGCGGTTTCCGGCCAAACGATGACTGCCGGTTTCGATTGGCCGGGTGCCGGCGATGTTCCGGTCAAGGCAATAAGCTTGTCAAAGATTGCGCGGCGGGCGCCGTCGTCCCATTTCATATCCTGCGCGATAGAAGGCTGAACGATGCGTAAACGCACGCCGGTGCTCTCCTCGGCGACCGTCGGCGCATCATGCAGCCGGTAGAAGCCGAACCCGACATGAGCGGCAACGAGCACCAGCGCAAGCACAAGACCAGCCCGGCGATGCCGCCTGTCGGCAAGAAGCCCGGGCATGGCGAAGACGAGAACAGCAAGCGCATTCATGGCGAAAAGGCCGACCACGCCATCCGACTGCATCAACATCGGAGTGGGCATGGCCGCATAGCCGATGGCGTTCCACGGAAACCCCGTCAGCACGAAAGAGCGCAGCCATTCCGCGACACCGAAGCCGAAGGCCAGCGCGAAGATGCGTCCTAGCCCATCCGACCAAAGACAGCGGGCGATAAGCACGGCGAGCGCATAGAAAAGAGCAAGGAATGCCGGCAGGCCTACGACCGCGAGCGGCAATGCCCAGGCGAAATTTTGAGCGTCAACCAAAAGCGCCGCGCCAATCCACCAGAGGCCTGCCAGGAAATAGCCAAAGCCGAACCACCAGCCAACCACTGCCGAGGGCAGGACGCGGCGCATGAAACCGCCATTGGCAGTATCGACAGCGCCGTCGATCAGCCATACGAGGACAGGGAAGGCTATCAGGCAGACGGCGAAGAAATCATAGGGCGGCAGAGCGAGCGTCGCGAGCGCCCCGGCGAGAAAGGCCATGAGCGCGCGACGCCAGCCGCTCAGCAATATGATCCAGCCGGAAAACTGCGTAATCCCCCTCATCCAGCCTCGCTCCCGCTACAGCATCGGCCAGAAAATCGAAACCGATTTTCGGAGAGCCCGATGCGTAGATTCGATAACTTACAGCGTCCTTTGTGCGTCTGAAGAGCGCACGACGCTGTAACGGCGTAAGCCGCGCTCATATACCCCCGGCAGCGCCATTGGCTTCCCGTTCCGCGTCATCGAGCGGCACGATGCGCACCTTGCGGATGCGGCGGCGGTCGGCCTCCAGCACATGGAATCCGTAATCCGGCAGCGCCTCGACCACCTCGCCACGCAAGGGAATGCGGCCAAGCATCGAGAAGATCAAACCGCCAACCGTATCGACATCCTCGCCGTGCTCGCCCACGACGAATGTGGGGCCGATCCGCTCCGCCAGTTCCTCAAGATCGGCGCGAGCATCAACGACGAACGCGCCGCCGGGCTCCTCGACGATCATCTCTTCCTCATCGTCATGCTCGTCCTCGATATCGCCGACGACCATCTCGACGATATCCTCCAGCGAAACCAGCCCATCGGTCCCGCCATATTCGTCGATGACCAGCGCCATCTGGATGTGGCTCGCCTGCATCCGCGCCATGAGAGTGCTTGCCTGCATCGATGGCGGCGCGAACAGCACCTTGCGCGTCAGATTCAGCTCGCCGATGGTCTTGTCGAGATCGACGCGGCTCAGATCAGGCTTCGATGCGCTACCGTTCTCCCGGCGTCCCAGTCGGGTGATGTGGTTCAGCACATCGCGGATATGGACCATGCCGCGCGGATCGTCGAGCGTCTCGCAATAAACCGGCATACGCGAATGGCCGGACTGCTCAAAAAGTTCAAGCAACTGCCCAAGCGGGGTCTCGATCTCCACCGCCTCGATGTCGGAGCGCGGGATCATCACGTCCTCGACGCGCACCTCCTGCAATTGCAGGATGTTATGGAGCATCGAACGTTCCTCGGGCGAGAACGCCGGATCGGTGTTCTCCTTGTCCGAGAGTGCTTCCGCCAGATCCTCGCGGAGCGAGCTGGCCTGCCGGCCGCGCAAGAAGGGAAAGATGCCTGCAAAGATGGAGCGCTTTTCAGCCGGTGACGGCCGCTGCGTACTTTGCTCGTCGGTGTCGTTTGCCCGCGATGCCTCGGCGGCAGAAGAAGACGGGTCTGTCGGATCAGGCATTGTCAATGGGTTCATCGTCTTTCAGCGATACATTATAGGGGTCAGGGATGGAAAGCGCATGAAGAATCCGGCGCTCCCAGCCCTCCATTTCCTCGGCCTCCTCATCGTTCTCATGGTCATACCCGAGAAGATGCAGAAGTCCGTGGACAATCAAATGGGTCAGATGGTGATCGAACGGCTTGATTTCCAGAGCCGCCTCGCGCGCGACAGTCTCACGCGCTATGACAATATCGCCCAGCATCGGTCCGGGCCGCTCGCCTGCTTCAACTGGAAAAGCCGGAAAGGAGAGCACATTGGTCGGCTTGTCCTTGCCGCGCCATTCCGCATTGAGCCGCTGGATGGCGGCATCATCCGTGAAGACGATGCTGAGTTCCGTCTCCCCCTCGCCGGGCGCGCCTAGCTCAAGCGTTTCCCATGAAGCGAGAACGGCGCGTTCTGCGAGTTGGCGCAACGCTGCCTCCTCCGGCCAGCCTTCCGCCTCGATCATTATGTCGATATCGATCAAATCCGGCCATTCCCTGAATGCGTGGTCATGTCTTCGCGTGTCCCTTGGCGTCCTTGTCCCAGGCAACGACAATGGCCGCGACGAGGGGATGGCGCACGACGTCCTTTTCGGTGAAGCGCACGGTGACGATGCCGGGGACGCCGTCGAGAATGCGCAGCGCATCGACAAGGCCGGATTTCTGGCCCGGCGGCAGGTCGATCTGGCTCGGATCGCCGGTGACGATCATGCGGGCGTTCTCGCCCAGACGAGTCAAAAACATCTTCATCTGCATGGATGTGGTGTTCTGCGCCTCGTCGAGGATGACGGCGGCGTGGGCCAACGTGCGTCCGCGCATGAAGGCGAGCGGCGCGATCTCGATAACGCCCGCCGCGAGCGCCCGCTCGACTTTTTCCGCCGGCATCATGTCGTAAAGCGCATCGTAAAGCGGACGGAGGTAGGGATCGACCTTCTCCTTCATGTCGCCGGGCAGGAAGCCCAGCCGCTCGCCCGCTTCCACGGCGGGGCGCGAAAGGACGATGCGCTCCACGAGACCACGCTCCAGCAGCATGGCGGCATGGGCGACGGCGAGATAGGTCTTGCCCGTTCCGGCGGGACCAACGCCGAAGACCAGCTCGGAGCGATCCAGCGCCCGCATATAGGCATCCTGCGTCGGCGTACGGGCAAAGATGGTCTTCTTGCGCGTCGATATCTGCGCCGCCGTTTGCTTGCCCTTCTTCTCCATCGTTGGCAGTGTCAGCTGATCGTCGGCAGCGACTGCCATGCGGATCGCGCCATCGACATCGGACGCGGTCACCTCATGCCCCTTCTGCACGAGACCATAGAGATGATCGAGGGCGCGGCGTGCCTGCTCGGTCGCGCCCGGTTCACCGCGGATCGAAAGCTGATTGCCTTTCGATCGCACATCGACGCCGAGCTTCTGCTCGACGCGGGCAAGGTTTTCATCGAACTGGCCGAAGAGCGCGCTGGCCAGCCGGTTGTTATCGAATGTCAGTACGATATGCGCCATGTCCGAAGCCCCTGCGGGGGCTGCCTTCACTTTATCGGTGGCGTTCAACCGGCTCTCCTCATGATTGAGTTTCAAGTGCCAAAGGGGCGTTCGCTTGCCGTTTCGCCGCCACCATCTCGGCCATAAGGCTGTTGGTTCCGGTGGCGATGATTCGTACATCGACAATGTTGCCGATTTCTCCCGGGTTTTCACCAACAATTACCGGTAGAAGCCAGGGCGATCGGCCAACCATCTGACCGGGCAGGCGACCGGGCTTTTCAAGCAACACATCCATGCGCTTTCCGATCATGCTGCGCTGGAAAGCATATTGCTGTTCAGTCAGGAGCGCCTGGAGCCGCTGCAGCCTCTCGTCCTTGACCGCCTCATCGACATGACCAGGCAAATCGGCGCCCGGCGTTCCGGGACGCGGCGAATATTTGAACGAATAGGCCTGCGCATAGGTGACGTCGCGCACCAGCTGCATCGTCGCCTCGAAATCTTCCTCGGTTTCCCCAGGAAAGCCGACGATGAAATCGCCGGAAAGGGCGATGTCGGGCCGGGCGGCGCGGATGCGCTCGACGAGGCGCAGGTAATCGGCGGCGGTATGCCTGCGGTTCATCGCCTTGAGGATGCGGTCGGACCCCGCCTGCACCGGCAAATGCAGATAAGGCATTAACTGGTCCAGATCACGATGGGCGGCGATCAATGCCTCGTCCATGTCGCGCGGGTGGCTGGTGGTATAACGCAGCCGGGCAATACCGGGGATTTCCGCCAACCGGAACAAAAGTTCGCCCAGTCCCAACTCGCGACCGCCCTCACCTTTGCCATGCCAGGCATTGACGTTCTGGCCCAGAAGGGTCAGCTCGCGCACGCCGGCGGCGGCGAGCTTTTCGGCTTCGGCGACGATCTGCGAGACGGGGCGCGAAACCTCAGAGCCGCGCGTATAGGGGACGACGCAGAAGGTGCAGAACTTGTCGCAGCCTTCCTGAACGGTGAGGAAGGCGGAGACGCCACGGCTCTTCACCTGCTCCTTCTTCGGGGCGGGCAGATGCTCGAACTTGTCCTCGATGGCGTATTCCGTCTCGACCACCTTCTCGCCACGACCGACGCGGGCGAGTGCCTGCGGCAGGCGGTGATAGGTCTGCGGGCCGATGACGAGATCGACGGACGGCGCGCGGCGAATGATCTCTTCGCCCTCGGCCTGCGCCACGCAGCCGGCAACGCCGATCAGCATATCGCGGCCATCCGCGGCGCGCTCGTCCTTGATCTTGCGCAGACGGCCCAACGCTGAATAAAGCTTCTCCGACGCCTTCTCGCGGATATGGCAGGTGTTGAGCAGCACCAGATCGGCGTCTTCAGGCGTTTGCGTCGCCACATAGCCCTGTTCAGCGAGGCTGTCGGCCATACGCTGGCTGTCATAGACATTCATCTGGCAGCCATAGGTTTTAACGAAAACCTTGCGCGGGTTTATGGCCGGCGCGCTGGCTATTTCAAGATTATCAGTGGCGCTTGTTTCATTCATCGGCTGAGTTTTAACGCGTTTCAACGCAATTGAGAATAGGGCTCATTTATCGCTCGTCCATCCCGCGCCCCATCAGCGAGGTCAGGAGCATGGCGCGGACCCGGTCTTCCATAGTGCGGGCAAGCTGCTTGCGGTCCGTGCCCTTGGCGATGACGACCGGTTCGCCGAAGCGAATATCGACATCGATCGCGCCTTCTCTCAAAATGCCTTTCAGATGCGGCATCAATTCGACATCGCCCGGCCAGGAGGCGACGGGGCGATGAAAGCGGCCCATCGGGATGCCATGCAATTTTGTATAGACGATTGCGACCGGCTGCACCGCGACAGTTTCAGCCCCGGTTTCGCGGATCGCCGCGGACGCCGCGCCGAACAGCGACGTCTTGAACGGGAGAACGCGGTTTCCGTCCGATGTGGTGCCTTCAGCGAACAGCACCATGACATCGCCGGCTACCAGCCTTTCCGCAATCTGCGACGCCTGCTCGCCGGTCTTGCCGCGCCGGTCACGCTCGACAAAGACGGAACGTTGCAGAAGGGACAGGGTGCCGAAAAGCGGCCAGTCGCGCACCTCCGTCTTGGCAATAAAGGAAATATCGCCAACGGTGGAAAGGAGGATAATGTCGGTCCACGATATATGGTTCGATACGAGAAGGAGCGGGCGATCCTTCGTCATCGCGCCATGGACATGGATGCGGAACCCAAGCAACCAGGCCATGATGCGGTGAAAATAGCGCGGAATCGCGCTTGCGCGGCCGGCGCCGATTTTCAGCAGGATGTACTGGATAGGCACCAGCGCCAGCATGAGCGTCGCCATCCCGAGCAATACGAGCGCTATACGAAGCCTGTTGATCATCGGGGCGTACCGGTGCCCAGATCGCGGCGCAGGATCAGCGCCGCCGACCGGCCCGCTTCGGTCTCATAATAGGCGGGGCGTTCGCCAACCTTTATGAAGCCCAGGCGGCGATAGAGCGCCTGCGCCGCGATATTGGCTTGATCGACCTCCAGAAAGAGGGTTTGCGCCCGGACATGATGCAGATGGCGCAGCACCGCATCCATCAGCTCGCGCCCGACGCCCAGACGGCGGAAGGCGGGGGAAACCGCAATGGTCAATATCTCCGCCTCGTCTATCGTGAGGCGTGCCAGCACGAAACCCACCGCATCATCCGGCCTGCCCTCCTCCCGCGCAATGAAGCCGAAGACGGTTTCCTGTCCTATGAGGGCATGGAAATCGTCCTCGCTCCAGAAGTGGCTAAATGTTTCGGCGTGGATTCGATGCAAATGGTGACAGTCCGCCGGGACAAGCGGCTCGATGGCGAAATTTTTTCGTGCGAACGGGCCAAAGGACAGGCCTATCATGGCGTGGCTTTTCTTGGCAGGGCGAAGCCTACTTGCGGCTTGGCATCAGGACCGCGCAAGTAAAGCGGCTTCGGCGCTTCTCCCGGCTCGCGCAATGCGGCGATGCGCGCAATGGTTTCGATGCGGCCAGTGGCCGCCTCGCCCGCGACGGCAAGCGGCGCCCCGGCCAGCATTTCATTCAAGCGCGCTGACGCCGATCCGGTTAACACCGGTTGCGGCCCCCTCCGCGTGAGAAGTTCCAGCACATCATCCAGACTTCCCGCAAACGGCCCGTCAAGAACCTCGCCGTCCGATCCGAAAAATTGAGCATAGATTTCATCGCGATGCGCGTCGATGGCTACCAGAACCGGCGTGCCCGGCGTACCTGGATATATCTCGCACACTTCCGCAGCCAAAGCCTCGAAGGCAGTGACGCCGATGGCGGGGCAATTCAGCGCCAGCGCGAAACCGCGCGCGGCGGAAACGCCGATGCGCACGCCGGTGAACGAACCCGGCCCGACATTGACGGCGATGCGGCCGATCTCGGCAATAACAGTTCCCGATTCATCTAGCGCCTGCTGGATATAGGCCATCAGCACTTCGGCATGGCCCTTGCCGATATTCTCGCTGACAGCGGCAAGCAAACGCCGCTCGTCCGTATCATAGACGGCGGTGGCGCAAAAACTGGCTGCGGTATCGATGGCGAGAATCTTCATGGCGAATTAACCGCCTAAAGCATTTTGCCGTCAGATGGAATCATTTGGCTGCAAAATACCTTTTGTTTCAGCTGGCCGCTCATCGCCCTTCGTCTCGCCATGCCCGGCAAGCGCCTTCAGGAAACTCTCGCACCAGTGGGAAACATCATTTTCCAGAAGATGCGGCATCATCTGGTTCCAGCGTTCACGCCGCGCCTCGATCGGCATGGACAGGGCGCGGGCGATGGCGTCCGACACCGCGTCGGTATCGTAGGGATTGACCAGCAGCGCGCCATCAAGCTCGCGCGCGGCGCCGGCAAAGCGCGACAGGATGAGAACGCCCGGATTTTCCGGATCTTGCGCCGCGACATATTCCTTGGCGACGAGGTTCATGCCATCGCGCAGCGGTGTCACCAGGCCTACTTGCGCCATGCGGTAGAGGCCGGCCAGCACACTTCGGCCGATGGAGCGGTTAACATAGCGGATCGGTGTCCAGTCGACCGTACTGAGCGCGCCGTTCACCCGCCCGGCCAGCTCCGCCACCATGCGCTGCATGTCGCCATATTCCGGCACTTCGGAACGCGATTTCGGCGTGACCTGCAGGAATGTCACCCTGCCCCGGCTGTCGGGGTTGTTGACGATAAAGCGCTCGAAGGCCTCGATGCGGTTGGTGATACCCTTGGAATAATCGAGGCGGTCGACGCCGATGATGAGGTCACGGCCTGCCAGGCTCTGTCGCATACGCCCGACGAGGGCATGGCGCCGCGAGGTACGGGCGGCTTCGGCGAAGGCTGCGGTCTCGATGCTGATCGGGAATACGTCAGCCCGGAAGACATGGCCATAGGCCTCGAAAAGCCCTTGGCCCAGTTCCTTGCCGATGCCTTCGCGTTTCAGGCATCCGGCGAAATTTTCGGCATCGTGGCGGGTCTGGAAGCCGACCAAATCATACGAGGCAAGGCCGCGCATGATCGTCTCGTGGACGGGAAGCGTGAAGAGCACATCCGCCGGCGGCCAGGGAATATGCAGGAAAAAGCCGATGCGGTTTTTCAGCCCCATCTGGCGCAATTCGGCGGCAAGCGGGATCAAGTGATAATCATGCACCCAGATCACGTCATCCGGCTTGATGAGCGGCGCCAGTTGCTGGGCGAAGAGGCGGTTGACCCGGAAATACCCCGCCATGTCCTTTCGCGCATAGTCCGTCAGGTCAAGCCGGTAATGGCATAGCGGCCAGAGAACGCGATTGGCGAAGCCCGCATAATATTCCTCGACATCCTTGCGGCTCAAATCAACCAGAGCATAGGTGATCTTGCCTTGCTCGCGAATGTCGATGCCTGATGTCTCGCGGCCTGAGGTGGACTTGCCTGACCAGCCCATCCAGATGCCGCCGCGTTCCTCAAGCGCCGCTTGAAGCGCGACGGCGAGGCCGCCCGCTGGAGCAGCGCCGCTTTTATCCGGAAGCGGGACTCTGTTCGATATAACGACAAGCCGGCTCATAATGTCTCCCTCGCTATTTTCCTTAGCCATGCTCGCAGGATCGCGGGCGAGCGCAGATAAAACGTCGCGGCGGTAGGCTTTTCCTCGACATTCTCACGCAAGTCCGGACGAAAAGCCGCTTCACACTTTTCCTGGACTTGCTCCTGGCCAATCCTGACCGAGAAGCCACCGCGGGCATTGGCAGCCTTGAACATTGCCTCATCCGTCACATCGTCGCCGAAGGCGAGCGGACGCCTTGTGACAAACGGCGGAATGGCCATGAAGGTTTCAAGCGCATGGCCCTTGTCATGGACTGCCGGACGCAGTTCCACGACCATCTTGCCCTGCTGGAGGGTCCAACCCGGGCCGGCGATTGCAGCTATCTCGTCCATGAGCCGCCGCATGTCCTTCTCGAATTGCGGCACTTGGCGGTAATGGACAGCGATTGCGGCTTGCTTGTCCTCAACGATTACATGCGGCCAGCGCGCCGCCCGCTTTTGCAGCTCTTCTTTTGCGCGCAGAAAGTCCGCCGTCGGCTCGACCCGGCTCACGCGACCGGCCGCATCGCGCCGCTCGGCGCCGTGCAGGCCAGCGACGGGAAACCGCGTATCGGGAAAGATCGTGTCAACGAACGATATGGAACGGCCCGTCACCAGCACCAGTGCGCCGTCGAGCTTTTCCGCAAGAACGGCGAGATCGCGGGAAAGGCCATCGGGAACGCGGATGGCCTCGGGGCTTTCGGCGATGTCGAGAAGCGTTCCATCGATATCGAGGAAAACAGCCCAGTCACCAAGCATATCAGCGCCGGGCAGCGCTTGAGGAAAGGCGCGGTCTGTCAGCGAAGCGGTCATCACTATAAAGCTAGGCCAGGCGACCCGGAAGGCAACCGTAGCCAGGCAATATTTTGTTATTATTATATTTTTTCGAAGAGCTAAAAAATCTCCCGCTCCGTCTTACACCGGCAAATTTTCTTCCTATCTGATGGAACCAGCGAAGGTTTCATCCGTTTGTTGCCGGGTTGGGCAGAGCGACCTTCCGCCAAACGGGAGGCCTCCATCCCAAGACACGCATAAAAAGAAAGTGGAGTTATATCCATGGACGACAAAGTTTTCCCCGTACCCGTGATCATCTACATTGGCGATGCGCGCAGCCGCGTCGTGGCAAGCGCCTGGGAGGCCGTGGAGTGCCTCAAGACCTATTGGCGCAACCGCGAGCAAGGCCGCACCTACCGGCAGGCGCTCCAGACCTGCCTCGATGCCCTTGACGGGCTAAGGCCCGTCGCCAAGGCGCGGCGCGCCTTCCTCCATGCAGCGCAGGAAGCAGGCCTTATCCCGCCGCCCGCGTCTGCCCACAATCATGCCGGCCATGGACGCGCGTCACATGGGTTCTGATGGATTCTGACGGAAACCGTGATTTCCGAACGAAAAGCCCGGAAAGCGACGCGCTTTCCGGGCTTTTTCACGTTATTAGCGTTTATTACCGGCCTGAGTTATGCAGCCCATTCGCCGCTGCGCATGACCGGCACCCGGCTGCCATCCTTGGCGATGCCGTCGACATCGATCTTGCCGGAACCGATCATCCAGTCGATGTGGATCAAGCTCTTGTTGCCGCCCAGCGCGGCGACTTCTTCCGGCGAAAGCGAAGGGTTGATGAAGCACTTCGAGTAGCACTGGCCGAGCGCGATGTGGCTGGCGGCGTTTTCATCGAACAGGGTGTTGTAGAACAAGAGACCGCTCTTGGAGATCGGGGAGGAATGAGGCACCAGCGCCACCTCGCCCAATCGCCGGGCGCCCTCGTCAGTGTCCAGCACTTTATTCAGAACCGCCTCGCCCCGGCTTGCCTTCGCCTCGACGATGCGGCCTTCCTCGAAGCGCACGGAGATGTTCTCGATCAGTGTGCCCTGATGCGACAGTGGCTTGGTGCTGGTGACATAGCCCTCCACGCGGCGGGCGTGCGGCGTGGTGAACACTTCCTCGGTGGGGATGTTCGGATTGCAGGTGACGCCGTTCTTGGCGGTCGAGGCGCCGCCAGACCACCGATGCTCGTCGGCAAGGCCCACCGTCAGGTCGGTACCCGGACCGGTGAAATGCAATGCATGAAACGCATGTCCATTGAGCCAATCGCTGCGGCGACGCAGCGTGGCATTATGCGTGGCCCAAGCCCCTATCGGATCTTCAACATCGACGCGCGAGGCGGCGAAGATGGCATTGGCGAGCTTCGCAGTTGCCACGTCCTCAGGATCGTCGGGGAAGACCTGCTTCGCCCAGGATGGATTGGGATAGGAAACGATGTTCCAGTTGATGTCGAAATTGGCGATCTTCTCCAGCGCCGGCTGATAGGCGATGGAGTTGGCCTTGTTGGCGCGGGCGACCTTTTCCGGGTCCTGCGAGGAGAGCAGCAGCGGATTGTCGCCGGCGATGGCGAGGCGCGCCGCGCCGTTCGCATAAGCCTTGGCCATGCCCTCGTAGAGCCAGCCGGAGGCACGGTCGAAGCTTGCGTCCGGCGCGAAGCGATAGCGGGCCAGCGTCAGTTCCTCATCGGCAAAGAAGGGCGTCACCAGCCCAGCCCCTGCCTTATAGGCGTGCTCGGCAATGCGGCGCACAAGCGGGAGGGCGGCAATGGGCGCCGTCATGACGAGATCCTGCCCGGGCTGCAATTGCAAGCCGACCTTGACGGCCACTTCGGCCAGCCGGTCAAGCTTGACGGGATCGATAATTGCGGAAACATCGCGAGAATGTGTGGTCATAGCGCACCCGATTTTAAAAAATGGACGGAGAATGTTATATTCACTGGGGAATGCGAAAGGCAAATCATGAAGACGTTTTATGCTCTCGTTTTCCTCGCCGCCCTTGCCGGGTGCACGACAATGACGCCGGAAGAGCGCCGCGCCGCCGACACGCAGACCTGCCGGTCCTATGGCTTTCGCGCGCAGACCGACGCGCTTGCCAATTGTCTGCTGCAGCTCGATCTCGACCGGCGCGCGGCGCGGCGCGCGGCCTTCAACGAGCCTTTTTATGAGCCATTCGGACCGCCGATGGTGATCTATCAGCCGGTACCGGTGCGGACGCGGCATCCTTAATTCATCCCTTTCAAGCCAGCGTCATGCCGCCATCGACGTGAAGCTCGATGCCGTTGACGAAGCTTGCGGCGTCTGAGGCGAGAAAGAGCGCGGCGCGCGCCAGTTCCTCCGGGCGGCCTAGACGCCCCGCCGGAATCAGCGAAGCCATGTGATCCTCAAAGGCCGGGCGGTCGGCATCCGATATTCCGAGCTTGCCGAGAATCGCGGTTTCAACCGGTCCAGGGCTGAGGACATTGACGCGAATCCGGCGGGGCTTGAACTCGATCGCCCAGTTCTTTGCGAAGGTGGCTATAGCGGCTTTCGAGCCGGCATAGACGGCGTGGTCAGGAAGCACCTTGGTCGCCGCCAGCGAACTGGTCAAGATGATGCTGCCGCCATCGCGGATCAGCGGCTCGATTGTCTGCACGCCGAAGAAGACGCCGCGCGTGTTGACGGCGAAGTGGCTGTCATACTCTTCCGGCGTCACGTTGCTGGAGGGGGTGAGATTGATGATGGCGGCATTGGCCACATAGATATCGAGCCCGCCGAACAGGCGCTTCACGGTCTCGGCCAGTGTCTGATGGTGCGCGAGATCGGCGACATCGCCGACGATGCCTATAGCGCTGTGGCCGATTTCCCTGATCGCCTCGTCGATGATTTCCTGCCGACGGCCCGTGATGACGACCTGTGCGCCTTCTTCCGCGAACAGGCGTGCGGTTGCCTTGCCGATGCCGCTATTGCCGCCGGTGATGACGGCGACCTTGTCTTTGAGCTGGTGCATTGCTTATCTCCGTTTCGGTTGGGGTGGAGATAAAGCCGCGCGGCTCATGCCGTTAGACCATTGTCCGGCACATGATTTGTGCCTGAAGGATATGAATGCCGAACCTATTGAACGAGACATCCGGCCTGCTGGCTTTCGTGCGGACGGTCGATGCCGGGTCCTTCAGCGCTGCCGCGCGCGATCTTTCCACGACGCCATCCGCAATCTCGAAAAGCGTGGCGCGGCTGGAAAGGAGAATCGGGACACGGCTGTTCCTCCGCTCCACCCGCGCCCTGACGCTGACGCAGGACGGCCAGGCTTTCTTCGAACGCGTGGCGCCGCTCCTGCGAGAACTCGATTCAAGCGATGAGATTATCGGGGCCGGACCGACGCTCTCCGGACGGCTGCGAATTTCCATGCCCGGCGAACTGGCGCGGCTGCTGCTGCCGCGTCTCCTTGCCGGCTTTGCCTCGGCCTATCCGCACCTTCATCTCGATATTGGACTGACGGACCGCTTCGTCAATCTCGTCCGCGAGGATTACGATGTCGTGCTGCGCGTGGGCCATCCGACCGAGGGCGACCTTATCGTGCGCCCCCTGACCGACCTGCCGATGGTGATCGTGGCGTCGCCCGCGTTCCTCGACCATTGGGAAAGGCCGGACTCGGCAGAAGCGCTCAAACGCCTCCCCTTCGCCCGCTATGCGATGGATGGTATCCCTCTGCCGGTGCGGCTGGCCGACGGGTCGGCGTTCATTCCCACGGGGCGCATCGATTGCGATTCGGCTACGACCTTGATCGAGGCGGCGCGGAGCGGGCTTGGCGCGGCCTATCTCATGCGCTGCCTGGTGGCGGAGGAATTGGAAGCCGGGACGCTGGTGGATGTAGCGCCGCGGATCGCCCTCCCCCGGCTTCCGCTCAACGCGCTTCACGCCTTCGGACGCACCGTTCCGCTGCGGGTGAAGCTCTTTTGCGACTACATCGCCGCCGAGGCCAAGGCCATCGTGGCGATGTAATGACTTATTAATAAACCGGCTCGGGCCGGTCCTGCGAGAGGAGCAGTTCGCCTATGGCATCGACGGGCTTGCGGCTTGAATCATAGCCGAGTTCCGTTTGCGTAGATACCCTTGAGGTTTCCGCGCGCACCGGGGCCGTGCCGGTCTGCCAGGCAACCGTCTCGTATCGCGCCGTAGCGTCGCGCGTCACGCGGTCGCCCTTGGCGCGGGGACCGAAGCCCTCGCCCGGCGCGATGCTGGCAACCACTGTCCGGTCGATCGGATTAGCCGCCGGGACCGGCACCGCCTGCGGGCGGGTTTCGGCGGGCATGGCAGCAGGTGGGTTCAGCACATCAGCTGCCGCAATGAGGCGCGGCGCTTCCAGGACCGGCGTTTCAAGCGTACCGTCGCGGCGGCGCTTCTCATAAAACGCATTGCCGCCGGCAACCAGCACATAGTGCATGTTGCGATAGGGGAATTTCAGCCCGGCGGTATGGAAGAACATGGCATTCCTGACCTTGGGATGCCGCTCGCCTTTGAGAACAGCATCCGCCGCGGTATCGATTTCCGGCACGGATTTTAACTGGCGGGAGAGCACGCCGGGCGCGAACTGGTTCTTCTGGCCAACGACACCGCAGATCGTATCGGGATATTTGCCCGAGACGAGGCGATTCATCACCACGGTTCCCACCGCAAGGAAACCGTCCTTGCTGGAGCGGTTCGATTCGAAATACATCGCCCGCTTGAGGCATTCCTTGTCCCGGGCAGTATAGGCATAGGTCTTTTTGCCGCCAGCCGTATATCCGTAGCTCGTATATCCAGAGCTCTGGGCCGAACTCGTCCGGGCGACCGCTCCCTTGGCCGTTTTGCCGGCATCGACACTCTTGGACGTGGTGCATCCCGCCATCATGACAGGCGCGGCCAGCGCACCGGCCACGGCCAGGATTTTCCAGTTAGCGCTCTTCAAAAGCTCAATCTCATGCTTGGACCCCTCAACAGAGCGAGCAATGAGGGAGGATGTTTTGGGCCAAAGAAAGGCGACAAGAAAAACTGATGTTAAAGCGAAGAAATGTTTCGTGATCGCTAACTATTTGTTAATAGTTCTGGCGAGAGTATTTGGTTTATTTGCCTTATTTCATGCAACCGTCACGAGATCAACCGAACGAGTAACCGGCGCCGCGCACCGTGCGAATCGGGTCGGCGGCACGGCCCGTATTGATGGCCTTGCGCAAACGCCCGACATGCACATCGACCGTACGGTCATCGACATAGATATCCGGACCCCAGACGCCATCCAGCAACTGGCTGCGCGAGAAGACGCGGCCCGGCGACATCATGAAATATTCCAGAAGCCGGAACTCGGTCGGCCCCAGGCGGATTTCGCGCTCCTTGCGGTAGACGCGGTGCTGCTCGCGGTCGAGCACCAGATCGCCGACTTTCAGGACATGCGACAGGAGGCTGGGATTGGCGCGGCGCAGCATCGCCTTGACGCGGGCGAGGAGTTCCGGCGTCGAGAACGGCTTGACGACATAATCATCCGCGCCGACGCCAAGACCGCGTACGCGTTCGCTTTCTTCGCCCCGTGCGGTCAGCATGATGATCGGCAGGCGTTCCGTCTCCACCCGCTGGCGCAGGCGGCGGCAGAGTTCGATGCCGGAAACGCCCGGAAGCATCCAGTCGAGAATCAACAGATCCGGCACGTTCTCGCGCAGCGCGATTTCCGCCTCGTCGCCGCGCAGGATCGTATCCACCAGATAGCCTTCCGCTTCGAGGTTATAGCGAAGCAGGACACTCAGCGCCTCTTCGTCCTCGACGACAGCCACTTTTGGCGCGTGTGCCATTTCACCAACTCCCAACCAGCTGACGCTTACGAACGCTTGGCTTCGTCAACGACGATGCCGTGGCTCAGATCTTCCTTCGGGCGATCTGGCGGCATCTGCTGGCCGGTGACGATGTAATAGACCGTCTCGGCAATGTTGGTCGCATGATCTCCGATGCGCTCGATATTCTTGGCGCAAAAGAGAAGATGCGTGCAGGCGGAGATGTTGCGCGGATCTTCCATCATATAGGTCAGGAGCTCGCGGAACAGCGAGGTGTACATGGCGTCGATCTCGTCGTCGCGGTCGCGCACGATGTTGATCTGCTGCACCGAGCGGGAGGCGAAAGCATCCAGCACATCCTTCAGCTGCGTCAATGCCAGCTCGGCGAGCGTCTGGAGCCCGCGATAGACCTTGATCGACTGGCGCGTGTCGGACACGGCGGCGACGCGCTTGGCGATGTTCTTGCCGAGATCGCCGACGCGCTCCAAATCTGAAGAGATGCGGATGGCGCCGATGATCTCGCGCAAATCGACGGCCATGGGCTGACGCTTGGCGATGATGGTGATCGCCCGGTCATCGATCTCGCGCTCGCCCGCATCGAGGATCAGGTCGTCCGAGATAACGCGCTGGGCAAGCGCGTTGTCGGCATTGACGATGGCCATCACCGACTGCTCGACCATGCGTTCGGCATGGCCACCCATCTCGGCGATCTTGTGGGCCAGAAACTTCAACTCGTCGTCATAAGAGCGGACGGTGTGTTGGGACTGCATTTTGTTCATCCTATCTCGAACCGCAACGGTCCGGGGTGAGCCGCCTTATTCTTTAGCCGCATGATCTTATCCAAAAAGTCTGCAACTTTTTGGGATCATGCTCTGGGAAATTATCCGAAGCGCCCGGTAATATAGTCCTGGGTGCGCTTTTCCTTGGGCGTCGTGAACATCATCTCGGTGTCGCCCACTTCGACCAGATTGCCTAAGTGGAACATCGCGGTCTTCTGCGATACGCGGGCCGCCTGCTGCATCGAGTGGGTGACGATGACGATCGTATAGTTCTGCCGCAATTCGTCGATCAGCTCTTCCACCTTCGCCGTGGCGATGGGATCGAGCGCGGAACAGGGCTCATCCATCAGGATAACCTCAGGGCTGACCGCGATGGCGCGGGCGATGCAGAGGCGCTGCTGCTGGCCGCCGGAAAGCCCTGTGCCGGCTTCATGAAGACGGTCCTTGACCTCTTCGAAAAGGCTGGCCCGACGCAAGCTGCTTTCTACGATTTCATCAATTTCGTGCCGGTTCTTGGCGAGGCCATGAATGCGCGGGCCGTAGGCGACGTTCTCATAGATCGTTTTCGGGAACGGGTTGGGCTTCTGGAAGACCATGCCGACGCGGGCGCGAAGCTCTACAACGTCGATCTTGGGATCGTAGATATCCTCGCCGTCAAGCGTGATCTTGCCGGCGACACGGCATCCCTCGATGGTATCGTTCATGCGGTTCAATGAACGCAGGAATGTGGACTTGCCGCAGCCGGACGGACCGATCAGCGCCGTCACCATCTTTTCGGGAATGTCGAGATCGACATCGAAAAGGGCCTGCTTGGAGCCGTAGAAGACAGAAACCTTATCGCCCTTCATCTTGGTCGTGTTGACAACAGTGTTCATCTTGTCTCCTACCGCTTTCTCGAGAGATCGTTCGGTCATCAGATTCATGTGTCTTGTCTCCCGTTTACCAGCGACGCTCGAAGCGGCGACGCAAGATGATGGCACCGATATTCATGACCGCCAGGAACAGAAGCAGCACGATGATAGCGCCTGACGTGCGCTCGACAAAGGCCCGCTCCGCCTCATTGGCCCACATATAGATCTGCACCGGCAATGCAGTGGCCGGGTCCATCGGCGTTGTGGGATAGCCCACGACGAAGGCGACCATGCCGATCAGGAGCAGCGGCGCGGTTTCGCCCAAGGCATGGGCGAGGCCGATGATCGTGCCGGTCAGGATGCCGGGGGCGGCGAGCGGCAGTACATGGTGGAACACCATCTGCGTCTTGGACGCGCCAAGCCCCAGCGCGGCGGCGCGGATCGATGGAGGCACGGCGCGCAATGCGGCACGGGTGGCGATGATGATCGTCGGCAGGGTCATCAGCGTCAGCACCAGGCCGCCGACCAGCGAGGCCGAGCGCGGCAGGCCGACCAGATTGATGAACACCGCCAGCCCGAGCAGGCCGTAGACGATGGACGGTACCGCCGCCAGATTATTGATGTTGACTTCGATCAGGTCGGTGAGACGGTTCTTCTTTGCATATTCTTCCAGATAGATGGAGGCCGCGACGCCGATGGGGAGTGCAAGCACCAGCACGATCAGCATCATATAGAGGGAGCCGATCAGGGCCACGCCAAGGCCGGCGGTTTCCGGACGGCTCGATGCGCCGTAGGTGAAGAGGCCGGTGTTGAACTTTTCCTTCATCACGCCTTCGTCGGCGAGCTTTTTCATCCAGCCAACCTGCTGGTCGGAGACCTTGCGGTTGGCCTGGTCAACGCTCAAATCGATCTGCCCCTTGAAGGCCGAGTCGATATCACCACTGGCGAGCACGGGAATCGTCTGCGTCGTGCCGATCAGCGACGGATTGGCTACCACCATCTCCCGAAGCTGGTTGCGCACGCCATCGGAGAAGAACTTGCTCACCTCCCTCATGGCCGGCCTGTCTGTTGCGGCCACACCCAGCTTTTCGGCAAGGGCATTGCGCACGACCACCGGATAATTGGCCGTCATCAGCACATTCGGGTTAGTCGCCCGCTGATTGCTGGGGTCGATGATTTTCTCATCCAGCTTGACCGGCAGCTCGATGGTCGTCTGCCAGAAGGCGGTATAGCCATTGGAGATAACCGAGGAGAGCAGCGCGAACAGGAAGAAAATACCGATGGCGATGGCAATAATACCATAGAGACGGAAGCGGCGTTCCGCTGCGTAGCGGCGCTTGATGCCGATGTCACGCCGCACAGGGCGTCCTGTCGCGGCAGCACTCGAATTGTACGTTGCGTCAGTCATTCGTACTGCTCCCGGTACTTGCGCACGATATAGAGGGCGAAGATGTTCATCGCGAGCGTAAGGAAGAAAAGGGTGAGGCCGAGCGCGAAGGCGACCAGTGTCTGCGGCGAGTCGAACTCGAGATCGCCGGTCAGCTGATTGACGATCTTGACCGTGATGGTGGTCATCGCGTCGAACGGATTTATGTTGAGCCTGGCCGCGACGCCTGCCGCAAGCACCACGATCATCGTCTCGCCGATGGCGCGTGACGCTGTCAAAAGCAGCGCGCCGACGATGCCCGGAAGCGCGGCGGGGAGGATGACGCGCTTGACGGTTTCCGACCGCGTGGCGCCGAGACCCAGCGAACCGTCGCGCATGGCGCCCGGAACAGCGGTGATGATATCATCGGAAAGCGACGAGACGAAGGGGATCAACATGATGCCCATGACGAGGCCCGCCGTCAGAACACTCTGCGACATGATGAAGGCCGGGCCGCCGGAAATCGCCGCGCTCATATCGCGAAGGAATGGGCCGACCGTGATGAGCGCGAAGAAGCCGTAGACGATGGTGGGGATGCCGGCGAGGATTTCCAGCAAAGGCTTGACGATAGCGCGCACACGAGGCGTCGCGTATTCAGCCATATAGATGGCCGCGAAGAGGCCAATGGGAACCGCCACCAGCATGGCGACGAGGGCGATATAGAGCGTGCCGGCAAGCAGCGGGATGAGACCGAACTGGCCTTCTGCGCCGCCCGAACCCGCATCCGCGAAACGCGGATCCCAGACGGTGCCGAAGAAGAAATTCCACGGCGAGACGTCCTGGAAGAATTTTATCGTCTGGAACAGCATCGAGAAGATGATGCCGACCGTGGTCAGGATCGCGATGGTGGACGCGGCGAGCAGGCCCCAGAGCACGATCCGCTCGACATTATTGCGGGCGCGGGCGCGGGGATGAATGCCGGAGAGGCCGAAAATCAAGCCGGCGACGGCAAGCGCGAAGGCGATGCCTGCGCCAAGATGGCGCGCCGTGATCGCCTGGCTTTCCCAGCGTTCGGCGATCGGGAGCATGTAATCCTGCCCCTCGGAGGCAAGCGCGACACCCTTGGTTCCCAGAAGGGCGCGCAAATCAGTGTAGGATTGCGGCAGGTTCTGGCGTTCGGTGGGGTCGAGGCGCTCAAGCCCGGCGGCGAGGCTCTTGACCATGTCGAGCGCAAGACCGCGGCTGGCAAGCGCGCTTGTCGCCGTTTGCGGCGGAAGGCTCGCCTCGGCGGAATGTTCGAGATAGATGGACGAACCGGCAGTCCAGAGAACGATAAACAGGAGCGCGGGCAGCACCGTTACCAGAAACACCCACCAGCCATGATAATGGGCGCGAGAATGGACCTTGATGCCTACGGTTTCCTTGGCGCGTGCGCGCTGGCGCCCGACGAAGAACCCGACGAGGCCTATTCCGAAGACAATGAGCAGAACCAGCAATACGGACATCAGATTTCCCCGGTGGCCCAAACTTGAGATTCGGGCACAGGCATTTCCACCTGTGCCCGATTTGTGCGGCTAGCCTTACTTGGCCTGCATCGTCTTGCCGGCGTCGAACGCGGCGCGCTGTGCTACACGCTCGGCTTCCGGCGCGGCGACGAGGCCGTAATCGGCAAGCGGGCCGTCAGGTCCGATCATCTGGTCGGAAAGGAAGAAATCGACATATTCCTTCAGGCCTGGAATGACGCCGATGTGAGCCTTCTTCACATAGAAGAACAGCGGGCGCGAAACCGGATACTTGCCGCTGGAGATGGTCTCGACGGTCGGGGTGACGCCCTCGACGGTGGCGACCTTCAGCTTGTCGGCATTGTTTTCGTAGAAAGCGAGGCCGAATACGCCGACGCCGGTCTTGTTCGACGAGATGCGAGCGAGCGTTTCGCTGTAATCGCCATCGATATCGACAGCCTTGCCGTCCTTGCGGACCTGCACGCAGGCCTTGCCTACGGCCTTTTCGTCCATGCCGCTGGTCTTCATAGCTTCAGCAGCGCCGGCTTCCTTGCAACCTTCGGCCAGAAGCTTTTCTTCGAAAACTTCACGCGTACCGTGCTTTTCGCCCGGAATGTAGGCGGCGATATCCCAATCCGGCAGGTCCTTGTTGACCTGGCTCCACTTGGTGTTCGGATTGTCGACCAGCTTGCCGTCGACGACGACCTTGGCGGCGAGAGCGGTATAGACATCCTTCGGCGTCAGGTTCCAGTTCGGACCTTTGATGTCGGTGGCGAACACGATGCCGTCATAGCCGATGCGGACTTCCTGCACATCCTTGACGCCGGCGTCGACGCAGGACTTCAGCTCGCTGCCCTTCATGGCGCGTGACGCATTGGCGATGTCGATGGTGTTTTCGCCGACGCCCTTGCAGAATTCCTTGATGCCGGCGCCCGAACCGCCGGACTCGACGACAGGCGTCTTGAAGTTCGGATAGGTCTCGCCGAAGGTCTCGGCAACGATCTTGGCATAGGGCAGAACCGTCGAGGAACCTGCCACCTGAATCTGGTCGCGAGCCTGAGCGGCGGACACCGACACGGCGGCGGCAATCGCCAGCGCAGCGGTCGTATAAATCATCTTGTTCATAGGAGCAGCTCCTGTTGAGAAGTTGGGTGACGCGGGCGGCGTCGCTAGCCCTCTACGGAATCTATATTACAGTGATATGACAGCAATGTTACAGAACTGTAGCATCCCGTCAGGGTTCCCGGATTCCGGCAGTTTTCCCAATATTTTGCGAGTTCCGGCGATTGCGGGAATTTTTGCGCCACCCTTTATCGAAGCGCGGTCTTCATCGGCTTGCCTGCTACATAGACCTCAGCCACGGCGCGATCGTCGCCCATGGTCTGGAGAAGGAACAATTCCTCGGTGAGCGTACGGGCCGTGTTCATACGCAAGCGCATGGCCGGCGTGGCGCGGCTGTCCAGAATGGTGATGTCGGCATCGGTTCCCGGTCTCAGCGTACCGATCCGTTCTTCCAGTGACAGGGCGCGGGCGTTGCCGAGCGTCATCATGTAGAAGGAATGGAGCGGGGAAAGGCGCTGGCCGCGCAGTTGCAGGACCTTGTAGGCCTCGTCCATCGTCTTCAGCATCGAGAAGCTGGTACCGCCACCGATATCGGTGGCGACCGCGATACGCACGCCGTTTTCCGCAAGCTTTTCCCGGTCGAACAGGCCGCTGCCCAGAAAGAGATTCGACGTCGGGCAGAAAACAGCGACCGTGCCGGTTCCCGCCAGCGCCTTCATCTCGCGTTCGGAGAGGTGGATGCAGTGGCCCAGCAGGGTCTTGCGGCCAAGCAGGCCGTAATGCTCGTAAATGCCGGTATAGTCAGGCGCATCCGGATAAAGCGAGCGGGTGAGCGCGATTTCCTCGCGATTTTCGGAAAGATGCGTCTGGACATAAGCTTCCGGATGCTCGCGCACGAGCGCTGCGGCCATCTCCATCTGTTCCGGCGAGGAGGTGATGGCGAAGCGCGGGGTGATGGCATAGTGCAGCCGGCCCCTGCCGTGCCAGCGGGCGATCAACGCCTTGGTGTCGTCATAGGACGACTGTGGCGCGTCGCAGAGCGCCGGCGGAGCGTTGCGGTCCATCATGACCTTGCCGCCGATCACGCACATATTACGGGCTTGCGCGGCGCGGAAGAAAGCATCCACGCTCTGCGGATGCACCGTGCAATAGGCGGCGACGGTTGTCGTGCCGTGGCGCAGGATTTCATCCATGAAGCGCTCTGCGATGAACTCGGCGTGCTGTTCGTCGGCGAATTTCTGCTCCTCGATGAAGGTATATGTATTGAGCCATTCGAGAAGTTGGGCGGCATAGGAGGCGACCGCCTGCATTTGCGGAAAATGAATATGCGCGTCGATGAGACCAGCCAACACCAGATTGGGCCGATGGTCGACGACAGGCGTGTCCGGGCCGGCCGTTGGGGCTACATCCGCATGGTCGCCCATCGCCGCGATCCGGCCATCGCGCACCAGAAGGGCGCCGTCTTCGAGGTAGCGGTAGGATGCCGTATCGGCGATATCGCGCGGTTCGTCGACGAATGTCAGGATACGGCCACGGATCAGCAATTCAGTCATGTCTTAACTCTCAATCTGGCCGGGAGATAACAAAAGCGGTTGAGGCGATCATGAAGAGCGCCACGCCTGCCGCGACCGGCCAGCCTGGGCGAGCACCCCACCAGAACAGCGCATAACCAGCCGCCATGCCGGCGCAGGCCATCACCTTGGCGCGCCTCGGGATTGCGCCATGGTCTCGCCAGCCGCGCAAGACAGGACCGAAGGTGTGGTGAGCGAGCATCCAGTTTTCCAGCCGGGGCGAGGAACGCCCGAAAAACCATGCCGCAAAAATGAGGAAAACCGTCGACGGCATGACGGGCAGGACGGCCCCGATGAGACCGAGCGCCAGCATCAGCGCACCCAAGGCGAAATAGACCCAGCGCAGGGCGCCGGGTGCATGAGGAGGCGTTGCCCTCCCCTTGGTCTCGCCCTCAATGTTCGCTCCCATCGCGGCTTCGAGCTCCCTTCGCACGGAACAGGATGCTCTATAGAGCGAAAACCGGTGCTTCGCGCGGAAAAAATGCGAGCTTCTCCCGCCCTCCAAGAACTTGGGATGCAAATAATGTTTTCCAGCCCCGGAGCCGATCACGGACGCGTGAGCACCAAATTTGTTTTGGAATGCGGGATCGCAACTTGGCAACCCCCGCGCGTATCGCCCGAACAACAGGATTGCACAGTAGAATCACCGGCAACCTCAGCAAGCATCAAGAAGATAATTTGCGAGTAATGAAATTTTAACTGCAGATATACTTAAGATTAGGATAATTTTCCTTAGAGTTCACAATAGTTAATCCCAGTGTAACCATACGTGAAACCTTTTATCGCCACATTTTCACTTCATCAAAGCTTGGCCTTCCAGGGGAGAAATCTTTCGGAAGCTTTTCAAGAAACTGAACAAGTGAATAGATATGAACTTTCAACTACGGGCGATATTTATGGCCGCGGCAACGGCCGGCATTATTTCCGCAACCGCGGTCGGCGCCTCGGCGCAATGCGGCGGCGCTTCCTGGTATGCGCTCCATTCGCGCACGGCATCCGGCGAACGGATGAACCCATCAGCGATGACAGCGGCGCACCGCACCCTGCCGTTGGGCACGAAGGTCAAGGTCACGAATGAGCGAAACGGCAAATCCCTCGTCGTGCGCATCAACGATCGCGGCCCTTTCATCCGGGGACGCATCCTCGATCTTTCCAAGGGCGCAGCAAGCCGTCTCGGCTTCATCGGCGCCGGACACACGAATGTCTGTATCAGTACGGTGGGGATGCGCCGCGCGGGATAGAATTTAGTGAGCAGTGAGCAGTGAGCAGTGAGCAGTGAGCAGTGAGCAGTGAGCAGTGAGCAGTGAGCAGTGAAACCTACCACTATTTCACTATTTCACTATCTCCCCCGCTCCAGCCGATCGATGAACCAGCGTGTCAGGCTGAGCCAGACCTCGTCCTTCTCTGCGGCATCCTCCACGCCATGCTCGAGGTTCGGATTGTCGTTCACCTCGATGACGACCGCGCCGTCATCGGTTTCCTTGAGATCGACGCCATAAAGGCCGTTGCCTATGCAGCGCGCGGCCTTGAGACCCGTCTCTATGATGGATGGCGGTGCTTCGGCGAGTGTGAAAGAGCGGAAGCCGCCTTCGAGCGGCTTGCCGCCGGTGTCGTGATTGACAATCTGCCAATGGTGTTTCGCCATCAGATATTGGCAGGCGAAAAGTGGCTTGCCATCGAGCACGCCGACGCGCCAGTCGAATTTGGTGGGCATGTATTTCTGCGCGATCAGGAGATCGCTGTCCTCAAGCCATTCCGTCGCCAGCGCCTTCAGCTCCTCACAGGAGGCGACCTTCTTGACCCCGCGGGAGAAAGAGGAATCCGGGATCTTGATGACCATGGGGAAGCCCAATAGATCGGCGGCGCGCGTCAGATCCTCGTCGCCGGCAATCATCACTGTCGGCGGCACGGGCACGGAATTGGCCTTCATCAGCTCGTTCAGGTAGACCTTGTTGGTACAGCGGATCATCGAGACCGGATCATCTATGACGGGCATTCCCTCCTGCTGGGCACGGCGGGCGAAACGATAGGTGTGATTGGAGATCGACGTCGTCTCGCGGATGAACAGCGCATCGTAATTGGCGAGACGCGACAAATCCTTCCGGCCAATCGGCTCGACATCGACGCCGAGGCGCCCGGCGATGCGCGCCCAGTGCTTGAGCGACGAAACCGTCGAGGGCGGCATCGCCTCATGCGGATTGCAAAGGGTGGCGAAGCTGTAGCGCGCCGGCGTTTTCTGTGGCGCGGCCCGCCATTCGCGCTGCGTATAGCGGGCGAGCGCATGGTTGAAATGCGCCTTCTCCAATTCATCGAGCTTTGCCAGATTGGCGAAGGCGATCTTGCGGATTTTCACCCATTCGCCCGGCTCCACCGAAACTTCCAGCGCCGGCGCGCGGAACCAGTCGAACAGAAGCCGGCCGAAGCGCTCCATCTGGTGATTGAGCGCATAGCCGAAATAGACGCGTATGGTGGAAGGCGCCTGTTCCGGATGCGGCGCGACGGCCTTGTTCAGCGCATCCTCCAGCTCCGGAATGGCGTTTTCATAAAGCCGCCGCTCGGAGAGATCGATCATGGTCTCGACCGAAGGGATGACCCGGTGGCCGCGCGCCTCGGCCAGAAGCGAGGCGTAATAGCCACGGCTCTGATAGGCGTAGTTGCGGGACAGGTTGATGATGCGCGGGCGCTGACCGCTGAAAAGCGCCGGATGGGCGAGATAATCCCGAGTGGTCATGACCTTGTGGGGGGTCGCGCCATTATCGATATCGGACAGACGCCCGACGAGAATAACACAGATCGGCATCGTCAGGTCCTTTTCTCTTTTTGGCGCCGCATGATCTTGTCCGAAAAGTCTGCAACTTTGTCGGGATCATGCTTTTGGCGCCGCATGATCTTGCCCGAAAAGTCTGCAACTTTATCGTGATCATGCTTTTGGCGCCGCATGATCTTGTCCGAAAAGTCTGCAACTTTGTCGGGATCATGCTTTTGGCGCCGCAAGATCTTGTGCGAAAAGTCTGCAACTTTATCGGGATCATGCTCGAGAAAGACCGCCGCGCGCAGGCCGCTTTTGCCGAACCGCGCCATGCGATCGAAGATATCATACGGAACCGGCACATTGGCGGCGTCGGCGACTGTCTCGCCGACCTCGTCCTCCACCCAGGGATCATGAATTTTGATATGGCGCCCGTCATCGCCATGGGCGAGAACCCAATGCGGCACTTTCTTGCCGAACATATGGTAGCCACTGACGAGAACAATGGCACAAGCGCCGCGCTCCAGGGTGGATCGCAGATCCTGCATGGTGAAGCCGCGCTGGCTCACGCCGATGCCATAAGCCTTGGCGCGGCGACGAAAATCCGTCTGGGCCAACTCCATCACCATGCGCTTTTCCGGATCGCGCACGGATTCCAGAAACAGGATGTCGCCCGTGGATACGGCAACCGATGATTTCAGCCCATGTTCATGCGCCGCGACCGCAAGGCCGAAGGGCTCGCAGCCGCCCAGCCCCGACTGCATGTAGACGGTGGTCGCCTCGCGCCACAGACGTATCTCCAGCACCGGATCGAGCTTGACCGAAGGCAGATGGGCGGCGAGCGCCATCATCAGGCAGGCCGCGCCGCAGGTGAAATCCGTCGTCTGCTCGTAATAGGGCACACTGGCCGATAGCGGCGTGTCACCACGCAGCGTTTTCTCGAAGCGCAGGGCATCGGTATGGTCGGTATAATAGTCAAGGCAACGTCCGAGCGGACGATAGCCCTTGCGTCTGTAAAGCGCGATGGCGCGCGCATTGTCTTCCCGAACCTCCAGACGCAGCAACAGCCGGTCATGATCGAAAGCAGCCTGCTCGGCGGCCTCGAGCAGTAGGGCGCCTATACCACGAGATTTCGCTTCCGGGTCGACGGCGAGCGAGTAAAGCCGGGCCAGAGCCGTTCCCTTGCGAAAGAGGATCATCGCGTAGCCGATAAGACGGCCGTTTTCTTCCGCAACGATGGTTTCCGCCGTAGGACGAGGGATCAGCACCCGAAAGGAGCGCCGCGAAATGCGGTCACCCGTGAAGCAACGCTCTTCTATGCGCAAAAGCGCCTCAATGTCATCGGGAGTGGCCTTGCGCGTGGCAGCGCCTGTCATTTTCTGGCCTTTGGGGTGTTGGCCTTTGGAGCGGAGCACCGTGACGGTGCCGTGGCGCGCGGACAAAGCAATAGCTATTCCGTTACCTGCAGCATTGGCTGATCCACTCCTCAAAGGCAAGCATGAGGACATTGGCGGGATTGTGGCGCTAAACCGCGCGGGGCGGGACCTCTCAAGAATGCGTGCATTGCAATATCCTCGTATTCCTCTATGCTCCAGACGGGGCATTCACTTAAGTATAGAGTACGTTGTGTATTTTTATACTTAAAATTACTATCGGGCATGAGAAATGTACTATCAGTTTTTCGAATTCAACCATGCGGCATTGCAGCCCTACCGGGCGCTGGCGGATGCTGCCAAATTGTTTTTCGAAAATCCCCTCAATCCGCTTTCGCAAAGCTCCTATGGCCGCTCGATGGCAGCGCTGATGGAGCTTTTCGAGCGCACGACGCGGCGTTACGACAAACCGGCCTTCAACCTGACGGACACTCAGATCGACGGTGAGCGGATAGCGGTAAGTGAAGAGATCGTCTGGCGGAAACCGTTCTGCAATCTCATCCGTTTCCGGCGTGATTTGCCGGAGGGACGGCAGGCGGACCCGAAAATTCTGCTGGTCGCGCCGCTCTCCGGCCATTACGCGACACTGCTGCGCGGCACTGTGGAAGCGCTGCTGCCGCACGGGGACGTGCATATCACCGACTGGCTTGACGCCCGCATGGCGCCGCTTGAGCAAGGCCGGTTCGATCTGGACGATTACATCGACTATCTCATCGAAATGTTTCACGCGGTGGGCGAGAACTCCCATGTCATCGCCGTCTGCCAGCCATCAGTGCCGGTGCTGGCGGCGGTGGCGATGATGGAGGGCCAAGGCGACCCGTTTTCTCCCTCCTCGATGACGCTCATGGGCGGCCCGATAGACACCCGCATCAACCCGACCGCCGTCAACAAAATGGCGGCGGAAAAGGACATCGGCTGGTTCCGCGATCACGTCATCATGCCCGTACCATGGCCGCACCCCGGCGTCATGCGTCCGGTTTATCCCGGCTTTCTGCAATTGTCCGGCTTCATGAGCATGAATCTCGACCAGCATTTCACCGCGCACAAAGACTTCTTCTTCCATCTGGTGAAGGAAGATGGCGATTCCGCCGAAAAACATCGCGAATTCTATGATGAATTCCTTGCAGTAATGGACATGCCGGCGGAGTTCTATTTGCAAACCGTCGAAACCGTGTTCATTCGCCACGATCTCCCCAAGGGCGAAATGAAACATCGCGGCGAAAGCGTCGATCCTTCCGCCATTCGCAAGACGGCGCTCCTGACGGTGGAAGGCGAGAACGACGACATATCCGGCCTTGGCCAGACCCAAGCGGCGCAAACACTCTGCGTCAACATTCCGGAAGCGCGCCGAATGCATTATGTGCAGCCAAGAGTCGGACATTATGGCGTGTTCAACGGCTCCCGTTTTCGCACCGAGATTGCGCCGCGCATCGTCCGTTTCATCCGGGCGAACGACCGGCCCCAGCATTAACGCCTTCAGGTTGCGAACTTGAAACTCCTCGCGCGGTAACCATAAGTCGAATTGAGCGGTTGAGTTCAAGGTTTACGAATTGACTCACCTCCGTTTCAACTCTTAACGTTTCGTTAACGATTAAGCGTTGCGGCGGAGTGTTGTGTATGTCGAGGGGCGTGTTGTGTGCGGCGATCATTCTTGGCGCTCTCTTTTCATTCGCCGCAAAAGCATCGGCAGCTTCCGATGATTTCATGCGCATCGGCGGGCTGACCTCCCAGCCCATCGGCCACTATGAATTGTGCAAGCGCCTGCCGCTGGAATGCGCCACCCGATCAGCTGACAGCGCGCCGCTGACGCTTACCCGCGCTACATGGGAGCGGCTCGTGGCCATCAATGCGTCAGTCAATGAGCGGATCAAGCCGCTGACCGACAAGGAGATCTACGGCAAGGAAGAATATTGGGCCTATCCCACGCTCTTCGGCGATTGCGAGGACTATGTTCTTCTGAAGCGCCGCGAGCTGGCGCAGGCGGGCATTCCGCTTTCCGACCTGCTGATCACGGTCGTTCGCAAGCGTGACGGTGAAGGCCATGCGGTGCTGACCGTTCGCACCGACCGGGGCGATTTCGTCCTCGACAACCTCGCCGACGAGATCAAAATCTGGTCCGAGACGAGCTATTCCTACCTCAAGCGCCAGGCGGCGAACCATAGCGGCCGCTGGGTCAGCATCGAAGCGCCGAGCAATCTGCTGGTTGGTTCGGTGGAGAAATAGGGCAGTAGGGCAGTATGTTTTTGTGGCTTATTCCTGGAAAGGGATTTGCTCGAAAAATTGGGTAATAATCAAAACATATTGCCCTACTGCCCTACTGCCCTATTGCCTTAACTAAGCCACCGCCATGGTCCTGTCCCCGCTCATGCGGTAGGAAATCGCCTCGGCGAGATGCAGGCGGCCGACCTTTTCCACTCCGTCGAGATCGGCAAGCGTACGTGCTACTTTCAAAATCCGATGATAGGCGCGAGCGGAAAATTTCATCTGCTCGCTGGCATTCTGCAACAGGGCCAAGCCGCCGGCGTCTGGCGCGGCGATCTGTTCTATCAGGGCGGCGGAGCAATGCGCATTGGTTGAGACATGGGCAAGTCCCAAGGCCTCGTAACGGCGCTTCTGGATCGCGCGCGCCCGCGCCACCCGCTCCGCCACGACGCGGCTCGCTTCGGTCTGCGACGGGCGGATGAGATCGGCGGCGGAGACGGCGGGAACCTCGATGCGCAAATCGATACGGTCCAGCAGCGGCCCGGAAATGCGCGCCTGATAATCCGCCTGGCAGCGTGGCCCCCGCGCGCAACGGTGCCCCGGCTCACCCGCCATGCCGCAGCGGCATGGGTTCATCGCAGCAATAAGCTGTATCTGCGCGGGATAGCTGATGCGGTGGTTGACACGGGCGATCATGCATTCGCCGGTTTCCAGAGGCTGGCGCAGCGAATCGAGCACCTGCGGCGTGAACTCCGGAAATTCGTCGAGGAAGAGCACGCCATTGTGGGCAAGCGATACTTCGCCGGGCCGCGCCCTGAAACCGCCGCCGACCATCGCGGCCATGGAAGCCGAATGATGTGGTGAGCGGAAGGGTCTGCGATCCGAAAGCTTACCGCCGGCGAGTTCGCCTGCAATGGAGGCGATCATCGAGACATCCAGCAATTCGCGTGGCGAAAGCGGCGGCAGGATGGAGGGCAGGCGCTGCGCCAGCATCGACTTGCCTGACCCCGGCGGCCCAACCAGAATCAAATTATGATTGCCCGCAGCCGCCACTTCGAGCGCGCGTTTCGCTGTCTCCTGTCCCTTGATATCGGCGAGATCGGGCAAATCATCCGCGCGCTGGCGCATCGCCGGTTCGGGGCGGGACAGAACCTGCGTGCCGCGGAAATGGTTGGCGAGCGCGATCAGGCTGCGCGGCGCCAGAATGTCGATCTCGGCGCCAGCCCACGCCGCTTCTGGCCCGCAGGCATGGGGACAGATCAATCCCTTGTCCTGGCGATTGGCGCCAATGGCGGCGGGCAGAACGCCGGCGACAGCGCTGGTGGTGCCATCCAGCGAGAGTTCGCCCAGCACCACGAAGGCTTGCAGCGCGTCGCCGGGAAGCGCGCCGAGCGCCGCCATCAGGCCAACCGCGATCGGCAGATCGTAATGGGAGCCCTCCTTGGGCAGATCGGCGGGGGCGAGATTGATCGTCACCTTCTTGGCCGGCATGGAGAGGCCGGAGGCATGAAGTGCCGCCTGCACCCGCTCGCGGCTTTCCGCCACCGCCTTGTCGGGCAGACCGACGATGGACATGCCCATCTTGCCCGGCGCGATCATCACCTGAACATCGACGGGGACCGCCTCGATCCCCTGAAACGCTACGGTGCTGACCCGCGATACCATGCTCTTGTCCCCCGACCCTGCCTATCACGCAGATAAGCACGGTTCAGGGGCAACAGCAAGAACGTTTGCAGAACAGTTTATTTATATGTTCTGCCGCTTGGCCTCGACGCAATCCCAGAAAAGCGCGGCCACATCCGCGCCGCCGAAACGCTTGATCTCACGAATGCCGGTGGGCGAGGTGACGTTGATTTCGGTCAGATAGTCACCGATGACATCGATGCCGACGAGGATGAAGCCGCGCTCGCGCAAGGCAGGGCCGATGCGGGCGCAAATCTCCAAGTCGCGCTCCGTCAATACGGATGCTTCCGCCTTGCCGCCGACATGCATGTTGGAGCGGGCGTCGTGCTCGGCAGGCACGCGGTTGATCGCGCCGACCGGCTCGCCGTCGATCAGGATGATGCGCTTGTCGCCGGCGCGCACGTCCTTCAGGTAGCGCTGCGCGATGAATGGCTCCCGGTACATCTGCGCGAACATCTCAAGCAGCGAGGCGAGGTTGCGGTCGGCGTTCTGCAGATGGAACACACCGGCGCCGCCATTGCCGTAAAGCGGCTTGATGATGATATCGCCGAACTCACGCCGGAAAGCCGCCACCTCCTCCGGGTCCTTGGTGATCAGCGTTTCCGGCATCAAATCCGGGAATTCGGTAACGAAGATTTTTTCCGGGCTGTTGCGCACCCATGCCGGATCGTTGACCACCAGTGTCTTCGGGTGAATGCGCTCCAGAAGATGTGTCGTGGTGATGTAGTTCATGTCGAAGGGCGGGTCCTGGCGAAGCAGCACCACGTCCATTTCCTGGAGATTTCGGCGCTCCGGCTTTCCAAGCGTGAAATGATCGCCCTCCACATCGCGCACCTGCAGCGGCTCGATCACGGCGGTGACGATGCCGTCACGCATCGACAGGTGGTCCGGCGTATAATGATAAAGTTCGTGACCTCGCCTTGCCGCTTCCAGAGACAGCGCGAAAGTGGTGTCGCCAGCGATCCGGATGGAACGGATATGGTCCATCTGGACCGCGATTTTCATTGCCATGATTGCCTCGATACCCTCAGCGATTCGCTACGGTTGAAAACAGGACGCCAAACTGTCATGGGCCCGTGCGTGATGCAATCAAACGGCATCACGCCCTGATCTTTGTTTGGAGCATGATCTTACCCGAAAAGTCTGCAACTTTTCGGGATCATGCTATCCGCGATAACAGGAAATTTTATTCATCATACTATACGGTTCGGCTGAATTCCGCTAAGCCACCGGCCAGCCAGAAGGCAAAACAATTTTATATTCACTAGCCGCATGATCTTATCCAAAAAGTCTGCAATTTTTTGGGATCATGCGGGTAACAGCCCTGCTTCCCGGGAGGATAATCTCATGCTGCCATCGACCGTATTTCCCGACCTGAAGGATCGTTCCGTCCTCATCACCGGCGGCGGCTCCGGCATCGGCGCCTCGCTGACGGAGGGCTTCGTCCGCCAAGGGGCGAGGGTCGCCTTCATCGATATCGCGGAAGCGCCATCCCTGGCGCTCGTCGAGCAGCTCGAACAGAAATATGGCAACCGCCCGCTCTACCTGAACACGGATCTGCGCGACATCGACGCGCTGCGCAAGGCGGTTGCGGAGGCTGAAGCGGCGCACGGCGCCATCACCGTGCTCATCAACAATGCCGCATGGGACGACCGCCACGAAATCGAAGCCGTGACGGAAGACTATTGGAACCTGAATCAGTCGATCAATCTGCGCCCGCAGTTCTTCGCGGTGCAGGCTGTGCTTCCGGGCATGAAAAAGGCCGGCGGCGGCGCGATCGTCAACTTCACCTCCGTCTCCTTCATGATGAACCAGGGCGATCTGCCGGTCTACACCGCAGCGAAAGCGGGCGTCATCGGCCTGACCAAGGGGCTTGCCGGCAAGCTCGGCATCGATAAGATCCGCGTCAACGCGATTGCGCCTGGATGGGTGATGACCGAGCGCCAGAAGGAACTCTGGGCAACGCCGGAAGGAATGAAGGCCCATATCGGCAAGCAGTCCCTCAAGGAGGAGATCCAGCCGGACGACATGGTGGGCCCATGCCTCTTCCTCGCTTCCGATGCCGCCCGTATGCTGACCGCGCAGACGCTGATCGTCGATGGAGGCTATCTGTGAGCCAAGGCCAAGAGCCCGCTTTCGCCGGGGCCGACTGGGGCACGAGCCGCTTTCGGCTCTGGCTCATGGACCGGGCGGGCAACGTGCTCGCGGAAAAGCGCGCCGATGACGGACTCGACGCCTCGCGCGCAAAGGGCTTTTCGCAAGTGCTCGAAGGCCATCTTGCATCGCTTGGCGCGCCGGGTGATCTGCCGGTCGTCATCTGCGGCATGGCGGGATCAAGGCAAGGCTGGGTCGAGGCGCCCTATGTGCATGTGCCCGCCAACCCCGCGACCATTCTCGCCGCCGCCGCGCGTATCCCCGATGTGAGCCGCGATATCCGCATCGTGCCGGGGCTGGCGCAGCAGGGCGAGCGGCCCAATGTGATGCGCGGCGAGGAAACTCAGCTTCTGGGCCTCGTCCATGGCAAGCCGGGTTTTTCCGGCCTCGTCGCCATGCCCGGAACTCATTCCAAATGGGTATATGTCGAAGACGGCAGAGTATCGCGCTTCTCGACATATCTGACGGGTGAACTCTACGCGCTCCTCGCCGGCCAGTCGATCCTGCGTCATTCCATCGGCGCTGTCGCCGAGGGCGTCGATGTGGATCATCCGGAATTTACCGCAGGCCTTACGACGGCACTTGTCCCCGGTTTCAGCCTGCTAGGCAGCCTCTTTGAAATCCGGGCGGGAATGCTCCTGAATGGCTTGACCCAGGATGCAGCCGCCGCGCGGCTTTCCGGCATGGTGATCGGCTCAGAAGCCAGCGACGCCCGCAGCAAGGCGCCCGCAGATATCAAGACCGTGCAACTGGTTGCATCCGGTCGCATGGAGCGGCTTTATCGCAAGGCGCTTCAAGCGGCGGGTTTCGATTGCGAAACGGTCGATGCCGACGATGCGGTGAGAAAAGGCTTACACGCCGCCGCAACCGGGTTATGGTTTTTGCTTTAGCGGCATGATCTTATCCGAAAAGTCTGCAACTTTTCGGGACCATGCTCCGAACGCCTCATAGGGAGATAATGTCATGACCACTGTCGCCTGGCCGAAATTCAAGCGCGATCTCATCGCCATATTGCGCGGGATCAAACCGGAAGAGGCTCTAGCTATCGGCCATGCGCTGGTCGAGGCGGGTTTCGAGGCCATCGAGGTGCCGCTCAATTCGCCGGATGCCTTCCGCTCCATCGAGATGATGGCGAAGGCGCTGCCGGCGCATGTGCTGGTGGGGGCAGGCACCGTACTCGAGCAAGCCGACGTCATCAGGCTCAACGACGCGGGTGGCCGGCTGATGGTGAGCCCCAATGTCGATGCGGGTGTCATCGCCGCCGCCTCGACAGCTGGCATGGTGACGATGCCCGGCGTCTTAACGCCGACGGAAGCGCTTGCGGCGCTGAAAGCCGGGGCATCGGGGCTGAAATTTTTCCCAGCCAGCGTACTGGGACCCAACGGCATCAAGGCGATCAGCACCATTCTACCGAAGGGCACGGTCATCGGCGCGGTGGGCGGCGTCACCGAAGGCGAGTTCGCAGCCTATGCGGATGTGGGCATCCGCACCTTCGGTCTCGGCTCCAGCCTCTATAAGCCCGGCATGACGACATCCGATGTGGCGGAGCGGGCCTGGATGGCGATCTCCGGTTACGATTCGGTCTTCTATGGAAAGACCTACGCATGACGAACGCCACCGTCTTTTCCGACTTCGTCTGCGAGCTTGGCGAAGGGCCGGGCTACAATCCTCTGACCGGCACCGTCTGGTGGTTCAACATCCTGGCGGGACAGCTTCTGGAAAAAAGCTGGCCGGATGGCGAGACCAAGGTGCAAGATCTTGGCATGAAGGCGAGCGCGCTTGCCGTCATCGACGCCGGGCGCCAACTCGTCTGGACCGAAAACGGCCTCTACATCCGCGACCGCAAAAGCGGCGCGCTGACGCTGCACAAGGCCATTGAAGCCGACAATCTGGCCACCCGTTCCAACGATGCCCGTGTGCATCCCTCCGGCGCGTTCTGGCTGGGCACCATGGGCAAAAAAGCCGAAGAGGGTGCCGGCTCGATCTGGTGGTATCGCGAGGGCGAAGTGCGCCGGCTTTTCACCGGCATCACCATCACCAATTCGATTTCTTTCTCGCCAAACGGGCGGATCGCTTATTTCGCCGATACCGACAAGAATATCCTGTGGCGCGTCGAAACGGACCCGGAAACCGGATTGCCGGTTGGCGCAAAGGCCATCTTCCATCATCGTACGGAAGAGGGCGGGATAGACGGGTCGGTAGTGGATGCGGACGGCGTTCTATGGAATGCTTGCTGGAGTGCGGGCGCAGTGCACGCCTATTCCCAGGAAGGCAAGCTGATCCGCTCCGTTGCCGTGCCTACACGACAGCCCTCCTGCCCAGCCTTCGTCGGCCCCAATGCCGACCGGCTTCTCGTCACCACCGCTTATGAAGGCATGAGCGAAAGCGAGCGCGCCGCCGACCCGAATGCTGGACGACCGCTGCTTCTTGATATCGCCGTAAAGGGTGTGTTCGATCCGCCTGTAAGGCTTTAAACCGCCGTCATCATCTCCGTCAGTATGGCGCGGGCGGCGGCTTGCCTGTCCGGGGCCGCCACGATGGGACGTGCGACGACGAGGTGACTTGCCCCGGCCTGCAACGCTTGTCCCGGGGTCATGACCCGCTTCTGGTCCCCCTTATCGGCCCCGACAGGGCGGATGCCGGGGGTCACGACCGCCATATCGGGGCCGATGACGGCGCGCACGGCGGCAGCTTCGGTCGCCGCGCAGACGATGCCACCCATGCCGGCATCGCGGGCCTGTTTGGCGCGCCTCAGGACCAGCGTCTGCGGGTCGTCCCTATAACCGGCCTCGGCAAGATCGGCGCCATCCATGGAAGTCAGCACCGTGACGCCGAGCAGGCAGAGATCGGAGCCCTTCGCGGCTTCGACGGCGGCGCGCATCGCCTTGGGGTAGGCGTGCAGCGTCAGCATGGAGACCCCCATCCCCGCGATGTTCTCGACGCCCTTGGCGACGGTGTTGTCGATATCGAGCAGCTTCATGTCGAGAAAGACTTTTTTGCCCGACCGGACGAGTTCGCCGGCAAAATCGAGGCCGCCCGCAAAGGCGAGCTGGTAGCCGATTTTGTAGAAGCTCACCGTGTCGCCCAGAGCGGCAACCACGGCTTCGGCTTCCTTCACCGTCGGCACATCGAGGCCGACGATCAGCCGGTCGCGCACTGCATTCTCATCCATGAAAATCACCGCTGATTGTCTTTAGGTTCGTTATTGCGCAAATCCGCTGGGAAAACAGTTCCTGTTTTTCCCGGGAAAACCGCTTCGCACTTTTCCTGGATTTGCTCCATAGGCTCCCAATCGCACAACAGCGCCCGGTCGGAAAGCCGGAAGGCGAAGATATTTCCACCGCCGGGCGGCTGGTCGCGATCGCGCGTGATCGGATTACCGGCGAGATGGCACTTCAGGAGCGTACCGACGCCACCATGGCCGACAAAAGCCACCGGTCCACCCAAGGGATAACGGGCAAGCGCGGAATTGACCGCGCCAACAATGCGGGACTGGGCGTCCACCGCCCGCTCCCATCCACGGAAGCTCAATTCAGGTTCAGCAAAGAACCGGCCGGCGGCCTTTTCGAATTCATGCGGCGGCAGGAAGCCGGTAGACGAGCGGTCGTTTTCGCCCATCCTGGCATTGATCTCTATCGGGCAGCCGGAGCAGCCGGCCAAAATCTCCGCGGTCTCGACAGCCTTCTTCTCGTCGCTGGAGAAAATCCGCGTAAGCGAAAGCACCCACGCTCTGTCGCATATGGCCTCAAGCCGCGCCCTCCCCGTCCCGGACAAACCCCATTGCGGGACGGGGAGGGCCGGGTCCATGACGATCTGGGGATGGGTGATGTAATAGCCACGCATCACGGAGCCTCACGAGAAGCAGGATCAGCTGTGGCCGCGTTTATAAACCCACAGCCGCGCAGGCGGAACGTTGCGGATAACGAAATCATAGGGCTCGACGACATATTTTCCCCGTCCCGCCGGTATTGCCGGAAGCGGGCTATAGGTGATCTGCATCACCGGGCGACCTTCGGGAATTCGGCGAAGAAGGTCTTCCAGAAGCGCCAACCGCTTCTCAAGCGGGAAATTCAAAAGCGGCACGGCGCAGATCACGCTATCGAACACAACGTCCCTATGGTTGCCGAGCGTGCTGTCAAGATCGAAGGCATCGCCCTGGATAATATTGATATCCGGCAAGTCCGCACACAGGCGGCGGGCGAAATCTTCCGAATACTCCACGCAATAAAGGCTTTCCGGCTTCACGCCGCGCTGAAGGATCGCCCGGGTGATGACCCCTGTTCCCGGTCCCAGTTCAAGAACGGGCAGACCGGAATGGGGATTGACGACACTCGCCATGCGCCGCGCGGTGACGGAACTTGTCGGCAGGATCGCGCCGACGGCCTTGGGACCATCAATCCAGCCCTTGAAGAAACGGATCTCCTCATCGAACTTCTCGGCAAGCTTCTTGGCAAACGGTCCCGCCATGGCGTCCTCTCCCGGATGTCGTTATGGGCAAGATTTATGACGCATTGCACGACAAAAGCAAAGCCTCATGGGAGCAACTCCGACGGAGCAGTTCTATTCGGAAGGTGGAAAGCCGCTAAGCTTTTACCAGCAGTTCGGAACCTTTTGGCTTCGCGCCGCTTGAGGGTTACCGAGGTTTATCATGGTTTCAGATGTTGCGACAGAGGTCAGGCTTGCCACCCTGGACGAGATACGGGAAGAGGCGGAAAGCTGCACCCGCTGCGATCTCTACAGACATGCCACCCAGACCGTATTCGGTGAAGGGAGTAACGAAGCGTCCGTGATGTTTGTCGCGGAGCAGCCGGGCGACAGGGAAGACATCGAAGGACGGCCTTTCGTCGGGCCGGCTGGCCGGCTGTTCGATGCTATCCTTGAAGAAGTGGGCATTGAACGGAAGAAAACCTATGTCACCAACGCGGTGAAGCATTTCAAGTTTCAGTTGCGCGGGAAGCGTCGTATTCATTCCAAGCCCAATGCCGGCGAAATCAGCGCCTGCCGCTGGTGGCTCGATCAGGAACTGGCGCTAATCCAGCCAGCCGTAACTGTCGCGCTCGGCGCCACCGCGGCGCGAGCGCTGGTGGGAAAGCCGGTGCCCATCATGAAATTCCGTGGCGCAACCATGCAGAGCGACAAAGGCTGGCCGGTCCTGGTCACCGTCCATCCCTCCTATCTGCTGCGAATCCCCGACCCCATGGACAGGCACGC
The DNA here is from genome assembly GCF_003217235.1 of Paramesorhizobium leguminum. Taxonomy (GTDB): domain Bacteria; phylum Pseudomonadota; class Alphaproteobacteria; order Rhizobiales; family Rhizobiaceae; genus Paramesorhizobium; species Paramesorhizobium leguminum. The sequence goes on along the minus strand of NZ_QJTF01000004.1, from coordinate 13,920 downwards.
CGAACGCCGGCGCTTCGTTGAGGATATGCGCAAGGTGAAAGCGCTGATGAAGGAAAAAGCTCTTGGCTAATCCCGCATAGCCTTATCCAAAAAGTCTGCAACTTTTTGGGACCATGCTATTCGCTGATCCCCTCGAAGAACTCCTTCATCCGGGAGAAGAAACCTGTCGATTGCGGGCTGTTCTCTTTCGAGGATATTTTCTCGAATTCCTCCAGAAGCTCGCGCTGCCGGCGGGTCAGGTTCTGCGGGGTCTCGATGTCGATCTGGATGAACAGATCGCCCATGGCCGGCTGGCGCAAGACGGGCATTCCCTTGCCCTTCATGCGGAACTGCTTGCCGTTCTGCGTGCCTTCGGGGATTTTCACGCGGGTCTGGGTGCCATCGAGCGTGGATACCTCGAACTGGCCGCCGAGCGACGCCGTGGTCATCGAGATCGGTACCTTGCAGTAGAGATCGGCGCCATCGCGCTGGAAGAATTCATGCGGTTTGACGGACAGGAAAATATAGAGATCACCCGCTGGGCCGCCGCGCATTCCCGCCTCGCCCTCGCCGGTGAGACGGATGCGTGTACCGTCCTCGATTCCGGCTGGTATGTTGACGGAAAGCGAGCGCTCCTGGACGACACGGCCCTGGCCGGAACATTTGCCGCAAGGGTCCTTGATGATCTGGCCACGCCCGTTGCACGTCGGGCAAGTCCGCTCGATCGAGAAGAATCCCTGCGCCGCGCGTACGCGTCCCGCGCCGCCGCACATCGTACAGGTCGCGGGCTGTGTGCCGGGCTTCGCGCCGTTCCCCGAACAATCCTCGCAGACGATGGAGGTCGGCACCCGGATCTGCGCGGTCTTGCCCGAATAAGCTTCCTCCAGCGTGATTTCCATATTGTAGCGAAGATCGCCGCCGCGTTCGCGGCCCGAACCACGGCGCTGACGCGCGCCGCCCATCATCTCGCCGAAAATATCCTCGAAAATATCGGCAAAACCGCCGGCCGCGCCAAAACCGTGGGCGCCGAAGCCGCCGCCGCCATGCTCGAAAGCGGCATGTCCGAAACGGTCATAGGCCGCCCGCTTTTGCGGGTCCTTCAACGTCTCGTAAGCCTCACCGATTTCCTTGAACTTGCGTTCAGCCTCATGGTCCCCGGGATTCTTGTCCGGATGGAACTGCATGGCAAGCTTGCGGAACGCGCTTTTCAGGGCCTTTTCATCCGCACCCTTCTGTACGCCGAGCGTCTCGTAATAGTCAGCCTTCATAAACCAGTCATCCCAATAGCAATATTCATGCGGACACGAGTCCCATGGCTTTCGTTTCCGGTAAAATACGGATGTCAGGCACTGAACCTGACCGCAATGCTCCAGCCTGCTATTTAGGGGTTCTCTTGGCCGAACGCCATAGCCAAACGGAAATTCTGAGCCGGACTATTTTTGGCTCCCCCCTCAAGAATGGCCTGAACCGTTCTGAAACGGCAGGTAAGGCAGCTTATATTCCGCAGCGATCTTATTAAAATAGAAAATCGCATCGTACTTTGCAGCTCAAATAAATATAAATAATGACAATTCCAAAATACCCCGATACTGCTGAGTATTTATATTCAATTTATATATTATTGTACGTCACCTGGCATTTTTTACTTAACTTAACATCAAGAAATACAAGTACTTAGGCTATTTTTACTTCCTATTATTCAGGAATACATGGCACCTTCCCGGCCCGACGACGCGAAATGGTTCCGTCGCAGACTCAAGGATATGCATGATGAAAACTTTTCTTCTTACCGTTGCTGCCCTGGCTTTGAATGCCAGCGTGGCTTTCGCCGAGAACCCTTATTTCGAAGATACGAGCGACGGTCCGGACTATCCTACCGCGCAAACCGACGCCGACACCACGGTCGAGCCCGCAACCGACTATACGGCGACCAGCGATATCGGCGTTTCAACGCCTTCTTTGTCCGACAATCCGAATGAATATATCCAGGCCCCGGTGGGCAATCCAGCCGCCCGGCGCTTTAGCGATGCCTCTCCGAGAAACGGACAAAACTAATCCAATCGTTGCGAATTCCCAATGAGAACGGCAAATTCATCCCTTTGCCGCTCTCATTGGTTTCTAACCCCGCATGATCAGGATCATGTAGGGGTATTGCCAACAAAACTCATATGTGAAAATACTATTTATAATTGGGGATCGGAGGAGAAGCCATCCAATGACAAACGACCTGCCGCTGGCGGGGCTACTCATCGTCGACATGAGCCAGTTCCTCTCCGGGCCATACTGCTCGCTGCGACTGATGGATCTGGGCGCGCGCGTCATCAAGATCGAGCGGCCCGATGGCGGCGATCTCTCGCGCCGGCTCTATTTGAGCGATACCGAGATCGGCGGGGATTCCACCATTTTCCACGCCATCAACCGGGCCAAGGAGAGCTTGGCGATAGATTTGAAGAACGCGGAGGATTTGGCGAGACTGCGCAAGATCTTGCAAAAGGCCGACGTGCTCATCCAGAATTTCCGCCCCGGCGTCATCGAGCGGCTCGGTCTTGATTATAAATCCGTCAGCCAGTTCAATCCGCGCCTCGTCTATGCGTCGATCAGCGGCTATGGCGCGGAAGGGCCATGGGTGAAGCGGCCGGGACAGGACCTCCTGGCGCAGTCGCGCTCCGGCGTGATGTGGCTCAACGGTGACGAGGGCCTGGGGCCGGTGCCCTTTGGTCTGCCCCTCGGCGACATGCTGGCCGGCGCCGCGGCTGCGCAAGGCATCCTCGCCGCCCTGGTCCGCCGCGGCATCACCGGCAAGGGCGCCCATGTCGAGACGAGCCTGATGGAGGCGTTGATCGATCTGCAGTTCGAGGTGCTGACCACCCACCTCAACGATGGCAGGCGGAAGCCGAAACGCTCCGATTTCAGAAGCGCCCATGCCTACCTCTCGGCGCCCTACGGCGTCTATCCCGCCGCCGATGGCTTTCTTGCCATCGCAATGACGCCGATCCCGAAGCTCGCCGATCTCTTGGAGATGGACGAGCTAGCGCCTTATCGCGACGATCCGAAGAGTTGGTTTTCCGAACGCGACGCGATCAAGGCGAAGATTGCGGCGAAAATCACCACGAAGACGGTGGAGGAATGGCTCGCCATTCTCGAGCCTGCCGATATCTGGTGCGCCAAGGTGCTCGACTGGAATGAATTGATGGACAGCGACGGATTCAAGGTTCTCGACATGCTGCAAACCGTAAAGCGGGATGACGATGTCACCATCCACACCACGCGTTCTCCGCTCCGGATCGACGGCATGCGGCCAAGCTTCACCCGCGCGGCGCCGAAGATCGGCGAGCATAGCGCGGCAATCCTTGAGGAGTTCGGGCTGTGAGCGACGTGATTTTAAAGGGCATGACCTGGAGCCACCCGCGCGGCTACGATCCGATGGTCGCCTGTTCCCGGCTGTGGCAGGAGAAGACAGGCGTTGCGATCGAATGGGACAAGCGTTCGCTGCAGGATTTCGAGAGCTTCCCGGTCGAGGAACTGGCGAAGGCCTATGATCTCATCGTCATCGATCATCCGCATGTCGGCCAGATAACGGCTGAAGGATGCCTTGCGCCGCTCGATATTCCGGGGCGCGAGATGGATATGGCTGCGCTCGCCAAGGCAAGTGTCGGCAAATCCTTTCCGAGCTATCATTGGCAAGGCCGGCAATGGGCCTTTCCCATCGACGCGGCGACGCAGGTTCAGGCCTGGCGTCCGGATATGTTGGAGACGGCGCCTACCCAATGGAGCGAGGTGCTGGAACTGGCGCGGCAGGGCCGCGTGCTTCTGCCGCTCAGACCGCCGCATTCGCTGATGAGCTTCTTCACCTTGAGCGGCAATCTCGGCCATCCCTGCGCCAGCGACGGCCCGGGCGAACTTATCGGTGTTGAAGACGGATGTACCGTGTTCGAGATGCTGCGGGAGATCGCGGCGTTGGTCGATCCCTTCTGCTTCGAGATGGACCCGATTGCCGTTCTGGAAAAGATGGCGGAAGAAAACTCGCCCTTCGCCTGCTCGCCGCTGATCTATGGCTATGTCAATTACGCCATTCCCGGCTTTCGTCCGGCCACCATCCGCTTTGGCGATATTCCCGCCGCGGGCGACGCCGGCCCGGTCGGCTCGGCGCTTGGCGGCACTGGCATAGCCGTTTCGGCTTTCTCTAAAAACCAGCGCGAAGCCATCGATTTTGCCTACTGGATTGCCGGCGGCGATGTCCAGCGCGGCCTCTACGCCGCTTCCGGTGGACAGCCCGGTCACGCCGCCGCATGGGAAGACCAAGTGGTGAACGCGGCGACAAGCGATTTCTACACGGCCACGCGCAAGACGCTGGAAGGCGCCTGGCTGCGCCCGCGCCACGATGGTTTCATGGCCTTTCAGCAGGTGGCGTCCGACCGGCTTAACGAAGGGTTGTTGCTCGGAGAGAGCGCTCGCGCTGTCATAACCGACCTGAACCGGCTGTTTGCGCGGAGTTTTGCAACCTAAAGCATTCTGAAAGGTTTCAATGGGACGCTCCGTTTGGTTTACCGCATGATCTTATCCGATCATGCTCCAGACACCGGATGTCAGTAGGATAGGGTCGGGGTACTTCCCTTTGGCTCATATCGATGGTTCCTCCCCAGTCCGCACCGGAACAAAGGGAATACGGACATGTCCTATCGGAATTTCTTTCTTAAAGCCGCGCTCGGCGCAGTTCTGGGCCTCGGGCTTGCCACCGCTTCCGCGAACGCGCAGGTCGTCGTTTCCTCCAAGATCGATACGGAAGGCGGCGTGCTGGGCAATATCATCCTTGCCGTGCTCAAGGCCGGCGACGTTCCCGTCACGGACCGCATCCAGCTCGGAACGACGCCGGTGATGCGCAAGGCGCTGATAGCCGGCGAGATCGACATCTATCCTGAATATACCGGCAATGCCGCGTTCTTCTTCGAAAAGGCCGGCGATCCGCTCTGGAAAGATGCAGGCCAAGCCTATGCCGAAGCCAAGAAGCTCGATTTCGACGCCAACAAGATCGTCTGGCTGACGCCGTCGCCCGCCAATAACACCTGGGGCGTCGCGCTGCGGAAGGACGTCGCGGAGCCGAACAAGATCGTCACCTTCAGCGATTTCGGCAAATATGTCGCCGGTGGCGGCGATATCGTGCTTGCCGCGTCCTCGGAGTTCGTCAATTCCGCCGGGGCATTGCCTGCTTTCCAGACGGCCTACGGTTTCACGTTGAAGCCGGACCAGCTCATCACCCTCTCAGGCGGTGATACGGCGGCAACCATCGCAGCCGCCGCCAACAAGACCAGTGGCGCCAACGCCGCGATGGTTTATGGCACCGATGGCGGCATTGCGGAATCCGGCCTCGCCGTCCTCCAGGACGACAAGCACGTTCAGCCCGTCTACCAGCCGACGCCGATCATCCGTGAGGCAGTGTTGAAGAAATATCCGCAAATCGAAACGCTGCTTAAGCCGGTGTTCGAAAAGCTCGATCTCGTCACCCTGCAGGGTCTGAACGGACGCGTCCAGGTAGGCGGCGAACCGGCAAAGGCCGTGGCAACGGATTTCCTCACGAAGAACGGTTTCGTGAAGTAATTTCGTGGTCAGCGAGGCGCTATTTGGGGAGGGAGGCATGGGACGCATCGGCCTCGACAAACTCGGCGTCGTCATCGCCATAATCGCGATGTGCGGCATCCTCCTGCCCTTCGCCACCTTCCGCGCCAACCGGATCGTTGCCGGCGAGGGACGAACGATCTTCGAGGCCCTTCCAGTATGGGCGGCAATCACGCTGGTTTGCGTTCTCGGCACGGCCACGCTCATCGGCCTCATGCGTTTTGGCATTTTATGGCGGCTGGCAGCAGGGGTTGCAGCGCTTGTCGCGCTACTCGTCCTCATCGGTCTTACTCCCGGTCATCTGACGCCGGACGGCAACACGTACGCCCGCGTTTCGCCCGCCTCCGGCTTCTGGCTCCTGAGCTTCGCCTTTACGCTGCTCATCACCGATAGCCTGGCCCGGCTCGACCTGCGGCCCGCCGCACGCGTCGGCGCGCTCGGGCTCGCCGCGCTGGCGCTTGGCGCGATTCTTCTTTCAGGCAGCTGGAACGGCCTGTCGATCCTCAAGGAATATGCCAACCGCGCCGACAGTTTCTGGACCGAGGGCGCCACGCATCTGGAACTGGCGCTCGGCTCGCTCGCGGCGGCGGTGACGGTGGGCATACCGCTCGGCATTCTCTGCCACCGCGTGCCGGTGCTGCGTGACGCGGTGCTGAACGTCCTCAACATCATCCAGACGATCCCATCCATCGCGCTTTTCGGTCTCCTGATCGCGCCGCTCGGCTGGATCGCCCTGCATGTGCCGGGCGCAAGCGCCATTGGCATTCGCGGCATCGGCGCGCCGCCCGCCTTTATAGCGCTGTTCCTCTATTCGCTCCTCCCCGTGGTGGCGAACACCGTGGCGGGGCTTGCAGGCGTGCCGCCGGCGGCGAACGAAGCGGCGCGCGGCATGGGCATGACCACCTGGCAGCGCCTCTTCCAGATCGAGTTTCCGCTCGCCTTTCCGGTCATCCTGACCGGGATAAGGATCGTGCTGGTGCAGAATATCGGCCTTGCCACCATCGCCGCGCTCATCGGCGGCGGCGGTTTCGGGGTCTTCGTCTTTCAGGGCATCGGCCAGACGGCGATGGATCTGGTGCTGCTTGGCGCGGTGCCCACCGTGGCGCTCGCCTTTGCCGCCGCCGTCATACTCGATGCCATTACCGAAATGAGCACATTCAACGGCAGCCGAAAGGTGTCCGCATGATCGAGATCGAAAACATAACGAAGCGCTATGGCGACGAGGAAGTCGTGAAGGATGTGTCCTTCGTGGTCGAGCCGCGCACCATCACCGCGGTCGTCGGCACCTCAGGGTCCGGCAAGACCACGCTGCTGCGCATGATCAACCGCCTGGTCGAGCCGACCTCAGGCGTAATCAAGCTCGATGGCCGCGACAATAGAGACGTGCCGGCCTATGAGCTGCGCCGCCATATCGGCTATGCCATCCAGGGCAACGGGCTCTTCCCGCATCGCACGGTGGCGCAGAATATCGCCACCGTGCCTGACCTGCTCGGCTGGGACAAGGCCCGCATAGCCGCGCGGGTGGGCGAGCTTCTGGAACTGTTCCAGCTCGATCCCGCCACTTTCGGCCCGCGCTACCCGCGCGAGCTTTCGGGCGGCCAGCAACAGCGCGTGGGCGTCGCGCGTGCGCTGGCGGCGGAGCCGAACGTGCTTCTCATGGACGAGCCCTTCGGCGCGCTCGATCCGGTGATCCGGGCCAAGGCGCAAGAAGACATTCTCGCCATCAACAAACGGTTCGGCACCACCATCATCCTCGTCACCCACGACATGGAGGAAGCCATTCTTCTGGGCGACCGCATCGCCGTCATGGATGAGGGCAAACTGATTCAATATGCGACGCCGGCGCAAATCCTCAAAAAGCCCGCCACGCCCTTCGTCGAAACGCTGGTCGGCGCGGGCGACAGGGCCTTCCGGCTGTTGTCGCTGAACCAAATTCGCGATGCGGTGGAGCCGGGAACAGCGAAGGGCCCGGCTTTGCCGGCCGCGGCGACGCAGCGCGACGCTCTCGCAGAACTGCTCTGGTCCGGGCGCGAAGCGCTGCCGGTGGAGGCAGATGGCAAACGCATCGGGCGTGTCACCGTGCAGGGCCTTGTCAAGCGCGCGGCGAGGCCGGCATGAGGCTTTCCCTGCCGCTTGTCCTACGGCTTTGCGTGCTCGCTTTGCTGGTGGTCTTTCTCCTGCGGCCGCATTGGTTCGAGCCGGTTCTGCAGCCGCTGACGGAAAACGGCGCGCCTGCGATCTACAATCAGGGCAGCCTCCTGATGCTGACGCTCGAGCATCTTGGCATCGTCCTCGCCGCCACGCTTGCCGCCATTTTTGTGGCACTGGCGCTGGCAATCCTCGTCACGAGGCCCATCGGCGCGGAATTCCTGCCCCTGTCGCGCAGCCTCGTCAATGTGGGCCAGACTTTTCCGCCTGTCGCCGTGCTGGCGCTTGCGGTCCCAGCCATCGGCTTCGGCGCCAAGCCGACGCTGATCGCGCTGTTCCTCTATGGGCTGCTGCCGATTTTCGAGAACGCGCTAACCGGCCTCACCAATTTGCCCGGCACCGTGATGGAGGCGGCCAAGGGCATGGGCATGAACGAGCGCCAGAGGCTTTTCAAGGTCGAGCTGCCGCTGGCGCTTCCCGTTATTCTGGCTGGCATCCGGCTTTCCGTAGTGATCAGCCTTTCCACCGCCACCATCGGGTCCACGGTGGCGGCAAAGACGCTGGGCGAGGTCATCATCGCCGGCCTCATCTCCAACAACCTCGCCTTCATCCTGCAGGGTGGGTTGATCGTCGGGGTACTGGCAGTGCTTATTTACGACGGACTTTCGGCAATCGAGCGCAGGCTGGCGCGGAGAATGGGGTTGGTGGGGAAATAATAGGCACGGCCCCTTCCCTCCCCCTTGCGGGAAGGGTGGCCCGTAGGGTCGGGTGGGGGTGGTGACGTTTGCACTCTAACAGACGATCACAGCGCGCTGCCTTTACCACCCCCATCCGTCCGCTACGCGGCCACCTTCCCCGCAAGGGGGAAGGAGGTATCCAGAGTTACTTATCCACCAGCGCCAGCATCGCTTCCGCATAGCGCTTGCCCGCTACGCGCGACGGTGAGAGCGCCTCGCCGATCCGGGCGATTTCGGCGCTGTCGAGTACGATATCGGCCGCCACCGCGTTTTCTTCCAGATGCTTGATCTTGCGCGCGCCGGGAATCGGCACGATGAAATCGCCCTGGTGCAGAACCCATGCGAGCGCGAGCTGTGCCGTCGTTACGCCCTTCTCTTTTGCGATTTCCTCCAGCGTATCGACAAGCGCCACATTGGCCGCCAGATTTTCAGCCTGGAAGCGTGGCTGGGTCTTGCGCCAGTCATCCGCGCCAAGTTCGTCCGCCTTGCGGATCGTGCCGGTCAGGAGTCCACGTCCAAGCGGGCTGTAGGGCACGAAGCCGATGCCAAGCTCGCGGCAGGTGGCGAGGACTTCTTCCTCCGGATCGCGGGTCCACAGCGAATATTCGCTCTGCACGGCGGCGATAGGATGCACCGCATGGGCGCGGCGGATGGTGGCCGCGCTTGCTTCCGAAAGCCCAAGCGTCCGCACCTTGCCTTCCCGTACCAGTTCGGCCATGGCGCCGACGGTCTCTTCGATCGGCACGTTCGGGTCGACGCGGTGCTGGTAGAAGAGATCGATCACATCGATGCCAAGCCGCTTGAGCGATGCCTCGGCGACCGCCTTCACATTTTCCGGCCGGCTATCGAGTTCCTGACGCCTGCCGAGGCCGACAATACCGCTTCCAGATGGGTCGATCCTGAAGCCGAATTTGGTGGCGATGACGACGCGGTCGCGCACGTCTTTCAATGCCTTGCCGACGAGTTTCTCGTTTTCGAAGGGTCCGTAGACTTCCGCCGTATCGAAAAAGGTGACGTCGATTTCCACCGCCCGGTGTAATGTCCGGATCGCATCCTTCTCCTCCTGCCCGCCATAAGCGAAGCTCATGCCCATGCAGCCGAGGCCGACAGCGGATACAGTGAGTTCTTGCCCAAGTTTGCGTGTTTTCATCTGGAAGCTCCTTTGGATGGGATGCCATAGATAGGGTTGTAGGCACTATTCGATAATATCGCTTTAATTTTACGGGCCGTTCTATAATTTAGAACAATGAACCGAAACCAGCTCTCACAACTCGCCGTTCTCGCCTCCGTCGCCGCGCATGGCAGCTTTCGCGCCGCAGCCAGGGAACTGCAGATCGCGCCATCCGCCGTCAGCCATGCCATCTCAACACTGGAGGAAAGTCTCGGTGTGGCGCTGCTTGCGCGCACGACTCGCAGCGTCGCGCCGACGGAGGCGGGCAGACGGCTTCTCGAGCGCCTGTCACCGGCGCTCAGCGAAATCGAACTGGCGCTCGGCGCTGCAGTGGAAATGAAGGATACCGTCGCCGGCACGCTGCGGCTGAGCGTGCCGCGAGCGGTCGGTCATCTTATGGTGGCGCAGCGCTTCGGCGAATTCTGCGAAACGTATCCCGATGTCACGCTCGATATCTGCATCGAGGATAATTTCGTCGATATCGTCGCCGAAGGCTTCGATGCTGGAATAAGGCTCAATGAAAGTCTTGAGCGCGACATGGTGGCTGTGCGTTTCGGGCCGTCGATATGCGGCGCGGTCGTCGCCACGCCCGCCTATTTCGCACGACATGGCATTCCGCAGCATCCATCGGATCTCATACACCACCGCTGCATCAACCATCGCTTTTCATCCGGCCGCATTTATCGCTGGGAATTCGAAAAAGGCGATGAAACCATCGACATGGCAGTCAATGGCCCCCTGATCCTCAATGATGACAGGCTCGCCCTCGAAGCCGCGCTTCAGGGCGCCGGTCTGGCGTTCCTGTTCGATCTTCATGTGGCCGACGCCGTTGCCGATGGCCGACTGGTGCGGGTGCTGGAGGATTGGTGCGCGCCCTTCCCCGGCTTTTATCTCTATTATCCCAGCCGCAGGCGGATGCGCCCGGCGCTGCGCGCCTTCATCGATTTCTACAAATCCTGAGTGGCCTCCAGCCTTTCATTTTGTCCAGCCTTTCTTTTTGTCATGTCGGTGGATAGCTTGCCCCAAACAAACATTGAGGAGTTGCCATGTTCCGCTGGGGTGTTCTTTCGACGGCAAAAATCGGCGTTAGCCAAGTGATTCCAGCGCTTTGCGCGGCAGATAACGGCGTGGTGACGGCGATCGCCAGCCGCGATATCGCCAAGGCCCGCGCCGTGGCTGATCGGTTCGGCGCGCCGCATGCTTTGGGCTCGTATGAGGAAATGCTCGCCTCCGAAACCATCGACGGCGTCTATATTCCGCTGCCGACCTCCCAGCATGTGGAATGGGCGATAAAGGCGGCGGAAGCGGGGAAGCATGTGCTGTGCGAAAAGCCGATCGCGCTTCATGCAAGCGAAATCGCAGCGCTGATCAGCGCGCGCGATGCTCACAATGTTCTGATCGCCGAGGCGTTCATGGTCTATCATCACCCGCAATGGATCAAGGTGCGCGAATTGATCGCTTCCGGCGCCATCGGTGCGCTCCGCCATGTGCAGGGCGCCTTCACCTATTTCAACAAGGATCCCGGCAATATGCGCAATCAACCGGCGCTCGGCGGCGGGGCGCTGCCCGATATCGGCGTTTATCCTGTTGTCGCCACCCGTATGAGCACGGGGCTGGAACCCAAGCGCGTGCGGGCAACGGTCGAGCGTGACCCGGATTTCGGTACTGACCGCTATGCCAATGTCACGGCGGAATTCGAAGGATTCGATCTTAGCTTTTACGTTTCCACCCAGATGGCGCAGCGCCAGTCCATGGTTTTCCATGGCGACAAGGGCTTCATCGAGGTCCATGCGCCCTTCAATACCGGCAAATACGGCCACGCCCGTATAACGCTCCACGATGCCAGTCACACGGAAGCGCGCGAATGGAATTTCCAGGACGTTAACCACTACCAGCTTCAAGCGCAGAACTTCGCCAAGGCTGTGGCGGGCGAAGACGTACCGGTCTTCACATTGGAAAATTCGCTTGAAAACCAAAAATTTATCGATGCCATCTATCGTGCGGGAGAAAGCTGCGGCTGGGAAGATATCTAAGTCTACCCAATCCCAAGGTTTTTACCGCCCGTCGCGGCTTCGCGGCTTGCAGGGAAAAACCGCCCTACTTATATACGCCGCGTGCGGCGTGCTGGTTTCCGGGCAACGGGCCCACGTGCTGTTTAAACCCCGTAGGGGCTGCTGAATGGAACGCTCGGCAGAGGTCCCGGCAGCCTGCTGAATGGAGAACGTGATATGGCAAAAGTAATTGGTATCGATCTGGGAACGACCAACTCCTGCGTCGCCGTCATGGATGGCAAAAACGCGAAGGTCATCGAAAATGCCGAGGGCGCGCGCACCACGCCTTCGATCGTGGCGTTTACGGATAGCGACGAAATCCTGGTGGGTCAGCCCGCCAAGCGTCAGGGCGTGACCAATCCGGAGGGAACGCTGTTCGCCGTCAAGCGCCTGATCGGCCGCCGCTATGACGACCCGATGGTCAAGAAGGACAAGGACCTTGTGCCTTACAAGATCGTCAAGGGTGACAATGGCGATGCCTGGGTCGAGGTGCACGGCAAGAAATATTCGCCTTCGCAGATTTCCGCGATGATCCTTCAGAAGATGAAGGAAACCGCCGAAGCCTATCTTGGCGAAAAGGTCGAACAGGCCGTCATCACGGTTCCCGCCTATTTCAACGACGCCCAGCGCCAGGCAACCAAGGACGCGGGCAAGATCGCCGGCCTCGAAGTGCTGCGCATCATCAACGAGCCGACCGCTGCCGCTCTCGCCTACGGGCTTGAAAAGAAGGAAGGCAAGACGATCGCTGTCTATGACCTTGGCGGCGGTACCTTCGACGTCTCGGTTCTTGAAATCGGCGACGGCGTGTTCGAGGTGAAGTCAACCAATGGCGATACCTTCCTCGGCGGCGAGGATTTCGACATGCGTCTGGTCGAATATCTGGCGGCTGAGTTCAAGAAGGAACAGGGCATCGATCTCAAGAACGACAAGCTTGCCCTGCAGCGCCTCAAGGAAGCTGCGGAAAAGGCCAAGATCGAGCTCTCCTCCGCGCAGCAGACCGAAATCAACCTGCCGTTCATCACGGCGGATGCCAGCGGTCCGAAGCACCTGACGATGAAGCTCACCCGCGCCAAGTTCGAAAGCCTGGTGGATGATCTGATCCAGCGCACCATCGAGCCCTGCAAGGCAGCGCTCAAGGATGCCGGCCTCAAGGCAGCCGAAATCGACGAGGTCATTCTCGTCGGCGGCATGACGCGCATGCCCAAGGTGCAGGAAGTGGTGAAGGCCTTCTTCGGCAAGGAGCCGCACAAGGGCGTCAACCCGGATGAAGTGGTCGCCATCGGCGCCGCGATCCAGGCTGGCGTGCTACAGGGCGACGTCAAGGACGTGCTGCTTCTCGACGTGACCCCGCTGTCGCTGGGCATCGAGACGCTGGGCGGCGTGTTCACCCGCCTGATCGACCGCAACACGACGATCCCGACCAAGAAGTCGCAGACCTTCTCCACGGCTGAGGACAACCAGTCCGCCGTGACGATCCGCGTCTTCCAGGGCGAGCGCGAGATGGCGGCGGACAACAAGATGCTCGGCCAGTTCGATCTCGTCGGCATCCCGCCCGCACCGCGCGGCGTACCGCAGATCGAGGTGACCTTCGACATCGACGCTAACGGCATCGTCAACGTCTCGGCCAAGGACAAGGGCACGGGCAAGGAGCACCAGATCCGTATCCAGGCATCGGGTGGCCTTTCCGACGCGGACATCGAAAAGATGGTCAAGGACGCCGAGGCGAATGCCGAAGCCGACAAGAAGCGCCGCGAGACGGTCGAGGCCAAGAACCAGGGCGAAGCGCTTGCGCATTCGACGGAAAAGTCGCTCAAGGATTATGGCGACAAGGTTTCCGCGGATGACAAGAAGTCGATCGAGGATGCGCTCGCCTCGCTGAAGACAGCGCTGGAAGGCGACGACGCCGAGGACATCAAGGCGAAGACGCAGACGCTTGCGGAAGTCTCGATGAAGCTTGGCCAGGCCATGTATGAGTCCGCTCAAGCTTCGGAAGGCGGCGAAGAAGCCGCAGCCTCCGACAAGTCGGATGACGATGTGGTCGATGCTGATTACGAGGAAATCGACGACGACAAGAAGAAATCCGCATAACAACGCGCGATCTTAAAACCATGAAAGCCCGGCCTCGCTGAACTGACCCCCGAAAGTTGGATGTCAACCTTCGGGGGTTTTTCATGTCCAGGCACAGCACTGCTTTCAAGCATTCTGTTGTGGAATTTTATCG
>NZ_QJTF01000003.1 GCF_003217235.1 Paramesorhizobium leguminum | reverse complement strand
CCAGAGCGCCACGGCTGACGGGAACCCCGGCGCGCTCGAAGACCTGCGCCAGGCGGTAGAGCGGGGTGCCGTCGACATATTTATGAACCAGCGCGAAGGCCAGCGTCGAGGCAGTGGCGATGCTGCCAGGCAACGGTTGCGCGGGCATCGGCGCGATCACGACCGGCGTGGTGATGCCGGTCCGCTCGCAGTGGCGGCAGGCATATTTGAACCGCACATTCTGCAGGACCTTCGCCTTCACCTCGATATGAAGCTGCTCGGCGACGAGCTTCATCCGGTCGCGACGTTTATTGCAGAACGCAAAAACCGCCGGAGCAAACGGATCGAGCGCCATCGTCTCCTGAACCAGAACCGCAAGGCTGTTGATCCCGGCCCGAAAATCGATCGGCTCGCGGTGCAGATAGACTTGAAGATCAGCGCCCAGCCTGAACATCGCCCAACGCTCCTGACATCGCCGTCAACCCATCCACATCCCCGCATTCCAGCGTCAATTCCACGCCGTTCGGCAGTGACGCGTTCAACCGGGCCGGCGAGGACAACCGGCCCGTCCTGTGTGATGCCGCCAGCCGCCCGTCACCACGCGTGGCCGGCATATCCAATACGCTGCCCTGCATCGGCGAGCTGCGATCCGCCGCGACAACCGGAATGAACGCCGATGTCGCCGAGGGCGGCAGAGATTGGGCTTCCCTGGCGGTCTTTATCCATTTGCGCAGAAGATTCGTGTTGATCCCATGCTCAAGCGCAAGTCGCGATACCGACACGCCGGGCTCAAGGCACGCCGCGACAAGACGCGCTTTCGACGCCGCATCGTAGCGTCGGCGCCCGTTGCGCAACACCCGCCTCACCGGCAGCTTCCGTTCATCGTCCTCAATCACTTGGTGTCCACCTCCGTTAAGTGGACACCTCATGTCAAAACATACTCAATACGAAAAGGTGCACAGAAATTCGCGCTTACGCTTGAAGTGACTGAGCCTGTCATGGTTTTATAATCCGGATCGCCCGCGTTCCGATCTTTGCGCCTGTAATGTTATCCACGGCGACAGGCTCGATGTCTGTTCCCATTTCAGCGTCCAGAAAGCGCGTCAGCTTGCCGCCGCCGCGGTGCTTTCTGCCCCAGCCACCAATCATGAAGAGCACCGGCAGAAAATCCTGTCCGGCGAGCGTCAACACATACTCATCACGCGGCGGCCGCTCCTGATAACGCCGCTTTTCCAGCAGGCCTTCCTCTGTCAGCGTCGCAAGACGGCGCGTCAGCATCGTGGGCGCGATACCGAGACTTTTGCGGAAATCATCAAAACGCGTGATGCCGGCATGGGCGTCGCGCAATATCAACATGCTCCACGCGTCGCCGACGAGGGTCAGGCTGCGCGCAATGGGGCATGGCTCGTCCAGAAGATTGTCGGTGTTCATATTATTTTGATAGTGACTCGATTTCAAAATGATACTAACTGTCGCGGAGTGGATAGTCCACCCTGCAACAGGAGAATTGAGATCAGATGACCAAGACGGAGAATCGCGTAGCCATAGTCACAGGCGCATCGTCGGGTATTGGCCTTGCAACGGCAAGAGCCTTGAAGGAGACCGGCTATCGCGTGTTCGGAACCAGCCGGAAGGCGGTCACTGAGACATCTGATGGCATTGCCATGCTGGTCTGCGACGTGACCGACGACGCGTCGGTCAAAAAGATGGTGGATGAGGTTCTGCGCGAAGCGGGACGCATCGATCTACTGGTCAACAATGCCGGCATTGGCCTCGTTGGCGGCGCGGAGGAATCCTCCGCCGAGCAGGCGCAGGCTTTGTTCGATGTGAATGTCTTCGGCGTTCTGCGCGTAACGAATGCCATATTGCCGATCATGCGGCGGCAGCGGGCGGGCAGGATCATCAATATGAGCTCCGTCCTGGGATTGATCCCGTCGCCCTACAATGCGCTTTACGCCTCCACCAAGCACGCGATCGAAGGCTATTCGGAATCGCTCGATCATGAACTGCGCACGTTCGGCATTCGGGTCGTGCTCGTCGAGCCGGGTCTTACCCGCACCTCGTTTGAAGAAAACATCACGCGCCCAGACCAGCCGCTTTCCATCTACGATACGATACGCGCGCAGGTCGAAAGGCAGATGCGCAGCGGTGTGGAAGGGGGCGACGCTCCGGAAGTGGTGGCGCAAACCGTAGTGAAAGCCGCCACCGAAGCGCAGCCGAAACGGCGCTACACCGCCGGGAAACTGGCAGGGCAGGGCAGATTCATGCGGCGCTTTCTGCCTGAATCCGTGGTCGACAGGAATATCCGCAAATTCAGCAACTTGCCCGGTTGAGATGAGAAAGGCGGGGCGCGGCGGCTCGAAGGCTGCGCCTTTTGTTTCTCCCCGCCTGCGCTCAGGCTTTCGCGAAAATCTTTAGCTTGGTGGATTAATCGACCGGGGTGTGGACCAGCGGACCGATGCGGTCGACACGGTTGGTCCAGATGGCGCCGTTGAACCGGGCAGGAATTCGCCGTAGCGTCTGTTCGTCATCGACGCCGGTTGTAGACTTTTCGCCATTATTGTGCCCGAGAGTGACGAGAAGCGAGCCATGGTCTTCGAGGCGCGCGGCAAGCCGGTTCGGATATCCCCAGATGAAGGGCGCGAAATTCGCCGGGACCATGAACAGCGTCTGCCGGCAATCTTGCGGCACATAACCGCTCCAGCCGAGCAGCGCGTGGCGGATGAAGCAACGGATCGCTCCATCGGTTCCCAGAACCTTGGTTTCGGGGCTGGACGCTTTGAAAGTGTCGATCGCCTTGCCGCCGCCATAGACCATGATATTTGCCCGCTGTTCGGGCGGAAGGGTATTGAGCCTGGCGGCGAGAAGGTGGCCCTCCCGCTCGTCATTGCTCTTGATGTTGATGAGAAAGCGCCGGTCCGGAAAGGCCGCCAGCACCTCGTCAAGCGACGGTATCAGGCCTGCGCCTTTGCCACGGAACGGAAAGGTTTTTCCGCCATCGGCGGTATAGCCATAACCTATGTCGAGCTTTTTGAGGTCGGCAAGACTCTGCTTGCGGGTGACGCCTGTCCCTTCGGTGCGGCAATCGATGGTCCAGTCGTGGAAGACGGCGAACTGGCCGTCAGTGGTAGGGTGCACATCGAATTCGACAATATCGGCGCCGGCCGCGAAGGCCGCCTTGAAGCCTTCGATCGTATTTTCGAGATAAGGATGCTCCGGCTGGAATATCCGCGTTGCCGTGCAGGTGTCGTTCTGCAGCCCTTCACGCGAGAAGGTCTGGCCAAGGCCGCGGTGGGCGATGACGAGCGGGCGAGGCCGTTCTTCCGGCGCTAAAAGATCCGTATTGACGGCAAAAGCCGTGACAGCAAAGGCACCGGCGGCAACACCTGCAATTTTGAAGAATCGATGAACCATTGAAATCCTCCCTCGTCAGCTTTGCACGAGAACGGGATGCAATTGAGTTTAAGTATCCCGCTACAGGTATTTGTTTTTAAAGCATAATCTCACCCGAGAAGGGTGCGTACCTTTCGGGATCATGCTTTTTAAGCCGCATGATTTTGTTCGAAAAGTCTGCAACTTTTTGGGATCATGCGGCCCGCCAAATGCGGCAAATCGTTGGCGCGGGACGTGGTCTAGAGCATCTCATCTGTGACAAGCACAGGAATCCATGCCTCAACCTATCCATTCACGACAACGGCGCAAAAGGACACCAAGTGGTTCCCTTAAAAGAGGAAGCTCTCTAGATCGTCAGCTCGATAACGACCGGTACGTGGTCGGACGGCTTCTCCCACGCGCGCACATATTTTTCGATATCGGCGGAGACAAGGCGATCGGCGGCTTCCGGCGACAGCATCAGGTGATCGATGCGGATGCCATTGTTGCGCCGCCATGCGCCCGCCTGATAATCCCAAAATGTATAGAGATCGGGCGCGTCGCTGACGGAACGGATCGCATCGCTGAAACCCAGATTTTCCAGCCTGCGGAATGCCTGCCTTGTCGCGGGGAGGAAAAGCGCGTCATTGAGCCATTGTTCTGGATGTTTCGCATCCTGCGGCTGCGGTATGACATTATAGTCTCCGGCAAGCACCAAAGGCTCCCCCAATGGGAGACGGCTCGATGCCCAGCGCTCCAGCCTTTCCATCCAGGCGAGCTTGTAGAGATATTTCTCGGTATTCACCGGGTTGCCGTTTGGCAAATAGAGGGAAGCGACGCGAATGACGCCGCCAGGCCGCGAAAACACTGCCTCGATGAAACGAGATTGCTCATCCGTATCCGCGCCGGGAAGCCCGCGCAAGACTTCATCCGGTGTGTTTTTGGAAAGAATGGCAACGCCGTTGAAGCCCTTCTGGCCATGAGTCTCCACATGATAGCCTAGAGCCTCGATTTCCAGTCTTGGAAACAGCTCATCGACGGACTTGATCTCTTGAAGGCAGACGACATCGGGCGCTGACTCCTGCAGCCAACGCAGAAGGTTATCGATCCGCGCCTTGATACCGTTGATGTTCCATGTCGCAATTTTCATGCTTCGAGGCTTAAGCCGCCGGCCAATGGAGGGCAAGAGCTTCGCTGCGTTCCTGACAGCACAATTCGCGAATTGTGCTGTGGTTCGGTTTTGATACGACCAATCAGCTTGAAGCCTTCTTCATGCTCTGTGCGGCGGCATCGTCCAACTCATTGGCGCGAGCCAAGGCCTGGCGTTGCTTTAGCCGCTGCGCATAGGCGGTGAAGGCTGGGCGCGGTTCGAGCGTGCCGAAGCCAAGACCCCAGGATACTTGCGAGCCGACATAAACGTCAGCGGCGGTGAAACGCTCGCCGGCAATATAGGGATGACGCGATACGGCCTTTTCCAGGGCATCGAGAACGGACGTGTAGGTTCCATAGCCGACCATGCGACTTTTTTCAGCCGGCGGCTCGAGGCCGAGCGCATGGTTGGTCAGCGCCGCCTCTACGGGACCGGCGGCAAAGAACATCCAGCGATAGTAATCGGCGCGCTCCTCCGGACGAGGAGCCAGCCCTGCCTGCGGAAAAGTATCCGCCAGATAGGCGCAAATGGCGGCAGCTTCGGTGACAACATGCGAACCGTGGCGCAGCGCGGGAACCTTGCCCATGGGGTTGATCGCGCAATATTCGTCGTTCTTCATCGGCGGCCCGAAATCGAGGATTTCCACATTATAAGGCTCGCCGATCTCTTCCAGCATCCAGCGGGCGATGCGCCCGCGCGACATGGGATTGGTATAGAGCGTCAGTTCGGACATGGAGGACCTCCTTCGATAACAGCAGGATGCACCCATTCCCTCCAAAAGAAAACCCGGCCTCGGAAGGCCGGGTTTCGGTGTGGTGCCTCCTTCCCCCTTGCGGGGAAGGTGCCCGCGTCAGCGGGCGGATGGGGGTGGTGACGTTACGCCAATTTCTCCGGCAAAAGCGCAAACGTCACCACCCCCACCCGACCCTACGGGCCACCCTCCCCGCAAGGGGGAGGGAAATAGCGTCGGACTTATTTACGCAGCCATCGCCTTCTGCAAATTCTCGTCGATCTTGTCGAGGAAGCCGGTGGTCGAGAGCCAAGGCTGGTCCGGGCCGATCAGCAGCGCCAGATCCTTGGTCATGTAGCCGGATTCAACCGTATCGACACAGACCTTCTCGAGTGTGTCGGCAAAGCGCTTCAGCTCGGCGTTATTATCAAGCTTGGCGCGGTGTGCGAGGCCGCGCGTCCAGGCGAAGATCGAGGCGATCGAGTTGGTCGAGGTTTCCTCGCCCTTCTGGTGTTGGCGATAGTGGCGGGTGACAGTGCCATGCGCGGCTTCCGCTTCCACCGTCTTGCCATCCGGCGTCATCAGCACTGAGGTCATCAGGCCGAGCGAGCCGAAGCCCTGCGCCACGATGTCCGACTGCACGTCGCCATCGTAGTTCTTGCAAGCCCAGACATAGCCGCCGGACCATTTGAGCGCGGAGGCGACCATGTCGTCGATCAGGCGATGCTCGTACCAGATCTTCTTCTTCTCGAATTCGGCCTTGAACTCGGCGTCGAACACTTCCTGGAAAATATCCTTGAAGCGGCCGTCATAGGCCTTGAGGATCGTGTTCTTGGTGGAGAGATAGACCGGATAGCCGCGCTGCAGGCCATAATTGAACGAGGCGCGGGCGAATTCCTTGATCGATTCGTCGAGATTGTACATGGCCATCGCCACGCCGGCGCCCGGCGCTTCATAGACCTCGTGCTCGATCACCTCGCCGTCGTCGCCGACGAACTTGATGGAGAGCTTGCCCTTGCCGGGGAACTTGAAATCAGTGGCGCGGTACTGATCGCCAAAGGCATGGCGGCCGACGATGATCGGCTTGGTCCAGCCCGGCACCAGGCGCGGCACGTTCTTGCAGATGATCGGCTCGCGGAAGATCACGCCGCCCAGAATGTTGCGGATGGTGCCGTTGGGCGACTTCCACATCTTCTTGAGCTTGAATTCCTCGACGCGGCCTTCATCGGGGGTAATGGTCGCGCATTTGACGCCGACGCCATATTGCTTGATCGCATTGGCGGCGTCGATCGTGACCTGATCGCTGGTGGCATCGCGGTTTTCGACCGAAAGATCGTAATATTTCAGGTCGACGTCGAGATAGGGATGGATGAGCTTGTCCTTGATGAACTGCCAGATAATGCGGGTCATCTCATCGCCGTCGAGCTCGACAACCGGGTTCGCAACCTTGATCTTCGCCATTGAAAAAGCCTCTTGTCTTGGTGGGTCGCGCCCCTATAGCACCACGTCGCGCCAAGGCAAAGGGCGATATCGAGGGGGCGTGTTTGAGTTTTCCCCGCGATTGTGCCAGTGAGTGCGGCATTTCAGATATAAGAGACTGTCATGGCCGGAACGGACAAAAATCGCCCATTCATCGCGGAAGGCCCCGCCATCATTCTGGTTGAGCCGCAATTGCCGGAGAATATCGGCATGGTGGCGCGGGCGATGGCGAATTTCGGGCTTTCCGAGTTGCGTCTCGTCAATCCACGCGAAGAGTTTCCCAATGAGAAGGCGCGCGCGGCGGCGAGCAAGGCCGATCATGTGATCGATGGCGCGAAGGTCTATAGCGATCTGCCCTCCGCCATAGCGGACCTTGGCTTTGTATTCGCCACCACGGCGCGCGAGCGCGATGGCTTCAAGCCGGTGCGCGGGCCGGTGGAAGCGGGCAGGGTGCTGCGTCAGCGCTTTTCGGCGGGACAGAAGATCGGCATCCTCTTCGGGCGCGAGCGCTTCGGCCTCAGCAATGAGGAGGTGAGCCTTGCCGACGAACTGGTGACCTTCCCGGTCAATCCGGCCTTTGCCTCGCTCAACATCGCGCAAGCCGTGCTGCTGATGTCCTATGAATGGATGAAATCGGGCATGGAGAGCGAGACCGATACCGCCTTTCGCGGGCCGGAACTGGAGCCGGCGCGCAAGGAAACGCTTCACGGTTTCTTCAACCATCTGGAGGAAGCTCTTGATGCGCGCGGCTATTTCCGTCCCGCGGCGCGCAAGGAAACCATGGCGCACAATTTGCGCTCCGTGCTGACCCGCGCCGGATTTGGCGAAGCCGAGGTGAAGCTGTTGCGCGGTGTCGTCACCTCGCTCGATTATTTCACGCGCAAGCATCCGCGCGGCTCCGGCGCGCCGGAAGGGCGCGAAAAGCCGAAGGGGGCGAAAAAGGAACAAGGCGAATGACGCTTGTCGAACCGGTAGCGCAAAAGGCGGTCGATATCGCGCTGGACCGGCCGATATTGGTCTTCGACAGCGGCATTGGCGGGCTGACAGTGCTGCGCGAGGCGCGGGTGCTGATGCCGGACCGACGCTTCGTCTATATCGCCGATGATGCGGGCTTTCCTTATGGCGGATGGGAAGAAGAGGCGCTAAAGGCGCGTATCGTCACGCTATTCGGCGGTTTTATCGCCCAGCATGATCCGGAAATCGCGATCATTGCCTGCAACACGGCCTCGACGCTGGTGCTCGACGATCTGCGCCGCGCCTATCCCGCAACACCCTTTGTCGGCACCGTCCCGGCGATTAAGCCTGCGGCGGAGCGCACACGCTCGCGGCTCGTCTCGGTGCTGGCGACACCCGGCACGGTGAAGCGCGCCTATACCCGCGACCTGATCCAGTCATTCGCCACGCAATGCCATGTGCATCTGGTGGGAAGCGAAAATCTCGCCCGCATGGCGGAGGCGCATATCCGGGGCGAGGCGGTGGATGACGCGGCGGTTCTGGCGGAAATCGCGCCGTGCTTCATCGAGAAGGACGGAGGGCGCACGGATATCGTCGTGCTCGCCTGCACGCATTATCCCTTCATGGCCAATGTCTTTCGCCGGCTCGCGCCCTGGCCGGTCGATTGGCTCGACCCGGCAGAGGCGATTGCCCGCCGCGCACGCTCGCTCTTGGCGAGCAGCGGCGCCCAGCCGGAGCATGGCGACGACATAGCCATCTTCACCTCCGGCCAGCCGGATTTTTCGACAAGAAGGTTGATGCAGGGGTTTGGGTTGGGGAGTAGTGAGTGGTGATCAGTAAGCAGTGATCAGTAAGCAGTAAGCAGTGAGCAGTATGCAGTAAGCAGTAAGCAGTAAGCAGTAAGCAGTAAGATAGTGATGCTCACCGCTCACCGCTCACTGATCACTGATCACCGCTCACTCCCAACGCCTTCCTCACCTCCGGCGCCACCCGTGTCCCGAACAGCTCGATGGCCTTCATCATCTTGTCGTGCGGCAGATTGCCGACGCCGGCCTGCATCATGAAGCGGTCGTGTTTGAAATAGGAATGCTCGAGCAATATTTTGTCGATCACCTCTTGCGGGCTGCCGGTCAGGAGCGAGCCGCGCGGGCCGCGCATGGCGTCGAACTGGGCGCGGGTGGTTGGCGGCCAGCCGCGTTCGCGGCCTATCTGGCTCATGACATGGGCATAAGGCGGGAAGAACTCGTCGGCAGCGGTCTGCGAATCCTCCGCCACATAGCCGATGGAATTGATGCCCACGCGTAAAGCGTCCGGCGCATGGCCGGCTTTTGCTCCCGCCTCGCGATAGAGATCGACCAGCGGTGTAAAACGCTGGGGATCGCCGCCGATGATGGCGATGGCGAGCGGCAGGCCGAGGAAGCCGGCGCGGGCCACGGATTGCGGCGTGCCGCCGACGGCGATCCATACGGGCAGCGGGTCCTGAATGGGTCGCGGATAGACGCCGCGACCGTTGATCGGCGCGCGCAGTTCGCCGGACCATGTGACGCGCTCATTGGCGCGCACGGCCAGAAGCAGGTCGAGCTTTTCGGCAAACAGCTTGTCATAATCATCGAGGTCGTAGCCGAACAGCGGATAGGATTCGATGAACGAGCCTCGTCCGGCCATGATTTCCGCCCGGCCGCCCGAGAGAAGGTCGAGAGTTGAAAAGCTCTGGAAGACGCGGATTGGGTCGTCGGAAGAAAGCACCGTCACCGCGCTGGTGAGGCGAATATTCTTCGTGCGCGTGGCGGCTCCCGCCAGCGCCACGGCGGGAGCGGAGACGGCATATTCCGGGCGGTGGTGCTCGCCGACGCCGAAGACATCGAGCCCGACCTGGTCGGCGAGTTCGATTTCCTCGATGAGGTTCCTGAGCCTTTCGGC
This sequence comes from Paramesorhizobium leguminum, assembly GCF_003217235.1. GTDB lineage: Bacteria > Pseudomonadota > Alphaproteobacteria > Rhizobiales > Rhizobiaceae > Paramesorhizobium > Paramesorhizobium leguminum. The sequence goes on along the minus strand of NZ_QJTF01000003.1, from coordinate 227,192 downwards.
GGGCGTGACCGGGCGGCCCGTCTTCGGGTCCGGCCCCATATCCGCGAATGTGTAGATGCCGAGTTCCATTGTGTGAGCCTTTCAGTAAAGATCGGCTCGCACATAAGGCGCGCCCCTGATCTTGTTAAGGACGCACCTTTTCGTGTTCAAGTCACCCGGAGGAAACTGGCGGCCGCTGCCATTAGTACGGTTCCTGTTTTGATGGAACCGCCAAGCGCCCGCGCCCTTCGAGGCTTCGTTCCGCTTCGCTCCACTACGCACCTCAGGATGAGGGCTACTGCGGCGTTGCAATCCCTCACCCTCATGGTGAGGTGCGAGCGTAGCGAGCCTCGAACCACGGGGGTGAAGGGCGCACAGTTGTTTCCGTGTAAATATGAAATGCTCTAATAAGCCGCCGTGAAGCGCTTGCGGATGTGCTTGCCCTGTTCGGCCTCGTCGAGAATGGCGACGGCGAGGTCAGCCGTTGAAATCCTGCTCTCGCCCTTGTCGTCAACAACCAGCTGGTCGCCACCTAAACGGTATTTTCCGGTGCGTGTCCCGGGTTCCAGATGAATGGCGGGGGAAACGAAGGTCCAGTCGAGGCCGTTTTCAGCGCGCAGTTCATTGAGTGCGTCACGGGCGCCGAGCGCGCCTTGCTTCCATTCGGCGGGGAAATCCGGCGAATCGACAAGCTGGACGCCGGGGGCGACTTCAAGGCTGCCGGCGCCGCCGACGACGATCAGGCGCGCGACGCCGGCCTTCTTCGCCGCGTCGTTGATGGAGCGGCTGCCCTTCACATGGGTCGCGCGGATTTCCGGATCGCCCCAGCCCGGATTATAGGCGGAGATGACGAGGTCGTGACCGGCCAGCGCCTTCGCCAGCGCATCGGTGTCGAGAATGTCGGCCTTGACGGCTGTGACATTGTCCAGCGTTTCCACCTTTTCGGGATGGCGGACGAGGGCGGTGACGGAATGGCCGCGGGAGGCGGCTTCCTTGAGGATATGCGAGCCGACGAAGCCCGTGGCGCCGATGAGGGCGATCTTTGCCATGATAGTTGTTCCTTTCGTTCTGTGCAGGATTAAGGTATTTTTTGTATTCAGGTTATCAATGGTAACTACCTATGGCGGGCTTGGCGGTTTGTGAAGAACGCACTTTTTCCTATTCAGGGCACATGGATGTAACCGGGAGCAGCAGCATGACGATTTCGACGAAAGCGGAAGAAGGCGCGCCGCTACTTTCCACGACGCCGGGTTTCGAGCCGGACGGCGATGGCGGCTGCCCGATCCGCGAGGTGCTTGACCGGGTTGGGGATACATGGAGCATCCTCGTGATCTTCAATCTTCAGGAACACCCGCTACGCTTCAACGCGCTGCGCCGCTGCATCGAAGGCATCTCGCAGCGCATGTTGACGGTCACGCTCCGGTCGCTGGAGCGCGATGGGCTGGTGGCGCGGCGGGTGAAGCCGGTTTCGCCGCCGGAGGTGGAATATTCGCTGACGGAACTTGGGGCTTCACTGGCCGGGCCGATCGACGCGCTCGGTAGTTGGGGGGCGCGGCATCGTGCGGCCTTGCGCGCGGCGCGGGCCGCCTTCGACGCAGGGTAGGTTCACTTCGCCGCAGGTTTGATTTCGATCGCCTTGATCCTGCCCCTGACGATGCCGCAGCGCAGCGTGATATCCGCCCAGTTGGTGGAATTCGCGCGGGGTCGCGCCTGACCGGCGACGGAAATGACGGAGGAAATTTTCGTCGCATCTCTGTCGCTGAACGGGCCCATCTTTCGCACCGTCCTAGCCTTGCCGATATCCTCTTCGGTGAAGCCAAGCCGGTCGAATATCCTGCTCATCTTGACCAGATCGTAGCCGGTTGCGATGCAATCCGCGATCCGCGGCGAGGCGTGCTGGTCCTTGACCAGCGTCTGGTAACTGCCCTGAAAGTCTCTCGACCGCTTCGGCGGCGTATCCGCATAGGCAGCGCCGGCAATTAGCGAAGCAAAGACAGTGTTCAGCAAGAGTTCTGCGACTTTCATTGCTCTTCTCCTCGTCACTGGGAGTATCCAGGCTCCAATAATGCCGCGAAACCGGTTTACTGGCAAATGCGCGACGTACAGTTGGTGCCGTGGCAGCCCTGATCGAGGTGCAGATTGGTCTTATGGGCGGCGTCGCCATCCGGGCCGATAACGGTCATGAACATGTCGCAGCTCGTCTTGTGAATGGAGCGCCAGAATTCTTTTTCCTCCGGCTTTCCATTCCAGCCGGCCGCCAACTCGGTCGTTCGGCCATTCTTGAAGCGGAATGACATGATATCGAGCGCGTTGGCGAAGGCATGTTCGGACACACGGCCAGATGAGCCGCGATTGACTTTTCGACACTGATAGTCCGAGCCGGTCGCGACCGCCTCGATCTCCGCGTTGAAGGATTTCAACGCCGCCTTACGCACTTCGCCCGCCCATTGCGCGAGTGTGGTGGCCATGGCGCAGTTGACGGTGACGGGCGCTGCCAAAGCCAGCGGGTTCTCCTTGCCGATGGCGGTGAGCGACAGGGGCGAGCGTTCTCCGCAATCGCCGTCGGTTAAAGGCGCAACGAGCTTACCCCGCACCTCGCCATTCATCAGCGCCGGGCAAGCTGTCTGGTAGACGCGCTCATCCTTCTTCTCCGCCTTTTCGTCCTCTGGCGACGCATCGTTCGGCATTGCTGGCGGCGCAGCGGGAGCAGGGGGCGGCTCTTGCGGTTTTGGTTCTTCCTGTTGGGGCCGTGGTTGCGGAACCGGAATCGCGTCCGGCGCAGGCGCCGCCAAGACTTCCCCCGCGCTGAGGCACATCAACAGGGCGGTCAATGCAAGAAGGCCATTGCGCGATAATCGGAAGGATACGTTCACCGGCTTTTCCCCCTGGTCAGCATTTCTCCATATTGCCATGTTGCTGCTTTATGGTGTGTCACGCTTGATGACAGAACGTAGCAATTGCCGGCGGCTTGACATCCGCCTCTCCGCTGCCTAAAAACCCGCCAGCGCAAGAGCCTTTTCAGGTTCCTGCGTTCCATTGACGTGTCCCGTGGACGAATGCCGCAAAGCGTGCGCGCATCGTCCTGTCAGTCCTCGAAAACGGAGGGCAGAGGAGGGCGCGTTTCCTTGATCGGGGCTCACGCTCCGGTCGTTTACGTTTGAAGGGAAATGCGATGAGCAAGCGCGAATCCGCAAAATACAAGATCGACCGCCGTCTTGGCGAAAATATCTGGGGCCGTCCGAAGTCCCCCGTCAACCGCCGCGAATATGGCCCCGGCCAGCATGGCCAGCGCCGCAAGGGCAAGCTTTCCGATTTCGGCGTGCAGCTGCGCGCCAAGCAGAAGCTCAAGGGCTATTACGGCGATATTTCGGAAAAGCAGTTCCGCAAGGTCTATGAGGAAGCTTCCCGCCGCAAGGGCGATACGGGCGAGCACCTGATCGGCATTCTGGAATCGCGTCTCGACGCCGTGGTCTACCGCGCCAAGTTCGTTCCGACGATCTTCGCCGCGCGCCAGTTCGTCAATCACGGCCATGTCAACGTCAATGGCCGCCGCGTCAACATCCAGTCGTACCGCTGCAAGCCGGGCGACGTGATCGAAGTGCGCGAGAAGTCGAAGCAGCTCGTGATCGTTCTCGAAGCCGTCCAGCTCGCCGAGCGTGACGTGCCTGAGTATATCGAAGTCGATCACAACAAGATGACCGCGAAGTTCGCCCGCGTTCCGGCCTTCTCCGATGTGCCTTACGCTGTGCAGATGGAACCGAATCTGGTCGTCGAATTCTATTCGCGCTAATCTTTCGGACAGTTTACAAGAAGAGCCGCTCGGGTTTCCCGGGCGGCTTTTTGTTTATGTGGTGCTTCCCACCTGGCCGTCATTCTCGGGCTTGTCCCGAGAATCTACCGACGGTCGGTCTGTCAGAACGGTATTTTTTCCCTTATGGCAGCTTCTCGGAAGCCCGAGAATGACGGCTGGAAAAGATGGTTGTCCTGCCAGCCAGCGGTTCAATTAAACCATGACACTTCTAATCCAGATGAATAACCTGCGCAGCAGGCTTGTTCTGCGCCTGGAACAGTTTGCCGCGTTCGGCGATGAGCACGAAGATCAGGCCGATCGCGCCAAGCACGAAATAGCCCGCTGATATCGGAACCGTCGTGCCGTCGAAGGTCTGCCCGATGACGGCGCCGATGGCTGCGCCGATCAATGTCTGCGTGAAGCCGAGCACCGCCGACGCGGTCCCCGCCACCTTGCCGAGCGGCTCCATGGCAAGCGAATTGAAATTCGCGCCGATCAGGCCGAAGCAGAACATGATGGCGGCGAACAGCGCCATGTAAAGCGGGAAGGGTACGATTCCACGCATCGACAGCAGCAGCCAGACGAGGCTGATTGCGACAAAGGCGACGAGCATGGAATGCGAAATGCGGCGCATGCCGAAGCGTCCGACCAGCCGGGAATTGATGAAGGAGGCCAGGGCCATCGTCGCGGCGACGCCGGCGAAGGCGAGGGGGAACCATTGGCCAAGCTTGTAGATATCGAGATAAATCTGCGAGGCCGAATTGATGAAGCCGAAGAGCGAGCCGAAGATGAAAGAGGCGGCGAGCGTATAGCAGACTGCCACGCGATTGCTCAGCACGATGCCGAAGCCGCCGACGATGGAAGCCAGCGTCAAAGAGCGGCGATCCCCAGGATGCAGCGTCTCTGGAAGGCGGAAGAACGTCCATAGAGCGATGACGAATGCCATGACCGCCATGAAGGCGAAGATCAGGTGCCACTCGCCGAACAGCATGATGAGCTGGCCAGTCGCGGGCGCCACGATGGGCAGGATCATGAAAACCATCATGACCAGCGACATGACCTCCGCCATCTGCCGCCCCTCGAATATGTCGCGCACGACCGAGACGGCGACGACACGCGTGGCCGCAGCGCCCGCGCCTTGCAGCGCCCTGAAGGCCAGAAGCATGGCGAAGGTTGGCGAAAGGGCGGCTCCGATGGCGGAAACGACAAAGACGGCGAGGCCGAACAGAAGCGGCGGACGGCGTCCGAAGCGGTCACTGATCGGGCCGTAAAGCAGCTGGAAAAAGCCGAAGCCGAAGAGATAGGCCGAGATGACATATTGCCGGTGATTCTCATCGGTCACGCCGAGACTGGCGCCGATCTGCTGCAATCCGGGCAGCATGATATCGATGGCAATCGAATTGATCGCAATCAACGCCGCGATCAGCGCGATCAATTCCAGGCGTCCGAGCCGCATTTTCGGCTGCTGGGGCATTGTCTTTTGCGTCGTCATGGTCCGCTTATCGCCGGTTGTGGATTAAGAATCCAATAAAACAACGAGAAAGGCGCCGGAGGGCCGGCGCCTTGGATCCTCGGGTCAAGCCCGAGGATGACGATAGGGGGCTCGAGGACCACGATTTTGGCCCGAGGACGACAATAGGGGAGATCAGGCAGCCTTGGTGGCGATGCCCTTGCCGGAGAACAGGTCTTGCAACTCACCGGCCTGGAACATTTCACGCAGGATGTCGCAACCACCGACGAACTCGCCCTTCACGTAAAGCTGGGGGATTGTCGGCCAGTTGGAATATTCCTTGATGCCCTGGCGTAGTTCGTCCGACGAAAGCACGTTTATGCCTTTGTAATCGACGCCGATATAATCGAGAATCTGCACGACCTGCCCGGAAAAACCGCATTGCGGGAAGCCGGGGGTGCCTTTCATGAAGAGCACGACGTCGTTGGTCTTCACTTCATTGTCGATAAAATCATTGATGCCGCTCATGGCGTCTTCCTTTCCGCGCGCCGGGGGAGGGCCGGCTATAGTCGAGCATTTGCTGACCAATATTTATGGCAGGAAGCGCCGGGGTGCAATGCGGCAATGTGATTATCCTGACGATAGCCGGTTCTGAACGCGCCAGACAGCCGGGCTGAGCGACGTGACCCGCCGGAACTCGCGGTTGAAGTTCGATTTGGTCTGGAAGCCGGCCTCGAACATCGCGGCGGTGACCGAAATGTCCGTCTCGCGCAACAGCCGGCAGGCTTCGGTTATGCGAAACTCGTTGATATACTGCGATACATTCTTGCGCTCCAGCCGGTTGATTGCGCCGGATATCTGCCGCGCTGGAAGCCCCGCGCGCCGCGCCAGCCGCGACAGGGTGAGGTTTTCGTCGCGGAACAGCGATTGCTCGGTCAACAGGCGGTTGACGCGGTCCAGAACCTCGCGATCCTGCGCCGCCGTCGTTGCGGCTTCCTCCGCATCCGGGGCTGGCACGGCTTGCGCCCGCGCGGCGACGATTGCGGTGAGACCGAGAAGAAGCAGCCAGAGCAGGTTTGCATTGCTTACCAGCAAGGCCGCATTCGTTCCCTTGCTCCATTCGAAGTCCAGGAAGATCACCAGATCGAACGAGGCCGATAGGCACAGCGACACGGCGGCAATGACGAGAGCGCGGTGCGCCGCGACGACGCCTTCAAGCCGCGCTTCGTCCAGACTGTCCGGTCCGGTGCGGCCAAGGTTCAGGACAGCCAGCGCATAGCCGATGAAAAGCACGATCAGGGCCGCGTCGATCAATTCCGGCGCCAGCAGTTCCAACACCACCATGACGATCGGCGGCGCCGCGAATTGGAGCCATCGCGCCGCGCTGTCTGCCCGGTCGCGGTGGATCAGGCTGCGAAAGCTCGCCAGCACCAGCGGAGGAACGCAACTTGCCAGCACCGGCAGCACATAGCGCAGCTCCGCGATGCCATATCCCCATCGCAAGCCGACAATGGTCGACTGCAGGGCGCATAGCGCCAGCAGGGCAAGAAAGGGCCGATTGCCCCTGGCGTACCCTTGGTTACGCAACAACGCCGCGAGCAAGATCAGCAGCAGCAGGGCGACGACGAAGGGGAGCGGGATGAAGATCACGGCGCGCTTTACTTAGAATCAGTCCGGTCAAAAATGGTCCGGATTGCGATTAGAGGACGACCTTTATCGTGATCCAGGACGCGCAAAAGCGCAATGCCTGCAATGGTTCGCTGGTCTTTCAGCAACCGAGTGAGGTTACAATGGGTCTTCTTCATCTTTTCTCTGTAGCGATGCTGGCTTTCGGCGCTCTCACCGCGCCTTGTCATGCAAGCGACGTTGGCGTGCGCCAGATCATGGCCCCCTCCAAAGCGCGGGGAATTAATCTCGACGTTACCGTTTGGTATCCGGCTGGTTCAGGCGGCGCGCCAGTCACACTTGGCGAGAGTGCGTTTTTCAAGGGAACGCCCGCCATGCGCGATGCGCCGATAGCCGATGGGAAGTTTCCGCTGATATTGCTCTCGCACGGCGCGGGACTTGGGGGAAACCCACAAGTGCTAAACTGGCTCGCGGCCCCATTAGCGAAGAAGGGATTTATAGTGGCCGCGCCCACTCACCCCCGAAATTCAGGGCCAAACCGTTCGGTGGTCGAAACGATAAAACTTTGGCTGCGCCCTTCGGATCTCACCGATACCTTGAATGCGGTGGAGAAAAACAGCTTTTTCAAAGCGCATCTTCAAGGCGACAAGGTAGGCGCTTTGGGACTTTCGATGGGCGGCGGCACAGTGCTTACCATTGCCGGCGCCCGCATGGTTCCACAACGTCTGGCTAGTTATTGCGACACGGATGAACTCAACCCTTCCTTTTGTGGATGGGTGAGGGACAGTGGTGTCGATCTACATTCAATGGATTTCAGTGCCGCTGGCGGTGATTATGAAGACAAGCGCATCCGGTTTGTCATGGCCCTTGATCCCACTCCGATCGATGTGTTCGACATCAGGAGCTTTTCCAAAATCTCCATTCCCGTCGAACTGATAAATATGGGGCAACCGGGAAAGCTTCTTGTGTCTACGGATGCTTCCAAAATTACGAAAGCCATTCCGGAAGCCACTTACGTCGCGGTCAAGGATGCTAGCCATTATAGTCTGCTTCCTGAGTGCAAGCCCGGCGCGGCGGAACTGGCGGAATCGGAAAAGATCGGCGATCCGATTTGTTCGGATGGCGGAGGCGTGCGGAACGAAATCCATGCGCAATTGATTGATATGGTGGTTGCGGCTTTTAGCCGGGGGCTGAAGGCGGGACGTTAAAGCAGATCATGTTTTTGATGGAAGCGCCCAGACACCCCCCTCTGCCCTGCCGGGCATCTCCCCCTCAAGGGGGGAGATTAGCCTTCAACAGGCGCTCGGCACCAGTCGCAAAACGCTGCAGAATTGGAGCCTTGGGCAGCATCAGCCAATCTCCCCCCTTGAGGGGGAGATGCCCGGCAGGGCAGAGGGGGGTGTTTCGCCAGCCTTTATCGGGTGAACGCGAGCCCCGCTTACTCCGGTGCGCTCGTCTGCAGCGCCAGGGCGTGCAGCACGCCGCCCATATTGCCCTTCAGCGCATCGTAGACCATCTGATGCTGCTGGACGCGGGATTTGCCGCGGAAGCTTTCGGCTACGACTTCGGCGGCATAATGATCGCCATCGCCGGCGAGATCGCGGATGGTTACCTTCGCATCGGGTATCGCTTCCTCGATCATTTTTTGAATGTCGTGTGCGTCCATCGCCATTTTGCAGTCTCCCCATGCAGGCGGGCAATCCCGCAGATGCATTCATTTCGAGTCGCGTTTAACGCCGGGCCGTTCCCATGATATGGCGGCAATGCCCGGCAGCGTCAATCCAGCTGTCTCAGCCCGCCATATAAGCAGGGAACCAGCCCTCATGCGCCTTCGTCAGCGCGTCGACCGTAACGTCGAGTACGCCGTTCACGACCAGCGCCGCGCCGCCGACGGTGCCGAGCGTACGGAAGGGTACGCCCGCGCCTTCGGCATTGAGCGTGATGAGCCGCGCCATTTCCGGCGTCGCCGCGATGAGATAGCGGGCCTGATCCTCGCCGAACAAGCGGGCATGGCGGGGGCCTTCGCCGATATCAACCGTCGCGCCCTTGCCGGACTTCATGCACATTTCTGCCAGCGCCACGGCAAGGCCGCCATCGGAAAGGTCATGGCAGGCGGTTACCTGGCCGTTGCGGATGGCCGAGCGGACGAAATCGCCGTTGCGCTTTTCGGTTCCCAGATCCACCGGCGGCGGCGGCCCGTCGGCACGGTCAGACAAGTCGCGCAGATAGATGGACTGGCCGAGATGGGTTCCATCGACGCCAAGCAGCACGAGCACATCGCCATCCTGCATGCCGCCGATCTTCGCCATCTTGCTCCAGTCGGGGATGAGGCCGACGCCGGCAATGGTCGGGGTAGGGAGAATGGCTTCGCCATTGGTCTCGTTATAGAGCGAGACATTGCCCGAGACGATGGGGAAGGAGAGGCTGCGGCAGGCCTCGCCGATGCCCTGGATGGCCTTGACGAGCTGGCCCATGATCTCCGGCTTTTCCGGATTGCCGAAATTGAGGTTATCGGTGGCCGCAAGCGGCTCCGCGCCGACGGCGGTGATATTGCGCCAGCATTCGGCCACGGCCTGCTTGCCGCCTTCGAACGGGTCGGCCTCGACATAGCGGGGGGTGACGTCGGAGGAGAAGGCGAGGGCCTTCGTCTCATGCCCCTCGACGCGGACGACGCCGGCATCGCCGCCGGGGATCTGCAGCGAATTGCCCTGGATCAGCGTGTCATATTGCTCGTAGACCCAGCGGCGCGAGGAGAGGTCGGGAGAGCCGATGAGCTTGAGAAGTGCCGCGCTGTAATCCGTAACCTCCGGTACGCTCTCCGGGGCGAGTGGCGCATGGCGGCCTGGCTCGATCCATGGGCGGTCGTATTCCGGCGCCTCGTCGCCCAACTCCTTGATCGGGAGATTGGCGACTTCCGCGCCCTGATGCAGTACGCGGAAGCGGAGATCGTCGGTCGTGTGGCCGACAATGGCGAAATCGAGCCCCCATTTGCGAAAGATCGCCTCGGCCTCTTTCTCTTTTTCCGGGCGCAGCACCATGAGCATGCGCTCCTGGCTTTCGGAGAGCATCATCTCGTAGGCAGTCATGCGCTCCTCGCGCACCGGCACCTTGTCAAGGTCGAGCTCGATGCCGAGATCGCCCTTGGCGCCCATCTCGACCGCCGAGCAGGTGAGCCCCGCCGCGCCCATGTCCTGAATGGCGATGACAGCGCCGGACGCCATCAATTCAAGGCAGGCTTCGAGCAGGCATTTCTCGGTGAAGGGGTCGCCGACCTGCACGGTCGGGCGCTTTTCCTCGATGGATTCGTCGAATTCCGCCGAGGCCATCGTCGCGCCGCCGACACCGTCGCGGCCGGTCTTGGCGCCAAGATAGACGACGGGCAGGCCGACGCCCTTGGCCTCTGAAAGGAAAATCGCGTCGGTCTTGGCGAGACCGGCGGCAAAGGCGTTGACGAGGATATTGCCATTGTAGCGCTTGTCGAAATTCACCTCGCCGCCGACGGTCGGCACACCGAAGGCATTGCCGTAGCCGCCGACACCCGCAACCACGCCGGATACCAGATGCCGCGTCTTGGCGTGATCCGGCGCACCGAAGCGCAGCGCGTTCATCGCCGCGATCGGGCGCGCGCCCATGGTGAACACATCGCGCAGGATGCCGCCGACGCCCGTCGCCGCGCCCTGATAGGGCTCGATATAGGAGGGGTGGTTGTGGCTCTCCATCTTGAAGACGACGCAATCACCATCGCCGATATCGACCACGCCGGCATTCTCGCCCGGTCCCTGAATGACCTGCGGTCCGGTGGTGGGAAGCGTGCGCAGCCATTTCTTGGAGGATTTGTAGGAGCAGTGCTCGTTCCACATGGCCGAGAAGATGCCAAGCTCGGTGAAGCTCGGCTCGCGGCCGATCAGATCGAGAATGCGCTGATACTCGTCCGGCTTCAGGCCATGGGCGGCGATCAGGTCAGGCGTGATGGCGATGTCGTTGCGAATGGTCATTCTGTCCGGTTTCTTTTGTTACAGGCGCGGCCTGAAAAGCGGATGGATCGTTCTGCGGGGGCTATAGAACAGTTCCCGTTCCGATGGAAGGCTAGGCCGCAATAACGATTTAAACATTGGGGCAACTTTTCTCTGGGAATATCCGTTGTGGGACAAGGAAAGGATCATTTCCTATGAACTCACTACGGACCATTGCGCTCATCGCCGGGCTGACGCTGGCCGCAGCCCTTGGCGGAGCCGAGGCCGCGCCACGAGACCCTCAAGGCGCGCTCGGAGCGAATTTCAACGAGCATCTGGACATGCTGCGGTTCGACGAGCTGGAGCTTGGCCGGACGAAATGGGTGCGCGGCTTCTATCCGATGCCGCTGGCCGACAAGCAACCGCCCCAGGACAATCCCGGAATCCGCAACCTCCTGCAGGCGGAGGATCGAGGCTACGGGACAGTGCTCAACATGAAGTTCCCGTTTCAGAAGCGGGCCTTTCCCAAGCCGGGCACACCCGCCATGGCGCGGGAAATGCAGCGGGTGACGAAGCTGCTGGACGCAGTGATGGGCCGGGTGGATATTCTGGTCATCGGCAACGAGCCATTCATCGAGAGCCGCCCGGCGGACCGCAACGAGAATTTGAACGCGTTCTACGAATATATTGCCAAACAGGTAATTGCGTTCCGCAGGGACAAGTGCGGGGCCGACTGTTCGACCCAGCTCTATCTTGGTGCGCTGAACCGCTTGCAGAGCCCCAGGCATCAAACCCCGGCCACCGACCGCTGGGTCCGCTACGCGGCAAGCGAACCGGATATAAAAGGGGTGGATATCCATCCGCATGTGGCTTCGATCAAGGATTCCCAACCCTTCGTCGATTACGTGCTGCAACGGCTGCGGCCTGATCAGCGCTTCCTGGTCACCGAATTCTCGCTGGTGCACCATTGGAAGAAACATCTGACCGACGCTGCCCCCGCCGGTTTCCTTGCCAAGTATGACATGCCGCCCAATCTGGAGGTCTGGCAGGTGATCGGCGCTGCGATCAAATCCCCGTTTCCGCAGAAGAAGTGGAATGATTTCCTGGCTTCCAGCCGGTGGTACGAAAGCCGCAAAAACTATATCTGCAACCAGATGGCGCTGTTCCGCGCCACCAAGCGCCTGGCGGTCGCCACCCACGGTTATATACAGGGCCCGGAGGCGGCCAAAAACTGGAGCCCGGACAAGACGCCATGGCTGCTCAACAGCGTCTTCGCGACGCAGACCGTGCGCAATTGGCCTGACGGCACGCCCGGACGCGGCTATGCCTGGATCGACGATTTCCGCCGCTGCGCCAATCCTTGACGGGAAACCCTACTCCATCCCGTCAAAGCCAGCCCCGGCATTATCGAGAAGCTGGCGCAGGATCGTGAAGCCTCGGCGGACGTCTGCCTGCGATTCAAGCGCCGAGAAGCCCACGCGCACGCAATGGCAGACGCGGTCGGCCTGGCCGACCTTGAAGGCGTCGGCCTCAAGGATCGATACGCCCGCTTCAAGGGCGGCGTCCTTAAAGGTGCCGGGCAGCCAGGGATCGGGCAGGGTGAGCCATATATAGGGGCAGCGGGGATGACTCGCGAAGCTGTAGCCTGCGAACATTTCGCGGGCGATTGCCTCGCGCGCGCGTATTTCATCGAGGACGGACGCCTTGAGCCTTGCCGCTTCGCCGCTCAGGATAAGCCGTGCCGTCACTTCCGTCATCGCATAGGAAATGCCGCCGGTCATGAGCTTCTTGGCGTTGATGATCTGTCTGGCGAAGGCCGTGGGACCGGAAATCCAGCCCGTCCGCAACCCCGCGCAGAGCGTCTTTGAAACACCGGAAACATGGAAGGTCCGCTGCGGAGCGATTGCGGCGAAAGGCGGTGGCGCATCGTCCAGCGCGTTGCCGTAGGCTCCGTCTTCGATGATCCAGACATTGTAGGCTTGCGCGATTTCGGCGATCCGCCTGCGGCTTTCCTCGGGCATCACGGTGATCGTCGGATTGTTCATCGTCGGGATGACGACCAGCGCCTTCGGATGATCGCGGGCGCAGACGCGTTCGAAATCGTCCGGGTCCAGCCCCTCGTCGCCGCCGCGTACCTTGACTGCGCGCCGCCCGATGAGCGCCGCGCCTCGCGCCAGCGCGCTGTAAGTCAGATCCTCGAAGGCGATCTTGTCGCCCGGCGCGGTCATGGCCGCGATGACATTTTCAACGCCGCTCAATGCGCCGGTTACCGGCACGATCGTATCGAGGGCAGGGCGCCAGCCCCCGGTGGCGAGCCATGCCGCGCCCGCCTCGCGCCAATCATTGGAAATGGTACGGGTATAATCCTGGGCGAGATGCGGCTGCTCGGCAAAAATTCGCGCCAGCAGCGGCCCGATGACCGCCGACTGGCCGATATCGGGCGCGGCGGTCGAATCCATGCGCATTGCGCCGGCAACCGCCGGAGGAAGATCGATCCGCGCATCCTGAAAATGCGCCGCGCCAGCCAAGGGGCTTGGCTCTTCCCGCGCCAGCACATAGGTGCCCCGGCCCACCTCGCCGGCGATGAGACCGCGCTCGGCGGCGAGCGCATAGGCACGGGTAATTGTCCCTATTGTCACCTTCAGGTCATAGGCCAAATCCCGCTGCGGCGGCAGGCGTGCGCCGGCCGGCAGGACGCCGGCATCGATATCCCTGTCCATCGCATCGGCGATAACAATATATTTCGGCCCTTTGAGGCCTGTGAGATCAGGGGTCCAATTTGTCATGGTGACAATGTTTAGCTTGAAAACAAATTTGCGTCAATCAATGGTGACAATTGGGCGGTGGAGGTGAATTGGAGTTGAAAAATGGGTACAATAAGGACAATTGTCCCCCAGATAAGGGTGGAGTATCCATCCTTGGAGCCAAAACCGGATAATGTTGTCCAGGCAAAGCCGACTACGATCCGGCAATGGATCGCCTGGGTGCTGCATGGCTTTGCAGTCCAGCGTTCACGCCGGGCACTGCGAAACCTGACAGATGATGAACTCAAAGATATCGGGTTCAGGCCGGACGAGGCGGCGCGGGAAGCCGGACGCCCGATCTGGGATCGCAAGACCACGTACGATTGGTCGAGGTGAGGAGCAGCTCCCAGCTATTGGCTCGGACCGCTCCTCCCTGCCGTCAGCGGCTGGGTTGAGGAAATGCTGCCTGCATATTGGCGCGTTCCGTCATAACGCGCTTCCACTTCATGCGTACCGGTGCCCGGCACATAAACGTCGCCGGCTGACGCTTCGCCCTCGACAACCGCGCGGGTCAGCTGGACCGAACCTGTCCCGCCCCATGACCATATGATTATGCCGGTTACAAAATCGGATGCGCCGTCCCCATTATAGTCGGCCACCCACACGTACCCGCCGGCGCTTCCCACCGGAACGGTCTGCTGGTCAAACTGCCATGCGCTCGTGCCCAAGCCGATATCCGCCTGATTATTATTGGAAACGATGAAATCGCGCTGGTTATCTCCATTAAAGTCGCCGACCTTGACATGGTACGGAGTGATGGACAGGGGCAGCGGGTCGCCCACTTGTGAAAAACCGCCCCCGCCGTTGCCCTTGAGCAGGAAAAGCGCTTTCCCGGCCCCGGTGGCGACATCGAGCTTTCCATCATCATCGAAATCATCGCTGTGCAGACACCGGCCGATATATTCAGGCGACGGCTTTATCGTAGTGAATGGATTGAAGCCGCCAATGCCATTTCCGGGGTAGAAAAACAAAAGATCGGGAGGCTCGGAATTGGAAGCGCGACTTAAACTGCTAAAGCCAGCCAAAAGAAAATCCAGATTGCCGTCATTATTGAAATCATTCAAAACAACCTGGCAGCGGGATATCGGGTCTCTGTATGGTTGTGTATTAAAGGACGTAACTATCGATTGTCCTTCCGTGAAGGTACCGTTTCCGGATCCTGTAAATGTATAAAACTTTATGATGGTCTGATCTGTTTTATACGCTTGGAGACTGAGGAAAACGTCAAGAACTCCATCGTTATTCAAATCACCGCTATCGATGTGCCGGTAGGGAGAGGCCCCAAGATAATTCCCAGGCAGGTAGACTGTAATCTTGCTCTCAATGGGATTGGTGCCGAATGTGCCGTCGCCATTCCCTTTCCAGAGATACAGCAAGACTTCCACCGTATTGGCGCCGCCATAGTTCAGCTGCCAATTGATGTAATCCACATGACCGTCCGCATCGAAGTCTCCGATGACCATATTGGCATAGTCCGTGCTATCAGGCGCAGGCGTGGGAAAGGAACTATAAGAGAAATTACCTTGGCCATCGTTGATCAGGAAGTTGGCGGTACCCGTGGTGTCACTCCCGATCATGTCGCTTACAAGATCGGGAAAGCCGTCCTCCTTGATGTCGGCGACGATTCCGCTTTCGCTGGTAGGCCAGGACTGCGGCGCCGGGGCTGACGGAAAAGTCAGGCTTGCGGTGCTTCCCAGCACATCCGCGCTTTTCAACTCGGCATCGCCGTTGCTGGCATCCAGAAATGATACCGATCCGCCGATGAATGCCTGTGTGCCAAAGCCGGTTACGTGCGCTGTCAGCGTGTAATCGCCTACGGTTCCAGATGGCTTATCGAGGGTTGTGATCGTCTTGTGGCCCCCAACGGTGACGGATATCGTTGGCGACGTAGCCGAACCATAGGCCGGATTGCCGTTAGGCATGGGCAGCAGCTCGGCCTTGTATTGATGTTTCATGGCTGGTGGCGGACGCAGGCGGAAGGTGGCGGTGCCTTGGGCCGGGCCGCTGGCGACCACCGGCATCTCGCCGAACTTGCGGAACCCTTCACACGTCTTGGCGATGGGGGAGGCTTCGCACAACCGCACGATGCCGCGCGGCAGCTTGCTGCCGTCGGAGGTTACCGTGGCGGTGAATATGACGACATCGCCGGCATTCGCTGTCGTCTTGTCGGCCTGCAGCGTCACCGTGGGTATCGTCTGGGCAACCGCGCCTCCGCAAAGGAGCCACAGGACAACGAGGGCGGCGGAAAATCGATTCAGGCCAGAGAAAATCGCGGGCATGGCAATTCCTCAATAAACGGCTTCGTCAAATAGCTTTCGGTCAAAATGCAGGCGGATAAGCTCCACCTGCCAATCGTTTATCACGTTTCGTATTTAATATCTACTAATAGTTGTAATTATTGTTGCTAATCGAGGTATTCGGATTGTGTCAGGTTGATGCGGTCAGCCGTTGCAACCGTTGTTGCCCGCCGACCAGCGACGGATATCCGAGGCGATCCGGCTGCCGTTCGATTGCTGCATCAGCGGTCCGAAGGTTTCGACCTTGGCTGGGCGCCCTTCCGCCTGGACGACGAGAACCGGGCGGTCTCCCGGATTTTTCGCAGGCACGACCAGAATCCTCGGGCGCCCCGAGAACGAGTTCAGCTCAGGCGCCAGCCTATAGGGACGGAATGCCGCGTCTTTTGATTTGAACCAGCATGAATTGGCGGCGAGCGCCACGCGCTCCATGGTGCCGAGCGCGCTGTTGTCACGCGGCAAGGTAGCCACGGGGCTTGGCTTTTTCTCCGATTGACAGGCTGCAAGCGGGACAAGCACCGCAATCGCGAGAAACGCTCTTTTCATGCATTGGACTCCGGGAGGCGAGGGGAAAAACAACGAACCGGCAGAATAGCCTTCCGCCGGTTATTTATTCGTGTGCAAGCTCAACGCAGAAAGGCGCTCAAGCGGCGAGCCCGAGCAGTCCGGAGAACAGGGCGCGCCCGTCGATGCCGCCATGGGCGGACTCGATCAGGTTTTCGGGGTGCGGCATCATGCCCAGCACATTGCCGCGCTCGCTGACGATGCCGGCGATATCGTTGATCGAGCCGTTCGGATTGGTGCGTTCGGCATAGCGGAAGGCTATCTGGCCTTCGCCCTCGATGCGCTTCAGCGTTTCCGCGTCGGCAAAGAAATTGCCGTCATGATGCGCGACGGGGCAGCGGATGATTTCGCCTGGGGCATAGCCGCGCGTGAATGCAGTGTTGGCATTGCTGACTTCGAGCTTCACTTCACGGCAGACGAATTTGAGCGAGGCATTGCGCATCAGCGCGCCGGGCAGGAGACCCGCCTCAAGCAGGATCTGGAAGCCGTTGCAGACGCCCATGACCATGACGCCCTTTTCCGCCTTCTCGCGGATCGCCTGCATGACCGGCATCCGGGCGGCGATGGCGCCGCAACGCAGATAATCGCCATAGGAGAAACCGCCGGGAATGACGATGAGATCGACATCGGGGATTTCCGTGTCGGTCTGCCAGACGGTCTGCGGCGCCTTGCCGGAAATCTTGGTGAGCGCCGCGATCATGTCGCGATCACGATTAAGGCCGGGGAGGAGGACGACTGCTGATTTCATGGGTGCGGTTCAAACCTTGCTTGTGCTTCCGCCAATTCATGAAGATCGAGACGGTTCTCGATCCGGTCGAGACGGGTTTCGATATGGGCCATGCTGGCTCGGACGCCGTTCACATCGCCCTGCATCGTATGAATCTGGTTGCGGATCGCCACATTATCGCTCCGCAACTCGCTAATTGCGTGATCAAGCTTGTCAAAGCGCTGATGCATCCGGCGCAGAAGTTCATGCAGAAGATCTTGTGATACTTCGCTCATATCGACGGCCCCGAAAAAGAATATCCCTTGGCTGACAACGCTTTCTTCGTCTTCTCTATGCGTTCTCGTCCTTCTGCCAATTCCCTATTGGTATCTTTCAGAAGAACGACACACTCACGCATGGCAATCTTTAGTTCCTGCACCTGGCGATCGATCACGAGAATTTCTCTCAAAAGACATTCGCGATCGATTCCGGCCATGCACCTTCTCCAAGCTCCAGCCCTTAAGCTATCTCCACACTATAATCCTCAATCACAGTGTTGGCGAGGAGCTTGTCGCACATCGCCTTGACGCGGGCTTCGGCGTCGTTCTTGTCCTTCGTGTCGATCTCGACGTCAAAGACCTTGCCCTGACGCACGGAATTGACGCCTTCGAACCCGAGGCTGTCGAGCGCGCCGACGATGGCCTTGCCCTGCGGGTCGAGAACGCCGTTTTTCAATGTAACGGTGACGCGTGCCTTGATCACTGTCTTAATCCTGGAATCTTGCATTGATTTGGGGATTGCCGGCCCCGAATGCAAATTCGCTTCGGGGCACCGGCTTATTTTTGGCTCTACTTAACCAGTACCGGGCCGGCGGGGCGGGGCGGTTCATTCTCGTTCATGATGCCGAGACGGCGCGCCACTTCCTGATAGGCCTCGACGAGGCCGCCCATGTCGCGGCGGAAGCGGTCCTTGTCCAGCTTGTCGTTGGTCTGGATGTCCCACAGGCGCGCGGAGTCGGGCGAAATCTCGTCGGCGACGACGATGCGCATCATGTCGCCTTCCCAGAGGCGTCCGCACTCGATCTTGAAATCGACGAGCTGGATGCCGACGCCGAGGAACAGGCCGGAGAGGAAATCATTGACACGGATGGCGAGCGCCATGATGTCGTCGATCTCCTGCGGGCTCGCCCAGCCGAAGGCGGTGATATGCTCTTCGGAGACCATGGGGTCGTCGAGCGCATCGGCCTTGTAATAGAATTCGATGATCGAGCGCGGCAGGACCGTGCCTTCTTCGAGGCCGAGACGCTTGGCGAGCGAGCCGGCGGCGATATTGCGCACGACGACTTCGAGCGGGATGATCTCGACTTCCTTGATCAGCTGCTCGCGCATGTTCAGGCGGCGGATGAAGTGGGTGGGGATGCCCATCCGGTTCAACTGCGTGAAGATGTGCTCGGAAATGCGGTTGTTGAGCACGCCTTTCCCATCGACCACTTCATGCTTCTTTTTATTGAAGGCGGTGGCGTCATCCTTGAAGAACTGGATCAAGGTTCCGGGCTCGGGCCCCTCATAAAGGATCTTGGCCTTGCCCTCGTAAATACGGCGGCGACGATTCATGGATTTTCCCAGATGTCTGACCTATCGGAGCGGCCTTGCCGGCCGCAGTGTTCGCGCGCTACCTATAGCAATCGGGCCGCTTTCACAATCATGCTTTACGCCGCTCCTTAACGTTTTCGTTCCCGATCCGCCGGAATCGGGCCAACGGGCATTCTCCGATTGATCTTGCGCGCCTCTTTTGATTTAGACAAGGCTCACGCGGATTCTAGAACGAAAACACCAGCGCTTGGAGTTAGACGATGACCGGTATGGACGATCGCAAGGATGCCTTCGAAAAGAAATTCGCCCACGATGCGGAGCTGAAATTCAAGGCGGAGGCGCGTCGCAACAAGCTTCTGGGGCTTTGGGCGGCGGAAAAGCTGGGCAAGAGCGGCGAAGAGGCGGAGGCCTATGCCAAGACGGTCGTCGCGGCCGATTTCGAGGAAGCGGGCGATGAGGATGTATTCCGCAAGGTCCGCGCCGATTTCGACGCGGCCGGCGTGAACGAGTCCGACGACGAAATTCGCCGCGCCATGCAGGAACTGCTTGTGGAGGCGGTCCGCCAGATTCAGGAAAATTGAAAATCGGTGAGCAGTGAGGCGGTGAGCAGTGAGCAAGATAGAAAATATCTCTTTTCCTCTACCTGACTACTTATAACTTTTACTGCTTACTGCTTACTGCTTACTGCTTACTGCTCACTGCTCACTATTAAAGCTTCGACAGAAACTGCGCAAAAACCATCGAGCCTTCCGGCCAGGGACCATGGCCGGATTCGCTGTTGATGTGGCCGGCTTCGCCCGCATCGATCAGGAATGAGCCCCAGGCACCGGCGATCTCGTCGGCCACTTCATAGCGGCAGAAGGGGTCGTTGCGGCTGGCAACTGTGATCGAAGGGAAGGGCAACGGATCGCGCGGGTAAGGGCCGAATGTCATCAAATGGCGTGGCCTGATCGCGGGATCGGCGACATCGGGAGGCGCGACGAAGAAGGCGCCCTTCACCTTGTCCTTTATCTCAGGCAGCGCGTGGACCGCTGCGGCGACGCCCAGCGAATGGGCGACGAGGACAACGGGCTTCGTCGCTTCATTGGCCGCCTTGACGACCTCCGCCACCCAGTCCTCGCGCACCGGCTTGGTCCATTCCGCCTGCTCGACCCGCCGCGCGGTCGAAAGCTTCGCCTGCCACCGGCTCTGCCAATGGTCCGGGCCGGAATTGGTGTAGCCGGGAATGATGAGGATATCGGTATCCTGAACTTTCATCTTATCTCTTTAGCTGAAGCGCGATTTTTTCCGGTAGTACTCTACCAAATAGCGGGTTGCAAAGCCGATATGGCGCGGAATTGGTTTGGCTTTTCGATAGTCGGCAACCAGACGACGGGAAATATCCAGCATGGAGGCCATGCCATCCAGCGTCATCCGCATTTCGTCCATTGCATTACGAAAATCTTCATTGCTGAAATCCACGGGTGGGAGCGCATCAAGCCCCATCGCAGAGAAATCAAGATCGTCGCTCCACTCGATCGCGTTTCGGTAATCCGCTATTTTGAACGAGCGGAACAATTCATCATTGTCCCGCAATGGAATGAAGTAGCGTCGGCTTCCCAAAGCGGGCGCGAGATCAATGGTCTTGGTATGCCCATCATCGAAAGTAACCTGGATTTTGCGGCCGTCCAAAGGAATCGCTTCCCTGATCCGGGGAAGCGGGGCGCCAACGGAGATGATTTCATTCTCATCGTAGTCTTCAGGAATTGAGACGGTTCCATTCATCTTCCAAAACCTTTCTATTAAGACGAGCCCACGCAAGAGCCTTATGTAAAGCGCGACGGTCTACTTGACCCGCAAGGCGCTGAAAATCCGCGATGCGGAACACCGCTTCCGAGTCCGGCGTCACCACGTGAAAGTGGGGAGGGTTATGATCATCTGGAAAAACCTGAATTTTTACATTCCCGATTTCAACGATTGTCGGCATCCCCACTTCCCCCACTCAAGATTTATAGTGCACAGCGCGCACTTTTTCAAGCAGCACTTCGCAATCCGTGAACAGCTTGTTCGCCGAAACGTGGCTTGCCCCAAAGCGGTACAACGGCGATCTATGCCGGAACGATTGGAGGCAAAGATGAGCGATATACCTTTTGCAGCGACAACGCCGGTCCGGGTGGCAAAGATCGGGCTTAAGGCCAGGGATGCCGAAAGCCTCGCTGCCTATTATCAGGATATCGTCGGTCTGAAAGAGATGGCGCGGCGGGGCAGCGCCATCGTTCTTGGGGCAGGGGAACGAGAACTCATTGAGATCGAGCAGTTTTCCGCCGCCAAGGCTGACGATCCGCGCAGCGCCGGGCTCTATCACACAGCGTTTCTTTTGCCGTCGCGCGGCGATCTGGCGCGGTGGGCGCGGCAGGCGATCGACCGGCACATATCCATTGCCGGCGCATCCGATCATCTGGTCAGCGAGGCGATCTACCTGACCGATCCGGAAGGCAATGGCGTCGAGATTTATGCCGACCGGCCGCAGACAAGCTGGCAATGGGACGGTGAGACGATCGCCATGGCCACCGAGGCGCTCGATGTTGGCGCCCTTCTACGCGATCTGGGCGGACGGATGTGGCAAGGCGCGCCTGACAACACCGTCATCGGCCATGTGCATTTGCGCGTCGGCGATGCGGCTGAAGCGGAAGGTTGGTGGCATCGGGAGCTTGGTTTCGATACCATGCAGACCTATGGCGACAGGGCGGTGTTTCTTTCATCCGGCGGATACCATCACCACATCGCCGTCAATTCCTGGCAAAGCCCCCGCGCCGGCAAGCGCGACAAGGACCGCGCAGGGTTGGCATGGGTGGAACTGGAGGATATGCGAGGCGGCAAGGGACGCAGTCTGGAAGACCCTTGGGGAAATGTGATCGTAGTGAGCGGTGAACAGTGAGGCAGTGAGCAGTGGACGGAAGAATGGTTCGTGATGTAACTTTCGCTCACCGCTCACCGCTCACCGCTCACCGCTCACTATTTCCCAAATACCCGCCGGAAGATCGTATCGACATGCTTGGTGTGATAACCAAGATCGAACTTCTCGCGGAGCTGTTGTTCCGACAGCGCGGCGCGGACATCCTGATCGGCGAGCAGCTCCTCAAGGAAATCCTTGCCCTGTTCCCACACCTTCATGGCGTTGCGCTGGACGAGCCGATAGGCGTCCTCACGGCTGACGCCCGCCTGGGTGAGCGCGAGCAGGACGCGCTGTGAGTGGATCAAGCCACGGAACTTGTTCATGTTGGCGAGCATGTTCTCTGGATAGATCACCAGATTCTCGATCACGCCGGCGAGACGGTTGAGTGCGAAATCGAGGGTGATGGTGGTATCCGGCCCGATGGCGCGCTCGACGCTCGAATGCGAGATGTCGCGCTCGTGCCATAGCGCCACATTTTCCATGGCGGGCGTCACGGACATGCGCACCAGACGGGCGAGGCCGGTCAGGTTTTCGGTCAGGACCGGGTTGCGCTTGTGCGGCATGGCCGACGAGCCTTTCTGTCCCGGCGAAAAGAATTCTTCCGCCTCCAGCACCTCGGTGCGCTGCATGTGGCGGATTTCGATGGCGACGTTCTCGATGGACGAGGCGATGACGCCGAGCGTGGCGAAGAACATGGCGTGGCGGTCGCGCGGGATCACCTGCGTGGAAACCGGCTCCGGCTCGAGGCCCAGCTTGGCGCAGACATATTCCTCGACGCGCGGATCGATATTGGCGAAGGTGCCGACCGCGCCCGATATGGCGCCGGTGGCAATCTCCGCCCGCGCGGCGACGAGGCGGGCGTGACCCCGCGACATCTCGGCATAGAAGCGCGCGAAGGTGAGGCCCATCGTCGTCGGCTCGGCATGAATGCCGTGGCTGCGACCGATGCGCACCGTGTCCTTGTGCTCGAAGGCGCGCTTCTTCAGCGCTGCCAGCACCCGGTCCATGTCTGCGAGGAGGATATCGGCGGCGCGTACGAGCTGGATGTTGAAGGTCGTGTCGAGCACGTCCGACGAGGTCATGCCCTGATGGACGAAGCGCGCATCCGGGCCAACGAATTCAGCCAGATGCGTCAGGAAGGCGATGACGTCATGCTTGGTCTCGCGCTCGATCTCATCGATGCGGGCGATATCGAACGTCGCATTGCCGCCCTTTTCCCAGATCGTCTTCGCCGCCTGCCGGGGGATGACGCCAAGCGCGGCGAGCGCATCGCAGGCATGGGCCTCGATCTCGAACCAGATGCGGAACTTCGTTTCGGGAGACCAGATGGCGACCATTTCCGGCCGCGAATAGCGCGGGATCATATGTTCATCCTGTTGAAGGTTGTTGGCCGCGGTCTATAGAGATGTTGCGATTTTCGCAATTAGAATTGCGAAAATCGCAATTGCCCCTCATCCGCCTGCCGGCACCTTCTCCCCGTGAAGAACGGGGAATCGGGCGAAGCGGCAACGTCTATGCCCCCCTCGCCCCGCTTGCGGGGAGAGGGTAAGGGTGAGGGGCAAACTATCTCTTCCCCAGTGCCGCCGTGCGGATGGCGTCGATATTGGCCTTGTAGCTCTCGACCGAGCCGCCCTTGTAGATCGCTGAGCCTGCGACAAGCGCGTTGGCGCCAGCTTTGTAGACGTCGCCCGCCGTTTCGGCGGTAATGCCGCCATCCACCTCGATATCGATCGGACGATCGCCCACCATCGCCTTGATACGGCGGATCTTTTCCAGCATGGCGGGGATGAATTTCTGGCCACCGAAGCCCGGGTTGACGGTCATGACGAGGATCAGGTCGATATCGTCAAGCACATATTCGAGCATTTCCTCTGGTGTTGCCGGGTTGAGCGCGACGCCGGCCTTCTTGCCCAGCGCGCGGATCGTCTGCAGCGAGCGGTGCAGATGCGGGCCTGCTTCGGCATGAATGGTGATAATATCGGAGCCGGCCTTGGCGAAGGCTTCGAGATAGGGGTCGCAGGGGGCAATCATCAGATGCGTGTCGAAAACGGCATCCGTGAGTGGTCTTATCGCTTTCACCACATCCGGGCCGAAGGTGATGTTCGGCACGAAATGCCCGTCCATGACATCGATATGAATCCAGTCCGCGCCGGCTTTCAGCACGTCGGTGACTTCCTGGCCGAGCTTTGCGAAATCGGAAGCGAGGATTGAGGGCGAAATGATGAGGGGGCGAGGCATGGAAGCTCCGAATAATTGTTGTTTTAGCGCATGATCTTATCCAAAAAGCCTACATCTTTTTGGCATCATGCTCATCGTTTTATCGCGATGATGGATTTGTTGAGACCCATGAATTTCTCATGGGTGATCTCGGCTCCACTGAATAACTGCCGCACCTGGCGCGTCGAAATGATGCTGTGGTGTTTGATGATGTCGCGCGCTTTTTCGTAAGACTCGATGCGCGGGAAGAACCCCATGGCGACGCGCTGGATAAGCGCGATGCGCGCGCTTTCCGGCAAAAATTGAAAGCCCAAGGTGCGGAAGTGCGGCTCGTAGGGAAACCAGTAGTTCGGCGTCTGCATATAATAGCGTTTGCCGAGGCGCTTGGTGTTGTTGGCGAATTGGGTCATGTGGCTCCAGTCGCCGACATGCTCGATCACTGAATTGGAATGGACCAGATCGAATTGCTCGCCGGGGAAAAGATCGGGGCTCGCGGCATCGCCGGCAAGCGAGGTAAAGAGGGCGGTGTCCCCCACCGGTTTCACTTCCTGCGCCAGATTGACCAGCGTGATTTTCAGGCGGCCCCTGTGCTGGTTGATGAAATCCTCACCGATCAGCCAGTAGCCTTCAGTGCCGCCAAGGTCGAGAATATGGGCTTCGCCGCGCTCTTCCAGCGCATCCTCGATCAGCTCGCGGACTTTGGCGAAGCGGCGCGCGCGAAATTTGAATTCGAGGCTCGTGGGGTCCGTATAGGGATTCCTGGCCTGAATTTTCTCGACCGTTTGCTTGTCGGTGGACATTTCGCATTTCTCCCAAATTGCCCGCTATGGCCCGTATAAATATATAAGGCGGTTTTAAGTGGAAATGTTGGCGGGAGGGTTAATTGGGCAGGTTCTCGGGCACGAAGCGTGTGCCGTCATAGCGAAACAGCCGGTAGGGATTGTCGCCGCGATAGCCGCTTGCGTCAAAGCGTATTGGGCCGAGCGCGGTGTTGAACATCCTGCCGCGCAACATGGCGGCGACAGGCTGTTCTTGGGGTTCTGCCGCCGCCACCAGGGCCTCCATGGCAATTTGAAGCGCCGCATAGCCCGGCACGGCATAGCCCTCAGCCTCTCTGCCTGCCGCATGAAAGGCGGCAAGCGCGCCCGCCGCTTCAGGCAATGTTTCTGCCTCCGGCATGGCGATCATCAATGTGCCGGGGACAAGATCGATGGTGCCCGGCACAGCCCGCAATGCCTCGTCGCCGATGACCGTCACAGGATGGCCGATTGCGGCAGTGGCGCCGGCAATCGCTGCCGCGTCGTCGCGCTCGCCGCCGATGAAGGCCTGGCTTGCGCCGGCGCGCTTGAGCAGCGCCGCCAGCGCGGCCTGATTTTCCAGGCCCGGTCGAAACGTCTCCACAAGAACCGGTTTCAGGCCCTTCGCCTCCAACCCCAAGCGCACATGATGGGCGAGTTCGCGGCCACGGATCGTCCCGTCATCCAGAATGGCGAATGGCTTGTCTCGCCATAGGCGGCCAAGGATATCGCCGATGCTGGCGGCTTGCCGCTCACTCGACAAAGCGAGCCGGAATATGGGGAAGGGGGATTTGGCTCGTCGCTCGGTGAGGTTACGTTCACGAATGGCTGGCGTCACCACTGGAATATTCTTTTCCGCAAGCTGCGGCAGGGCTGCCTCGAGCGCTTCGGTGCAGAGAAAGCCTGCAACGATCTGTACCTTGGCTTCGATGAAGGTCCTTGCCGCCGCAGAGCCCCCCTCCGCCGTGCATTTATCGTCGATTATGATGGGTGTGACCGTTTGGCCCGTGGGCGCGGCGCTTGTCGCCGCGATATGCGCGCCATCGGCCAATTGCTGCCCCAGCAACGCGAATGGCCCGGAAAGCGGCGTCGCGACGCCGATGCGCATGTCGGCCCGGGCATCGCAAATGGCTGCCGGAACAGACAGGGCAACGCCCAGCAATATCGTGCGCGGACGCAGAGAATGCTTCATGCAGTTATATTAGTCCCCAAATATCTCTATTTAAGCATGATCCCGAACCGAAGGTCAGCGTCAGCAAAAAGTTGCAGACTTTTCGGATAAGATCATGCGTTCCACCTCATCCAAGCGGGTAGCGGTTTCCGCGCGGTCATGCAATGGCGCATGTACAAACGCGCGTAAACCCTTATGTTTGGGTGATCCATGCCCCATACTGATGCCCCATACTGATGAAAGTGAAATCGTGCTCAACGTGAAGGAAGATACGCTGAAGACGCCCATGATCGATCCGCAATCCTATCGCGACGCCATGAGCCATTTTGCCGGTGCGGTGCATGTGGCGACGACGGATGGCCCGGCGGGCAGACGTGGGGTGACGATTTCGGCCACCTGCTCGGTTTCGGACAATCCGGCGACGGTGCTGATCTGCCTCTTGCGTGAGCATGAACAGAACGGGTTTTTCGTGGAGAACGGCGTCTTTGCCATTAATACGCTGGCAGCGAAACACAGGCCGCTTTCGGAAGCATTTTCCGGACGGCTGCCGCTTTCGCAGGACGAACGCTTTGCGCTGGGTGAATGGGAAACGCTTGAAAGCGGCTCTCCGGTTTTGAAAGACGCGCTCGCCGTTTTCGATTGCCGCATCGTCAGCCAGCAGGATCACGCGACGCACCATGTGCTGTTTGGCGAGGTGCTCGATCTCAGGATAGGGGACCAGGACCAGGCGCTGGTCTATCTCAACCGCCGCTACCATGCGCTGGATTTGTGATTCTGTTTCGGAGAGAAGCGTGAAGCGCGGTTTGCGGATATTTCTGGCAGCCCTGTGCCTAATGATCCTCCCTGCCACGGCACAGGCGCAACTTGCCCCATACAAGGACGATTATTTCGCCTATCCGGGCATTCTGCAAACGGCTGATAATGGCGATTATCTCGTCGTCGATTATTCCGAGATGCGCGATATCAACGGACGCGATGCGACGCCGGAGCGCCGCGTCAAGGATGCCTATGTCTCGCTTAAAGTCCGGCGCACGCAGGAAGAGTTGACCGTTACGACACCGGCGGGGCCGGTGAAAACGCTTGCCGTGGGCAATGTCAAAGGCGATGCCTCAATCGTCGTCGTCTATCTCCACGGGCAGGGCGGAAACCGCCTGCAGGGCATGAACGACTATACATTCGGTGGAAATTTCAACCGGCTGAAGAATTTGATGGCGCGTAACGGCGGCCTTTATCTCTCGCCGGATTTCAGTGATTTCACCGATAAAGGCGAGGCGGAAATTGCCGGATTGATCGCCTATGCGAAATCATTATCGCCGAACGCCCCAGTCATCGTCGCCTGCGGCTCGGCCGGCGGCGCGCTGTGCTGGCGACTTGCCGGCGATCCGGCGGTTGCGCAACAGCTTTCCGGCCTCATTCTTCTCGGCTCGCTGTGGAGCGAAGATTTCCTGTCCTCGGCCGCCTTCAAACGACGAATTCCGGTGTACTTCGGTCATGGCAGCCGGGATCCAGTTTTCGCGGTGGAAAAGCAGGAGGCGTTCTACCGCGCCATCCGCAAGGCCGCCCCCGGGTATCCTGTCCGTTTCCATCGGTTCGAGACAGGCAATCATGGTACGCCGATACGGATGACCGACTGGCGCGGGGTGCTTAACTGGATGCTCGCCGCGCATGCGGGAACAGGCGTGAAATAGTTTGTGGAGCGAGTGGAAATTCTCGCTCGCTGTGACCATAACGCCACTCGACAATCGGGTAAAAGCGAATAGTTTCCGGCCTTAGATCCATCCAATATTCCATGAGGTTCAAGCCATGCGTGCTTACGTCCGGACCGGGACACATATTCTTCTGCTAACCATGCTGGCGCCGCTTGCGGCTTGTTCGACCGTTTCGCAGAAGCCGGTGCCTGTCACGGTCGGTCCTGCTGCCAAGGCGACTGCCGCCAAGACAGTTGCGGCCAAGCCGGCAGCGCCTGCCAAAACGTTCAATCCGTTGCCCAGCATCCTGCCGACGTTTTCGCGCGGCGATGTCGATCCGGCGCTTGCCCGCGCCTGCGTCACGGCGGCGGCGGACAAATATTTCATGCCGGAAAGCGCCATTTCGGCGCTCGATACCCGTTCGGCTGGCGGCGGCAATACGGCGGTGGTGCTGAAGGTCGATCTGCGCGATGCGCTCTGCACGGTCAACGCCAACGGCTCGGTGCGCTCGGTTATCGATACCTCGCCCAAGAGCGCCGACCAGATCGCCGCCGAAGAAGCGGCGGCAGCCAAGCGCAATGCACCGCCGGCGGTAAAGCCGGTTGCGAAGAAAAAGAAGAAAAAAAGCAGCTAAACGATTGTTTTGTAATTAGTTCTCTAGAGGCGGAGCCAAAAGCTCTGCCTTTTCGATTCAGGACGATGGGCGGCCTTCGCCATACCAGCGGGGTGTATAGACCCATTCGCCGCCACCGGATTTGCTGAAGCGTTGCGTCGTTGATGAGCCGATGATGACAACGGTGCGCATGTCGACCTGATCCGGTGTCAGTTCACCGAGGCTCGTAACCGAAACCTTTTCGCCGGGCCTGCCGACATCGCGGCCAAGCACGACAGGCGTTTGCGGCTCGCGGTGCTGGCGAACAATGTCGAGCGCTTGTGCGAGCTGCCAGGGGCGGGCTTTCGAGATTGGGTTGTAGAAGGCCATGGCTAAATCGGCGCGCGCCGCATGGTCCAGCCGCTGCTCGATAACCGTCCAGGGTTTCAAATTGTCGGAAAGCGACAGGATGCAGAAATCATGGCCGAGCGGCGCGCCGATGCGGGCCGCCGCCGCCATGGCGGCTGAAATGCCGGGAAGGATGGTGAGTTCAACCTTATGCCATGCCGGATCGTCGGACTCATGCAGCGCTTCCAGAACCGCCGCCGCCATGGCGAAGATGCCGGGATCGCCCGATGAGACCATCGCCACGGAACGCCCGGTTGCCGCCAATGCGAAGGCATGGCGCGCGCGCTGCATTTCCTCGCGATTATCGGTCATGTGTTGTATCTGATCCGGACGGAAGGGACCGGCCATGCGCACATAGGTTTCGTAGCCCAGAATATCTTCCGCGTGTTGCAGTTCTTGGGCGACGGCAGGGGCCATCAGCGCCGGGTCGCCCGGACCTAGGCCCACAACGGCAAGCCGCCCGCGCCTAGCTCCCCGGGCCGGAGTCAAATAAAGAAGCTCATCGGCTTCCGGCTCACGATGTTCCGATGTGATGGTGATAGTCAGCCGGGCGTCGGGGTCCAATGGCAATCGTGCGTTGGAAATCCATGGTGCGTCGCCGGCTAGCTTCACCTTTTCACCTGCCAGAAGATCGGAGATGAATTTCTTGCCGGCTTCCGGATTGAGAAGTGTATAGCCCACCGGCGGATGCAGCAGGTTCACGCCGAAGCGCAACTCGCCCGTCGTGGTGATGGCGGGGGCGACATTAAATGCCGCAGCAATGCGCCGCGCCAGATCGTTCGCTCCGCCCAAGGTTCCCAGCAGCGGCACCACGGCGCTGCCATCCTCCGCGACGACGAGCACAGGCGGTTCAGCCCGCTTGTTTTCAAGCGATCGCGCCAGCGCCCGGATGACGATGCCGGCGGCGCAGATGGCGATGATCGGTCGCCCGGCTTCGTAGAGCTCGCGCAGCGTGCCGCCGAAATCGGAGAAGGGGATATCGGCCCGTTTTACACGGGTGTCGAGGCCATAAATATCCCCGTCGCCCAGCGTGAGAAGGATATGCCGGGCTGTTTCGAGGCTGTTTTCCCCCAATATCACAATGGCAGGACGGCCCATTTCTTCCCCGCGCATCAGCCGTTCCATTTCTGTCCAGGGACGAGGATCAGCGAGAAATAGGGTGACTTGTCCGGTTCCACTTGCACCAGCGGCAGGATGCGCTCATTCGTCATCGTGGCGCGTTCGACATAGAGCGCTCGCTCCATCAGGCCGAGTTCTTCCAGAACGCCGCGCACTTTAGCCAAATTCTGGCCGAGCTTCATGATGACAGCCGCTTCCGTATCAGCGAGGCGGCGTTTCAGTTCCTGCGCTTCCAGAACACCGGAAATAACGGTGAGTGTCTGGTTGCGATAGGCGACAGGCGCGCCCAAGACGGCGGCGGCGCCGAGAAACGAGCAGACGCCGGGCACCACTTCGGTCTCGTAAACATGCGCCAGCCGGTCGTGGATATACATGAAGGAGCCGTAGAACAGCGGATCGCCCTCCGCGATGACAGCGACATCGCGGCCCGCGTCCAGATGGGCGGCGAGGGCATCTGATATTTCAGCATAGAAATCGCTGATGATCGCTTCGTAATTCATGTGGGAGGGCAGCTTTTCCGTCGTCACGGGATAGACGAGCGGCAATAGGATTTGGTCCGGCGACAGATATTCCTCGACGATGGAGAGCGCGTTGCCCTTCTTGCCCTTGGCGGCATGGTAGGCGACAACAGGCGCGGCCTTGAGGCGCTTCAGAGCCTTCACGGTGATGAGTTCAGGGTCGCCGGGGCCAACGCCCAGGCCGAAAAGCCGCCCTCGCTTCACCATTATTCGCGCTCCGTGGCAAGCGCATTGACCGCCGCCGCCGCCATTGCGCTGCCGCCGCGCCGCCCTCGGACGATGACGAAGGGAACGCCACGGCTATCCTCCGCCAGCGCATCCTTCGATTCCGCCGCGCCGACGAAACCGACGGGGAAGCCGAGGATCAGCGCCGGTTTCGGCGCGCCCTCATCGAGCATTTCGATGAGGCGGAACAGAGCGGTCGGCGCATTGCCGATGGCCACCACGCTGCCCGCCAGATATGGGCGCCACAGCTCGAGCGCTGCGGCGGAACGGGTATTGCCCATCTCCTTCGCCAGTTGCGGCACGGATGGGTTGGAAAGCGTGCAGATGACGTCGTTGTTCGCGGGCAGGCGAGAGCGGGTGACGCCCTCTGCCACCATGCGGGCATCGCAAAGGATGGGTGCGCCGGCGGCGAGCGCTTTGCGCCCGGCATCGCCCGCGCCTTGCGAAAAGACGAGATCGCCGACCACATCCACCATCCCGCTGGCATGGGCGACGCGCACCGCGAGCTTTTCCAGATCCGCCGGGATTCGGGAAAGGTCGGCTTCGGCGCGGATGATGGAGAAGGAACGGTCGTAAATTTTCTGGCCGTCTTTGATGTAGTCAAGCGACATTGGGCTTTTCCTGCAAGGAGCGCGCGTCATTCAGCAGGCGCGCCGCTTCCTCGATAGTGATGTTGGCCGCCAATAGCTGCCCGAAGCGCGACGGTCCAGTGTTGTTTTTGGACAAAAAGAGGTCGTAACGCTCAGCCGCGACCGCAACGAGCGTGGCGGGAGCCGGACCGATGGAGGCGCAGGATTTTGGACAGCCGGTCAAGTGCACCGGCATCGCTTCGCCGGTTTTCAGCAAGCGGGAGAGTTTTTCGCCATCGCCCTGCGTGTCGGCCAACGCCGAGGCGCAACCATTCGAGCCGGAGCAGGCGATCATCGAGGCGAGGGGGACGGCGGGGTCGGTGGCCAAGCCGATGGCGCGCATGCGCTCCAGGATATCGGCGGCACGGCTGGCGGGGATGTCAGGCAGGAGCACGCTTTGCCAGGGTGTCAGACGGATTTCGTCGGTATTGGTGTCGACGGCAATGTCGGCAAACGCCCGCAGTGTTTCGGGATCAAGCCGTCCGAGCGGTGCGGCGGCTCCCGCGTAGACCAATCCCTCCTGCAGCCGGGGATGAATGCCTAGATGGGCGAATGCGCGAGGAGCGGGGCGCTGCCAGTAGAAAGCGTCTGTTATGGGAAAGGTGAGGTGAGAGCGCAGTCGATCGAGGATATCCGATGCGGGCATTTCGGCAACGAGGTGCTTCATGCGGACGATGCCGGGCCGTTCCGCGCCTATTTCCAGAAAGAGACCGAGAATGGCAGTTAGGAGCGCTTGGGCGTCTTCAGCCGCAACCATGCCGAGGGCAGGCGCCGGCGGACACGACGCAAGACCGAAGACGCAGCGCTCGCCATCCTCCGTTGCCGCGAGCCAGATATCGCTCGTATGGTTGGTGACCGCGCAAGCCTCGCCGCCGTCGATGAGGATCGAGAATTTTGGCGATAGCGCGTAATAGGCCGGCGTCGTCTGCAGGGTTTCGAGAAGGCTTTCGGCAAGGGGAAGGGTATCGAAAGCGAGATTCGTATCGATTCCGGCGGTGGGACTTACCATCACGTTGCGGATATCGTCGCCTTCGGGAACGAGGGGGCCGAGACCGGCTTGGGTCAGTGCCAGAATCACATCATCCGCATCGTCTTCCCTGATGCCGCGCAATTGCAGATTGGCGCGGTTGGTGATCTCGATAATACCGTTGCCGTATCTCTCCGCGACATCGGCGACCGCGCGCGCTTGAATCGCCGAAAGCCGCCCGCACGAGAGTTTTACGCGGCAGATGCGGCCATCCGCCGCCTCGGTCATGCGGAACAGGCCGGGGCAGGCGGACCGCCTTTCTACCTTGTCTCCGCTGATCGGCGCGAGTTTTCGCAAATTATCGAGTTCTCCGGCGTGCGGGATTTAAAGGCAGATTCGCTTCTTCGCTTCGCCAAGCAGATTATTCCACAATCCGGCTTAGATCGAGAAGCTTGTGCCGCAACCGCAGGAGGCGACGGCGTGGGGATTTCTGATCTGGAAGGACTGCCCCATCAGATCATCGATGAAATCGATCTCCGAGCCGTCCATATAAGGCAAGGAGACGGTATCGATGAGTACGCGCGCGCCGTTTTTCTCGATGACGATGTCATCATCGGCCTGTGCATCAACCAGATCGTATTTATAGGAAAAGCCAGAGCAGCCGCCGCCTTCCACCGAAACGCGCAGCGCGGTCTTGCCCGGTTCCGCTTTGAGGATCGCGGCAATGCGTCTTGCGGCGTTGTCGGATACGGAAATGCTCATCGTTTCGCTCATGATCGGGTCCACGGCTATGAAGTAGCTTATCGAATAGCTATGAACTGGCATATATGAAGTCAATGCCGCTGACAGGCTGATGTTATCATATTACGGTGATTCATGACATTTCGGAATATCGGTTTCGGCTATCGGGAGAGGGCGGCCTATGCCTGCGATCCGGCAAAAAGCCGGGGGCGGCTTTTCCTTGAGGGTGAAAGCCCGACGCGCACACCTTTCCAGCGCGACCGCGACCGCATCATCCATTCCACCGCCTTTCGCCGGCTGAAACACAAGACGCAGGTCTTCATCGCGCATGAAGACGATCATTTCCGTACGCGGCTGACGCATACGATCGAGGTTGCACAGATCGCCCGCGCTCTGGCCCGTGCCTTGAGGCTGGACGAGGATCTGGCGGAGGCGATCGCGCTGGTGCACGATTTCGGGCACACGCCGTTCGGCCATACCGGCGAGGATGCGCTCAATGACAAGATGCGGGAATTCGGCGGTTTCGATCACAACGCCCAGTCTTTGCGCATCGTCACCGGGCTGGAGCGGCGGTATGCCGAGTTTGACGGCCTCAATCTCAGTTGGGAAACGCTGGAGGGGCTTGTCAAGCATAATGGCCCTTTAATAAGAGTCGGGGGCCCTTTGATTGGAGCCGGGACGAATGAGGAAAACGTGCCGCAGTCGATCCTGGATTATTGCGCCCGGCATGATCTGGAGCTTTCGAGCTTCGCCAGCCTGGAGGCGCAATGCGCGGCAATTGCCGATGATATCGCCTATGATGCGCATGATATCGATGATGGCCTGCGTTCGGGCTTGCTGACACTCGATATCCTCGATGATGTGCCGCTGGCGAAGACGTTGCTCGGTTCTGTGCGGGACCGCTATCCAGCGCTCGATGCAGCGCGAACCGGCCATGAGCTGGTGCGCCGGCAGATCACCATCATGGTGGAAGATGTCATCGGCCAATCGCAGGCCAATATCGCGGCGCTCGCTCCCGCGTCAGTGGAGGATGTGCACGGAGCAAAATCAGCCCTGGTCGCGTTTTCGCCCGCGATGGCGCAGGCGGAGAAGGAACTGAAGCGGTTTCTCTATAAAAACCTTTATTTTCATGAGAAGGTCATCGCCGCCAGACGGTCGGCGAACCATATCGTGCGCGACCTTTTCGATGTATATTTGAACGATCCGGGAAACATGCCGGACGAATGGCATGTGGGCCTTGAATCGTGCGAATTGCCTGTGCAGGCGCGCCGCGTCGCCGATTTCCTCGCTGGAATGACTGACAATTACGCCATACGCGAGCACAAGCGCCTGTTTGACCATACACCCGAATTGAACTAGAGCGAGCCCAAACTCAATCCGAGGCCGACCATGAACATCTTCGCAGATTTCGACGCACGCATCAAAAAGACGCTCCAAAAGCTTGATCTGAAAGCAAAAGATGGCGGCGATCTTGATTTGTCGCGCGTCGCGGTAGAGCCGCCGCGCGATGCTTCCCATGGCGATGTGGCGACGAATGCGGCCATGGTGCTTGCCAAGGCCATTGGCGAGGCGCCGCGCGAGCTGGCGACACGTATGGCCGAGGCGCTTGCCGCGGACGAGGATGTGGCCTGCGTCGAGGTCGCCGGGCCGGGCTTCATCAATTTGCGGCTAAAGGACGGCTATTGGCAGCGGCAGCTTGCGGACATGATCGAGGCTGCCACCGATTATGGCCGCTCCAGCGTCGGCGCGGGTCGCAAGGTGAATTTGGAATATGTTTCGGCCAATCCGACCGGGCCGATGCATGTCGGCCATTGCCGCGGCGCGGTGGTGGGCGATGCGCTGGCCAATCTGATGGCATTCGCCGGATATGACGTTATCAGGGAATATTACATCAACGATGCCGGCGCGCAGATCGACGTGCTGGCGCGCTCGGTGATGTTGCGCTACCGCCAGGCGCTGGGCGAGGAAATCGGCGAAATTCCATCGGGGCTCTATCCCGGCGATTATCTCGTTCCCGTGGGCGAGGCGCTGGCGAGGGAATATGGCAGGCAATTGCTTGAGATGCCCGAAGAAGAAATGCTCGGCATCGTCAAGGCCCGCACGATCGATGCCATGATGGCGATGATACGGGCCGATCTCGATGCGCTCAACGTGCGGCACGATGTGTTCTTCTCCGAGCGTTCACTGCATGCCGGCAATGCCCGGCTGATCCGCTCCGCGATCAACGACCTGACACTCAAGGGGCACGTCTACAAGGGCAAGCTGCCGCCGCCGAAGGGGCAGTTGCCTGACGAGTGGGAGGACCGGGAGCAAACCTTGTTCCGCTCCACCGATGTGGGTGATGACATGGACCGTCCGTTGGTGAAATCGGACGGAGCGTTCACCTATTTTGCCGCCGATGTCGCCTATTTCAAGGACAAGCACGACCGTGGCTTCAACGAAATGATCTATGTGCTGGGCGCGGATCATGGCGGCTACGTCAAGCGGATGGAGGGGCTGGCGCGCGCCGTTTCTGGTGGCGAAGCGAAACTGACGGTGATCCTGTGCCAGCTCGTGCGGCTTTTTCGCGCGGGCGAGCCTGTCAAGATGTCGAAGCGATCGGGTGAGTTCGTGACGCTGCGTGAGGTGGTGGATGAGGTCGGGCGTGATCCCGTGCGCTTCATGATGCTTTACCGCAAGAATGACGCGCCGCTTGATTTCGATTTCGCCAAGGTGACGGAGCACTCCAAGGACAATCCGGTGTTCTATGTGCAATACGCCTCGGCGCGCTGTCATTCGGTGTTCCGGCAGGCGAAGGAGGCTGGTTTCGAGAAGCTGGACCGAGAGACGCTGGGCCGGCATCTGGAAAAACTGTCAGATGAGAGCGAAATCGCGCTCGTTCGCAAGCTTGCGGAATACCCCCGGCTGATCGAGGCGGCGGCGCAGCATCAGGAACCGCACAGGCTTGCTTTTTACCTCTACGATCTGGCCAGCGCCTTCCATGGGCAGTGGAACAAGGGAACGGAAAATCCGGACTTACGATTTATTAAGGTTAACGATCCAGACTTGTCACTTGCCAGGCTAGGGCTGGTGCAGGTCGTTTCCGATGTCCTGGCGTCCGGATTGTCGATCATCGGCGCGGACGCTCCGACGGAAATGCGCTAAAGTCTTTTTGTGACGCATGAATCTTTCAGGATCATGCTAAAAGTAAAAGCGTAGGAAATTACTGTCACCATTTGCCCACAATGCGTTGGTAGTTCGCAATAGTGGGTGACGTCGGCGGGCGCCCCGTGTTATGAGTACAGGATAACGCCAATGACGGACAGCAATTACAGAAACCGTGACTACGGAGCGGCCCGTTCCTCGAGAGAGGACGATCCGCTGATGGAGCTGTCGCGGATCATCGGCTTCGATGAGCCGGTGCGAAATGCTGCTTCGCGGGAGGAGGCGGACGATTTCTCCTTCGATCTCGAACAGGAATTGGTGGGCGCGGTCGAAGCGGAGCTTTATGCACAGCCCCAGCCGCCAAAGCCCCAGCCCACACGGCACTATCAGCCGGCGGCGCAGCAAGGCTGGTCCGTGCCGCGCCAGCTGGCGGGTGCGCAGGATTTTTATTCCTCACGGGTGAGCCCGGCGCCACGGGTAAGCGAGGCGCCCCGGACTCAGCTGCGGGCTCAGGAGCCTCATTCCGATTTCTCCACTTCGCTCGAGAATGAACTGAACCTGTCGCTGGACGACGATCACGAATTGCCGGGGGATTTCTCCCTCGATGCCCCGTTCGCCGCAGCGGAAGATCTCACGGTTTATGAGCCCGCCTTCGAGGCGGAGGATGCGCAGCAATATGCGGACGCATCGGGTTATGTGGTTGCGCCAAACCTCGAGGACGAGCTTGAAATGATGCTCGCGACCGGGGGGGCGGTAACTGGGAGCCCGGTATCCGAGTCTTCCATGCGCGGTCATACGCAGGCGAGCGTCGAACCCACGCCGCGTTATCCATTTCATTCGCCGCAGAGCTATTTTTCGCCGGCCCCGGTTCCGGCTTCGGCTGAGCCCCGTTTTCAGTCTCCACCTCGAACTGCCGCCGTGGAGCCGCAATCCAACGGCTGGGACGGCAACGACCAGGAGCTTGACGAGGATTTTTTCGGCGAGGACAACGATAGCCGTTACGCGGAAGCAGAAGACGGGCCAGTGCAGGCGGCCTATGGGCATTCGAGCTCGGGGCATTCGAGCTATAGATACACCTCCGTCGGGCCTGCTCCGCAGGTGGAAACGGTGACTGTCGCCGAATCGCGGGTTGAACAGACGGATACGCTCGATCTGCCGGAGGTGGACTATGATCCGGAGCCCGCGTCAGGGCATGGCCTGAGCGCGCTCGAAAGCGAATTCGCGGAAGTGTTTACCTCGATCGAGGTCGATGAGCAGCCGACCCAGCCGGAAGCCACGGATCGCACATTCGACGATATCTTCAACAACGCATATGCCGCTGATTATGCTGCACAAGGCGGACAGGCGGCCGGGTATCAGGCAAATGCCGCCGCGCAGGCTTCTGGTACGGCGGGCGATTATTACAACCATTGGGCCAATTCCGGCGCCGATAGCTATGACCAGCAAGAGGTCGACGGCGCCGGCATTCCCGCTGCCGCCAATGAAAACCAGCGTGGCCGTGGACGGCGCAACCTGATGCTTGCCTCGGTCACCGGAGCAGCGCTCCTGATCGGTGGTCTTGGCTACTATGGCTTTTCGTCGGATGGGAGTAATGGCGCACCCGTCGTGATCGCCGCCGACAGCCAGCCCACCAAGGTCCAGCCGGTGAATCCGGGCGGAAATACCGTGCCGAACCAGGATAAGGCCGTCTATGACCAGGTGGCCGGAACGACCTCCGACGCGCCCAAGCAGAAGGCGCTGATCAGCAGTGAGGAAAAGCCCGTCGATATCGGCATGGCCGACGACGATGACGGCAGCACGGACGACACGGCGGTAAACGACCGGGTTGAGCCTACCATGCTGGACACCACGGTCGCCAATGGCTCCGAGGCCAATCCGGCCTTCGCGCCGCGCCGGGTGCAGACGATGATCGTCCGGCCCGATGGCACGATCGTGCAGCAGGAGGCGGCGCCTGCCGCACCTGGCAGCAACGATGTGGCGACGCCCCGTGCGCGTCCGGCTGGGGCGCAAGTGGCCGCACTGACGGACACGCCCGCCCCGGAAGCAGCCGTCGATGACGGGCCTGCCGAGACGGGCGCTATTCCGGCACGGGAAGTCCAGACGCAGCAAACTCCCGCCGCTCCGGCGCGCGTGGTGAAGACGCAATCGATCACGCCCGAAACGGCGCCGAATGCAGCCCAGAATGCAACCAAGGCAGCTGTTGCGAAGCCGCCGGTGGTGCCGTCGCGTCCCGCCGAGCAGCCGGTTCGGATCATCGGCAGCGCGAAACCTGCCACCCAGCAGGCAAATACGCAGGTTGCTTCGGCTGCAACTGCGGCGACGCCCGCTGCGGCGAGCGCCGGTGGATATGCGATCCAGATCGCATCGACGCCCACGCCTGATGACGCCAAGAAGAGCTACGCGAATCTGTCGCGGCGCTTCGCCAACGTCATCGGCGGCCACGGCGTCGATATTCGCCGCGCCGATGTTGCGGGGAAGGGCACTTTCTACCGCGTCCGCGTCAATGCCGGCTCGAAGGAAGATGCCATCGCGCTTTGTACCCGGTACAAGGCCGCCGGCGGCAGTTGCTTCGTCACGCAGTGACGGCCGAATTTGCAAATCTCGAAGGGCGGCGTCAGCCGCCCTTTCGTTATAAGGCGCAAAAGTTGTAGAGTTTGAACATGAGTGAATCGAAAGCATTAATCGCCGGCCTGTCCGGAACGAGCCTGACCGTGGATGAAATCGCCCTTATCCGCGACGAGCGGCCTTGGGGCTTTATCCTTTTTGCGCGCAACATCGGTGAGGCCTCGGAAATTTCCGATCTCACCGCGCATTTGCGTGATTTGACCGGGCGCCCCCGCACCCCGGTGTTCATCGATCAGGAGGGCGGACGCGTTCAGCGGCTTCGGCCGCCGCTTGCACCCAATTATCCGCCCGCAGCCGAACTGGGCGCAATCTATCGCCGGGATGAAGAGGCCGGCTTGCGCGCCGCTTGGCTGATGTCGCGTCTCCATGCCTTCGATCTCATGCGGCTCGGCATCAATGCCGATTGCCTTCCGGTGCTGGACGTGCCGGTGGAGGGGGCTCATGACGTGATAGGCCACCGGGCCTATGCCAGCGATCCGCACATCGTTGCCGCACTCGGGCGTGTCGCCGCGGAAGGACTTCTTTCCGGTGGTGTGCTGCCGGTGATGAAGCATATTCCCGGCCATGGCCGCGCGACCGCCGACACGCACAAGGAACTGGCGAAGGTGGACGTGCCTCTTTCCGAACTGGAAGTCCGCGATTTCCTGCCGTTCAAAGCGCTCGCGGATTTGCCTGCGGCGATGACGGCGCATGTGCTATTCACTACACTTGATCCAGCCAGGCCCGCGACGCTTTCGCCGACTGTGATCGAGACGATTATAAGAGGTTTCATCGGCTTTGACGGGCTATTGATGAGCGATGATATCGGCATGAAGGCGCTTTCTGGGGATTGCGGGGATTTGACCGATGCAATCTTTGCGGCAGGCTGCGATGTCGTGCTTCACTGCAACGGAGTGATGGACGAATTGTCGAAAGTGGCGGCACATACGCCTGTCCTCGCCGGAAAAGCGAAGGAGAGGGCGGAGATAGCCGAGGTTTTCGCCGGCGAGCCCGATTTGTCGGATGAGGCGGAGATACGCGAAGAATTCCAGCGCTTTTTCGAAGCGGTGGTTTAACCGGTTCAAAGGATGATGGTGCGTGGCTGCGAAGAGCGCGAGAACCACGGGCAGAGATGATGCGGCGGCCCCCATGGAGGCGCTGTGGCAGACGGATTCGCCCCGCGCAGAGGACGGACCGGCTCTTGTCATCGACGTTCAGGGTTTTGAAGGCCCACTCGATCTGTTGCTCCATCTGGCGCGAAGCCAGCGCGTCGACATGGCGCGCATCTCGGTGCTGGCACTCGCGGAGCAATATCTGCGGTTCATCGAGCAGGCACGCGTCTTGCGGCTGGAGATGGCGGCTGACTACCTCGTCATGGCGGCCTGGCTCGCTTACCTCAAATCGAAACTTCTGATCCCGAAGGTACCCGGAGACGAGGGCGAGAGCGGCGAGGAACTGGTGGCGGTACTGCAATTTCGCCTCAAGCGCCTGGAGGCGATGCGGGAAGCGGCCAGCAAGCTTGTCAACCGTAACCGGCTTGGACGCGATGTCTTTGCCCGGGGAATGCCTGAAATTGTGGTGGTGGAAAAGAAAAACCGGTTTTCCGCCACGCTCTACGATCTCCTGAGCGCCTATGCGACACAACGCCAGCGGCAGGCTGTCTCCCGCGTCGAGATTGCACAGCGCAGCGTCTGGTCGTTGAAGGAAGCGCGTGTCATCCTGAGGCGGATGCTGGGCGAGATGAATGACTGGACGGCGCTTGACCAATTCCTGATCGCCTTCATTCCATCCGCGCGTGAACGGGCCACCGCTCTTGCCAGTTCCTTTGCGGCGAGCCTCGAACTCGTACGCGAGGGGAAAATTGAAATTCGCCAGGAGCAGCCTTTTAGTCCGCTTTACATGCGCGTGAAACCGGGCGCCTCGCTTGATGAGGAGACGGCCGGCGATGTCTGAGAACGCCAATGTCATGTCCTTGCCCGGTATGGAGCCGGATGAGGCCCAGAGAGAGGGCATGGCGAGGCTGGCGCTCCGGGAAGCCGTGCGCATGGCCGAGGCGCTGATCTTCGCTTCGGCTGAGCCGGTGACGGAGCGGGCGCTCAGGGAACGGCTGCCGTCGAATATCGATATTTCCGCCGTTCTTAAAATCCTGCTTACCGACTATCAGCGGCGCGGCATTAATCTGGTGCGCACGGGCGACGCCTGGGCCTTCCGCACCGCGCCGGACCTGGCTTTCCTGATGAACCGCGAGGCGGTGCAGCAGAAAAAACTGTCGCGCGCGGCGCTCGAGGTGCTTGCCATCATCGCTTATCATCAGCCGGTGACGCGCGCTGAGATGGAGGACATTCGCGGCGTCGAGACATCGAAGGGAACGCTCGATGTGCTCATGGAAACGGGGTGGGTCAAGATGCGCGGTCGCCGCCGTGTGCCGGGGCGACCCGTCACCTATGGCACGACGGAGAGCTTCCTCGACCATTTCGGGCTGCCCGATATCCGCGACCTGCCGGGGATGGAAGAGCTGCGCGGGGCAGGGCTTCTCTCAGCGCGGATGCCGCCCCATTTCTCCGTTCCGATACCTTCGATCGACCATGATGAACTGACGGGAGATGAGGAGCCGCTCACCGAGATCGATCTGGAGGAACTGGCGCTTACCGATCTCGATCTGGAGGAACTGGGGCTGCTTACGCCGAGGGTGGAGGAATAGCCTTTTCTGTGCCGGAGGAGAAGCTGTTCAAGCTCGTTCCGGTTAGTTTTGGCAAATTCCAGCGGTACGAGGCGAAATATCCCGGAAAAGTTTTCTGCGCGTGAGCCAATACGGCATGGTTCTGTTTGAAACGTGCGGAGAAAAAGCTTACATGGGGCCGGATATGTTGGGAACATATCTTTAAACAGGCTGGAATCCCTCTTCAGCATCCGGCCAACCAAGAGGAAAGTTATGGGCAGTTTTTCAATCTGGCACTGGCTGATCGTGCTCGCCGTCGTGCTTTTGCTGTTCGGTCGCGGCAAAATTCCCGAATTGATGGGCGATGTGGCCAAGGGCATCAAGAACTTCAAGCAGGGTATGTCGGAAGGTGACGAGGCCGAAGCTGACGCCGCCAAGACCATCGATAACAATCCTGAACAGCCGGTTTCTTCCGTCAACGTGAAGAAGACCTCGAAATCCTGATCAAGGTTTCGAGCGTCTCTTTTTTGGTCGCATGATCTTGTCCGAAAAGCTAGCCAACTTTTTGCTGGCGCTGACCTTCGGTTCGGGATCATGCTTGATGCGGATGGAGCCCAGATATCATGCTTGACGTCGGTTGGTCGGAGATACTGGTGATCGCGATCGTTATCATCGTGGTCGTCGGGCCGAAAGACTTGCCCAAGATGCTCCGCGCCTTCGGCAAGGCGACGGCGCGGATGCGCAAGACGGCGGATGAGTTTCGCCGCCAGTTCGACGAGGCATTGCGGGAGACCGAGCTGGAGGACGTAAAGGGCGTTATCGATGATGCCCGTCGTCTTGATCCGCGCACGGATATTCGCAAAGTGTTCGATCCAATCCGCTCCGCCGGGGAGGAATTGCGCCTGAGCCTGAACAAGGCGGCGCTTGCGGAATCGACTCTGGTTCCACCGCCGCCGCCGGAAATGGCGGATTCACCGCCGCCGCCTGAGCCCGCACCCCCCGTCGCCGCGCCGACGACGGCAATCACCGCACCGGAGATAACGGCAATCGCCGCGCCCGTGGTTGCAGCCGAGCCGGTCGCGGCGGAAAAGCCGGTGGCGCCGGTGAAAAAACGTAAGGCAAAAATAAAAGCGGACGGGCCGGAAGCGTGAGTATCGAAGACGAAAAAATCGAGCAAACCGCTGCGCCGCTGATCGAGCATCTGATCGAATTGCGCAGGCGCCTGATCTGGGCGATTCTGGCGTTCTTCCTGGCTTTCATCCTTTGCTTCGCCTTCGCCAAGCACCTCTTCAATTTCCTGGTCGTTCCCTATCAATGGGCAATCGCCTGGGCCGGCATGGATGCGTCCAAGGCCGAACTCATCTATACCGCGCCGCAGGAATTCTTTTTCACGCAGGTGAAGGTGGCGATGTTCGGCGGGGTCGTGCTCGCTTTTCCCGTTATCGCGTCACAAATCTACAAATTCGTTGCGCCGGGGCTTTATCGGCATGAGCGTATGGCGTTCCTGCCCTTCCTGATCGCTTCGCCCGTCCTTTTCCTGATGGGCGGTGCGCTGGTCTATTTCTTCTTCACGCCGATGGTGATGTGGTTCTTCCTCGCCATGCAGCAGACCGGTGGGGCGGGCGAGGTGCAGATCTCGCTTCTGCCGAAAGTGTCGGAATATCTCAGCCTGATCATGACGCTGATCTTCGCCTTCGGCCTCGTGTTCCAGCTTCCGGTCGTCACCTCGCTGCTCGCCCGCGCTGGTCTCGTCAGCTCTCAGGCGCTTAAAGAGAAGCGCAAATACGCCATCGTTCTCGCCTTCGTGGTGGCCGCCGTTCTGACGCCGCCGGACCCGACGAGCCAGATCGGCCTTGCCTTGCCAACCATCCTTCTCTACGAGATTTCCATCTGGTTGGCGCGACTGATCGAGCGGAAGCGGGAACAGGCCGAAGCTGAGAAATCGGAATCGGACAATCTCCCCGTCTCCTGATTGATTGCGTCGTCTCCGATGTTCAGGTTGCCGGTTTCGTCCGGCATCCTCCTTTCAGTTCATTCATTTACGGCGATTCTCATGCTTGATATCAAATGGATACGCGAAAACCCCGAAGCGTTGGATGAGGCTCTAGCGAAGCGTGGCGTTGCGCCATTGTCCGCCGGGCTGATCGCGCTTGACGAAAAGCGGCGCCAGCATATCGGCCGGGTGCAGGAGGCGCAGGAGCGCCGCAATGCGGTATCGAAGGAAATCGGCAAGGCGATGGCTGGGAAGGACAGCGCTACCGCCGAGAAGCTGAAAGCTGAGGTGGCTGAACTTAAGGGCTTCCTGCAGCTGGCGGAGGAAGAAGAGCGCCGTCTCGACAAGGAATTGACGGACGCGCTTGCCGTCATTCCCAATCTGCCGCTTGACGATGTGCCCGTCGGTAAGGACGAGGCGGATAATGTCGAGGTCCGGCGCGTCGGCAATATCCGTAATTTCTCTTTCGAGCCGAAGGAGCATTTCGAAATCGGCGAGGCCCTGGGCTTCATGGATTTCGAACGGGCCGCCAAGATTTCGGGCAGCCGGTTCACGGTGCTCAAGAACCGGCTCGCGCGGCTTGAACGCGCGCTGGGTCAGTTCATGCTCGACCTACATACAGGCGAGCATGGCTATATGGAGGTGGTGGCACCGCTCTTGGTCAATGACGCCACCATGTTCGGCACGGGCCAGTTGCCGAAGTTCACTGAGGATTCGTTCCGCACCACCGACGGGCGCTGGTTGATTCCAACCGCCGAAGTGCCGCTGACCAATCTGGTGCGCGATGAAATCGTTGATCTGAAAGAGCTGCCGATCCGTATGGCGGCGCTGACGCCGTGCTTCCGCTCCGAGGCCGGTTCGGCGGGGCGCGATACGCGCGGCATGTTGCGGCAGCACCAGTTCTACAAGGTCGAGATGGTATCGATCACCGATGCCGAGAGCGCGATTGCCGAGCATGAGCGGATGACGGCCTGCGCCGAAGAGGTGTTGAAGCGTCTGGGCCTGCCGTTCCGCACCGTGGTGCTGTGCACCGGCGACATGGGCTTCGGCGCGCGCAAGACCTACGACATCGAGGTCTGGCTGCCGGGTCAGAAGGCATGGCGTGAGATTTCGAGCTGCTCGGTCTGCGGTGATTTCCAGGGACGGCGGATGAATGCGCGCTATCGCCCGGAAGGCGAGAAGGCGACGCGCTTTGTCCACACGCTGAACGGTTCGGGCGTGGCGGTCGGCCGGGCGCTGATCGCGGTCATGGAGAATTACCAGGAAGCGGATGGCAGCGTGACCGTTCCCGATGCGTTGCTCCCCTATATGGGCGGCCTCACGAGGATCGAAGCCGCATGATGCCAAAGCTGACGGAGCGCGAGGAGTTTGCCGCTTTCGTGCTGCGGATGCGCGGGCGCGGGATGAACGACCAGCGGCTCTTCAGCGCCATCGAAGCGACGCCCCGGCGCGGTTTCGTCAATCCGGTATGGGCTGACATCGCCTACAAGAATAGCACGATACCGCTCGATTGCGGGGAATATATCGAAGGGATCGACGATCAGGCGCGGATGATTTCGGCGCTGGGGGTCGAGGAAGGGCACCGCGTGCTGGAAATCGGCACCGGCTCCGGTTTCACCGCCTGTATCATGGGCAAGCTCGGCGGGCGCGTCACGACTATCGAGCGCTACAAGACGCTTGTGGAACAGGCGCGCCAGCGCCTGCAGGCGCTCAAGATCGACAACGTGCTGGTCAAGCATGTGGACGGACGGCATGGGCCGCCGGGTGGCGGCCCTTTCGACCGGATCATTGTCTGGCCGGCCTTCGAGAGTTTGCCGCGCCATTTCGTCGATTT
Organism: Paramesorhizobium leguminum; assembly: GCF_003217235.1. Lineage (GTDB taxonomy): Bacteria > Pseudomonadota > Alphaproteobacteria > Rhizobiales > Rhizobiaceae > Paramesorhizobium > Paramesorhizobium leguminum. Next base: position 182,193 of record NZ_QJTF01000003.1, on the reverse strand, counting down.
GATTGCCAGCAATGGCGTGATGGTCGCGCCCATCGGCCCGGGAGATGGGAGCCAAGTCGTCGCACGCCTTGCCAAGACCGGCAGCCGTTTCGAGCGCGAAGATCTGATGCTCGTGCGCTACCAGCCCTTCATCGAAGGGGTTGCTTCCGTCCTTTGAATTTCGTCGTACGGTATCCGTATGGTGAATATTTCTAATAAAGATCGAACCGCTTTAACCCGCAGGTAAGATTAACGCGCTTTAATTCACCCATGCTTCGAGTACTGAGTATGGACGGGTTGAACATGCGTTTCAGGGTTATGGACCAGACGTCCCGACGGCTTTTGCGGACCGCTGCGATCGTTTTGATCGCGGGGTTCGGCGCTGGTTGCAGCGCCGACGTGATGCGTTTCACCGATGGCCTCGCGACGGGATCGACCCAGCGGTCGACCGTGAGGCGCCCGGCGGCGCAGCCTTATCCGCAGGCGGTTTCCCGCGCGCCGGCGGTGGATCAGAATTATACCGGCTCGATCAGTCGCGCCGCGGTCACGCCTGTCATACGAAGTGCGGGTGTGCAGCGTGGCAGCCTTCCGCCCGTGTCCTCCGCGCCTGTTGCTTCCGCTCCCATTGCCGCGCCGCGCCAGCCGGCTTCGGTTGCCGCAGCGGAGCCGCAGGCCGTTCGCCCCGTCGCGACGGGGCAGCAGATGGCCGCTGCCAATCCTGCCCCGGTTCGCGGCGCTTCGGGTGAAGTCATCGTGCAACCCGGTGAATCGGTTTTCGGTATTGCGAATCGCGTCGGTGTGTCGCCCAATGCGCTGATGCAGGCGAACGGTATCACCGATGCCAACAAGATCCAGGCCGGTCAGCGGCTGAAGCTGCCGGGAGGGCAGGGCGTTGCCTCCGGCGGTGGCGTCATTGCCGCCGATGGCACACGAACATCCGGGCAGGGCGCGGTACAGGGGCAGCCGGAAAAGGTTCTCGGGCAACTGCCGCAAAATCCGCGCGTTCCGGCGCAGCGTCCCGCCAATAGCGATGTAGCCGTCCTGCCGCAGACGCCGTCGATCAAGGAAAAGCAGCCGGGCGCCGTTGCCTCGGCAACAACCGCTCCGGCTACGACGACGCCTCCGGCGACGGGCAGTTATACCGTGAAGAGCGGTGATTCGCTCTTTGGGATATCGCAGAAGACCGGAGCGTCGGTCGATGCGATCAAGAAGGCCAATGGGCTGGCCAATGGTACGATCCGTGTCGGCCAGGCATTGGTCATTCCGGGCGCTTCGGGCGGCGCGACGCAGGTCGCGGCCGCGCCGAAGATCGATCAGGTGAATACCGGATCGACGCCGCCGGCGGCAGCGCCCGTGGCGCAGCCCGCGCCTTCGAGCGTCAAGCCCTATACGCCGCCAAAGGCGAGCAGCAAGGTTATCGAGGACGCGGAAACAGACGTTGCCTCCGCGCCGTCGGCAACCGGCATTTCGCAGATGCGGTGGCCGGTGCGTGGCAAGGTACTTTCAAGCTACGGCCAGCGAGAGGGTGGCGCCGTCAATGACGGCATCGATATCATGGTGCCCGAGGGCACGCCGGTGAAGGCGGCGGAAAACGGCGTCGTCATCTATGCGGGCGATGGGCTCAAGGAATTTGGCAACACGGTATTGGTGCGCCACGAAAACGGTCTGGTGACGGTCTATGGGCACAACAGCCAGATCACCGTCCAGCGCGGCCAAAAAGTGCGCCGTGGCGATGAGGTCGCCCGTTCCGGCATGAGCGGCAACGCCAAATCGCCGAAACTGCATTTCGAGGTGCGCAAGAATTCCACGCCGGTCAATCCGGCGAAGTATCTGGAATCGTAATGGAATAGTGAGCGGAAAATAGTGAGCAGTGAGCAGAATTGTGTAATTTTTCACTGCTCACTGCTCACTGCTCACTAATCCATCGCTTCGCCACCGGCCTGATCGTAATCGCCATTGGCCAGAACTTCGACTTCCTCGTCCTTGCCTGACACCACCTTGAAATCGCGCTGGTAGATGCGGTCCTTGTTCTTGGCGATGGCGACATATTCGCCCTCTGCAAGGACCATCGAGGCAAAGGCGCCCACGCTTTCGCGGACCGGATCGCCCGATGCGTTGACGACGGACCATGACGTATCCGCCATGGCCTCGCCGCCGCGCTCGCGCACCAGCTTCATGGTGACCAGCGCCGCGCGATGCTCCATCGTGGCCTCGGTCAGCTTGCCTGCTTCGACGCGAATATCCGCGCGGATGATGGCGTTGGCCGTGCCGTAATTGGACACCACGTGATAGGTTCCGGTGTTAAGGCGAACGACACTGTCGGGCTTTACGTTCGGGATGATCAGCGAGCGATCATTGGCATTGTCCTCGTCGCCCTCATATATCGAGAAGCGCAGAAGCTTTTCCGTAATCTTGCCGCCGTCGGGCAACACAGCATTGAGCTTCATGCCGCCGGCATCGAGAACCATGCTCTCGCGCCGGGTGCCGTTGCGCATGGTGATGCGCTTTGTAGCGCCGGCGCGGCCATAGGCGACATGCACGAGATAGCTGCCCTCCGGCAGATGAAACGAGGCTGTCCCGCCCTTCGAGCTGGCGATCAGACTCAGTTTCCCATCATCCGCCGGCTCGGGCGAGAAAACCCGCCAGACGAGGCCGCGCTGGATATCCGACGCATCTTCCTTGAGTTTCGCCTCCAGAATCAGCTCGGAGGTATCGGCAAGGGGGCGGTTTTCCGGCGCCTGGGGATTTGCATATTCGCTTAAGCCCGGAAGCTTGACGCCGGATACCGGTGATTTCTCCTGCGCGACACCCGGGGACGCGAAGGCGAGCGCGATCGTTCCGGCGACCGGCGGCAAGAACGCCGCGCCTTTTCCAAGACGCCGGATCAGAAATGAAAAGCGGAGAAATCCCATGCCCCAAGTTTTGGGCCCAAACCGGTGGCAATTTCAAGGCTGAATTTCCCGGCAACTCTCTTTATAAGGGGGGCAGTTTTCCGGCTCTATAAGAACAGGACAAAAACCTTGCCGTCTCCCATTCTCGATTTCCTGCTTCAGCGCAGTTCCACCCCCATTTCCGCCATCGGTGCGCCGGGGCCTGATGATGCCGACATAGAGTTGATGATTCGCGCCGCCACCCGTGTGCCGGATCACGGACGGCTGACGCCGTGGCGCTTCATCATCTATCGCGATGCCGCGCGCGAAGACGTGGGCCAATATCTGGCGGCCCTGGCGGAGGAGCGGGAAGGGCCGCTGCCGGACGCGCGGCGCGAACAGGAGCTGAAGCGCTTCGCCCGCGCGCCCCTTGTCATTGGCGTCATATCCTCGCCGGTTGCGCATGAGCGTATTCCGGAATGGGAGCAGTTCCTCTCGGCAGGGGCAGCGGCGATGAACCTTTGCATTGCGGCCAATGCGCTGGGCTATGCCACGAACTGGGTCACCAACTGGTATTCATCGGACGAGAAGGGACGGGCGCTGCTGGGCCTCGCTCCCCATGAACGGGTTGCCGGCTTCGTGCATATCGGTTCCTGCGAGATGAAGGTGCCGGAGCGCCCGCGCGCGGATCTCGCGCAAATCGTCAGCGACTATGCCGGGCCTTGGCGGGAGACGCGCTGAATTGTTCTACGAACCGCAAAACGGGCATGGCCTGCCGCACGATCCCTTCAATGCGATCGTCGCGCCGCGGCCGATCGGCTGGATATCGACGCGCTCGAAGGCTGGCGCGCTCAATCTTGCGCCCTATTCCTATTTCAACGTGATTTCCCACAGCCCGCATCTGGTGATCTTTTCATCGAGCGGGCGTAAGGACAGTGTCACCTTCATCGAGGAGACCGGGGAATTCGCCGTCAATCTGGTGAGCGGCAATCTCAGGGAACAGATGAACGCGAGCGCGGTAAATGCGCCGCGTGGCGTGAGCGAATTCGATTACGCCGGATTGACGCCGGCTCCCTGCAAGCTGATAGAAGCGCCGCGCGTGGCGGAAGCCTATGCCGCGCTGGAATGCGTGGCCACCGATATTCGGGTGCCCATGGACAGGCATGGCAACCCATCGGGCAATTTTCTGGTGACGGGCGAAGTGGTCGGCATCCACATCGATGAAGCCATTCTCACCGATGGCCTGATCGATATCAAGAAAGCCCAGCCCGTCTCGCGTCTGGGATATATGGATTATGCGACGATCAGCGAGGTCTATCAGATGTGGCGACCGCAGTGGGAAACATCAGAAATTAAGCCGCGTTGATGATGGGCACTTGCGCCGGGTGGATGGCGAGCTTGGCGGTGAAGCCATCGCGCCGGGCGATGGCGCAGTCCTTTCGCAGTTCGGCCTCATCCTGCAAAATACAGGCCGTATCGATTGCCGCTACGTCGGCTGCCTTCGCGCCGAACAGGGTGAGTGTCCGCGCCAGGCGGAAGGGATCGGTATAGCAGCCGTTTTCATCATGCATTGTCCGCGCGCCGATGATGGCCGCCAAGCCTTCGGCATCCCAGCCAAGGCCGACGAGACGTGGCGTACAGCCGCGATAGCTCGCCATGGAAAGCGTCCCAATCGCGGTTCCCGTGGTGATGGCGATGATTTCCGTCACGCCTTCCGGCAGGCCGGCCTCTGCTTCATGCACATTGAGTCGCGCGGAAAGTTTCACGACATTCGCCGCGCTGTCGCACCTTGGCAGCACAACCCCGTGCGGTCGCGCGGGCATGATGGCGGCGAGGTCGTCATCGGCGAGGGCGCTATCGAGACCGCTGATTTTCACATAGAGCCGTGGTCCGTCTTTCGACGCGCTTCGCAGGAACGAGGCAATCCTTGCGCGCGCCGCTTCCCCGGGCGATGGGGTGACGGAATGGAGATCAAGAACCAGCGCGTCGGCGCCGCTCGAAAGCGCGTCTTCGAGTTTTCGGTCCGAATCATCAGGCACAAGCAGCAGTGAACGCATCAGGCCGCTCTTGCCCGCGTTTTCATCATGGCCTGCCGCCTGCAGCGGGCAACCAGCGTATCGTTCTGGTTATAGGCGCGGTGTTCGAACTCGACGATTCCGCGATCGGATTTCGACCGCGACGGCCTGACTGCGATCACCTCCGTCTCGACTCGCAGTGTATCGCCATGGAAAACCGGGGCAGGGAAGACGACCTCACTCATGCCGAGATTGGCAATGGCCGTGCCAAAGGTGGTGTCATACACCGAAATGCCGACCACGAGGCCGAGCGTGAGCATGGAATTGACGGTGGGCCTGCCCCATTCGCTCCTGGCTGCGAAGTCGAAATCGATATGCAGCGGCTGCGGATTGAGCGTCATTGTCGAGAAAAGCATGTTGTCGCTCTCGGTGATCGTCTTGCGAATCGCATGGCGAAAGCGTTGTCCCGGTTCGAATTGCTCAAGATAGAGTCCCCGCATGATACCTCCGAACGGCACTCGCGGGACTCAGGCCCCGCTTAAGAATTAGCCAATGCTTATAATCTGCCATGAGAACGGGCAAGTCTCAACCCTCGATAGTGGCTCGCACTTAGTTGGCAGGATATAGCTGCAACACACACAGCGCGGATCGGTTCCCGCACGGTTTGTTTCACAACGTCTTGAAGTTTTGTCTGCTTAACCTTTCGCAAACCATACGCCGAAAACAGTGGGGAAAACTTGATTGACAATTGAACATAAATGGAACAAAAAGGGAAATATAAGCGAACAACGAGGAGCGCACCCATGCCTGATCTCATTCACGACGTCATGTCTTTCGTGTCTATCAGCCTGTTCATCGCCACTTTCGCCATCTGGGTGAGCGCGATCTGATGGGGGCATTAGATTTGTTGACCGGCTCAGGCTTGGCTGGACCGGGCCGCGCATAATCCATAAGAATTGAAACCCGGGGCGACCCGGAGTCGCTTCCAGCGCAAATTGGGAAATGGACATTTTGGCGAACGGTGTGAGAGCGGGCATAAGCGAGCGTGATGCGGCGGCGGCTCCGCGATTCATCCATCTGCGGGTCCACTCCGCCTATTCCCTTCTTGAGGGTGCACTTCAGGTTGGCAAGATTATTGCTCATGCGGTGGGCGACCATGCGCCGGCAATTGCGATCACCGACACCAATAATCTGTTCGGCGCGCTGGAATTCGCCCAGAAAGCCGTCAAGGATGGGGTGCAGCCGATTGTCGGCTGCCAGCTGGATATTGGTTTCGGCGATAGCGGCGATGACAATCGCAATGCGTCGCGGCGCGACGCGCTGGGCCTTGCGCCGATGGTGTTCATCGCCGCCACGGAAGCGGGTTATGCCAATCTGGTGCGTCTGGTAAGCCGCGCCTATCTCGAAACGCCGTCGGGCGATCCCGTGCATATCGAGGCGGGCTGGCTTGCGAATCATTCGCAGGGCATCATCGCGCTGACCGGCGGGGCGATGGGGCCTATAGGCCGCGCGCTTGCCGCCGAGCGGCCGGATCGGGCGCAGCAGCGTCTCCAGCATCTGCAATCGCTCTTTAATGATCGTCTCTATATCGAATTGCAGCGTCCGGCGGGTTATGATCGCTCGCTCGAAGCGCGGATGGTCGAGCTGGCCTATGCCAGGGCGCTTCCGCTGGTGGCGACCAATGAGGCCTTCTTTCTCAAAAGCGCGGATTACGAGGCGCATGACGCGCTGCTCGCCATCGCCGACGGACAATTGCTCTCCTCCGATGAGCGCCGCCGCCTGACGCCGGACCATTATCTGAAAAGCCAGTCCGAGATGGCCGCACTCTTCGCCGATTTGCCGGAAGCGCTGGAGAATACGATAGAGATCGCGCGGCGCTGTTCATGGTATCCGGAAACCCGCAAGCCGATCCTGCCGCGCTTCACGGGCGATGCGGATGATCCCGATGCGGCGCTTGCAGCGGAAGCCGACGAATTGGCGCGACAGGCCCGCGAGGGCCTCGAACAGCGCATCGCGACGCTGGGGATGGCGGATGGCTATACGCGCGAGCAATATGCCGAGCGGCTGGAATACGAGATATCGATCATCCAGCGGATGGGGTTTCCGGGCTATTTTCTCATCGTTTCCGACTTCATTAAATGGGCGAAGGGGCAGGGCATTCCCGTGGGGCCGGGCCGCGGTTCCGGCGCGGGTTCGCTTGTCGCCTATGCGCTCACCATCACCGACGTCGATCCGTTGCGCTTTTCCCTGCTGTTCGAGCGCTTCCTCAATCCGGACCGCGTGTCGATGCCCGATTTCGACATCGATTTTTGCCAGGACCGGCGCGATGAGGTCATTCGCTATGTGCAGGCCAAATATGGCCGCGATCAGGTGGCTCAGATCATCACCTTCGGCACGCTGCAAGCCCGCGCCGTGCTGCGCGATGTCGGGCGCGTGCTCGAAATGCCTTATGGACAAGTGGACAGGCTCTGCAAGCTCGTGCCGCAGAACCCGGCCAATCCGGTCACGCTGGGACAGGCGATCGAGAGCGAGCCCAAGATTGCCGAGGAGCGCGAGAAGGAGCCGGTTGTCGGGCGTCTGCTCGATATCGGCCTGAAGCTGGAAGGGCTCTACCGCCACGCCTCGACCCACGCGGCGGGCATCGTCATCGGCGACCGACCCTTGTCGGAACTGGTGCCGATGTACCGCGATCCGCGCTCCGATATGCCGGTCACCCAATATAATATGAAATGGGTGGAACAGGCGGGGCTGGTCAAGTTCGACTTTCTCGGCCTGAAAACCCTGACGGTCCTGCAGACGGCGGTGCGGCTCGTCAGCCGCAAGGGCATTGAGATCGACCTCGCCAACCTGCCGCTCGACGACGCGCCTACCTACGAGATGCTGTCGCGCGGCGAGACAGTCGGTGTGTTCCAGGTGGAAAGCGCGGGCATGCGCAAGGCGCTGATCGGCATGAAGCCGGACTGCATCGAGGATGTCATCGCGCTGGTGGCGCTTTATCGCCCCGGCCCGATGGAGAACATTCCGATCTATAATGCGCGCAAGCATGGCGAGGAGGAAATCGCCTCTATCCATCCCAAGATCGATCATCTGGTGAAGGAGACGCAGGGCGTCATCGTCTACCAGGAACAGGTGATGCAGATCGCGCAGGAGCTTTCCGGCTATTCGCTCGGCGAAGCGGATCTTCTTCGTCGCGCCATGGGCAAGAAGATCCGTGAGGAGATGGACAAGCAGCGCCTCCGCTTCGTCGATGGCGCCATCGAGCGCGGCGTGGGCAAGGCGCAGGCCAATACCATCTTCGACCTCTTGGCAAAATTCGCCGATTACGGCTTCAACAAGTCGCACGCCGCCGCCTACGCCATCGTTTCCTACCAGACAGCCTATTTGAAAGCGCATTACCCGGTCGAGTTTCTCGCCGCATCGATGACCTACGATATGTCCAATACGGACAAGCTCAACGACTTCCGCCGGGAGGCGAACCGCCTCGGCATCGAGGTCGTGCAGCCCTCGGTGATGAGTTCCTTCCGGCAGTTCGAGGTCGGCGAGAACCGGATTTTCTATTCGCTTGCCGCGATCAAGGGCGTCGGCGAGGCCGCTGTCGAGCATATTGTCGAGAAGCGACGCGAGAAGCCCTATGAGAGCCTTGAGGATTTCTGCGAGCGTATCGATCCGCGTGTCGTCAATCGCCGGGTTTTCGAAAGCCTGATCAATGCCGGCGCGTTTGATTGCTTCAAGCGGGACCGGGAGGGGATGATCGCGGGGCTCGATCGCATCATGGGCCACGCGCAGCGCACGCAGGAAAATGCGGTGAGCGGCCAGGCGGATATTTTCGGTCTTTCCGGCAGCCCCAAGGAAAAGTTGCAGCTTCCCACTGTCGCCCCATGGCTTTCGCAGGAAAAGCTGCACCGCGAATTCCAGGCGGTCGGATTCTATCTTTCCGCCCATCCGCTAGATGAATACCGCTCCGTGCTGGATAAAATGCGCGTGCAGAGCTGGGCCGATTTTTCCATCGCGGTAAAGCGCGGCGCGAGCGCCGGGCGTCTTGCCGGCACGGTGACGGCCAAGCAGGAACGCAAGACGCGCACCGGCAACAAGATGGGCATCGTGCAGTTTTCGGATGCCACCGGGCAGTTCGAGTCGGTGCTGTTTTCCGAAGCGCTGGCGCAATATCGCGACCTGCTTGAATCGGGCAAATCGGTTGTGATCACGGTTGCCGCGGAAGACCGGCCCGAAGGCATCAGCCTGCGCATCCAGACCGTGCAGTCGCTGGAGGACGAGGCGAGCCGCATCCAGAAAGCCATGCGGCTTTATCTGCGTTCGAGTGAGGCGTTGAAGCAGATCGCGCCGCATCTGACGACGCGCGGCGACGGGCAGGTGAGCCTCATCGTCATCAAGGAAAACGGCCTGCGCGAGGTCGAGATCGAACTCCCCGACCGCTACCGCGTCACCCCGCAAATCGCCAGCGCATGCAAGGCGATCAAGGGCGTGGTGGATGTGGAGCTGCTTTAGCGGTGAGCAGTGAGCAGTGAGCAGCGAAATAAAGCGGCCCCCTTGCTATTTGCCGCTCACAGTTCGCACTACTGCTCACTGCTCACTGCTCACTGCTCACTGCTCACTGCTCACTTTCTCTGCGCCCCGTGCCGAAGGTATACCCCGTCTCCACCGCCTTGTTGCCGAATTTGGTTCGCAGCCGGTCGATTGCGCGCTCAGTGGCGGCGCGTTTGGTGGCTTGCGTGTCGACGAGATCGGCCGGATCTGCGCGGGCTGCGTCCGAGAGATCGCTGACGCCAATGCCGATCAGGCGGAATTTCGTGCCGTCCAGTTCCTTTTCCAGCAAATGCAGCCCGGTGCGGAAAATCCGGTCGGCAAGCTGTGTCGGGTCGGCGAGTTGCCGGTTGCGGGTTCTCGATTTGAAATCTTGAGTCTTCAACTTCAGGACGACCGTTCGTCCGGCGATGTTGCCGGCCTTCAGCCGCCGCGAGACTTTTTCCGAGAGGCTGCGCAGAATCGGCACCAGGTCACTCGCCTCGGATAGATCCGTGTTGAAGGTGGTTTCCGCCGAAACGCTCTTCATCTCGCCTTCCGGCTCGACGCGGCGCGTGTCCAGGCCGCGCGACAGGCGGTAGAGCCTTTGTCCCATCAGGCCGTATGCCTTCATCAGCGTCGATTCATCCATGTCCTGCAATTGGCCGATGGCGCGGATGCCATTGCCCTCAAGCGTCGCCGCGAAGGCCTTGCCCACGCCCCAGATCATCGTCACCGGCTTGTCTCGAAGGAAGGCCACCGCTTCTCTTTCACCGATAACTGAGAAGCCGCGCGGCTTTTCGAAATCAGAGGCGATTTTCGCCAGAAACTTGCAATAGGAAAGACCTACGGAAATGGTGATGCCGACCTCGTCCTCGATGCGTTTGGCAAAACGGGCGAGTACGCGGGCAGGGGAATCGCGGTGGAGTTTCTCGGTGCCCTTGAGGTCAAGAAAAGCCTCGTCGATCGAAATCGGCTCGACCAGCGGCGTGAGTTCCAGCATCATCAGCCGGATTTCGCGGCCCACCTTCACGTATTTTTCCATGTCGGGCTTTACCACGACCGCCTGCGGGCAGGCTTCAAGCGCCTTGAACATCGGCATTGCCGAACGCACGCCATGGATGCGCGCGATATAGCACGCCGTGGAGACGACGCCGCGCTTTCCGCCACCGATGATCACAGGCTTGTCGCGCAATTCAGGATTGTCGCGCTTCTCCACCGCCGCATAAAAGGCGTCGCAATCGATATGGGCAATCGCAAGCTGGTAGAGTTCCGCATGGCGTAAAAGCCTTGGGGTACCGCAGGCATGGCAGCGCCGTGCCGCGGATCGTTGCGACGTCAGGCAATCGCGACAAAACCCGAAAAGCGGATCGTCCATCGATTTAAACCTGCCGATCCCAGGTTTCATCGCCGCCGGGCAGCGCTTGAAGCGCGCGTTGCAAATCCGCCGGTTTGTTGCCGCTTGCCTCGCAGAAGCGCAGCAGCGTCGGCTCATGCGCGAGATAGAATTGCAGTACGCCGGCAAGAAAGCCCGGCTCGCGCGCGGCTGCCCTGATATCGTTGGGTCCAATGCCGGTAAGCGCCAGAAAACGCGGCAGGAGTTCATCATCCTGAGCCAGAAACGCCAGCGCTTCTATCGCTATTTTCTGGGCCCCTTCGACTGATATCGTGCCGGCTGCCATCATGTTCTTCATTTGTCCCCTTTCAAGCTCTTTAGGGCTAGCCAATCTTGCTGGCAACTTTATAGTACAGGAAACACAATAAAAGGTGCGGGGACATTGGCCGGTTCATTTGCCTTTCGTCAATCTTGTTCAGCTAAGATATTAACTGGGATTGGAGCGGCATGGGCGGGATCGTCGTGAACGCGTGGATGCTCGGCTCTGGGCGCGGCATATTCGAGAAAGTTTTCAATGATAAAAAAAGTGATGATCGTTGAAGACAACGAGCTGAACATGAAGCTTTTCCGCGATCTGATCGAGGCGAGCGGTTATGAGACCATCCGCACCCGCAATGGCCTGGAAGCGCTGGATCTTGCCCGGCTGCACAAGCCCGATCTGATTCTCATGGATATCCAGCTGCCGGAGGTTTCGGGCCTGGAGGTAACGAAATGGCTGAAGGAAGATGACGAGCTGCGTCACATTCCGGTCATCGCCGTTACCGCCTTTGCGATGAAGGGCGATGAAGAGCGCATCCGGCAGGGCGGATGCGAGGCCTATATCTCCAAGCCCATCTCCGTTCCCCGGTTCATTGAAACCATCAAATCCTATCTGGGCGATGCCTGAGAGAGATTTTACGTGACCGCTCGCATTCTTGTCGTGGACGATCTGCCGGCCAATGTGAAGCTTCTCGAATCGAGGCTGCTGGCGGAATATTACGATGTGGTTTCCGCGCCGGGCGGTGAAGCCGCGCTGGATATCTGCCAGAGCAGCAATGTCGATATCGTCCTTCTCGACGTGATGATGCCCGGCATCGACGGTTTCGAGGTATGCCGCCGTCTGAAGGCAGATCCGAAGACCATGAATATCCCGGTGGTGATGGTGACGGCGCTCGATCGGCCGCAGGATCGCATCCGGGGGTTGGAGGCGGGGGCCGATGATTTTCTGACCAAGCCGGTCAATGATCTGCAGCTTCTCTCGCGCGTGAAAAGCCTGGCGCGGTTGAAGACCCTTTCGGACGAGCTTCTCATGCGGGCGACATCGGCGCGCGAGACGGATATCGAAACGCTCTTGCTCGCGCGCTCGGCGGATTCCGGCGGCCAGGCCGATCTTCTCATCGTCGATGAGGACGGCCAGGCCGCGGCGCGGTTGAAGCGCCTGCTTGTCGCGGATAACAGGGTCGATACCGTCAGCGAACCGTCCGCCGCGCTGCTCGCCGCGGTGGAGGGCAATTATGACTGCGTCATCGTCTCGACCGGGTTTTCCAGCTACGATCCTTTGCGGCTGTGCTCGCAAATGCGGGCTATAGAACGCACGCGGCTGCTTCCGGTCATTCTCATCGCCGATCCCGGCGAGGCGGCTCTCGTCGCTAGGGGGTTGGATCTGGGCGTCAACGACTATTCCATGCGCCCACTCGACCGCAACGAGCTGCTTGCGCGTGTGCGAACGCAGGTCAAGCGCAAGCGGTATAACGATCTCTTGCGAAAGAGCCTCAGCCGGACCATTGAAATGGCGGTCACCGACAGCCTGACCGGGTTGCATAACCGCCGCTATCTCGACAGCCATATGCCCGTGCTCTTTGCGCGGTCGGTATCGCGCGAGCGTCCGCTTTCCCTGTTGATCATCGACATGGATCATTTCAAGCGCATCAACGATACCTTCGGCCATGATGCGGGTGATGACGTGCTGCGCGATTTCGCCGGCCGGCTCAACCGCAACATTCGCGGCATCGATCTTGCTTGCCGCTATGGCGGGGAGGAGTTCGTGGTGGCGCTGCCCGATACGGATCAGCGGATGGCGGCAATCGTGGCCGAGCGCATCCGGGGTACTGTGGCCTCGACGCCTTTCACCATTCGCGTCGGAACCGCGAGCGTGGATGTGACCATCAGCATAGGCATCGCCTCGCTGCAGCCGCGCGACGATAGCGTCGAGAAATTGTTCAAGCGCGCCGACACCGCGCTTTACGAGGCCAAGAGAAGCGGGCGCAACCGGGTGGTTGGGGCCGTCGCCTGATTTAAACGGTTTGTGCTTTGATACGCATTTACCACGTTGTGCGATATGGTTACTGAATTTTTAAGATCTAGTTGCTTTTTTCCCACATTTGCGCAAATTTTATGGAAGTAAAGAGCGCGTTGCAGGAGCGACCCGCACCTGCATAATTTCCGAAAGTCGGAAACGATTTAAGGGTATGCAGACAAAAAATACCCCATGATGCTCAGGTCCGCCGCATCTCCTGGGTCCGTGGGGTCGGTCGGTCGGCGTTGGCACCAAGTGGAATCCTCGTACCGCTGCCTCATCGCCGACCGACCCCATTTTTCACCATCATCTTACAAACAAAAACGCCGCCCTTGTCAGGCGGCGCTTTGGATATCGCTGAAACGCAAGATTACTTGATCTTGGTTTCCTTGAACTCGACATGCTTCATCGCAACCGGGTCGTACTTGCGCTTCGTCATCTTGTCCGTCATCGTGCGGCTGTTCTTCGTGGTAACGTAGAAGAAGCCGGTGTCGGCGGTCGACAAAAGCTTGATCTTGATGGTCGTAGCCTTAGCCATTTTACAGTACCTGCTCTTTTTTAATTGAAACCGCCTGCGATTCCGGCGATTTCATCCGGCAGCGGGAATTCGGCGCGACACTACGAATATGCGCTGAAAAGTCAAGCCTGCTTCTTCTTGCCCGTAAGCCGAAACGCGGTCACAACCATATAAAGCGCGAAAAATATGCCGAGCACGACAGCGAACCCCTTCGGCCCCATGGCGTCCATGCCGATGCCGACCGCCTGCGGCCCGGCCAGCATGCCAAGCGCATAGCAGAAGACGAAGGCGGAATTGGCGGCGGCGAGTTCGCGTCCGGTCAGTTTCGAGCCCAGATGCGCAAGGCCGACCGTATAGAGGCCCGCCACCACGCCGCCCCATATGAAGAGCAGCCCGGCCACCAGATACCAGTTGGCGATGATGAAGGGCAGGACGACCATGCCGGCGAGGCCGATGGCGGCGCAGATAAGCAGGAGGTTGCGGCGGTCGCGGATCTTGTCGCTAATGAGGCCAATGGGGATTTGCAGCAATACATTGCCGAGGCCAATCATGGTCAACAGCAGCGCGGCTTCGCTTTCCGTATAGCCGATGCGGGTTCCAAACACCGGGAAGAGTGCGAAACCGCCTGTCTCGACCGCGCCGAAGACGAAGACGGCGGCCGTGGCCGTTGGCACCGCGAAGATATAGCGGACGAACGGCACATGCTCGCTCTCGCCGAAATCGGGGCTGTCCTTCCAGGCCAGAAGTACCGGGATCGCCGCCAGCATGATAATGGCGAAGCCGACGCCGAAGGGCAGCATTCCGGCGCTGCCGATCTGCGAGAACAGCCAAGGGCCGGCGGCGAAGCCCAGGGAAAGCATGGTGGCATAGATGCCCAGCACCAGCCCGCGCTTTTCCGGCGGGGCGGAAGCGTTGATCCAGTATTCCGACAGGACAAAGAGCACGGTCAGCGCAAAATGCAGCGCGATGCGCAGCAGAAACCATGCCCAGAGGGATTGGAAGAAATGAAAGCCGAGAAAGGCGAAGCCGCCGAGGAGCAGCATGGTGAGGATGGTGCGCACCACGCCGAAGCGGCCGGCGATGGGGGCGGCCAGCGGCGCGGCGGCAATCGAGGCGAGACCGGCGACCGCCGTGTTGGCGCCGATGAGGCTCGCCGAATAGCCGCGCGCTTCCAGAAGCACGCTCAAGAGCGGAATGCCGAGGCCGATCGCCATGCCCACGGCGCTGATCGTGGCGATTGCCGCGGCGAGCGAGCGCCAGGCGGTGGGGGGGGCCGCATCTGTCATTGAGAAACTCTTATTGGAGTGTGTCATGATCGAATGGGAACGTTGGCGAGTCCAGTTCGCGCCCTCCTTCCCCCTTGCGGGGAAGGTGTCTGCGGAGCAGACGGATGGGGGTGGTGACGTTTACGCTTTTTCTGGAGACAATGGCGTAAACGTCACCACCCCCACCCGACCCTTCGGGCCACCCTCCCCGCAAGGGGGAGGGAAGAGTGCGAGCCGATCCCCGCCATTGCACACGAGCGCAGTCGAGCACCAGCGTCTCTACTTTAATTGCTAAATATGATCCGCCTCGCCGCCAAATCCGTGCATGTAATAGGCCCATTGCAGCCCGATGGTAGCGCCCTTGAGCGGCTGCAGGAGCAGGAGAGACAGAAGGATCGTTATCGGCCCCCACATCGCCATATGCGCCCAGAGCGGCAAATCCACCGAAGCCTCGACGCCCATGAAGCCGGCGACGACCACGTGGCCGACGACGAAGATCGTCAGATAGGCCGGCAAATCATCCGCGCGCTGGTGGTGGAATTCCTCGCCGCATGCCGCGCAGGCATCGACCGGCTTGACGAAGGCGCGAAACAGCTTGCCTTCGCCGCAATGCGGGCAGCGGCTGCAGAAGCCACGCCACATGGCCTGCAGGAGCGGGCGGACGGGCCGCGCAATTGCCGGTGCGCCGCCGAATATCTGCGGTTCAACTGACTGGTTCATGAACGATCTCTCCGCTTTCCCCGTGGAATTCCCGATGGCCGTCCCCTTTGGCCCCGCATCGCGCGGCTCGATTTGTGATGCGAACGCATCGATGCCGGCATGGGGCGCGGTTCGGAGACCATTTGGAAGCGAAGCGAGCCCGCTAGCGGCAGCGCTTCGACCAGTTTGACATCGACGATATCGCCGAGGCGATAGCCTTTTCCGCTGCGTTCGCCGGCAATGGCATGGTTCGCTTCGTCGTAAAGATAATACTCGTTGCCGAGCGTGGAAATGGGGACGAAGCCATCCGCGCCATATGTCGCAAGCGCGACGAACAGGCCGGACTTGGTGACGCCGGAAATCCGGCCCTGAAACTCGCTGCCGATCTGTCCCGCCAGATGATGCGCGATCAGCCGGTCGACGGTTTCACGCTCCGCCGCCATCGCGCGGCGCTCGGTGGCGGAAATGAGCGCGGCGATTTCGGCGAGCCGCGCCACCTCGTCCGAGGTGATTCCGCCGGGGCCGAGATCGAGCGCGCGGATCAGCGCGCGATGGACTATCAGATCGGCGTAACGGCGGATCGGCGAGGTGAAATGCGCATAGCGCTGGAGGTTCAGGCCGAAATGGCCGATATTGTCTGGGCTGTATTCGGCCTGGCTCTGTGAGCGCAGCACCACCTGGTTGACCAGTTCCTCCTGATCGCTGCCCTGAACGCGCTTCAGAATCTGGTTGAACTGGCCGGGCTTGAGCTGGGCGCCCTTGGCAAGGCTGATATCCAGCGTGCGCAAAAATTCACGCAGCGATTCCTGCTTGGCCATCGACGGAGCATCGTGGGTGCGGAAGACCAGCGGCTGGCTTTTGCGCTCCAGCGTTTCCGCCGCCGCCACATTCGCCTGGATCATGAATTCCTCGACGAGCTTGTGCGCGTCGAGCCGGGGCGGGATGACGACCTTGTCTACCTTGCCTTCGGGCGTCAGCAGGATCTTCTTTTCCGGCAGGTCGAGTTCCAGCGGCTCGCGCGCATCGCGCCCGCGCTTGAGCGCCGCATAGGCGGCCCACAGCGGTTTCAGCACGGTATCGAGGATCGGGCCGGTCTTGTCATCCGGCGCGCCGTCTATCGCGGCCTGCGCTTGGCTGTAGGCGAGGCGCGCGTCGGAACGCATCATGATACGGTGGAAGCCGTGCGAGCGCTTGCGGCCTTCGGCGGTGAAGATCATGCGGACGGCGAGGGCAGGGCGGTCCACGCCTTCCTTCAGCGAGCAGAGATCGTTGGAAATCCGTTCCGGCAGCATCGGCACGACGCGGTCGGGGAAATAGACGGAATTGCCGCGTTTCAGCGCCTCACGGTCGAGCGCGGAGCCGGGCAAGACATAGGCCGCGACATCGGCGATGGCGACGGTAACGATATGGCCGCCGGGATTGGCGGGGTCGGTATCCGGCTCGGCGAATACCGCGTCGTCATGGTCCTTGGCGTCCGCCGGATCGATGGTGACGAGCGGAAGCGCGCGCCAGTCTTCGCGCCATTTTTGATGGGGCGCCATGGTGGCGGGCTTCGCCTCTTCGGCCTCGCGCAGCACCTCCTGCGGAAACACATGGGGTATCTCATGCGCGTGAATCGCGATCATCGACAGCGCTTTTTCACTGTCGATCGAGCCCACGATCTGCCGCACGGCGGCACGGGGCAAGCCGTAGCGCCCGGCCTGGGTGACATCGACCTCAATGAGATCGCCAGCTTTTGCGCCATTCAGCGCCTGCCCGTCGACCACCAGTTCCGGCTGGCGGCGATCCACGGGCTCCAGGCGCCATTCGGCGT
Source organism: Paramesorhizobium leguminum (assembly GCF_003217235.1). GTDB lineage: Bacteria > Pseudomonadota > Alphaproteobacteria > Rhizobiales > Rhizobiaceae > Paramesorhizobium > Paramesorhizobium leguminum. Next base: position 164,843 of record NZ_QJTF01000003.1, on the reverse strand, counting down.
CGCGGGTCTGGCGCAGCACGCCCAGCACGGCATCGCGCCGGTGCTCCAGCCGTTTCATGATGCGCGCGGTATAGGCCGGACCGGCCTTGTCGGCTGAGGGGAATATCTTGGCGAGCACCCGGTCGCCGACGCCGGGAGCCGGACCTTTATCGCCGCGTGAAATGCGGATGAGCACTTCCGGCGCCTGTCCGCCTGCCGCATCCCATTCCGCCGGTCTGGCGATCAGGCCGCCATCCTTGTCGCGTCCCGTAATGTCGAGGACGGCGACATGCGGCAGCGCCCCCTTGGTGGTCAGCCGCTTGGCGCGCTTCTCGATCAGGCCTTCGTCGGCGAGATCGCGCAGCATGTCCTTGAGGTAAATCCGGGCGTCGCCCTTCAGATTGAAGGCCTTGGCAATGTCGCGCTTGCCCGACTTGTCGGGGTTCTCGTTGATGAAGGTCAGGATGTCGTCGCGCGTCGGCAGATGCGCTCGGGCGTCCGGTTTCGTTCGCTCTGGTTTTGTCTGCTTTGAAATCCGGCGCGCCAATCCCTTAATCCCTCATCTATGCTTTTGCCGTGGCCTTTTTCGTGGTCTTGGCGGGAGCTTTCTTTTTCGCCGGGGCTTTGGTTTCTGCCTTTGCCGCCGTTTTTGTTGCGGTCTTCGTGGCTGCTTTGGCGCGGGCCGGTTTCTTGGCCGATGCGCCGCCTTTTTCCGCAATTAGCGCCAACGCGTCTTCCATCGTCACGGTCGCGGGATCCTTGCCCTTCGGCAGCGTGGCATTGACCTTGCCCCAGTTCACATAAGGGCCATAACGCCCGTCGCGAACCGTGATCGAACCGCCGTCCGGGTGGTCGCCCAGGGTCGCCAGCGCCGCGGGGGCGGAGCGTGTGCGCCCGCCCTTGGCCTGCTTGTCCGCAAGAACGGAAACAGCGCGGTTGATGCCGATGGAGAATACCTCCTCGGCGTTCTCGACATTGGCATATGTACCATCATGCGACACATAGGGGCCGTAGCGCCCTATGCCGGCGGCGATCATCTTGCCCGTTTCGGGATGCTGTCCAATATCGCGCGGGAGCGAGAGAAGCGCCAGCGCCTTTTCAAGATCGATTGTCTCGAACGACCAGCCCTTTGGCAGGCTGGCGCGTTTCGCCTCCTTGCCTTCGCCCCGCTGGATATAGGGGCCGAAGCGGCCATTGCGCGCGGTAATCTCCTCGCCGGTGAATGTATCCTTGCCCAGCGCCTTCGGCTCATCGCCGCCGGCCGACCCGTTCTCACCCCCATTGGCATCGCTACCCAGCTGGCGGGTGAATTTGCATTCCGGGTAGTTGGAGCAGCCGACGAAGGCCCCGAATTTCCCCAGTTTCAGCGAGAGGGTACCCGTGCCGCAGGTGGGGCAGCTGCGCGGATCGATGCCTTCCCCCCTCGACGGGAAGACGAGGGGTCCCAGCTCCTCGTTCAACGCGTCGAGCACGTTGGTGACGCGCAATTCCTTTGTGTTGCCGACGGCAGCGGAAAAATCGTTCCAGAAATCGCGCAGAACGTCCTTCCACAAGAGCTTGCCGTCGGAGATCAGATCGAGCTTTCCTTCCAGATCCGCCGTGAAATCATATTCCACATAGCGGTCGAAGAAGCTTTCAAGGAAGGCCGTAACCAGACGCCCCTTGGCTTCCGGAACAAGCTTGCGCTTGTCGACAACGACATATTCGCGGTCCACCAGCGTCTTCAGCGTCGCGGTATAGGTGGACGGACGCCCGATGCCGATTTCTTCCATCTTCTTGATAAGAGTCGCTTCGGAATAGCGTGGCGGCGGCTCCGTGGAGTGCTGCGTGGCGTCGATCTTCTCGCGAGCGAGCGCTTCGCCGGCGCGGATTTCCGGCAGGCGCGCGCCGTCCTCATCGTCAGCCTCGTCCTCGCGATGCTCGGTATAGGCGGCGATGAAGCCGTCGAAGCGGGTGACGGAGCCGGTGGCGCGAAGCTGCGCCGTCTGCGTCCCGTTCGTCGCTTCGATCTCGACGGTCGTGCGCTCGATATCGGCGGACTGCATCTGGCTGGCGATGGCGCGCTTCCAGATCAGGTCGTAGAGTTTCGCCTGATCCTCATCGAGAAAGCGGCGCATTTCCTTCGGGTTCCGGCCAAAATCGGTCGGGCGGATTGCCTCGTGCGCTTCCTGCGCATTCTTGGCCTTGGTCGAGTAATAGCGCGGCTTTTCCGGCACATATTTTTCACCGAAACCGCTGCCGATGGCGCGCCGCGCCGCTTCGATGGCATCGGCGTCCATCTGCACGCCATCGGTACGCATATAGGTGATGAGACCCGCCGTCTCGCCGCCGATGTCAATGCCCTCATAGAGACGCTGGGCTATCTTCATGGTGCGATCGGAGGAAAAGCCAAGCTTGGCCGATGCCGCCTGCTGGAGCGTCGATGTGGTGAAGGGAGGGCCGGGATTGCGCTTTGTCGGCTTGGCCTCGACGGAGGCCGCCTTGAAGCTTGCTCCCTCCAGCATGGCCCGGATGCCGTCAGCCTGTTCGGCATTCTTGATATCGAGCTTGCCGAGCTTCTTGCCGTTGAAAACGGTAAGGCGCGATTCGAACGAATCGTTGCGCGGTGTTTTCAGCAATGCTGCGATGTTCCAATATTCCTCGCGGACGAAGCGCTCTATCTCCGCCTCGCGCTCGCAGACGATGCGCAGCGCCACGGACTGCACACGCCCCGCCGAACGCGCGCCGGGCAGCTTGCGCCACAGAACGGGCGAGAGCGTAAAACCAACCAGATAATCCAGCGCGCGGCGCGCCAGATAGGCATCGACCAGCGGCATGTCGATGTCACGCGGGTTCGCCATGGCGTCCAGCACGGCCTTCTTGGTGATGGCGTTAAAGGCGACGCGCTTGACGGATTTAGAGCCGATCACCTTTTTCTGGCGCAAAACTTCGAGAAGATGCCATGAAATGGCTTCGCCTTCGCGATCCGGATCGGTTGCGAGGAAGAGATTGTCGCTCTCCTTCACTGCCTTGGCGATGTCGTTGAGACGCTTGGCGGCGGGAGCATCAACCTCCCATGACATGGCGAAGTCTTCGTCTGGACGGACGGAACCATCCTTGGCCGGCAAATCGCGGATATGGCCGAACGAGGCCAGGACCGTATAGCCGGGGCCCAGATATTTGGTGATTGTTTTGGCCTTTGCAGGCGATTCGACGACGACGACGTTCATTTCACGCTCTATCCCGGGCCCCTGTCATTGCACAAATGCACATCGGTGGGGCAAAATTCGCTTTCCAAATGAACAGCCCTTGCCGATTGGTCAAGGGCAGGGCGATGTTTTTCAGTGAAATACAACCAGAGATTGCTTTAAAATGAAACGAAATCGAGGATAGTATTGTTATGAAATAATCTATTGATAAACGACGCCTTTGTAATCAATATTAGCATATCGAAATTCATCATTTCCATGATCAAAAATTTTCAGGTTTGCTATGAACAACGATTCAACGCGTACTGAAGTTCTTTCTTATATTCACCAGATCCTCGGCGAATTGCAGCGAATGGCCCGTTCCGCGGAGTTGCCGATGCTGGCCTATTTCATCGGGATGGCTTGCATCGTAGCCGATGATACGCTTCGCAGCGAGGAGGCGGCATCAGAGCAGGATAGAAACAGCTCCGCCTGAGTGGCGAGCGATCCGGCCGGCAAGATCCAGTTCGAGCAGGACCAGGAACACCTGCGACGGGTGAAGCCCGGTGTGGCGGATGATGTCGTCCGGATCGGTCGGGGTCGGGCTTAACGCCTCGATGATGCGGTCACGTTCGGGGTCGGTCAGGAGGGGCATCGGCCCGCTTGGCGCTTCGCTGAGCAACTCGTCCGGATCATCAGGGCGGCCAAACGGCAGTTCGCCTTGGGAGTTTTGGCCCACCAAGGGTTTTAGCGCATCGATGATGTCGCTTGCATCGGTCACCAGGATTGCGCCGTTTTTCAACAGCTTGTTCGTCCCGGCCGAGCGCGGGTCGAGCGGCGAGCCGGGCACGGCGAAGAGCAGCCGCCCCATTTCGCCTGCGAGTCTTGCGCTGATAAGCGAACCGGACCGGTCCGCCGCCTCGATGACGACGAGGCCCAGCGAAATCCCGGCGATGATGCGGTTGCGGCGGGGGAAATCGCGGGCTCGTGGCTCCCAGCCCATCGGCATCTCGCTGACGAGTACGCCGTTTCTTTCCGGAATGGCGTTGTAAAGATGCATGTTCTCGGGTGGATAGGGCTTATCCAGCCCGCCCGCGAGAACGGCGATGGTGCCGGTATCGAGGCTTGCCTCGTGCGCGGCGGCGTCGATCCCTCGCGCTAGTCCCGATACGATGGCGAAGCCCGCGGCGCCAAGCTCGCGCACAATCCGTTGCGTGAAGCGATTGCCGGCAACGGAGGAGTTGCGCGCGCCGACGATGGCGACCGGCGGGGTGTTGAATACGCTTGTATCGCCTTGACGATGAGAAGCGGCGGGGGCGCCTCATAGTGGCGCAGATAGGGCGGATAATCTGGCTCGCCCTTGCCCACGAGGCGCGCGCCGATCCGCTCGATCTCCTCCATCTCGCGCTCGGCTTCCTCAATAGTCGCCACGCGGATGGGCCGATGGCCGCCGCCACGATACATCAGCTCCGGCAGCATCTGCAGCGCGTCACCTGCGGAACCGAAATGCGAAATCAGATCGAGGAAGGTGACCGGGCCGACATTCTCGCTGCGGATCAGCCGCAGCCAGTTCAGCCTCTGACGGTCGGAGAGGCGAATTCCCTTTCGAGCAGGATGCAAATGAGCTGAATCAGGCATCCTGCTCTCAATCCTTGTTTAGCCGCATGATCTTATCCAAAAAGCCTGCAACTTTTTGGGATCATGCTCTGGGGAATTCGCCCGTCCGCTCATCCCTTGGCTCCGATCTTTCCTTCGGTGCCGTCAAGGAGACGGGAGATGTTGGCCCGGTGCTTGATGAAGACGATAAGGCTCATGACGGTGAAGAGAAGGGTTATATCCCTGAAACCGAACAGATAGAGCGCAATCGGCACGACAATTGCTGCGACGAGGGCGGCGAGCGAGGAATAGCGCGTCGTGAATGCCACAGCGAGCCAGACAAGCGCGAAAACCAGCGCGCCCTGCCAGGCGAGACCGAGGAGGACGCCAAAATAGGTTGCAACGCCTTTGCCGCCCTTGAAACCAAGCCAAACCGGATAGAGATGGCCGATAAATGCAGCGAAGCCAGCGGCGAGCGCGGCGTCCAGTCCCCAATGTACCGTGACCAAAACGGCGGCTGTGCCTTTAAGCATGTCGAGGAGCAGCGTCGCGGCGGCAAGCTTCTTGTTGCCGGTGCGCAGCACATTGGTGGCGCCGATATTGCCCGAGCCGATGGAGCGGACGTCTCCGAACCCGGCTAGGCGCGTGAGCACCAGGCCGAAGGGGATCGATCCGAGCAGATAGCCGAAGGCAAGGGCGGCGAGGAGGATGGGCAGGCCAGCCTGCAATATGGTTGGATCGATCATTATGCGCATTCTCCCCGGCTTTGAAGGAGGAACTTTCGAAACGTCGGCAGGACAGCGCCCCCCTCTGTCCTGCCGGACATCTCCCCCGCACCCCTCGTCATCCGAAGTCCTCGGGTTAAACCCGAGGATGACCCGAGGATCCACGGCAAGGGGGCAGAGACGATACTATCATGCGCGACAGGATCATGAATTACCGAACGAGATATTGTTCGGAGGACAAATACCGCTCCTGCTTTCTGGAACGCGTTGCGAGGGCGAAAAAAACAGCGCCCCCTAGCCGTGGATCCTCGGGTCATCCTCGGGTTTAACCCGAGGACTTCGGATGACGACGGGAGCAGGGGGAGATGCCCGGCAGGGCAGAGGGGGGTGATTGGAGCCAGCGTTTCCATTTGACCGCCCTTTAAAGCTCGAACACGGTTTTTCCCGCCACCATAGTCCGCGTTACGCGGCCTTGGAAGCGGGCGCTTTCGAAACAGCTGTTCTTGGAGCGCGAAAGCAGATCTTTTTCCCGCACGATCCACGGCTCGTCGAGATCGACCACTGTGAGATCGGCTGGCGCGCCCGGTTTCAGCGTTCCCGCGTCAAGGCCGAATATTTTCGCCGGCGCAGTCGAAAGCACCTCGATAATGCGAATGAGCGGCAGGCTTTCATTGTGATAAAGGCGCAGCGCCGCCGCCAGCAGCGTTTCCAGCCCGATGGCGCCTGCCGCCGCATCGGCGAAGGGCAGGCGCTTGGTGTCGACATCCTGCGGATCGTGCGCGGAGGCGACGAGATCGATCACACCTGAGCGTACCGCTTCCACCATCGCCAGCCGGTCTTCTTCCGTCCTGAGCGGTGGCGAGAGGCGGAAGAAGGTGCGGAATTCGCCGATATCGTTCTCGTTGAGCGAGAGATGGTTGATCGATATGCCCGCCGTAACCGGTAGCCCCAGATCCTTGGCGCGCAGGATGGCGTCCGCCGACATCGCGGTGGAAATCTGCGCGGCGTGGTATTTGCTACGGGTCAGCGCCGCCAACCTCAGGTCGCGCTCAAGCGGAATCACCTCCGCCTCGCGCGGAATGCCCGGCAGACCGAGCCAGCTTGCGAACAGCCCCTCGTTCATCACGCCTGTCGCGGCGAGGTAGGGATCGTGCGTTTCGTGAGCGACGACCACGCCGAAATCGCGCGCATAGGTCAGGGCCCGGCGCATCAGCAGCGTGTTGGCGATGGTTTTGCGCCCCTCGGTGATGGCGACCGCGCCGGCTTCCTTGAGAAGCCCGACTTCGGTCATTTCCTCGCCGTGCAGGCCCTTGGTGATCGCCGCCGCCGGGTGGACATTGACGATTGCCGTATCGCGCGCGGTGCGCTTGACGAATTCTACCAGCGCGACGGAGTCGATGACCGGATCGGTATCCGGCATCATGATGATGGAGGTGACGCCGCCGGCCGCCGCGGCCCGGCTTGCCGAGGCGATGGTTTCGCGGTGTTCCGCGCCGGGTTCGCCGATGAATACGCGGGAATCAACCAGCCCCGGGATGATCGCCTTGCCGTGGGCGTCGATACGCTGCGCTCCATCGGGCGCGCCCTGGTTCCGCGCATCGGCGCCGGACGCCAGAATCAGGCCGTCCTTGACGATGACTGTCCCGATTTCATCGAGGCCGCGCGAGGGATCGATGATGCGCGCGTTCTCGAAGACGGTCGCGCTCATGCTGGTTCTCCCGGCTCGTTGCGGCGCGGATCGAGCAGCGCCTCCATGACCGCCATGCGGACGGCGACGCCCATCTCGACCTGGCTTTGGATCATGCTTTGCGGGCCGTCGGCTATATCGGAGGCAATCTCGACGCCGCGGTTCATCGGCCCCGGATGCATGACCAGCGCGTCGGGCCTGGCGAATTTCAGCTTTTCGCGGTCGAGACCGTAATAGTGGAAATATTCGCGAACCGAAGGCACGAAGGAGCCCGCCATGCGCTCGCGTTGCAGGCGCAGCATCATCACGATATCGGCATTATCAAGGCCTTCCTCCATGGAATTGAAGACTTCGACGCTCATCTGCGCGATGCCCGAGGGAAGCAATGTCGAGGGCGCGACGACCCGGACGCGCGCGCCGAGCGCATTCAAAAGCAGGATGTTGGAGCGCGCCACGCGCGAGTGGAGCACATCGCCGCAAATCGCTATCGTGAGCCCTTCGATCCGGCCCTTGGCGCGGCGGATCGTCAGCGCGTCGAGAAGGGCCTGAGTCGGGTGCTCATGCGCCCCATCGCCTGCATTGACGACCGAGCAGCCGACTTTTTGTGCCAGAAGCGCCGCCGCGCCCGCCGAGGCGTGGCGGATGATCAATATGTCGGGGCGCATGGCGTTGAGGGTCATCGCGGTGTCGATGAGCGTCTCGCCCTTCTTCACCGAGGAATTGCCCACCGACATATTCATCACATCCGCGCCCAGCCGTTTGCCGGCCAGTTCGAAGGAGGATTGCGTCCGCGTCGACGCTTCGAAGAAGAGGTTGATCTGGGTGCGACCGCGCAAGCTTGCCTTTTTCTTCTCGGGCTGGCGGGAAATCGCCACGGCCTCATCGGCCAGGTCGAGAAGGCAGGTGATATCCTGCGGGGAGAGGCCCTTGATGCCAAGCAGGTGGCGGTGCGGGAAAATGGGAAGTGCCGGGTTCGATATCATGTTAAAAAACCCCTATAGGCCCGATGTAACCAGCCCGCAAGCAATGTATACCGGTGGATACAAATTTTAAGAAGGTTTTGGTAGCCGCATGATCTTATCCGAAAAGTTCGCGACTTTCCGGAATCATGTTCATAATGGGAACTGCCGTTGAAAACGCACGAGGTCACCAACCAGACGCCGCCGATGACCGGCACCAACGCCTATCTCGGCGATCCGCTGCTGATGCGGATCACGTCCGGTTTTCCAAAGGCGCTGCATAGCGATCTGGAGCAGGCGGGGCGCTTCGTCATGTCGGCGGAGGCGCAGGATCTGGCGCGGCTTGCCAATACGGAGTTGCCGCGGCTCAAAACCCACGACCGGCAGGGCCGGCGTCTCGATCAGGTGGACTATCATCCGGCCTATCACGCGCTCATGCGCCGTTCGATCGGGCAGGGGCTGCACTCCTCGATCTGGGAGGACGGCCAGGCGGAAGCGAGCCGTCGCCATTCCATGCGCGCCGCGCGGTTTTATCTTACCGCGCAGCTCGAAACCGGCCATCTCTGCCCCATAACCATGACCAACGCCTCGCTTGGCGCCCTGATGGCGAGCCCCAACCTCTATAAGGAGTGGGCGCCGCTCATTCTCACGCGCAAATACGACCCGAGCCAGCGGGCGCCGGCCAAGAAGACGGGCCTGACGCTCGGCATGGGGATGACCGAGAAGCAGGGCGGCACGGATGTGCGCGCCAATACCACGCGCGCCGATCGCGCGGGGAACGGCTTTTACCGCCTGACCGGCCACAAATGGTTCCTCTCCGCGCCGATGTCGGACGCCTTCCTCATGCTGGCGCAGGCGGCGGAAGGGCTTTCCTGCTTTCTCGTGCCGCGCATTCTGCCCGATGGAACCGCCAATGGTCTCAATTTCCAGCGCTTGAAGGACAAGCTCGGCAACCGCTCTAACGCCTCCTCCGAAGTGGAGTTCGAGGAAACGCTGGGGCAGATGGTGGGCAAGCCGGGAGATGGCGTCAAGACGATTATCGACATGGTGACGCTGACCCGGCTCGATTGCGCCATCGCCTCGGCGGGGCTGATGCGGGCTGGGCTGGCGGAGGCCGTGCATCATGCGCGCCATAGGCAGGTGTTCGAGGCGGCGCTTTTTGATCAGCCGCTGATGCAGCGTGTCCTCGCCGACATGGCGCTCGACGTGGCGGGAGCCACTGCCTTGTCGCTCCGTCTCGCCCGCGCGTTCGACATGGCGGCCATCGACCGCACCGAGGCGGCCTTTGCCCGCGTCATGACGCCGGTCGTCAAATATTGGGTGGCGAAGATCGCGCCGGCGCTTCTCTACGAGGCGATGGAGTGCCTTGGCGGCAATGGCTATATCGAGGAGGGCAATCTCGCCCGCTATTACCGCGAAGCGCCGGTCAATGCCATCTGGGAAGGCTCCGGCAACGTCATGGCGCTCGATGTGCGCCGCGTCCTCCTGCGCGCGCCGAAGCTTTTCGATGAAGTGCTCGCTTGGGTCGCCAATCAATTGGGCCGGGCCGGGCATGGCACGGTGGAGGTGCTGCGCGCCGCCATGAACGTGGCCGAATCGGACGAAGGGGCTGCGCGCCTCCTGACCGAACAGCTTGCACTCGCCGTCGCCGGGGCGGAACTCCGCCACCTCGGCGTCGAGCAAGTCGCCGACGCCTTCGTGGAAACCCGCCTCGCCGGGCAGTGGCGCACGACCTACGGCATGGTGGACGCCCGCCATGACGCCAAGGGGATACTGAATGCGCTTTATCCGGTGGGGTAATCCTGCCGTCGAAGCATCTCCAGCCGATCCAGCGCGCCTTGCAGAATGAAGGCCGCCGCGGCGGAGTCTATTCGTTCCGCCCGCTTCTGCCGGGAAACGTCCATGCCGATCAGCGCCCGTTCCGCAGCGACGGTTGAAAGTCGCTCGTCCCAATAGATGAAGGGTAGCTCGGTCAGTTTTTCCATGTTTCTGACGAAGGCGCGCGTCGCCTGCACACGCGGGCCCTCGCTGCCGTCCATGTTGACCGGCAGGCCGATGACGATGGCGCCTGCGTTTTCCGCCTTCAGCGTCGCGAGCAGAATTTGCGCGTCGATGGTGAACTTGGCTCGCCTTATCACCGGTCGCGGATTGGCGAAGGAAAGGCCCCGGTCGGAAACGGCGAGGCCTATCGTCTTGGTGCCAAGATCAAGGCCGGCAACGGTCTGGCCTGCTTCCAGAGCCCTCTCGACCGATTCGATAGCCAGAACCGTCACGTTCCGCCCCTTTCCATTTTGCGGGCATCGCGCCCTTGAATTGAACCTTTCCCGCGTCATAACTGTCTGCCAACGATATTGCGATACCTCAAGGAGTGAATCTCATGAAGCTCACATGGCTCGGCCATTCGGCCTTCCGCGTGGAAATCCCTGACGCGACGATCCTGATCGACCCGTTCCTGACCGGCAATCCGGGTGCGTCGGGCGTCGATCTCAAGGAGGCGGTGAAGGGCGCGACTCATATCGCGCTTACCCACGGTCATGGCGACCATATCGGCGACACCGTGAAAATCGCCAAGGAGATCGGCGCAACGGTCATCGCCAATGCCGATCTGGCTGCCTGGCTGGCGCATCAGGGCGTCGAAAAGGTCGATCCGGGCAATACCGGCGGCACATTGATTCAAAATGCGTTTTCCGTCACCTTCGTCAATGCGCTGCATTCTTCCGCCACCATCACCGAGGACGGCGTTTCGCATTCGCTCGGAAACGCCAACGGGCTTGTCTTCCATTTCGAGGATGCGCCGACGCTTTATCACATGGGCGACACGGATATTTTCTCCGACATGGCGCTCATCGACGAACTGCACCGCCCGGAAATCGGCATCGTGCCCATCGGCGACCGTTTCACCATGGGCGGCGCGGTGGCGGCGCTGGCCTGCCAGCGTTATATGAAGTTTTCCACCGTCATCCCTTGCCATTACGGCTCCTTCCCGATCATCGACCAGACGGCGGACAAGTTCGTGACGGCCATGGGCGAGGGTGCGAACGGGACCAAGGTGGAGGTGCCGAAGCCGGGCGAGACACTGTCTTTCTGAAGACATCCTTACAGGGAGAGCACCGGCTAAAAAGTGCAATTAATTGCAAGATTATTGCGCTTGGCGTTCCTGCCCGATATAGCCCACCTGGAGCATTCAATCAGGTGGGTAACAGGCATGTCAGTCGATCTAGCAACCGTGAAGCGCGTGGCGCATCTTGCCCGCATCGCCGTCAGCGCCGAGGATGCGGAGCGTATGACCGGCGAGCTCAATGCGATCCTGGGCTTCGTCGAGCAGCTTGACGAGGTGGATGTGAGCGGCGTCGAGCCGATGACATCGGTCACGCCCATGGCCATGCGGATGCGCGAAGATGTGGTTTCGGACGGCGGCAAGGCGGCGGATGTCGTTGCCAATGCGCCGCTCACGGAAGAGAATTTCTTCGTCGTGCCGAAGGTCGTGGAGTAAGCGTTCCCATGACTGAAGCTGCGACCGCAACAAAGGTTGCCATAGCGATAGAAACACCGTTGCAGGACGATGTGCGCGGACTGGTCGACCAGCTTAACGCGCATCTTCTGCCGTTTGCTCCCATCGAGTACCAGTTCACGCTGACGGTGGAACAGATGGCGGACCCCGACACGACTGTGTTCGTCGCGCGTGACGGAGATGGACGCGCGGTCGGTTGCGGCGCTTTGAAGGTCCATTCGCCTGAAATCGGCGAGGTCAAGCGCATGTATACCTTGCCCGAAGTACGGGGATTGCGGGTCGGATCGGCGCTTCTGGATAGCATCACGCGGCTTGCACGGGATAAGGGCCTTTCGCAACTGGTTCTCGAAACGGGTCCCGTCCCCGGCTTCGAATCCGCGTGGCGTCTTTACGAGCGCGCCGGTTTCACCCGCTGCGGCGTTGTGCTGGATTATCCCGATTCCGAATATAGCGCATTTTTCGAAAAGCGCCTCTCTCCCCTGGCGCAATAAAGGATTTGACGATGACCGATTTGACCGCACTCACCATTGCAGACGCGCGGAACAAGCTCAAGGCGAAAGAGATCACCGCGACGGAGCTGACCGACGCGTATCTTAACGCCATCGATGCGGCGAATGACAAGCTCAACGCCTATGTCGCGGTGACGCCGGAAAAGGCACGCGAAATGGCCAAGGCCTCAGACGCCCGGCTGGCAAAGGGCGAGGCGGGTGCGCTGGAAGGCATTCCGCTTGGTATCAAGGACCTTTTCGCCACCGAAGGCGTGCATACGCAGGCCTGCTCGCACATTCTCGATGGTTTCAAGCCGCGCTATGAATCGACCGTGACCGCCAATCTGTGGGCCGACGGCGCGGTGATGCTGGGCAAGCTCAACATGGACGAATTCGCCATGGGCTCGTCCAACGAGACCTCCTATTACGGCCCGGTAAAAAACCCATGGCGCGCCGGCGGCTCCAATGCCGATCTGGTGCCCGGCGGCTCGTCCGGTGGTTCGGCGGCAGCCGTCGCGGCAATGCTCTGCGCGGGCGCGACCGCCACCGATACAGGCGGCTCGATCCGCCAGCCGGCGGCGTTCACCGGCACGGTCGGCATCAAGCCCACCTATGGCCGCGTCTCGCGCTGGGGCACGGTTGCCTTCGCCTCTTCGCTCGATCAGGCGGGGCCTATCGCGCGTGATGTCCGCGACAGCGCCATCCTCTTGAAATCCATGGCGTCGGTGGATTTGAAGGATACCACGTCCGTCGACCTGCTGGTGCCGGATTACGAGGCGGCCATCGGCAAATCGATTCGAGGCATGAAGATCGGCATTCCCAAGGAATACCGCGTCGATGGCATGCCGGAAGAGATCGAAAAGCTCTGGCAGCAAGGCATTGCCTGGCTGAAAGAGGCCGGCGCGGAGATTGTCGATATCTCGTTGCCGCATACTAAATATGCGTTGCCCGCCTACTATATCGTCGCGCCCGCCGAGGCATCGTCGAATCTCGCGCGTTATGACGGCGTGCGCTATGGGCTGCGCGTGCCGGGCAAGGACATTGCCGATATGTACGAACAGACCCGCGCCGCCGGTTTCGGCCGCGAGGTCAAGCGCCGCATCATGATCGGCACCTATGTGCTCTCCGCCGGCTATTACGATGCCTATTATCTGAAGGCGCAGAAGGTACGCACGCTCATCAAGAAGGATTTCGAGGATGTGTTCCATGCGGGCGTCGATGCGATCCTGACCCCCGCGACGCCGTCGGCCGCCTTTGGTCTTGCCGACGAGGACCTCGCAGCGGACCCGGTGAAGATGTATCTGAACGATATCTTCACCGTCACGGTGAATATGGCCGGCTTGCCCGGCATTGCCGTTCCGGCGGGTCTCAGCGCGCAAGGGCTACCGCTCGGTCTTCAGCTCATCGGCCGTCCCTTCGAGGAAGAGACGCTTTTCCAGGCGGCTCACGTCATCGAGCAGGCGGCTGGGCGGTTCATCGCGCCGCGCTGGTGGTGATATAAATGATCATTCGACGTGCGAGCGTCGGCGATAGCGCCGCGCTCGCCGGTGTCGGATGCCGCGCCTGGGCCTCGATGATCTTCCGTTTCGAGCCGGAACGGCCCGGGATTCGCGAACGGGCGGAAAGGGCGTTTCGCGCCTTTGCGGATGAATTTCATCATCAGATCGTGCTGGCTGAATTGGCTGGCGCCGTGGTGGGCTGGGGCGCGCGGGATACGGGCGCCGATTATATTTCCGACCTTTGGATCGATCCCGCTTTCCAGCGGCGTGGCATCGGTTTCGCGCTGATGGACGCGCTTCTGGCTGAAATCGTGCTTTCCGGATATGGACGGGCGTGTATCGAAACGCATGCCCGCAATCTTCCCGCCATCCGCCTTTATGAGCGTTGCGGCTTTCGTATCATCAGGCGCGGGGAGGAATGGTCCGACAGTTTTTGCCGGAAAGTCGAAAAAGTAAGCATGGAATTATTGCTCGGCGAGGATTTGATCAAGATCACCGCTTGAAGAAGGATTGCTTCGCTTCGTCTTTGTTCTATTGTTGTAAAACAAGACCAGCGAAGGGAAAAACCATGTGGATCGAACTGACTGATGTCAATGGTGAACGCGTCGCGATCAATTTCGACCATGTCGTGTCATACAATGCCTATGGTAGCGGCGCGCATCTGGTGACCACCACTCCCGATCTGACCTTTTTCGTCAAGCAGGATATCGATGTTCTCCAGAAGATGCTCGGCATCAAGCCAACGAAGGGGAAGTGAGGGAGAGAAAAGCCTGCTCCTTAAACGTTTGATTCTGTACACGACTCCGTGTCTAGAAGCCGCGTGCTTGATATATTACGATCATAAATAGCGTAGTTGATGCTCATTTGCAGCTGGGGGAGAATTCGGAGAATTTCTCATGGCCGGCGCATACGTCCCCTCGAAAACCTCGAAGGCCGCAACGGTGCTGCGCGCCACCAGCGGCAATTTCCTGGAGATGTTCGACTTTTTCCTGTTTGGCTTCTATGCCAGTTATATTTCCAGGGCTTTCTTCCCGACCGGCAATCAATATGCCTCGCTCATGCTGGCTTTTGGGGTATTCGGAGCGGGCTTCCTGATGCGACCGCTAGGCGCCGTCTTTCTTGGCGCCTATATCGACCGGGTGGGGCGCCGCCGGGGCCTGATCGTTACGCTCGGCATCATGGCGTTCGGGATGATTTTGATCGCCTTCGTTCCCTCTTATTCCACAATCGGCCTTGCTGCGCCCTTCCTTGTCCTCATCGGGCGCCTTTTGCAAGGCTTTTCCGCCGGCGTCGAACTTGGCGGTGTGTCCGTATACCTTGCCGAGATGGCAACGCCCGGCAACAAAGGTTTCTATGTCGCGTGGCAATCCGGCAGTCAGCAGGTCGCCATCATGGTCGCCGCGGTTCTCGGATATGGCCTGCATCATTTTCTCACGCCGATCCAGATGAGCGACTGGGGCTGGCGCGTTCCGTTCTTCATCGGCTGCGCGATCGTGCCGTTCCTGTTCTATATCCGCCGCTCGTTGGAGGAAACGCAGGAATTTCTCCGGATGCCCCATCACCCTGATATCTCCGAGATAGTCCGTTCCCTCAGAGCCAATTTCCGTATCGTGCTTTTCGGCATGTTGATGGTCGCGATGACCACCATATCGTTCTATGCGATCACGGTTTACACCCCGACCTTTGGCAAAACGGTCCTCAAACTGTCGGAAACCGATAGCCTTATCGTCACATTCTGCACCGCGCTGTCCAATTTGTTCTGGCTGCCCGTCATGGGGGCGCTTTCGGACAGGCTGGGCCGGCGCGGCGTGCTCGTGATCTTTTCCGGGCTCACGCTGCTCACCGCCTATCCGATCCTGGCCTGGCTCACGACGAATACCAGTTTTGGCCACATGCTGTTTACGCTGCTCTGGCTCTCGTTTCTCTATGGCAGCTATAATGGCGCCCTGGTCGTCGCGTTGACGGAGATCGTGCCGAGCAACGTTCGCACCGTCGGCTTCTCGCTTGCCTATTCGCTTGCCACAGCACTTTTCGGCGGATTCACGCCCCTCATGTCCACTTGGCTGATCGAGCAGACGGGAGACCGCGCGGCGCCGGGCATGTGGCTGGCCTTTGGCGGCCTATGCGGCCTCGTCGCGACCGTCGCCATCTACTGGTTTGGAATGCGCTCGCGAGACGGAGAGATGGCGATTTCCGGCGTGGCCGCGGTCAAAGTGGCCGCGGTGAAATAAAAATAGGGCTGTAGAACAGTATATCTTGCCGCCCTACAGCCTTATATTACCAGCTTCCCGTATTAGGCATCGAGACCCAAGGCTCCTGGGGAGCAAGGCGTTCGCCTTTCTGGAGCAGTTCGATGGAGATGCCGTCCGGCGAGCGGACGAAGGCCATGTTGCCGTCGCGGGGAGGGCGGTTGATCGTTACACCCTTGTCCATCAGCTGTTGGCAGGTAGCGTAGATATCGTCCACTTCATAGGCAAGATGGCCGAAATTGCGACCGCCGGTATATTCCTCCGGGTCCCAGTTATGGGTCAGTTCCAGCTCCGGCGCGCGCTCCGTGATGGCGCGTTGCTTATCATCCGGCGCGGCAAGAAAGATCAGCGTAAAGCGGCCCTTCTCGTTCTCCGTACGGCGGATTTCCTCCAGCCCGAACTTGTTGACGTAGAAATCCAGCGATTCATCGATATCGCGAATGCGAACCATGGTGTGCAGATAGCGCATGTTCGGCTCCGTTTTTCATAATGGAAATATGGGTGGGGTAGCGGAATTGGTAAGCGTGTCAACTGTGCATCACTGGTTCTTTGAAACAAGAATTCGAAGAAAGAATGTCTGTGGTATCCAGTTAATAACCAGAAGTGGGCCCTTGCTCCGTCGCGCTGTGGAAGTGTTATTCTCAAGTCGAGAATCAATGTTGTTTTCACAGATTGAAAGGAGGGAACTGGCGCTATGGCGGACAAATCCATGTCGAAGGACCAGTTCCTTGGCGGCGCCTCATCCGAGGAGATCATCGATCTCATCGAGGTGTCGGGATCGATCAAATGGTTCGATGTCGCCAAGGGTTACGGATTCATCGTGCCCGACCGGCCTGGTCTTTCCGATATTCTGCTGCACGTCACATCGTTGCGCCGGGATGGCTTTCAGACCGCTCTCGAGGGTGCGCGCGTTGTTTGCGAGGTCAAGAATGGAGAGCGCGGGCTGCAATGCTTCCGCGTCGTCTCGATGGATAATTCCACGGCTGTCCATCCGGCGCAAATGCCGCCGCAACGCACCCATGTCGTCGTCACGCCTTCCAGCGGGCTGGAGCGTGTCATCGTCAAATGGTTCAACCGCACCAAGGGCTTCGGCTTTCTCACGCGCGGCGAGGGCACGGAAGACATCTTCATCCACATGGAGACGTTGCGCCGTTTCGGGCTCACCGAGCTGCGTCCCGGACAGGTGGTCTTGATCCGTTATGGCGACGGCGAAAAGGGACTGATGGCGGCGGAAATTCATCCCGATATCGGTACACAGTTTCCTGTGTCGCATTAAGAAACGTATCCTTCACCCTCGTCCTTCCAGGCTTCACTCCACTCGCCTCGAAGGACGAAGGGCCACTGGACTATCCATTGACGAGCGTGGACCAATAGGCGAAAGCTGCTCGCGTTCCAATTGTCTCACGGACCAGTCCCATGTCGCGCCTCGTCGCAATCCTCCTTCTGTTTTTCATTGCCGCCCCCGCTTGCGCCCAGCCGGCGGAGCCGATGCGGCTGCCGGTGGACGCCCATCCGCTTGTTTTCCAGACCGCGAAGGGCAAAGTCTCGCTCGATGTTGAAATCGCTGATACCGACTCCGAGCGGATGCAGGGGTTGATGAATCGTACAGATTTTCCGGAAAATCGCGCCATGCTGTTCACGTTCGACGAGACGCGCCCGATCACGATGTGGATGAAGAACACGCCGCTGCCGCTCGACATGGTGTTCATCGCTCAAAACGGGAGGATTGCCGCGATCCGCGAGAATACCGAGCCATTCTCCGAGGCGATCATCTCCTCGATAGCGCCGGTCAAGTATGTCGTCGAGCTGCGCGCTGGCGCGGCCAAGCGGCTCGGCCTTGCCATCGGCGATCCTGTGCGCCACCCCGCCATATGCGGGCAATGCGCCGCGCAATAAAAGGCTTCCAGAATGTATACGCCTGAAATACGTACTTTCGAGCATGACGGTCTGCGCCTTGCCTTTCGTGAGGCGGGCGAGGGCGAGCCCGTCCTGCTCATTCACGGCTTTGCCTCTTCAAGTTACGTCAACTGGGTTGCGCCCGGCTGGTTCGAGACGTTGACGGAAGCAGGATATCGGGTCATCGCCATTGACAATCGCGGGCATGGCGCATCTGCAAAGAGCCATGAGCCCGCCGATTATACACCGAGCCTGATGGCCGGTGATGCGGTGGCGCTTCTCGACCATCTCGGCATCGAAACCGCTGATGTCATGGGCTATTCCATGGGCGCGCGTATCGCCGCCTTCATGGCGCTGGAGCATCCGGCCCGGGTTCACAGCCTCGTTTTCGGCGGTCTGGGCATCGGCATGGTCACCGGCGCCGGCGATTGGGAGCCGATCCACGAGGCGCTCCTTGCCGACGATCCCACGACGATTACCCATCCGCGCGGGTTGATGTTCCGCAAGTTCGCCGACCAGACGAAGAGCGACCGCCTCGCGCTGGCCGCCTGTGTGCTCACCTCGAAGGAGGTATTGAGCGCGGAGGCGGTCAGCCGCATCACTCAGCCCACGCTGGTGGCGGTCGGCACCAAGGACGACATAGCCGGCAATCCGCACGAGCTTGCCGCTCTCCTGCCGCATGGACAGGCGCTGGATATTCCCGGCCGGGACCATATGCTGGCTGTTGGCGACAAGGTTTTCAAACGGGCGGTGCTGGAATTCCTGGCGGAAAACCCCATTTGATCCTTCAACGCTGATGGTTTCGTTTCAGCGAATTGATGTGTCAAGGAAAGCGGTTTGCTCTATGTTGCAGTTAAAGAGCAAGAAAATCGGCAAAACCGGGAGTTTTGAAATGCCCGCATCCAATAGCTTGAAGATGGTGAATGCTGTCGGTCAGGTGGACCCGATCTGGACGAGCATCCGCGCGGAAGCCGAAGCAGCCGCTGAGCGCGATCCGCTTTTGACCGCTTTTCTGCAATCTACGGTGCTCAATCAGGCTAGCCTTGAGGAAGCGGTGGGGCATCGCATCGCTGAGCGGCTTGGCCATGCGGATCTCGATGCCGGCATCCTGCGCCAGACATTTGCTGAAATGCATCGGGCTGTGCCTGAATGGTCGCATGTTCTGCGCGTCGATGTGCAGGCATTTTACGACCGCGATCCGGCCTGTGACCGGTTTCTCGACCCCGTTCTCTATCTTAAAGGCTTTCATGCCATCCAGACGCACCGGCTGGCGCATTGGCTTTGGGGAGAGGGGCGGCGGGACTTCGCCTATTATCTGCAGAGCCGTTCATCTTCGGTGTTCCAGACCGATATCCACCCGGCGGCGCAATTGGGCAGCGGGATATTTCTTGACCATGCCACAGGGCTTGTCGTCGGCGAGACGGCGGTTATCGAGAATAATGTCTCGATGCTGCACGGCGTGACGCTGGGCGGGACCGGCAAGGCCGGCGGCGACCGGCATCCGAAGATCAGGCATGGCGTACTTATCGGCGCCGGCGCGAAGATACTCGGCAATATCGAGGTTGGGCATTGCTCGAAGGTGGCGGCGGGGTCGGTGGTGGTGAAGCCCGTGCCAAGCAATGTGACCGTTGCGGGCGTTCCCGCGCGCATTATCGGCGAAAGCGGCTGCGCGGAACCGGCCCGGGCCATGGATCAGTTGATCGATTAGCACGCGCCTGACTCCAATCAAAGCCGGTGACAAATGCCATCCGGACTTTACAGGGCGGGACGCCGCGTGTCACAACCCGCCCCCCGACTAGCAATTAGGAGAATTCGTTTGAAACCTGAAGAACTGAGAAAACTCGACGCCTATTTCAAACGGACTTTCAAGAATCCCGGCCTTGAAGTGAAGGCCCGTCCGCGCAAGGACGATTCGTGCGAGCTGTATCTCGATGGCGAATTCCTCGGCCTCATCTACAAGGACGAAGAAGAGGGCGAATTGTCCTACAATTTCTCCATGGCAATTCTGGACATGGATCTCTGATTATCTGGTTTTATCTGAAGACGCGGGTCATCTCCTATCTACCAGGTGACCCGCCGCAAATGCTCTAACGCTTTCGTCGAGCGTCTGCCACTGTCCGAGCAGATCGCGCGGGAAGCGGTAGAAAAGTTGCAGACCATTGCCGAACTGGATGTCGCGCTCGCATGGGGCGGCTATTTCCTTCGCGGCATTTGTCGTAAGGCAGCGCGCAACGAAACCGGGCGCATCGCCTTCCATTGGCGAGACAACCAGCTCTTCATCGGTATAGCCGCTCGTAGGGCGGAAGCCATGAATTGTCAGCCCCGCCGGCCCGGGCTTTCCCTGCTGCTCTATGAGCGCGGAATAAATCGGCAGGTAGCGTCCCGACATATCGCGCGACATGGTCCGCCCCTCGATCGAGAGGAACAGGATTTGCCGTTTCATCGTGGTGAAATTGAAATCATGGCGCGTTTTGGCGCTATAGCCCGACATTTCCGGCCATTTCAGATAAAGATCGACACGGGTGGCGACGCCATCGCGCCGTTGCGCGGCAAAGCGGATCATATTCGATGGAATGGCAAGCACGTCATTGCCGATGACGATTTCGCGGATAGCCGTATTGTCCGTATGGCCGCCCATGGCGATGATGGGCCCCAGATATCGCCCGCCGATATTGATAATGATCGAGAGAACGGCAACGCCCAGAAAAACATGAAAGATGCGCGTGAAAATGCGGCTTTCCGTAACAGAAAGTGCTGTTTCATTTGCGCCTTGCATGGGGTCCGCCTTGTCCAATCCGGGCAACTATTGACCTTTATGGTTAAAAGCCGGTGAATCAGCCATCATCGACACCGAAGGGGAGAAAGCCCATGCCTATCTATGCGCTCGACGGTCATCAGCCGAAATTCGAGGATCGTGAGACGAACTGGATCGCGCCTGACGCGACGCTGATCGGCAAGGTCCAGCTGGGGAAAGGCGCCGGCATATGGTTTGGCGTGGTCTTACGCGGTGACAACGAGCTGATCACGATTGGACGTGACACCAATGTGCAGGAACATGTCGTGATGCATACCGACATGGGCTACCCGTTGACAACAGGGGCAGGCTGCACGATCGGCCATCGCGCCATGCTGCATGGCTGCGCGATTGGCGACAACAGCCTTATCGGCATCGGCGCTATCGTGCTTAACGGTGCGCGAATCGGCAAAAACTCGCTGGTCGGCGCGGGGGCATTGGTGACCGAGGGCAAGGAATTTCCAGATAATTCGCTGATCATCGGCTCGCCCGCGCGTGTCGCCCGACCGCTGGATGACGCAGCCATTGAGCAATTGAAGGCCTCCGCGCGCCATTATGTGGAAAATGGCAAACGCTTTATGCGGGGATTGGAGATAGTGAGCAGTGAGCAGTGAGCAAAGTGAGAGTTTTGTCACCGCTCACGGCTCACTGCCAACTGCTCACTGACTCAAATCCGCCGTTGCAAAAACCTTCGTCACCCAATCCAGGAAAATCCTGACACGCGGCGATAATTGCCGGTTCTGCGGATAGAAGGCTGCGAGCGGCAGGGGCGGCGGGGGGTAATCGGGCAGGACTTCGACAAGGACGCCGCGCGCCAGATCTTCCCGGAAGCGGTAGCGCGGCGCCTGGATGATTCCGTAGCCCATCCGCGCCAGATGATGCAATGTCTCCGCGTCGTTGGCGGTAACGCGGCAAGGAAGGGTTATTTCCCGAATACCTTGAGCGCTTTCAAATTCCATCGGCATGACGCGGCCGGTGCGTGACGACATGAAGCCGATCATCTGGTGATTTTCGAGATCGTCAAGCGAGGATGGCACGCCGTGCCGTTCAAGATAGCGCGGGCTGGCGCAGGTGATTTCGGGAATGGATGGCAGACGTCGCATGATCATGCCGCTATCATCCGGCTCGCCCGCGCGGATCACGCAATCCACCCCTTCGCGGACGAGATCGACCAGCCTGTCGCCCTGGCCAAGCTGCAACACCACCTGCGGATATGCGTCCAGAAATTCGGGCAGGCGCGGCAGCAGGAAGGCGCGCGTCAGCGAGCCGTGGGCATCGATGCGCAACATTCCGGCCGGCACACCGCCGCGAAGCGCGCTCTCGGCTTCATCGATATCGGCGAGGATCGACAGGCACCGCTGGTAATAGGCCTCGCCATCCGGCGTGGGCGCGACATGGCGCGTGGTGCGCTCAAGCAGCCGGCTGCCGAGATCATGCTCCAACCGCCTGATTCCCTCTGTCGCCGTTGAGCGTGGAATCTCAAGGTCTGCCGCCGCCGCCGTGAAGCTGCGGCGGTCTATGACCCGGATGAAAAGGCGCATTGCATCGAGACGATCCATGATTGTTCGCAATATCCGAATTTTATTGCCCGTGAAAGGGAGATTATCCGGCCTGCAAAGCGCGTTATCACCACGTCAACAAATGGAGATTGATATGAAGCTAAAAGACAAAATCGCAATCGTGACAGGCGCGGGCAAGGGCATCGGCGCGGCAATCGCGCACCGATTGGCTGAAGAGGGCGCGGCCGTGGTGGTGAATTACGCGCGTGATGAAGCAGCGGCTCGTGTGGTCGTTGAGGAGATTGTCAAAGCGGGCGGCAGGGCTGTCGCGGTGCAAGCCGATGTCGCCGCCCCTTCCGCAATCACGGCACTGTTCGATGCCGCCGAAGCCGCTTTTGGACAGGCCGACATCCTCGTCAACAATGCGGGCATGATGCGGCTATCCCCGCTGGCGGAGGCGACTGACGCGGATCTGGATAATCATATCGCTATCAACCTTGGCGGTACCTTTCGTGGTATGCGTGAAGGCGCCAAGCGACTGCGCGATGACGGTCGAATCATCAGCCTGTCCTCCAGCGTGGTCGGGTTCTACCAGCCCGGATACGGCCTTTACGCGGCGACGAAAGCGGCCATCGAGGCCATGACGCATGTGCTCGCCAAGGAATTGGGGCCACGCGGGATCACCGTGAACGCTATCGCGCCTGGACCGGTGGAGACCGACTTCTTCATGCGCGGAAAATCCGACGAACTGGTCGCCAACATTACGAAAATGATTCCGCTCGGCCGTCTCGGCCGCCCCGACGATATCGCCGATGCCGTCGCATTCCTTGCCGGACCCGATGGCCGCTGGATCAACGGCCAGACGATCCGCGCCAATGGCGGGGCGATATAAGCGCAGTTCTTGATTTTAAATAGTTGCCGCCAAAAACGTAGGAGCCGGTCCCTGGGGAGGGACCGGCTCCTGAACCCGGTCATTGGGGACGGGTGGGGGACACGACCGGGTTGCCGCATAAGGCTTGCGCCTTATTCATGAGCAAGTCAGGACAAGCGATTTTCCGTCCAGACTTGCGTAATCTGTGTCTAACCGCACAATCTTGTCCGAAAAGTCTGCAGCTTTTTTGCTAGCGCGAACCTTCGGTTCTGGATCATGCTTTTACTGAATGCTGCCCACCAGGATCTGGCGGTCGTCATCGATCGAAACCCATACGCCTGCGTTGCGGGCCGATTGACGCTTCAAATATTGATACTCGGTCTGGTTCCAGACGAGAACGCGGGGGGCCAGATTATCGAGGATGAAATCGCCCCGGTCGGTTCGCAATGTCAGCACGGCGTGGCCATCGCCATTCGTCTGGCGCACCACGGTGATCAACAGATTGCCAAGCGGGACACCCGCCCCGGCAAGACGCTTGCGCTTGAGCAGGGCATAGTCCTCGCAATCGCCATATTGCGTGGGATAGGACCAGACCTCCGGCTTTCCCCACATTTCCGTGTCGGTGCGCGCCTCGATCTGGGTGTTGACCTGATTGTTGACCTCAATGACCATGCTCCACAGTTCCTTGGTCAACGTGACGGGCTTATCCGCCTTGCTGACGACCTTGCACTCATCGGCAAAACGCTTGCAGAATTCATAATGCCCGATCGGCTGCGTGGTGCGTTCGCCCGCGCTCATCCAGGGTGATGCGATTGGCGCCGCATGGACCGCTGCCGTTCCGATCAGAAAGAAAAACCCCGCCAGTGCTGCTCTGCATGTCATCGTGTCAGTCTCCAAACTGACGCCACAATGACATGGATAGTTTTAGTTCACGCGAATATTGATAGCAAAATACAAATAAAAAACAAGGAAAACAAGTATAAAATTCATCTCAAATTTTAATTTTTAAAGTAAAACTCCAGTAATGAAAATGAAGGTCCGGTTTACGCGAAGGGTGAGGTTCGAGACGCAACGCGCAAAGCAGGGTATGGGGGCGAAAGCCCCTCTGCTTTGGACGCACCATGGGAAGTATGGCTTCGGCTTACGGTGTTTCGCATTGCTCCGGCACGCTTTCCTCCAGCGATTTTTCCGATGGGGTGAGCGAGCCGGTCATGATCGACATAGGGTGGAAAGGCGGGACTGCCTGATTGGCGGGATTGGCGAGCCTCAGCGTGTAGCAGCCGGTGAACACCGTGTCCTTGCCATCGGTAGAGACCGATTTGACGGCAATGGGCAGGCTCCAATAGATGGAGCCGGCGGCACCGTCGGGCTGGGCCTTGCCGAGCTTTATTTCGACGGATTTGGTATTTTGGTAGCCCTTGGCATATTTATCGAAATCCGGCTCGCGTCCTTCCTCCGAATAATAGCTGTAGGCGCGGGCATATTCCTGGCGGTTGACGGCGTTGTAATAAGAGCGGATCAAGGCCTCGGGCGAACTGCGGTCGTCGAGATAACCGGCGAGCGGGCCGGTGGCTTCTTCTTGTGCCACGGCGGGCTGGTGCAGGGCGAGGAGCACAAGCGCCGCGTACGCCAGAATTGAAGACCGCGAAATGACGGCATTGACATGGTAAGCCATTTCTTCCTCCACCATAGACGGCATGTTGGTCTATTGCGGGGATGGTGATACAACACTACCTATAATTCAAGGCGAGGCCATGATCTTTTGAAGATCGTGCGCCCAATGAAATAAAAGCGAGACAGATATGGGCCGTTTTGCAGTCATGACCGTTTCCGATGCCGCTGCGGCGCGTGTACGCGAGATCGTGGGTAACCGCGAGGGTGCGCAAGGCATCCGTATCGGCGTGAAAAAGGGCGGTTGCGCCGGGATGGAATATGCGGTCGATCTGGTGACGGAGCCCAATATCAGGGACGATATGGTCGAAAAGGATGGGGCGAGGGTGTTCATTGCGCCGGAGGCTGTGCTTTTTCTGCTGGGAACCCGAATGGATTTCGAGGTCACCACATTGCGCACGGGGTTCGTCTTCAACAATCCGAACCAGACATCCGCATGCGGCTGCGGCGAATCGGTGGAATTGACGCCTGCCTCGTCGGAAGCGCTGCAACAGGCGCAGAGCGCCGCCTGACGCTTCCCTGGGGCGCGGCAGTCCATGGACAATGACGATATTCGCGATCTCTTTTCGTCGCTCGGGCCCGTCGTCATCAAGCGGCTGTTCGGGGGCAAGGGCATCTATCACGATGGTTTGATCGTCGCCATCGAGTATCGCGATGAAATCCTGTTGAAAGCCGACAAAACCAGCGCGCCTTTCTTTGAAGAGGCGGGCTGCTCGCAATGGACTTATGAGGGAAAGAACAAGTCAAAGCCCGTCGCCATGCCCTATTGGAGCATTCCGGACGATGCGCTCGACGACCCTGACATCATGGCTGTTTGGGCCCGCCGCGCTTATGAGGCGGCGGTGAGGAGCGGGAAGTAGACACGCCCGTCCGCGACCATTCCTCAAAGCCTCTCGCTTTTAAACCGGCGACCGTCTCCTCGATGATTTCCTGCAATTCGGCCCGCGTCGCGCGATCCCGCGCCTGGATCGAGATGCCCTGCATGACGGCCGATAAATAACGCGCAAGGCGCCGCGCATCGGTCTTGGATGCGAAGGGCGCAAGCGCTTCCGCAATCTGTTCCCGCATGGCGTCGCGCCTCGACGTTGCCTCCCGGGCGAGCGCCGCATGGTCAAAATGACATTCCGTCATGCCGCTGGAGATCATGCAGCCGCGCTCGCGGTCCGGATCGGTTACCGCCCGCGCCGCTCCTTCCAGCAGCGCCCGCACCGCTTCCGCCAGCGAGGCGCCCGTCTTCATCGGTTCGACATCGAGCGAGCCGAACTTCTCCTCGTAACGGTCGAGCGCTTCCTTATAGAGCCCGGCCTTGCTGCCGAAGGCAGCGTAGATGCTCGGAGGCGCGATGCCGATTTCCTTCGTCAGGTCGCCGATCGACACGCCCTCATAGCCATGCCGCCAGAATAGCCGCATCGCCGTCTCGACAGCCTTTTCCCGGTCGAAACTCCAGGGGCGGCCGCCGCGTGATTTCAAATCTCGTTCCATAATGATCACTAAACAACGCTTGACACGTGATGTCAACTGAGTTGAATAGCGGTCGCTAAACAACATGGAGCGGACTTATGCAGCACTCACGACGTGCATTCCTTTCCGGCATGGCCGGACTTGTCGGCCTCGCCATCGGCGCCACCTCTTGGGTGCCTCAGGCCTACGCGGCGCCCGCCGCGACGCCTGAAATCGCTGTCAATGAAAAGGGCATTGCCCGCGAAACATTCGCCATCCGATCGAGCGACGGCACGATGCTGGCCGGCGAAGCACAGGGCGATCCAGAGGCGCCCGAAATCCTGTTCATCCATGGCCTGCGGCAGAGCCGCCTGAGTTGGGGGAAACAGCTTGCCGATCCCGCGCTCAAAGGCTTTCGGATCGTGAGCTTCGATCTGCGCGGCCATGGTGATTCCGATAAATCAACCTCACCGGATGCCTATTCCGATGCCGACAAGTGGGCGGACGATGTTGCCGCTGTGATCAAGGCGGCGAAACTTCGCCGGCCCGTGCTGGTGGGCTGGTCGCTCGGCGGCTATGTGGCGGGGGCTTATTTGCGCAAATATGGCGGCGAGGGCATTGCGGGCGTCAATCTGGTCGATGCCGTCACCAACCTATCCGGCGGTCTGCTCACCGAGGAGGCGATGGCGTTCACTGGTATCGCGACCTCGCATGATTTGGCGACAAGGACCGCCGCGACAGCCGATTTCCTCGCTGCCTGCTTCCATCAGCAACCGACGGAGTTGGAGATGAAGCGGATGCTGGTGGTCAACGGGATGACGGCGCGAGCTGTGAACGAGGGTTTCGTGAGCACCAAGACGACCGATCTGGAGCCAGTTTTCAAGGCCTATACCGGCCCGATCCTGCTGACGCATGGCGTCCACGATCGGCTGGTTCGCGTTGCCATGTCGGAGCGAATCAAGGCCATCCACCCGAACAGCCGTCTTTCGCTGTTTTCGGAAAGCGGGCACAGCCCGTTCTACGAAGAGCCGGTGCGTTATGGCAGGGAGCTGGCGGAGTTTGTGATGGGGGCGAATAGGGATTGAAGAGGGCGGGTTCGAACGGTTCTTGTTTTGATGGAATCGACGCCAAGCGCCCTCGTGGTTCGAGGCTCATTCCGCTGCGCTCCATTCACACCTCACCATGAGGGCTACTGAAGCGCCGGCACCCTTTCCCCTCATCCTGAGGTGCGACCCTGAGCTTGTCGAAGGGGAGCCTCGAAGGACGAGGGCTATTGAACCGCCGACGCCCCTTCATCCTCATGGTGAGGTGCGAGCGTAGCGAGCCTCGAACCACGAGGATGAAGGGGTCGCCATGGCTTCCCTCAGACGGTGAAGTGCTCCAGGATGACGAACCGCGTCTGTTCCTAAATCTTCGCGTCGATCAGCATAAAGGCTGGAATATCATCCCCGAAACCGAGCGGCGCCGGCTCGTCGTCGCGGTCGCGGTAGTTGCGGCGGTGGCGGTCATGGCTTGGGCCATGCTCATGCTGAGGCCTGCCGCGACGCTCATCATTGCTTTTCCGGATTGCCTCGCGATGCGGTTTTTCCGCGCGCGGCATCGGTGTCTCATGCTCAGGCTGACGGGACTCAGGCATGCTTGGCTCAGAAATATCGTGATCGGACATGCTGGGGGCGTCGACCTGGGGCAGGGCGGGTGCGTCCATGTCCGGCTTGGTATCCCGGCGGGAACGGCTGCTTTCCCTGCGCTCGCCGCTCTTGCCGCCGCGCGCATTGCGGCTGTGACGCGGCGCTTCCTCGGTCTCGGTCGAGGGCGCCAGAGTGGACAGATCGCCATCGTGCCATTCGATGTCATTGCCGATCAGCTTCTCGATCGAGGCGAGATATTTGGCATCGGAAGCGGTGACAAGGGTGAACGCCTTGCCGGAGCGCCCGGCGCGGCCCGTGCGGCCAATGCGGTGGACATAATCCTCCGAATGGATCGGCACGTCGAAATTGAAGACGTGGCTTACCTCAGGAATATCGAGGCCGCGGGCGGCGACATCCGAGGCGACCAGCAATCTCAATTTGCCTTCCCGGAAGCCTGCCAGCATGGCCATGCGCGCGCGCTGGTCCATGTCGCCATGCAACGCGCCGGCATCGAAATCATGCTTGACCAGCGAGCGGAAGAGTTCGGCGACATCCTTCTTGCGATTGCAGAAAATGATGGCATTCTTCAATTCGTCGTTCTCGGCGCGGATCAAATCGCGCAGCACGGCGCGCTTTTCCCAATCCTTCTTGCCGGATTTGACCAGGCGCTGGGTCACGGTCGCGGCGGTCGTGGCGGCCTTCGCCACTTCGATGCGGACCGGCGAATGGAGGAACTGCTCCGTCAGCTTGGTGATCTCCGGCGGCATGGTGGCGGAGAAGAACAGGGTCTGGCGGGTGAAGGGGATCAGCTTGCAGATGCGCTCGATATCGGGAATGAAGCCCATGTCGAGCATCCGGTCGGCCTCGTCGATGACGAGGATCTCGACGCCGGTCAGAAGCAGCTTGCCGCGCTCGAAATGGTCCAGCATACGGCCGGGCGTGGCGATCAGCACATCCGCGCCGCGTTCCAGCTTTCGCATCTGCTCATCGAACGAGACGCCACCAATCAGCAGCGCCACGTTGAGGCGATGGTTGATGCCATATTTGGCGAAGTTTTCTTCAACCTGCGCCGCCAGCTCGCGCGTCGGCTCGAGAATGAGCGTGCGCGGCATACGTGCCCGGGCACGACCCTTCTCCAGCAACGTCAGCATCGGCAGGACGAAGGACGCGGTCTTGCCGGTTCCCGTCTGGGCGATGCCGAGAACGTCCTTACGCTCCAGCGCGTGAGGAATGGCGTCCGCCTGGATGGGGGTCGGTGTGGTGTAACCCGCGGCTTCAACGGCTGCGAGCACTTTCGGAGACAGGCCGAGATCGGCAAAGGTGGTCAATGGAGGCGTAGCTCTCTCTTTGGAAGTTTATCACGCCGATCCTGTCAAAGCGACATTCTGTCGAAGCGGCAGTGTCAGAAGCAATGACAAAGCGCACACAAAGACAAGAAAAGCGCCAATCAATACGCTCAGCGTTTACTTGCAGGAAGGCGTTACGTCGCACCTGCGCAAAAGTCAACCGAAATGGCTGAATTCCTGGTGTTAGATATAACTTTGCGTTTCATTGTTTCAATAGAGAAACTGCTCAGCGAGAATTCTCTCGTTCCACGAGTGGTCCTGGTCGAACAGGATCGTGGCCGTCTTGTCCGGCGCTTCGCGGATGGTGACGGAGACAACGGATTTAACCTCGGTGTGATCGGCCACGGCATTGACCGGTCGCTTGTCGCCTTCGAGGATATCGAAACGCACCGTCACATCTTTTGAAAGGAGCGCACCGCGCCAGCGGCGTGGACGGAAGGGGCTGACCGGGGTGAGCGCAAGCAGCGGCGAATCGAGCGGCAGGATCGGTCCTTGCGCGGAGAGATTATAGGCGGTGGAACCGGCGGGCGTCGCCACTAATACGCCATCGCAGATCAGCTCTTCGAGCCGCGTCTTGCCATCGATGCTGATCTTGATCTTCGCCGCCTGGTAGGATTGGCGCAGCAGCGATACCTCATTGATCGCCAGGGCGATGACGGTGTCACCCCCTTCCGTTTCCGCTTCCATCGTCAGCGGCCTTATGGTTTCGGCGTGGGCCGCCTCGATGCGTTCGCGCAGGCCGTCCTCGTGATACGCATTCATGAGAAAGCCGACGGAGCCGCGGTTCATCCCGTAGATCGGTTTGCCGGAATTCATGAAATCATGCAGCGTCTGGAGCATGAGGCCATCACCGCCAAGCGCCACGATTACATCGGCGTTCTCAGGCCGCTCCTGGCCATAGAGCGCCGCCAGATGCCGCGCGGCTTCCATCGATTCGCTGGAATCCGAGGAAATGAACGAAAAGGCGTTGATCTTCCGGTTCATGATGTTCCGTATGGCAGGGTCGCGGAGTGTATTGGCTACCATAGAGAAATCTCCGTGGCCATTCCTCCTTCCTGATTTTGCGCAAGTCCGCTGGGAAAACCGCTTCACACTTTTCCTGGACTTGCTTGGCGATTTTTTATTTTACAGATCGATCGATTGTGCTAACTCGAACGCAGTGCCCTTGTAGCTCAGTTGGTAGAGCACCTGATTTGTAATCAGGGGGTCGGGAGTTCGAGTCTCTCCGGGGGCACCAAAAATTACCCATTAAATTCAAGGGGTTGCGCCGATTTGATTGAGTGAATTCGGGTAAAACTCTTGTCGCGCTTGTTGCAAACTGATTCCCATAAATTACAATGATTTACAGTAGCCCGCGGTTAATCCACGCGACATACGATGCAACATGAAATCAATACTAAGGGCACGAATCATCGCGATTGCTCGCATTCCTCTTCTCAAAGAGGTCAGCCGCTGCTGCGGCAAGCTCTTTTCCATCATCATCGCGCGGGAATAGGTGTCCGTAAGTGTCCATTGTCATGGCGATGGTCGAGTGTCCCATGCGCTCCTGAACCAGCTTTGGGGGCAGTTCCAGTCCGCCATCCGCTTTCCGATTGATGCACCATGAGGCATACCAGTGCCGGACGCAATGAAGACCGGTATATTTGGGTTCAAGGATCGGGTTGCCTTCTTGATCCTTATCGCCGGTATCGACGGCAACACCAGCATTGACCCATGATGGGTGAAGCCCGCGCCGCAGGATATTCCGCAACCCTTCCACATTGCCGGCGCCGTTCGGAAACACGAGATAGAGCGACATGACCGGGTTCCCATCGGCATCGAGCTTTTCCGTTTTTCGCTTAGGGCATTGCAGTTTCCATTCACGCAACGCGTTGATGACCAACGGAGGGACAGGTAGCGTTCGTTCGCCCGAAATAGATTTGGGAGCTCCGATATCGTCGTATCGGTCAGCCCTTTGGTGCACTCGGATCGTTCGTTTATCGAAGTCAATATCTTTCCAGCGCAACCCGCGAAGTTCCGACGCGCGAAGCCCTGTAAATACCGCCGTCATAAACAGGGGCCGCCAACGGCCCGAAATGGCGCCAAGGAGCGCTGAAATCTCTTCTCTGTTGGGAATGTCTACACCGACCTTCAAACGCCCTTTCTGGCGCTTCTCTGTGCGCGTCGAACTGATTCCCCTTCGAGATTGCATCTCACGCGCCGCATTCCTAATCACAAGGCCGCGCTCCTGAGAGTCCGCGAGCATCGTTCCCATCGTCGTGAGGGTCCGTTTGATGGTTTGGGGCGATCTTTCTGCCCCCCGAAGCTCATCCTCGTATGATCGAAGCCGCACGGTATTCAGAGCGCTGAGCTTCACGGAACCGAGGAAGGGATTGATATGCAGTCGCAGGGTTCGCTCATAGTCCTCGATGGAAGATCGTTCCAGCCCGGACGACTTCACCGACGCAATCCACAACTTCCCCGCAGCCTCGACCGTTACGGTTGCGCTGTCAGCGACGTGGACGCCCTCACGCACCTCTACATCTGTCTTGCTGGCGAAGGCGTCGGCTTCCTTCTTCTTCGCGAAGGTTTTCAGCCGACGTTTGCCTTTGGTGTCAACGTAATCGACAACCCACGCGATTTTTTCAGCGCCCTTGCCTGTGGTCCAAGTGCGCTTGCGGATCGACATTAGGCGGCATCCCCCATGAAGAAATCGATCAGTTTCCTTCGCGACGCTACCCATCGCCCCCCGACCTGCTTGACGGGTATCTTACCCTCAGATGCCAAATAAAAAGTTTGACGTTCGGTCCGGGAAATGAGCTCCGCAATAGCCTTGATACCCCATACGAGATCGAGGCCATCTGTTCCATTCAGATTTTGGGTGGATTTGCTCATCCTCTCTCCCCTTCTCGCAATGCTTGGCGACCGACTTCAGTGATGCGGTAGCTGAGAATTCCAGGCTGACCGCCCTCGTGTGCGAAATATTCAATCGCTTTCATGCGGATCAAGCCCTTTGCAGTTCGCGGGTAAACCGCGCTACCTCCTTCAAGCCACCACGAAGGCGTGACTTCATCGAATTCTTTTATCACGGCTCCATCTCTCATCATCGATAGGACGGCCCTCTTTGCCTTAGTCAGCTTCATTCCGCGCCTCCTAGCGGGCTGGCTCTGCGCGAGCGCTCCTCCCAAACTCCATACCCTTTCCCGAATAGTGCTCCGGCTGCGAAAAGGGTCACCGGAACAGAAGCGCCGCCCCAATCTGCAACGAGGCAGACAAGCCCGGCACATGCGCCAAAGATCATGTAAAACCGTGGCGTCATGGGTTGCCTCCTAGCGGGCTGGCGGCGAGCATCGTCTTCCAGCGCCAAACGTTGCCATATGCCGATGGCAGACTGTTTACAGCCTCAAGCATCGCTTCGTTCGGCTCTTCCAGCACGGCGCTGATTTCAGAGATGGCGGCTTTGGCTTCGTGCCGTGCTGCCTGCTGCCCGGCACAGGATATTAGCTCCCATGGGCCGCCGGTAGCTTCCACTATCGCCCGCGCCACGCGCTCTACGAGTTCGACTTCGTCATGCGTCGTCATGGTTTAATCGCCTTCCATTACGTTTCATCACCTCGGCAGCGGTGATTGCCCCGCCAATCCACCCGATGACGATGCCTATGATGAGGGCGGTGAAAATAATCAGGCCGATAGGAACCTCAATCATGATCATTGCTCGCCTCCTTCGGCTCACCAAGCAGCCAGAACGCGCCGCCTGCGTTGATGATCTCATCCGCCGTCGATCTGTTGACGCGGCATAGGGTGCGATATTCTGTTTCGACCGGCCCATGATGGCGCAGTTGCAGGGCGAACGGCTTGTCGGGATAGTGGGATGATGGGCGCAGTACGAGGTCAGCCATTGCTCGCCTCTTTTGCCTTTAGGATTGCGATGCATAGGGCGATGGCGGGTGTTGCGCCCTCGAAATAGAGGATTTTGCTCTTTTCCGGCCAGTCGAACCCAGCCTTTGTCGGGGTGGAATTGCGCACGAACAATAATCGCGCCAGACCCTCCGGCAACACCCGCTCCGCCAGCGCTATGGCGGCGTCGATGGAGGCGGTGTAACGCGGTACGAGCATATCACCTGCTTGGCCTGGCATTCGGTAAGTTCCGTCC
This sequence comes from Paramesorhizobium leguminum, assembly GCF_003217235.1. Taxonomy (GTDB): domain Bacteria; phylum Pseudomonadota; class Alphaproteobacteria; order Rhizobiales; family Rhizobiaceae; genus Paramesorhizobium; species Paramesorhizobium leguminum. The sequence continues at coordinate 131,706 of NZ_QJTF01000003.1, read as the reverse complement.
GCGTGTCGAAAGCAGTAATGTGGCTCGCCGTAGCGGTTGCTTTCATTCGCATCGATTACAAAGCCATCGACCGCGATTGCTAGTGCGCAATCCAACTCCCTATCCGGCCCGCTCGCCGCCTCCAGGCGCGCTATTAGATCAGCGTGGTTCATGCGAGAGCCTCCGCGTCGAGATAGCGGATTTCCCAAGTCGGGTGAAAATAGGTAACGTGCTTCTCGCCATCTAGTTGAATTCTGAGGCGACCACTGGAAGCGCTGCGAATGGTGCCAAATCTAGACTTGGATTTATCGTTCCATCCGCCCGTGTATTCGATGCGACCGCCGCGTTTTGCCGGGACGCTGTAATATTTCCTGACCCACGCCATACTCATGATCTCTCCTCCGCCTTGGCGTTTGTTTTGAGGGCGGCGAAATGCTCTGAATGCGGTCCGGCTGGCGTGTTGACGGAGCACCACATAACAGCGCTGTCCGGCCTCTCGTCCCAAACACCAGTGCTCCAATAGCCTTCATCCTCGTCTGAAGGTTCACACCAAAAACACAAGAGGCTCGAAGGGTTCTCGGCTTCATGTGGCGGCGTCGTTATAGGCTTCCAATTTTCATATCGCCCCCGCAACCGCTCGATCTCGGCGCGCGCTGCGGCCAACTCATCAGCTTTGCTTGCGGGGTGGGGTGCGTCTGGATAGCGCCACACCACTTCGCGCGTGTCGCCATCGAAAAATTTAGCAAATCGCCCAGCATTCCACCGTTCTGGGCGTTCTCGAATTTGCACTTCAATGATTACGCCTTCATCCGTTGGGATGCTCTCGGACGACTGCCACCCATCCGCCACTATAGGCGCTGGCGCTTGGGCGATGGCGGAGAGGACGCGGCGCTCGTAATCGGCAAGCGCGGCGGCTTTGGCTTCGTCCTCGGTATAGTCTGGATGCCGGTCCATCTCGTTGAGGCATTCACCGTCAAGCCAAACATCATTGCCAGCCCATATCTTATACATACCGACAATCGATGGTGCGGCACGAGGCCAGCCTTTCCCGTGCCACTCCAACGGCTTGACCTGCACCGCCCCGCTTGGCTGCGGGGCGGGGTGGGCGTAGAGGGTGCGGACGTGGTAGCCGTCCTCTATCCATGTTTGCGCGAGGAAAGGTTTATCTGTGGCTTCCGTCAGCCTTCCATCGTCGTTGGTCTTGGCCCACACCACCGGCTCACCATGGGCGAGCGCGGCTTCAAGGGCGGCGCGCAATGCACCATCGTGATTGGCAGGGATGCCTGGGGGTGTTGCTGCAATTTCAGCATAGGCAGTCTTTGCCGCGTCTACGGCCTTATCATTTACAGGCATCGCCACCCTCCATCTTCTTGCGGAAATCGCGGGCGGCGCGGAGGTGGCCTATCGTGATGCTATGATCCATCCCGTTGAGAAAAGGCACTATCGACTGATAATCGAAATTCCCCGCGTTGAATTCGTCCGTATCGAACCCGCTTAAGATCGTCGCAAACGGCTCGGTCACCCGCATAGCCTCGGCAAGTTTAGCCACGGCTAGATCGTCTTGGCGGCGAAGTGCAGCGTTCTCGGCCTCAAGCTCCTTCACGCGGGCTTCGGCGCACTGGGATTGCCACCGCCATTCGAGCGCTTCTGTAAATAGCTTATGCTTATCCTCATCCCGCGCCACTATCTCGCGCTCGGCTTCGGCAAGGGGTGTGAGAGCGCGGACACGGCGCTCATATAGGTCGTCACTGCTAGCGCCGCGCCGCTCCGTCTTGGAGCAGGACTTCCAGTCATCCCATTCACTCCAAGGCACATCTCTTCTCGACCGTATCCTGCTGGATGCTTCCCACGCCACCGTCACCAGTCCGCCCTTGTCGGCGGGCGCGGGGTTATCGGCAACCGGCGTTGATGTGGGGGCGGCGGGCGTAAGGCGCTCGATAAGTTCCTTCGCCGCAATCATGGGTTCCGCGTGTTCGGCCAATCCTTCGTCGTCATCGATCAAGATAGCATTGCGCAGATCGGTAATGACGCGGATGATTTCCGCTGCGCTGGGCTTAAGCGTCTGCATTGGTGCCTCCCTCTGCCAGTGCTGCGAGGCCGGCGTCGGACGTTATATCAAAGCCGCCTGGATCACTCGTCAGGTATCCAAGCTCAGTGGCGCGCTCGATGGTCTTGCGACTGAACCTATACCCTGGCTGATGCTCGCTGTATTTATGGTATTCGAGACAGGCGCGCATGGATTTCGTCAGCTTAGTCATCACGTCCGCCCTCCGCTGCGTTCGAACAGGGCAGTGGGCTGCCGGTCAATGGTGGCAGAGAGGCGATATGCCTCCCGCATGATCTCGGCGGGGATTACCGCCGTGTCGGGATTAAGCGTCTGCATGGAGACCTCCGTCGCGAGCGAGAAGCATAATGTCGGCTAGGCTAAACGCCTCGCGGGCCATTTCGTCCATCGCATTGGTTGGGGAGCCGTAGGCAATCGCGTAGCCTTGGATGAGGCCGATAATTGCCTGACCCGCGTACCAATCGCGAAGCGACATGCCGTCCTGTTCGTAATTGCCTCCCATTGATGTTTCGGATTGTGGGCGCGGGAATGCCGGACCGCCGGTTTTCGATGGCAGCGCTCGCAAGTACGGCTCCGCCGCAGTCAGCGCGGCTTCAATGGCATCATCGAGCACAATGCTTTCGGTCGCCATATAGGCTTCGGTTGCGGCCTTCATGGCCTGTTCGGATATGGTCATGGCTGCTACCTCACCAGTTCCTGAACGTCGCCCCGAAAATCTACATCCGGGATGATCGTCTGAGGCTTGAAGACCACGCGGTAGTGGTAGGTGCTGACCGCCTGAGGCTCCAACTGTTCGGCGAAATACGTCACGTTGTCAGACAGCCCGAGGAAATGCTTTTTGAAGGCATTGGGGCCGGTTTTGCAGGTGATCGTTACCTGGCGGTCCTTGTCGTTATTTCCAATGGAGCAAAGGCCTTCTACACTGAGAATGTAAGCGCCAGTGATGCCGTTATAGAAAACGATGCGGCGGTTGACCTCAAACATATCAGCCGCTTTGGATAGGTTCCGCGATGCGACATCGGCGTCTGTGCAGGCGGATAAAGTTGAGGCCGCGCCGATAAGTGCAGCAGTGATAATTATGCGCTTAGACATTGTTGATTTCTCCATGTAAATCACTGAAAGATTTCCAATCCGCCGGGGTCCATTCGCGGGAATAAACCTCGCCGCGCGGCTTGATGGGCTTCCACGTCTCATCGCAGAACAGCCGATAGTGATAGACCTCGCGGGCCTTCCCTTCCGGGGAGTATGGCGGCTCAACCCAGACCATCGAAATATCATCGCCATAGAAGGCCTCGGCCCATTTGCTGGCCATCTTATGATTGAAGGGAAGCGGATAGCTTCGACCGGCCTCAAAGCCCACAAAGCTGAGTGACAGATGATAGCAGCGCTCGTAGTCTGGGTTTTTCCACCAGCCGGACGAGTTGTGCCCTGTATCGCGAGAGAAGATGATCTGGCATTGCGTGGGGCCGTGGTAATGTGTGCAGTCGATCAAGTAGCGGCGAGCCGCCGGGCTGTCCCGGCCGTCGAATATCATTTTTGCCGCCCGCAGCTTCGCCCAGGTGACAATCTGGCGATCTGGCGAGGCCAGTCTGAGTATTGCGGTCATGGCCGTGATCCTCCTATGACTTCACCTGTGCGGCGGTCCACGACCTCGCCGGTGATGAGCTTTTTGAAACAGGAATTGCGGGAGCCGGGCATTGTCGGCTCTTTGCCGATGCCGCGGTGCTTCTTGCGGGTTCGGTTGACCTTGGCGCGGACCGTCGCCTCCATCTGCGTCTTGCGCTTGTGCGCGTCATGCAGGACGGCTTGAAGGTTGTTTTCCCGGTTCGCTCCGCCCAGCCAGAGCGGCGTGATGTGGTCGTAGTCGATCTTGTCGCCGGGCGCGAAAGGCTTGCCGGTGAGGGCGCATTTGTTGCCCTGGCGGTCGCGGATACGGTCTTTGACGCGAGGAGGCGGCGGGGCGTTGTCGGTCGCGCCGGCCCATTCGGGTACGGCGCGCATTATTCCGCCCCCTCCACATCCTTCGGGTCGATACCGGCGACACCGCATACATATTCAAGCGCGTCGCTCAGTTCGTTCTTGCCTTCGCAGACGGACATAAACTGCTTGACGATAGTGCGGGCCTTTTCCTTGGCGAAATCGCTCATATGCGGGTATTCGGCTGCAACGCCCTGCGATGTGGCAATCACCACTTGTGGGTCAGGCCCGACCGATGCCACGAGCTGCTTGATCAGATAGGCGAGGGACTTCTTGTCGCCGTCGGAAAGAGTTGCAGAGGATGGCGCGGCGTCATTGGCTACCTCTCCGGGGTTGTCGCCATCCTCTGATTTCGCGGGGAGGTCAGTCGCCGTAGGCGTGGGTTGATCTTCGCCAACGTCGCCGGCTTCCGCGCCAAGCGTAAGCGGATCGACGCCGGTCATGTTCTGCAACAGCGCCATGGCCTGTTCGAAGAACTCAGTGAATTCCGGCTCGTCCAGTTCCGCCAGGCTGCGCGGGTACTGCATGAAATTGTTGTTAACGGTCTTGCTCAACTCGACCACGCCAAGTGCGAGCTTCAGCGCCTCACTGGCTTGGTCCTTGGTTTTCCAAGGCGTATTGCAGTCAGCAACGACGCGGCCAAGAATGGCGAAATACTTCCGCAACAGCGCGTCATTTTTCTTCTGCGTGACGACGACGCGGAGTTCGGAGCCGTTGCGATAGCTGGCAAGCCGCTCCTGGTCGTAGCTGGTCGCCGGGACCAGGCGCATGTTCTCGACGCGCATCCGAAGGGCAGGGGCTTCTCCTTTAGACATGCGTCCAACTCCTATAAAGCTGGATATCTCTCACTGTGGATTGTTTAACGCCGAACATCGCTCCTATCTCCTTCTGGGTTTTCTTCCCACGGAGAGAGCGGATCACTACAACCGCAGCGGGCGTTAGCTTAGCGCCGTTCTGTCGCTCTCCGCACACATATGTTCCGTGCTTGATTTTATCAGCGGCGTTCTCTTCGCCTGTTTTCCACGAAAGGTGCATCGGGTTTACGCAGCCCTCGTGCCCCTTTCCGCATGAATGCGCAGCCTCGTGATTAGGCGTCGGCGCAGGTCCATGAAATTTTTCACAAATTAAACTTATGACCGATGCAGTTTTACCGCTCCTTCTGACGCAAGGATAACCATTGGCAAATGTTGAGAATGGCCACTTCAAGCACTCGTAAGTTCCGCTTAGAACAAGCAGTTCATCAATGAATCGGCGCGGAGAACCGGCTGATGATCCGCGAGGTGTAGAACCTCCGAGTGGAGATCCATGTCGTCTCCAGCGCGAATAATGCGCATTGCAATAACCGTGGCCGAAACTACTTCTCGTGCAGCCATCTATTGAGCAAATACTTCCCATCACGCACCTCCCATGCGCTTCTCGGCGCGCTTGCGGATCGCAAGGGAGATGCTCTGGTTCGTCTCGCCGTTCGGCTTGCCTTCGAAGCGGGCCATGGGATCGGCGGCGGTCCACACCTCTTCAAGGGAGGCGATATCGGTCACGACTGATAGATCGGCTTCTAGGCGCTCGAAAAACGTGGTGTCGTCTACCTGGGCAGCGGCGTCATCATCTTCCGACACCTCGCGCTCGATCTGCATGTCTTCCGCCTGCTGGATAGCGGATTCGGCGGTGATGGTTTCGCTGTGGTGAACGATAGCATTTGCCGGCGGCACGGGAGGCTTTGGCGGCGTGGGCGGGGTCACATCTCGGATGGGCTGGATATCCTGAACCTCTTCCGCAATTCCGAGACCGCGCAGCACATCAGCGAACCCATCGCGCAGCGCGAAGGCGCGAGCGCGCATCGCCAACATCCGCTTCGGATATTGCTGCCACGGGCCTTGCTTGCCCCACAGACCAGCTTTTTTCGCGTCGTTGACAGAAAACCGTGCAGGCTCTTGTGCCGGCTCGGCCCTTCGCTTGACCTCGCAGACCGCGACCATGTTTTCACCGTCGCCCTCGATCCGCTCCTTAATCCACTCCAGCTTGCCAGAGCCACGGACAAGGCCGATTGCGCCGTCGCCCCAGATGGTAGGACGTCCGTTTACCACCGCAATGGACTGGAGAGCGGCCATAGGCGTCAGCCCTACCTCCATGCCCTGCATAATCGCCACCATGGCTTTCTCTGGCGTATCAAGGCCTTTCGGGGCCATTCCGGCTTTGCATACTGCGGTCGCGATGCGCCAAGCGCCGTCGAAGTCTTGTGGGACAATGGCGCGAACTTGGCCGCCAGATTGCAGAGATGGCAGGCGCGGTGTTTCTTGCTGTACGACGGCGTTCATCAGAAATTCCAATCATCGGCTGCGGGTTTAATGGGGTCAGCATCGGTCAGCGAACGGGCCGTGTGCGGTGGAGCGGTCACTTCCAGTCCTCCGGTCGAATGGATTTTGTTTCCCAGGCACGGCGAAGGGCGGCCATCTCTTCCTGGCAGTCCCACCACGCGTATTTGAACGAGGATAGGAACTCGGAGAGAACACGAGCAGCGAAGGTGTAGATCAGCACGGGCGGCGCGATCACGAGGAGGAGAAGACGGATAAACATCAGCGCACCTTTGCTTCTTCGGTCGTTGTGATTCCGGGAATGCCCGTACGGCCAGCGTCGAGCGCGCGCTGCGCGAGCTTGCGAAGCAGGTCCTGCATTTCGGGATGGATGCTCATGTAGACGGCGAGCGCGGACCAATCGGTCACGTCCTTGACGACGGTCTTCACCTGTACGCTGGCGGTTTTGCCGTATGTCGGCTTGATGGGGGTCGTGGCGACTTCGACCGGCGCGGTAACCGGTGCCGGGGCTTCCAGCACAGCGGTATCGGCCTGTTGTTCGCGTGCGGCCATCTCTGCGGCGATACGCGCTTCTTCGGCCTCACGCTCGCGGCGGCGCTGCTCTTGCAGTTTCTTGGTTTCCCACGCGCCGATGGCATCACGGGCTTGATCCGCGCCGGTCTTGGCCTTCCTCACCAATGGCTGCCATTTGGCGTCCACGGCCCTCCCGGCTTCGAGATGAGGTTCCTTTTCCTTGGTCCTGATCTTGTCGGCTTCGCGGGAAAGTTCGTTTAGCCGATTGCGGAGAGAGAGCGCCTTTGCCGCCGTCTCGTCGTCGGAAATTACCTCGTACGCATTCGAGCGGGCGAGCGCGGCATCGATCTGGTCTTTGATCGTTTCCGTCGGCTCGGCGGCGCCGGAATTATCGCCGGGGACCGCCTCGCGGGGTTTCACTTGGGCGGCAACGGTCTTGTCATCGTCGGGCCAACCTTCGCCCTCGACCGCCGCCTGATAAGCCTCGTAGGTCACGGGATAGCGGCAGCACCATGTCCAGATTTCATCGACGCGGACCTCGCGACCGTTGCGATATGCGACGATTTCGTTAGAGCCTTCGGGGTAGAAGATCGCGACCGGCTCCCACGGTTGGCCCTTGAAGCGGGTACGGTAATAGCCTTGTTGAGGCTCGCTTTCGTGGACCGGCAGTTCCTTGGTGCCGATCAATGACGGATTGGCGAGGGCTTTCTGCCACCAAGCCCACCGGTTGACCAAGGTCGCGGCGATAACGCCAACGGACTGGAAGGTATCGGACACCTCGTCCGCGCTATTTCGATATGCGGTCATGCTTCTGTCCTCCGCTCGCTATTCGGTGATATTCGGCCTTGAGTGTGAGCTTCGCGCGCTCATCTGGCTCGCTGGCGATAAGCGCTTCCAGCCGCCGGAGCGCGTCCTCACGGTTCAGCCTAGCGATGCAGGCGAGTTCGGTGGCGATGTTGATCTGGGCGTCACTCATGGCTGCGCCTGGTCGCTCTGGAGGCCGCCGGCAAATCTCTCCGACAACTCACGGACCAAGCCCGTCATGTGCTTCTTCACCGGGGCGGGCATTCCCATGATCATGCCGCCGAGGTGGAGAGCCTCGCTTGGTACCGGGCCGATGGGCTTGATTTCGCTGTCATCCACTTCATCGAAGAAATCTGGGATGGTGCATTCCAGGATTCTCGCGAAGCTGTGCAAACGGCTGGCGGATATCCGGTTCGCGCCCTTCTCGTATTTCTGGATTTGCTGGAAGGTGATGCCGCAGGCGTTGCCAAGCGTCTCTTGCGACATTGCCCTTGCGTTTCGGATGCGGCGCAGGTTGACGCCTACAGCGCGGTCAACTGCGTCCTCATCGATCTCGATCTGCGGGGTGCTGGTCATGACAGCGCCTCCGGCATGGAAACTTGTTCAAATTCGTCGTCCGTTTTGAGCCTGTATGTCTTCCCGGCCTCAATGCCGTTTTGACCGACCATTGAAGCGCGCACGGCCACGAGATTACCGCTATCGTCGTACGCCGCGAGGCTGATAGCGCTTCCTTCAACAGCCTTCGCCATTCCCTCGATGCCAGACGCATGAGCAATGGCGTTTTTGCCGTTTACGGACGCATGGCCGCGATACCCGGCGGCGGACGCATGGCCGTAATCCCCGGCGGCGGACGCATGGCCGCGATACCCGGCGGCGGACGCATGGCCGTAATCCCCGGCGGCGGACGCATGGCCGCCCCGGCGGCGGACGCATGGCCGTAATCCCCGGCGGCGGACGCATGGCCGCGATACCCGGCGGCGGACGCATGGCCGTAATCCCCGGCGGCGGACGCATGGCCGCGATACCCGGCGGCGGACGCATGGCCGTAATCCCCGGCGGCGGACGCATGGCCGTAATCCCCGGCGGCGGACGCATGGCCGTAATCCCCGGCGGCGGACGCATGGCCGTAATCCCCGGCGGCGGACGCATGGCCGTAATCCCCGGCGGCGGACGCATGGCCGCGATACCCGGCGGCGGACGCATGGCCGTAATCCCCGGCGGCGGACGCATGGCCGTAATCCCCGGCGGCGTGTTGACCATTTCCTTGCGATTTAGCTTTCTCAGCTACCCAAGCAACGGCGCGGCGCGTCAGATCTCCGATTGAAATATCAACCTTGATAGTAAGGATGCTGGATGCGCCCTTGCTATCACCATCGGGATCGCGGGCGATCTCGCCGGATGGCTCTACAATCGCATATCGGCTGCTTGCAGGACCGTAGTAACTGAAAACATCCAGCGGCATTTCCGTCCAATGGAAAGCGCCGTCGCCGCAACGGGTAACGGGCTTGCCGCCGTTGTCATAGGTCTTGCCGATTTCGTATTGGAACGGCTTGCCCGCAGGCGAGCATGTCAGGTCCATTGCGAAGCCCTTGTAGGCCACGATGACGGGGGTAGGTTCCGCTGTTTTCTTCTTCGCGGCCATTTCAGATTGCTCCAATGATCAGGGAAAAGGTAAAAACGAACGCGCCGACAGAGAGCAGGGCGCATGTGTCTTGGATGAGGGCGTTCATTCCGCAGCCTCCAACTGCATGCCCAGAACAGGTGCGGCGTTTAGTGGCTTGTTGTGCGAGATGAAATCTTTCGACTTGGGCAAAAGAGCCAGCGCGTCTGTCTTGCCATAGAGGTTTAGTTCAAGCTCTCCGCCGCCCTCGGCGGTAATGCGCACCCGCCTGTGCTGGTGATCGGCGTAATCGGCGACAAGCTCGATGGACGTGATGTTGAAAACCGATGTCCAGATCATCACATCCCCCGCCCTGCCGAATTGGCGTAGTAGATGTCGGACGGCGACATAGGGACGTAGGTTTCCCCAGCAATAATCGCCTGCTCGCGCTCGAACTCAATCTCGCCTTCGATCTCGTCGGTAACATCGCGGATCGTGTCTTCGGCGTAGTTGATCAGCTTGACCTTGAGCGCGTTGCCAGCGCGCATTTCCTCAAGTGCTGCCTCGCGTGTCATGTCGATGACGAGGCTTTCGCAGACGACGATATCGCCGTGATGATTGCGCGTGATGACCTGATAGACTTCGTGGTCAAGGATGCGGTCTAAGGTGGCTGATAAAGTGCGGGAATGTTTCATGTTCCGTTTCCTCGCGTTAATCCGTTTGGGAAACCCGTGCGAACACGGGAAACCGAAAGGGATTTCAGAAATCGAATTTGCTGGCATCAATGCCCAGGCGAGCGGCGATCTTCTTGAGAACTGCGTCCTCCTGCGGCTCGATCTCCCCGTCGCTATTGGCAATATCGAGGGCGATCAGGTAAACGTCCTCTGCCATCTGCGACCCGTCCGGCCGGCTCTTGATGTCATCCAGTTCACGGGCAAGCTGCTGGCGACCTGACACATCCTTGGCGCGCTTGAACATTGTGTCGGCGGTCTGCTCGATGATGTTGGACTGGTAGAGCTTGGAGAGGGTTGGATGGTTGCTGATGATCGAGACAACCTTCCGGCGTTCGCTCTCTTCAATGTCGCCGTCCGACGCGGCAACCAAGGCAGAAGCGGCGCAAATAGCTTCGAGGAAATCCTTGCTCTCGCCGTACTCGGCCTTCACTTCCTTTGCCGCTGCACCCAATGTTTTCTTGAGAATTCCAAACATAAGCGTCTCCTTTAGACGTGATATTTCAGGGGTTAGAATTCCGCTTTCGCGGCATTTCGACGGGCTTTCCAGAGACCAATCCGGCCACCAAACCAGAGGCAAAGCCCCGTCCACGCACCTCCCAAGATCATTTCGGGAAGATTGTTCACAACTGCGATCCACATCATGCAATCTCCGTTTGTTGATGTGTTGAAGCGTTCTGGAAACCGCCCCGTGAGGCGGAAACCGGAGGGCTCATTTCACTAGGGCTGATACTTCCCGCAGTTCAGCGTTCTGCCCGGCCACGGTCTTTTTCCAATCCGCTAGGGACTTCATCGCCAGATCGTAGCTGCCCGCGTAACTGACGTGGTTTTTCCGCGTCGATCCGGGAACCGCGCAAACCGCATGCGTGTAGCGGGGCTCCGTATGGCCGGCGCTCCGGCGAGTGTGCACAACACCCGTGCTATCGGTGACTGTGTAGATAACTGCCATCGGTCCCTCTCCATGTTCAAAACCATCGGGAACGCGGCGCGGACGCCGCTAACCGGAGGGCTTTCAGGCGGCGACCTTCACATCCGCAAATGCTGCGATGCGCTTTGCTGACCAGATCGAGTTGTTGGTGATTTTGCGCTGCCATGCGCCGTTGCGTGGCGACCAATTCCACGCCGCGCCTTTAAGTTCGCTTATGACTTTGGGAGAGGGTTTACCGTCGAATACGATTTGCACTCGCTCAATGTCGTGATTGACGATTATCTTAACGTCGCCGATTTGAAGCTCTTCCGTGCCCGTCTTTGCGCCTTCCGGCATCTCGATAGGGAGGGCTCCAACGGCTTTGATTGCTTTGATGGCGGACTTCTTCGCGCGATCTTGCCAGTCGTAAAACTCTCGCGCCTTCTTCTCGTATGCCGCGTAAGCTTTCTGCTGGCGGTGAACTGGGTAATTCGCGGGCCCAGAAATCATTGCCGACATCAATCGACTACGAGACGACCAGACAGCCGAGAGACGATTGATGTAGTTTTCCCGGTAGCGTTCAGCCTGCGCGACGGCTTCAAATTCGCGTTCGTCGGTATCTGCAACTGCGGCCAAGGCCTCCTGAAAAGACAGGATGGAAGATACGTAATCGGCTACTTCGTTTTCTCCCCGGCGCTCTGGCGTGTGGCTCGTTCCGCTATGCGCGCGGATCGCCAGTTCAAGACTGACATCAGACGCTAATGGCTTTCTCATCTGCGGCGACATCATCTCTCTCTCTCCATCCGTCTGTTGGCCCCGGCAGATCGGCGTGAGCTTCTTCGTGCCGCGTTGGTATGGAAGGCGTTATAGCGGTAGAGTTACCGCTAGTCAACAAGAAAACGGTAATTGTACCGCTTTTTGTATTGCGCAGTAATCCAGCCCGTGCCAAACCAAAGGCACCGGTGCCGCAATTCTGCCCGGACATCTGAAATTTAAAGCGGTGACGAGGGTGCAATCCCCTTGCTGGTCAAACCGCAAGCGCGGGGGTCGAAAGTCCTACGGTGCTGCCAGAAACAGAGGGCGGGTTGCTGAGAGGCGCTCTGGCATATGTCCCATTCCCGGCTCCGGCCTTCAGGACACGCCATCGACCCCCTACCTCTGGGAGGACTTTTGTCTTTCTGGGGGTAGGGGGGTCTTTGGCTTCGAACCCTTCCCTCTCACAACCTTCAGGAACAAAATCTCAAAGAGTTAGAAGGAGATAACGCTCTAAAATATTAGAGCTAGAGATTGAAAATCATAAATGAATAGCCGATTTCGGTTTTTATTCGCGATGGCGTTTCCGGCCAGCTATCAAAATTTCGATGGCGGAAACCGCATTGTCTACGAACGCGTCCAATTCGTCATCACCTAATGATGCGAGGACAGGCCGCAGCGCGTTCGCGAGACGGTCGGCATGATCGCCTTGCGCGTTATTCCACAACCATTCGTTAATTTGCTGATTAATGCTTTTTTGACCCCGGACATCTTCGATGATCGCCGCGAGTTCCGGCGACATTCGCAGCCTGAATTCTTTGGGCTTGGGTTTTGGATTCCGCAGTCTAGGCATGCCGAACTTATGGCAGAAAGGCCTATCCCTCGAAATGGTCTCAGTTTCCGCAAAGTGGTCCCATTTTACCGCTATGGAGCGGGCCTCGCCTATGGAAATGTTGATGGTAAGTGGCGCCTAGTTCGAATGAAAAAGACCGGCAAATCCGCTGCATTCGGATGATGTTGGATTTCCGTGCGCTGTTTGTCGCGCGAAAAAGACCGCCGGAAGAAACGCTGGTTCAACTGGCTATCCGCCTTGGCGAATACGAGGGGAAACCGGTCAGCGCTACCGACATCGCCGACCTCGTGAAAATCCCAAGAACGTCAGTTCTCCGGCATCTCAGTGCGCTCCAGGCGCAGGGGCAAATTCGGGCCGAGAAAGTTGGTCGACGCGTAATGCTTCGCCCGCTCAAAGATGACTTCCCAAGAAATAGGGAGTTCTATCGAGATGTTGAGCGGATAGTCAGGCTGGTTTGCCGCGAACTGTCCAAAATGGACACTTAAACCGCTGGACACATAGAATAACGCTGGGTAACGTTGAATAACGCTGGGTAACGTTTCGTTAATACCTCAATTAGAGGTAGCTTTTCTGATTAGGGGGCGGGGAGAGGTGGCGGCGTTCGCCTATTTGAGAAATCTATGAAAAATAAAAGGGCGAAGCAGTGGCCTTGAGAACCCGCTTCGCCCTGAACAAATCAAAATCCGTGAGGAGTTTTAATATGCTTGGGCATAGTAGCATTCGTGCGTTCAATTTTGCAATGCGGGTGATGTCATGAGGGATTTCTTCGCGCCATCTATGCCCGTCGATATTCTTCAGTCGCCGGTATTTCGCGTGGTGCCAGTGCTTGGTGACGCGATGTATCCGACACTCAGAGGCGACCATGACTACGTGCTGATGAAGCCGGTCACGAAGTATGCGGGCGAGGGTATCTATGTGCTGGACAATGGAATCGGCATCGATTTCTACCGGGCAGAAAGCACCATGGATGAAACGCGCCAGATTCGCCTATTCCGAGATAACCCGGCGTACCGCGACCGCTTCATGACGATTGCGCAATTCGAGGCGCGCGTACTCGGAATCGTCGTGGCCGATATCAAGGTAAGGAATGGCCGGCTGTTGGCGTCGGCGTAGGTGACTGGGCGGCGTTAACCTGGGACAAGAGGGGCGGTATGGATAAGGCTATAAAGCTTATCCCAGTTACTGGCTATGGATATCAAAACGCCGATTATGCCGAAAACGGCAGCTATTTTCGGAATTGTTGGAAGGCTGTCTACGCGACCGCGTAGGTGTCCGAACGCTTCCGCGCTGGGTAGGGATGTTACCTTCCCGTCAAGGCGCGCAACATCAACCTCGACCTTACTCATCTTGTCGATGATCTTATCGAGTTTCTCGTTCGTTTGCTTTGCCAGCACTTCAAGAGCGGTAACACGAGCTTCCATACCATCAAATGTGCCACCGCCGCCGCCAAAATTCAAGGACTGAGCAAGCTGTTGCGTGGAGACGCTTGCCGAAATGCCGTCATTGTTGACCACTAGGCGCACGGCTTCATTTGCCATCGAGTTCGTCCTTGTCGGCGCGGTCGATCATGGAATTGAGAAATTCGATCATGATGGCGTTGGATTGGTGCATGGATGCGAAAGATTCTTTGGCAAAGGCTTTTCGCTTGTCTTCACCATCCCCGCCTGCCCCGGTAACGGCTGCAAAAAGCTGCAAAAATGCTTGCTGCATCGTGGATATGCTGCTTGTGAGGGTATCCACCTCAGCAACCGTGAGCGTGATTTTCCGCCCTTCAAGTTTGGCTTTTCGCCAATTCGTTGCGTCTTTCTGCACTGGCAACGGTGGCAAGCTCTCGTCTATCATTCCCCATCCCCTATTTTATAATACCGAACCGTCTCAATACTCGCCCCACGACAAACAGGTCATCCGGCTTCTTCACCTTCACCGGGTGCCTGGGATTATCTGAGATGATATGAATTTTGTTTTCGCCATCCTCGTCAACCACCTCGAGCCGCTTCATGACTAGGCCGCCGATCTCATCGAGAATGGCGTAAACCCCGTCAGGTGACGGCCATCGATGGCGGGTATCGATTACGACGACATCGCCCTCTTGGAGGGTAGGGTACATGGAATCGCCCTGGACGGGCACGAAGGCCGCATCCTTTGGATTTAGCCCGAGCGCAGAGTAGATCGCCGGGGGAAGGCGCCAATAGTCCGATACCGCATCGGCGGAGAATGTCATTCCATTCTTGCCTGGCACACCTTCCTTCACGATTGACAAGCCGCCTGCGCCCATTCCGCCGGTGATGTCTATTTGCGGCGATGTGCCTTCTGGCGCGCCATGAAATCCGGTGTGTAGGCCATAAGACATGCCTAGTTCTTCATGGTCATGAGCGGCGTCTGGATCAAAGCTTGAAATGATTGACGGCTTGCTAGCCGTGTCACCGGGATCACCAATGCCCTCTAGAAGCCACGCGACGGAGGTTTCGAGAACTGGGGCAAGCGCTGTGATCGTGCGAGTAGATACGCCAGATCGCCCCTTTTGCTGTACGGCTCGCTGCATGTTCCGGATTGCGTCTTTGCTTAGGCCGGCCTTTATCGAAGCGGCTTGAGCGGACAGCCCAAGCGCTTTTAAACGGATATCAATGCGTTCAATGACGTCATTCAGCATGGCGGTAAAATGACCGTTGGCCGCATTTCACGAAAGCGGTAATAAAACCGTTGACATAGGCGGTAAAACTACCGCATAATGGCGTCATGATGATGAACGCCACCCATATTCTCATTCTCGCTGACGCATACAAGACCGCCCTAGGCATTGAAGATAAAACCGTGTCCAGCCGGGTATTTGACGACAGTAAAAAGCTGACCGCAATCAGGTTCGGCTCCGATCTCACATTGTCGCGGTTTAATGCGGCTCTGCGCTGGTTTGATGCAAATTGGCCCGAAGGAGTGGAATGGCCGGAAACGGTTCTCCGACCGGCAACGGTGGAGCGCTTTGACCGGATATTTGACGCTGACCGAGGTGCGGTATGAGTGGCGATGCGAAATACGTTTATTTCATTCGCCCGGTGGGAATGAGCGGACCAATCAAGATTGGATTTTCCGAGATACCGCATGAGCGCTTGAGGGTGCTGATGTCTTGGTCGCCCTTCCCGCTTGAGGTGATCGCCCAAGTCAATGGTAATTATGAATTGGAGCAAAATCTCCATTCTATTTTCGCACCTCAGCATACCCACCGTGAATGGTTTGAAGCTTCTGCAGAACTTCTCAGCGGAATTGAAAAATTGCGGGCGGGTGCGCCCCTCACAGAAGCTTTCGATCTCACGAGGCGCAATGGGCACATCCGCAACGTCGCACGCAAGATCAATCCAATAATGCGAGAGCGGCATCGCTACCTTATGAAAATTCATTGGACCCAGAAGAGGATGAAGAGGCTCGGCCTCGCCAATTGGAGCGCTCCTGAAAAGGTCCACCAGATCATGAATAATTGGGGTGGATATAAGCGCATCCCTATGCAGCCTACTGATGAAGAGTTGCAAATCGTAACCCGCTATCTCAATGCGCCTGAGCAATTCTCTGAACTCCCGTCTTGGGAAGCAAAGGTTGCTTCCGAATGTTCCCCATTCCTACCGTGCCCCAAGCCCCCCGCCTATGCGGTAGGAAAGCCCGATGCGACCTCCCGCGCATCGGGCACCCCCTTCACATACACACCGACCCGCAATCCTAGGCGTTGCAGACGGCCAACGCAGCATACCAAGCCTCGATCCGGGCGCGCAAAAAGCGATGGGCTTACGCCTATCGTCGGTCGGTTCCGCGTAAGCGGGATATACGTCACCGGATGCAAATCGAGGCGAGCCGTCACCTTTTTCACCATTTCGAGCCGTGCGGCGGCACATAGCCCCGCGCCGTTTCGAATGGATCATTCTGATTGTCGGGCCTCCGGCGCCCCCACGCGCCTTCGGATCGGCCAACCAACTTCCGCTGCCGCGAAGCGAATTCCAATGTCAGCGGAAGAAGCTCCAGTTGCTCCGGCGATACAGATTCCATGCGTTTCGTCGGGGCTTTCATCTTCAAACCTTTCCCTCTCTCACGGGGCTCGTGTTCGCCCCATCCACGGCCCCGACAATAGCCGTGGAGAGAGAGCATGTCCGCACCAAGACAGTACGGATCCGTACCAAAACAGGGCGTTAGCGTAATGAGTACGAGTATCGCAGCGAAAGAGGCGTTTGAGATTTTGAACGCCGCGACAACGAAAGAATGGCGCGGCTGGGGCGACACCCTCACCGCCGCGCGTGACAGGGCAGCGAAGAAGGCTGGCGTATCACCGGCACAAGCAGAGCGGCTGTGGAAGAACTGGCAGACGATGAAACACCCCAATGGGGATGTCTATCGCTGCCTGCGCAACACCTACGGCCATCTTTGCGCATGGATAGAAAATGCCGCCGATACCGTCGAGGCGAAGCGGCTCGCATACGAGGAATCGCATGAGGTTGATCAACGCCCTTCGCCGTCTGGCGAAGGAACTATGGCTGCTCGCGGCTGAGCGCCATAGGCAACGGAAAAGGAAAAATCGAAATGGCTAAGGCAGTAAATAAGACGGAAGCTCCCGCCGGTGAAGGGCATAACAGCGGAGCCGTCGGTATAAGCGAGAAGGACCGAAAGGTTCTATTCTTCATCAATCGCAAGGATTGGATCGAGGCGATGGAGGCCAAGAAAGCCGCCGATGCCAAGGTGAAGCAGGTCGGCAAGGCGATCAAAGCCGATCTTGGGAAATATGGTCTCGATCAGATCAAAGCCTACGAGAAGGCCCAGACGCCGGAAGGCATTCCCGAACTCAAGGCGCGGCGCGATGCCGACCTACAGGCGATGCGGTTCGCTGGCGTCCCGGTCAACACCCAACTGGACATCTTCATCGACCGGGCGCCCGCGGCAGAACGAGCCTACGGCGAAGGCGAGGAGGCGGGCCTTCGCGGCGACACGCTTACCAATCCCTACAATGAAGCCTCGCCGGAAGGGCAGGAATATGCCCGCGGCTGGCATGAAGGGCAGGGCGCACTATTCGCCGGTATCAAGCAGAAGCAGGATGACGCGGACACCAGGGACGACTTGATCCAGTCGGTTCCATTCGGTGAAGATCCAGACTTCCCTGACGGGGAGGACGATTGATGATCATTGCCTCTTCATATCGCCACACAGAACAAAACCCCCGATACCAGCAGGCTGTTCGCGAACAACAGCGGCGCGATCGTGAACGCCGTGAAGCGCAAGCCATCAAACTGCTTCCGAAGACCATTGAGATCAAACCGATCGAACCAACCGCCAAGCAATCACGCGAAGAAGCGCAGAGCGAGGCGGTAGCGCGCACCAAGGCGCGGTGGGGCGCTGCGGCGCCGGTCGACACCGTGCCTGCCATCATCGCCCGTGTGGCTCACCGGCACGGCTTTACCTATGACGATATCATCGAGCAGTCGCGGGTGAAAAAGCTGGTCGCCGCACGGTTCGAAGCCATGGCGGCGGTGCGGACAGCCAAGCCGCTCATGTCGGTTCCGGAAATCGCCAAGTGGTTCAAACGGGATCATACGACGGTGATTAATGCACTTCAGAAGATGGGCTTCAAGATATGTGGAGCGGAGCGTCCGGCGTATGACCGGGACATGGTCATCCGCATGCACGGATTCGGTTGGACGACTGCCGAAATCTCCAGGCGGCTCCGCTGCTCGGAAGGCACCATCCGGCGGATGCTTCGGGAGGTCGCGCAATGATCGACGGCCCCACGCGATCAATCCACATCATCACCGTGCTTTTCGTTTATCTCGCCGTCGCGCTGCTTGTGGCGGTGCCTGCCATCGCTTGGTTAAGGGGGTAGGGCGATGGATGGATATCAAGCCTTCCTCGAGCGAAAGCGCATCATAGACCCGATGACGGGCCTGAATAGCATTCCGCCGCTCCCCGGCGTCATGTTTCCATTCCAGAGCGATATCACGTCATGGACGCTCCGCAGGGGCCGGGCAGCACTATTCGCCGGCACCGGCCTTGGAAAGACCCTCATGGAGCTTTCATGGGGGCAGGCCGTCGCATCGGTCACGGGCGGTATGGTGCTCTTGCTCGCGCCGCTCGCCGTTTCGGCCCAAGTCATCCGCGAAGCCAAGAAATTCGGCATATCGGCCCGTCTGGTGAAATCGCAGGATGAATGCGGCTCCGGCATCAATGTGACGAACTATCAGAAGATCGACCATTTCGACATGACGAGGTTCGTGGGGGTCATCCTTGACGAAAGCTCAATCCTCAAGTCGACGGACGGCCATTACCGCACGCGCATCATAGAATTGTGCCGGGATATTCCGTATCGCTTGGCCGCCACAGCAACACCGGCCCCGAATGATTTCATGGAGCTTGGAAACCATGCTGAGTTCCTGGGTGTCATGTCTTACACCGATATGTTGTCGACATTCTTCACCCACGACGGCGGCGATACGCAGAAATGGCGCCTAAAGGGCCATGCGGAGAATGAGTTCTGGAAATGGATGGCGTCATGGGCCGTGATGCTTCGCGAGCCCGCCGATCTTGGATACTCAAATGAGGGGTATGATCTGCCGCCGCTTATCCAGCATCAACATACCGTCGAAGCGGAATATTCACCGTCGATAGATACCGGCCTTCTTTTCCCAATGCAGGCAACGACGATGCAAGAGCGTCTGTCGGCCCGAAGAGGCACCGTTACCGAACGCGTAGCCCTGGCCGCATCTCTCACCCCTGCCAACCGTCCTTTCGTCTGGTGGTGCCATCTGAACAGCGAGAGCGAAGCGCTTGCCAAGGCCATCCCGGAAGCCGTGGAGACCAAGGGCAGTGACACGGACGATGTGAAGGAGCGCAAGCTGCTCGATTTCATCGAAGGCCGTACGCGCGTTCTGGTCACGAAGCCATCGGTTGCCGGATTCGGATTGAATTTCCAGCATTGCGCCGACTGCGGTTTTGTCGGGCTCAACGACAGCTTTGAACAGATCTATCAGGCTGTTCGTCGCTTCTGGCGATTTGGCCAGACAAAGCCCGTCAATGTTCATTTCATTGCGGCAGAGACGGAAGGCGCGGTTGTCGCCAATCTTCGCCGCAAAGAGCGCGATGCCGACCGTATGGCGTCCGCCATGGTCAGGCACATGTCTGACCTTTCGAGCGCGGAAATCCGTGGGTCGACACGCACAATCCCCGATTATAACCCGATGCAGCCGCTTCGGTTGCCGGAATGGATAGGAGCACCGGCATGAAGCAGACCATCGAAATCAAAGCGGTCGATCAGGTCGTGACGAAGGATTACGCCATCTACCAGGGCGATGCCTGCGAACTTATCCGCGCTGTGCCGGGCGATAGTGTTCACTTCGGCATTCACTCCCCGCCATTCGAGGGGCTGTACAAATTTAGCGCCCATGATCGCGACCTATCGAATAGCGAAGGGCCGGATTTTTGGGAGCATTATGCATTCCTCATTCAAGAGCTTCTGCGCGTCACAATGCCCGGTAGGCTTCATTCGGTCCATTGCATGCAGCTTCCGACATCAAAAATCCGCAACGGCTTTATCGGCATGCGGGACTTTCGGGGAGAGATCATCACCGCATATCAAGATGCAGGATGGATATTCCATTCCGAAGTTTGCATCTGGAAAGACCCTGTTGTCGCGCAGCAGCGCACGAAATCAATCCGCCTCCTGCATAAGCAAATCACCAAAGATAGCACGATCAGCGGTCAAGGCTTGGCCGATTACATCGTCACATTCCGCAAGCCCGGCGAAAACCCCGAGCCCGTCGATGGCATGTTTGATGGATGGGTTGGTGATCATAGCCTTGATATCAGCATGGAGGCATACAAGCGCGATATCGAGCGCCGGGCGGCGGAATGGGATGGGCCGGACCCTTACAAGCCATGGCCTTTCCCAATGTGGGTCTCTGTCCTCGTTTGGCAGCGCTACGCATCACCTGTCTGGTCCGACATAGATCCGACCAGGACGCTTCAATACCGAAATGCGCGTGACGAAAAGGACGAAGTTCATATCTCGCCCCTGCAACTCGACGTAATAGAGCGTTGCATTGAGCTTTGGTCAAATCCCGGTGACGTGGTGCTTACGCCGTTCCTTGGAATTGGTAGCGAGGTTTATAGCGCCGTAGAGATGGGCCGGCGCGGCATCGGTTTCGAGATCAAGGATAAATACTTCATCCAGGCCGCGAAGAACATTGCGCAACTTCATGCGGCGAAGACCTCCGACATGTTCAAGACGGAGGCAGCCGAATAATGACCCCGCATCTGCAAGCCAAATCAATCACCCAATCGCTCGAAAACCCGCTCGACCGGGCGCTCATCGGCTTCATGACCCAGCACAAGGGCAAATGGATCGCGCGCGACCGGATCATGTATTGCGCCGGGTTTGAAAGCCCGAAAGACCAGCCGGTCGGCGCGTATGTCCAATTCCAGTGCTCGTTGCTCCGCGCCAACAGGGCGTTGCTCCCGCACGGTTTCCGCATCTGCCAATCAGAAGATGGCGCAGAGATATACAGCATGGGGAGGGCGGACGAATGCCAGTAATCCTCGGGCTAGACATCGCCACTGTCACCGGTTTCGCCCTGTACGATACCGACGCCTCGCTTTCCTCCATCAAAACGGGACTGATCAAGGCCGAAGGCAACGACGCCGAGCAAAAGGCGGCGTCCATCGCCATGCAGATGGTCAAGCTCATCACGTCCACCAAAGACAGTGAGGGGCGGATCGGCATCGATTTCATCGCCCTGGAACAGCCAATGCGAAATGTCGTGTCCTTCAAAAAGACGCGCCAGACGCTCGCCGGGCCGGTCGAGGAAAATACGATCAACCCAAACGCCTTGCAGCTTTCGAGCTTGTCCGGGGCTGTGGTGGGCATCATCGCAGCGTACCGGCTGCCGTGGGTGACGATCCCGTCATCAACGTGGAGGAAACACTTTTTGGGCATGGGCCGTTCGCCGGGCTTTGACCGGGCCGCGTGGAAGCGAGTCGCCGTCGAGCGGTGCCGGGCGCTTCGGATCACAGTCAAGAACGCTGACGCGGCGGAAGCTGTCGGAATCGCGATGGCGGCGGAAGCCAGTCAGGAATTTCGGTATCTCAAAGTGGGGAGGGCAGCGGCATGAAACAGCGGTTCATCGCCACGGGCTTCGGAGCCTACTTCTTCACGCTGTTCGCACTGTCATGGTGGGGTAATCAAAGCGAGGTGCTTATCGGAACGTTCTTGATCGCTTCACAGGTTTGGTTCGCGGCGGCGCTCATTCTCAGGAGGGGCGCATGAAGCGCAAAATGCTTGTAGCCGACCTCCTTTGCGGCGCCGGCGGATCGTCCACCGGTGCGCAGCGTGCGCTTGATGAACTCGGGCTCGACATGGAGCTTGTCTGCGTCAACCATTGGCCGACGGCTATCAAGACGCACGAATTGAACCATCCTGAGGCGCGGCACTATGTGCAGGATATCTCGACGGTGCGGCCCCACATCATCGTGCCGGAAGGATATCTCGACCTGCTGATGGCCTCGCCGACCTGCACGCACCACAGCGTGGCGCGCGGCGGCAAGCCCACCAGCGATCAGCAGCGCAGCGACCCATGGCACGTCATCACTTGGCTGACGGAGCTCCGCGTCAAGCGCCTCATCATTGAGAATGTCTGGGAGTTCACCGGCTGGGGGCCGGTCGATCCTGAAACAGGCAAGCCGATAAAATCGCGCAAGGGCGAATATTTCCATGCGTGGATCGAGACGATCAAGCGGCTGGGCTTTGAGCCGGAATGGCGCAAGCTCAATGCCGCGGACTATGGTGACGCCACGACGCGCCAGCGCTTTATCCTCATGGCGCGGTCGGATGGACGCAAGGTGCATTGGCCGATGCCGACGCACCGTCGACGGGGCGAAATCGGCGATGACCTGTTTTCCGGTGCAAAGCCCTGGCGACCGGCCAGCGATATCATCGACTGGTCGATCAAGGGCAAGTCGATATTCAATCGTAAAAAGTCGCTCGCTCCGAAGACGCTGAACCGCGTCTATGCTGGCGCGGTGAAGCATGGTTGGCCGCAGCCCTTCATCGTGATTTTGCGCAATCACATGGCAGCGCAGGGTATTGACGCGCCGTTGCCGACCATCGCGGCCAATGGGCAGCATATCGCGCTGGCGGAGCCGGTGATTATGAATGGCCGGAAGGGCAATCAGCCAAAAGGGGTGTCAAGCGAACCGATACCCACGCTCGATACCAAGGGAGGTGTCTGGCTCGCGGAGCCGTACATTCTCAACCGCCACGGTGACGGATATGGCGAGACGCGGGCGCATTCTATCCATGAGCCGACGCCGACAGCTAATTGCGACGGGGGCGGGTATCTGGTCGAGCCGTTTGTACTGTCGCAGGCTTCAGGCGGCTCGCCGCGCGCGGTGAGCGAGCCGCTTCCGACCTCCACGACGGGTGGGGCCGGCGGCGCGCACGCTCTGATCTCTGCGTACTATGGCGCGAACGCCACCTGCACCAGCGATGCCGATCCGCTCCCTACTGTCACGACGAAGGACAGATTCGGCATCGTGGTACCCGTCACACATACCCGGGTGACCAATAACGGGCGATCAATCGATCAACCTATACCGACCATCACCACGGCGAAGGGTGGCGAATTCGCGGTTGTCCTGCCGGTCACACACGAGGGTGGGCACAGCCGGGGGATTAACGCCAACACCGATCCGCTGCCGACGGTGACCGGTGCGAACCGTGGCGAACTCGCCGTCGCGGAAGCGGCTGGTGAATACGACATTCTGTTTCGGATGCTGGAACCGCACGAGCTAGCGGCGGCCATGGGCTTCAATGACGGCGATCAGGAATACGAGTTCGCCGGCACGAAGACGGAAAAGATCAAGCAGATCGGCAACGCCGTATCCGTCGCGAAGATGAAGGCTTGTGTCGGTGCGATCATGGCTGATGAAGCGCCCGCGCGCCGCCCCGTCGATGAGGAATTCAGGGAGGCCGCTGAATGAACGCTCATGCCACAGACCTCCGGCCCGCACTTCCCGACGCCATCGAGGCCGAACAGGCGCTACTAGGCGCACTCCTCATTGACAACGCCGCATATTGGCGTGTCGCGGGTTTTCTCAAGCCGCAGCATTTCAGCGATCCACTCCATACGCTGATTTATGAAACGGCGGGAACGATGATTGCCGAGGGCCGGGCGGTCAATCCGGTGACAATAAAGCAATACCTCCCGGCTGATCAACGTATTGGGGAAATGTCCGTCCTCCAATATGTGGCGCGGATGGTGACAGAAGCCATCGGCTCATTCAGCGTCTATGACTATGGCCGGGCGATTATCGAGGTATGGGCTCGACGGGCGCTTGTGTCGCTTTCGCAGGATATCGACACGCTCTCCCGCACTATGCCGGCCAATATGACGCCGGAAAAGATCATAGCAGAAATTGCCGATCGGCTGACGCAGATTGCCCAGGAGGGCAACGAGCGTGCCGGTGCGGTCAAGTATGGCGTGATCCTCCCGAATGCCGTGCAGAAGGCTGCAAGCGATAGCACGGATGCATCGTCTCGCATTCCATGGTTCCTGCCTGAGATATCCGAAGCTTTGGGCGATATGCGCCGCGGCAACCTGATCGGTTTGATGAGCGATAGCGGTGGCGGCAAGACAAGCTTTAGCCTTCAGCAATGCCGATTTGCTGCCGCGAAAGGATTTCGATCAGCATTTTTCTCGATTGAGGTGACGGAGGAGGAGGCCGCGCTTCAGGCGGCATCGCAACAGTCTCATATTCCATTGGGTCGGCTGGATTCCTTCACCCTAAATACGAAAGAAAACGAAGATATCGAGCGCGAGATATGGCAGGCTAAGGACCTGCCTTTCTACATCGTCGGCTTCGGGGAATGCTCGCTTTCCGATATCCGCGTCAAGGCCGAGGCAATGGTGAAAAGCCAGGGCTTGGACCTGATTATCATCGACCACGCCAAAATGATCGCATTGCCAAATCCGAAGGACATGTTCGCGGAGCGCGTCAACGCGCTATATCGCGGATTGAAGGCGCTGGCGAAGACACTCAACATCGCCATCGTGATCCTTATCCAGCGCAATGATGACTGGAAGCGCCGGTGGCAGTCGAGTGGAGCATATACCGCTTTCCGCCCAGTAATGGGCGATGCGTACGGCGGTGGCTCAATCAAGCAATCCCTCGATGTCTGGTTCTCGCTTTACCGACCTGAACCCTTATTCCGCGAAATGCTTCCGACGATGCCCCCGGAGCGCGTCAAGGAAGGGGAACTCACGAAGAAACAAACCATGATTCAGAAGATGGAGGAATCGCGTGGGAAGGCGGCGATCATTAATCACAAGCGTCGGCGCGGCGAGCCGGGCCAGTCTCCGCAGATCGGCTTCGATGCCGAATACACCATGTTCAAGTCGCTGGCCGATGACATGCCTCCGGCGTTCGAGGGATTTTTGCAATGAACCAATTCGCCGGTTACGTCATAGAAACCCCCATAGGCTACCGCGCGATGCTCCGGTTTGCCCATGAAGCTCGTCCCGGTCCAATTCTGGGACCTGGTGGCAACCCCGTCATTTTCCAGACAGACGCCGAGGCATGGAAAGCCGTCGCCACGCATCTGTTAGCCTATTTCAACGGCGATCTGCGCCGGCACGGCGCAACGCTCACCACGGCGCGCTCTGAGGCCGACGCGTTGTTTCCGACATTACATAGGAAGGGAAGGGCCATCACCGTTGAACGGAGGGCTTTGGCGAAATGAAGCGAGAGGTTGCCAATTTCGAAAATGAGGCCGCGCTTTGCAATGCCTTCATCGCGGCGGTGAAAGACGAATGGGATGTTTATCCGGAAACCGCAGGATTCGACATCCTGCTTTCTCGTAAGGCTGACGGCGCCCAGATCGGCATTGAAGCAAAGCTGGCGCTGAATGCAAAAGTTCTCGATCAAGCTCTCCCATATCTGAGCGATTGGTCTGCAGCGGAAACAGGGCCGGACTATCGCGCCGTTCTGGTTCCCGACGGAAAGGTGCAGGGGCTTTATTCTTCGCTGTGCCGCATGCTTGGAATTACAATCATCATGATGAAAGATCAGGAGGCCGGACGCTATTCGACGCCGTTCTTCCCCTACCTTCCTGGTCCAGATACTTGGGCATCGCGCGACTGGCATCAGTGGTGTCCAAACCATCGTTGTTCGCTGCCAGACTATATTCCAGATGTCGAAGCCGGCCATAGCGCGCCGGTGGCGCTTACGGAATGGAAGATCAAGGCGATCAAGCTCGCCATCGTCATGGAAACGCGCCCGGTGACGCGGGCCGATTTCAAGGTACTTGGTCTCTCACCATCGCGGTGGACTGATCCTTGGACGGGGTGGCTGGATAAGACGCCGGATGGTTATGTTCCAGGGGCTTCGCTTCCGGATTTCAAAGCACAGCATCCGGTCAACTATGAACAGATCAAGGCCGATGCAGATAAATGGATGCTCCCTCAAATGCCATTGGCGCGACAAGGGGCGCTATCGCTATGATCACGATGTATTTCTGCTACGAGCGCGCCGACAACGGACGATGGGATGCGGTGGTTTACCGGACCAATTTCGGAGAGCCGAGGGTATGGCCCGACAACCGCGAGCGCACCAAACTGGTGGAAGTGCCGCCGGAATGCATCGGCGCCGACGATGAGCCCCTTTTCGGGGCGCTTAAGGGGCGGTTCTCGCCGCCTGCGGAGGGATGATGATCGATCCCCGCGTAAAAGCCATCTGTGATGAATACTGCATCAAGATCATCGATCCGCGCCGCTATCCCGAGATAGGGGAGACGCGGGCCGTCGCCACCATGGAGCGGATATTACGAAATTTCGGCGAGGACCATTTCCGGCTGGTTATGTCCACCTTGGCCGAAACTGCGAACAATAAAGCCCTTTTGGATGAATATGGGCTTTGGATGGCATCAGACCTCATTCACGCATGTCGGGCCATAATCGACAAGGACGCATCGGCATGGCTCGAATTATGGGATGCTATCCCGCTGGGCCAGCTACAATATATCGCCCAGGACCTTTCCGGCATCACCCCGCAACGACATGCCCTTTCGGGGATGGTCTTTGAGAGAATCTATAGGCGATTTGGACCCAATGCAGATCAATTGGACTTGCTGGATGATCGCCGCGTTCTCCAGCAAGGAGAGTGACGATGCAAAACTCAATCAGTTTTGATCGACTTCATAAGCTGTTGGAATACGTTCCTGCAGAGGGTCATTTCGTATGGAAATCACGCTCCATTTCTGAGTTCGCATCGGAAATGCAATGGAAAAGATGGCGCACCCGCTATGAAGGGAAGAAAGCTGGGTCGGTGAACGGTTCAGGATACAGGCACATCCAATTGGATCGCCGACATTATCTTGAGCATCGCCTTGCGTGGCTATACTACTATGGGGAGTTTCCAGCGAACGAAATAGACCATATCAATGGCGACAAGGCCGATAATCGGCTTGCGAATTTGAGACATGTGACCGCCGTTCAAAACAACCAGAATAAGAAAAGGCCATCCCACAATACCTCTGGTGTTATTGGCGTAGCCCCCGCTCGTTCTCGCGGGAAATGGATAGCTCATATCAAGGTTGGTGAAGAGAACATCTATCTCGGGACATTTAAGAGCATAGAACTCGCTGCCGCTGCACGTCGCGGTGCAGAGAAAGTTGCGGGTTTCCATCCCAACCATGGAAGGAGAACAGCATGACGCCCCTTGGTATCGCTGAACTGTTTATCCGCGCCGCAGAGGTGGATCGACGCTTGCCGGACACCGCCAGACCGAAAAGGCTGAAGGCCCAGAACCTTCCCTACGTCCACGATCAGGCCGACCAGAACGGATGGGGTGAGGAGCGATACCAGGAGGAGCGTGAAAGCTTCTTCCGCAGCCGCCTTTCGCATGAGCAGGTTTCGGAATGGGAGCTGTGCAACACGCTCATCCTTTTCATTGAGGACGAAAGCCGCCGCCGGTGCTTGTGGCATTGGGCTATGGCTCAGGCTGGAGGCAAGCCTTTCGCGGTCTGGTGCCGGAATGAAGGCTTTCACGTCGAAACCGGTCGGCGGCGGAAAAACCGGGCAATCTTAGAACTTTATGCCGCTCTTGCTCGCAACGGCTTGATAAATAACGAAAATGCCGATTTCGAGATGTTGCGTGTTGGGCCTGAAAACGGGCATATTCACGTCAACATCGGAGACGACGCGCCCAGCAAACAGCCGGTCACATGGAGGGATGATTTCGCCCTCGTAAACGATGAAACCATTCGGGATTTGGATTGGGCTCAGTCGAGAAACAAGCGTCGCCGCCAGAAATATGCGACACGGAAGAAGGCGGCATAGTCTACAGGTCGCCCCGGTATACGCGGGGCAGGGTGCGAGGCCCGGGCGGTTTATCCGTATCCTCGAAGTCCTCGGGTGCACACGGGGCAACATTATAGTTTCGAGGCTTTCGCTATAAGCTGGGGCGTCCGGTTTATAGTTTGCCTCAACGGGAATGCGAGGACGGCGCGGGGCTCTGCCCGGTCGATATCGAAAGTGTCCTCGTTTGAGGGCAGCCTCGCATATAGCTGACGGCCAGCGAAGATAGCCGCACTCGGTTAATGGTGGCGCAAAGTCCTTGTGAGAGCCTCGCCTGAAAAGGTCCGAGTAGGGCATCCTCGATCAAAACTGGATCAACAACTCAACCCGTGCAAAAACTGCACAGGTTCAGCCTCGCTCACGCGGGGCTTTTTTATGGGAGAGGGCCATTGCCGCGCAGCCTTATCGCGCTCGCCGTTGTCATCGCGGCGATAATCGTCGGATCTGCCCATGCCGCCGTGCCGCGACCTGACCGGCCCATGGCCCTTTCGAAAGAGGATCCGCTCACGCTCCGCCCGACGCCGATAGCGATGGATCGCAAATGCACCGGCACCGTGCGCCTGGTGGAGGCGGAAGGTGAGCGCCCGGTGATTATCCTGACCGAAATCACGTGTGAATGAGGGAGACGATTATGAAGCGCAGATCATTCCTCGCGATGCTGGGCTTTGCGCCGGCGGCTGTAGTCGCGTCGAAGGTTCCGGCGATTGCCAAGCCTATTGAGGGTGTAGCGTCGGATAAGGCGGTTGCAGATGGGGCGTTCCGGGCGAACGTCGGCCGCGTTGTCGCAGGCGGGATGCGCACCAAGGACGGCTCATTCGTGATGAAGCGCTACGCTGACGGCGGCGGCACCACCTCGGTTTCGGCGCGCCACTTCACGCTGCCCGAAGCGCCTCAGACCCCATTCATCCCCACGGCCTAATCCATGTGGATCGTCAATCCCCGCGATAGCGCGGCAATCCTCTTTCTGGAGGCGGTGTTGAGGCGTGCGGTGCTTAACGGGGCGCGATCTGCTATTGCTCGATCAGCGTAAGGGAGGTTAAAGGGAAGACGCCTTGGTCCTTTTTCCATGGCGCTTTGTCCTGAACAAACCAATCGCACCAAGCGCTCATGGTGTCCGAATACGTGGGTTTGCCAACGCTTGAAACTGTCATATGAGGGCCGCCGGACTTCAATCTTACGACACTGCCAACTTTAATTTCTTCAGCCATCTTATGTCCTCCCAAGGTTGAGCCCATGCCAGTTCTCAATAACGCCAGGCACGAGAAGTTCGCCCAGAACCTCGCCAAAGGCAAGACGGCAGATCGGGCATATGTCGAGGCGGGATACAAGGCGAACCGGCATAACGCTGCTGCCCTCGCGAGAGAGGAACACATTTTAACACGCGTGCATGAATTGCAGAAAAAAGCCGCAGAACGCACCGCTGTGACCATTCAGGGCCTCACAGACGAGCTTGAAGAGGTCAGGGTCTCCGCTAGTACCGCCGAGCAGTATTCCGTCGCTGTGAGCGCCATTATGGGCAAAGCCAAGCTGAACGGACTGCTGGTTGAGAAGAAGCAGTTGACCGGCGCGAACGGCGGTCCCGTGCAGATCGACCTAACCGGGATGTCGAATGAACAGCTCCAGTCCCTCGAAGCCCTCCTTGCTGCACTTGCCAGTTCCGCCAGCGGTACTCCTGAGGCAGGTGAGGGGGGAACTGACGAGACGCCAAGCTGACGCAGAGCGGGAAAGGATTGCCAAGGACGCCGAACGTATCCGGTCCCGGTGCCAATTGCTTGCCGGCTTTGTCCGTGAAGCGTGGCATGTGTTGGAGCCAACACAGCCATATATCCACGGCTGGCACATCGATGCGATCTGCTCTCATCTTGAGGCGATCACCAAGGGTACATTCCTTGCGATGGGGCTATCCAACCGGCTTCTGATCAACGTGCCGCCGGGGACGATGAAGTCTCTACTCGCGTCAGTCTTCTGGCCTGCATGGGAGTGGGGCCCGGTGGAAATGCCGGGAATGCGGTATCTGGCAACGTCCTATTCGGAAAACTACGTCAAGCGCGACAGTCGGCGCATGCGCGATCTGGTCAATTCGGAGTGGTATCAATCGCTCTGGCCCGAGGTCAGGCTTGTGCGGACCGGGGAGGCGTCATTCGCCAATGACAAGACCGGGTTTCGCGAGGGCGTGCCGTTCCAGAGCTTGACCGGTGGTCGCGGTGACAGGGTGATCATTGATGACCCCCATTCGACGGAAACGGCGGAAAGCCCGGCTGAGCGACAACGGACAACGCGCATATTTCGGGAATCGGTCCCGTCGCGTGTGAACGACCCGGAGAAGTCCGCGATCGTGGTCATTATGCAGCGGCTCCACGAAGACGATGTATCCGGCCAGATCAAAAAGCTCGGGCTTGGCTATCAGCACCTCATGTTGCCGATGAAATACGAGGCTGAGAGGCATTGCACCACGGCGCTGGGGTTTGAAGATCCGCGCTCGACAGATGGGGACTTGCTCTTTCCTGAGCGGTTCCCGCCCAAGGTACTCGAACGAGATCAGAAGGCGCTCACCGCCTACGCCGTCGCCGGCCAGTACCAGCAAAGGCCGGTGCCTCGCGAGGGCGGTTTGTTCAAGCGGGAATGGTTCGATGGCAAGATCATCCGCCAGGCTCAACCCGGAACAATATGGGTGCGCCATTGGGACTTGGCTGCCACCAAGAAGGCCACTGCCGCCCGCACGGCGGGGGTGAAGATCGGACTTCAGCCGGACGGTTCATTCGTGGTCGGTCATGTCGCCAAGACGCAGGACGAAGGCAACAAGGTTCGAATGCTGATCAAGGGAACGGCAGAAGTCGACGGCAAGGATGTTGCGATCAGCCTTCCACAGGATCCGGGGCAGGCCGGTAAGGTCCAAGCGCAGGACATGATCGCAATGCTTGCCGGTTGGAAGGTGAAAGCCGAGCCGGAAACGGGCGACAAAGTCACGCGCGCCGAACCGTTCTCCAGCCAGTGCGAAGCCGGGAATGTCTATCTCGTCGCTGGCGAATGGAACGAGGACTACCTTGACGAACTGTGTCTGTTTCCGGGCGGCTCGTTCAAGGATCAGGTGGACGCCAGTTCTGGAGCATTCGGGCGACTTCTCGTGAAGCGCCAAGACAGCTTCTCCGGCATCGGCGCCCCCGTCGCCATCCCAATCAACAGTTAGGCTATGACACATGCCCAAATCTCCATTGTCGAGCCTGTTCAGTTTGATGGGGTTCGAGAACAAGCCGAAGGTCAGCCCATATCAGGAGGCTGGTGTAAGCGGCACGGCTGTCTATGGCGGCTTTGTCCAGAATGCCGAACGGAACCCCGTCGTCGCCGGTTATAGGCGCTACGAGACCTTCTCCGACATCATGATCAACACGTCCATCGTGGCGGCTGGCATGAGGTATTTTCTCGGACTTGCGACAGAACCGAAATGGACCATCGTCCCTGCCGCTGATTTGCCGGACGGGCAATCGTCCGACGCTGCAAAGGAGGCTGCCGAGTTCGTAGAATTGGTCCGTCACGACATAGGCACATCCTGGCACCGTATCGTTCGCCGTTCCGGCATGTACCGGTTCTACGGCTATGCAATTCAGGAATGGCAGGCATCGAAGCGCGAAGACGGCCTGATCGGCATCGCCAACATCGAGGCGCGGCCACAGCACACCATCTGGCAATGGGATATCGATCCGGTCAGCGGGCAGGTGAAGGGCGTTGTGCAGCGCTCGCCGCAGACCGGGGAGTTATTCTGCATCCCGCGATGGAAGTTGATCTATCTGGTGGATGACACGCTATCCGATAGCCCGGAAGGGCTTGGATTGCTACGCCAAGTCGCGGAGCCTGCGGAGCGTCTGAAGGAATATCTGAAAATCGAAGGCATCGGCTTTGACCGCGATCTTCGGGGAACGCCGATAGGGCGAGCGCCGATCGCAGAGCTTGAGGATATCAAGCGCACCAATCCGCAAGACGAAAAGCTTGGACAAAATATCGACGCGGCAATTGCAGCGATGCGCAGCTTCGTCCAGACGCAGGCGAAGGACGTAAACACCGGCCTTTTGCTGGACAGCACACCATTCAAGAACATCCAGGCGGACGGCCATTCCTGGTCCAGCTCCCTCCGTTGGGGATTGGAGCTGCTGCAAGGCAATTCCACCGGCATCGAGCATCTGGGCGAGTCCATCGAGCGCACCAATTTCGAGATTGCCCGTGTCCTTGGCGTGGAAACGTTGATGATCGGGCAGAGTTCGGGAAGCCGGGCACTGAGCGAGGACAAGAGCCGCAACCTGTACATTCAAGTCAACGGGATGCTGGTCGACATGGCCGAGGTATTCAATCGTGACCTCATAGGATCGCTTTGGACGCTCAACGGCTTCGATAACCGGCTGAAGCCAAGGTTCCGGCCCTCGGAAGTCTCATTCATCTCGGTGGAGCAGGTCGCTGCAACGCTTCGTGACATGGCGACTGCCGGTCACGTCCTGGCGGCGGACGATCCAGCCATCGATTTCGTCCGCGAGCTTCTGGGCGCACCACATGCGCCCGAGCCCGACCCCGCGCTGATGGGCGTATAGGAGATTACTCATGGCTATCACCAGCGATTACCTGATTGAAGTCTACCGGCCTCAGATGGAGAAGAAACTGCCGGACGCGCAGAAGGGGCGAGAGGTTGCCTCGATTGGTGACCTTCTCAGTGACGGCGGTGCATTGACGCCTCCAACCGGAGCCGGGGCCGCAACCGTCATCGGGTACAATTTCGGGGGCGAATATTCCGCGGTTCCCTATTCGCAGGAAGTGATGGGGTTCAACCTCGTCATGCGCGACATCGAGGGGCAAATTCCCGGCCCGGCGCCAACGCAAGACGCGCACCTTGCCAACAAGAGCTATGTGGATGAAGCGGTGGCCAATGCGCCGACCGCGACCTGGGACACACTTGGGGGTAAACCCGCCGTCATTGCCGCCGGGAGCGACCAGGCGGCGGCAAGAACCGCTATTGGGGCGGGGACTTCCAACCTGACCATAGGGACGACGGCGGCAACCGCCATGGCCGGGAATAAGGAGCCGACGACTTCGGAGAGGGGCGGGGTGCTGCAACAGGCGGCGATGGCGGACCTTACCGCCGCACCCACGCAAGATAATTTCAATGCGGTCTTGGCAGTTCTTCGCGATGCAGGCGTCATCGCAACAAGCTAATAGAGGGAAGAAACAACATGGCGACACAGACTTACACCATCTTAGATAATGGCGTGCATGGGATCACCATTGAAGAAAGCACGGCAGGGTCAGCCCCTCTTCTTCTGACCGATGCCGAGTTTTTTGCACTGGTTGCATGGCTGCAAAGCGAGGGAATAATCGGCACAACGAATGTGCGTGAATTTGTCGTGAGGCCACAGGAAGAGATCACGTCATTAGGCGGCTCCACAAAGCTCGATCAGCCCATCGAGGTTCTGTAGGAGGCTCGCGATGGCAAATTGGTGGCGGCGCACGGCGCAGGCGCTTGGCGCGTCTGGCACTGGTTCATGGAAGCGACGTGCCGCGCAAGCATTGGCCGCGATGAACGGAACTGGATCATGGTCGAGGCACATCGCGGAGGGGCAATCTACCACCGAAGGCGATGGCTCATGGGATCGTCGGATCGTGACCGGACTAGACGCGACCGAAGGCACCGGGCCGTGGGCGCGCCATATCGCTAAAAAAGGCATCACTCCGTAGGGACACAACCAATGGCCTTCATTTATCCGCAGGTCGTCATCGGCGGCACGAGCTACGACGCTTATGCCGCCGTCGCCGATGCTGACGCCTATCTCAACGGCTCCGTGAATGCCGCTGCCTGGGTCGCGCTGAGCGAAGATGACAAGGGCCGGGCCATCGTGACTGCTGTTCGCGTGATCGACGCTCAGAACTGGAAGGGTGAGAAAACCGAAGCCGACAATGCGCTGGCGTGGCCACGCACCTGCCAGAGCGACCAGACGAAATTGCCCGCGGCGCTTGTCGCCGTCACGATCCAGCTTGCCTTCGCGATAAGCCAGAACCCGGAGCTTGCCGGCGGCGCGTCGAGCGGCCAGGGCGGTACGAAACGACTTAAGGCAGGGTCGGTTGAGATCGAATACTTCAACACCGGGATACTGCCCAGCCAATCCAATGCTTCGGCATTGTGGGGCATCCTCGCGCCATTGGCGGGTTGTCTTGCATCATCAAGTGAGGGCGCATCTCTAGTGGGGGCATACGCAAGCGGGACGACACGGTCGTCGCCGTTCTCGGACCCGGATTATTCCTTGACGCGGGGCATATGATCATCGTCCCAGATCGTCGCCAGGATCGCCACACCACGCCAAAATGAAATCGGCTGCACGCCTTGGACACGAGACGCTTTGATCAGCGCCTCGTTGGCGGTGAGCAGCCATGTCGATGGATCGTCGGGAAGCTGTGTACCGTCGCGGGGATCGAATGCTCTCAACCTTTTCATCGCTCATCAATTACAGCACTCCGATAGCCTTCGCAAAGGAGAAAAGCTCCGATTACGAGCGTGTTGAGCGGCTTGTGTCCACACTTGAGGCAAGTGTCCGCGCCGCATTCCTCCGCTTTGTCCAGACAGTCCAGAGCGATGAGGCGATGCGGGAGATCGCGGAGTTTCTTGGTCGAGGTGATGTCGAGACGGCTTTGTCCGTGGTTGACCGACACATCGCCCGGATGGCTCCTGTCCTATCCACCGTGTTCGATGCGGCGGCGCGGGACGAGGTGAAATCCCTTGCCGATCAGGTGAAGAGCTGGGCCCCATCGACGGGGATTTCTTTCGATCCCACCAACGAGCGCGCCGCGGCATTGATGCGGCAGAACCAACTCGAATTCATCCGGGAAATGCAGGACAGCCAGCGCCAGTCAATTAGACAGGCATTGACGCAAGGCCTTGTGGATGGTTCCGGGCCTCGCGGCGTGGCTTTCAGCTTCCGCAACGCCATCGGCTTGACGACCCAGCAGGAAGAGGCGGTGCGAAACTACCGGCGCTTGCTCGAAAGCGGGAGCAGGGAGGCGCTGGGCCGCGATCTAAGGGACCGCCGGTATGATCGCTCCATTGAGCGTGCATCCCTCGCTGGCGAGCCTCTGGGCGGTGATCAAATCGACAGGATGGTTGATCGCTACCGGCAAAACGCGATCAAGTCCCGCGCCGAAACGATTGCTATCACCGAGACGGGGCGCGCAATCAGCGCCGCCCGGCATGAAGCCTTCAATCAGATCACCGAGGAAGTGGAGATCGCAGACGATCAGATCGAGCGCGAATGGAAAACTCATCGCGACGGTCGGGAGCGCCCCAGTCATCGAAATATGCAGGTTAGGACGGTTCAAGGGCGGGAAGCGAAGTTCGTCACCGGCAACGGGGTCTCTATGATGCGTCCGCACGATCCAAGCGGGCCTTCAAGCGAAGTCATTCGGTGCCGATGCGTCCAGTTGATGCGGATCAAGAAGCCGGAAGCGAAGCCGCAGGTCGCGCCGGAGGTTAGTTTAAAGCGCCTTGACGATGAAGCGCGAGGGGCCGTTTTGAGCGCAGGCCAGCGCGACGGTTTCGAGCATTTGGGAGGATATGACCGGATCACACGGGAAGTGCTGGCGCAGATCGACGGGAGCGCTAATAACTATGTTGGCTTCACAGATGAACTGGAGAAGAAGCTCCGCGATCCAAAAAGCGCCCTTGTGCTGCATCACAACCATCCAAGCAGCTCGTCTTTGAGCGCTCAGGATTTGATGATGCTCAATTCCTACCCTGGAATGCATACGGTCTGGGCGCATGGGCACAACGGCAGTTCCTACGCAGCGTGGGAACCGAAGCGTCTCACCGAAAAGGTTATTGTCGATACGCGCAAGCGCGTCCGGCGGGAACTTGAGCGAAAAGTCAACACCCGCAAGATCACGCCTTTCAATGCCAAGGCGGTGGAAACACACCTCGTTAATCTCGCACTCGAGCGGCTTGGGCGCATGAAATATACCGCAGAGTTGCGGGGGGACAGGGCAAGCGCTTATATGGAGGTGCAGAATATGGTTGAGCAAATTCTCGCGGAGGTGACAAAGCGATGAGCAATGGATCATTCATAGACCCCCCATCTTATTTCGATGCGCTGGAGGAATGGGAAGCATTCGCGGCCTCGATGCGGCGCATTGCCGACAAGGATGAGGGGGCCAAGCGCGAACTCGAAGAAGCCGAGCAACGCATTGCGGATCTGAAGGCGCAGGGCGCGGCATAGCGTTTCATTCATGTAGATTCCCACACGGGCGGTTCTTCGGAGCCGCCTTTTTCATTTTCGGAGCCAACATGAGCCAGCCATCCGCAAGCGCCGTCCATGTCGATGGCGTCGATTGGCGCGAGAGCAAGAAGAAGCCGAAGGACGCCACCAAGACCGCCGCCGGGCGCTCGCTGGAGCCATTGGACGGTGAGCGCTCAAAAACGCCCTTTGCCTATGAGGGCAACGTGCTCGGGATGCTCCGCGAGGATCAGGTTCCGCGCTTTTTCGGCACGTTGACCAATTCCGACAAGCTCGAAACCCAGACGCTGAAGCTTGCCGATCTCACGGCAATGCAAAACCGCGTCGATACGGCGAAGGTGAACGCCATTGCCGGGAACGGCGCTGCCGGCGGCAAGCTGCCGGTGGTGGTGAAGATCAACGGACGGCTTTGGATTGCGGACGGCCACCATCGGCTGACGGCGGCATGGCTCAACGGCGATGAGGAAGCCGAAGTGCGCTTCAAGGACCTGGAACCGGAGACGAACGTCATGAAAGCAGAAATCGTCAAGGCTGATGACGAGCAGCGCATGGCCTATGGATGGGCATCGGTCATCTCCGAAGGCGGCAAGCCCGTCATCGATACCCAGGGCGATGTGATCGACGCCAGCGAACTGGTCAAATCGACAACTGAGTTCATGGCCGATGCTCGCGTAGCCAAGGCGATGCACGAGGGGGGGCAGGTCGGCGAAGTCCTGCACTCATTTCCGCTCACCGCCGAGCTTGCAAAGAGCCTTGGCATTTCGTCCGACCGTGAAGGATGGATCGTCGGAGTGAAGGTGCATGACGACGGGATATGGAAGCGAGTGAAGTCGGGCGAGCTTCGCGCGTTCTCGATCGGCGGTTCCGGTACCCGAATTCCGATGACCGAGTGAGGAAAATCAGATAGAAAAAGCGGGCCGAAGCGGTGCGCCAACACCGGCTCCGGCCCTAATCGTGGTGAGCGCCATCCGCTCCATAAGCTGACTGAAGATGAGGCACGGCAAATTCTCTCACTCAAGGGCCTCATGTCCCAGCGGGAGATTGCTGAAATGTTCGGCGTTGCCGATGGAACAGTCGGCGATATCCATCGCCGCACAAACTGGGCATGGCTGGAGTAATCGAGAACGGAGACGCCTAAAATGGCAACGAAGCTCAGCAATATGAAACTGGCGGAATTGTCCCTGGTGGACAATCCCGCAAACAAGTCGGCCACGGTCTCGATCTTCAAGCGCGACACCAGCGATCCCTATTGGAAGCGCTCATTTACCGCAGAGCAGCGCGAGCAGGCCGCATCAAGCGGCGCGGCGATGCATGACGGATCATTCCCGATTATCAGTGCTGGCGACCTCAAGAACGCCGTTCACGCCATCGGCAGGGCAGATAACCCAGAGGCAGCAAAGAAACACATCATCAGCCGGGCCAAGGCGCTCGGCCACACCGATTTGCTCCCCGACGGCTGGGTGAGCAAGAGCGCCGGCGATGGCACAAACCCCGACCATGGAGAACAACGCATGGACCCCGAACTGCAGAAGAAGATCGACGCGGCGGTTGCTACTGCCATTGCCGCTGTCACCAAGCGAGCAGAGGCTGCCGAAACGAAGGCGGCGGACTTGCTCAAAATGTCCAAGGAAGAGCGCGAGCACCTGGACGCAATGAAGGATGACGAAGCCAAGAAGGAATTCATGGCCATGTCGCCCGAGGATCGCAAGAAGAAGGTCAGCAAAGCCGCCGAAAGCGACGAGGTGCTGAAGGTGGATGGCAACGAAATCCGCAAGTCTGCGGTTGGCGACGCCACCTTCTCCGTGCTGAAATCCCAGCAGGCGGCAATCACCAAGCAGGCCGACGATCTGAAGAAGGCCAAGGATGAGACGGAATTCGAGCGGCTCAAGAAGCGCGCCACCGACGAATTCGGCCATCTGCCGGGCACACCCGAAGCCAAGGCCGGCGTCCTCAAGGCTATGGGCAACATGGATGAGGATGTGCGTAAAAACCTCGACCATCTGCTTAAGACCGCCGAAAAGATCGCGGCCAGCGCCTTTGTCATGAAGGGATCGCTCGACGGCACCACGCACGATGTGGAATCGCCCGAAGGCAAGCTAGACAAGCGCGCCAAGGAGATCGAGAAGGCCGAGGGCATCAGCCTCGCCAAAGCCTACGACAAGGCCATGGTGGAAAACCCGGCCCTCTACGACGAGATCGCCAAGCGAGCCGCCACAGCGCAGTAAGCGGCAGCCCCAAATCAACCATTCCCCGCCGTGAGGCGGCATGTCCCATAGATGGAGATTTTTCATGTCCTACTTCGAGAGGAAGCGGACGATCACGCTGCTTGCCGGCGCTGATCTGTCTGCAAGCCAGTATCTATTCGGCGTCGTTGGCGCTGCTGGCGTAACAGTCGCCGCTGCCGGCGCTGTTGCTGATGGCGTGATCGATAGCAACCCGACTGCCGGGCAGGCTTTTCCGTTTGCGATTGGCGATGTCGTTGAGATCAAGCTGGGAGCAACGCTCGCAGCCGGCGCCACCGTCGCCTCCGGCGCCACCGGGCAGGCCGTAACGGCTGCCGCCGGCGCCCAGCTTGGCAAGCTGTTGGAAGGCGGTGTGGCGGGCGATGTCGTCCCGATGCTTTGGCAGAAGGTCGCGTAACCAATCCAACCCATTTGAGCATGCAGAACCGCCTACGGGAGGTTTTTTGATGCCCTGAAACAAGCGCCGTCGCGAGACGCCGTAGTCCCTTAGAAGGAACTTTTCAATGCCATCTCCCACGTTGTCCAACGTCCACGTCAACGCGCCGCTCACTAATATGTCGGTGGCGTATGTCCAGAACCAAGACCACTTTATCGCCGATAAGGTGTTCCCGAACATCCCCGTCACCAAGCAGTCGGACCGCTACTACGTTTATAGCCGCGCCGACTTCAACCGGGATGAAATGCAGGAGCGCGCGCCCGGTACGGAATCCGCCGGCGGAGGCTACAGCCTCGACAACACGCCGACCTATTATGCCCCGGTCAATGCCTATCACAAAGATATCGATGATCAGATCCGCGAGAACTCGGATTCGATACTCGGTCCTGATCGTGACGCAACGATCTTCGTCACCCAGAAGGCGCTCATTCGTCGGGAACGCCTGTGGGCGATGAAGTATTTCCAGACCGGCGTCTGGGCTACACAGGCCACGGGCGTGGCTTCCGCACCCGCCGCAGGCCAGTTCATTCAGTGGAATGACGCCGGGTCAACCCCGATCGAGGACATCCGCGCCGCAAAGCGCAAGGTTCTCGAACTGACCGGCTTCGAACCGAACAAGATCACGCTGGGCAAGGCCGTCTATGATGCTCTGGTGGATCATCCTGACATCGTAGATCGCGTGAAATATGGTCAGACCCCCGGCAAGCCTGCCCAAGCCAATGCCAGCACGTTGGCGCAGCTTTTCGAACTTGATGAAGTGCTTGTGTCCAAGGCAGTCTTCAATGCCGGAGCTAGGGGAGCCGACTATACGGATAGCGCAACGAAGGAAAAGAGCCAGTTTATTTCCGGCCCGAATGCACTGCTTGCTTACGTCACCCCGACGCCGAGCATCATGCAGCCGACCGCCGGATACACCTTCTCGTGGTCCAACTGGTTCGGTGCCACCGGCATGGGCTTCCGGATTAAGAAGTTCCGCATTGAGACACTGGAATCAGACCGTGTGGAAATCCAGATGGCCTTCGACCAGAAGGTCGTCGGCGCTGATCTTGGCTATTTTTTCGCGAATGCGGTCGCCACGGTCTAATCGGTTCCCCCAAATCTGAGGACGGCGCACCTCTTAAGCAATAGCACGCGCCGGATAACTTCCATTTCCACTATATCGAGGATGAACCACAATGGCCCGAGCGACTTGGCGGCATGAATTCGAGAGAGACCGCGATTTCGTGGTGTTTCGCCGCCCCTTGAAAATCTGCGGCGAAGAGTTCGCGCCGGGAGCGCCATTCGACAAGACGATTGTGCCGACGCGCAAGCTCCGGCAGTTATTTGAAGGGCATAGAATCGTCTTTGCAGATGTCGAGAAACCTGGCGCGCTGCCTGTTCATGATGGCGCGCGTGACGTGATCCTAATCGGATCGAGCGTCCTTGCATCAACCTATGAGATCGCGGGCAAGACGGTGCAGCTTGGTGATATCGTCGCTGCGACGCACGAACTTTCCGGCAAAACGGTCGCGGAATGGAACGAACTGCCCGACGATGAGCGCGAAGCGCTGCTTCGCTTGGAATTCGACCGCTTGCTCACGCAGGTTCCCAGTGGCGGTCCAGTCGATGCCGTGAAGCTCTCACCGCCCGTTGATATCCCCGACAACTGGCGCGACCTGACGTGGCAAGAGCGCCGAAGCATTGCGTCAAAGGTCAGTGATTTCCCAATCAAAAACGGTGGCGACGCCGACGCGGCGATTGAATTGGAACTGGAGCGTCGGGAAGGGCAGGGCGCGGAATGAGCGGACCTCTCTTATCTGGAAGTCTGGCGAAGGCCATATTCCAAGGCTTTAAGGGCAAACTCCTGACCGGACAACTCCGCCAGCAAGCCGCCGCTGGTGTCGATGAATACGGCGATCCCATTCCCGGCGCGGTCACGCTCCACGCTATGCAGGGCTTCACCGACGAATACGATGATGCTTACCGCGCTCGCGCCGGAATTCCAGAAACTGATTTGATCGTAAACATCTTCGCGCAAAGCCTTCCAGCGGGCATACAGCCGGGGAAGGACGACAAAGCCCAATTCCTTGGGCAGTGGTATCAACTCAGGGCCGTAAAGACCGATCCGGCAACTGCCCTTTGGGTGTGTCAAGCCTTTAAGGTGGATGCGCCGTGACCGTTGAATGGAGCGGAGACGCCATTCTCACCAAAGTTCGGGCCGCTGCCATGCGCGGTGTCGTCACCGGGACAGGGGGCGTTCTCGAGGAGGGCACGTCATTGATTATGGATGGCGAAAAGACGGGTCGCATTTATCGTCGGCGCAGCGTCAAGCATCAGGCTTCAGCGCCAGGCCAAGCGCCAGCGAGCGATACTGGTCGCCTCGTCCAATCAGGGCGAACGGAATATGACACACAGGAACTCAGCGGCACGGTGAATTGGTCAACAGGCTATGCCGAGGCGCTTGAACACGGGAGCGAGAACATGGAGCCACGCCCATACGCTCGCCCGGCACTCGCCAATCGCAAGGATGCAATCGAAGCCGCAGTTGAGGACGAGATCAAGGCGGTGCTTCGATGAACGCGCCTGTCCTGAATGTTCTGCCCGGCCTCTATGCCGCCGTTGTGGCCGTTCCCGCGATCACCTCGAAGCTTGGATCGTTCAACGGCGCGCCATCGGTGCACACGCGCCGGCCAGTGCCATCCGGGGCGACCTATCCGATGATCACTATCGGCCCTGTCATCACGCGAAGCGACGAGGACGGAATCACCGATCACAAGCCTGTCGTCGTGCTTGACATCAATATCTACGGCCCGCAACCGGACAGCTACCGAAACGTCGAGGCGGTTGCCGATCTCATCTATTCGCTGTTCCACCGCCAGGCGCGCAGCTTCACGGTCGCGAATTATCAGGTGTGGATGGTCACATGTTCCGGCCCGTCGCCCGCTCCCGTCGATGATGAAAGTCGAGTCGGTCGTCGCGTGACGCTTACGATCCGCCTCCGCGCACAATAGCAGTTTCGGCCCGGTCGCCCGCCGGTCCGCATTCAGAAACGCCGCCTGGGCAGCGGTACTCGGCCCGCAGCGATTGCGCGCCAGTCCCTTAGATGGAGCCCTTATCATGGCTGACCTATATCCTATCGCCGGCAAGAAGATGTACATCGGCGGCCCAATGGCATCTCAGGCGGCGGACTTCACTGCTGCTGATTACGCATCCCAGACTTGGACGCTCATCGACGGCTGGGAAACCATGGGACCGGTCGGCGATGCCGTTGCCCTTATCACGACGCCCCTCATTAACCGTGGCCGGGATGTCAAGCTCAAGGGAACGGCAAACGCGCCCTCGATGCAGAACAATTTCGCTGTTCTCCCCGGTGATCCGGGGCAGACTGCACTCATCGCAGCCGGTCAGCCAAGCAATAAGAATAACTTCGCCTTCAAGATCGAGGGCGATGATGCTCCGGTGGGCGGCACGCCATCTCAGCGCCTGTTTATCGGGCTGGTGATGGGTACGCCTGAGCAGGGCGGTACGGCCAACACCGCAGACCTGATGCAAGGCACAATCGAAATAAATTCCAACATAGTGAAGGTGGTAGCGGCGGCTGGACCATAGGCAGCCAACCCCATCGCGCCATTCATTCAAGGAGAACTAAATGGAAATTCAATCCCTCAAGCGCGATTCCGCAGCAGCAAACGCCGGGCAATGGGTCGATGACATCCCCGGCATGGGTGATATGAGACTTCGGGTTCGCGGGCTGTCGAGCTCTTCCGTCATAGCCCTACGCTCGCGTAAGGAGCGGAAGGTTCCGCGTGATCAGCGCGAGCGCGATGGTTCGCTCAAGCCAGCCGTCGCATTGGTCATTTTCGGTGAAGTGTTGCATGAAGCCGTTCTTCTTGAGTGGGACGGCCTCACAAATGGGGGCGTAGCGCTTCCCTACGACGCCGGGCTTGCCAAAGAATGGCTGACGAATCCCGACTTCGCCGCATTCGCTGATGCCGTGACCTATGCCGCCCAGATCGTTGATCGTGGGACATCCGAGACACAAGGCGAACTGGAAAAAAACTCCAAGAGGTCGCCCGCTGGCAAATTGAGTGGGGCGACCGGGCAGAAAGCCTGATTGAGAGATATGAGGATCGCGGCGAGGCCATTCCCGAAAACCTCTACTGCCCGCCCGTATTGGCTGGGTACGAGGAATGGATTTCAGCCTTCTGGGAGCTATCGACCGAAAGGCAGATTGGTTTCGCAGCGGGCCCAATCCCCGGTTCCGCGATCTGCCGGCGCTGTGAAGAGATGGGCATTGTCGATCTGGACGAGATAGCCTCATTTCGCGGCGCGATCCGGGCAATGGATCGGGTCATCCTCGCGGACTTGAGCGATAGCCCGCAATCTTCGGGCGGCACAAGCTCGAAGCCGCATGTGTCG
Organism: Paramesorhizobium leguminum; assembly: GCF_003217235.1. Classification (GTDB taxonomy): domain Bacteria; phylum Pseudomonadota; class Alphaproteobacteria; order Rhizobiales; family Rhizobiaceae; genus Paramesorhizobium; species Paramesorhizobium leguminum. The sequence continues at coordinate 88,509 of NZ_QJTF01000003.1, read as the reverse complement.
AGCAGACCGATGACGTTCGAACTGTTCGACGTGATGTTCGATGGTGCGCGGTAGGTCGATGGGTTTCAGGGATGTGAGAGCGCAAATATGGACAGGAGAAAACATGGAAAAGAAAGAAAAGGCGGACGAATGCCCGCCAGTCGATTTTGATCAGTTGAACTCAGACATTCGCGTTCTTTTTAATGATCTCAAGACGCGCATGAATTCTATTCGACAACTCATCGTCGCCCTGCCCGAGACGGGAGATGCCGTCTAAATCAGATGGGGTAATGATCCCTTTATTGAGCAGGGTGGCGTACAACGCCAAAAGAAGGGCGGTATCGGCAGAGAATTGTCTGTGCCCCTCTTCGACGGTCTCCGAAAGCTTCTTTGTGACATTCGTAAGCGATTGTATCAGGTTTTCACTCATTCCAAGCCTCCATTTGCTAGCCCGGCCAATCAAACCGAGTCGCAACCGGGAGTCGAGGGCAAAGAAAAACCCGCCGAAGCGGGCAGGGAGGTCAATCGAAGGGATGATTATTCGCCTGGGTGAATGTGATGCTTGCGCCGGTCATTCCGCTCCCAGAAATAGGCGTAAGCCCAACCGCCCGCTGCAATCGACAGCGGCAGCACCACGAATGCGAATATCTGCAAGTTGGTCATGACAGCCTCCGTAGGACGCGTTTACCCGATAAATGTAGTACACCGGCGGTGAAAAGCCAACACACGGCGGAAATGACAAAGGGCAGCAAGTTCGCAGCCATGTTCGTCGGCGCGTAAAGAGCAGCGGCAATCGGGGCAAAAACACCAACTGTGATGCAGGATGTGGATGCCCTGTCAAAGGTGTTCGCTATGTATTTCGTTTGCTCGTTATGGATGAGGCTCATTCGTCACCCTTGAGGTAGCCGCGATCAGCCAAACTGTTCCGAATCTCTTCGAGGCTCGCGCGTAGGTCGTCGTCGGCGTCGTCTTTAGTCTCGAAGAGTTTAATGATGGCGGTTGAGAAGGCGAGTTGGTCGCTGTTGCTTATGGGAACACCGCGGAGGAACTCGCCCCCGATGTGCGTGATGGTTTCGATGGCTTCCGAAAGCTCATTAAAGGCCAAGCCGCGATTGATCAGGAGGCGAACGGCTTCGGGGCGTGAAATCTCAAGGGATGAGGAGATATCATCTACAGGCCCTAGGATTTCGGGCTGGAGACGAACCAAGACAGGCTCGCCTTTTCCAGTGGCCGGTCTGCCTCGTGATTTTATGATATCATTTTTTTCTTGATCGTTCATGGAATTACTGATATCAAATAATCAGGCCGATGGGAAGCGTCAACTTCCACACCGGCCCTAACCGAAGACTGATCACTGGAGGATCAATCATGGCTATCCGCCTTATACCGCTTTCATACATTCCACGGAACCCCGATGTCGCTGCATTCCTCGCACGACGTGAGCGCGACACTGGTGCCGCTTTCGCTGTCCCGGCAACCCCGCGCCCGGTTATTCAGGGCGGTGCGGCGAAGATGGAAGTGGCGTGATGTTGGACCTTTTTGCTCCACAGATCGACCCGGAAGCGGTCTATTCGAATCGTCTTCGCATTCACCGCGTCGTAGGCGATGGCATGTATCCCCGGCTTCGGGATGGCTTCGATTTCGTGCTCATTAAGCCTGTAGGCGAGGGAACATACCTGTTCCATAACGGCATCGGACCGGAACTTTACTGCGTTGCCAGCACGATGGACGGGAAGCGAGGGCTGCGACTGTTTCGCGATAATCCCCACTATTCCGATGGGTTCATGACTCTTGAAGATTTTGAAGGATGTGTACTCGGAATAGTCGTGGCGGATGTTAAAATCCGCAATTCTCGAATGCTCGCGGCTGCTTGAGGGAGAAGAGAATGAAGACGAACGGCAAGGTGGCAAAACTGCCCGGTGCGGATTATGGCTCGCAAGAAGCTCTATCAAACAGGATCGCGCACAGCGGTCCTGCCATCATCGACGCCGCGCGCTTCGTGACGGACGGCGCAGGTGACTTTGAAGCGGCGATGAGCGAAGTGGCAAAACGTTGGCCGGGCCTCGGGCTGCCGGAAATCGCAATATTGAACTTGATCGTGACGGCGGTTCTTGAAGATCGGATTACGCAGCTTGAGGCAAACGACTGAGCCAAACCGGGCTTAATCCGACCCCCATTCATTAAGGCGCCCTACGGGGCGCTTTTCTATTTGAACGGGTCGAGCGATTTCGCTTTCATTCCTTTGGTGGTCTGCCTGTCTATAGTGAGTGTGTAGACGCCCGCTGGAAACCTGTACGGCGCGCAACGCAGGAGTGCTCGTCTTAACGATTCTCCAATCGCTCTTGAAACGGGGCCTTTGGCGTACTCTTTCGCGGTTATGTCAATCAACAGTCCGCTGGCATCAATCTCAACAGCCAGAACGAAGCGCTTATTCTCTTCGAATCCAGACGGCGGGTTCCAGCACCTGAATACCTCTTCGGTAAAGCCGGCATCATCAGCCCCCACAGCCGATGTGGTTAAGGCAGCCAATAGCGCAGCGCTAACAGCAATTTTTCTCATGTGAGCCCCCCTCTGTTTCCCCAACGGCGGGACGCTATCGCACGCCATATGAAAGGTAAAGCCATGGACGTTGCAGGTCTCGTGAAGGTCAAGGTGCAAGCTGATCTGTCCGAACTGGATCGGGGCTTTTCCGAAGCCCGCACCAAGTCCGGCGCATTCGACCGTGAAGCATCGCGCGCCTTCCGGGGCGTCGATGCCGCGGCGAAAGATGCCGGTCGTAGCATCAAGGGCGTTGCGAGCCAAGCGGCAGCCGCCAATGACAATTTCCGCGTCATGGGGGCGTCGTCGCGCTTTGCCGCCGCCGGGATGCAGCAGATGATCGCTGCCGGAGCAGCGCTTGGAGCGGCAAGTTTGGCGGCCTTCTCCGTGAAGCCGATTTTCGAGTTTCGTGATGCGATGGCCGAAGTCTCGACGCTGGTCGATACCTCGACTTTCGATATGGCTGGATTGGAAAAAGCAGCGCTCAAGCAGGCATCTGCTTTCGGCGGGGGTGGAGCGGCGCAGGCCAAGGCTTTCTACCAGATCATTTCCGCCGGTGCATCGAGCGCGGGCCAAGCCACGGAAATCTTGACCGCCGCCAATAAACTCGCTGTGGGTGGCGTGACCGATGTCAAGACGGCGGCAGATGGCTTGACATCCGTGCTCAATGCCTATGGCAGCAAAGTGGAAAATGCCGCGGCGGTTTCCGATGCGCTCTTTATTGCTATGCGAGCCGGCAAGACGACGATTGGCGAATTGTCTTCCAGCCTTGGCACAGTTGCCCCTCTATCCGCACAGACGGGCGTCAGCTTCGATGAATTGACAGCGGCTATCTCCGCGCTCACCAAGGGCGGCATAGCCACATCCGAAGCTGTGACCGGCGTTCGCGCCGTACTCGCCGCCGTCGCCAAGCCGACTGATGAGGCATCCAAGGCGGCACAGGCGCTTGGCCTTGATTTTACAGCGGCAGGTCTAGCGTCGAAGGGCTTTGCGGGGTTTATCGAGGAAATCCAGAAAAAGACGGGTGGCAGCACGGAAGCGCTGTCTACGCTCTTCAGTGGCGTGGAGGCTCTTGTGCCAATCATGGCGCTCTCCGGACAAGCTGGAGTGGATTTCACCGCCATTCTTGAGCAGATGCGCGAAAAGGCTGGGGCGACAGCGGAAGCATTTGCGAAAATGGAAGCGTCTCCCGGTTTTCAGGCCGGTCGTATGTGGTCCGCGCTTCAGGCCGAGGTGATAGGTGCCGGCGGCGCGCTGGACGCATTGGTTCCGCTAATGAAGGCTGTGGCTGACAACATGCATCTGATCGTCACGGCTGCTGCAATCTTCACAGCCGGTCATCTGGTGGCGGCTATTGTCCCCGTCATCGCCCAGATCGCGGCGCTGACGACGGGCATGGGAGCAGCCGCTATCGCTGCTCGCGCTCTTTCTCTGGCGATGGCCTTCGTCGGCGGCCCATGGGGTTTGGCAGTCACTGCGCTTGCTGCGGCATTCCTACTCCTTCGCGACAACGTAAGTGCAGCCGAACAAGCGACCATGGATGCCAAGGCGGCCTATGACATCAACGAGAAAGCGTTGAACAACAGCAAGGCTGCGTCGGAAGGATACACTGCGGCGCTGCGAAACCAGATCGCAATGCAGGTCGAAGCGGCTCGTACCGCGTCGATTGCTGCCCTCGCCGATTTTGACGCCGCGTCGAAGCGTCGAGCCGCCTTCGAAGTGATGACCGGTCTACGGTTCGCGCCCTTGGTGTTCGCCGAGAACCAAGCCGCCAAAGAATCGCAGGCCATGACCGAAACCCTTTGGAAGCTGGAAGACCAGCTTGCGAAGGTTGACGGAAACCTCAAAAAGACAACCACTACCAGTGCGGCATCTGCTGTCGCCTTGGGTGAAATCGACAAAGCCGCTGAAAAGGCCAAAAGCAGCTATGACGAAATCGTCCGCAGCGCAAACGAGTTCATCGCGGCGCAGCAACTGGAGGCGAGCGCTCTCGGCCTAACAGAACAGGCCGCAAGCCGCCTTCGCTTTGAACAAGACCTCCTCAACCAGGCCGCCAACGATAACCTCAAGCTCACGCCGAAGCAGAAGGAAGAATTGATGGGGCTTGCCGCTGGCATGGCGGCGGCTGAGGCTGAAACCAAGCGCCTTACCGACGCCTATGATTTCCAGAAGAATGTTTTGAAGGGCGTTTTCTCTGATTTCCGGAGCGCACTGGACGATGGAAAGCTCTCCTGGCAGGACATGGGCAATATCGCGATCAGCGTACTAGACAAGATTACTGACAAGCTGCTCAATGATGTGATCGACGCTATCATGCAGGTGAACGGTGCGGGAAGCGGTGGGGGCGGCTTCCTATCTGGCCTTCTTGGCATGTTCGGCGGAGGCGGTTCGCCCTTTGCGAATAGTGGGCAACTCGCGGCAGGCTTCGCATCTGGCGGCGGCCTGTACGCCAATGGCGGGGTGTTTAGCGGCGGCAATGTCATTCCATTTGCGAATGGCGGCGTCGTGGGCGCCCCGACGCATTTCCCAATGTCAGGCGGTCGCACCGGATTGATGGGCGAGGCGGGGCCGGAAGGGATTTTGCCGCTTCGCCGGAACAGCCAAGGGCAACTCGGTGTGATGGCGTCCGGGGCCGGAAACAGCGGCGGCGATGCTCAGAATGTCCATGTGACTGTGGGCGTCGAGGTAGACCAGAATGGCAACCTAAAAGCCTTCGTCAAGGACGTGGCGCGGCAAGAGGCTGTCGGAACAAGCGGCGCCATGATAAATCAGTTCAGTCGGCAAGTCATGCCGGGCCGCGTCAACCAGATCATGGGCGACCGGCGGGCCGTGGGGTGAGGAAATGGCGATCATCTTTCCGCTCTCCATCGCCGCGCTTGCCGACAAGCTCCCCATCGAATCCGTTGACTGGAAATTGATGGAACAACAGGAGCTATCAGGCCTTGGCAGCGGGGAAGTCCTCGCTGCTGATCTAGGTCCGCGCCTGTGGGAGGCGCAGGCGCAACTTGGGCAGACCTACAACGATGACGCGGCGGAATTGCAAGCCCTGTTCGAAACGCTGGATGGGGCGATCAACCCGTTTTACCTGTACGATCCGAGAAAGCCGTTCCCGCGATCCGATCCGACGGGAGCCATCCTTGGGGCGACCAAGCCGAAAATCTCATCCATCGGCAGCAATATGAAGTCGATGAGCCTTGAGGCTCTGCCCGATGGATATGTGCTGTCGGTGGGGGATTATCTGGCGTTCGACTATGGCACAAACCCGGTTCGTCGGGCGCTTCATCGGATATGCGAGGCGGCAACGGCTAATTCGTCTGGCGTGACACCGGTGTTTGAGGTTCGCCCGCACGTCCGGCCCGGCGCGACCGTTGGCACGGAAGTCATGCTGAAAAAGCCATCGGCCAAGGTCATCTTGATACCGAAAAGCTTTAGCGCGCCAAGCGCCGGGGCTTTGACCTCGACCATTTCCTTTCAGGTCCGGCAAACCCTATCGCAATAGGTGAGACATGCGTTCTGTCGATATAGCCACGGCAGCGGCCTATCAGTCGCGCCGTGCCCATATCCCGCGCTATTTCGTGTGGATCGAGGCGAAGAACCGCTCCACCGGCGGATTGGAAATGATGGGGCTATGGAACGGGGAGGATACCGTTACCGTGACCGTGGTTGACCCCGGCACAGGCTTGCCCTCAACGCGGGTTTATCATGCCGGCGGCTCACTCCTGAATATTGATCCGATTCCGGCTGTTTCGGATCTTTCGGTTCGCACGATCCAGATTGGGCTTTCCCAGATCAACGCGGCGGTGCAGCAGGCAATACGTGGATACGACGTGCGCTTGGCGAAGGTGCAAATCCATCGCGGGCTTCTCGATCTCGAAACGCGGTTGCTCGTCGGGAATCCGCTCTCGCTCTGGGATGGGCAGGTCAATGGCGCTCCCGTTGACACGCCGGCCGTCGGGGAGGAAGGCGGAATAGCCCTCAGCGTCGTATCGCATACCCGCATGTTGACACGGACCAATCCAGCCAAGCGGTCGGATGAAACCCAGAAGCTTCGGGGAGGCGACCGCGCCCGGCGCTATTCTGGTGTCGCCGGTGAATGGGCGTTTTGGTGGGGAGAGGAAAAGAAGACATGATACGGCTATCCGGTTGGCGCCCAGCACTCCATGATTATGTGCTGTCCGTTTGGCGAAATTCACTCATATGGGGTGAATATGATTGCGCCTTATTTGCCGCCGATGCCATCAAGGCAATGACCGGCGAAGACATCGCCGCGCCGTATCGAGGCAGGTACAAGACGCTCATTGGCGGGCTGCGGCTGTTGAAAAAGGATGGCTTCGCCAACCATGCGGAATTCGCAGCCTCTCGCTTCGAGGAAATCCATCCGTCCCATGCCCAAATTGGCGACATCGCTGCCGTGAAGGTGGATGACGCGGCGATCTACGCCCTTGGCGTGGTGCAGGGCGCGCGCATCTATGTGCTCCATCCCGAGACAGGGATAGGCACCATCGACTTGCTCGACGCCGAAAGGGCTTTCCGGGTCTGATCATGATGAAGCTGGTTTTCTTGACCGTCTGGTTCGTCCTGGCGGCGACGATGCACGCCCATGCGGGTATTGTTGTTGGCGCGATCACGGCTCTCTTTGGCGCGATCAGCAGCTTGGGGGCGCTCGGGCAGTTTATCCTTGGCGTTGCCCTCACGGTCGGTAAATCGCTGATCCAGCGCGCGCTTGCCAAGGATCAGAAACAGAAGGTCGCGGGCGTCAACGGCCAGCTCCGCGTCGGCGGCGACAATCCGCTGTCCTTTATCGTTGGCACTTACGCGACCGCCGGCACGCTCGAATACGTCAACACATGGGGGAGGTCCGGCGATACTCCGAATGCCTATCTCACGATGGTCATTTCGCTGTCTGACCTGCCCGTCACGGCGCTCCGGCCTCGGATATGGGTCAATGGTGAGCCATGCACCATCGATTTCAGCGATGCGAGCTATGAGCAGGGATTCCCGGTCAAAGAATTCTCGCTGGACAAGGGCAAAAATCACCTCTGGGTGAAGTTCTACGACGGGAATCAAACCGTCGTTGATCCCTTCCTTAGCTCCCGCTTCGGCGGCGACCCCGACCGCCCATGGCAGGCCGATATGGTCTTCCGTGGTGTGGCCTATGTCATCGTCACATCGAAGGTGAACCGCGAACTTTTCCCAGGTGTGCCGCAGTTCAAGTTCGAGGTTGATGGCATCAAGGCCTATGACCTTCGGAAGGATTCCACCGTCGGCGGCTCCGGCCCCCAGCGCTGGGAGGATCAATCCACCTGGGAGTTTTCGCGCAACCCCAAGGTCATCGCCTACAACGTAGCTCGCGGCATCTATTACCAGGGTCAGTGGGTATATGGCGGCCAAAACATGTCGGCGGCGCGGCTCCCGGCCTCGTCGTGGATGGCCGCGATGAACGAATGCGATGTGCAGGTGCAGCTTGCCGGTGGCGGCACGGAAGCGCAATTCATCGCGGGCAGCGAGATCACCGTAGACATCGAGCCGCTTGATATCCTTGATGAGTTGGACAAGGCCTGCAACGGCAAGACGGCGGAAATCGGCGGCATCTACAAGACGCATGTCGGTGCTCCTCCTTTGCCAGTCTATGCCTTCACTGACGAGGATGTGGTCATTACGAAAGGGCAGAGCTTCGAGCCGTTTCCCGGCTTGGAGAGCACCTTTAATGGCATTCAGGCGACCTATCCCGAGCCTGAGGAGGCATGGGGCAGCAAGGACGCGCCGCCGCGCTACAACGCGGATTATGAAGCCGCTGATGACGGTCGGCGCTTAATCGCTGACGCCACATTCCCGCTGGTGCCCAATGGCCGGCAGGTGCAGCAGCTCATGCTGTCGATGATCAACGATTCCCGGCGCTTCCGGCAGCATAATTTCTTCTTGCCGCCCGAGGCGTGGCTGCTGGAACCGGTCGTGGATGCTGTTGCATGGTCTAGCGCCCGCAACGGATATTCCAACAAGCTGTTTACGATTGGCTCTATGGTCGATCACCCGAACTGTTTGCAGGAGGTGGCGCTCAAGGAATCCGACCCATCGGATTACGATTGGTCCGCGTCCGACCAGTTGCCTTTCACGTCCGGCTATCTCGGTTCGATCCGGCCTCCAGCTCAAATGATGACTGGCTGGCAGGTGGCGCCCGCAACGATCTATGACGCGGCTGGCAAGGCGCGACGGCCATCCATTGAGGTGTTTTTCGCCGGCAAACTCGTTGATGTGCGTGCAGTCCGGGTGCAGGTCAGGCTCGCTGAGGATGGGTCGCAGTCGTTCGACGGCGAACTCCCGTACGGCGATCCGGCGACCAATCCGGACCCGAACTCAGTAATTCTCAACGGCACGTTACTGCCAGACGAAGATTATCAGGTGCGCGGCATTTTCGTGCCGTACTCGGGCCGCGCCACTGCATGGTCAGCATGGTTGCCGGTCAAAACGCCGAACGTCCTACTCGGGCGGGATGATGTCTATTTCGATGTCGATATCGAGGATTTAGGCAAGGGCGCAAAAGAGACGCTGGAATGGCTCGGCTCTTCGCTCCGCTATGTGCAGGAAGAGCTTGACCGCATCGGCAACATGGCGTCGGAGCAGGACGCCGGGAACTATTTCGACAAGCAGCAACTGCGCACGGAAATGTCGCTCACGGCCAAGGGGCTGCGAGCGGATTATTTACTTCAGATCACCACCGCTATCGGTCCGGACTCAGCCATCGTGTCACGCATCGAACAACTGGAGGTGCAGGTCAACGAGGATATCGCCAAGGCCGTCGATCTGCTTTCGGCGGAAATCGCGACCGTCAACGGTCAGGTTGTCGCCAATTCCCAGGCAATCACGGCGCTCAGCACCACAGTGGCCGGTATCTCGTCCAGTGTGACCATTCGCGGTCAGGCGCAATCCTCGCCCGGTGGGGGCTGGGCGCGATGGGGCGTCGAGGTCAAGACCGGCAGCAATGGTCAGTGGTCAACCGGCGCATTTGCCATCGACACCAACGGCGAACGAAGCCGGGTGGTGTTTCTGGTGGATCAGTTCATGATTTCGGACCCGTCTGGCAATGTCGTCAACCCGTTCATTTTTCAGGGCGGTGTCGCCTACATGGAAAACGCCCGCATCGGCAACGTGATCTTCAACCAGCTTTCGTCCGCCAACGGGAAACTCATCATCCGCGGCAGCGGGAATTTCGCAGATATAAGGCTGTTCAGATGACCTACATGGGGGTTGGTTGGAAGCCCGGCTACGGGCCTGTCGTTAAGGTAATGAAGAATGATGCTGACGATTATCTGACAACGCCAAATTCGGACTATGGCCGCTTCCTGTTCAACAGCGAGTTGCAGGCGATATCGTACGTGAAGGAGCCGTGGAAGACCACGCTGAACACCGCCTATGCCGCCGGCTATACCGATTTAGGAGGCAACGCGACGACGTGTATGCGGTCGATTGGCCGGACGGATATATCAAATTTGCACTATTACTTACCTTATGCTTTCCCACAGACACTATTCCGGGGGGATAATTTTGTCCCCTTGGCGGAGGCGCGGCTGCGCAACACCGCAACTGGGCGTGTTACGGCGGGAAATCGTAGCGCGCAATGGGTGGCAAAAGAGGCGAGCTACCAGAGTGGCATCATGACAGCATACCAATTTCCGTATGCCATGATGCAGATGACGAATTTTGCAACCTATGGCGACTGGCGCGGGCGTATGGACCCTCGCTTTTCAGGGCGACCTGGCCAATGGGTGGTTAGATATGGAAGCTATCTGGACGGACGAGACGGAGGCCGCCCCCCCGATATTACAGAGGGATCATACCAAGGCAACTCGTCTCCTGTAATGGAAATGATAACCTATTGGTGGGACCTGCCCGCTGATAGCAGCCCCATCCCCAATCCATCGCTGCCGCCACAGTCCGGGCAGGAGAACGTTCGGCTTGATTGGATGGGATCGAATGAATGCGTCATCACGCGCCCAGGCTATACGGTGGCAAATTCCAGCGGCCGCCAGCGCATCATCGATAGCACACGCAATCCGCCCCTCTGTCTCATGGCGGGCGAGACCGCATCATTCGCTCCCGGCGGTTCGGTCTTCGTGCCGGCGCCTCGCGGGATAACCCTGTCAGAAGATTGCGTCGTGGAGGTCATGGCTCGCGTGACCGGTGCCGCCCAATATGTGCCGGCCATGATCATCTCGGGGTATACGCCGGATTATAATGTGGCTTTAACCTATTCCGTGAGCGCTGGCGGCGTTACGTTTTATAACGAGGGTCAGGCGGCGCTCACGGTGCGCTATGCGGTGTTCGGTGTCGATTTCCGTCCGCCATCCACGGGTGGCAACCTGACCTTCTATCGCGGCAATGACGGCGCGCAGGATTTCATCCAGATCAAAAAGCCCGGCACATCGGACACCGCGCCGCTTCCGAACGATATCCTTCTCGATACCCGGTTCCCGACGCTGCAGATCGTCTCTGAGGGGTGGCTGCCCCTTTCTGCATTCAACGAATCGCCAGACAGTCAAGAATGGGGAAACGTCGCCAAGACGGTCAGTTTCACCAACAGCGGGTTCTGGCCTTACCTCAAATATACCGTCAATTTCCCCGGATGCATCCTGCCGCCGATGTTCGGGCAGATTTATCACTACCCGAGCGGCGGCTATAACCACCAGCCGACGAACCAGAGCGCGATTGCCCGCGTCGAAGATAATTACGTCAAATTTCATCTCTCGCCGGGCAACCCGAGCACAATGACACGACCAGAAGGCAAGGCGTGGCAGCTTAACTTCAACTACCCCGACCCGCTTGGCATCCGCTATTATATCTTCGCCATTCCCCGCTGACCAACCCCCCCCCAATTTAGCTCTGCACACCCCGCATCTCGCGGGAAGGAGAACGTATGGAAAATCAAGAATCACCGCTCCGCATAGAGGTGGAGGCCGTCGCAAACGAAGCGCTGGCGACGGTGGAGCACCTCAAACAGCGCAATCTCATCCTTGCCAGCGAGTTGATACGGACGCGACGTATTGCGGAGGTGCTGCGCGCGGAGAATGAGCAACTGAAGGCAGGCTTGCCAGATGACGACGGTGGGGAGGAATAGCCATGGCGATCCGCCCAGACTGGACGGTCGGCACGATTACACTGACCTCCGGCTCGACCGATTTTACCACGACCGGCTCATCTCTGGATACGGCGTCCCTGCAGGCGGGCGATGCGGTCATAACCCCCACCGGTCATTTTCTGATCATTGCCTCCATCACAGGTCAGAATGCAGGGACGCTTTTCCTGCCGTGCCCGACTGAGGCAGCAGGGACAAATTTGCCGCTGCGCATCCGATATCAGCCGGACGGCAGTCGCTATCAGGCCGCGATCCGTGATCTTCTGGTGGCGCTCGCGAACGGCAATCTCGATTCCATCGCCAAGCTCACGCTTGAGGTGGGGAATTACCTTCGCGCCGCCGGTCCCGGTGTGCTGGAGGCAGTCGATGGCAAAAATCTGGATGCGTTGCGGGCGCTAGCGGGTACGCAGGATGTCGTGCCGTATTTTACCAGCCCGGACACGATGGCGCTAAAGTCGTTGTCCGAATTGGGAATCAACGATCCTCACGGCAACCTGACGAAGCTCGCCGATCTGGCGAAGGTCGACAATCTGACGGTACTTGCAGCGCTGACCTTGGGTGCAAGGCAAATTCTGCAAACCGATGCGAATAGCGATCTGAAAACCGTCGCGCTTGCGCCAAACCGATTGTTGCAAACCGATGCGAATAGCGATCTGACCTTTTCGGACATTCGCACCTACGCGCGTTACGATTGGATCATCAACGGCGATTTCCGTATCAACCAGCGGAATGGTCTTAAAAAGCCTGCCAACGGCGTTTACGGCTATGATCGCTGGAAAGGTCACGCAAACGGCATCGAGCAACCCGTCGAGGCGCTCCCAGGCGGAGAGTACACCCTCACGTGGACTGGCGGCGGTAATGGGGCGTTTGGCGGCGTGACCAAGGCGTCTCCCATCAAAGCCACGGTCGGGGGCGGCGATACATCAGTTGTGGTGCCGGAAACGGCGGCCAATGTATCGCTCGTGCTTGGCGACGCCACGGACAGAGACCCGTGGGCATCGCGCTCCCCGGCGTTGGAGCTACTCCTCTGCTATCGCTATTGCCGACCTTTCCGATTCAAAACGCCATCTGACGCTGGATCGAGCAAAACCTACTTCCGCGGTTCGGTGGGATCGTGGATCGGGATGCGGGCCGTGCCGAGTTTTACCGGACGAGTGTACGACGATGCCGATGTTACTCAGAGCGGTGTGATCTCCGTCAACAGCGATGGGACTATCTACGTGTCGACCAACAATAGCTACTCCAACACACTGACCTGCACCAACGGACTACTGGACGCGGAGATTTATTGATGATCGAGGCTGCAAAATATACCGAAAGCGGCGCTATCGTCGCCGTTATCAACAGCGTGGAAGTCATAGTCCCAGACGACGTGGACAACGGCCATCGTCAGATGCTGGCCGGGTGGGAGGCGTCCGGGAATCTCATCGAGCCATACTCGATGCCGGTGGCGACGATAATCTCCGCCTATCGCACTGCAGTGCAATCGCTCATCGATGCCCGCGCCGCTGAAAGGCAATACGACAGCGGCGCAACCCTCGCCAGCTATGTAAGCTCGACCGTGCCGGAATGGCAGGATGAGGCGAGGGCCTTCGTTGCATGGCGCGATGCGGTGTGGGCCTATGCGCTGACAGAACTCGACAAAGTTCAGGCCGGGGAGCGCCAGCAGCCGACCGTTGAGGCTTTTCTGGCCGAACTGCCAGCGTTCGAGTGGCCTGAAGCTCCTACCGCCGCATAGCCAATCCATGCTTTACTGATGCCATCGGGGAGACTGCGGGCGGATGTCCAGGCTCGCATGAGTCAGCTTTCCAATTCCCCGACATCCGCCCATTTCCCTCCATCTTAAGCCGTCCGTGCGGCGGCATTTGCCGAAAGCGTAATCCATGAAACTCGCTCCCGACTGGAAGCGGGTGCTCCGCCGTGCATGGAGCGTCCGCCTGATTCTGCTCGCCGGTATCCTGTCCGGCGTCGAGGTTGCGTTGCCGCTGATAGGTGACGCCCATCCCATCCCCACCGGTGTGTTTGCAGGTGTGTCGCTGTTGGTGACGGCGGCGGCTTTCGTGGCGCGGATCGTAGCCCAGAAGGAATTCAACGATGAGTAAACGTGCAAAAGCCGCGCTAGCATCTGGTCTAGGGCTAGTCGTCTTGACCGCCACCTATCTGACCGTTCCGTGGGAAGGGGTCGAAAATCGCGCATACTGGGATAGCCTGGGAAGGGTTTGGACCGTCTGCGCCGGCGAAACGAAAGGCGTGAAGAAAGGCGATTACTATACTGATGCCCAATGCCTGAAAAAGCTCGAGACCCGGCTGGAAAAGGATTTCCGGCAGCCGCTCCGGAAATGCATCGGCACGTTCGACGCGGCTCCTATTAGCGTCCAGGCGTCCATGCTCGACCTCTCCTACAACATCGGCACCGGCGCAGCCTGTTCATCCACGGCGGCAAGGCGCATGCGGGAGAGGGTATGGGAGGGTGCGTGCCATGCAATGACGGCATTCAACCGCGCTGGGGGGCGGGTTGTCGAAGGGCTTCGAAAACGCCGGGAATATGGGGATGCCCAGCGCATAGGCGAGCTTGAGCTTTGCCTCGCGGGGCTGCGCTGATGTTCGGGATTTTCGATTATCTCAAACTCGGGATCGGCGCCGCTGCCGGCGCCAGCCTCATGCTGGCATATAACGCCATGATCCATGATCCCATGATCCACCGCGAGGCCCGGCAGGGATATATCCTTGAAGCTCAGAAGACTGCGCTCGAGGCGCAACTGGCAGAACGCGACCGCCAGGTCAACGCCGGGCAGATCGTCATCGACGCCTATCAGGCGCAGTTAAAAAACGCCCGCGAGACAGAGCGGGCCAAGTCCGAACAGGCAGAACAGGAGATCGCGGCCTATGAGAAACGGCTTGTTGATGAGGGTCGCACTTGTCGGCTTGGCGTCGATGACATTGAGTTCTTGCGCCGGTGGCGGACTGAAAGAGGCGGCGACGATCCAAGGGCAATCGCAGGCGCGGGTCACCCTTCCGCCATTGCCGACCGATTGCCATGTGCGGGAGACCCATGCGCCGCTGACAATCGGCGCTGAGGTGTTGTCGATCCTCAAGCGGGAAAGACAAGCACTCGACAGACAGAACGCGCGTACGGGTCGCTGTGCGGATTTCTATGACGGGCTAAAAGGAGGGCTGCAATAGTGTCGTCAGAAATCCAATGGTTGATAGGTGTTTCCGTGGGCCTGATTGTCGGCTTCGGAACTACGCTAATTGCGGCTTTTCGGTCACTCTCGAAGTCTCGCGAAGAGGGGGATAGCGCCCTCCATGCCCGCATCAATACTGTCCGTGATGAATATGTCCGCCGCGTCGATCTTGACGGGCAGATAAATCAGCTTCGCGAGGGGCTGAAGGAACTGCGCGACGAAACCCGCGAAGGTACACGCGAAACGAACAAGCGGCTGGACGCAGTCCTAGCGGCGCTGGGGACAGGTCGGCAACGCCAGTCCTAGATTTGCCTTTTTTCTCCAACCCCGCGGCCCGTGATGGGTTGCGGGACTTTTTGCGTTTCATCGAATTTTAACCATATAATTCACTGAACGCTAAGTATAATTAGAAGATCAAAATATTGACCATTGCTTAATCTCCCTCAAGAAATCTTAAATACAGATGTTGTTTTGTATTATTTTGAGGGGGCGATATGACAGATGACGACAATACCAATGTGCACCTATCCTACATTGCTGAAATGCTGCGCGAGCTATGTCAAATCGCCGCAAACGATGGTGACAAGGAACTTGCCTATTTTCTCGATATGGCGGTGATTGTGGCGGAGGGGAGAGAGTAAGATCGAGTGGCGCAGCCAGATCAACCGCGCCAACTGCGCCGCCTGCCACCCCATAGCCGTGCCAATTCGGATGCGCTCGCGACATAAATGCGACATGAGGATGAAAAAGCCCTGAGTTGCGCCACTTGGACACCATTTGTAATCAGGGGGTCGGGAGTTCGAGTCTCTCCGGGGGCACCAGAATCAATGATTTGCCGGGTTTCAACCCCATCGGCGGCCATGCATGGTGGCTGCGACGAGAGCCAGCGAAAAGATGGCGATGGCGATTTGGTAGATGGCGGGCATCATCGGGCTGCCGGTTGCCTCGATGAGCCACGTCACCGTCGCGGGGGCAAGGCCGCCGAAAACAAGCACAGCGGTGTTATAGGATAGCGCGACGCCCGTGGAGCGGACGCTTACCGGAAAGAGCGCCGCCAAAAGTCCCGGATGGCAACCGGATATTGTTGCGAAAAGCAGGCTTGCCACGAGTTGGCCCATGAGAAGGCGAGACAGGTTCGGCTCGGCCAACATGAAAGCATAGAGCGGCCAGGCGATCAGCAGGTAAACGGTCGCTCCCCAGAAGAAGACCCGGAACGCGCCGACGCGGTCGGCAAGCAGGCCCACCAGCGGATAGGTGCATACCTCAACGATACCTGCCAGAGTGAGCGCCAGGGAAGCATCGCTGCGCGGCAGATGAAGCTCTCGCACCACATAGACGGATAGATAGCTATGCCAGAGTTGCGAAATGGCGGTGCCGACCGCGACAAGGCCTATCCCGCAAAGCAGGGCGGGCAGTTGGGAGGAGAGGGGCGGGATTTTAGCGCGACGGCGAATCTGTTTGACGAATTCCGGCGTCTCGGCCACCCGCCAACGCAGGTAAAGCCCGAACGGCCCGACCATGGCGCCGACGAAAAACGGGATCCGCCATCCCCAATTGGCTAGCTGGTCGGGCGGCAGACTCTTTTGCAATGCGAATGCAAAGGCGGACGCGACAAGAACGCCGACGCCCTGCGAGCACATTTGAAGACTGCCGTAGAACATGCGGCGCCCCGGCGGGGCGTGCTCCACCAGAAAGACCGACGCGCTGGCGAATTCTCCGCCCACTGAAAGACCCTGAAGGATGCGCGCGGTGAGGATAAGAATCGGCGCGGCAAGTCCGATGCTCACATAGGAAGGGGCGAGGGCCAAGATCAGGCTTCCCGCCGCCATCACCGCCATTATCACCGTGAGGGCGGAGCGGCGTCCGGCCCGATCCGCATAAAGGCCAAAGAGTATTCCACCTAGAGGCCTGACGACAAATCCGATGGCGAAAACTGAAAAAGCCAGGACCAATGCCATGCCCGGCTGGGCTTCGGGGAAGAAGGCTCGCGCAATCAATTCGGCAAACAGGCCATAGCTGACAAAGTCGAACCATTCGAGGCCGTTGCCGAGAACCGAAGCGATCAGAGTGCGCGCGGAAGGACCCAGCCCTGCGGTTGGCTCGGTCGCGTGTTCGAGGACATCGATCATGGCGTTATCCATATCCAGCGGTGATATAAGATAACAGAACGTGCCGTAAGGGATGATAACAACTTCGTGTTGAATGATATGAGGCGGCGGGCATGAAGCCCGCCGCCATGGTCTCTGCACGATCGTCAGGGCTGCGTTTTGCCGGTGAGGGGTATCGTGCTGGACTCGCTAGCCGCAAACCGCGAGTCGCCGGGATAGCGCGCCAGGACATTGTGCGTGCCGGCGCCGGCCGGTACGGGAACGGACGCCGTCGCTTTCGCCGTGATGGTGGGCTGGACGGTGGCTACCGTTACGTTGTTGCTATGCGCATTGGCAATGGCGAGGTCGCTGAAGCCGTCGCCGTTGAAATCGCCAACCACCGGAGAGCGTGGCCACAGGCCCGGCGCGAAGGTGAAAGGCGGCTTGAAACCCCATGGCTGTCCGGTAGCAAGGAAAATCTGCGCCTGGCTGGGAGAACCGCCTGCATCCGCCGAATAATCGGTTTCGCCGATATCGGCCCATCCATCAGCGTTGAAATCGCCTACCGTGACCGAGACGTTCCGTCCGTTGGCTATGGGCAGGGTCTCCCGGTGTTGGAACACACCACCGTTCCCCTGCCAAATGACCGCCCCTCCTTCGCCATTCGTGCCTTTTACACCTGCCACGAAGTCGAGGTTACCATCCAGATCGAAGTCCGCCACGGCTACCGTCTCCGTGGTGCCGCCGATCACAATTCTAGAGGCGTCGAGGTTGCCATCGCCTCGGCCGAAGAGGATCCAGACATTTCCCGCAGTGCCGCCAGGTACGATGACATCGAGATGATTGTCTTTGTTGAAGTCACCGACATCGATGCTGGCGGCAAATTCACTTGTGTCGTTGCCCGGTATCGAGGGGTAGACCGCCGTGAATTTGCCCGTTCCATCGCCGAGGTAAATTTCCGGCGCGGTTGAACTGACGACAGCGAGGTCAATGTTTCCGTCCAGGTTGAAGTCGCCAGGCGCCATTGCCGCGAAGTCGGAAGCTCCCACACTGACTGGGCCTGACTGGAAGCCGCTCCCAAATCCGATATGAACGGCGATTTTTCCGGGAGCGCCGACGGCAAGGTCGATGTAGCCGTCATTATTGAAATCCGCTGATGCAATTGGGTAGGGACTCGAGAGGGTGTTGTATGTCTGCTGGAAGAAGGTTCCTCCAGCCTGGGAGAAATAGGCAGTAATATTGTTGGAGGTTTTATTTGTCGTGGCGAAATCGGTGACGCCGTCGCGATTGAAATCGCTCGCGACGAGTGAATTGGGCAATGTGCCGACGGGATAGATTTGCTGATTCGACTGAATCCCGTACTGCCCTTTTGTAAGCAGGGCAGTGGCAAGTACGTTATTGTTGTTGCTCGTATCGATAATGCTGATCTGCCCGGTCGGGTATGTTGTCGTGGACTGCGTGATGCCGGTCACCGTCACGGGCAACGTGTATGGGCCGGAACCCGTGGGCGTACCGATTGAGGTTTGGGTGGGAAAAGAACCATTAACGGTAACCTGGTACTGCGAGATACTGGCGCTATATTGCTTCGTACCTCTATAGCGCGCCACATATCTCGGTTGGCCGATATAAGGGATGGTGACAAGTGACGCCTGGCCATTTATGACCTGGGCAGAGCCGATGCGGTCGGTCGGAGAGCATTGCGTCGAACCAGTGACATCGACGCGACAGAAATCCACCGTTCCGGCGCTGACTTTGATGCCGCCCAGATTGGCGGTAACCGCGGCGGTCAGGGTTATTTTCCCGCCAGCCTGCACCGGATTCGGCGAGGCGAAAAGGCTCGTTGAGGTCGTGGTCTGCGCAACCGCTGGAGCCGCCGCCACGCATACGAGCGGCAATGCCCAGGCTAGCCTGGCATAAGATGATGGAATAGGCATAATTCTTCCTCTGCAATGAAGTGCATTTTAATAATTTGGTTGGGTTTGCTAAAAAGCGTAAAGAGGTATATCACGCATAACGCGTAATTCAATAAATTATGCAACTTTAGGGTGAAGAAAATGTTACTGCAAGGCTGCCCGTGCCGCAATGTCGCCTGCGGCAGCTGACAACTTCCAGCTATTTCACGAAGCTGACGGGAATGCCTGAATCCGGGTGCGGAATCACGTCCATGGGAATTCCGTAAATGCGCTGAAGCTCTTGCGCGACCATGATTTCCTGGGGGGTGCCGCGCGCGATCAGGCGACCGGTATGAAGCGCGACCAGCTCATCGCAAAAGCGCGCGGCCATGTTGATGTCGTGAAGCACCACCAGGACGCCGATACCCTTGGCCTTGCTCAAGCGATGCACGAGGGAAAGAACTTCCATCTGATGCGCGACATCAAGGGCCGATATCGGCTCGTCGAGCAGCAGGCATTGCGCATCCTGCGCCACAAGCATGGCGAGCCAGACGCGCTGGCGCTCGCCACCGGAAAGCGTGTCTACCAGACGATCGGCGAAGGGCGCGATATCGGTCAATTCTATCGCCTCGTCGACTTTCTCGCGGTCAATCTGGCTGAAGCGCCCAAGCGCCCCATGCCAGGGATAGCGGCCAAGCGCGACAAGCTCCTTCACCAGCATTCCCGAGGCGGGCGGCGTGTGCTGCGGCAGATAGGCGACCTTGCGGGCGAATTGCCTGTCATTCCATTTGTCCAACGCGGTGCCCTCGAAGCGCACCTCGCCGCTGGCCGGCTGTTGCTGGCGAGCGAGAAGCTTGATGAGCGTGGATTTTCCCGAGCCGTTGTGACCGATCAGCCCGATGACGCGACGCGCCGGAAGAGTGAGGGTGAGCGGGTGCAGGAGTTGCCGCTCCGCAATGGCGAAGGAAACGGCATCGAGCTCGTAGAGAATGTCCGGAGCGATTCCCGCCGACTGTCCGGACGCGGCCATCGTGGATCGGGGACTAAGAAAGCTCATGCTCAGCTCATTTACTGGTTAACTATTAAAGAAGAGAACGGTGGTTCGTTAACATATTCTGGAACTTGATGTTAAGATCATAGTTGGAGAATTGTTGGAGGAGCAGGCGAATTTGAGGACAAGCCTGATGGTAATCCGACTTACTGTCGTATGCCTGATATTTGCCGCGTTCGCGGCGGGGTTTGCCGCGCTGGTAAGCAGTGACACGGAAAAATTCGTTTCCTTGAACGCGAACAATCGCTGCGCATTCGAATTGCCGTGCAATCCCCGGAATTAGGCTGCTCGGCACCTATAGCAAATCCAGCGCCTTGAAACTTGTGTGGCCGTTCTTTCCGATGATGATGTGATCATGAACGGCGATGCTGAGGGATTTGGCGATATCGATGATCGTTTTCGTCATGCTGATATCGGCGCGCGACGGGGTGGGGTCGCCCGATGGGTGATTGTGGACAAGAATAATGGCGGAAGCTGAAAGTTCCAGCGCCCGGCGCATGATTTCCCGGGGATAGACAGGCGTATGGTCGACCGTGCCGACCTGTTGCACTTCGTCGGCGATCAACCCGTTCTTTTTATCGAGAAAGAGGATGCGAAACTGTTCGCGATCCTCATAGGCCATGGCCGCGGTGCAATATTCGATAACCTTGCTCCAGGAGGCGAGCACTTCGCGTCCTTTAATAACGCTCTTGCCCATGGCCTGCGCGGCGGCGGCGATAATCTTCAGGTCGGTCGCGATCGACGGCCCGCAGCCCGGCACCTCCACCAGAAGGCGCTCCGGCGCGCCGAGAACTTCGCCAAACGAGCCGAACCGGGCGAGCAGCGCCTTGGCGAGCGGTTTGGTATCCGCGCGGGGAACAGACCGAAACAGCAGGAGTTCAAGCAATTCGTATTCAGCAAGCGCATGGCCGCCATTTTCGCGAAAGCGCTGCCGCAGCCGCTCGCGATGCCCCTGATAATGCGGACGGGCGCTCTCTTCGAATTTGGCCGGCGTGCTTTCCTCGTGAAAGCCTTGCTTGCGATCTTTATCGCCCGCCATTCGTTGTCGCCCCCCGAAGAAAATGAACAGCTGGATCTATACGTATTTGAGAATAAGCCAAATAAGCTTGGAGGTGGTCAACTCCTTTCCTGCACTTAAACAGGCTTCGGGCCGAATATTCCAGCGGGCGAGGCGGTGAAAATCTCGCATCCGTCCTTCGTTACGCCGATCGAGTGCTCATATTGCGCGGAAAGCGAGCGGTCACGGGTAACTGCGGTCCATCCGTCCGAAAGGACTTTGACATGCGGCTTGCCCAGATTGATCATCGGCTCGATCGTGAAGATCATGCCTTCGCGCATTTCCACGCCTTCGCTCAGTGAGCCATAGTGCAAGATGTTCGGCGCATCGTGGAAGATCCTGCCCACGCCATGGCCGCAGAAATCGCGCACGACGGAGCAGCGCTCTGCTTCGGCGTAAGCCTGGATGGCCGCGCCGATGGCGCCGGTACGCGCGCCGGGCCGGACGGCGGCGATGCCGCGCATCAGCGATTCATGCGTCACTTCAAGCAGGCGCTCGGCGGCGCGCTTGATTTCGCCCACGGGGTACATGCGGCTCGAATCGCCATGCCAACCGTCGAGAAGATAGGTCACGTCGATATTGACGATATCGCCCTCGCGCAGCGGCTTGTCGTCGGGGATGCCGTGGCAGACGACATGGTTGATCGAGGTGCAGGTGGATTTGGTAAAGCCGCGATAGTTGAGCGTGGCGGGAACCGCGCCGTGATCCGCGCCGAACTCAAAGACGAAACGGTCGATCTCATTCGTCGGCAGTCCGGGGCGGACGATTGCGTTAAGCTCATCGAGACAGCGCGCCGTCAATTGAGAGGCCTTGCGCATGCCTTCGAAGGCCTCCGCGTCATAAAGACGGATCTGGCCGGTGTTTTTCAGAGGCGCGCTTGCGGCAGCGTCGATATAGGTAACCATCAGTCAGCTTTCATATCCGTTCCATCGATCGGCACCGCGCTATCGGCAAGGATGCCCTCCGGCGTTATTTGGCATCGAATCGCATAAGCCTCAACCCCGCGTGTATGCGCCCGTTCGAATGCCTTGACATAAACCGGATCAAGATCACGGCAAACGCGGAAACTGGCGCAATCGTTGCGCTGTATGACGAACAGCATAACACCGCGGTGTCCAGCTTCCACCATGTCGCCCAGTTCGTCCAGATGTTTCGCGCCGCGCGCCGTCACCGTATCGGGAAATTCGGCGAGGCCGGGCGTGCGCATGAAATGCACGTTCTTCACCTCCACATAGGTTACGGGCCGGGCAGGATCGGTGAGCAGAATGTCGATGCGGGAGTTCTTCCCATATTTCTGCTCGCGCTTGAGATTTGCAAACCCTGCCAGCGAAGGCAGGAGCCCTGATAGGATCGCCTCTTCGGCTAACCTGTTGGGCAGGCCCGTATTGATGCCGACCAGTGTTCCGTCCGCTTCGACGATCTGCAGCGTGTGGGCATATTTGCGTTTCAACCCGTCCGACACGCTGAGCCAGACGCGGGAGCCGGGCGCGCTCAGTCCCAGCATCGAGCCGGTGTTCGGTACGGATGCGGTTATGAAACGCCCGTCATCGAGCGTGACATCGGCGAGGAAGCGCTTGTAACGGCGTTCGAGCCGCCCGGAGACCATGGGTAAAGTAAACTGCATGAACAGCAATTACCATGCCCGCGAAACGCGGTATACTTCTTGCTGCGTATATAAGGAAGAAATGGAACTCGCGGGCGTAAGCGCCTGAAAAGATTGGTACGCCCAAGGGGAATCGAACCCCTGTTTCCGCCGTGAAAGGGCGGCGTCCTAGACCGCTAGACGATGGGCGCCCGCGAGTGATTGGGCTTATAGAGGCGAAGTTTTTTTCCCGCAACTGCTAAAATGACATTTCGTAAAAAAATATGGGTCGCGAAAAAATACGGGTTGGCGTTTGGCGACGGCACTGCAACGCGGAAGTGACGCAACCTTCCGCCGCATCCGGCGTTGGTTTGCTCCGCTTAATCAGGAGTTTGGAAATGAAGACCCTTGCAGCGACAGTTTTGGTGGCGACTCTCGCCACCGGAACCATGTTTGTGAATTTCGGACTTGGAAGAACCGGCGACGGAATACCCGGGTGCGATGGAGGAACAAACCCATCCCCTGACGGAAAATTTTATATTCCAGGCACTAAACAGGAGTGCAATCCTGGTGACGACGACCGAAAGAAACTGACCGGCCACCTGCGATCCGAGACAGAAGACCTGACGCCAATGGCGAGCGTCGCAGCTTGGGGGAAATAGCGCAGGGGTGATCAGACTTAACGTCTGGCCCCGCAACGCCAGTTCCAGTCACGCTCCGGTCCGATGTCCACATGCACGGAGTCAGTCGTGCAATAGGTGCCGACGCCGCCGCGGCCGGGCAGGGCGCGAACGAAGCGAGCAATCTCAAACTTCGAGACGCCTTCGACCTGGATGTCCGCCGCCTCGCAAAGCATATGCAGCGAGCGCCGCGCGCCTCTTACAAGCCGATTGTATGAGGGGCTGCGATAGCCGGAGGTGATGATGACCGGACGCCGGAAATGACCTTCGATGGTCTTGAGCATGGAGACCAGGCGCGGCTTGAGGCAGGCGGTATCGACCGATGCGCGCTGTTTCTCCAGCCCGCGCGGGAGAAGGCGGCCAAGGCCGCCCGCGGATGCGAGCCTTACCGCCGAACCGTCCTCTTCGTGCACATCGATATCGCTGTCATCATCGAGGCTGGAGCGACGCTTGATCTCGAAGCCGAGATCTTGCCGCACGCCGGGCAGCGTATAATTGTGTTCGCGCGCCGATTTCTTCGGTTGTAGCCGCTTTTCACGCTCGACCTTGCGCGAAGGATTATCGACATAGAGGCGCATGAGCGAGTCGTCCGCTGCGGTATCGACCGCAGGGGTGGCGAAGGTCATCGGGCGCGGCGCGCCTGTATAAGCGACCATCTCAACGCCTTTTGCCGGCAATTGCGTGATGCCTTGCGCATTCTGGCTTTGCCCGGCGGCTGCGCTTGCAGGTGAGGGAGCGGGAAGGGGAATAGCGCTCGCGGTTGCGGCTGGTAGAGCCGCCGCCGCGGCGGTCTGGAGCGCGTTCTTTTCATTCGGATTTGCCGGCGGATTTGCCGGCTCGGCGGCGAGCGCAAGGACAGTGCCGCCTTCCGGGGCGGGAGGTGTATCGGCTGAGGCGGGTTGCGATTGTTGTTTCGCGCCTTCAACCACGCTTGCCATTGTCTCGGCTACGAGCCCACCGCCCTGCGGGCCTAATTGGGGCGATACACTGGATCCGGTGGCGGTGCAGGCAGCAACGGAAACCGCTAGCATGGCGACAAGCCATGCAAAGGAGCGAGCTTTTTCAGCCCCCGCGCTTTTTTTCAATCCGCTCAACGCATCCCCCGGATTTTCATTCCGGAGCGGCATGAACCGAACCGGACGGGTTGTCTTTGAGGGCAAAAACCCTTGTCGAAGGTCCGAGAAGCAGAATCGATTCCCGGATTTAATGCTTGCCCAAAAGGCAACTAGTTGGGGTTAATAATGATTTTTTAACCAAATCGCAACCTGCCGTAGCCCGATGGTTGTTGAGGGGGTCAAATCCGCATCCGGACGTAGGCCCCCGGGGCGTCATCAATGAGATCAGGATCGCCGGGCTGGAAATGGCGAGCGTCCGCTTTTTTCCTACTTTGCGTCTCTATCCACTCCTGCCAATGCGGCCACCATGATCCGGCATGTTCCTGCGAATCATTCAGCCAGTCGCCATAGGCGCCTTCCGGCTTGCCGCCGGTCCAATATTGATATTTGCGCCTATCGGGCGGGTTGACGACGCCGGCGATGTGCCCTGAGCCTGCGAGTACATAGGTGACGTCGCCGCCAAAACACCGGCTGCCGGCGAAGACCGAAGGCGCAGGTGCGATATGATCGTCCCTGGCGGCGAGGCTGTAGACCGGAACGCCGACATCCCTCAGCGAAATTTCCTGGCCTCCCAGAACCATCTCGCCGCGTGACAGTCGATTTTCGAGATAGCAGTTGCGAAGGTAGAAGGAATGGTTGGCTGCACTCATGCGCGTGGCGTCGGCATTCCAATAGAGAAGATCGAAGGGCACCGGTTCCTTGCCCCTGATGTAATTGTTAACGACATAAGGCCAGATGAGATCACTTGAGCGCAACATGTTGAAAACACCTAGCATTTTTGTTCCGTCAAGATAGCCGTCCTTCGCCATTGCCGCTTCCAGCGCGCGAACTTGCTCTTCGTCGACAAAGATCTTCAAATCGCCCGCATGTTCGAAATCCACCTGGGTCGTGAGCAAGGTTGCGGTTTTGACGCGCTCGTCGCCCCGTTTCACTATGAGGGCGAGGGCGGCGCAGAGAAGGGTGCCTCCGACACAATAGCCGATGGCATTGATTTTACGCTCGCCGGTTCGCTTCTCGATGGTGTCGAGAGCGAAAAGAATGCCTTCCTCGATATAGGCTTCCCAGCCTTTTTTCGCGTGCCGCGCATCCGGGTTGACCCAGGAGATGACGAACACCGTGTGTCCCTGGGCGACCAGCCAGCGGATGAAGGATTTTTCGGGCGTCAAATCGAGGATGTAGAACTTATTGATCCATGGCGGGCAGATGAGGAGAGGGCGCTTGAAAACCTCTTCCGTTGCCGGCGCATACTGGATGATTTCCACCAGATCGTTGCGCGCAACCACCTTGCCGGGTGTCGTCGCCACGGTTTCTCCCAGCCGGAAATGGCGATAGTCAGCCTGGCGCAGCCGCAAGTCGCCATTGCCGGCAATGATATCCTCGGTCAGCATCCGCATTCCGTTGACGAGGTTCATGCCGCTGGCGGCGACGGTCTCCTTGAACAGTTCCGGATTTGTGAAAACGAAGTTTGCAGGCGAGGCGGCATGCACGAACTGGCGCACATAGAAGGCCGCTTTGCGCTTTGTGTGGTCGTCCAGCCCGTCCGTCTTTTCGATGAGATCGTCGGCCCACTTGCCGGCGATGAGATAAGCTTGCTTGAGGAAATCGAAGAACGGGTTCTTCACCCAATCTTCGTCGCGAAAGCGCTTGTCCTTAGGCTCCGGTATGGCGACCGGTTCGACCGTCTCGCCCGCCATGCGGCGGATGGAGTTTGTCCAGATCGACAGAAAGCTGGAGAAGAGACGGGTCTGCGCCTCGAGCGTCCGCGCCGGATTGGAGAGCCAAAATTCCAAAAATTGGGATAGTGTCCTTACCATATCGGTCAGCGGTTCGTCCGCATCCCCGTTTTTCAGGCCTTTCTCGCGCGGCTCGGCCCAAGCGGCGGCAGCCTTTCCCGCCTGTTCTATCATACGGGCGAGGTTGAGTGCGAAACTCTCGGGATCCTTGATGAGATAATCATCAATGGTGGGGTGGCCCACGTTTTCATCGCTCGCGTTTCCGTCGTTGCGATACCCAGTATCAGCCATGAAGTTCCCCTCTTCCTCCGATACCTGTTGTTGACATAGTATCGCGGGTTGACGATACCGATTCAACACCCAAGATTGTGGCCGCCATTTCGGCAAGGGATAACGAGGATTAGGATACCATGTCACAGCGTATCAGGCTGTCGGGCCGCTTCATTCTGATATCTCTCTCCCTGGCTGGGCTCACTGCTTGCGCTGGAGGGCCGGAGTTTCAGGGCGCGCCGCAGGCGGGCGCAGCCAATACCGGCGCGTGGCCCACATTCGGTCACATGCCGAAGGGTGCCACCACCCAATTCACCGCTCAGGACACACAAAACCTGAAATCTGAGCTTGAAGCCGACCAGCGCCGGCAGCAGGCAATTCCCGCTCCGCGGGCGACGACGGGCGCGCAAGTGAATAATGTCCGGAAGCAGGTTCAGGAAGACGCAGCCAAGACGCTTGAGGAAATTGAGAAAACGGGGAGCAACTGATCGTTTTTGCAGCCAAAGGAATGAGCGGGTAGGGACGGGCCAAAGGGGGGAACTTTTAAATGGCGATCACTTTTGATACACTTGGCTATTCCGAACGCCTCAAGGAAAGTGGCGTTGACGCCAAACAGGCAGATGCGCATGCAAAAGCCGTAAGGGATTATGTCATGCCGGAACTGGTTACACGAAGCGACTTGCGGGCTACAGAGCTTAGGCTAATTATTGCCGTCGGTGGCATAGTTGCTACCGCCACCGGGATTCTTCTCGCAGCCTTGCCACTTGTCCTAAAATAATTACCCCTGCAATAATCAACCGGATCGACCCTTCCTGCGAACCGGTGTATAGCCGGTTTGGTATTTTCAACCCGCACCGGACCCATAACGATGTCTGAAGAATTTCACAAAATTCGCCGCTTGCCGCCTTACGTCTTCGAACAGGTCAATCGCCTGAAGGCCAGTGCGCGAGCCGCCGGTGCTGATATCATCGATCTGGGCATGGGTAATCCCGATCTGCCGACCCCGCAAAGCATTGTCGACAAGCTGTGCGAGGCCGTGCAGGACCCCCGTACCCACCGTTACTCCGCTTCCAAGGGCATTCCCGGCCTGCGCCGCGCCCAGGCGCAATATTATGCCCGCCGATTCGGCGTGAAGCTCAATCCGGACACGCAGGTTGTCGCCACGCTCGGCTCCAAGGAAGGCTTCGCCAACATGGCGCAGGCGATCACCGCGCCGGGCGACGTGGTACTGTGCCCCGATCCGACCTATCCGATCCATGCTTTTGGCTTCATCATGTCCGGCGGCGTCATCCGTTCGATCCAGGCGAAGCCCGATGACAATTTCATCCCGACGCTGGAGCGCGCCGTTCGCCATTCGATCCCGAAGCCGCTGGCGCTGATTCTCAACTAT
The DNA here is from genome assembly GCF_003217235.1 of Paramesorhizobium leguminum. Lineage (GTDB taxonomy): Bacteria > Pseudomonadota > Alphaproteobacteria > Rhizobiales > Rhizobiaceae > Paramesorhizobium > Paramesorhizobium leguminum. The sequence continues at coordinate 60,820 of NZ_QJTF01000003.1, read as the reverse complement.
CCGTCCAATCCGACAGCGCATGTCGCCACGCTCGATTTCTACAAGGATGTCGTGGCTTTTGCGCGCAAGCACGATCTCATCATCCTTTCCGATCTCGCCTATTCGGAAATCTATTTCGACGATACGCCGCCGCCCTCGGTGCTGCAGGTGCCGGGCGCGATGGATGTGACGGTCGAGTTCACCACCATGTCCAAGACCTTCTCCATGCCCGGCTGGCGCATGGGCTTCGCCGTCGGCAATGAGCGGCTCATCGCGGCGCTGACGCGGGTGAAGTCCTACCTCGATTACGGCGCCTTCACGCCGATCCAGGTGGCGGCCACCGCCGCGCTCAATGGCGACGGCGCCGATATCGCCGAGGTGCGCGCCATCTACAAGCGCCGCCGCGACGTGCTGGTGGACAGCTTTACGCGGGCAGGGTGGGATATTCCGTCACCGGAGGCGACGATGTTCGCCTGGGCGCCGATTCCGGAACGCTTCCGGAAACTCGGATCGCTGGAGTTTTCCAAGCTCCTGATCGAGATGGCGGATGTCGCGGTCGCCCCCGGCGTCGGCTTCGGCGAGCATGGCGATGATTACGTCCGCATCGCGCTGGTCGAGAATGAGCACCGCATTCGCCAGGCTGCGCGCAGCATCAAGCGCTTCCTTGCCACGAAGGAAGAAAACCTGCACAACGTCATTCCGCTTGAGGCGCATCGTTGATCCGGCGATGCAACGGACTGATGTTTATATAGTTTCAGAGGCAAGATCATGAGTGATGCATTGCGGATCGGCGTTGCCGGGCTCGGCACCGTGGGCGGTTCGGTTTTGCGCATTTTGCGCGACAAGGCCGAAATGCTGACCCGCCAATGCGGCAAGGAACTGGTCGTCACGGCCGTTTCGGCCCGCGACCGCTCCCGTGATCGCGGGATCGATCTTTCCGCCGTGGAGTGGTTTGATGACCCCGTCGCGCTGGCGAAATCGGACAACATCGATGTCTTCGTCGAGCTGATTGGCGGCGAGGACGGTCCCGCCAAGGCGGCGGTCGAGGCGGCGCTCAGAGCCGGGCATCATGTGGTGACGGCCAACAAGGCGCTGCTTGCCAAGCATGGCGTCGCGCTGGCCAGGATCGCCGAGGACAAGGGCGTCCTGCTCAACTTTGAAGCGGCGGTGGCGGGCGGTATTCCGGTCATCAAGGCAATGCGCGAATCGCTGACCGGCAACACGGTTTCGCGCGTCTATGGCATCATGAACGGCACCTGCAATTATATTCTGACACGGATGTGGGACGAGGGCATATCGTTCGAGGAGTGCCTGAAAGACGCGCAGCGGCTGGGTTATGCCGAAGCGGACCCGACATTCGACATCGAGGGCAATGACACGGCGCACAAGCTGGCGCTGCTGACGAGCCTCGCCTTCGGCACGCAGATCGCCGCCGATGATATCTATCTCGAAGGCATCAGCAACATTTCACTCGCCGATATCCATGCCGCCGATGAGCTCGGCTATCGCATCAAGCTTCTGGGCGTCGCGCAGAAGACCGATACCGGCATCGAGCAGCGCGTTCACCCCACCATGGTGCCGACGTCATCCGTCATCGCGCAGGTGCATGGCGTGACGAATGCGGTGGCAATCGAGACCGATCTGTTGGGCGAGCTCCTGCTTTCCGGCCCCGGCGCGGGCGGAAATGCCACGGCCTCAGCCGTGCTGGGCGATATCGCCGACATCGCCAAGAGCCGCCCCGGCTTCCAGCATGGGCCTGTGTTTGGCACCCCGGCAAAGGCGCTGAAGCCTTATAAGAGGGCGCAGATGCGCTCCCACGCTGGCGGCTATTTCATCCGCCTGACAGTGGCGGACCGCACCGGCGCCTTCGCGGCCATTGCCAAGCGCATGGCGGAAAACGACATCTCGCTCGAATCCATCGTCCAGCGCCCACCCATGGATGGCGCCGACTCCGCCACCAGCAAGACGGTGATATTGGTGACGCACGAGACGACCGAAGCGGCGGTGAAGAAAGCCCTCGACGCCATTCTGCGCGACGGCTTTCTGATGGACAAGCCGCAGATGATCCGCATCGAGCGGGCGGGCTGATCAAGGCCTAACCCATTTAATCGATTAAGATTTTAGCTGTGCCGGAATTCTGCTAGTCCGGCCCTTGCAGCACGTTTGCGACTTTGACAAAAGGTTTGCAGAGCACTGTTATGGTCCGCTTTTCAGTGCAGGTGCAGCAACGAAATTCGAGTAGGACGTTCCCACATGGCAAAAACCGCTGACCAGACTTCGCACGGTCTCGACCGCATCCTGACCCTCGAACTCGTGCGCGTGACGGAACGCGCGGCGGTGGCTGCGGCGCGGTTGCGGGGACGAGGAGATGAGAAGGCGGCGGACCAAGTGGCGGTGGATGCCATGCGCCAGGAGCTCAATCGCCTGCCGATTACCGGGACGGTGGTGATCGGCGAGGGCGAGCGTGACGAGGCGCCGATGCTCTATATCGGCGAAGAGGTCGGCACCGGGCAGGGGCCGGAAGTGGATATTGCGCTCGACCCGCTGGAGGGCACGACGATCTGCGCCAAGAACCTGCCCAACTCGCTGGCGGTCGTCGCCATCGCCGAGAAGGGTAACCTGCTCTATGCGCCCGACGTCTACATGGAAAAGATCGCCGTCGGCCCGGGCTATCCGGCGGGCGTGGTGGATATCGATGCTTCCCCGACCGACAATATCCATGCCATCGCCAAGGCGAAGGGCGTTCCCGTCCATGAAATCACCGCCTGCATCATGGACCGTCCGCGCCATGCCCGCCTGATCGAGGAAGTGCGCGCCACGGGCGCTGCGATCCGCCTGATCGGTGACGGCGACGTGGCCGGCGTCATCCACACGACCAATCCGGACGAGACCGGCATCGATATCTATCTCGGCATCGGCGGCGCGCCGGAAGGCGTGCTCGCGGCGGCGGCGCTGCGCTGCATCGGCGGGCAGATGCAAGGCCGGCTGCAGCTCAACACCGACGAGAAGATCGCACGCGCCGCGAAGATGGGCATTTCGGACCCGAAAAAGGTCTACACCATGGAAGAGATGGCGAAGGGCGATGTGCTGTTCGCCGCCACCGGCGTCACCGACGGCAACATGCTATCGGGCGTGAAATTCGCCCGCGATTATATCCAGACGCACACCATCGTCATGCGCGCCTATTCCCAGACCGTGCGCGAAATCAAGGCGCGCCATCAGGACATGGCGAAGTTCTAGGACTCGGTCCCAAATGATCCGACATTGAGTTTTCACCGGCAAGGTAATACCTTATTTCATAAGGCATTACCTGAGGTGTAAATATGACTACGAAAGTGTCGGCAAAGGGCCAGATCACCCTCCCGAAAGGCGTTCGGGACTTCCTTGGACTCACTCCGGGCACCGAGCTGGTATTTAGTCTTAATAGTGACAGGCAGGTTGTGCTTGTCCGGGCGGACGGTAAAAAGATACCGAGCCGGATTGAGAAGGCTCTCGGTCATGCCGGACCGGGACCGACCACCGACGAAATCATGGAACTGATGCGCGGTGGGTCGTGATCCTCGTCGATACCAACGTTCTTTTGGATATAGCAACGTTGGATCCTCATTGGCTGGCATGGTCACGTGAGCAATTTGAAATAGCGCAGCTAACCGGGCCGTTATTGATCAACGATGTGGTCTATGCCGAGCTTGCTTCCCGTTATGAGTCTGCTAGAAATCTGGATGATTTTGTTGAGGTGGTCGGTGTTGAAGTAGAGCCTGTTCCCCGCGAAGCGCTGTTTCTGGCTGGGAAGGCTTTCACTCAATATCGCAGGGCAGGCGGCGTACGGACAGGTGTCCTACCGGATTTTTTTATCGGCGCGCATGCCGCAGTCCAGAAGCTCCCGCTGCTGACCCGTGACGTCCGCCGCTATAAAAATTATTTTCCGACCGTTACGCTGATTGCTCCCAGTTTGTCCTGATCCTCGCAGCTAACAGAGAATTTCCCCGACGCGGCATTGCATGAATGCCGCCTCTCATGTTTGAACGGAGCATGACAAGTTCCGCCGCCCTGATCCAAGACCGTTTCTTCCTCGGCGTCAGCCGGTCCGCCACCGAATCGAGATGGGTCGATCGGTTGGGACTGCGCGAGGCCAACACCGCGCTGGCGATTGCGCAGAATCATGGGATGCCGGATCTGGTGGCGCGGGTGCTGGCGGGGCGGGGCGTCTCGCTCGACGATGCGCCTTTATTCATCGAGCCGACGATCAAGTCACTGATGCCCGACCCGCTGCTCCTGACCGATATGGAGCGAGCGGCGGAACGCATCGCCTCGGCAATAGCCAATCGCGAGCGCGTGGCGATCTTTGGCGATTACGATGTCGATGGCGCCTGTTCCTCCGCGTTGCTGTCGCGATTCCTGACCCATTACCATATCGCCAATGCTATCTATATTCCCGACCGCATCTTCGAAGGTTACGGCCCGAACCCGCAAGCCATGCGCGAACTCGCAGCGCAAGGCGCATCGCTGATCGTCACGGTGGATTGCGGGACGAACAGCGCGGCGGCTATCGAGGCAGCGCGGGAAGCGGGTAGCGATGTTGTGGTGCTCGACCACCATCAGGTGGGCGGTGCGTTGCCGCAGGCGGCCTTCGCAATCGTCAATCCCAATCGCGATGACGATATTTCCGCGCAGGGGCATTTGTGTGCTGCGGGCGTGGTATTCCTCACATTGGTGCAGGTGCTGCGGACTTTACGCGAACGGCGTATCGCCGGCGATATCAGCGCGCCTGATCTTCTGAGCCTTCTCGATCTGGTGGCGCTGGCGACCATCTGCGACGTGGTGCCGCTCAAGGGCGTCAACCGGGCATTCGTCGTCAAGGGGCTTCTGGTGGCGCGGGCGCAGCAGAATGCCGGGCTGGCGGCGCTGGCGCGGGTCTCGCGCATTGGCGAACCGTTGAATAATTTCCACCTGGGCTTTCTTATCGGTCCGCGCATCAATGCCGGCGGACGCATCGGCGATGCCGGGCTTGGAAGTCGTCTCCTGACGCTGGACGATCCGGTCGAAGCTGAGCGCATCGCCCAGGAGCTCGACCGGCTAAACCAGGAACGCCAGGCGATGGAACTGCAGATGCTGGCGCAAGCGGAAGCTGAAGCCGCCATGGAAATGCGGGGCGGCGAGGGACCTGCCATCGTCGTCACGGCGAGCGAAGACTGGCATCCGGGCATTGTCGGGTTGATCGCAGCGAGATTGAAGGAGCGGACGCGGCGTCCCGCCTTCGCCATCGCCTTCAACCAGAACGGCACCGGCGCCGGTTCCGGCCGCTCGATCACCGGCTTCGATCTGGGCCGCATCGTGCGCGGCGCAGTGGAGAAGGGCCTGCTCGTGAAAGGCGGCGGCCACGCCATGGCGGCGGGCATCACGGTGGAGCGGGAGAAACTGGGTAGCCTTCGCGCCTATTTCGAAGAGGCCGCGAGCGCGGCGGTGGCGAAGCTGCGCGGCGACCATAGCCTTGCCATCGACGGCGCGCTTTCCGCTTCGGGCGCAACATTAACGCTATACGCCGCGCTGGAAAAGGCCGGTCCCTACGGCTCAGGCCATCCGCAGCCGGTGCTTGCCTTGCCGCATCACCGGCTCGTGGGCGCGAATGTCGTCGGCAAGGATCATATCCGCGCGACGCTTGCGGGCGCCGATGGCAAGCGCATCAACGCCATCGCGTTTCGCGCCGCCGGAAGCGCGCTTGGCGATTTTCTCCTGAACCGCTCGGGCCAGACGATCCACGTCGCGGGCAATCTGGCGATCAACCACTGGAACGGATCGTCGTCGACGCAGATCCGTATTCTGGACGCGGCGCTCGCTGTGTAGCGCCCGGCGCCCTCGTGGTTCGAGGCTCCCCTTCGCAAGCTTCGGGTCACACCTCACCATGAGGGCTACTAAAGCGCCGGCACCCTTCACCCTCATGGTGAGGTGTGAATGGAGCGAAGCGGAATGAGCCTCGAACCACGGGGGTGAAGGGATCCATTTCTGTTTAAACAATAACAGCAGCATCATTTGAAATTTCGGGCCAAGCGCTTATAGAACGCGCACGATTTCAAGTTTCAGGATTCTCAGAATGACGACGACCGGCCTGCCTTTCGACGATTTCCGCGAACTGATCCGCAATCTGCCGGGGCCGGACGAACGCGCCGCGCAGGCCGTGCGGGAGCGCGATGCCGTGCTGACCAAGCCTGCCGGATCGCTCGGGCGGCTGGAGGAAATTGCCGTCTGGCTTGCCGCTTGGACGGGTAGGGCAAAGCCGCAGGTGACGCGGCCGCTAGTCGCCGTCTTCGCCGGCAATCATGGCGTCACGGCCAAGGGCGTTTCGCCCTATCCTTCAAGCGTGACCGCGCAGATGGTGGAGAACTTCGCCGCAGGCGGCGCGGCGATCAACCAGATGTGCATCGCCTACGATCTTGGTCTGAAAGTATTCGACCTGGCGCTGGACTTTCCGACTGGCGACATCACGGAGGAAGCGGCGATGGACGAGAAGACCTGCGCGGCAACCATGGCTTTCGGCATGGAAGCGATTGCCGGCGGCACTGATCTTCTCTGCATCGGCGAGATGGGCATCGGAAATACCACCATAGCGGCGGCGATCTGCCATGGCCTTTATGGCGGGACGGCTGAGGAATGGGCCGGTCCCGGCACAGGCGCCAATGGCGAAGTGCTAAAGCGCAAGGTCGCGGCGGTGCGCGCGGCGGTGGGGCTGCATCGCAGCCATCTGAAAGATCCGCTGGAACTGATGCGCAGGCTGGGTGGGCGCGAAATCGCCGCCATGGCAGGAGCGATCCTCGCCGCGCGGATGGAGAAGGTGCCTGTCATCATCGACGGATATGTGGCGACTTCCGCCGCCGCGATCCTGCATGCGGCCAATCCGGCGGCGATCGACCATTGCCTGTTCGCCCACGTGTCGGCGGAGCCTGGCCATCGCCGGGTGCTGGAAAAGCTCGGCAAGAAGCCGTTGCTCGATCTCGACATGAGGCTTGGCGAGGGCACGGGCGCTGCACTCGCCGCCGGCATCGTCAAGGCCGCCGCCCTTTGTCACACGGGCATGGCCACCTTCGAGCAAGCAGGCGTGAGCGGCAAGGCGAATTGAAGATAGCTCCTTGAAGCAACTGTAAGGTCTGGAAGCGACATGGCGCCATGGCTGACGATCATCGGCATCGGAGAAGACGGCGTGGAAGGCTTGGGCCGCGCCGCGTGTGACGCTCTTGCCGATGCCAAAGTCATTTTCGGTGGCAGGCGGCATCTCGATTTTCTCGACGGGAACATCAAGGGAAAGCGGATCGCGTGGCCGACGCCGTTTTCCGCTGCCATAGACATGATCCTATCCCATCACGGCAAGCCGGTCGTAGTGCTCGCGAGCGGTGATCCCATGTTCTACGGCATGGGGGCAACGCTGGCGCGGCATATCCCGCCGCAGGAAATGCATATCCTGCCGTTTCCCTCGTCGTTTTCGCTTGCTGCGGCGCGAATGGCCTGGCCCTTGCAGGACGCGACAATGCTCAGCGTCCATGGCAGGCCGCTGGAAATCATCCATGCCCATATCCAGCCCGGCAATCGGCTGTTGATCCTAAGCAATGATGGCGGAACGCCGGGTGAGGTGGCGGGGCTTCTCGCCGCGCGCGGTTTCGGCGAAAGCCTGATAACCGCCCTCGAACATCTGGGCGGCCCCAGGGAGCGCCGTATCGAAGGCACCGCGAGCGGCTGGGTGCATGAACGCACCGCTGATCTCAATGTGCTCGCCGTCGAATGCCGGGGAGGGGTGGAGGCGATATTTTATTCCCCCGTAGCTGGATTGCCCGATGCCGCCTTCGAGAATGATGGGCAGCTGACCAAGCGCGACGTGCGGGCCGCAACGCTCGCCCGGCTTGCGCCGATGCCGCGTGAATTGCTCTGGGATGTGGGCGCGGGTTGCGGTTCCATCGGCATCGAATGGATGCGCGCGCATCCGACCTGCCGCGCCATCGCCATCGAGGCGCATGCGGGAAGGCAGGGGATCATCGAGCGCAACCGTTTGGCGCTCGGCGTGCCCGGGCTCGAACTGGTCAAAGGCGAGGCGCCCGCTGCGCTCCAAGGGCTGGAGGCGCCGGATGCGATCTTCATCGGGGGGGGCTTCACCGACATGGGCGTGGCGGAGGCCTGCTGGCGAAGCCTCAAGCCCGGCGGCCGGTTCGTCGCCAATGCCGTGACGATCCAAAGCGAAATGATGCTGGTGGAATGGCAGAAAAAGGTGGGCGGCGAGTTGACGCGGCTTAGCGTGAGCCATGCCGCTCCGCTCGGCGAGTTCGACGTCTGGCGTCAGGCCCTGCCGGTGACGATGCTATCGGCGGTGAAGCTGATGAGGTAAGATGAGATGGGGAATATAGTGGGAGGGGGAAATGTCGTTGATTCATAACGAGCGGATAAAACTGCTGGCGAACGCATTCAACACGGCGGCCACATCGTCGTTTACCGTCGGTGTTCTGGCCCCGATCGCTGCTGCTTTTTATAATGTGGCAACAACGCCAGTCCGATCATCGACGATTATTATCGGGGTCGGCATTTGGCTTTTCAGCGCTTTTGCCTTACATTTGGGAGCAAGACGCATCCTTGGAGGATTGGTAGAATGACTGGTATGCAGCTATTTGCCTTCGTAATTCTCCCACTCGTCATCGCTGGCCTTGGCTGGGTGATTGTGCTTTGGACCGAGTATCAGAACAAGCGCGCTGACCCCAAGCATCCGCGCCGGTAATGCTCCATGACACAACAAATTTTCATGTGGTGGGTTTTCCCAATTCTGGTCGCCGTGGCCTGCTTTGGCTGGATTTGGTACGATAAACACTTCCATAGCCGTTCCGGTCGTTAGAAAGAATATGACGGCTGCTCAGATTTTTTATCTCTTCGTTTTGCCAGTTCTAGTAGCAGCTGGCGGATACGGCGCTTTGCTTTGGGCCAAATATCAGAGTAGGCATTCAGACGCTAAGCATTCCCGGCGCTGAGGCCATGACTGGTACGCAGCTATTTGCCTTCGTAATCTTCGCTCGTCATTGTCGTCCTTGGTTGGGTGATCGTGTTATGGATAGAGTATCAGGACAAGCGCTCCATGACCGAATAAATCTCGGTTCTCGCTGATTAATCCCCGCGAGCGGCAATCCTGATAAAATTCATCCGATTTTAAAAACATGACTTGCGTCGTCATGTTATCTTGAGCTAATTCTGCCGCATACCTATCCCATCGGATTTTCGGGGAGTTTGCCATGCAGCATAGCCGTTTGAGCGCCACCACGCGCGTCACGCTTTCGCAGCCTCATATTCTTATGGGTAAACTTCTCGACCATTTCTCCGAACACGCCGATATCACCATGACGGAGCGGCGGGGCGAGTTTGCGCTGCCCTATGGCCGCGCCGTGGTGGAGGCCGATGATGTGAGTCTCACCTTCCATACCGAAGGGGATGACGATACGGGCCTTGCCTATATGAAATATGCCGTTGCCGAGCATGTCCTCGAATTCGCCGAGGGCGAGACGCCGAGGATCGTCTGGAGCGGCGATGGCGCGGCTGGCTCGCCGTTGCCCTATTTCCGCGAGATGCGCGTCGTCTGCGCCCGCAATATCACGCCGCATATGCGCCGCGTGACGCTCAAGGGCGAGAATATGGAGCGCTTCGCGCATGGCGGGCTGCATGTGCGCCTGCTTTTTCCGCCAAAGGGCGTGGCTGCGCCGCAATGGCCGGTCACCGGCGAGGACGGGCGTCCGCTCTGGCCGGAGGGCGAGAACAAGCTCGTCAACCGGGTCTATACGATCCGCAATATCGACGTGGAGAGAGGCGAGGTCGATATCGACATCGTCATCCACGAGGGTGACGAGACGCCGGGCTCTTCCTTCGCGCTGAAGGCCGGAGAGGGCGATCTGGTGGGCATGACCGGTCCCGGTGGCAGCGCTCTGGGCGATGCGGACTGGTATCTCTTCGCCGGTGATGAAACGGCGCTGCCGGCCATCGGCCGCATTCTGGAAAGCCTACCCGCGCATGTGAAAGCCGTGGTGCGCATTGAGGTGGATAGCGCGGCGGAAGAGCAGGATTTGCGCTCCGATGCCGATATCGATGTGGTCTGGCTTCACCGCAATGGACAGGAAGCAGGGACGACCGCGCTGCTCGCCGATGCGGTGCGCGCGGTGGAATTTCCCGATGACGGCACACGCGTATACGCCTGGGCTGGCTGCGAGTTCGCGGCCTTCCGCGCTATCCGCGCTTATATACGTAAAGAACGCAAGCTCGACCGGCAGGACCATCTTGTCGTTGCCTACTGGCGCCGCGGCCTTGATGGCGATAATGCAAGGCGTGACAAAGACGACAACTGATATCCGGCGATTCCCCGCCGGATAAATTCAGGTTCCTGACCCATGCTCCGGCGGTTCTTCTCCTATTACAGGCCCTACAAGGGCCTTTTTCTTGTCGATTTCGGCTGCGCCGTCCTCTCCGGTCTTCTGGAACTCGGCTTTCCCATGGCGATCAAGATGTTCGTTGATCATCTCCTGCCGGGGCAGGACTGGGCGCTGATCCTGCTCGCTTCCGCCGGGCTGCTGATTGTCTATCTCGTCAATACCGGGTTGATGGCGGTGGTGACCTATTGGGGCCATATGCTCGGCATCAACATCGAGACGGAGATGCGGCGCAAGGTTTTCGACCATTTGCAGAAGCTCTCCTTCCGCTTCTACGACAACACCAAGACGGGGCATCTGATCGCCCGCGTCACCAAGGATCTGGAGGAGGTGGGCGAGGTCGCGCATCACGGGCCGGAAGACCTCTTCATCGCCATCATGACCTTTCTCGGCGCCTTCGCGCTGATGTTCTCGATCAACGTGCATCTGGCATGGATTACGGCGGCGGTCGTGCCGCTGGTGGCGTGGCTGACGAGCCGCTATGGCGGCCGCATGACGCGCACCTGGCAGGCGCTCTATGGCCGCGTCGGCGATTTCAACGTGCGCATCGAGGAAAATGTCGGCGGCATGCGCGTCGTCCAGGCCTTTGCCAACGAGGAGTACGAACGCAAGCTCTTCGCGCGCGAGAACAGCCGCTACCGCGAGACCAAGCTCGATGCCTATCGCATCATGGCGGCAAGCACGTCGCTCTCCTACATGTCGATGCGGCTGACGCAGCTCATCGTCATGCTGGCGGGGACATGGTTCGTGCTGCACGGGCAATTGACCAATGGCGGGTTCATCAGCTTCCTGCTGCTGGTGGGCGTATTCATCCGCCCGGTCGAAAAGATCAATTCGGTCATCGAGACCTATCCCAAGGGCATCGCCGGGTTCCGCCGCTATACGGAGCTTCTCGATACCGAGCCGGACATCGTCGACGCGCCGGATGCGGTTGCCGTATCGGGTCTCACCGGCGATATCCGCTATCGCAATGTCACCTTCGGCTACAGCGCCGACAAAAAGGTGCTGCGCGATATTGATCTGGAAATCCGCGCGGGCGAGACAGTGGCCTTTGTCGGCCCGTCAGGGGCCGGGAAGACCACGCTCTGCTCGCTTCTGCCGCGCTTCTATGAGATCGATGCGGGCGAGATCAGCATCGACGGCGTGGACATCCGCAAGATGACGCTCGCCTCCCTGCGTGAGCAAATCGGCATCGTGCAGCAGGACGTGTTCCTGTTCGGCGGCTCGATCCGCGAAAACATCGCCTATGGCCGTCTCGATGCGAGCGACCGGGAGATTGAGACGGCGGCGCACCGCGCGCGGCTCGATGCGATGATTGCAAGCCTGCCTGCTGGATACGATACCATCATCGGCGAGCGCGGCGTGAAGCTTTCGGGCGGCCAGAAGCAACGCCTGGCGATTGCGCGCATGTTCCTGAAGAACCCGCCGATCCTCATTCTCGACGAGGCGACCTCGGCGCTCGATACCGAAACCGAGCGGGCGATCCAGCAATCGCTTGCGGAGCTTTCGGCGGGGCGGACGACGCTGGTAATCGCGCATCGGCTGGCGACGATCAGGAATGCGGATCGTATTGTCGTGGTGGATGAGACTGGGGTGGCGGAGCAGGGGCGGCATGGAGATTTGATTGCTGCCGGAGGGGTTTATCGTCGGCTGCATGATGCGCAGTTTGAGCTTACGGGGAGTTAGGGGTGGTTTACGGGCGCTGCGGGGCACTTCACCCCCCTCTGTCCTGCCGGACATCTCCCCCTCAAGGGGGGAGATTGGCTGACACATCCTTCCGCTTCCATTTTGCGACGTTTGCAATTGGTTCCGAGCGTTCATGAAGGCGTAATCTCCCCCCTTGAGGGGGAGATGCCCGGCAGGGCAGAGGGGGGTATTTTAGCGCGAGCATTAAAAGTAAAAATGGCACCGCCCATCAGGCGATGCCATTTATCATAAGTCACACGCCGCGCTTATTCCGCCGGCACCGGGCTTAAATCGCCCTGGCTCATGTCGCTCTCGCTCACCGAGCGCGACCGATCATGCCTCTGTGCCGCGCGCGCCAAAATGCTCTGGCGGTTGACGGATTGGCATTCGGCGTCGATGCGGTGGATGAGGATTTCCGCCCGTTCGATTGAACCAAGCAGCGCGAGGATCGTGCCGCGTTCTTCGGCGCCGGCATTGGGGCCGAGTGCAAGGGTGCGCGCGCGCAGTTCCTCGACCTCGGGGTAGCTGACATGGCCGGCGGGCATGGCGGGATCGGTGATGCCGTGGTCGGGCATGATCTCGCGTAGCGAGGCGTCGAGCTTGTCGAGCGCGGCTTCGACGATAGCGCGGGCCGGATCGCTGAACTTCTCGCGTTTGACGCGGCGCGCCACCTGATGCATCGATTCCGTCAGCGCAGCCGTGAAATCCGCCTCCTCGATCAGGCTGGCGATGAGGTCGAGCTGCTCGTAGGGCAGGTCTTCCTTCATCAGCGAAGCGGTATAGGCGCGGATATCGCGGCTGAGAATGTCGGTTGCGAGATAGTGCTCGCCCGGATCGGACGGCGCGGTCTTGGCGCCGCGCGCGATGTCGAGAAACATCGCTCCCGCCTGCAGATGACGGGCGGTTTCCTTCTGCACGGCGGGAACGGCGAGCGCGAAATCGCTGGCGAGCTTGCTGTTGAGGAATTTGGGCGTCGAGTAATCCTCGATGTCCTCGGCATCGGTGCGGCCGATACGCGAGAGCACGCGCTCAAACACGCCGACGAAGGGAAACAGCAGCGCCGTGTTGAAGACATTGAAGAAGGTGGAATAGAGGCCGACCGCGACCGGAACCAGCGGGAAGGTTTCCTTGCCGTCGACCATGACCGGAATAGCGGGGTCGCCGCCGAACCACTGCATACCCCATTTCAGAATTTCGATGGAGACGAAGAACAACGGGACGGTGATGCACACGCCGATGATGTTGAAGGTGATATGCGCGTAAGCGGCGCGCTTGGCGTTCTTCGACAAATTGAGCGAGGCGATCCATGAGGTGATCGTGGTGCCGAGATCCGCGCCGAGCGAGAAGGCGACGGCCGTCTGCCAGTCGAGGATGCCGGCGGCGCCGAGGCCCATGACGATGCCGATCGTCGCTGACGATGAGTGGATCATCGCGGTCACGCCGGCGGCGATAAGAACGCATTTGAGCAGGTTGAAATAGCTGTCGGCCTGCAGCGTCGAAAGCAGGTCCATCACTTCAGGCATGTTGCGCAACTGGCGCAGGCCGCCGGTCATAAGGTTGAGCCCGTAGAAGATCAGCGCGAAGCCCATGCAGGCGAGCGCGATGTTGCGGACCTTCTCGCTTTTGGAGAAGCAGTAGAGGAGGGAGAACGCGCCCGCGAAGATCAAGCCCAGCGGCCCGAGCGGCAGCGCGATCAGCCCGTTGCCAAGCGTCGTGCCGATATTGGCGCCCATGATGACGCTGATGGCTGGCCGGAGGCCCACGACACCGGCGTTGACGAGGCCGACGACCATCACCGTCATCGCGGTCGAAGACTGGATGACGCCGGTAATGGCTGTACCGGCCAGTACGCCCTTGATCGGCGTTCCCGCCGCCTTGGCGAGAAAGGCGCGCATCTTGTTGACGGAAAGCGCCTGAATGCCGTTCGACATGAATTCGAGGCCGAGCATGAAGATGCCCAGCCCGCCGATAACCGGCACGAGGATATCCTTGAAAATATCTACATCCATCTACTCAGTCCCCAGCTTTGGTTTTCCCCTGGAGTGCCGTTTCGAGGCGACACGCGAATAACTGCTCGTTCGATGGATGATCGTAATATCGTTGATTGACGGATGGATGACAGCGCGGGGGAATGCCGCGCTGTCCTTTATGTGAAAGCTACAGCGGTTCATATTTTGACGGATCACCAAGCGCCCCCGTGGTTCGAGGCTCATTCCGCTTCGCTCCATTCACACCTCACCATGAGGGCTACTGCGGCGTTGCAACCCTTCACCCTCATGGTGAGGTGCGAGCGTAGCGAGCCTCGAACCACGGGGGTGAAGGGCGCACAGTTGTTTCCATGAAAATATAAAATGCACTAAAATGGGTGAAAAATCGAGTAAAGGTTTCGACGTAAATGCCTGATATTACGCTGTTTTGCGTCGAAAGCCTTCGCTCGCCCGCATCAGGTTGCGGGTATAGTCCTCGCGGACGTTGCCACTCGCCAGATCCTCCGCATCGAGCTGTTCCACAATATCTCCGTTCTGCATGACCGCCAGCCGCTCGCACATATGGGTGATGACGGCGAGGTCGTGGCTGACCATGATGAAGGTCAGCTTGCGGTCGCGACGGATATGTTCGAGCAAATTGAGCACTTCGGCTTGCACCGAGGCGTCGAGCGCCGAGGTTGGTTCGTCGAGGAGCAGGATCGAGGGTTCGACGATCAGCGCGCGGGCGATGGCGATGCGCTGGCGCTGGCCGCCGGAGAGCTGGTGCGGATAGCGGAAGCGGAAGCCGGAACCGAGGCCCACCTCGTCGAGCGCCCGGACGATGCGCTTTTCGCTGTCGGCGAAGCCGTGAATGGCGAGCGGTTCGAGCAGCAGGCGGTCCACGGTCTGGCGCGGATGGAGTGAGCCGTAGGGGTCCTGGAATACCATCTGGACCGTGCGGTAGAAGGCCTTGCCGCGCGGGGTGGTGACCGGGTTTCTATCGATGCGGATTTCGCCCGATGCGATGGGGGCAAGTCCGGCGACGGCGCGCAGCAGCGTCGATTTGCCGGAACCGGATTCTCCGACGAGGCCGAAGGATTCGGCTTGGCGTACATCGATGCTGACGCTTTTCAGCGCGCGGAAAGAATCGAAGACGACTTCGAGCTTGTTGACGGAGAGGGCTGTCATAGCAACCACTCCGCCTGACGCTGCAAGGTGGGCAGGGGATGACGGTCAAACCCAAGCTTCGGCATGCAGTCGAGCAGCCCTTGCGTATAGGGATGCTTGGCATTGGCGAGATCGCTCGCCGCGATCTCCTCGACGATGCGGCCCGCATACATGACGATGACGCGGTCGCAGAAGGAGGAGACGAGGCGCAGATCGTGGGATATGAAGATCAGGCCCATGCCGCGTTCGGCGACCAGCTTGTCGAGAATGGCGAGCACTTCAAGCTGTACCGTGACATCGAGCGCCGAGGTCGGCTCGTCGGCGATGAGCAGTTCCGGCCCTGATATCAGCATCATGGCGATCATGGCGCGCTGGCCCATGCCGCCTGAGACTTCGTGCGGATAAAGGCCGAAGACGCGTTCGGGATCGCGGATTTGTACCGCCTCCAGCATTTCGAGCGCGCGCCGTTTTGCTTGCGCCCGCCCGATGTTTTCATGGGCGCGGAGCGTCTCGACGATCTGGCGACCGATGGTCATGACCGGATTGAGCGAATATTTCGGGTCCTGCAGCACCATGGCGATGCGGTTGCCGCGCAGTGTCCGGCGTTCACGCGGCGAAATCTTCAGAAGATCGACGCCGTCGAATGCGAGGCGCTTGGCCGCCACCTCCGCATGCGGCGGCGTCAGGCCCATGATGGCGCGACCCGTCTGCGATTTGCCGGAGCCGGATTCGCCGACGATGCCGAGCCGTTCGCGCCCGAGCGAGAAGGAAACGCCGCGCACCGCCTCGATGGTGCCGGTGCGGGTGGGGAAGTGGACCCGCAGGTCCTGGACGTCGAGAAGCGTGCTCATTGGTTGCTGCCTCTGGGATCGAGCGCATCGCGCAGGCCGTCGCCGAGCAGGTTGAAGCCGAGGCTGACGATGAGGATCGCGAGGCCCGGCATGGCGGCGACCCACCATTGGTCGAGGATGAAGCGGCGCCCGGAGGCTATCATCGCGCCCCATTCCGGCAATGGCGGCTGCGCGCCGAGCCCGAGGAAGCCGAGACCGGCGGCGGTGAGGATGATGCCGGCCATGTCGAGCGTCACGCGCACGATGAGCGAGGAGAGGCAGAGCGGCATGATGTGGCGGATGACGATGCGGGCAGGGGAGGCGCCCATCAGTTGCACGGCGGCGATATAGTCGGAATTGCGTACCGTCAGGGTTTCCGCCCGCGCGATGCGGGCATAGGGCGGCCATGAGGTGATGGCGATGGCGATGACGGCGTTTTCGATGCCCGGTCCGAGCGCGGCGACGAAGGCGAGGGCCAGGATGAGCTTCGGGAAGGCGAGGAAGATGTCGGTGATGCGCATCAGGATCGCGTCGGTCCACCCGCCCGCATAGCCGGCGACGGTGCCGACCAGCAGCCCGATGGGGGCGGCGATGATGGCGACGAGCAGGACCACGTAAAGCGTCAGCCGCGAGCCGTAGATGAGGCGCGAGAGGATATCGCGGCCTTGATCGTCGGTGCCGAGCAGATGCGCGCCGCCGGGCGGCAGAAGCCGCGTGGTCGCGAGATCGCCGTTGAAAGGCGAATAGGGCGCCAGCAAATTGGCGAAGGCGGCGACGAAGAGCAGGGCGAGGATGATGAGAAGGCCAAGCACGGCGAGCCTGTTGGCCGTGAAGCGCCGCCAGACCATGTAGAACCGCCCGAGCCGCGCCTGCATGCGCGATTGCGGGCGCTCGGAGAGGAGCCAGTTACGAAAACTTTGGTTTGTTTCTGCGATTTCGCTCATCGGGCGCGCGTCCTTGGATCGAGGGTCCGATAGAGCAGATCGGAGATGAGGTTCAAGGCGATGAAGACGGAGCCGATGACAACAGTACCGCCGAGTACGGCATTCATGTCGGCATTCTGCAGCGAGTTGGTGATGTATTGGCCGAGACCCGGCCAGGAGAAGACGGTTTCGGTGAGGACGGAGCCCTCGAGCATGCCGGCATAGGAAAGCGCGATCACCGTAACCAGCGGTACGGCTGCATTGCGCAACGCATGGCGCCAGATGATGCGGCTCTCCGACAGGCCCTTGGCGCGGGCGGCGACCACATATTCCTGTTCCAGCTCGTTCAGCATGAAGGAGCGGGTCATGCGGCTGATATAGGCGAGCGAAAAATAGCCGAGCAGGCAGGCGGGCAGGATGATATGGCTGAGGATATCCCGCAGCGCATCCCATTGGCGCTGGATGATGGCATCGATGATGTAGAAGCCCGTGATCGGGGTGAAGGTGTATTCATATACGACATCGATGCGTCCCGGCCCCGCTGTCCAGCCGAGGCGGGCATAGAAGACCAGCAGCGCCATCAGGCCGAGCCAGAAGATCGGCACGGAATAGCCGAACAGGCCGATGACGCGCACCGTCTGGTCGATGAACGTTCCGCGCTTTACTGCAGCCAGAACGCCGAGCGGGACGCCTATCATTGAGCCGATGAGCGTTCCGAGCGTGGCGAGTTCCATCGTCGCGGGAAATACGCGGCGTATGTCGGTCAGGACCGGATTGCCGGTGAGCACCGATGTGCCGAAATCGCCGTGGAGGACCTTCGAGACGTAGATGACGAACTGCCAGCAGAGCGGTTCGTTGAGGCCCAGCTCCTGCCGGGCGCGGGCTATGGTGCTGGCAGGCGCGCGGTCGCCGACGATGGCGAGCACGGGGTCGATGGGGATGACGCGGCCGATGAAGAAGGTCACGGCGAGGAGGCCGAGATAGGTGGTGATGACGATGACGAGGAATTTGCCGATGGTGGTGGCCAGCCCGGTGGCTCGGAGGCGGACAGTTGATCGGGGTACATCAAACGCTACCACGGCGGGGGGCCTTCATTTTTAAGCAACGGTTTTCCTTCATGGGGCAGCCATTCTGCTCTGTCGGACCGGCTCGCCCCCTCCTTCCCCCTTGCGGGGAAGGTGCCCGCGGAGCGGGCGGATGGGGGTGGTGACATTTGCGCCTCTGCTGGAGACCGTGGTGTAAACGTCACCACCCCCACCCGACCCTTCGGGCCACTTGCCGGGGCCGAGCCACGGGTCTCGGCCCGTCCTTCGGACCCCCGCAAGGGGGAGGGAGGGGCGCTCCGGCAACGTCGCCTTTACTTCTTCCCCACCGTATAAACATAGTTGGTCGAGAACGTCGGGCCGAGCTTGTAGTTCTCGATATTGTCCCGGACGCCCGCCACCTCGGTTTGCTGGAAGAGGATCACGAAGGGACCGGTATCCAGCACCTTCTTCTGCAGGTCGTGGTACATCTCGACGCGCTTGGCGGTGTCGCGTTCCAGCACGGCGGCCTTGGTTTCCTTCGTCAGTTCAGGAATATCCCAGCTATTGCGCCAGGCGAGCGTCTTGGCCGAAGCGCCGTCGCTGTTATCGGGGTTGGATGTGAACGTATCGGCGTTGCTGTGCGGGTCCCAGTAATCCATGCCCCAGTCGCCGATATAGATGTCGTGGTTGCGGGCGCGGTATTTGGTGAGGGTCTGCTTGCCGTCCCCTGGGACGATCTCAAGCTTGACGCCCGCCTTGGCGAAGGTCTGTTGCATCGATTCCGCGATGCCGGTGATCGGCTGGGTGTTGCGCGTATCCATGGTGACGGAGAAGCCATCCTTGAGACCGGCCTTCTCAAGCAGTTCTTTGGCCTTCTTGACGTCGAGCTTGTAGGGCGTATCGTCGATCTCGCCGAGAACGCCCTTGGGCAGGAACGGCTGGTGGATCGTGCCGATGCCCTTGATCAGCGTCTTGCCGATGGCGTTGTAATCGACGAGATATTTCAGCGCCTCGCGCACTTCGGGCTTGGCGAGATCAGGATTCTTCTGGTTCAGGCCGAAATAGTACACCGTGCCCTTCGGCGCGCTGGTAAAGGAGATGTCCTTTTCCTTCGCCATGGCGTCGAGGTCGCCGGGCTGGAGATTGCGCGCGATATCGACATCGCCCTTTTCGAGCAACAGGCGCTGCGTCGCGCTTTCCTTCACATGGCGGTAGATGACGCGGTTCAGCTTCGCCTTGTCACCATGATAATTGTCGTTGCGCTCCATGACGAGGATTTCGTTGGCGCGCCAGTCGCGGATGGTCAGCGGGCCGGAGCCGGCATAATGGTTCTTCAGCCAGGCATTGCCGTAATCATTACCGACGACATTCTGCAGCACCAGCGTCTTGTCGATCACGGAGGCGACGTCGGCGGTGAGGCAATTGAGCACGAAACTCGGGGCATAAGGCTTGTCGACGGTCAGCACGAAGGTGGAAGGATCGACGGCCTTGGCCTTCTCATCGACATTGGCCGCGGTCAGGCCAAACTGGGTGAGGATGAAGGATGGGCTCTTGTCGATCTTCACCGCGCGCTGAATTGAAAAAGCAACGTCCTCGGCGGTAACAGGATTGCCGGAGGCGAATTTGAGGCCGGGCTTGAGCTTGAACGTATAGGTCAGGCCGTCGTCGGAGACGGTCCAGCTTTCCGCGATGTCGCCTACCACCTTGGACGTGTCGCTCAAGTCGAGGCGAACGAGCCGGTCATAGGAATTACCGAGAATTTCGCCGGTGCTGATTTCGAAGGATTCGCCGGGATCGAGCGTCATGATATCGTCGAATGCCCATGCCAGAACGAGCGTATCCTGCGGCGTTGCCGCCGAGGCCGACGTTGTTGCCGTGACAGCCAAGGCAATAGCAGCCCCGGCAGCGAGAATGCGAAATCGCCCGAAATTCATCATCATGTTCGTTCCCTCATTTTTGTAGATGCGCGTCAATCCGCCGGGCAGTCTTGATCATGCTTCATGCCAGGCGGAGCGCAGCACCCTCAACCAGTTCTCGCGGCATATCTTCGCGAGGTCTTCCTCACCATATCCGGCCCGGCGGAGCGCGACAATCAGGTTTTGCGTGCCCGCGGCGTCGCCGATGTCGCGGGGGATCAGCGCGCCGTCAAAGTCGGAACCCAGCGCCACGCAATCGATGCCGGCGCGGGAAACCATGTGGTCGATGTGGCGCACCATATCCTCAAGCGGCGTATCGGCATTCTCCCGCCCGTCGGCGCGCAGCATGGTGACGGCATAGTTGAGCCCGGCGATGCCCTTGCGCTCGCGGATCGCATCGAGCTGGCGATCGGTGAGGTTGCGGGCGACTGGCGTCAGCACATGGGCGTTGGAATGGCTGGCGATGAGGGGCTGGTCGCTCAGCTCCGCCACGTCCCAGAAGCCCTTTGCGGTCATATGGGCGGTATCGATGAGAATGCCGAGGCTGTTGCAGGCCTTGACGAGTTCGCGGCCGGCATCGGTCAGGCCGGGGCCGGCGTCGGGGTCCATGGGGTAGGCGAAGGGCACGCCATGGCCGAAAATATTATGCCGGCTCCAGACCGGGCCGAGTGAGCGCAGACCGGCGGCATAAAACACTTCGAGCGCCGACAAATCCTTGTCGATCGCCTCGCAGCCTTCCATGTGGAGCACGGCGGCGAAACGGCCATCCGCCACGGCCTTATCGATGTCCGCTCCGCTGCGGCAAAGGCTCCAGCCGCCCGCCCGATCTATTTTGTGGGCGATGCTAGCCAACTCAAGCGCGATGTCGAGGGAGCGCGGGCGCTCCAACGGGGCGGAAAGCGGCGTCTGGTAGTGACCGTTCGCATCGGGCTTCCTGAGGTTCAGGCCGCCTTCGGAGGGGATATAGATGGCGCAAAGGCCGCCCATGACGCCACCCTTTTTCGCGCGGGGCAGGTCGAGATGGCCACGGCCGGTACCCTCGATGAATTCTCGCACAGGATCGGCACCCTTGCGGGCATTGCTCCATAAGCGCAACAACACATCATTATGACCGTCGAAAACGGCTTGCATCGCATGATCCTCAATATTTGTTCTTCGCAAGTCTGGACGGAAAACTTGTTCTCACACTTTTCCTGATCTTGCTTTCCGTAAAATGGCGGAGGGCACCCCTCGAATCGAATTTAGCCGAGAAAATGGAGGGCGTCGCCTGTCTCCTGCGACAAAAACATGCGGTGAAATGCGTATTGTTGTTAAAATTAATATACTGCAATTCTTTAATGGCATGACATTGCTATACTTTAAAGAAAACGAATTCTTTTTAAGAAAAATGTATACCCTCCATTTAATTGGGGTTTCGCTCGCGTTAATTTTGTTGCAATTTACTTGGGCTGGCAACCCACCCAGCTCGAGACCCGGCGCTCCCCAAGCCCGCTAAGCCCCCGGATTGCCGGGTCTCTTCTTTCTTTTCTTTCCTCCTCCAAAGTTGAAGCCGCCCGAAAGGGCGGCTTTTTTTTGGCATTGCGAACCATCAAGATGGTGGCTGTATAGCAAAAGCCGACAGCGCGGGATCGGAGGCTGCCTGCCCGGGTGCCCATGTACCAAGATCACTGCGGGCGACGAAAATGCCGATGAAGAAAACGACGAGGAAAAGGCTGAGCGCCGCTCGCGGTAAAAATTCTCGCAGCATGAAAAATCCTCAAAAATTAAATTAGAAGATCGCGGAAAATATATTATCGCATAACGTTAGTTTTGCGGAAAAATACACCTAATGGTTTATATCGTCAAGGCCAGTATCAGTTGCGCAGGTTGATCTGAAGATATGCATCCGTAACGATCCGGCAATCGACTTGATCGCTGTTTGGGTCAAGCGGAACGCCATCGATCGCGATGAGTTTCCTGGTGCTGACAAGCCAGGGAATGGTGTGATCGCCGTTGGTTTGGATAAGAAATTTACCGTTGTTCGGCTGGGCGCCGGTCACGAAATTGAACATGCCCTCCGGGTAGGTCTGGTTGATGAAATCGAACGGCTGATTGGGGTAGCCGAGGAGGCTATTGATCTGCACCTTGGGGGCGGCGCCGGCGAGTGAGAAGCGGATAGTGGAGTCTGGGATTTTTGGAGCGATGACGCCAACGTTGAAGACGAATTCCGCGTTGTCCTGGACAGTAAATTGAACATCATCCCCGTAGTAAAACGTCGCGCCTTCGATATACCCTTTTGCGTTTTCGCTGAGGGTAACTGTTGTATCGCCAAAGACTACAGCGTCAGTACCGGAATCCGATGCCAATAGTGAGCTTAAAAATATTCCAGCATTCTTTGTTATGTTGATAGGTCCGTGAACCAATGCGATCCACCAGCATTTTATGATGAGGCGCGCCTGATCCAGGATATTTATTTCTTTAACGTTTACCTCGATCTCCTCGACAAGTTCCATGTCGATCACGCCGTGGCTCGTTGCTTCCAAGACGATGCTGGAGTCGGGCTTGGCCCATGCCGTAACCGTGTCCCTGATCTGGAAACAGCCTTCGTTCGACACTCTTATGTGCGTGTAGGTGGCGGAAGAGAGGCTGGGAGAGGTTGCCAGATAGAATATAGGGGCAAATTCGTCGCCATCCTTGTATCCGCCTGAGTATATCAGCGTGCCGTTCCTGATGTCGATGAGGGTACGCTCGGCTGCCGGGATGCTCACATACTCAAGGCACCATGTCGGTCCGCCGTGATCGAGATTTTCTGTGTTAATTGCGGACAACGTCACAATCTGGTTTGGGGCATCCAGCAGAAAGCTGGTGCCGATTGCCTTGTTGAATGCGTCCGGGTAACCGGTCTGCGTCGAACTGGGGCCGGTGTAGACCTGATCGGCGTAGGTATCCCAAAGAAAGGCCTCGTTGTTCATCGTAATTTCCTAAATTTAATTATTTAAAATGGAATACAGGACGCAGGCATGAGGTGATCGTTCGAAGGAACCGGTGCGTCACGCTTGCGCGGCTGCGAAAGTCAGAAATATAAAAACGTATAATATTGGCTTCATCCCCCGAACAGGGGAAACCAATCGCAAATCATTGCGCACTTATAAGTTGAGTTTGTCAAGGAAATTTCGAGCGCTCATGCGCATGAACACCGGATGCCGAAGCCTCCGGTGTTCATGGCATTTATATATTCAAAGCTATCAGAACCTGTAGTTGACGCCCGCCTTGATGGCGTGGTTGCTCAGATTGTCGCGCTGGCTCTTGCCTGCGACTTCGGTCTTCACATCGCCGAAGCGCATGTAATCATATTCGACTTTGGCCGAGAGCGGGCCGGAGATTTGCTGCTCGACGCCGGCGCCAAGAAGAACGCCGCCTTCCCAGTTGCTGCCTGAGGTAACCGTGCCCTTCGGCTTGAACTTGGTCGCGCCATAGCCCAGCGCGCCATAGACGAGCGTCTTGTCCATCGCCACGCCGGCCTTCGCCTTGGCGACGCCGCTCCAGGATTGCTGCAGCGTGCCGCCGCGTCCCAGGCGATGTTCGGCTTCCGCGAAATTGGCCTCGACCTCGCCGCCATAAACGAATTTGCCGTTCTGGAAGGTCTTGCCCGCGACAACGCCGCCGAGAGCGCCTGTACGGTTGGAGAACGGGTTGGGGAATTCCGAGGAGGACGCGCCGATCTGGGCGCCGACATAATTGCCGGACCAGTTCTGTTCCGTTTCCAGGGGGGCGGGTTCGGCATACTCGTTGTTGTAGTTGCCGAGGTCGGCAGCCAAGGCGGCGGGCATGGCGAGGGGGGCGGCAAGAGCGGCGATGACGACGAGAGAAAGGTTGCGCGTGGACATGGGGTCGAACTCCGATATGCGAATGCGCCGGCATTCGAAAAGCGCCGGTCGTTTGGGGTGTGGGCGCGGGCCTCTATAGCTATCCGCCCGCACCGGAAACTGTTCTTTCGATCCAGATGAAATATGCCGGAAATGCGTAAAATTCGATATTAATTATATGTTTTCGTTAGTAGAATTCGAATCTTGCTTAACAAGCCGTAAATATTTAATGCAGCGGCCAGAAATACATCAGCGCCGGCACCGCGACGAGCACGACGATGATCGACAGGGGCAGGCCCAGCCGGGGGTAGTCGCTGAATTTATAGCCGCCGGGGGCCATGACGAGCGTGTTGCACTGGTGGCCGATGGGCGTCACGAAATCGCAGCCGGCGCCGATGGCGACCGCCATCAGGAAGGCGTCCGGCTTATAGCCAAGGCCGGTGGCGAAGCTGGTGGCGATTGGCGCGACGACCAGAACGGTCGCGGCATTGTTGAGGAAGGGGGTGACAGCCATGCCGGTGACGAGCATGAGCGCGAGCGCGCCGTAAGGGGGGAGTTCGTGGCCGAACACCGTCAGCCAGTTTGCGATGACATTGCTTGCACCCGTCGTTCGCAAGGCGTCGCTGACGGGGATGAGAGCCGCGAGCATCACAAGGATCGGTCCGTTGACCTCGCCATAGACCTCGCGCAGGGGAAGGGCGCGGAAAAGCACCATGGCGACGGCGGCGCTAAAGAAGGCGATTGCAACCGGTAGAATGCCCAGGGCCGTGGCGCCCATGGCGACGATGAGAATGAGCAGCGGCACCAGCCCGCGCCGGAAGCTGCCAAGCAGGATCGGTCGCCGGGCGAGCGGCAGGCAGCCGAATTCGCGCAGGATATTCGGCAAATTCGTGTCCTTGCCCTGCAGCACGATGACATCGCCAAAACGGAAGATGATTTCGCCCAGCCGCTCCTTGATGCGCTCGCCCTGGCGGCTCACCGCCAGAAGGTTGACGTCATAGCGCTCGAACAGCGCCATTTGCCGGGCGGAGTGGCCGATGAGCGGCGAGCCATCGGCGATGACGGCCTCGATGGCGTCGATCTCCGCCGAGCGCTCGTCGGCGGAGGGCTTGCGCTCGGAGGAAAGAGTGAGCCGCCCTTGCGTGACGATCTGGTCGAGCGCTTTGGGATCGCCTTCAAGAATGAGGATGTCATTCCGGCGCAGCACCGCGTCGGGGAGGGGCGGCATATGCCTGTCGCCGCGGACGATGGACGTAACTTTCGCGTCGCCTTCCGCCGATCGCATGAGGTCGGCGACGGTCTTGCCGAGCGCCGCGGAATTCTTCGTTACCCGCGCTTCGGAGACATAATTGCTGATTTCGATCGCCTCATCCATTGAAGCGGTGGCGCGGGTGCGCGCCGGGACCAGCCAATAGAAGCAAACAAGAAAAAGGACACCGGCGATGGCAAGGGTGACGCCCACGGGGGTGAAATCGAACATGGTGAAACTGTGCCCGGTCATTTCCGCGCGGATGCGCGAGACGACGATATTGGGCGAGGTGCCGATCTGAGTCATCAGGCCGCCCAGAAGCGCGCCATATGCCATGGGCATCAGGAAAATGGAGGGCGAGACATTGGAGCGGCGGGCATATTGAAAGGCGATGGGGATCATGATCGCCAGCGCGCCGATATTCTTGACGAAGGCGGACAGCACCGTGACGCTGATGACGAGGACAGCCAGTTGCCCCCTTACGGACGTCAATCGCGGGGTGAACCGCTGCACCAGCGTTTCCATCAAGCCCGATCGCGCGACCCCGGCGCTGACGATCAGCGCGCTCGCGACGATGATGACAATTTGATCGCTGAACCCCTTGAAGGCGTCATCGAACGGCACGACGCCGACCGCGATTGCGACAAGCAGGGAACAGATGGCGACGATGTCATAACGGAAACGCCCCCAGATGAACGCCACCATCATCAGGGAAATGACCGCAACCGCCAATAATTGCTGGGTCGTCACGTTTTCGCTCCTCTCTGAGACTCTAAACATGCGATCCGCTACTTTAGCAGCATGATATCCGGCCCGGACGCAATCGCATAGCCGAAGTTGCAGGTATTGCAGTGATTGGCCCCAGCGGATAATTTCGCGGAAACTTGATTGAACATAGGGAACATCAGCTTGAACCTGTTTCGCGGCCTTTCCGCCTTCCCGCTGACGCCTACCGATGCGGAGGGCCATGTCCAGGCGGACGAGCTTGGCGCCATCCTTGACCGCCTTCATGAGGCGGGGGTGGACTCTATCGGGCTGCTCGGCAGTACCGGAGGGTACGCTTTTCTCACTCGCGCCGAACGGCGGCGCGCGGTGGAGATGACCGTAAACAGGGTAGGGGGCAGGACGCCTGTTATCGTTGGGGTCGGGGCGCTGAGAACGGACGAGGCGCAAGGGCTGGCGCAGGATGCGGCGAGCGCCGGGGCGGATGGCCTGTTGCTCGCGCCGGTATCGTACACGCCATTGACCGAGGAGGAGGTTTTCCAGCATTTTGTGGCAGTGGCGTCCGTCACCGAGCTTCCATTGTGCATTTACAACAATCCGGGCACCACCAAGTTCAGCTTCAGCGAGGCGTTGATTGCGCGACTGTCGCATGTGCCGAACATTGTTGCCGTGAAAATGCCCTTGCCGCCGGGCGGAAACTTCAAGGACGAATTGGCCCGTCTGCGGGCGATCACGCCGGACGGTTTCGCAATCGGCTATAGCGGCGATTGGGGTGCGGCGGACGCGCTGCTGGCAGGCTGCGATGCGTGGTTTAGCGTCGTGGCCGGGCTTCTGCCCGGACCAGCGCTGAAGCTGACACGCGCGGCGCAAACGGGCGATGCAGTCGAAGCTCAGCGTATCAACGGTGCTTTTGAGCCATTGTGGGCATTATTCAAGGAGTTTGGCAGTTTCCGCGTGATGTATGTCATCGCCGATCTTTTGGGCCTGAGCAAAGCCGAACCGCCGCGCCCGATATTGCCATTATCGACGGAGGTGCGGGAACGGGTGCAGGCGGCCCTGGCGGGGATACTGAGGGAAACCGTTTGAGGAGAAAGTTTTCATTCGGACGTGAAGGGCTTCTAGAGCATTTCATATTTACACGGAAACAACTGTGCGCCCTTCACCCCCGTGGTTCGAGGCTCCGCTTCGCTCCGCACCTCACCATGAGGGTGAAGGGTTGCATCGCTGCAGTAGCCCTCATCCTGAGGTGCGTAGTGAAGCGAAGCGGAACGAAGCCTCGAAGGGCGAGGGCGCTTGGCGATTCCATCAAAACAAGAACCGCTAACGTAGCTCTTCTTCCAATTCGGCATCGACGGCATCCAATGCCGATAGGGGTAACATCTCGCCGCGCCGGAATTCTTCCTCTGCCCGCAGAAGGGAACGAATGGCATAGTGGCGGTCTTGTATGCGCGCCACGCCATCGGGCAAGCTCACCTCCAGGCTGCTGGTCATGACTTACCTTCCTTAAGGAGTACGGAGGATTCATCTGCATAATAGTGCCAATGCCAATATTTGACATAAACCCCATTTTGGTTAACGCTCATCCAATATCGCATCTATCACCTGCCATGATTTCGCGGCTTCGCGCTGGTTTTTGTCGTGTCCGCTGACGGTGATCAGTGCTTTCCACAGCGCCCAGCCTCTTGCGCGCCTCCAAGTGGCTTCGTCGAGTGGAAGCGCAGTGCGGAACGCCTTCCGGCTCTCGCCTGAGAAAAACGTCCACGCGACCACGAGATCGCAAGCCGGATCACCCACGGCGGAACTGCCAAAATCTATGACTGCGCAAAGCTTGCCATGTTCGACAAGCAGATTGCCTGCCGCCACGTCGCCATGCACCCAGACGGGTGCGCCTTGCCAGCAGGAGGCGAGAGCGGCTGTCCAAATTTCTTCAGCGGCGCCCGTGTCGATGCGCTCCCGCAGGGTTGCGAGCGCGGAACGGGTTTCACCGTCATAGATGCGAAGATCGCCGCCGCGATGGAAATTATGGACGCCGGGTCGCGGCGCGTCGGGAGTAACCTCGATCCGGTAAAGCGCCGCGAGAAATGCAGCAAGCGCGTGGGCAAACTCGATGAGGTCGGAAACCCCGCCATCGCTGGCGGGTCTGCCTTCCAGCCAGCGATAAACGGACCATGGCCAAGGGTAGCGAGTATCAGGCGCTCCCTGTGCCAGCGGTTGTGGGATAGGCAATGGCAGGTGTGGCGCAAGCGCGGGCAGCCAGCGATGCTCCTTCTCCACTTGAGCAGCATAGGCGGCGCTACTTGGCAGGCGAACCGACATGGTCTCGCCGAGCCGGAAGGTACGGTTATCCCACCCGCCCGGCTCGACCAATTCTATTGGCATATCCGCCCATTGGGGGTACTGCCTCGCTATGAGATCACGGACGAGGGGAACATCGATCACTATGGGTTTGCCTGCATTCAGCATGATGCTCACAACCTCACCGTCCGCAGCCTCAGTGCATTCCCAATCACCGAGACCGATGACAGGCTCATGGCCGCCGCCGCGAGCATTGGCGAGAGCACGATGCCGAAGATGGGGTAAAGCACGCCCGCTGCGATGGGCACGCCCAGCACGTTGTAGATGAAGGCGAAGAACAGGTTTTGCTTGATGTTGCTGATGGTCGCTTCCGCCAGATGGCGGGCGCGGACGATACCCCCTAAATCGCCTTTCACGAGCGTGATGCCTGCGCTTTCCATAGCGACATCCGCGCCGGTTCCCATGGCGATGCCGACATAGGCGGCGGCGAGGGCCGGGGCGTCGTTGACGCCGTCGCCGGCCATGGCCACCTTCGCGCCCTTGGCCTGCAATTCATCGACAAGCGTCTTCTTGCCTTCCGGAAGGATTCCGGCCCGCACTTCATCGATCCCAAGCTTTTTCGCGACGGCCTTTGCCGTGCGTTCCTCATCACCGGTCGCCATGATGATCTTGAGGCCCAAGGCGTGCAGCTGCCGGATCGCGTCCGCCGCGCTTGCCTTGATCGGGTCGGCCACTGCAACAAGACCGGCGAGCTTGCCGTCGACAGCGACGTACATCGCCGTCTTGCCGCTTGAGCGCAGCTTGTCGGCTTGATCCTTGAGGGAGGTGAGGGGGAGGCTCAGCGCCTCCATCATCGCCGCATTGCCAAGGGCCACAGCTTTGCCCGCGATTTCACCACGGACGCCCTTGCCGGTGACGGCGTCGAATTCGCTTGTCTCCTTAAGCTTCAGCCCGCGCGCATTGGCGCCCTCGACAATCGCCTCGGCGAGCGGATGTTCCGAGCCGCGTTCGAGGCTGGCGGCGAGGGAAAGCAACTCGTCCTCCTTGAAACCGGGCAGGGCGATGACGTCGGTAAGCTTTGGCCTGCCTTCGGTCAGCGTACCGGTCTTGTCGACGATGATCGTGTCCACCTTGGCGAAGCGTTCCAGCGCTTCGGCATCCTTCACCAGAACACCCGCTTGCGCGCCGCGTCCGGTGGCGGTCATCACCGACATGGGCGTCGCAAGACCGAGCGCACAGGGGCAGGCGATGATCAGGACCGAGACGGCGGAGACGATGGCATGGACCATGCTGGGTTCAGGGCCGAACAGCGACCATGCGCCAAAGGCGAGGAGGGCGGCGAGAACCACCGCCGGTACGAAATAGAAGGAGACGGCATCGGCCAGGCCCTGAATGGGCGCGCGGGAGCGCTGCGCCTTCGCCACCATCTCGACGATCTGCGACAGCATGGTTTCCGCGCCGACCTTTTCGGCCCGCATGATGAGGGAGCCGTTCTTGTTGAGCGTACCCCCCGTTACCTTGTCGCCTTCCGTCTTCTCGACTGGAACCGGCTCGCCTGTGATCATGGATTCATCGATGGAGGAGCGGCCTTCGAGCACGACGCCATCGACCGGAACGGAATCACCCGGACGGATGCGGAGCTTGTCTCCTGTATGCACCTCATCAAGCGGGATATCGGTTTCCGTTCCGTCCTTGCTTATGCGGCGGGCGGTTTTGGGGGCGAGGTCGAGTAGGGCGCGGATGGCCGATCCGGTGCGCTCGCGCGCTTTTAGCTCCAGCACCTGTCCCAGGAAGACGAGCGCCACGATAACCGCCGCCGCCTCGAAATAAACAGGTACCGAGCCGCCGTGTCCACGGAAGGAGTGGGGGAATATGTCGGGGAAAAGCGTCGCCACGACGCTATAGATATAAGCGGTCCCCACGCCGATGGAGATCAGCGTCCACATATTCGGGCTTCGATTGACGATGGAATCCCAGCCGCGCTTGAAGAAGGGCAGGGCGGCCCAGAGCACCACCGGGGTGGCGAGGATGAGTTCGGCCCACGCGGCGGTGCGCTCGCCGATCCACTCGCGAACGGGAAGGCCGAACATTGGCCCCATGGTGAGGATCAGCAGCGGGATTGCGCAGACGGCGCTAACCCAAAGACGATGGGTGAAATCGATGAGTTCAGGATTTGGCCCCTCGTCGCCGGTGGGAACGCCCATGGGCTCCAACGCCATGCCGCAAAGCGGGCAGGAGCCGGGCTTGTCGCGGACGATTTCCGGGTGCATCGGGCAGGTGTAGAGTGTGCCCGGCTTGGCCGGTTCCTCTGCCCTTGGCTTGTCGCTCAAATAGCGTTCCGGATCGGCCTCGAATTTCGTCTTGCAGCCGGCGGAGCAGAAGTGGAACAGCGTTCCCTCATATTCCGTCGAAGGTTTTCCCGCGTTGGGATCGACGCTCATTCCGCAGACGGGATCGCGCGCGAGCGCCTCTTCGACGGTCGCCTTTTGATGATGGTCATGCCCATGATGTTTGCAGCAATCAGCCATGATTCTACCCTTCCGTTATCCTGATTGAGGCCAAGGTAGGGCTTCCCATCGTGGGAAGGTCAAGAGGGCGGGCGGTTCAAGCCTCAACGCGCTCCCGGTCCATAGTTTCCGGCATAATCTGAAATTTTCGTTGAATCTTCGCTTGAGGCTTGTCGAAGCGCTGATAACCTTGATATCGGGATGGGGTGGACCGCTGGTGCGTCGAGGAGCGCGCGGTTCCGCATTGAGGGAGGATAGCATGACATCTTTGCTGGCGCTGTCGCGCGCCATCGATTCCGCCAATACATTTATCGGCAAGGCGATCTCATGGCTGCTGCTGGCGGCCATTTTGATCAGCGCCATCAATGCCGTGACGCGGAAGGCGTTTTCACTGAGTTCCAATGCCTGGCTCGAAGCGCAATGGTATCTGTTCTCCGCGGTCTTCCTCATCGCGGCGGCCTATACGCTTCTGGGTAACGAGCATGTGAAGGTCGATCTCGTCTATGGCAAGCTGCCGCGCAAGGCACAGCTCTGGATCGATATTCTCGGCACGATCTTTTTCCTCATGCCTTTCTGCCTCATCACCGTTTATCTCTCCTGGCCGGTCTTCCTGCAGAAATTCGCTTCCGGCGAGGTTTCCAACAATACAGGCGGTCTTCTCCAGTGGCCGGCCTGGATCCTCATTCCCATCGGCTTCGCGCTGCTTGCCCTGCAGGGCGTTTCCGAACTGATCAAGCGCATCGCCATACTGCGCGGCGACATGCCTGACCCGGTGGCGGACGCCGACGCCGCGGCTGCGGCGCTCTGAACGGAAGGGGAGGGAAAACATAATGGCATTTCTTGCGGAAAATCTTGCGCCGATCATGTTCCTGGCGCTGATCGTCATCCTGCTGCTCGGCTATCCGGTCGCGTTCTCGCTGGCCTTCGTCGGCTTCGTCTTCGGCTTCATCGGCATCGAAATGGGGCTGCTTCCGGCAACGCTGTTCCAGGCCATTCCAGACCGCATCTTCGGGCAGATGTCGAACGAGACGCTGCTCGCCATCCCGTTCTTCACCTTCATGGGGCTGATTCTTGAGAAGAGCGGCATGGCGGAGGATCTGCTGGATACGATCGGCCAATTGTTCGGCCCGGTGCGTGGCGGCATTGCCTTCGCGGTGATCTTCGTCGGCGCGATCCTCGCCGCCACCACCGGCGTCGTCGCCGCCTCGGTCATCTCGATGGGCCTCATCTCGCTGCCGATCATGCTGCGCTACGGCTATGATCGCCGCGTCGCCGCCGGCACGATTGCCGCTTCGGGAACGCTGGCGCAAATCATTCCGCCCAGCCTCGTGCTGATCGTGCTCGCTGACCAGTTGGGACGTTCCGTCGGCGACATGTACAAGGGCGCGCTCGTCCCCGGCCTCTTGCTGGTCGCCGCTTACACCCTCTACATTATCATCACCGCGATCATCAGCCCCGCCAAGGTGCCCGCCCTGCCGCTGGAGGCGCGGACGCTGCGCGGCGGCAAGCTCCTGCTCAAGGTCGTCACCTCTCTGGTGCCGCCGCTGGTGCTGATCTTTCTGGTGCTCGGCACGATCTTCCTCGGCATCGCCACACCCACCGAAGGCGGCGCGATGGGGGCCGTGGGTGCGCTGGCGCTCGCCATCGTCAATCGCAAGCTCAGCCTCGATCTGCTCAAACAGGCGCTCTATTCGACCGCGAAGCTGTCATCCTTCGTACTGTTCATCCTGCTCGGCGCCCGCATCTTCTCGCTGACCTTCTACGGCGTGAACGGCCATGTCTGGGTCGAGCATCTGATGACCTCGATCCCCGGCGGCGAGGTCGGCTTCCTGATCGTCGCCAATCTGCTGGTCTTCTTCCTCGCCTTCTTCCTCGATTATTTCGAGCTGGCCTTCATCATCATCCCGCTGCTGGCGCCCGTTGCGGATGCCCTCGGCATCGATCTGGTCTGGTTCGGCGTCATGCTGGCAATCAACATGCAGACCTCGTTCATGCATCCACCCTTCGGCTTCTCGCTGTTTTTCCTGCGCTCGGTCGCGCCCACGCGAGCCTACAAGGACCGGGTGACCGGCGCGACGATCCAGCCGGTGACGTCGACGCAGATCTATATGGGAGCCATCCCCTACCTGTTCATCCAGCTTGCCATGGTGGCCACCGTCATCGCTTTCCCCGGCGTGGTGATGCATTATAAGTCGAATGCAAAGCAGATCGACCCGTCTGACGTCCATATCAATGTGCCGATGCCGGGCAATGACGGCGGCGCCGCGGACCCGTTCGCCAATCCGTTCTCGGCGCCGGGCGGCAATGCCCCGGACTTCGGAACGCCCGCCGCACCGGAGAAGCCCCCCGAAGCTCCGCCAGCTCCCTCGTTCGGCTCGCCCGCGCCGTCCTTCGGCGCTCCGAAGCAGCCATGACCCAATTATCCCCCTCTCAACGGAGAGGGGCCATCAATCGCTCAAAAGGAGGAGAACCATGAGCAATAATATAGATCGCAGACGTTTCCTGTCGCACGGCGCGCTTGGAGCGGCCGCTGCCACAGCCACCGCGGGTCTTGCCACCCCCGCGCTCGCCCAATCCCTGCCCGATATCCGCTGGCGGCTGACATCAGGCTTCCCGAACAATCTCGACACGATCTACGGCGGCGCCGTGGTCATGGCCGATGCGCTGAAGGCGATGACCGGGGGCAAGTTCCAGATCCAGGTGTTCCAGGCCGGCGAAATCGTGCCGGGGCCGCAGGCGATCGACGCGGTGAAGGCCAATACGGTCGAAATCGCCCACACCTGCGGCTATTATTTCACCGGCAAGGATCCGACCTTCGCCATCGGCTCGACCATTCCGTTCGGCCTCAACGCCCGCCAGCAGAATGCCTGGCTTTATCATGGCGGCGGCAACGAAGCCTACAATGCCTTCCTCGCCGATTATGGCGTTGTCGGCATTCCCGGCGGCGCGACCGGCACGCAGATGGGCGGCTGGTATCGCAAGGAGATCAAGAGCATCGATGACCTTAAGGGCCTGAAGATGCGCATCGCCGGCGTGGCGGGGCAGGTGATGGCCAAGCTCGGCGCGGTTCCGCAGCAGCTTCCGGGCGGCGATATCTATCCGGCGCTGGAGCGCGGCACCATCGACGCGGCCGAATGGGTCGGGCCTTATGATGACGAGAAACTCGGCTTCTACCAGATCGCGCCGTATTACTACTATCCGGCCTGGTGGGAAGGCGGTCTCACCATCCACTTCTTCGTCAACACGGCTCAGTACGAGGCGCTTCCGGCTGAATACAAGGCGGCGCTCGACACCGCCTGCAAGGCCGCGAACATCAACATGCAGACGCTCTATGATGTGAAGAACAAGGATGCGATTCGCTCGCTCGTCTCCAAGGGCGCGCAGTTGAAGATGCTCCCGCGCGACGTGCTCGACGCCGCCTACAAGGCGACCTTCGAGCTTTATGGCGAGTACAACGAGAAATACCCGGCATGGGCCAAGATCTATCCGGGCTGGAAGAAGTTCCGCGACGAGAGCTATGAATGGTTCCGCGTCGCCGAATATACGTTCGACAGCTATGTCTACGCCATGCAGGCGGCGGGCAAGTAAAACTGGAATGCCCCCTCATCCGCCTGCCGGCACATTCTCCCCGTAAAGAACGGGGAGAAGGACGAGGTGGCAACGTCTATGCCTCCCTCTCGGGGAGAGGGTAAGGGTGAGGGGCAAATCGCAGGTATCAGTACGCGAAGAAGAAAGCGGCGGCCATGCCGAGGCCGACCAGCGTGATGAAGACGCGAAGCGCCAGCATGTTGGTGATGCGGCGCGCCAGGTATGCGCCGAGATAGCCCCCAAGCGCGCAGGCCACGCCCAGAACGATCACCGACCCCCAGTCGATCAATCCGGCTATCGTATAGGTGATGACGGAAACCAGCGACAGGATGCTCGAAAGCAGGTTTTTCAGGCCATTCATCTCATGCAAATCGGTGAAACCGACAAGGCCGAACGCCGCCAGCAGCATGATGCCCAGCCCGCCATTGAAATAGCCGCCATAGGTGGACACCGCGAGGACCAGCGCCAGCGAAACGGGAAGCGGAAGCTCGTTTCCCTGCCTGGCCAGACGCCGAACCAATATCGGCCCCATCGCGAAAGCCACCGTCGCGAACAGGAGAAGCCAGGGCACGAGGCGGAGAAAAACCTCCTTTGGGGTCACCAGCAGCAGCAATGCGCCCAGCAGTCCGCCAAGCACGGCCATGGCGACCATGGCATAGAGGCCGACCGGGCCCTCCTTACGAATATCGTTGCGGTACCCCCACGTGCTGCCGATATAGCCGGGCAGGGCGGCGAGGGTAGCGGTGGCATTCGCCGGAATGTGGGGCACGCCGACATAGACCAATGCCGGAAACGAAAGAAACGTACCGCCGCCCGCAACAGCATTAAGCGCGCCCGCGCCAAGCCCGGCGAGCACGAGAATAATGAAATCCATGATGCCTCCTCCCTGGGGCACTGGATTGCAAAAACGGCAGAGGATTGCAAACTTTAAAGCTGAAGCCTGTCAGACGCTATGATGTCGGCCCTTCCTGACGATAAAACAGCACCCGCCCAGTCGGGAAAAGCTGAAGTAAAAAATCAAAGTCCCTAGTGTTGCGTGTGAGAACGGTAAAGCCAAGCTTCCATGCCTGCAAAAACAGGACGCAATCATTGATCGCCCGCAGCCGGTCGTCCTTCTGATAGACCTGTAGACGCGAAAGGATGCCGCCGAGAATTGCCGCGCGTCCGATAATGTCGGCATCCGGTGCAAATAGCCGATGCGGATGCATCAGTTTGATGGCCGCCCCGATGGGCTCGATGGCGCGTGGCGTTCTGGGATCGAGCGGATCCAACCTACCGACAGAATGCATCATCTCCGCAATTGCAATGGTGCTGTGATTCGAAAGCCTGATTTCGAGCAGCTCTTTTACAACTGGTGGCAGCTTTCCCTGAAGACGGTCGATATAAACGGTCGTATCAAGTAGAAAGTCTGCGCCCGGACCAGCAGATGACAGAAAGGGCAATTCACCGCTTTTTCTCCGCGACAGAGAAACAGGCCGGTCAAGCTTGGCCCATTTGACCGCCTTATCGAAATCAAACTCAGCCAAGATCAGAATTCGAGATCGAGCGTTGGATCGACCGTCCCTTCGAGCTTTTTGAATTCTTCAGCGAAATTATCTTCAATGGCAACATTTGCGAGGGCAAACTCGATCAGGTCCGTATCTGATTGCAGGCCCGTGCGCTTCTTCGCTTCCTCGACGAGGATCGGGCTGACTCGCCCCGCGATGCGCGCGCTTTTTTCGCCAATCAGTCCGGTTTGCCGCGCCACCTTAACCACAGCATCGACCCGCTTTTTCATCGTATGTTCGGTACGTTGAGCCGCTTTTCTGGTGGTCGCCATGACATCGCCTCGTTGGACAAAAGTTGTATTTTGTGCAACATAACATCATTGCCGGTTCACTTCAAATGCAACGCAGCAAGTTTCGAATACTAAAAATCCGGGCGCTTGCCCGGATTTTTATGATTTTCCGTATTTTACGCGATGGTTTTACGAGCACCCGCTCGTCGCGCCGCAGGTGTCGCATTTCAGGCAGGTGCCGTTGCGCACCATGGTGAAGTTCTGGCACTCCGAGCAGCTGTCGCCGGTATAGCCCTGCATCATGGATTTTATCCGTCGGTCAGCCTCGATCTTCTTGGTTTGGCTCTGGGCTTCCGTCTTGGCGCTTGCCGCCTCGGCTGCGGCCTGGTCGGAGAAGAGGGCCGTGGCATCCTCCGGTGCATCTTCGGCGAAGCCCGCAGGGCGTTCTTCATAGTCGCGCTTGAAGGCGGTGGCGCCGTCGGTCACCAGGCCGATGACGGGAGGGCGACCGGCGGATGAAACCACGCTCGATGTGGAGGCGGATTTCAGCGCTGTCACATTGGAGGCCTTGGCTGGGGTGGCTTTCGCGGGGGCGCTCTTCGCAGCAGAGGCTGCCGATCCCTTCGGCTCGCCGACCAGCGCCGGCTTGTAGCCCCGGGTCCAGCCGGTCGAGAGCAGATTGGTCTTGCCTTCCTGAATGCCCTTGCCGAGCGCCGTGTTGGAGAAATCGGTCGTATCGACATGAGCAAGGTCGTTGCGGCCGAGATAGGAAACGGCGAGTTCGCGGAACACATAGTCGAGGATCGACGTGGCGTTCTTGATCGCGTCATTGCCCTGGACGATGCCGGCCGGCTCGAACTTGGTGAAGGTGAACGCCTCCACATATTCTTCCAGCGGCACGCCATATTGCAGGCCGAGCGAGATGGCGATGGCGAAATTGTTCATCATCGCGCGGAAGGCGGCGCCTTCCTTGTGCATGTCGATGAAGATTTCGCCCAAGCGCCCGTCGCCGAACTCGCCGGTACGGAGATATACCTTGTGGCCGCCGACCACGGCCTTCTGGGTATAGCCCTGACGGCGATTGGGAAGCTTCTCGCGCTCGCGCACCACCTTTTCGACAATCTTCTCGACGATCTTTTCGGTGATCTGCACGGCACGGGCGCTGGCGGGAGCCTCGATCAGCGCCTCCAGCGCATCGTCCTCGTCTTCCTCGTCATCGGCGATGAGCGAGGAATTGAGCGGCTGCGAAAGCTTGGAGCCGTCGCGATAGAGCGCGTTTGCCTTGAGCGCCAGTTTCCAGGACAGCATGTAGGCGTTCTTGCAATCCTCGACGGTCGCCTCGTTCGGCATGTTGATCGTCTTGGAGATCGCGCCGGATATGAAGGGCTGGGCCGCCGCCATCATGCGGATATGGCTGTCGACAGAGAGATAGCGCTTGCCGATCTTGCCGCACGGATTGGCGCAATCGAAGACCGGGTAGTGCTCTTCCTTCAGGAAGGGCGCGCCTTCGAGGGTCATCGCGCCGCAGACATGGATGTTGGCGGCTTCGATGTCCTTCTTGGTGAAGCCAAGCGCCGGCAGCAGCTCGAAGGAGAAATCGTCGAGCTGGGCTTGCGTGAAGCCGAATTGTTCCTTCAGCCAGTCAGCGCCGAGCGTCCACTGATTGAAGACGAACTTGATGTCGAAGGCGGATTTCAGCGCGGCGTTCAGCGCTTCGATCTTCTCGTCGGTGAAGCCCTTGGCCTTGAGCGAGCCGGGGTTGACGGCCGGGGCCTGGTTCAGATTGCCATGGCCGACGGCATAGGCCTCGATCTCGGCGATCTGGCTTTCGGAGTACCCAAGGGTACGCAGCGCCTCAGGCACGGCGCGGTTGATGATCTTGAAATAGCCGCCGCCGGCGAGCTTCTTGAATTTCACCAGCGCGAAATCGGGCTCGATGCCGGTGGTGTCGCAATCCATGACGAGGCCGATCGTGCCGGTCGGCGCGATGACGGAGACCTGCGCATTGCGGTAGCCGTTCTTTTCACCCAGCTCCAGCGCCTTGTCCCAGGCGGCACGGGCGTGGATGATCAGGTCCTGATCCGGGCAATCCTGCGCTTCAAGCGGCACGGGATTGACGGCGAGGCCTTCATAGCCTTGCGCTTCGCCATGGGCGGCGCGGCGGTGATTGCGGATGACGCGCAGCATGTTGGCGGCATTGGGCTCATAACCGGGGAAGGCGCCAAGCTCGCCCGCCATTTCGGCTGATGTGGCATAGGAAACGCCGGTCATGACAGCGGTGAGCGCGCCGCAGATTGCGCGAGCCTCGTCGGAATCATAGGGGATGCCCGAGGTCATCAGCAGGCCGCCGATATTGGCGTAGCCCAGACCCAGCGTGCGGTATTTGAAGGAAAGCTCCGCGATTTCCTTCGACGGGAACTGCGCCATCATCACTGAGATTTCCAGAACGATGGTCCACAGGCGCGCCGTATGCTCATAGGCAGCGATGTCGAACTTGCCGTCCTGTCCGCGATAGGGGAGCAGGTTGATCGAGGCGAGATTGCAGGCCGTGTCGTCGAGGAACATATATTCCGAGCACGGGTTCGACGCGCGGATGGGACCTGCGGCGGGGCAGGTGTGCCAATCGTTCATCGTCGTGTTGAAGTGCAGGCCCGGATCGGCGGAGGCCCAGGCGGCATAGCCGATCTTCTCCCAGAGGTCGCGGGCCTTCAGCGTCTTCATCACCTTGCCGTCCTTGCGGGCGGTCAGGTTCCAATTGCCGTCATTCTCCACGGCACGCAGGAATTCATCCTTGAGCGAGACGGAATTGTTCGAGTTCTGGCCCGAAACGGTGAGATAGGCTTCCGAATCCCAATCCGTGTCATAGGTCTTGAACTGGATGTCGGTATAGCCCTGCTTGGCGAACTGGATGACGCGCTTGATGTAGTTTTCCGGAACCTGGTTCCGTTTGGCGGCCTTGATCTCGCGCTTCAGCGCCGGGTTCTTCGCGGGTTCGTAGCAATCGCCCCAAGACTCATCAGAGCCCGCCTCGCAGTTGACGCAGGCTTTCAGGATCGCGGTCAGGTGCTGCTTGACGATCTTGGAACCGGTGACGAGGGCGGCGACCTTCTGCTCCTCCTTCACCTTCCAGTCGATATATTCCTCGATATCCGGATGGTCGATGTCGACCACCACCATCTTGGCGGCGCGTCGCGTGGTGCCGCCCGACTTGATGGCGCCCGCGGCGCGGTCGCCGATCTTCAAGAACGACATGAGGCCGGAGGACTTGCCGCCGCCCGAGAGCTTTTCGCCTTCGCCGCGCAGGTGCGAGAAGTTGGAGCCGGTGCCGGAGCCGTATTTGAACAGGCGCGCCTCGCGCACCCAGAGGTCCATGATGCCGCCGTCGTTGACGAGATCGTCGGCGACGGACTGGATGAAGCAGGCATGCGGCTGCGGATGCTCGTAAGCCGATTTGGACTTGGTCAGCTTGCCGCTCTGCCAATCGACATAATAATGGCCCTGGCCGGGACCGTCGATGCCATAGGCCCAATGCAGGCCTGTGTTGAACCATTGCGGCGAGTTGGGCGCGACGCGCTGGGTGGCGAGCATATAGGCGAGCTCATCGCGGAAGGCGAGGGCGTCGGCTTCGGAATCAAAATAGCCGCCCTTC
The DNA here is from genome assembly GCF_003217235.1 of Paramesorhizobium leguminum. Lineage (GTDB taxonomy): Bacteria > Pseudomonadota > Alphaproteobacteria > Rhizobiales > Rhizobiaceae > Paramesorhizobium > Paramesorhizobium leguminum. The sequence goes on along the minus strand of NZ_QJTF01000003.1, from coordinate 21,255 downwards.
CAGCCCCAATAGGTCCAGGTGCCGGCCAGACGGTCGAAAACCTGGCGCGCATCCATTTCCGAGCCATAGCGCTCATCCTTGGGAAGCGCTGCCAGCGCCTCTTCATCGGCCACGGACCGCCACAGCCAGGACGGAACGGAATTTTCCTCAACCTTCTTCAGCTTTGCGGGAACGCCGGCCTTGCGGAAATATTTCTGCGCCAGCACATCGGTCGCGACCTGGCTGAACTGGGCGGGCACATCGATGCCTTCCAGGCGGAACACAACGGAACCGTCGGGATTCCTGATCTCACTCGTCGCCTTGCGGAACGCGATGTCCGCATAGGCCGACTGATTGTCCTTGGTAAAACGACGCTCGATCTTCATTGGTCCGATCCATCTCATCTATATATAGCGACTTTTCCGCGTCTTTTCATCCTTGACGCCGTTAGCCGCATGGTCCGCCGCATCCGGCGCCGCACCCGCGAAGCCGGTTCTCCCTTACCGCGCGCTTCCGCCAGCCCTTGAGGGCTTGCTGAAACGACTCGCGCCGCCCGTTTGCCGCCACCTGATTGTTTTCATCCCGCAACTGGGGATATCACATTATCTGGTGTCGATCTTAGACGCAAACACTAAATGTTGTGTTAACCCACCGTTCCCTGTTTTTTGAAAGCAGCGATCCTTGCAATCGCCGGCAGCCAAGAACCGACATGAAGAACCCATCGCAAAATACGTGGGTATCCACGCATTTTCCGCCGAAAAGGTTCTGATGTCGGGTGAAAAACCGGCCTTCCACCGCCGGCCACGCCACAAACGCAACGCTTGGAAACCATAAAATGTGACTCGACCCTACGCGTCAAGGGCTGGTCTGTTTCAAATTTATGAACGCAATATGTTGTGTGTGGCGGGTGTGGATAGCGGGGAGAAAAGGCTGTGAATTTTTATTGGGCAGCCATATTGGTTGCCATTGCAAAGCGGCGCAGGATGGCCTTCAATTCCGGCTCATCAACGCGCTTGGCTGCCTCCTTGGGCGACATCCATTCGCCCTGCCGCTCGCCGCGTTCAGGATAATGTTTTTCCTGATGCGAAAAATGGACTGGAAATACATCCACCGTGAACGCGCAGTCGGCCTCTGGCGGAAGGTCGGTTTTCTCGTAGCAATAGCTGCCGACCGGGCGGACGGCGACCGCGCCGCGCACGCCCGCTTCCTCATAGGCTTCGCGCAGGGCCGCTTGCGGCAGGGTCTTGCCGACCTGAGGCCAGCCCTTTGGAATGATCCAGCGGCCCGTGCCCCGGCTGGTGATCAGGAGCACTTCCAACTTGCCGTGATTATCGCGCCAGACAAGCGCCGCCACCTGAAGCAAGCGGCCTGATGGCGCCTTGATCCGTTTGTCCGTTGCAATGGTCTGGGCAAAGTCCGATTTCACGGGCAGCAACTTTCCATTCATCGTCCCAAGATGGGTTGATTCGCTATGATAGCAACGTATGAAATGGAAAAATGCTTAAGAATGCGCCGTAAAATCCACTATTTACGGCAAACGCATGAGTTTGTTTCAGCCGCATGACCAATTACGAAAAGTCTGCAACTTTTCGGGATCATGCTGGTGGTTAAGCCGCATGATCTTACCTGGAAGTCTGCAACTTTTCGGGATCATGCTTTAGCCGCGATGCGATTTCGCGATCGGTTCCTGATAGGTAAACCCCATATCCCAGGGGAAATAAATCCAGGTATCCTGACTGACTTCGGTGACGAATGTGTCGATCAGCGGGCGGCCGAGCGGCTTGGCGTAAACGGTGGCGAAATGCGCCTTCGGCATCATCTCGCGCACGATGGCGGCGGTCTTGCCGGTATCGGTCAGGTCGTCCACCACGAGAACACCTTCGCCGCCGTTTTCAAGCAAGCCATCGCCGATGCCTTTCAGGATGTGCAGTTTTCCCTGCTCGGTATAGTCATGATAGGAGGCGACGCAGACGGTCTCGATGAGGCGAATGCCGAGTTCCCGGCAGATGATGGCGGCAGGTACGAGGCCGCCGCGCGTGATGGCGACCATCGCGCGCCATTCGCGCTGAATGCCGGCGATGCGCCAGGCGAGCGCGCGCGCATCGCGATGGAACTGGTCCCAGGAGACGGGAAAAGCTTTTTCGGGCAGGGACATCGGCGCGCTCCAAATTGGAAGAATGCGCTGCTGTTAAGCGGAAAAAATGAGCAGTTGCAAGCGTCGCTGTCCGAACTCCCCGCTAATTCAACGCGAAAGCAGCGTCAGGGTCGGCATATCGGCAAGTATGGAGCGCGTCACGCCGCCGAAGACGAGTTCGCGCAGTCGCGAATGGCTGTATGCGCCCATGACGAGGAGGTCGATGCCGTTCGTCATCACATATTGGCGGATCGTCTCCTGGGTTGAAAGGCCCTGAGAATTCAATTGTTTGACGGTGATATTGACGCCATGGCGATCGAGCGCCTCGGCAAGCGCGGTTCCGGCCATTGTGTTGGCCTTTTGTCCGCCAGTTTCCGGCGGGTCTACCCATATGATCTCAACCGATTTGACGGCGACGAGCAAGGGCAGGGCGTCGAAGGCGGCGCGGGCGGCCTCGCGCTTGCCATTGAAGGCGACAGCAATGCGCGAAATCTCCGGTGGCGCGGAAAAGGCATAGGGAACAAGCAAAACCGGGCGTCCGCTATCGAAAATCAGCGTCTCGGCCGGATCGCTAGACAGCTCCGGATCGTCCGGATCAGGCTGGCCGGCAATGACGAGATCGGCGCGGAACGCGCTCTGCAATATGGCGTCGGAGCCTATGCCGCTGTTCGAGCGTACGATGCGGAATTCATGCGGCAGATCGTATTGCCGCATCTCGGCATCGAACAAACCCTTGAGCTTCTTGGCATTTTCTTCGTGGCGCGCTTCATGCGCCTCGATCATCGTGGCATCAACGAAACCGTTGGGGTCGGCATAGACGACCGGGGAGGGGATGGCATAGATGCCGATGATATGCGCCCGGTCAGTCTTGGCCGCAACCAGAACCGCCGCATTGACAATCCGCTCCAGTTCAACAGCGTTGCGCACATAAGCGATGAGAGTCCGGTATCCCATGTCAAGGCCTCCTGTCCCGGGTCTGCGGTTCGTTCCGTAAATCAACAACGCACAAAAGCTTTTAGCGTTGCACTCTTTTCGATCGGATCGTTTAGAGTTTATCAGAGTTACCCTGAAACAGCCTGCCTCTCACAGATTTCAAGCGGCCTGCTGTGCTTTCAACACCTCGACCATTTTCTCCACGTCAGCGACAGCCGCGGCGAGTTTCTCCCCATTGCGCGCCCGCACGACGAGTTCGGTGGTGAATCTGCCTTCCTCGTAGCGGGGATAGGAGCCGATGATGGTGTCGGGGTGGGCTTGCTGAATAACGCGCAGCGGCTCGCCGATCACCCCTTCGCCAAAGGGACATGTCACGGTACGCGACAGGAGCTTTTTGCCGGTGCGCAGCGTTGGGACAACATTGTCGAGCATGGCCTGAAAGATTGAGGGAACGCCGGCCATCACGTAGACATTCCCGATGATGAAACCCGGAGCAACTGACACGGGGTTGTCGATATGAACAGCGCCGCGCGGCATCCGCGCCATGCGCTTGCGCGATTCGGTGAATTCGATGCCGCGTCCGGCATAGTTGGCGGCCAGAAGCTGCAACGCCTTTTCATCATGTTCGCAGGGCACGCCGAAAGCTTTCGCCACCGCGTCGGCGGTGATGTCGTCATGGGTCGGGCCGATGCCGCCGGAAGTGAAGACGTAATCATAGGCGCCGCGCAGCGCATTCAGCGCCTCGACGATGCGGTCCTCCTTATCGGGAACGATGCGGACTTCCTCCAGGTCGATGCCGATGGCGGTCATGACATCGGCGAGGTAGCCGATGTTCCTATCCTTGGTGCGGCCCGACAGAAGCTCATCGCCGATGGCCAGCATGGCCGCGGTTACAGGTTTTTCCACCAGCATTTCCAATTGTCCGTCTGCCATTTGCGCTTTCTCCGTAGGGTGTCTTTGCGCAGTTAAACCCCGTTCGGGGCAGACGGCAAGTTTTCGTAAACAGTCCGTCACCAACAGGGGCGGTTCCATTCTTTGTGGATTCGATCAAATAAATAGCTGCTCTGCGAACAGGCTGACCAAACACGGATTAGGAGATTAAAAATGGCTAAGATTCTGGTGCTTTATTATTCGTCCTGGGGCCATATGGAAGCGATGGCGCGGGCTGCCGCCGAGGGTGCGCGCGAGGCGGGCGCGGACGTGACGGTGAAGCGCGTGCCGGAACTGGTGCCGGAAGAGGTGGCGAAGAAGGCGCATTACAAACTCGACCAGATAGCGCCGGTGGCCGATCCGCTGGAGCTGGCCGATTATGACGGCATTATCTTCGGCCTGTCGACACGCTATGGCATGATGGCCGCGCAGATGAAGAATTTCCTGGACCAGACCGGGCCACTCTGGGCCGAGGGCAAGCTCATCGACAAGCCGGCAACCGTAATGGCCTCGACGGCGACACAGCATGGCGGGGCGGAAATGGCGCTGGTTTCCGCGCAACTGGCGCTGCAGCATCATGGCATGATCATCGTGCCCTTATCCTACGCCTATCAGGACCAGATGGGCAACGACATCGTGCGCGGCGGCTCGCCCTACGGCATGACCACCACCACGAATGGCGACGGCTCCCGGATGCCATCGGAACAGGAACTGGATGGCGCAAAGTTCCAGGGCAAGCGTTTTGCCGGGATCGCGGCCAAGCTTAAGGGCTGAGGATTGCCGCGTTACCCGCCTCGTCAGCCTTCGACGGGGCGGGGATGCCGGTGGGAATTGCTTCGTTTCCGAATAATTATCATGACGGCCATAGTAAATATTCATTACTTCTTAGTTGTATATAGTATTAATTCGATCCAGTATTAATTTATACTCTATGGAGTGATCGCCATGGCGAAATCACCTGGTAACAAAAGAAACTTGAGCGCAAGCGCGATCAATAGCCGGCAAAATGGCAGCGCCGGTGGTTTTAATTTCCTTGGCAACAGGGAGTTACAGCTTCTGTTGATACGGGTTTATATCGGGCTGGATTTCATCCACCATTTTGCCGAGAAATTCGGTCTTCTGGGCGAAAAAGCCTATCAGGACGTCCTGCATTATTTCACAACCGTTACCTCCGATCCGGTGCAGATGGTTCTTCTTGCCGGGTTGTGCGAATTTGGCGCCTTTGTCGGCTTCACGTTCGGTCTTTTCACGCGTATCGCCGCTGTGGGCACAGCTCTCTATCTGGTGATCGCCCTGTTTGTGGGGCATCACAATGTGATGGGGTTCACGTGGGCCAATCCCGGCGGCGGGTGGGAATATCCGGCGCTTTGGGCCTTCATTTGCCTCACCTACGTCCTTACCGGCGGCGGACGTTATTCCCTCGACCGGCTATTGGAACCGCACTTGCCCGATGCGTTGAAGTGGCTTTCCAGATGATCAGGCCCAGATAGTCAGGCACCAGTATCGGTAGTCGGGGAGGGATGTTTCGCTCTGGCGCATTTCACTTTTGGATGGAACGATACTTTTTGTCGGATGCGGCAACTTCACCGTTGAGGCATGGATTCCTGTGACAAGCACAGGAATGACGGCAATATGGCTTTTGCCACAAGCCCAAACATTTCTGCCTGCAAGACGATGAAGTTTCAGGCGAAAAACCCGCTCTTCCGTCATTCCTGTGCTTGTCACAGGAATCCATGCCTCAACCTATCCATTCACGGCAACGGCACAAAAGGACACCAAGCGATTCCATCAAAAGAGGAAGCGCTCTGGCGTAAAATAAGGGAATTTTTGGTGCGGACGGCGGGGGTCGAACCCGCACGGGCAAGCCCGAGGGATTTTAAGTCCCTTGCGTCTACCAGTTTCGCCACGTCCGCGTATCTTTCTTTTCAAGTAGTTGCAGGGTCCCGTCAAGGGATGTTTTGCGATCCTGAACTGCGTTTTGCAAAGGGTCACGCCTGCATGGGAAATCCCCGCTCAATCCTCCACGAAGATCTCCTCGCGCTTGCGGTTGATGCTTGGGAGAAGCACGATGACGAGCACTGCGAGCGCGATGGCAAGGAGCGTGGCGCTGATCGGGCGGGTGAGGAAGACGGTCGGATCGCCGCGCGAAATGATCATGGCGCGGCGCAGGTTTTCCTCCAGCAGCGGCCCCAGCACGAAGCCCAGCAGCAGCGGCGCCGGCTCGCAGTGCAGCTTTACCAGCACATAGCCGATGAGGCCGAAGAAGGCGACGGAATAGAGGTCGGAGACATTGGAATTGACGCTGTAGACGCCGATCGAGCAGAAGGCGAGGATGATCGGGAACAGGAGATAATAGGGGATCGTCAGCAGCTTCACCCAAAGGCCGATCATCGGCAGATTGAGAACGATCAGCATCAGATTGCCGATCCACATCGAGGCGATGATGCCCCAGAACAGCGCCGGCTGCTCGGTCGCCACGTTAGGGCCGGGGACGATGCCCTGGATGATCATCGCGCCGATCATCAGTGCCATCACCGGATTGGCGGGGATGCCGAGCGTCAGCATCGGGATGAAGGATGTCTGCGCGCCGGCATTGTTGGCCGCTTCCGGTCCCGCAACGCCCTCGATTGCGCCCTTGCCGAAGGTCTGCGGCTCCTTCGCAACGCGCTTTTCCACCGTATAGGAGGCGAAGGAGGCAAGGATCGCACCGCCGCCGGGCAGGATGCCGAGGGCGGAACCGAGGGCCGTGCCGCGCAGAATCGGCGCGGCCATGCGCTTGAAATCCTCTCGCGTCGGCATGAGGCCGGTCACCTTTTTGATCATGACCGAGCGCTCGTGCTCGTTTTCCAGGTTGCGCAGAATTTCGGCGATGCCGAAGACACCGACCGCCATGGCGACGAAATTCAGCCCGTCGGAGAGGTCGCGGATGCCAAGGATAAAGCGCGGCGTTCCGGTGTTGATGTCGGTGCCGACGAGGCCCAGCAGCAGGCCGAGCACCACCATCGCCAGCGCCTTGACGACGGAGCCGTGGGCAAGCGCGATGGACGAAATGAGTCCCACGACCATCAGCGAGAAATATTCCGCCGCCCCGAATTGCAGCGCGATGGCTGTCAGCGGCGGGGCAAATATGGCGACGAGGAAGGTGGATACCGTTCCAGCGAAGAAGGAGCCTATGGCGGCGGTGGCGAGCGCCACGCCGGCGCGCCCGTTGCGCGCCATCTGGTAGCCGTCGATGGCGGTGACGGCGGAGGAGGATTCGCCCGGCATGTTGATGAGGATCGCCGTGGTCGAGCCGCCATATTGGGCGCCGTAATAGATGCCGGCCAGCATGATGAGCGCGGATACCGGCTCAAGCTGGAAGGTGATCGGCAGCAGCATGGCGATGGTGGCCGTCGCGCCAATGCCGGGCAGGACCCCGATCAGCGTTCCCAGCATGACGCCGGTGAAGCAGAAGAGCAGGTTCCACGGCGAGGCGGCGGTGGCGAAGCCGAGAGCGAGATTGTTGAAGAGATCCATTGGCTATGCTCCTTCGATCACGAATGTCGTGATCGATTCCCTACGTGAGGCATGACGTTTCCTGAAAACCGGTTCCCACTTTTCGGCGTCATACCTAACCGCTAATCCACGGGCCGAAGCGCCGGAACGGCAGGCCGAGCGCATAGCTGAACACGATGACGGCGAAAATCGCCAGCCCGGCGGCGAGGAGAAGGGCGATGCCCGGCTTCATCCGGCTGGAAGCGAAGGCGGCGATCATGGCGGTGAGAAACACCGCCGGCACGAAGCCGAGGCCGCGGACCGTCAGGCCGAAGATAATCGGCGCGGGGAGAATGAAGAGCATACCGCGCCAGGCTATGGGGCCGATAGGCTCCGCCTTATATTGCGCTGCCTGCACGAGGATGATCAGGCCGAGCAGGACGAGAACGCTCGACAGGACCAGTGGGAAATAGCCGGGACCCATGCGAAAAGCGGTGCCGAGCTCCATGCCGAGCGACTGCATGGCAAAGAATGCGCCGATCGCGATGAAGATCGCGGCGCATAGGCCGTCACGGGCGTTGATGGAAATGGTTTTCATGTTTTCTCTTTTACAAATGGCAGACGCCCGCGCCAGGCAGCACCCCCCTCTGCCCTGCCGGGCATCTCCCCCTCAAGGGGGGAGATTGGCTGACACGACGCTCCGCCCTCATCCTGCGACGTCGGCGATTGGTACCGCACGTCTATGAAAGCGTAATCTCCCCCCTTGAGGGGGAGATGCCCGGCAGGGCAGAGGGGGGTATCTCGCGCACGCTTTAAAACAGCCGCTGGCGCTAATCCGCGTACTGTCCCGCACTATCAATCACCGGCTTCCAGCGAGCAACCTCGGTCTCAAGCTTGGCCTTCAGTCCCTCCGGCGTCGCTTCGGCGTCCGTTGCCGGGATGGTGCCGAGTTCGGCGAAGCGGGCGACGACGTTTTGATCCTTCAGCGCCTTCTGCAGCGAGGCGGAGAGCTTTGCCGTCACGTCCGAAGGCGTACCCTTCGGCGCGTAGATGCCATGCCAGATGCCGACGACGAAATCGGGCAGGCCCGCCTCCGATGCGGTCGGAACGTTGGGCAGCGCCGCCAGTTTCTGCGGCGAGGTGACGGCATAGGCCTTGATGGTGCCGGCCTGGATCTGCTTCGTGGTATTGGTCGTCTGGTCGCACATCATGTCGACCTGGCCGCCTAGGAGATCTGTCATCGCCGGCCCCGTGCCCTTGTAGGGAACGGTGGTGAGCTGGGTCTTGATGGCATTCATGAACATCATGCCGCAGAGATGCGAGGCTGCGCCGATGCCGGCGTTGGCCAGCGTCACCTTGTCGGGGTTGGCCTTCACATAGTCGATGAGGCCGTTCAAATCCTGCGGCTCGAAATCCTTTTTTGCCACGATGGTCATCGGAACATCGGTGACGAGGCCGACATAGTCGAAGGCGTTCAACGTGTCGTAGGGCAGCTTGCGATAGAGCGTGGCGCTGGTCGCCATGCCGATGTGATGGAGAAGCAGGGTGTAGCCATCCGGGTCGGCCTTGGCGACGCGGGCAGCACCGAGCGTACCTCCGGCGCCGCCGACATTCTCGACGATGATCTGCCGTCCCAGATCCTTCGACATCGCCTCGGCGACAAGGCGCGTGACCGTATCGGTTGGGCCGCCGGCCGAGAATGGCACGACCATGGTGATGTTGCGCTCCGGATAACCTTGAGCGCCCGCGCTGGACGCGGTGACAATAAAAGCCGTGGTGGCCGCCAGGGCTGCAAAGATTTTCTTCATGCGATCCTCCCAGATCATCGGCCAAGCGGTTGGCCGGCAAACGCTGCCGGCTGTCCGGCGATTCTCCTCCCGCCGGCAGCCAAGCCATCGGCGATATCGAACGGGAGCGATGCGGATGTGTCAAGCGGAAACGCCGCCGGAATTCCATTCTGCCACCATAGTCTAAGGTTACCCTGCCATGTCCCTGAGTGCGCTTTCCGAAACGGAACTGGAAAAACAGGCTCAGAATTGGCAAGGTCGGTAAAAACAGGAGTCGTCATTGTGCCCGCTACCCTCGAAACATCCGCCGGGAAGACCAAAGCGCCGAAACCCTGGGTCGAGCTCGCGTCGCTGCTCGTCGATGTCGCGATGGGGCGAAAGCATGCCGATCTTGTCGTGCGCAACGGGCGGCTGGTGAGCGTCTATTCCGGCGAAATCATCGCAGGCATCGATATCGCTATCGTGGCTGGCCGCTTCGCCTATGTCGGCCATGACGCGGCGCATTGCATCGGCTCCTCGACCAAGGTGGTCGATGCCGAGGGTCGCTACCTCGTGCCGGGGCTTTGCGACGCGCATATGCATGTGGAAAGCGGCATGGTGACGGTGACGGAGTTCACCCGCGCCGTCATTCCACACGGCACCACGTCGATGTTCATCGATCCGCACGAGATCGCCAATGTGCTGGGGCTGGAGGGCGTACGGCTGATGCATGACGAGGCGTTGGCGATGCCGATCAACGTCAAGGTGCAGATGCCGAGCTGCGTTCCTTCCGCGCCGGGGCTGGAGAATGCCGGGGCTTCCATCGGGGCGGCGGAAGTCGCCGAGGCGATGACATGGCCCAACATCATCGGGCTTGGCGAGGTGATGAATTTCCCCGGTGTCGCCGGCAATGACGCCACCATGCGCGGCGTGATCGATGCCACCGCGATGGCCGGCAAGACCGTGGGCGGGCATTATGCCTCGCCGACGCTTGATCGCGCCTTTCACGGCTATGTCGCCGGCGGTCCGGAGGACGATCATGAGGGTACGCGTGTCGAGGATGCGATTGCCCGCGTTCGCCAGGGCATGCGGGCCATGCTGCGGCTTGGCTCCGCCTGGTACGATGTGGCGAGCCAGATCAAGGCAGTGACGGAGCAGGGGCTCGACCCGCGCAATTTCATCCTTTGCACCGACGACAGCCATTCCGGCACGCTGGTCAATGAGGGGCATATGGACCGGGTGGTGCGTCACGCGATAGCGCAGGGGCTGAAGCCGGTGACGGCGATCCAGATGGCGACGCTCAACACCGCGCAGCATTTCCGCATGGAGCGCGAGATCGGCTCGATTACGCCGGGACGGCTGGCTGATTTTCTCATCGTCTCCGACCTGCCGGCGCTGGTTATCGACCGGGTCTATGGGCGCGGCGCGCTTCTGGCCGAGAAGGGCAAACTGCTGGCCGACATCCCGGCTTACGATTATCCGGCAAGCGCCAAGAACACGGTGAGGCTTGGCCGCAGGCTTTCAGCGAAAGACTTTGATATCGCAGCGCCGAAGCCCGGAAAACTTGTCACAGCGCGCGTTATCGGGGTTATCGAGAACCAGGCACCGACGCGGGCGCTGGAGGCGGAGTTGTCCGTGAGCGACGGCATCGTGAAAATGGACCGGCGCAACGATATCTGCCAGATCGCGCTGGTCGAACGCCACAAAGGGACGGGCGGCGTCACCAACGGGTTTGTATCCGGTTTCGGCTATACGCTCGATTGCGCGCTCGCCTCGACGGTGGCGCATGACAGCCACCATATGATCGTCGTCGGCACCAACAAGGATGACATGGCCAAGGCCGCCAACCGGCTTGGAGAGGTGGGCGGCGGGGTTGTGCTGTTCTCGAAGGGCCGCGAACTGGCGATGGTCGAGATGCCGATCGCCGGTCTCATGTCGGATGAACGGGCCGAGCGGGTGGCCGCCAAGGCCGACAAGCTTGTCAACGCGATGCGGGCGATGGGCTGCACGCTCAACAATGCCTATATGCAGCATTCGTTGCTGGCGCTGGTGGTGATCCCCGAATTGCGCATATCGGATATCGGGATTATCGATGTCCGCACCTTCGAGAAAGTAGACCTTTTCCTATGACCAGTTTTGCCAGGAGCGTCGAACGCGCCACGGAGCGGATGCGCGCGCTTTTTCCCGAGACGCCGTTGCAGATCAACGATTACCTCTCGCGCAAATATGGCGCGGAGATATGGCTCAAGCGCGAGGATCTTTCGCCCGTGCGCTCCTACAAGATCCGCGGCGCGTTCAATTTCATTTCCGCCGCCATCAAGATCTGCGCGCCCGATACGGTTTTCGTCTGCGCCTCGGCGGGCAATCATGCGCAGGGCTTCGCCTTTGTCATCAGGCATTTCGGGCGACGCGGCGTGGTGTTCATGCCGGTGACGACGCCTCAACAGAAAATCGACAAGACGCGGGCGTTCGGCGGGGAGTTCATCGAGATAAAGCTGATCGGCGATATTTTCGATGAGTGTTATGCCGCGGCGGGGGCCTATGCGGAGGAGAAGGGCGGGATGATGGTTCCGCCTTTCGATCATGCGGAGATCATCACAGGACAAGCAACGGTGGCGCATGAGATCGCCATGGGGCTTCCCGACGGCCAAAAGCCGGACTTGATGATCCTGCCGGTCGGCGGCGGCGGCCTTTCGGCTGGTGTGACCCGTTATCTGAGCGAACTCGGTTGGAAAACACGCTTCCGCTTTGTCGAGCCGAAGGGCGCGCCGAGCCTCAAGCGCAGCCTTGAAGCGGGAAAGCGGGTGAAGCTTGACAAGGTCGACAATTTCGTCGATGGCGCCGCCGTTGCCGAGATTGGCAAGGAAAACTTCAAGCTTCTCAAAGGTTTCGATGCGGAGTCTGTGGTTTTGATTCCGGAAAATCGGCTGTGCGGCACCATCACAGAAATGCTCAATATCGAGGGCGTTGTGTTGGAACCTGCGGGCGCGCTGGCGATCGACGCGCTCAAGGACTTCAAGAAGAGCGAGTTGAAGGGAAAGCGCATCGTCCTGGTAGTCTCAGGCGGCAATTTTGATTTCGAGCGGCTGCCTGATGTGAAGGAGAGGGCGCTTCGCTATGAGGGCCTGAAGAAGTATTTCATCTTCCGCTTTCCTCAAAGGCCGGGCGCGCTGCGCTCGTTCCTCGATCTGCTTGGCCCGGAAGACGACATCGCGCGGTTTGAATACTTGAAGAAATCGGCGCGCAATTTCGGCTCGGTGCTGATCGGCATCGAAACCAGGGACGCCAGAAATTTCGCCGTCCTGAATAAGCGTTTTGAGGAGGCGGGCTGGTCGTATCAGGATATCACCGACCATGAAGTGCTGGCGGATTTCATTATTTGAGAGGGACTTGACCAGCTTTGATAGCTTGATGCGTATGGCGCTACACGCTACAATTCTAGTAATGATTATAAGCTTTCGCCACAAAGGGCTTGAGACCCTGTTCAACAAAGGCTCATCACGCGGTGTTCAAGCCGCCCATGTGCCAAAATTACAGCGTATTCTCGCTTTTCTTGATGTTGCGAAGGCACCGGCTGACATGGATTACCCCGGATATAAGCTGCAAGCCCTAAAGGGCGACATGAAAGGGCATTGGTCTGTTTGGGTGAATGCCAACTGGCGCGTAACGTTCCGATTTGTCGGGGCCGATGTCGAATTGGTCGACTACACAGATTATCATTGAAGGAGAATGGTCATGATGAAGAACCATCCGCATCCCGGTGAAATGCTGCGCGAGGATGTTTTGATACCGCTCGGACTTGAAGTAACTGAAGCGGCGCAGCGTCTCGGTATCGCCCGCACGACGCTTTCTCGTGTTATCAATGGGAAATCAGGGATTAGCTCTGATCTTGCGATCCGGCTGGAGCGCGCAGGAGCAGGGACGGCAAGGGCATGGATGGCGTTGCAGACGAACTATGAGCTCTCCATGGCGCTTGAGCGTAAGCTGCCAGATGTGAAGCCGCTTAAATCAGTGGCATGAAGGGCCACGGGAGCGCGCGCATTTCGCACCGCACAATAAAATCAGTTGCAATTTCAGGCGAATGCCTCCATATGACGGGCAGGCGCTTGGGCCGGATCATTCCGGCTTTCCCATATTGATGCGCATGATCCTATCCGAGAAGCCTTCAACTTTTCGGGACCATGCGCGGCACGGACTACGTTGCGTCTAACTTGTCCTCGCGGAATAAGCCGTGGGCTGACAAGAATACGGCAGCGCAAGTCGCGTGGGAACATCATGTTCCAGCGCTTCGTCGTTTACAGAAATTGAATTGCCGGCAGGTTGCGCCTGCCGTGTGACGTTTCGCGGACCGGAAACACCGGCGTCCGCTTGAGAGAGATTGAATTGGAAAATATTGAAACGAGCGGCTTTGCCGCATTGGGCATTACCGGCGTGCTTCTGAAAGCCACGGAAAATGCCGGCATGACCGAGCCGAAGCCGATCCAGCAGCAGTCGATCCCCGCACAGATCGAGGGCCGGGACATTCTCGGCATCGCGCAGACCGGATCCGGCAAGACGGCGGCGTTCAGCCTGCCGATCCTGTCCAAGATCATCGGCCTTGGCGACAAGCGCAAGGGCAAGACTGCGCGAGCATTGATCTTGGCCCCGACGCGCGAGCTCGCGGTGCAGATCGAAGAGACGATCCGCACCCTGTCGAAAGGCTCGCATGTCTCCACCGCGCTCATTCTGGGCGGCGTATCGCGTCTGTCGCAGATCAAGAAGATGCAGCCGGGCGTCGATGTTCTCATCGCCACGCCTGGCCGGCTGACGGATCTGGTGCGTGAAAACTGCGTTGATCTCTCGGACACCCGCTGGCTGGTGCTCGATGAGGCCGACCGGATGCTCGACATGGGCTTCATCAATGATGTGAAGCGCATCGCCAAGGCGACGCGCAAGGACCGTCAGACGGCGTTGTTCTCGGCCACCATGCCGCAGGAAATAGCTTCGCTCGCGACAAGCCTGCTGCGTGACCCCGTGCGTGTCGAAGTGGCGCCGCAGGGCACGGCCGCTGCCGAAATCACGCAAGTTGTGCATCCTGTCGTGACGAAGGAAAAGAAACGCGTCCTGTCGGGAATGCTGACGGACCCGTCGATGGCCTCGGTCATCGTCTTTACCCGCACCAAGCATGGCGCCGATGCCGTGACCCGCAATCTGGAGCGCGACGGTTTCGTTGTCGCCGCGATCCATGGCAACAAGTCGCAGAACGCGCGCCAGCGCGCGCTCAACGGCTTCAAGGACGGTTCAGTGCGCATTCTGGTGGCGACGGATATCGCTGCACGTGGCATCGACGTTGTCGGCATCAGCCATGTCGTCAATTACGACCTGCCGGATGAGCCGGAAAGCTATGTGCACCGTATCGGCCGTACCGGGCGCAATGGCGCGAGCGGAGCGGCGATAACGCTTTACGATCCGGGCGCCGAGAACGCCAAGCTCAAGGCAGTGGAGCGGGTGATCCGCATGAAGCTGCCGATGAAGGATGCACCGGCCGCGATGGGCCCTGTGCCGGTCGGGCCGAGCACGGAACGCGCCGAAAGCTCGTCCGATCGCTCCGATCACCGCAACAGGTCGAAATCCGGCCAGAGGCCGGGCCAGAAAGCGGGTCAGAAGTTTGGGCAGCGGTCTGGCGGCGAACGCCGCGAGGGCCGCAGCGAGGCTATCTGGACCAATGACGGCGCCGGGCGCGACAACCAGAGCGCCCCGCAGAACAAGAAGCCATTCCGCCGCAAGAGCCGTGGCGGCGGCAGCAGAGCTGCCTGAGGTTTTTCTAAAGCTATGACTATCGAGCCCCGCTGCGCGAAATCGCGGCGGGGCTTTTCTTTTGCCTGGCGTATTCCCGGAAAACATTTGCTTGAACGGTATCAAGCCAGCCAATAGTTTCGCATCGAAAGTGAAAAAGGATGTTCGGAATGCTGGGTTCGGTGATCGACGCGATTGGTAATACGCCGCTGATAAAGTTGAAAAAGGCGTCCGAAATCACCGGCTGCGACATCTACGGCAAGGCGGAGTTTCTCAATCCTGGCCAATCGGTCAAGGACCGCGCCGCGCTCTATATTATTCGCGATGCGGAGCGCAACGGGCTGTTGAAGCCCGGCGGTGTCATTGTCGAGGGGACGGCGGGCAATACCGGCATCGGGCTCACCATGGTCGCCAAGGCGCTTGGATACCGCACGGTTATTGTCATTCCCGAGACCCAATCCCAGGAAAAGAAGGAAGCGCTGCGTCTGCTTGGCGCGGAGCTGATCGAAGTGCCGGCGGTTCCCTACAAGAACCCGAACAATTATGTGCGCCTGTCCGGCCGTCTTGCTGAGGAACTGGCGAAGAGCGAGCCCGCGGGCGCGATATGGGCCAACCAGTTCGACAATCAGGTGAACCGGCAGGCGCATATCGAGACAACGGCGGAAGAAATATGGCGCGATACGGATGGCAAGGTGGACGGGTTCATTTGCGCCGTCGGCTCGGGCGGCACACTGGCGGGCATCGGCATGGGGCTGAAGGCCAGGAGCGACAAGATCAGGATCGGCCTTGCCGATCCTTACGGCGCCGCGCTTTATTCATGGTACACGGATGGCGAATTGAAATCCGAGGGAAGCTCGATCACCGAGGGAATAGGGCAGGGGCGCATCACGGCAAATCTGGAAGGCTTTACGCCGGATTTCGCCTACCGGATACCGGACAGCGAAGCCTTGGACATCGTTTTCGATCTGGTAACGGAGGAGGGGCTTTGCCTTGGCGGTTCGTCCGGCATCAATATTGCCGGCGCAATCCGGCTGGCGCGGGATCTGGGACCCGGGCATACAATCGTCACCGTGCTGTGCGACTATGGCAACCGCTACCAGTCGAAGATGTTCAATCCGGAATTCCTGCGCGCCAGGGATTTGCCGGTTCCGGGCTGGCTGGAAACCAAGGTTGACATTTCCGTCCCTTACGAGGCTCAATGATGGCTTACGAGACGAAAGCGCTTTTCCGCGACGATGCCTATTTAGCGACGGCGGAGGGCGTGGTGCTCGCCATCAACGAGCATGGCGGTATTGTTCTCGATGCCACGAATTTCTACGCCACATCGGGCGGCCAGCCGGGCGATATCGGCTATTTCGAGCGCTCCGACGGCTCGCGCATAGAGATCGCGGCGACGGTGACGGGTGAGACGAAGAATGAGATCATCCATATTCCAGCGGAAGGACAGGCCGTCCCTGAAATCGGCGAGAAGCTGACGTTGCATGTGGATTGGCCGCGCCGCTTTCGCCTGATGCGGATGCACACGGCCTGTCATCTGTTGTCGGTGGTTTGCCCGTTTCCGATCACCGGCGCGGCAGTGGGCGAGGAGGAAAGCCGGATCGATTTCGACCTGCCCGACCCGTCCTATACCCGCGAGAACGTGACGGAACGGCTGATGGAGATGGTGCGGGCGAATGCACCTGTCTCGACCCGCTGGATCACGGATGAAGAATTGTCAGCCAATCCGGGGCTGATAAAGTCGAAGAATGTTCGTCCGCCCATCGGCAATGGCCAGATCCGGCTGGTGGTCATCGGGGAGGACGGCACGATCGATTCGCAGCCTTGCGGTGGAACGCATGTGGCCGGGACGCAGGAGGTCGGCGAAATCCATATCGGCAAGATCGAGAAGAAGGGCAAGGAGAACCGGCGGTTCCGCATCCGTTTCGGCTCTCTGCCGTTGGTTTAGCCGCATGATCTTACCTGGAAGTCTGCAACTTTTCGGGATCATGCTCATACTTTAGCCGCATGGTCTTACCTGGAACTCTGCAACTTTTCGGGACCATGCTCAAGGAGAGTAAATTGACCAAGAAAAGCCCCTTCGTCGTTTCCGCCGACTGGCTGGAAAAGCATCTGGACGAGCCCGGCCTGTCCATCCTTGACGCCTCCTGGTATCTGCCGGCGCAAAATCGCGACCCGCGCGGCGAGTTTGATGCCGCGCATATTCCGGGCGCGATATTTTACGATCAGGACAAAATTGCCGATCGCTCTTCCGGCCTCCCGCATACCATCCCGTCGGAGGCGGATTTTGAGCGCGAGATGAGCGCCATGGGATTGACCGTGGAGGATACGATTATCGTCTACGATGGTCCGGGAATGTATACCGCGCCGCGCGTCTGGTGGCTGTTGCGCACCATGGGGGCGAAAAATGTGCTTGTGCTCGATGGAGGGTTCGACCGCTGGAAGCGGGAAGGGCGGCCCGTTACGGCGAAAGTAACGAAGATCGCACCTTCGGCGTTCATTGCCCACAGCGATATGAGCCGCGTGGCGAGTTTCGAGAAAATGCGGGAAATCGTGGAGACCGGCTCGGTGCAGATCGCCGATGCTCGCGCTCCGGGCCGGTTCAGCGGCGATGAGCCGGAGCCGCGCGCGGGAATGCGTTCCGGCCATATGCCGGGTGCGAGAAACGTGCCAGTCGCCAGCCTCGTGAAAGATGGCGAATTGAAAAATCTCGAGGAATTGGAGGAAATATTCGACAAGGCGGGCATTGATCTCACCAAGCCCGTGGTGACGAGCTGCGGTTCTGGCGTGACGGCTGCGGTGATTACGCTGGCGCTGGAATCGCTCGGCCACAAGGACAATCTGCTCTATGATGGATCGTGGAGCGAGTGGGGTAGCCGCGCCGATACGCCCGTTGAAACGGGTGAGGCGAAATAGAATGGCGGACGAGCCAAAAACGCTGACCGCACGGATCACCCATCTGGAGATGACCGAACGCAGCGCGGTTTCCATGCCGACGCCGATCGGCGCCAAACTGGCAATCATGCGCGCGAGCAACATGCCGGTGCATTATTACCGTTATCTCTATGAGCAGGTCGGGAAGCCGCACCACTGGATGCTGCGGCGCAAGCAGAGCGACCGGCAGGTTGCCGCCGTAATCAATGCCAGAGCCACTGAAATTCATGTGCTCCACGCCGATGGCTGTCCGGCCGGCTTTGCCGAGATGGATCTCGCGCGTCTGCCGGAAGAGGTGGAAATCGTCTATTTCGGGCTGGTGCCGGATTTCCAAGGGCGGGGGCTCGGAAGCTTCTTTCTTGCCGAGATGATCGCGCAGGCTTGGTGGCACGGGCCGAAGAAAGTGACGATCCATACCAATTCGCTCGATAATCCGCGCGCGCTTCAGCTCTATCAGAAAATGGGCTTCAAGCCCGTCGGCTGGTCGGAGGAAGAGGTGGAGGCGTGGGATTAGAGCATAAATCCGGCGTCATTCTCGGGGCTTGTCCCGAGAATCTACTGCCGCTGATCTGTTAGAACCGCAATTGCTTTTTCTTTTGCTTATGGCAGGTTCTCGGGACAAGATCGAGAATGACGGCGAGGAGAGGCTGTCTCAAGCTGATTCTGATCACTAACTCCCGAGCGCATCCCTCTCATTCCCCTCCGTCTGCCGAGGATGAAGGTGGTAGGCGGTGGGTTCATCGCCATCATCATAGACGACGCAATTGCGGCCGCGCTGCTTGGCGCGGTAGAGGCATTTGTCGGCCCGGCTCAACACCTGCGAGTTCGATTCATGCTTGAATGCTACGGCGCATCCGATGCTGATCGTCAGGGGGTGAACCTGATTCGCCGCGGTATAGAGCGGTGTGTTTTCCACTTCTGCGCGCACCCGCTCGGCCAGGCGCAATGCGGTTTCGCGCGATGCGCCGGGCAGGAAAATGCAGAATTCCTCCCCCCCGATTCTACCGACGATATCGCCCTTCCGGGTCACGTTTTGCAACGCGAACGCGATGATCTTCAAGGCGCGGTCGCCGATCGCATGACCGTAAGTATCGTTGATGCTTTTGAATCTGTCGGCGTCGATAGCAAGAGCCGCCCCTGTTTCGACCCGCGAGCGGCTGATCTTCATGGCCTCGAAAAAGGAACCGCGATTGAGCAGCCCCGTCATGTCGTCGATCCGTGATTTGGCCTGCAATTGCTGGTGTGCCAGCTTCAACTCGCGCAGCGTCACCTTCAGCCGGTGATTCTGCACAAAGCTGAAAAGTGCAATCGGAAAGACGGTCAGGGCGGGAAGGACAGCCGTCATGATGAGCGGGAAAAGCGTGATTTCGCTTCCCATCCACCATAGCCCGGCGGAGCAGACCAGTTCACAGAAAACTATGACAGCTAAAGTCGTCAAAAACGCCTTCAGCAAAGCGGATTTCATGCTCGTCCGTCCCCCAGAAGCTCACTCGCGGTTCATATATGGGAGCGTGGGTGAACCCTCCATGAACGGGGAATAAACAGTTTGTTCAAGATACATTCCAACCATCCTGGCCACCATATTGCAGCATAGTTCCCAAGGGTTTGAAAGGGAACCAAACCGCCGGGCCGGCGTTCCACCCTCAGCTCTCTGGCAGGGCGTGTTCACAGGCCACGGAAGGAACCGATCATGGGCTTTTTCTCGAAAGATATCCATTCGATGGACGACCTCTTCGTGCATACCATGCGCGATATCTACTACGCCGAAAAACAGATCACCAAGGCGCTTCCCCAAATGATGGAGAAGACCACCAGTCCTGATTTGAAACTGAGTTTCGAACAACATTTGGGCCAAACGAGGAATCATGTGCAACGCCTGGAAGAAGCATTCGCGCTCTATGGCGTGGAGGCGAGGGGTGTCAATTGCCCCGCGATCGACGGCATTATCGCGGAAACCGATGAGATTACCGGCGAGGTCGACGATGCGAACGTGATGGACGCCGCGCTGATCGCTGCCGCGCAGGCTGTCGAGCACTATGAAATTACACGCTACGGAACGCTGATCGCCTGGGCGAACGAACTGGGGCGCGCGGATTGCGCCGCGCTTTTCGAAGCAAACCTGGCGGAAGAAAAGGCGACCGACAAGAAGCTCACCGCGCTGGCGGAAAGCAAAGTCAACCGTCAGGCCGCTTGAGAAGTCCAGGAATGGAGGCGAGCCCCCCCTCGATGGGCTGTTGCCTCCTTCCCATTGGCAACCCTTGGCTTGATATATAAGCTCCCGGAGGGATAGACCCTCCAGGAGGCATTTTTGATGTTGAAGAATATCGACCCGGCGCTGAATGCGGATGTGCTTCATGCGCTGCGTTCCATGGGGCATGGGGATACGCTCGTCGTCACGGATACGAACTTTCCATCCGACGCTATCGCGCGACAGACACGCCTCGGCAAGCTTCTTTCCATCGATAATGTTTCCGCCGCCCGCGCCATCAGAGCCATCTTGTCGGTTCTGCCGCTGGACACGCCGTTGCAGCCCGCCGCCGGACGCATGGAAGTGATGGGCGCGCCGGAAGAGGTTCCTCTCGTGCAGCGGGAAGTGCAGGCGGAAATTGACCGCGTCGAGGGCGAGGGGACCCCAATGTACGGCATCGAGCGCTTCGCCTTCTATGAGGCAGCGAAGAAAGCCTATTGCGTGATCACCACCGGCGAGACGCGATTCTACGGCTGCTTCCTGTTCACCAAGGGCGTGATTCCGCCGCAAGCGGGGTGAAATGTTGCCCCGCGTCAGCAAAAAGCCGCAGACTTTTTGGATAAGCCCATTTTGGATAAGCCATGCGGGACCGGCTTGAACTAGACAAACACAAGGAGATGGTAATGGCAGAGGTTGCAGGACACGGGTTGCTTTGTCCAATCGACAGGGTCGATCTGATTATGAGTGAGCGCCAGGGCATCGAGATCGACTATTGTCCCAAATGCCGGGGCATCTGGCTGGATCGCGGCGAACTCGACAAGATCCTTGAGCGCAGCGTTGGCGAAGAAGCCCGTCCGGCCCAGCCGCAAGCATACGCCCCGCAGCCCGCGCCGCAAGCACAACCTTATCCGCCGCGCGGCCATTACGATGAAGGATATGGCGGCCACAAAGGCCACCGCCGGCGCAAATCATGGCTTGAGGAACTGTTCGACTGACGGGCCTATGAAGGTCGAATATGAGCGGTCGACGAAAAAGCAAAAAGCCCGGAACTGAACTGACCCCGTAAAGTTGGACAGTTTAAAGGCTGGGACGATTTAAGGGCTGGGTCCTGTATTGTACAGGGCTCAGCCCTTTGAGTTTCATTT
>NZ_QJTF01000002.1:212436-297867 GCF_003217235.1 Paramesorhizobium leguminum | reverse complement strand
CGATAAAATTCCACAACAGAATGCTTGAAAGCAGTGCTGTGCCTGGACATGAAAAACCCCCGAAGGTTGACATCCAACTTTCGGGGGTCAGTTCAGCTATGCCGGGCTTTCTCGTGGTTGGTATTTTACCCAGGGATCAAGGACCCTCGCTGGTGTTTTCATGCAGTAGCCTTATGGAATAAGGCCCATTACCATCGCAGCGAGAAACGCAAATGCTGCACAGATCATCAGGACATTGAGCGAACGTGTAAGTCCCATCGGTCTGCCTCCTTCAGACGCCACGGCTCCTTGTGGCGTTGGGTTAACGATGGGAATGTATGCTCAATCATGCCGTAAAAAAAGCCGAATTCGTGTTGCGAAATAGCGACGATGAGGAAAATTTTTTGCCATTTTGTTCTAAACTATTGAAAAACAACACTTCCTTCATTCATTCACTTTTTATGAACCGTAACCCGTAAAGAGCTCGAATGCCGAATTTTGCCATTTTCAAAAGCATCGCATACGTCCATTCCGCCCAAGACCGTCCGACTCGCATGACATTTCCATGACGGCGCATTTAAGGCCTTCGTAATGCACATTGCCTAGAGTTCGCATGAACGGCGCACGGTCACCCGCATGATTTCCCGGCTTCCGGAAAATCTGGCATTCCATTGCAACGGTGCTCGCGCGAGGCATGACGCCGCCCTGCCAAGCCGAATTCCGTCGGCATGTCCCACGATTCTCCCTTTTCAGACCGTCAGGTTGATCGCTTTCCAGCACGATACCCGGACGAGGAATTGCCATGTCTCATTCCCGAAGAGAACCAACGCCATCCCAGCCTGAGGAAGCGATCAATCTTCCGACGGAGTTCGAGGATGTGCGCTACATGCTGCATTGCTGGCAGGCGGCGCGCATCAACACGCCGCTGCCGTCCTATGAGGACTTTACGCTGGGCAATATGGGGCGCTTCGCCGATGAGATCGCGGTGATCCATTGCCTGCCCGGCAAGCCGCCACGGATGCTGCGCGCGGGAAAGCTGGTGCGTTCCATTATTGGCTTGCGCGAGGGTGCGTCGCCCGATCTTCTGGATATGCCGTTCGTTTTCCGCCAGGCAATTGCCTCGGCCATTGGCCGCTCGCGCCATGCCGGATCCCCAAGCCTTGCGCTCTGCCGCTGGCTGATCGAAAACATGGTATCGACGGTGGAGATCGTCGCCTTTCCCTTGTCCTGCCGCTGGAATGGGGAATATTTCCTTCTCACGATGCGCCAGCGCAAGGCGCAACTGGATCTTCCCAGATTGCTGATCAATGCCTCGCAGCAGGGCATTGTGGGCCTGAGCCCGGTAACGGGCGAAGACGGAATTCCGAGCGATTTCTATATCCTGAGCATCAACGATGCCGCCGCGCGCTTTCTGGGCGCGCCGCCAGAACATTTGCAGTTCACGCTCCTCTCGCAAACCTTCATGCGGCTGCGTATCGGCGACATGCCGGAGCGGCTGCTGCGGGCGGCCCGGGGCGAACTGAGTGAACCGTTCGAGCTTACCTATGAGCTAGAAGGGAATTCGCTCGCCTTGCAGGCCGGCGTGAATTCGGCGGACGGTATTCTCACCGTCACGCTGACCGATATTCGTGAGCTTAAATCCAGGGTGACGTTGTTCCGTTCGCTCTTCGACGACAATCCAGCGCCGATGTATGTGCGCGCTCTTGGCGAAGAGGCGTTTCTCAACGTCAACGATGCGGCCTTGCGGCTTTACGGCTATGAGCGCGAAGCATTCCTGAACCTTGGCATGTCGGATATCACGGTTGAGGCTTCGGAGAGTGGAGCGGAGGCAGCCTTGCCCGAAACGGCTCTGCGCCACCGCACGGCCAATGGCCGGGTGCTGGAAGTCATCGAATATTCCAGCGAGGTCATGGTGGAAGGCAGGCCGGCCACGCTTTCGACCATCATGGATATCACCGAGCGGCGCCGTGCGGAGGCGCATGTCACCTATCTCGCCCATCACGATCCGCTGACTGGAGCAGCCAACCGGACCGTGTTTACCCGCGAGATCGAGCGGGCGGCGGCGAAGCTCAGCGATGGCGGGCGCGCCTTCGGGGTGCTGATGATCGACCTCGACGATTTCAAGGTGGTCAACGACACGCTCGGCCATGCCGCGGGCGATGCCGTGCTGGTGGAAGTGACCAAGCGACTGAAAACACGTCTGCGCGAGGCGGATATCGTCGCCCGGCTTGGCGGCGATGAGTTCGCCATTCTCGCGCCAGGGCTTGAATCGCGGGAGCAGATCGAGGTGCTTGCCCACCGCATCGGCCAGGAACTGGCGCTTATCGCCAGCGTCAAGGGCAGGCCAGTCCGCATCGGCGCCAGTATCGGCGGAGCGGTTGCGCCGATCGATGCGACGGAGGCCGACGATCTCCTGCGCTGCGCCGATCTCGCGCTCTATCGCGCCAAAAGCTCCAGCAAAGGCGTCGTGCGCTTTTTCGAGCCGGAAATGGACGTGCAGGTTTCGAACCGCCGTTCGCTGGAGATGGATATGCGAAATGCCGATGTCGCCAGCCAGTTTGAGGCGCATTTCCAGCCGATCCTATCGGTGCAATCAGGCAAATTGTGCGGCTTCGAAGCGCTGATGCGCTGGCGTCACCCAACGCGCGGCATGGTGTCGCCGGCGGAGTTCATTCCGATTGCCGAAGAAACCGGCCAGATCGACCGGCTCGGACGCTGGATGCTCCGCGAGGCCTGTGTCCAAGCCGCGTCCTGGCCTGATCCGCTGATGGTGGCTGTGAATGTCTCTCCGGTCCAGTTTCGCAGCGGCGGCCTGTTTGAGGCCATCGAAGATGCGCTGCGGTTGAGCGGGCTTGCGCCCAGCCGGCTCGAAGTTGAAATCACGGAATCGGTGCTGCTTGCTGACAGCGCGGCCAATCTGGGGCTTCTGCGCCAGCTGCGCGATCATGGCGTACGCATCGCGCTTGACGATTTCGGCACCGGCTATTCCAGCCTGCACTATCTCAAGCAGTTTCCCTTCAATCGGCTGAAGATTGATCGCTCCTTCGTGCGGGAGATAGACAACAGTCCGGAGTCGCTCGCCATCGTGCGCGCGATCATCGGGCTTGGCGCGAGCCTTGGCATCGACACCACGGCGGAAGGTGTGGAAACGACCACCCAGCTCGAACGGCTCCGCGCCGAACAGTGCGGCGAGCTGCAAGGCTTCCTGTTCAGCCCGCCGGTGGCGCCGGGAAATGTCGCTGATATCATCGGCGAGTTCTTCGGTGAGCGGTGAGCAGTGAGCCGTGAGCAGTAAATATAGCTAGTTAAGTTGTTGTATTAATGTATGTTTTACCAATTCCTCACCGCTCACCGCTCACCGCTCACCGCTCACCGCTCACTTTACAGCTTATTCAACAATTCCACCGTCGGCCATGAATCCGCAGGCATGCCGAGGCGTTGCTGTTCGGTGCGCACGGCGTCGCGTGTTGCCAGGCCATAGACGCCGTCGATCTTGCCCATGGCGTAGCCGCGCGCGGCAAGCTTGGTCTGCAATTCTTTCATCTGATCGGTGCTGAGGCCGGGATCGGGATTGCCCAATTCGAAGGCCGGGGCGCCGGCGAGGCGGGTGGCGAAATAGGCGACTGTGGTCGCGTAGACGATCGACTTGTTCCATTCAACGAACACATCGAAATTCGGGTAGGAGAGGAAGGCCGGCCCCTTGCGCCCCATCGGCAGGAGGAGCGAGGCATTGCCGTCATCAGGGCCGAGCGGGCCGTTCATTCCTTCCACGCCCCATGCCGCCCATTTGGAATGGGGGAGGCGGTTGGTGCGGATCGCCTGTTCCCAGGGGAGGTCCTTCGTCAGCCGCACCTCTTCCAGCCAGGGCTGGCCCTTCTGCCAGCCGAGGTCGCTAATCATCCGCGCTGCCGTCATGATTGCGTCGGGCGCGCTGTTCTGCAAATCCACGCGACCGTCGCCATCGCCATCGGTGCCGCGCTCCAGATAATCGAGCGGCAGCATCTGCATCTGGCCGATCTCGCCGGCCCAGGCGCCTGTGGTCTGCGCATTGACGACGCCCTGATCGAAGAGCTTCAGAAGCGCGATCAATTGCGGGCGAAACAGTTCCGGGCGGCGGCAGTCGTGCGAAAGCGTCACCAGCGCATTCAACGTATCGAAATTGCCCTGGATTGCGCCATAATCGGTCTCAAGCCCCCAGAAAGCGGCGATGACGGGACCCGGAACGCCGTAAGTTTCCTCGGCTTTTTTGAAGACATCGGCATATTTGACCAGCATTTCCCGGCCTTTTTTCAGCCGCGCATCGGAAATGAGTTTCCTGGAGAAATCGGCGAAGGTCTGGTTGAACGTGGCGCCCTGCGAGGTATCACGGGCGAGCACCTTTGGGTCGATTTGGGCCTGATAAAGCTCGTTGATGCCCTTGTCGCCAATACCGTCGGCACGAGCTTCGGCGGCTACGCCATCAAGCCACGTTTTCAGGTCACCGCCGCAAGCCGGCTTTGGTGTCGCGGGAGCTTCGGTCGAAGTCGTGGAAGAGGAAGTCGTGGGGGAGGCGGGGGCTTGCTGTGCAACCGCAAGTGCGGTGGAGGCAAGGAACGACGCTGCCAGCAGCAGGGCGGATTTCTTCATTTACAAACTTCTTTCGGGGCCATTGGCTTTTCAGCAAAGCACGATGCGCGCAAATGAGACTATTCTGGGACTACGGTTTCAATCGCCTGCTTCTGCCTTATCGCCATGCAGAAATGAAGTGAAAGTTTGGAAAGGTTCGTTCTCGAGGTAATGGACGGATTAGCGCTTCCGGCGCCCCGCCACCAGGGTGCGCCATTCGTCCGGCGTGCCGGCGAAGACGTTGATATCGGCGTCCCCATCGATGCCCGGTACCTTACCGGTTCCGGTATATTGCCAGAATGTCCAGGGGTGGTTGCCGTATCGCTCGCTCGGATGTCCGGCGACGGAGCGGAGCCAGAAGGGATAGTCCTTCATGCGGCTGAGTTCATTATCCTCGAAGAAATCGATTGCCGTATAGATGATCGGGCGCTTGCCGTAATGGCGTTCAACCGTGTCGAGAAATATCTGCATTTCGCCACGCACGGTCTCGGGGGCCGGACGTCGCTTGCAGGTGGGTGATAACGGGTTCCACTCCATGTCGAGGACCGGCGGCAAGGCATCCGGGTGACGCGGCACATTGCGGATGTACCATTGCGCCTGCTCGATGGCCGGGCGGCAGAAATAATAAAAATGATAGGCGCCGCGCGGCATGTTCACGGCGCCTGCCGCCGCCCAATGTTCGGCGAAGCGATCATCCACCCGGTCGCCGCCCTCCGTCGCTTTGATGAAGACGAAGGAAATGCCGCTTTTATGCGCCGTTTTCCAATCGACGCGGCTTTGGTATTTGGAAACGTCGGTACCATGCACGGTATAGTGCCACGGCGTCTTGCCTTTCCATTCGTGCGGGTCGCGATCGCCGAATTTAGGCGCGCGGACGGCGGGATAGGCGAAGGTCGATTGCTTTTCGATCCTGACGGTGCTTGCCACCGAGGATAAATCATAGTCGACCGACGTGCACGCCGACAGGAGTGGGGCGGACAAAAAGAGGGACATGAGGACAGGGACGATGCGCTTCATGAACCACGCCATAATGGAAACAGGGTTTATGAAGCGTTACGTGATTCGGGGAATAGTGAGATAGGGAATAGTGAGCAGTGAGACAGTGAGCAGTGAGCGGTGAGCGGTGAGATAGAGTTTTCTGCTCACTGCTCACCGCTCACTGTCTCACTATTTTAGATATCCAGGCAAATCCGCGATAGAGCACGCGCGCCTGGGCCTTGGAGCCGGTCTCAGCCGCTATCTTGCCTGCCACCTCGAAGAGATCGTTGCGCGGGGTGACGTGGAACCATTCGAGCCATTGGTAGAGCGCGGCGCGGAACCAGCGCGGCAGCCGTTTCTGGTCGCCGAAATCGACGATGTGGAGTTCGCCGCCGGGGGCGAGATGGCCCACCGCCTCGCGCATGACGGCCTGCCATTGGGGGATCATCGACACCGCGTAGGAGATGAAGATGCGGTCGAAATCCTTGCGTCCGAACAGCGCTTCAGGATCGAAACAGGCGGCATCGGCGTAGGCGAGCTGAAGCCGGTCGGATATTCCAGCCCGCGCAGCCGCCTTTTGCGCCGTATCGAGCATTTCGCGGGAGATATCAATGCCGTAGAGTTTGGCGCTGGGGAATTGATTCATCGTCTTGATGAGGTTTCTTCCCGTGCCGCAACCGATTTCGAGTACGCTGCCGCCGGGCGGGACATGAAGCCCCGCGATCATCTGGTCGCGTCCGAGAAGGTAATATTTGCGCGTTGCGTCATAGACATGCCGCTGGCGGCGATAGACGCGGTCCATCAGGCTGCCGTGATCGATGCCTTTTACATTGCCGGACATGTCAGGCGCCCTTTAGGCAATAGAGGTGAAACCCGCCATAGATGGAGGAGCGATCGCGCGCGTGGAGCGCTAGGGATTGTTCCTCGCGGTAGTCCCAGCGACCCAGAATGGCCGGATCGACGCGGTCGGGCAGGATACTCGGCTCGGCGGCGGTGCGGAAGATGACGCGCGCGCCGGGTGCCGCCGTGCGGGTAATCTCGCGCCAGACGTCATTCAACTGCGTGTCGTTCATCCAATCCTGCGCGTCGAGCAGGATAAAGCGATCGACCGTGCTATCTGCCTTGGCGGCGAGGAGTTCGGTATAGGAGGCGTTGACGACGCTCATGCGGGCTACGCGAGCGCGAACCGTGTCGAAGTTTGCGCGGGAGAGATAGGGCGGGAGCGGGCCGGTCTCGGCGTCACTGCTATAGCCGCGCCCGAAAGCCTGCCAGGCGAAGTAATTATCGGCCAGCGGAAAACCGCAGGCGAGCTTTTCCAGCCTTCCGCGCAGGATCGTCGCCATGTCGCCATTGCCTGATGTCGCCAGCGCATCATATTGCTGCGGCGGAATGCCCAGGCCGAAAAGTGAGGATTTGCGCGTCGTCGCCCAGCGGATCATGCGTTTATCGAAAAGGGGGGCAAGCGCGGTATCG
Organism: Paramesorhizobium leguminum; assembly: GCF_003217235.1. Lineage (GTDB taxonomy): Bacteria > Pseudomonadota > Alphaproteobacteria > Rhizobiales > Rhizobiaceae > Paramesorhizobium > Paramesorhizobium leguminum. The sequence goes on along the minus strand of NZ_QJTF01000002.1, from coordinate 290,832 downwards.
AAGAAGGTGCGCTGCTCCTCGATGGTCCGGGCTTTCAGGATATCGCGCGGGTCGATGCCATAGAGGCGGGCGACGCGGTGGCCCATGCCGATGAACACGCCGAGCAGGCCGTGGCGATAGAGATCGCGCCAGAAGATGGAGATGCGGCGGCGGCCGGAGAGCATCCGCTTTTCCCAATAGGCGCGGCTTTGCGGGTCGAGATGCGGGCGGATGAAACGTTCATAGGCCTGCAAATTGGTCTTGTCATCCGCCGTGCCGTAGAAGCGGTAGAAGGCGTCATAATTGGGCAGATGGGCAAGCGCCGCGAGCTTCAGCCTGTTAAAGGCCACATGCGCCGGGTTCAAATCGACCGCCTCGACGCTAGCCGGATCGGCGGTGAGATAGGACAGCGCGTTGCATCCGCCGGACGCGATGGTGACGATGCGATGGCCGGGGCCGATTTCCAGCGCCTCCATATCGACTTCGGGGTCTTCCCATATTTGCGGATAGACCAGCCCCTTGAACAGATGGGCGAAGAGCCGTTCCGACATGCCGGATTTCGAGAAGAGCGAATTGCGCTGCATGGCGCGTTTCACCTTTTCATTGCCGGGCTGTTTGATCCTGATTGCGGGCATGTCGCGCGAATCCCTTGGTTAAGAGAATTCGCACCGGGTAGCACCGGCGTGTAACAGGCTCGTGACGGCGCCGCCGGGGCCGAAGCTCCGACGGCGCTGGATTTGTCCAGCTTATGTTTCGAGCCGGCGGTTGCGGTCCTGCCATAGTTGCAGGGCGGCGATCAGCGCGACGAGCACACCGAGCGCGATATGCCATGTGCGCAACGGGTCCATATAGCCGATGACATAGGGCGAAGCGATCGTCCACAAGCCGGCGAGAAAGGCCAGCGCCTCCTCCCAGCGGCGCAGGATTGCCACTTCCATGATGCCGAGAGCCACGATGACGGCGCCGGTGAGCATGGTATTGACCACAACAGCCATGCTGTCGGTTACCGAGAAGAACAGCGACGACAGAAAAATGATGGCTCCGAGCGCCATAATGGCGCTATCCTCCCAGCCCGGATGCCGGACCAGTCGTATGCGGCCAATGTTTTTGGCGCCTATGTGATGGGTGATAGCCATGATAGCTCCTCCTTCAGGCTGCGTCATGCGTAACCGGGTACCCGCGAGGAGTGTCTGGTGCGAATGGCTCGAACTCCTCGGACGGATGCTCTACGCACAACCAGCAATATATAATATACCGGACAATGGGATTTTTTACAATGATTTCAGGGGTAGATTGGCCTCCATCGATGTTGGCAAAAGTCATATCAGCTAATCTTCCTTCCAGGGGAGATGGCCGGCAAGCCAGAGGGGGCACCTGGAACCGGTATTTCAACGCCGCCACCCATCCAAAACAAAATACAATCCCAAAAGCATACTTAATGAAATCTAAGTTATTCAATATTAATTAGTAATAATTTCTAATTATACTATGTAAACTTAAATTTGTTCATGAGGGCAGGCCCAAATGCGCCGGAAATATATGATATTGTCTCCCCCCCCCCCGCGCGCTATTGACGCTGATTGTTGTCCTCGCCAGTTCTGTCTCGAACGCCTCGGCTCAGGTTAGCTGGACCGGCGCGGATGCCGCTGATCCTACCAACTGGCTGGAGGACGGGAACTGGTCAACGGGGAACCGCCCGACCAGTAGCACAAATACGACGATCAACGTGGTGAACAAACCGACTGTACTGGGCCTTTCGGGCGCGGATCAGGGGGAGACGGCGGACATAATGGTTGGCCCCGCCGGCAATCTGACACTTCAGAACGGAAGCACTTTGTCGTCAACGCCTACGGGGGCGGCGGTGGGGGGCGGTATCTCTATTCAGGGCAGCGCGACCGTGACGAGCGGGGCGACCTGGAATGCGACGACGGACAACAACATCGACACGGTGTTTGGCGTCGATGGTACATTGACCGTTTCCAACGGAGGCATCATTGCTGTAACTGGGACTGGTGGTGCCGTGGTTGGCAATTATAGCCCAGGAACGGCAACGGTGACGGGCCAAGGATCGCAGTGGAACGCTTCCATTTTTGTCATTGGATGGAATCCGGGGGCAAGCGGCCAACTCAACATCGAGGATCACGGAGTTGTCACCACAGCCGAGATGGATCTAACCAATCCGGCAGGCAGTGCGATACTGAACATTAATGGCAGCGGCGTACTGGCAACAGCCAGGCTGGAAAACTGGAAAGGAGGCGCGGTCCAGGTCAATTTCGACGGCGGCATTTTGCGTGCGAGCGGCAAGAGCTTAGCGATCGTTGGCTTTTCGGGAACAGAGCTCAACATCGATGCAGGCGGCCTGACAATTGATAGTGCCGGTTTCGGAGCTGACACCGATACGACTTCGGCTTTTACAGGTGCGGGAGCCCTGACCAAAATCGGCGGTGGGACACTCACCTTAGCGGCCAATAACATGTATCAAGGCGGCACTTTCATCCGAGGCGGGACCGTATCGATCTCCGTGGATGGCAATCTCGGCGCGGCGATCGGCGGGATTACATTTGATGGCGGCACGCTCGAAAACACCGCCGCCATCACCAATATGGCGCGCGCGGTCACCGTGAATGCGGGCGGCGGTACGTTTGAGACCGATGCCGACCTGACACTTTCCGGCGCGATCACCGATGGCGCTTCCGGTACGGGCCCGCTCACCAAGTCGGGCAGCGGCGGCAATCTGATCCTTACCGGCAGCAATACCGGCTATACTGGCCAGATGACGATCGCAGCGGGAGAGTTGCAGGTCGGCAATGGCGGCGCAACAGGCACGCTCGGCGGCATAGGCAGTCGCGTCGAAATCGACAGCGGCGCCAAGCTGGTCTTCAACCGCTCCGATGCCTATGTTTATGATGGCGTCATCAGCGGCGATGGCGCGCTGACGCAGGCAGGCGGTACGGGCAGCAAGATCACGCTGACGGGCGCCAACGACCTATTCAAGGGCACGACCACGATTTCCGACGGTACGCTGCAGGTGGGTGATGGCGGCACGAGCGGTAATCTTGGCACCAGCCAGGTCAATCTTGCGGGCGGCGCGCTGGCGTTCAACCGCACAGACACGTTCAACTTCGGTAACGACATCAGCGGGGACGGCAATGTCGAGCAGGATGGCTCCGGCATTACGGTGCTGTCGGGCGTCAACACTTATACGGGCAACACGGCGGTGAATGCGGGCACGCTTGCGGCGGGCGCGGCCAATGTCTTCAGCCAATCTTCCGCCTTCTCCGTGGCAAACGGAGCGACACTGGACCTCCAGGGGCATGACCAGACGATCTCTAGCCTTGCCAATGCCGGCAATGTGCGGCTTCCCGGCGCCATGCCCGGCACCACGCTCACCGTCACTGGCGATTACGCCGGGCAGGGCGGCACGGTCTATCTGGCCGGCACGCTGGGCGGCGATAATACCGTCATCGACAATCTGCACGTCAAAAGGCGGCACATCGGGCAATTCGAACCTCGCTGTCATCAATCTCGATCCAAACAGCGGCGCGCAGACCACCAATGGCATCAGGGTCGTTACCGTCGATGGCGCCTCGGATGGCGACTTTACCCTCAAAGGTCAATTTATCTTTCAGGGCGATCAGGCGGTGGTGGGCGGCGCCTATGCCTACCGGCTCTACAAGGGCGGTCTCGGCGATCCTAATGATGGCGACTGGTACCTGCGTTCGGAACTGACCAATCCGCCGTGCCATGGCAGCAATTGCCCGCCACCTCCGCCTCCACCACCTCCGCCTCCGCATTACCAGCCCGGCGTGCCGGTCTATGAGGCCTATTCCCAGGTGCTGCAGGAGTTGAACGGTGTGGGAACCTTGCGCCAGCGCGTTGGCAACCGTTATTGGCGCGGCGCGACCAACCCTCAACTCAATGAGGGCGACGGGCCCGGTACATCGGCACCGCCTGCGGAGGCCGGTGCGGCGGTCGATGCGGGCACGAATATCTGGGGCCGGATCGAAAGCGCGCATGGCCGCTTCAAGCCCCGCTATTCCACCAGCGCCACGCGGTATGATACCAATACCTATAAAGTAGAGGCGGGGCTCGACGGCAAGCTCTACGAGGATGAAATGGGCAGCGTGATCGGCGGGCTGACCGCGCACTACGGCTATGCCAAGGCCACCATGGGCTCGGTGCACGGACAAGGCGGCGTCGATGCCAATGGCTACGGATTGGGCGGTACGCTCACCTGGTACGGCGATAATGGAATCTATGCCGATGCGCAGGCGAAGACCACCTGGTATGGCAATGACCTGACCTCGGACACGGCGCGGCGCACGCTTGCCGATGACAATGACGCCTTCGGCTATGTGCTGAGCCTGGAAGCAGGCAAGCGGATCGCCGTCAATCCCAACTGGACGGTCACACCGCAGGCACAGATATCCTGGTCGCAGGTGAAGTTCGATGGCTTCACTGACACTTTCGGCGCGCATGTCATCCACGACGAGACAAACAGCCTGAAAGGCCGGCTTGGACTTTCCGCCGATTACGGCCAGGCCTGGCGCGATGCCCAGGGCCGGTTGACCAGGGCCGAGGTCTACACCATCGCCAATCTGAGTTATGAGTTCAGCAAGGCGAGCAAGATCGTGGTGGCAGGCGTTCCCTTCGCCTCGCAGAACGAACGTCTCTGGGGCGGCGTCGGCGTCGGCGGCACCTATAACTGGGCTGATGGCAAATATGCGCTCTATGGCGAGGTTTCCGTCGACACCAGCCTCGAACACTTCGCCGACAGCTACAAGCTTAATGGCAACCTCGGACTCAAGGTGAGGTGGTGAGGTGTAAGTTCATGTAACAGAATGTAACGCAAGTTGAGTGAACCATTCACGAGATTGCCTGTTTTGTAGGCGACGCTACTCTGCCTTGGGGACAACCAAGGAATGGATGAATAGGAGAGTGCCATGAAGAAGTTTCTGATCGCATCGGTTGCCGTACTTTCGGTGCTAGGGCTTTCGGCATGCAATGACAGCGGCAAAAACAACGCCACGCCGCCGGCAGAGCAGCCTCCGGCAACCCAGCCAAGCACGCCGGCACAGCCGCCAGCAAACGATACCGCGCCGTCAACGCCAGCGCAGCCAGGCACGACGACGCCAAGCCAGTAACATTCAAGCCAGTAATAGTTCGTAGAAATACCGTATAGAAAGAGCGCCCAAGTCTAATGGCTTGGGCGTTTTCTTTTGTAAATTTAAATATTTCGCGGTGAAATTAAATATTGCCTTAGAATTATACTTTAATACAAAGCCGATTTCCCGCGTTTCTTGGAAGAACAGACTGCGGAAAATTTAGGAAACCAATTTCGGAGTTGTATCATGAAGAAGATAATTCTTGCGATGGCCGCAGTTTCATTTGTGTTTCTTGCTGGTTGCAGCGAGAGCGAGACGGGCGCGGGCGGCAACACGGCGGCGGCGGTTGCCAACGACGTGACCAAGACCGCCGAGGAGCTGGCAAATTCGATGACACCGGAGCAGAAGGCTTCCGCCGTCAACGATGCGCGCACAGCGGCGGAAGCCGCCGCGAAGGCCGCCGGCCAGAGCGATGCCCTGATCCAGCAGGCCGGTGATGCCGCTGCCGCCGAGGCCAAGAAGGCGCTGGGCGTGCAGTAATAAGCGTTTTGACTTGGTCGCCAGTCACACGGCTGGCGGCTTGACCAGATCTAAAAAATGCAGCATCGCGACGAACGCTTTCAGGCGTTTGTCGCGATAAGCGTTTATATCCATGCCTTCATAATTGAGGAAGCCTTGCTTCGTCTTCAGGCCGATACGGCCTTCAGTCATGTTGCGCCTGATGATTTCGGGGGAGGCGTAGCACGGGCTGTTCAGTTCCTTGGCCAGATCGTTACCGGCATAGAACAGGATGTCGCCCCCGCCCCAATCGATAAATTCCAGCATGCCCAGCACGGCGAAGCGGAGGCCGATGCCGTATTTGGTCGCCGTGTCGACATCGTCGGCGCTGGCGACGCCTTGCTCCACCATGCGCGCCGCTTCGTTCATTGCCAAGGTCTGGATACGCGGCACGATGTAGCCTGGTTTGGCCGCGCAGATGACGGGCATCTTGCCGATGGCTTGAAGCAGCGCCTTCAGGCGCACGGTCACGGCCGGGTCGGTCTGCTTGCCGGGCGACATTTCGACCAATGGCATGAGGTAGGCGGGGTTCAGCCAATGCGCGTTGAGGAAGCGCTCGGGGTGCAAAACGGCGCTGGAGATATCATCCACCAGAATGGTCGATGTCGTTGATGCTATGATCGGCGAGGGGCCGGCGAGTTCAGAAGCGCGCGCCAAGGCTTGCCGCTTGATATCAAGTATTTCAGGCAGGGCCTCGAAGATTGCGGTGGCCGATGAGAGCGCATCTTTTGCATCCTGCATGGGCACGAGGCTGACCCGTGACAGGATTATTCAAGAACTTCCCTGCCTCGTGGTGCTCGCATCTCGATGTGGCGGATGTCGCCGCGCGCCTGCTCACGGATACCAAGATTACGGGCCTCGTGGGCGTCGGCCAGCTTCCGGGCCTCAGAGGGCCGCAATTGGCGGATGGTTTTGCGAAACAGCTTGGGCACGATGTGTCATTCAAAACCATAACCCCGGATGAATTCGGCTCCCTGATGGCGCCCTTACTCGGCGATGGTGCGGCGGCGGGCATAGTCAAGTTCTACAACACCCTGGCAGGTGTGTCCGAAGACATCATCGCAGAGAAGACCAGCGCGCAGCGCCAATTGAACATCGAGCCACGTACTGTCGCAGAGTGGCTAGGTGAGAAGCTGGACCGGACTGGAACTTCTGCCAAGAAGGCTGCGGCTTAGGCGCCGCGTTCAGCTTGGGGTACATCATGCGCTCATCCTGAAAACATTATTCCCGAAATCGGACTCCCGCTTTTTCCCAGCCTCATTTATAGATGAATCGTTCCGTTCTGGTGATTGTCTCGCCATTTCCTTTTAGCAGAAAGCCCCAATGTCGATCTGGGTTCGCGTCGGTGATTTCGTGGCCACTCTGGCGTCGAGTGCTCTCACCAGCCTCGTCGAGGCCGTGCGCACGGCGTTCGAGGGCGATCCTGAGACGCGGCGCCGGGTTTCCTTCTCCATCGCCATGATCGCGCTTTCGGCCAAGATGGCGAAGGCGGACGGGATAGTCACCGATCACGAGATCAGGGCGTTTCAGCAGATATTCTCAATCCCCGAATCTGAACGCACCCATGTGGCGCGCCTCTATAATCTGGCGAAGCAGGATATTGCGGGATACGAGAGCTATGCGGCGCAGATGGCGTCGCTTTGCGGGTCGGGACACCAGAACTGCGCTTGTCTGCAGGATATTCTCGACGGGCTGTTCCATATCGCCAAGGCAGACGGCTATGTGCACGAGAAGGAACTGGCGTTCCTGTCCAGCGTCGGGGAAATATTCGGTTTCGACGAGGCGCATTTCGAGGCCATAGCCGCGAGGCATGTCCATCTGGGCGAGGCCGATCCCTATACGGTGCTGGGGCTTCCGCGCGGGACGAGCTTCGACGAGGCCCGCCGGCGCTATCGCCAACTGGCAAGCGAGAACCATCCGGATCGGCTGGTCGCCCGCGGCGTGCCAAGGGAGTTTCTCATCATCGCCAACGACCGCATCGCGGCGATCAATGGCGCGTGGGAAAAGATCGAGAAAGCGCTGAAAGCGGCATGAGCGGTTTCATTCCCGATTATAAAGGGGCTTCTGTCCGCCCGTCACCCAATTTCGGCCCGCGCAAGGACGGCAAGCGGGTTTCCATCCTGATCATGCATTATACGGGCATGGAAAGCGGGGAGGCGGCGGAGGCGCTGCTGGCAAGCCCCGAGAGCGAGGTTTCCGCGCATTACGTCGTATATGAGGATGGCCGCATCGTGCAGATGGTGGCGGAAAGCGAGCGCGCCTGGCATGCGGGAAAGAGCTTCTGGCAGGGCGAGACCGACATTAATTCCTGTTCGATCGGCATCGAAATCGTCAATCCGGGACCGCTGCGCGATTTTCCTGAATTCGCAGACAAGCAGATCGAGGCGGTGATTGAACTGGGCAAGGATATCTGCGCCCGCCATTCGATCCGTCCGGAACGGGTTCTGGCCCACTCCGATATCGCGCCCATGCGTAAGATCGATCCGGGCGAAAAGTTCCCGTGGCGGCGGTTACATCGCGCTGGGCTCGGCCATTTGGTCGAGCCGTCGCCGATCCGGGGAGGGCGCTTTCTTGCCGCTGGCGACAGGGGGCAACCGGTCGAGGCGCTGCAGTCCATGCTGGCGCTCTATGGCTACCAGACGCCGCTTGACGGCGTGCTCGGAATAGAGACGGAAGCTGCCTTAAAGGCCTTCCAGCGCCATTTTCGCGCCGGCAAAGTGGACGGCGTAGCCGATGTTTCGACCATCGAAACGCTGCATCGGCTTCTTTCTGCCCTTCCGGTATATTCAGCTTAAGCTATTGAAAATTATACGGTTACCGTTCCGCTTGGTTGGCGGATTCGGGCTGTTTGTTACATAGGTTAATGGAAAGTTACTTGGCGGGCCAATCTCTGGCTGCATTTCGCCGTCACATCAACGGGCAGTTTCCTGTGGCATTTTGTCATGCAGGGACAAGCCGGGCCGGCGTTTTTAAGAAAGGGGCGGTCCACTACCGAAAACAGTGAAAACGGTTAGGGTATGAGTAAAAAAATTAATTTTGTGTGCGCCGTTGTTGGCGCAATGGGAATGCTTGGCCTCAATGCGGCCCATAGTGCTCCAATTCACGAGAAGCATCACGTGGCCCAGAAGCGGCACGTTCTCGCAAACAAGAAGACCCAGAGAGAGGGAGTGGCGCACATCGTCAGAACCTCCGAGGTCAAAACGGAACCGCACCGCGCGAAAACACGCGTTGCTTTGCGCAAATCGACTGTGCGGAAAACGGAAAAAGCGCGGGTTGAACCTGTTTCCGACAGGAAGGTTCGCGTGTCCAGGTCGGAAAGGGGCCGGGTCGAGCACGTTTCCTGGGGCAGGATCCCGGTGAATATCAAGGTGCGCGACGATGTCGTGACGCAGAAGGATTCCGATAGCGGACTCTTTGGCAAGCTGTTTCATGCGTCAGCGAAGGTTCCCGCCGCGGCGGAAGACAAGCCTTACTCGGGCATTATCAACCATTACGCCGAAACCTATGGCGTTCCGGTATCGCTCGCTCACGCAGTGGTTCACCATGAGAGCGATTACAACGCGGATGTGCGCGGTTCGGCAGGCGAGATCGGCCTGATGCAGGTCAAGCTCTCGACGGCTCGCAGCCTCGGCTATACCGGAACGGCGCGCGGACTTTATAACCCCGTGACCAATGTGCAGTATGGCATGAAGTATCTTGCCATGGCGCAGCGGCTCTCCGGCGGATCGGTCTGCGGCACGATCCTGAAATACAATGCCGGCCATGGCGCGACGCGCATGAACCCGATCTCGGCCCGGTATTGCAACCAGGTGAAGGTCTATATGCGCTCCTTCTAAGCGTATAATACCAAGATTGTTGGAAAAGCCGGGTTCTCGCCCGGCTTTTTTATTGCATTTCGGGCGCGAAGCACCTTTATACCATCATGTCAGTTGGCCGGGCAGCCGCGCTTGTCATATGCCGAAAGGCGGCAGGCGAGGAAAGTCCGGGCTCCATGGAAACACGATGCCGGGTAACGCCCGGCGGGGGCGACCCCAGGGAAAGTGCCACAGAAAGCAGACCGCCCCGTCTTCCGTCGCGTCTCAGAGGCATGATCCCGAAAAGTTGCAGACTTTTCGGATAAGATCATGCACATAAAAAAGACGCGAGGGATGACGGGGTAAGGGTGAAAGGGTGGGGTAAGAGCCCACCGCGTCTCCGGCAACGGCGACGGCACGGTAAACCCCATCGGGAGCAAGACCGAATAGGGACGGCGTGCCGGGTGAAAGCCCGGCGATCAGTTTCCGGATCAGCCGTCCGGGTAGGTTGCAAGAGGCGGGTGGCGACATCCGTCCCAGATGAATGGCTGCCACGTTGGGCGCAAGCCCAGCCATACAGAACCCGGCTTACAGGCCAACTGACATTTTTATATTTCGGCCTCTACATCTTCTCGCCCGGCAGCAGGCTTGCCTGCTTCACCCAATCGGTGAACCGGGCTTCGTCGAATTCGCCCTCATGGATATCGAGGTAGCGCACTTCCTTTTGCCTGGAGGTGCCCGGAGGGATGGGATCGAGCGATGCGCCCTTGAAGAAGCTCACCTTGATGTATTTCGTGAAGCAATGGATGCCGAGGAACCAGTGGTCTTCGGCGCCGACCCCGTAGAGCGGCGAGTTCCATTTGACCGCCTTGCGAACGCCGGGGACGGTGCGCACGATGATCTCGTCGATCCGGCGTCCGATGGCGCTTTTCCAGCCCGGCATGGCCGCGATATAGGCTTGAACCGGGGCATCGCCATAGCCTTTCGCAATTTGCGGGTTGCCGCCGGAAAGAAGCTTCGGTTGCTCGGGCGTGGTCATGGCTTCTTCTTCCCCTCCAGGTTCAGCGCCACCGCCGCGCGGATGAGATCGGCAAGGGCTGCCTCGTCAATCTTCCCGCCTTCGTGGATATCGATGGCACGCCGGACCTTGCCCTCAAGGCTGGAATTGAACAGACCCATGGGGTCGTCGAGCGACGCCCCTTTGGGGAAGGTCAGCTTGACGGCTTTCTTATAGGCCTCTCCGGTGCAGATAATGCCGCCCCGCGACCAGACCGGGGTTTCCCACTTCCATTCCTCGATGATTTCAGGATCGGCTGACCGGACGATCTCTCGAACCTTTGCGAGAGTCTCGCCCCGCCAGCCGCCCAGTTCCTTTATCCGTCCATCGATCAGCGCTGAAGCCGGATTCTCCTCGCCAGCCATTTGAACCTCCTCCTTGGCGTGTTGGGTCTCACCCCGCACCATAACCCATGACGAAATCGAAGAGGAGCTTCATGTTCAGCACCACGATGATTGCCGCGGTGATGGCGGCGAGAACCGTGATCCAGCGCGAGGCAACGAACGTGCCCATCTTGGCGCGGTTGGCGGTGAACATCACCAGCGGAATGACGGCGAAGGGCAGTTGCAGGCTCAAGATCACCTGCGAAAAAATAAGAAGCTTCGCCGTTCCGCTTTCACCATAGAGCACGGTGATGACGGCGGCAGGCACGATGGCTATGACACGGGTGATAAGGCGCCGCAGCCAGGGAACGAGGCGGATATGCAGGAAGCCTTCCATGACGATCTGCCCCGCCATGGTTGCCGTGACGGTGGAGTTCAGCCCGCAGCACAGAAGCGCAATGGCGAAGAGGCTGGGCGCGATTGCCGAGCCGAGCAAGGGGCTTAGAAGCGTGTGCGCATCGCCCAGTTCCTCGACATTGGTATGGCCAGTGGCGTTGAAGCTGGCGGCGGCGAGAATGAGGATCGAGGCGTTGATGGCGAGCGCGAAGGTGAGCGCGATTGTGGAATCGAGCGTTGCGTAGCGGATGGCGGAGCGCTTTTCTTCCTCCGTCTCGCCGTAGTCGCGTGTCTGGACGATGCCCGAATGGAGATAGAGATTGTGCGGCATGACCGTCGCGCCGATGATGCCAAGCGCGAGATAGAGCATGTCCGGATTGGTGAAGAGGTTCGTCGTCGGCGCGAAGCCGCGTATGACTCCGCCCCATACCGGATTTGCCATAACGATCTGGATGACGAAGCACACCGCGATGACGCCCAGAAGGGTGATGATGAGCGCCTCGACCCGGCGGAAACCCTTGTTCTGCAGGTAAAGCACGAGGAACACGTCGAGCGCCGTGATCACCACGCCGATTTCCAGCGGAATGCCGAAAAGCAGGTTGAGGCCGATCGCCGTGCCGATCACTTCGGCAAGATCGGTGGCGCAGATGGCGATTTCCGCCAAGAACCAGAGCGGCCAGGCCACCCAGTTCGGATAGGCGTCGCGGCAGGCTTGCGCCAGATCGCGGCCCGTGGCGATGCCGAGGCGGGCGCAGAGCGACTGCAGGATCACCGCCATGATGTTGGAGAGAAGGACGACGAACAGGAGCGCATAGCCGAAGCGCGAACCGCCGGCGAGCGAGGTGGCCCAATTGCCGGGATCCATATAGCCGACGGCAACGAGATAGCCCGGACCGAAGAACGCAAGCGCCTTGCGCCAGTTCGGGCCGGTCTTGCGCACGGCAATCGACCGGTGGACTTCCGACAGCGAGGCATCCCCGCGCTCCCGTCGCCACCCCATAAGCGTCATCTCGCGAGGCGGCTCACCCGACGCGTGTTTCACCGGTCCCGATACGTGCTGATCCATGCTGCTCGATCCTGAAAATGCAATTGCAAATTATTTGCAATTAATAATGGGGCGAGGATGGAGTCAAGAGGGTAGGGAGCAGGACGAGGACGATGGATTACAAGCTGCGATGTCTTGCTTAAACGTATATTCAGTCTAGAATGCTTGCATATGCGAGAAGGAGAAAGCCCAATGCCACTCTATATACGCGACGATGAAGTGGATGCGCTGGCACGAAAGGTGCAGGAACTAACCAAGGCCCCGAATAAAACCGAGGCTGTCAGGCGTGCTTTGGAAAACGAACTCACGCGCGCGCGGGAAGCAATACCGCTCGAAGAGCGCATAAAGATAATTCAGGATAGGGTTCAGGCGCGTATGGGACCGCATAAAGTTGATTTCGACATGAAAGCCTTCATGGATGAAGGGTGGGAAATCTGATGTTTTTGGATGCATCGGCAATCGTAGCTGTTCTTGCAAGAGAAAATGATGCCAACTATTTCGCCACTAAAATCAAAAATACCGAGGAAGCCATTTATTATTCTTCATTAACGGTATTCGAAGCGGTCGTGAGCATAGCGAGGATCACGTCCATTCGGCGAAATGGCAATAATTCTCCTACCCCGCCTGAGTTGATCGCTGAAGTGCAGAAGGACGTTGAAGCGTTTCTCGACGATATCGGTGCGCAAGATATCGCCGTAAGCGGCTTGCTATATAATAAGGCGCTTGAGGCGGCGCGGACCTTCGGCCGCTTCGTTGGACATCCGGCGCGGCTCAATTTCGGTGATTGTTTTGCCTATGCTTGCGCGAAAGAACATGGCCTCCCGCTGCTCTTCAAAGGCGATGATTTTTCTCGCACCGATATCCAGCCCGCCTAAACCGCCAGCGCGATGTGGTAGACGATGAACGACGCTACATAAGCCAGCGCGAGCATGTAGCCGAAGGATAGCCACATCCAGCGCGCGCCGCCGGCCTCGCGCTTGATAACCGCCAGCGTCGAGGTGCACTGCGGGGCGAAAATGTACCAGGCCAGGAAGGAAAGGGCGGTGGGCAGGGTCCATTGGCTGGCCAGCACATGGCCCACTTGCAGCGCCGCATCGGCGCCGCCCTGAATGGAATAGACGGTGCCCAGCGCCGCGACGACAACCTCCCGGGCGGCCATACCGGGAACCAGCGCAACGCTCATTTGCCAGGTAAAGCCGATAGGGGCGAGCAAAGGCTCGATCAGGTGGCCGATCATGGCGGCGAAACTATAGAAAATCGCCGGTTGCGTGGCGTTCGCGGGCGCCATCGGAAACGTCGCCAAAAACCAGATGACCACCGTCATGGTGAAGATCGTCGTGCCCGCGCGATGAAGGAACATCTTGACGCGTGTCATCAAGGCGATGAGGACGTTTTTCAGTCGCGGCAGCTTGTAATCGGGAAGTTCCAGCATGAAGGGCGGGGCAGGCTGGTTGCGCCAGAAGATGAGCTTGGCAACCAAGGATACGCCGAGCGCACTGACGATGCCCACCGCATAAAGGCCGAACATGACCAGCCCCTGCAGGCTGAGGAAGCCTGCAACCCGGTGAGCCGGAATGAACGCCGCGATAATGAGGGTGTAGATGGGGATGCGGGCCGAACAGGTCATCAATGGGGCGACCAGAATGGTGGTCATCCGGTCGCGCCGGTTATCGATCACGCGCGCCGCCATGATGCCGGGAATGGCGCAGGCGAAGCTCGATAGAAGTGGGATGAACGCGCGGCCATGCAGGCCGACGCCGCCCATGATCCTGTCCATGAGGAAGGCCGCCCGCGCCATATAGCCCAGGTCTTCCAGCAACAGGATGAACAGGAACATGATGAGGATCTGCGGCAGGAAACTGACCACGCTGCCGACCCCCGCGATGGCGCCGTCCACCAGGAAACTTTCCACCAATCCCGGTCCGAGCAGGTGCTGGATCAGGGTGCCAATGGTATCGAATCCTGATGTAATCAGGTCCATTGGCGGTTGCGCCCAATCGAACACCGCCTGAAACATCAAGAAGAGCACCGTCAGGAGAACGAGCAGACCGGCGACGGGATGCAGCAGCACGGAATCGATCCGTGTCGTCAAATTATCGGGCTTTTCGGGATAGCGAACCGCTTGCGCGATCAGTCGATCGGCTTCGCGTTGCAAATTGCGTAATTGCGTGGCCGACGGCTCGGACCAGTTGTTCTCGCGTTTGGCAAATGTATGCGTCTCGGACAGTTGGTCGAGCAACTGCCACAAATCCGCCATCTGGGCGCGACGGACCGCGCAGGCGGCGACGACGGGAATTCCAAGCTGCCGGGAAAGCGCGTCCGTCTCGATCTCGATGCCACGGTGGCGCGCAATGTCGATCATATTCAGCACCAGCACTAGCGGCTTGCCGGTCTGGACGAGTTCGCATACCAGCCGGAAGGCGGAGCGCAAGTTTGTGGCATCGGCGACGGCGAGCAGCAGGTCCGGCGTATCGGCCGGTCTGCGGTCAAGCACCACGTCGCGGGTGATTTCCTCATCGGGGCTGCGCGCGCGCAGCGAGTAGGTGCCCGGAAGATCGACGATTTCGAGGGAACGGCCACCGGGTGTCAAGGCGACGCCCTTTTTCCGCTCGACGGTCACACCGGCATAGTTGCCGACCTTCTGCCGACTGCCCGTCAGTGCATTGAACAATGCCGTCTTGCCGCAATTCGGCGCTCCGACAAGCGCGATGCGGCGTACAGCCTGCTTCGTCGTATCAAGCATGGTATGGGCTTTCGTGGGTGAGAATGGCCATAGCCTCCTGCCGGCGGAGCGCGACGACTACGCAGCCGACGCGCACGGCAATGGGATCGCGGGCAATGGGGCCTTCGTGCAGCACCAGGACTTCCGCTCCCTCGCTGAAGCCAAGCTCAAGCAGGCGGCGCTCGATTTCATCCGCCGGCAAACTGGAGGTGTTTGCGGAAGGTTCGATGCGATGAATGACGCCGCGATAGCCGCGGGGCGCCGACCCTAGAGGCGTCAGTTCTTGCCGGTCCATGTACAAGGTCCTGTTTACGTTGCGGAACAGGGGCGCACTACAAGCACAAATTAACTTGAACAAAGAAATCAGGTTTTTGTGAGGAGTCGGAGAGCAGCGCTTCAGGCAGGCGGCGGGAGTTCAGGCTAACGGTTCCTTAAGCTTAATATTCGATAAATCAGGAAAGGGGAAAATGCCGCCTTCCGTGGGTGGCCATTCCCGTATCCTGCACCCACATCCCGTTGACGCCCATATCAGCCCATGATACCCATTCGTAACGTCAGAAATTTTCGTTCGTTAGCGCGTTTCCCGGCATCGCCGTGGACGGTGGTTATTCGCGCGCTTACCGGCGAGCCTTTTGCGGCGGAAATGGCGGTAGTCAGTGGTGGACCGGTTTCTGGGTCATGTAACGAACAGGATCGATGCGAAGGGGCGGGTCTCCGTTCCGGCGCAATTCCGGTCATTGATACAGAAGACTGGGATACAGAATGCTGGGATACAGAATGCCGGTCATGTGGAGCTTTACGCATTGCGCTCGCTCCATCTTCCGGCGTTGGACGTCGGTGGGCCGGATTTCCTGACGCGCTACGACGGGCGGCTGACAAACGAGGATCCTTTTGCGGAAACGGCGGACGACATGTCTTTTTATCTCCATGCGGACGGCACGTTTCTCAAGCTCGACCAGGATGGGCGCATCACGATGACGGATTTCATCCGGGAGCATACGGGCATCGCATCGGAGGTGACGTTCGCGGGCGCGAACACGCATTTCCAGATGTGGCAGCCGGAGCGTTTCGAGGAACACCGCGCGCGGGTGCGGGCGAGATTGGCCGACAGGCGGCAAGCCGAGCGGCAAACGGCAGGCGGGGCGGGTATCTACCCGTCCCCAGGGGGAGCGGAATGATGGCGGGCCACGGCGGGGATAATTCTCAGGCCGATGGCGGACCGGCCCGTCACATTCCGGTTCTTCTCGACGAGGTCATTATAGCGCTGCAGCCCGAAGCGGGCAAGCGCATCGTGGACGGCACGTTCGGCGCGGGCGGTTATACGCGGCGCATTCTGGATAGCGGCGCTTCCGTCATAGCGATCGACCGCGATCCCACCGCGATTGCGGCGGGCCGCGCCATGGAACGGGAGTTTCCGGGCAGGCTGACGCTTGTGCAAGGGCGCTTTTCGCAGCTTGATACGCTGGTCGAGGGTGTTACTGACGGCATCGTGCTCGATATCGGCGTTTCCTCAATGCAGATCGATGAGGCGGAACGCGGCTTTTCCTTCCAGAAAGACGGGCCGCTCGACATGCGCATGTCGAGCGAGGGCGTCACGGCTGCCGATGTGGTCAATCGGCTGAAGATGGGTGATCTCGCCCGCATCTTCAATTTTCTCGGCGATGAGAAAAATGCCGGCCGCATCGCCCGGATGATCGAGAAGCGCCGGGTGAGCGAACCGTTCACGCGTACCCGCGATCTCGCCAATGCCATCGAGGCGCTGGTGGGGCGGCATCCGAAGGACCGGATTCATCCGGCGACGCGGGTGTTCCAGGCGCTGCGCATCTTCGTCAACGATGAGCTGGGCGAGTTGGCGCGGGCACTCTTCGCCGCTGAGCGTGTGCTTCAGCCGGGCGGGCGACTGGTGGTCGTCACCTTCCACTCGCTGGAGGACCGCATCGTCAAGCGCTTCTTCACCGACCGGCTGGGCGGCAGCGGCGGGTCGCGCCATCTGCCGCAGGTGGTGGAGCGTCTGCCGAGTTTCACGCCGCTTGGCAAGGGCGTGGTTGGCCCTTCACAAGAGGAAGAGGAGCGCAATCCGCGCGCGCGCTCGGCCAAGTTGCGCGCCGGCATCAGAACCACCAATCCGCCGCTTGCCGCGGATTTTTCCATTTTCGGGCTGCCGAAGCTGCCCGACGCCCACGATTTGAACAGGGGCTGACCAGTGCTGCGTACCTTCGACATAATCCTGATCACGATCATGCTGGCGGCGGCGACCGTGACCTATAAGATAAAGTATGACGCGGAGAAGCGGATGGCCGACATCCGCACGCTGCAGCGCAAGATCAATGCGGAAAAGGATACGATCACGCTGCTCAAGGCGGACTGGAGCCTGCTTACCCAGCCGAACCGCTTGCAGAGACTGACGGAAATCTATCAGTCCGAACTCAACCTTGCGCCGATCGACGCGAAGCAGATCGTCAGCGTCGGTGAAGTGCCGGAACGTCCCGCTGATGATATCCAGAACATCATCTCGTCGAGCGACGAACTTCTGGCAATCATCAACAATGCCGGCACTGACACTATCTCCACCGGCAGCGTGGAGCAGGGCCAGTGAGCGCGCCCGTCCAGAAGAACCTGGCCATCGAGGGCGTTCGCAAGAAGAGCGGCAACCGTGCCCGCAATCGCCTGATCATGGCGATGAGCTGCTTCATCGGCATTTATGCCGTCATCGGCGGGCGGCTCGTCTATTATGCCATGCAGAGCGGCGAGGATGCCGGCTACAGCGGGCCGGCGGTGCAGAACCTTGCGTCGCGGCCCGATATCGTAGACCGCAACGGCGAAGTGCTGGCGACGGATATCAAGACGTTCTCGCTCTATGCCGAGCCGAAGCGCATCGTCGACCCTGATGAGACCATCGAGCTTCTCTCGACGGTGCTGCCCGATCTCGACTGGGAGGCGACCTATCGCAAGCTAAAGGGGGGTGCGGGCTTCATCTGGATCAAGCGCGGGCTGACGCCGAAGCAGCAGAGCCAGGTGATGGCGCTGGGGCTTCCCGGCGTCGGCTTCCGCACCGAAAAGACGCGTTTCTATCCCGGCGGCCCCACCGCCTCGCACATTCTCGGCCTTGTCAATATCGACAATCAGGGCATCGCGGGAATGGAGAAATATATCGACAGCCAAGGGCTGACCGATCTCCAGTCGACGGGCCTTGCCGCGCAGGAATCGCTGGAGCCGGTGCGGCTCTCCATCGATCTGCGCGTGCAGCATATCGTTCGCGACGAACTCGTCCAGGCCTTGCAGCGCTATCGCGCCATCGCGGCGGGCGCCGTGGTCCTGAACGTCAAGACCGGCGAAGTGCTCGCCATGGGGTCGGTGCCGGACTTCGATCCCAACAACCCCGTCAACGCGCTCGACAAGGACCATCTGAATCGCATGTCGGCGGGCACCTACGAGATGGGATCGACGATCAAGAGCTTTACGACCGCCATGGCGCTCGATGCCGGGGCGACATTGAAAACCGTGTTCGATGCATCGCGGCCGTTGCGGTTCGGCCGCCAGACCATCCGTGATTTTCACGGCAAGGGACGCCCGCTGACGCTGACGGAGGTTTTCCTTTATTCTTCCAATATCGGTTCCGGCCATGAGGCGCAGCTTGTCGGCGTCGATGGGCACCGCGCCTTCCTCAAGCGGATGGGGCTTCTCGACCGCATGGAGACGGAACTGCCGGAGATCGCCCGTCCGGTGGAGCCGAAGGTCTGGAAGAAGGTCCATTCCATGACCATCTCGTTCGGTCACGGCATGATGACCACGCCGCTGCAGACGGCGGTGGGCGCGGCGGCGCTCATGAATGGCGGCAAGCTCATCCAGCCGACCTTCCTGCCGCGTACGCAGGAGCAAGCGGCACAGGTCGCCATGCAGGTGGTCAACCCTCAAGTGTCGGAGGACATGCGCTATCTTTACCGCCTGAATGCAAACGCGCAGGGTGGTTCGGGCAAGCGCGCCACGGTTCAGGGCTACCGCGTCGGCGGCAAGACCGGCACGGCGGAAAAGGTGGTGGGGGGGCGCTATTCCAAGGATGTGCGGTTCAATGCCTTCGTCGCGGCCTTTCCGATGGACGATCCGACCTATATCGTGCTCACCATCGTGGACGAGCCGAAGCCGGAACCGGGGCAGGCCGCGGCCACCGCTGGCCTCAACGCCGCGCCGATGGTCGCCAATATTATCCGCCGTTCCGCATCATTTCTGGGGGTAAAGCCCGATTTTAGCCAAGAAGCGGCCCCCATGCTGGTTTCATACGATGCCGCTATCAACGATTGATTCGCGGCGGCGCGGCTAGTGAAGAGCCGCATGATCTTCTCCCAAAAGCCTGCAATTTTTGGGGATCATGCTTATAGAGAACATGTCTGGACCTGATATGAAATTGAAGGATATCGCCGATCTCGTCCCTCTTGCCGGCCAGGCTGCCGGGGAGATGGAGATCGCCGGGCTCACCTCGGATTCGCGTAAAGTCCAGCCGGGCTATCTCTTCGCCGCGCTGAAAGGGGTGAAAGCCGATGGCGGCGCGTTTGCGGCTGACGCTGTTGCCAAGGGCGCTGTCGCGATCATTGCTCCGCGCGATGCGGACATCGGTGTTCCCGACGTGCCGGTCATCCGCGTGGAAGACCCGCGCCGCACGCTGGCGCTTGCCGCCGCCGCCTTTCATGGAAAACAGCCAGAGATGATGGTCGCCGTCACCGGCACCAGCGGCAAGACGTCCATCGCTTCTTTCACCCGGCAAATCTGGGCGGATGCGGGATTTTCCGCCGCCAATATCGGCACGACGGGCGTGTTCTCGCCGACGCGCAGCGATTACGGCTCGCTGACGACACCCGATCCGGTGGAACTGCATCGCATCCTGCGCGAACTGGCGGAAGAGGGCGTCACCCATGCGGCGATGGAAGCTTCCTCGCACGGTCTCGATCAGCGCCGTCTCGATGGGGTGAAGCTCGCCGCCGGGGCGTTCACCAATCTCGGACGCGACCACATGGATTATCATCCGACGGTCGAGGATTATCTCGCCGCCAAGATGCGCCTGTTCGATACGCTCCTGCCCAAGGGCGCGCCGGCGATCATCTTCGCCGATAACGAGTTTTCGCAGCAGGCTATCGAAGCGGCGAAGGCGGCGGGCAATGAGGTTCTGACCGTCGGGCGCAAGGGCACGTTCCTTGCGCTCAAGCGTGTCGAGCATGAACGCTCCCGCCAGCACGCAGAGGTGAGGATCGGCGACGATATCCACGAGATTGCACTACCGCTCGCCGGGGATTTCCAGGTTGCCAACGCGCTGGTCGCGGCGGGGCTTGCCATCGTGACGGGCGTTCCGGCGGCGGCTGCGATGCGGGCGCTGGAGCGGCTGAAGGGCGCGCCGGGGCGCCTCGATCTCGTCGGGGCGACCGAGGATGGCGCGCCCGCCTATGTCGATTACGCGCACAAGCCGGACGCGCTGGAAAACGTGCTCGCTTCCGTGCGCCCGTTCACCACGGGCCGCGTCATCGTGGTTTTCGGCTGCGGCGGCGACCGCGACACCGGCAAGCGCCCGATGATGGGCGAAATCGCCACGCGGCTTGCCGATGTGGTCATCGTCACCGACGACAATCCGCGCTCGGAAGTGCCGGCGGCGATCCGCGCGGAGATTCTGGCGGCGGCGCCCCGCGCTATTGAAATCGGCGACCGGCGCGAGGCGATCCGCACGGCGGTCAATATGGCGAAGTCAGGCGACACGCTGATCATCGCCGGCAAGGGGCATGAGGAGGGGCAAACTATTGGCGGTGTGACCCATCCCTTCTCTGATCACTCGGAAGTCGCGCAGGCATTGAAGGAGCGGCTGAAATGAGCTGGCTTTGGACCTCATCCGACATGGTGGCGGCGATGGGAGGCAGGCCCGTAGGCGCCTTGCCGGAAGGCATATCAGGAATTTCCATCGATACGCGCACGTTGAAGCCGGGTGAGGCGTTCTTCGCCATCAAGGGCGATCAGTTCGACGGCCATGATTTCATAACCGCAGCCATGGTGGCGGGAGCCGGGCTGATCGTGGTGGCGGAGGCGAAGCTTCCGGCGCTGGGCAAGCTGCAGGTGCCGATGATCGTGGTGGACGACGTGCTGGAAGGTCTGACGCGGCTTGGCATCGCCTCGCGGGCTAGGAGCAAGGCTCAGATCATCGCGGTGACGGGTTCCGTCGGCAAGACGACGACCAAGGAGGCGCTCCGGCATGTGCTGTCCGAAGTGGGCAAGGTGCATGCCTCTGCCGCTTCCTTCAACAATCACTGGGGCGTGCCGCTGACGTTGGCGCGGATGCCTGATGATACGGAATACGGCGTGTTCGAGATCGGCATGAACCATGCCGATGAAATTCGGCCATTGGTCAAGATGGTGCGCCCGCATGTCGCGATCATAACACTGATCGCGCCGGCTCATCTTGGCCATTTCAAAAATCTGGAAGAGATCGCGGCGGCCAAGGCGGAAATATTCGAAGGGATCGAGCCCGGTGGCACCGCGCTTCTCAACCGGGACGACGAGCGTTTCGAGCTCCTGATGCAGATGGCGGAAGAGGCGGGCGTGATCCACATCCGCAGCTTTGGCGAGGGGGCCGACGCCGACTATCGCGCGGACAAGACCAAGCTTCTGCCCACCTGCTCCTGCCTGACCGCATCGCTGGCAGGGCAGGAGGCGGTGCTGAAAATCGGCGCTCCGGGACGGCATATCGTGCAGAACGCGCTGGCGGTGCTGGGAGCCGCGCATCTCGCCGATGCGGACATGGCGAAGGTGGCGATGGCGCTCGCGACGCTCACGCCGGAAGACGGACGCGGCGCGCGCCACAGGCTGCGCCATCCCCATGGGGATATCACGCTGATCGACGAGAGCTATAACGCCAATCCCGCCTCGATGCGGGCGGCGCTCGAACTTCTCCATGCGGCGAAGCCGGAAGGCGAGGGGCGCCGCATCGCGGTTCTGGGTGATATGCTGGAGCTGGGCAACCACGCGCCCAAACTGCACCGCGACCTTGCCAGGCCGGTGGCGGAGGCGGATGTGGATGCGCTTTTCATCGGCGGACCGGAAATGTCGGTGCTTGCTTCCGCTTTGCCGGTTGAAATTCATACGGAATACAGGCAGAGCGTCGAAGAATTGCAGCCGCTTGTGATCAAGGCGCTCCGTCCTGGCGATGTCGTTATGGTAAAATCGTCAAAAGGAATCGGGTTCTCCAGAATCGTCAAGGCTCTGATGACCAAATATCCGCCTGCCGAGCCGCGAGAAGCGGCTGAGTAGGATTTTTTGTTATTTAGTCGCATGATCCAGTTTGAAAAAGTGTGCCAACTTTTTCGGATCATGCGCTGAGGGGGCATACCTATGCTGACGCTTCTGACCCATTTCTCCGACCTGATGCCGGGGTTGAACGTATTCCGCTATATCACGTTCCGCACCGGCGGGGCGTTGATCACTTCCGCGCTTCTGGTATTCCTGTTTGGGCCGACGATCATCAATTCGCTGCGCATCCGGCAGGGCAAGGGTCAGCCGATCCGCGCCGATGGGCCGCAGACGCATTTCAAGAAGGCGGGTACGCCGACCATGGGCGGCCTGATGATCCTGTTCGGCATCCTGGTTTCGTCCTTCCTTTGGGCCAATCTCGCCAGTGTCTATGTCTGGGTGGCGCTGCTCGTCTCGGTCGGCTTCGGCGCCATCGGCTTCTATGACGATTATCTGAAAGTCACCAAGCAGTCGGAAAAGGGCTTTTCCGGCAAGGCTCGGCTCGGCATCGAGTTTCTTATCGCGGCGATTGCCGGATGGTTCATCATGCGCGCGGGGCAGGAGCCTTTCTCCTCGTCGCTGACCTTTCCGTTTCTCAAGCAGTTCGTGCTCAATCTCGGGCTGTTCTTCATTCCCGTCGCCGCCTTCGTCATGGTCGGCGCCGGCAATGCGGTCAATCTGACTGATGGCCTCGACGGGCTGGCGATCGTGCCTGTCATGGTCGCCGCCGCCTCCTTCGGCGTCATCGCCTATCTCTCGGGCAACGCGATCTTCGCCGATTACCTGCAAATCCACTTCGTTCCCGGCACCGGCGAACTATCGGTCGTGCTCGGCGCGGTGATTGGCGCGAGCCTCGGCTTCCTCTGGTTCAACGCGCCTCCCGCCGCCATCTTCATGGGCGATACGGGGTCGCTGGCGCTGGGCGGATTGCTCGGCGCGGTGGCCGTCGCCACCAAGCACGAGATCGTGCTCGCCATCATCGGCGGCCTGTTCGTGGTCGAGGCGCTCTCGGTCATCATCCAGGTCGCCTGGTTCAAGCGGACGGGCAGGCGCGTGTTCCTGATGGCGCCGATCCATCATCATTTCGAAAAGATGGGCTGGACGGAAAGCCAGGTCGTGATCCGATTCTGGATCGTATCGATCATCCTGGCGCTGATCGGCCTTTCCACGCTGAAGCTGAGATAAAGAGATGATCGCCGCCCATTCCCTCAAGGACAAGACCGTCGCGCTGTTCGGGCTCGGCGGCTCGGGCATCGCTACCGCACAGGCGATCATGGCTGGCGGGGCGCGTGTGCTTGCGTGGGACGACAATCCGGCGAGCGTGGAGCGCGCTAATGCGGCTGGCATCCCGACGGGTGACCTGAGGCAGGCGGATTGGAAAGATTTTTCCTCGTTCGTGCTTTCGCCCGGTGTGCCGCTCACCCATCCGCGCCCGCACTGGACGGTGGATATTGCGCGCGCGGCGGGTGTCGAGATCATCGGCGACATCGAAATGTTTGTTCGGGAGCGTACTCGATCCGCGCCGGATAGCCCGTTCATCGCCATTACCGGCACCAATGGTAAATCGACGACGACGGCGCTGATTGCGCATATCGTCAAATCCTCGGACCGCGATGTGCAACTGGGCGGCAATATCGGCACGGCGGTGATGACGCTCGATCCACCGGCGCGTGACAAATATTATGTCGTCGAATGCTCGTCCTACCAGATTGATCTTGCGCCATCGATCAACCCCACCGCCGGGATACTGCTCAATCTGACGCCGGATCATCTCGACCGGCACGGCACCATGCAGCATTATGCCGATATCAAGGAGAGGCTGGTCGCGGGGAGCGATACGGCTATCGTAGGCGTCGATGACAGCTACTGCGCGGGAATAGCCGACCGGCTGGAGCGCGCCGGGAAAACCATCATCCGCATTTCCAAGCGCCAAACTTTGGCCGACGGTCTTTTTGCCAATGGGCCGAAGCTGATGCGCTCCGGCGGGGGTACGGTAGAGGAACTCGTTTCGCTTGAAGGCATTGGCTCGCTGCGCGGCGAGCACAATGCGCAGAACGCGCTTGCAGCGATTGCCGCCTGCTTGGCTGTTGGTTTAGGTGTTGAGGAAATCCGCGACGGGCTCAAATCCTTCCCAGGCCTCGCGCACCGCATGGAGCAGGTGGCGCGGCGCGGCAAGGTGCTCTTCGTCAATGATTCCAAGGCGACCAATGCGGACGCCGCCGCGCCGGCGCTGTCGTCCTTCGAGCGCATCTACTGGATCGCCGGTGGCCTGCCCAAGGAAGGCGGCATCGCCTCGCTCTCAGGCTTTTTCCCGCGCATCGCCAAGGCGTATCTGATCGGCGAAGCCGCGCCGCAATTCGCCGCGACGCTGGGCGAGGCTGCGCCCTATGAAATTTCCGGCACGATTGCCGCAGCCGTCCAACATGCCGCGCGCGATGCGGCGGAGGATGGTGTAGCGGAGCCGGTGGTGCTGTTGTCGCCGGCCTGTGCCAGCTTCGACCAGTTCCAGAATTTTGAGAAACGAGGGGAGGCGTTTCGCGAGGCGGTGATGGCGGTTGGGACGGGGAGCGATTAAATGAGCCACGCATCTCTCCCTAGAGCATGTCGCGTTGAAACGGTGACGTTGGTGCGAGGCGCCCCCCTCTGTCCTGCCGGACATCTCCCTTTGTCCCCGTCGTCATCCTCGGGCTTGACCCGAGGATCCACGGCTAGGGAGCACGGAAGTCGCCGCTCCTCAAACGCATTCCAGCGAGTAGAGACGGTATTGGTTCCGCGACCAATATTTCGTTTTGTGATTAATGATCCCGTTGCTGGTGATAGTGCCGTATTCGCCTCCTTGCCGTGGATCCTCGGGTCAAGCCCGAGGATGACGACGGGGGGGCGGGGAGACGGACGGAAGGCAAAGGGGGCGCTGCCCCGCCACCGCTTCCATTTGGGAATCAATCACCCCATCAAAGGAGCCCACCCATGGTAAGCCGCGTCGATCGGGGGCCGGTGGCCAATTGGTGGTGGACGATCGACCGCTTTTTTCTCGCGGCCTGCCTGGCGCTGATGGGGCTGGGTATTCTGTTATCCTTCGCCGCGAGCCCGGCGGTGGCGCAGCGCATCGGCCTGTCGAGCTTTCATTTCGTCGAGCGGCAGATTGTGTTCATGCTGCCCGCGCTTGGCGTAATGATTGGGGTCTCCTTTCTGGGGCAGCGGGATATAAGGCGGTTCGCGCTGATCCTGCTTGGCGTGTCGATGCTGGCGATGGTCGCGGCGCTCTTCTTCGGCATTGAGGTGAAGGGCGCGCGGAGGTGGATTTCGCTTCTCGGCATATCGATCCAGCCGTCGGAATTCATGAAGCCTGCTTTCGTTGTCATCTGCGCCTGGCTTTTCGCCGAGCATGAGCGGCGTCCGGGCATTCCGGGCAATCTGCTGGCCATGCTGCTGTTCGCGCTCGTCGCGGCGCTGCTTGTGGCGCAGCCCGATCTGGGGCAGACGATGCTGACAGCGGCGACATGGGGCGCGATGTTCTTCATGGCCGGGATGCCGTGGTTCTGGATCGTTGTTCTCGCCGGATGCGCGGTCGGCGGCGCCTTTGGCGCTTACACCTTTTTCCCGCATGTCGCGGGCCGTATCGACCGCTTTCTGACCGGTGAAGGCGACACGTTTCAGGTGGATGCCGGACGCGAGGCAATCGTACGTGGCGGCTGGTTCGGGCAGGGGCCGGGCGAGGGCACGATCAAGCGCATCATCCCGGACAGCCATACGGACTTCATCTTCTCGGTGGCGGCGGAGGAGTACGGCATCATACTTTGCCTGCTGATCATGCTGCTGTTCGCCTTCATCGTGGTGCGCGGGCTGGCGATTGCGCTGAAAGAGCGTGACGAGTTCACGCGGCTTGCGGTTTCCGGCATCGTCATCCTGTTCGGCTTCCAGTCGATCATCAACATGGCGGTTAATCTGCACCTGATGCCGGCCAAGGGCATGACGCTGCCGTTCATCTCCTATGGCGGCTCATCGCTGATCGCGGTGGCGATCACGATGGGCATTCTGCTGGCGCTGACGCGGCGCAGGCCGGAGGCGCGCATGTCGGCATCGCTCGATTTTAGCGCAGGCCGTCGCCTTACGCTTGGAAGGTCATAATGTCGAAGGGGGTTATCGTCCTGTGCGCGGGGGGGACCGGGGGGCATCTGTTTCCGGCGGAAGCGCTCGCGCATGAGCTTTCCGCGCGGGGTTGGGAGGTGCATCTCGCCACCGACACGCGGGCGCAGCGCTTCGCGGGTACGTTTCCGGCGAAGGCGGTGCATGTCATTCGCTCAGCGACGATTTCCGGGCGCAATCCCATAGCGCTGGCCAAAACGATGTGGCGGCTGTGGCAGGGAAATCTCGATTCGAGGCAACTCTTCCGCCGATTGAAACCAAAGCTCGTTGCCGGCTTCGGCGGCTATCCGACTTTGCCGCCGCTTTATGCGGCGACGCGAATGGGAATTCCCACCCTCATCCATGAGCAGAACGCGGTGATGGGGCGGGCGAACAGGGGGCTCGCCCCCCGTGTCGATGCGATCGCAGGGGGCTTTTTGCCTGAGACAGGGGGGAACTTTTCCGCCAAAACGGTACAGACGGGCAACCCGGTGCGCCCGGCGGTGCTGAATGAGATCGGCAAACCGTACCAGCCGGTACTATCAGGCGAACCATTCCGCCTATTGGTGTTCGGCGGCAGCCAGGGCGCGGGGTTCTTCTCCACCGCCATCCCGGCGGCGATCCGGCTGCTGCCGGAAAAGCTTCGGGCGCAGCTGAAGCTCACCCAGCAAGCCCGTTCGGATGATGAGCGCCAAGTCAAGGCGGCGTATAAGGAAATCGGGTTCGAGGCGGAGGTAGCGCCGTTCTTCACCGACATGCCGGCACGTATCGCCAATGCGCATTTCGTCATCTCGCGCTCCGGCGCTTCCACCGTCTCGGAAATCGCGGCCATCGGGCGTCCGGCGGTGCTGGTGCCGTTTCCCCATGCGCTCGATCACGACCAGGCGGCCAACGCGGCGGCGCTGGAAGCCGCTGGCGGGGCGCAGGTTATCCGCCAGTCGGAACTGGACCCGGCGCGGCTTGCGCAGATCATCACCGATGCCATGAACCAGCCGGAGCGGCTGGCGGCGATGGCGAAGGCGGCGCAGGGCGCGGGCAGGCCGGAGGCCACGCGGTTGCTTGCCGATCTCGCAGAGGCTATTGCGTCGGGCAAAACAATTCAGGAATTCAAGGAAGGAAACCGGCCATGAAGATGCCGCTGAATATCGGGCTTGTGCATTTCATCGGCATAGGCGGCATCGGCATGAGCGGCATCGCGGAAGCCTTGCACAGCCTTGGCTACCGGGTGCAGGGTTCGGACCAGTCCGACGGGGCGAATGTGCAGCGCCTGCGCGACAAGGGTATCGAGGTGTTCGTCGGTCACAATGCCGAAAACTTGGGCGATGCCGAGGTCGTGGTCGTCTCGACCGCGATCCGCAAGAACAATCCCGAACTGGTGGCCGCGCGGGAGCGCTTGCTGCCGGTCGTGCGGCGCGCCGAAATGCTGGCCGAGCTGATGCGCTTCCGCCAGGCGGTGGCCATCGGCGGCACGCACGGCAAGACGACCACGACCTCGATGGTCGCGGCGCTGCTGGAAGCGGGCAATTTCGATCCGACCGTCATCAATGGCGGCATCATCAACGCCTATGGCACCAATGCGCGGATGGGCGCGGGCGACTGGATGGTGGTGGAGGCGGATGAGAGCGACGGCACCTTCCTGAAGCTGCCCGCCGATGTCGCCGTCGTCACCAATATCGACCCGGAACATCTCGACCATTACGGCTCCTTCGACAATGTGCGGGAGGCTTTCCGACAGTTCGTCGAGAACGTGCCGTTCTACGGTTTCGGCGTGATGTGCCTCGACCACCCGGAAGTGCAGGCGCTGGTCAGCCGCATCGAGGACCGCCGCGTCGTCACCTATGGCGAGAACCCGCAGGCCGACGTGCGTTTCGTCAACCATGCCTTCAAGGGCGCCTCTTCCACCTTCGACGTGATCATCCGTTCGCGCAAGGGCGGCGATCTCATTGAAATCCCTGGGCTCACCCTGCCGATGCCGGGACGGCATAATGTCTCCAATGCGACGGCGGCCATCGCGGTCGCGCATGAGCTCGGCATTTCGGACGAAGACATCAAAAAGGGGCTTTCGTCCTTTGGCGGCGTCAAGCGGCGCTTCACCCATACGGGTACATGGAACGGCGTCGAGATATTCGATGATTACGGCCATCACCCCGTCGAGATCAGGGCGGTGCTTCGGGCGGCGCGGGAGGCGACGCAGGGGCGCGTCATCGCCATCGTCCAGCCGCACCGCTATACGCGGCTTGCGAGCCTCTTCGACGATTTCGCCGCCTGCTTCAACGATGCCGATATCGTCGCCGTCGCGCCGGTCTATACGGCGGGCGAGGAGCCTATCGAGGGTATCGATTCCGAGACGCTGGTCAGCCGGATCAAGACGGCGGGACATCGGGATGCGCGCTATGTCACCGGTCCAGAGGCGCTGGCGCCGCTGGTTGCTTCGGTGGGCGAGCCGGGCGATTTCGTCGTTTGTCTCGGCGCGGGAAATATTACGCAATGGGCGTATGCGCTGCCGAAGGAACTGGCCAATCTCTAGCGCCGGAGAGCAGACGGTGTTTTGATGGAAGCGCCAGGCACCCCCTCTGGCTTGCCTTATCTCCCCCACAAGGGGGGAGATCACGCTGCTATGAACGCCGCTGCTGGTCGCAAACATTGCAGAGTAAGTGCCGTCATCGATGCAGGCCAATCTCCCTCCTTGTGGGGGAGATGCCCGGGAGGGCAGAGGGGGTGCTGTCCCGCCAGCCTTTCCATTTGAAAAGAGAAAACGCCAGGGCGTGGTACTTACAGGAGAAAGTTGATGATCGGTGACGGCGAAGCGCTGATAGCGAAGCTGGGTGACAGGTTTTCCGGGCTGCGGGGCCGGATCACGCCCAATGCTGAGATGGACAAGATCACTTGGTTCCGCGCCGGCGGGTTGGCGGAGGTGCTGTTTCAGCCTGCGGACGAGGAGGATCTGGCGGCGTTTCTAAGGGCGGTGCCGGAGGAAATTCCGGTCATGGTGGTCGGCATCGGCTCCAATCTGCTGGTGCGCGATGGTGGCATTCCGGGCTTTGTCGTGCGGCTTTCGGCCAAGGGTTTCGGCGAGATCGAACGCGTGTCGGAAACGCGGCTTCGCGCTGGGACGGCTGCGCCGGACAAGCGGCTGGCGGCGGCGGCGCTGGAAGCAAACATTGCCGGCTTTCATTTCTATCACGGCATCCCCGGCGGCATCGGCGGCGCGCTGCGCATGAATGCTGGGGCAAATGGCGTGGAGACGCGCGAGCGGGTGGTGGAGGTCAGAGCGCTTGATCGCAAGGGCGACCTGCACGTCCTCTCCAATGCCGATTTGGGCTATGCCTATCGCCATTCCTCCGTGCCGCCAGAACTGATCTTCACCTCGGCGCTTTTCGAGGGAATGCCGGGCGAGCATGACGAAATCCGGGCGGCGATGGATGCTGTGCAGCACCACCGCGAGACGGTGCAGCCAATCCGCGAGAAGACCGGGGGGTCGACCTTCAAGAACCCGGAAGGTTCATCTGCCTGGAAGGAAATCGACAAGGCCGGCTGCCGCGGGAAAATGGTCGGCGGGGCGCAGATGTCCGAGATGCACTGCAATTTCATGATCAACATCGGTAATGCGACCGGGTATGACCTGGAGACACTGGGCGAGACGGTGAGGGCGCGTGTGCTGGAGAATTCAGGCATCCGGCTGCATTGGGAAATCAAGCGGCTGGGGCTGTTCGAGCGGGGGCGGGAAGTGCGGGAGTTTTTAGGGGGAAGTTAAAATGAGTAAGTCTGCAGTCCAGAAGTCCGAAGAACCGCGCACCTTGAAAACAGGCGGCGGTGATGGCACATTCAACGGTATGGAAGAACGTGTATCGGCCCTTGAGAAGAAGCTCGACAAGATGGACTTCAAGCTGGATAGGCTTGTAAGCGACGTCTCCAAGCTCGACAAGGACGTATCCAAGATCGACCAGCTTGTGAGCGACGTCTCCAAACTCGATAAGGACGTCTCCAAGCTGGGTGCCGACGTCTCCAAGCTAGATAGGGACGTCTCCAAGCTGGATAAGCTTGTGAGCGATGTCGCCGAACTTAAAGGGCGCGTTTCCGCCATGCCTACGACATTCCAGCTTTTGGGCATGGTGATGGCTATTATGGGTGCAACGTTTGCGTTCATCAGATTCGGTCTGGCTGGCCTTTAAATCCGCTTCATTTGCGTAAGTTGCTCCGGTAGTTCCTGCCGTAATGATGAGGAAGACAGTGTGAAGGCTTTGCTTATCATCGACATGCAGATGGAGATGCAGCGTCGGATCGAGGGCGGCAGGGATCATGTCAATCCCGATGCTCCGGCCAAGATCGCGGAGCTTTCCGATGCCTTCCGTCAGAAGGGTTTGCCGGTCATTCATATTCGGCATCGCGATGAGGACCCAGCGTCGCCATTCCATTTCGATGCGGCGGGTTATTCGCCTATGCGATGTGCGGAAGCGCTTGATGATGAGCCTGTTTTCTTTAAACGGACTTCATCGGGTTTCGCCTCGACCGATCTTGCAGCCCATCTGCATGACAAAGGCATAGTCGACCTGGTCGTTACCGGCGCGGTAGCCGGGTTTTGCGTTAACTCGACGGTTCGGGCGGGGGCCGATCTCGGCTTCAATATGATGGCTGTGCGAGATGCCGTAATTGGCTTCGATTTGCCTTCAGCCGGCCTATCGGCCCGCACGATCTTTGATGTGACAATGGCTCACCTTGAGGCGGGGTTTGCGAAGGTTGTCAACGCTTCGCCGGTGCTGGCTGGATAATTTCCCTCCACGACAAAAATCGCTCCCTAACGAAAAGGGTTGCCACGGAATCGACTCTCTGATTCTTATAGGTCCAAGCGTTAACTGATTTGAGTCGGCGGGTGATTTGCCTGTCACGGGTGCTTGCGGTTTCTCCGTGGGTGGCCGGTTGGTTGCATTTCGGTGTGCTGAACTCAAAATCTTAAACGCAGAGGGGATTTCTCGCATGGCGAAGAAGCATGTCGCGGTTTTGATGGGTGGATTTTCATCGGAGCGCCCGGTGAGCCTCTCGTCGGGTGCCGCGTGCGCCGAGGCCCTGGAGGCCGAAGGTTATGCCGTGACGCGGGTCGATGTCGGCAGCGATGTTGCGCACGTGCTGGCTGATTTGAAGCCCGATGTCGCCTTCAATGCCCTGCATGGCCCCTTTGGCGAGGATGGTTCGATTCAGGGTATTCTCGAATATTTGCGCATTCCCTACACGCATTCCGGTGTGCTCGCCTCGGCGCTTGCCATGGATAAGGAGCGGGCGAAGATCGTCGCTTCTGCGGCCGGTGTTTCGGTTGCCGATTCGAAGGTGATGAATCGATTCGATTTCACCTCCAGCCATCCGATGAAGCCGCCTTATGTGGTGAAGCCGGTGCGCGAGGGGTCAAGCTTCGGCGTGGTGATCGTCAAGGAAGATCAGTCGCATCCGCCGCAGATCATCACCTCGTCTGAATGGGGGTATGGCGATTCGGTCATGGTCGAGCGCTATGTCGCCGGGCGGGAGCTGACCTGCGCCGTGATGGGCGATGTGGCGTTGGGCGTCTGCGAGATCATTCCGGTCGGTCACCAATTCTATGATTACGATTCGAAGTATGTCGTTGGCGCATCAAAACACGAATGCCCGGCAAAAATTTTACCGAAAATTTACCAAAAAATACAAACAATGGCACTCAAGGCGCATCAGGCGATTGGCTGCAAGGGCGTGAGCCGTTCCGACTTCCGATACGATGATCGTTTTTCGGAAGATGGGGAGCTTGTCTGGCTGGAAATCAATACCCAGCCCGGCATGACGCCAACATCGCTGGTGCCGGATATTGCCAGAGCCGCGGGGCATTCCTTCGGTGATTTGTTGAGTTGGATAGTGGAGGACGCATCGTGCCTGCGTTGAACGGTAGAGCTTATAGCGCCGACAGGGCTGCTGCGATGCGTCATGCATCGGCGGCTCAGAGCGCGTTCGTTCTGCCGAAATTCCTCCGCAAGCCTTTTCGTCTTGTCATGCGCTTGGCAGAGGGCAATGTCGCGGTGCCGCGCTATTTCGGAACCGTCGGCGCGATGGGTTTTCTCGGTCTCACCGGCCTCTACGGCATGACGCTTGGCGGCCATACGCCTGAGGTCGTCAAGGCAACCACCTCCACATTGGGCTTCGCGATCGAGAAGGTCGATGTGGCGGGCAATCGTGAGACGTCGGAGATCGATGTGCTGGGCGCGCTGGCTCTTGACGGCGAGACTTCGCTGATCGGCATGAGCGCGGAAGAAGCGCGCGGAGCAATCGCCCTTCTGCCGTGGATCGAAGCTGTCGATGTGCGCAAGATCTATCCTGGAACGGTTCATGTCGCCATCGGCGAGCGCAAGGCGTTTGCGATCTGGCAGCGCGACAAGGATTTGTCGCTCGTCGACGATGCCGGCAAGCCGATCGTTCCTTTTTCCGGCCGTCATGCGGATTTGCCGCTGGTGGTAGGCGAGGGGGCAGGCCCGGCGGCAAAGGATTTTGTCGCCAAGGTCGCGGCCTTCCCGCATCTGGCCGGCAAGGCGCGCGCCTATATTCGCGTCGCGGATCGCCGCTGGGACATTCTGCTCGAAAACGGCGTCCGGATCATGCTTCCCGAGAATGACGCGGAAGCGACGCTTGCCGCGATCGACAAGCTCGATCAGGAAAATGGGCTTTTGTCGCGCGATATTCTCGCCGTCGACATGCGCTTGCAGGACCGGGTGAGCGTCCGCCTGACGCCCGGGGCGATGGAGCGCCGTGAGCAGACGCTCAAGGAGCGCGACAAGCAATTGGCCCAGGCGAGGAAACGCGTATGAGTATTCTCGGCGGCAAAAATACATCCCAAGCCGGGTCTTCAGGGCGTCGCGTACGTCTGCTGACCGTTCTGGATGTCGGCTCCAGCAAGGTTTCCTGCCTGATCGCACGGCTCAGGCCGCGCGAGGAGAGCACGCTGCTGCCTGGCCGCACGCATCGCATGGAGGTGCTCGGCATCGGGCACCAGAAATCGCGCGGCGTGAAGTCGGGCGTCATCACCGATCTCGACGCGGCGGAGCAGTCGATTCGGCTCGCGGTCGATGCGGCAGAGCGCATGGCCGGGCTGACGGTCGAGTCGCTCATCGTCAACATTTCCGCCGGGCGGCTCAGGAGCGAAACGTTCGGCGCCAGCGTCAGCCTCGGCGGCCACGAAATCGACAAGGCGGATATTCGCCGTGTGCTGACCGCCGGCGCCAAGCAGGCGCTTGCGGCGGAGCGCCATGTCATCCATGCGCTGCCCGTCGGCTATACGCTCGACGGCGAGCGCGGCATCCGTGATCCGCTCGGTATGCTGGGCGACGCGCTGGGCGTCGACATGCACGTGCTGACGGCGGACAATGTTCCGCTGCGCAATCTGGAGCTTTGCATCAACCGTTGCCACCTCTCGGTCGAGGCGATTGTCGCTACACCCTATGCGAGCGGCCTTTCGGTTCTTGTCGACGACGAGGCGGAGATGGGCGCGGCCTGCATCGACATGGGCGGCGGCACGACCACGATTTCGGTTTTCTCCGAGGGGAAATTCATCCATGCGGACGCCATCGCCATCGGCGGCAATCACGTGACGATGGATGTGGCCAAAGCCTTTTCCGCGCGCATGGACGATGCGGAACGGCTCAAGGTCATGTACGGCTCGGCGTTGCCGAGTGGTGCCGATGACCGCGATATGATCAGCGTTCCGCCCATCGGCGAGGACGATCACGACGTGCCGAACCAATATCCGCGTTCGGTGCTGACACGCATCATCCGCGCGCGGGTTGAGGAGACGCTGGAACTGGTGCGCGACCGGCTCAACCAATCCGGTCTTGGCCATATCGTCGGCAAACGGGTGGTGCTGACGGGCGGCGCGAGCCAGCTTGCCGGAATGCCTGAAGCAGCGCGGCGCATTCTGGCGCGCAATGTCAGGATCGGTCGTCCTCTCGGGGTGGCGGGGCTTCCCGAGGCGGCCAAGGGAGCAGCTTTCGCGGCGACCATCGGGCTTTTGATCTATCCGCAGATCGCAGGCATCGATGAGCGTTCCGTGAGCGCGATGAACCGCATGACGGGGACGGGCGGTCCCATCTATCGCATGGGGCAATGGCTGAGAGAGAGCTTCTGAACCAGGCACAACGGACGACCGGGCAATAACAACTTTATTCGGCACCGCGGCGGCGAAGCGGTGGAAAGGCAAAAGGACGAGGAACGATGAC
This sequence comes from Paramesorhizobium leguminum, assembly GCF_003217235.1. Classification (GTDB taxonomy): domain Bacteria; phylum Pseudomonadota; class Alphaproteobacteria; order Rhizobiales; family Rhizobiaceae; genus Paramesorhizobium; species Paramesorhizobium leguminum. The sequence goes on along the minus strand of NZ_QJTF01000002.1, from coordinate 256,246 downwards.
TATCAATCTGCACAAGCCGGACATCACCGAGCTTAAGCCGCGCATCACCGTATTTGGTGTGGGTGGCGGCGGCGGCAACGCTGTTAACAACATGATCAATGCGGGTCTGCGCGGCGTCGATTTCGTGGTGGCGAACACCGATGCGCAGGCGTTGGCCATGTCCAAGTCGGAGCGCCTCATCCAGCTCGGTACTGCCGTCACGGAAGGCCTTGGCGCCGGATCGCAGCCTGAGGTCGGCCGCGCTGCCGCCGAGGAGTGCATTGACGAGATCATCGATCATCTGTCGGGTACGCATATGTGCTTCGTCACCGCCGGCATGGGCGGCGGCACGGGCACGGGTGCTGCTCCCGTGGTGGCGCGCGCGGCGCGTGAAAAGGGTATTCTCACCGTCGGCGTCGTGACGAAGCCGTTCCATTTCGAGGGCGCTCGGCGGATGAAGACCGCCGAGATGGGCATCGAGGAGCTGCAGAAGAACGTTGACACTCTTATTGTCATCCCGAACCAAAACCTTTTCCGTATCGCCAACGACAAGACGACCTTCGCGGATGCCTTCGCGATGGCCGACCAGGTGCTCTATTCGGGCGTTGCCTGCATCACCGACCTGATGGTGAAGGAAGGCCTCATCAATCTCGACTTCGCCGACGTGCGTTCGGTGATGCGCGAGATGGGCAAGGCAATGATGGGCACGGGCGAGGCTTCCGGCGAAGGCCGTGCGATGGCTGCCGCCGAAGCTGCTATCGCCAACCCGCTGCTCGACGAGACTTCGATGCGCGGCGCGCGGGGCCTGCTGATCTCGATCACCGGCGGACGCGACATGACGCTGTTCGAGGTGGACGAGGCGGCGACCCGTATTCGCGAGGAAGTGGATCAGGACGCCAACATCATCCTTGGCGCGACTTTCGACGAAGGACTGGAAGGCGTTATCCGCGTTTCGGTTGTGGCAACTGGCATCGACAAGCAGATTGGAGACGCGGCGCCTGCGCCGCTGGAATTTCGCCAGGCGATGAAGCCTGCCGTCAAGCCCGTCGCGCAAGCTCCGCTGCAGCGTCCGGTTCAACAGCCCGCCCCGCAGCCGGATCCGGTTGCCCAGGCGATCCACGCCGCTGAGGCCGATCTTTCGCAGCAGCTGATGGAATCGCTCGCGCAAGAGCAGGATTTCCGCCCGCAGAGCCGGATATTCCATGCGCCCGCGCCTGAGGCCTTTGACAACCGCGCACCGGCACCCGCGCCCGCACCGCGACCGCAGGCACCGCAATTCACGGCTGCTCCGCAGCATCAGCCGCAGCCGATGCAGAGCGCGCCTGCTCCGCGCCCCGCGCCCCGGATGCCGAATGTTGCCGACTTGCCGCCGGTGGCGCAGGCGGCGCTGAACGCACAGCATACCCCGCCCGCGGAAGATCGCGGTCCGCGTGGTCTGCTTAACCGCCTGACGCGCGGTTTGTCCTCGCGCCGCGAGGAAGAGCCGCAGGCACGGCTCGAGCCCGCGCAGCACCGCGAACCGGCGATGCGTCCGGCGGAACCGCGCCGTCCGCTCTCGCAGGATGCGTCGATCTACGCGCCGCGTCAGGGCCAGCTCGACGGCCAGGGCCGTCCGCAGCCACGCCAGGTTTCGGAAGAGGACCAGCTGGAAATCCCGGCCTTCCTGCGTCGCCAGGCGAACTGAACATTCACGACTTGGTTATAATGCAATCCCCGTCCGTGCTTGTCACTGGCGGGGATTTCTTTATCTAATTGAAACAATGGAATAATTTATTGTCCGCCCTTGATGGCGGCGTAACAATCGTTAAAGAAGCGTGATTTTGACGGCCAAGGAGCGAATACTATCTTCTGCTTAAACAGAGCGCCTCCCGATTTCCGCTTGGGGACAAGGGTTTCCTGGGGCATATAAGCGCTGGACATGGCTGTCATGTCCGTCAAATATAATAAAACGCAAGGTGGGCCGTCCATGGGGATCGTTTCGGGATATCAGAAAACGCTCGCAAATCCGATCACGCTTGCCGGAATTGGCGTCCATAGCGGCGATCCGGCAACGGTTCATTTTCTCCCCGCAGATCCGGATACGGGTATTGTTTTTCATCGCGCCGACGCAGATGGCAAAGTGCATGAAATAAGGGCGCTTGCCTCGGAGATCGGCGCGACGGATTTCTGCACGTCGCTTGGGATCCATGGCGTCAAGGTCGATACGGTCGAGCATCTGATGGCGGCGGTGATGGCGATGGAGATCGACAATCTCGTCATCGAGATCGATGGACCGGAAGTGCCGATTCTCGACGGCGCTTCTATCCGTTTCATAGAGGCCTTTGACGAAGCAGGCATTGTCGCTCAAGCGGCCAATCGCCGTTTCATTCGCGTCTTGAAAACAGTGCGCGTTGAAGCAGGGGGCTCCTGGGCAGAGTTTCGTCCACACGATAATATGCGTTTCGAGGTGGAGATCGATTACGATTGTCCGCTGATCGGACGCCAGCGCTTCGCCAGTGACATGAATTCGGAGATTTTTCGCCGCGAGATTGCCCGCGCGCGTACATTCGGCTTCATGAAGGATGTCGAAAAGCTCTGGGCTTCCGGCCATGCGCTGGGTTCCTCGCTCGACAATTCGGTAGTGATCGGCGACGACAATGCGGTTATCAATCCCGGTGGCTTGCGTTTCCCCGATGAGTTCGTCCGTCACAAGACGCTCGATGCCGTGGGTGATCTGGCGCTTGCGGGCAGCCCGTTCATCGGCTGCTTCCGTTCCTATCGCAGCGGCCATCGCCTCAACACGGCCACGCTACGGGCGCTGCTGGCGGATCGTTCAGCCTTTGAGATTGCGGAAACCGCCGGCCAACGGCCACGTGAGCGGCCCGCGGCAAGTCTGGCTCGATAAGGCCGCGTCTGTCGCTGGTCGTCATATCGGGCTTGTCCCGAGAATGATGGCAGAACAAGCGGTCTTGTCCTGCCGGCGTGTCAATCAAGACAATCTCTAAGCTAAATTTTCATGATTATTTTGTGGATTGTTCCTGCCGCAATGATTTGTGGCGGTCCAGCCATAATTGAGCCGTCAACAAATGGCGGAATGATGTGCGCGGAATCATAAAATCAGGGTTAATCGCCGGTTACAGCGTTGCCGATTTTCCTCCGCTGTGGTTTATGGGCGACCGACGCTATCAGAGTTGCGAGCGCCGAAGGGGTAGGACAGCATGACGAGTTCGAATTTGCCGGTGAACATTATGCTTGAAATGCAAATCCGTCCCGATCCCGCTCGACTCGCCATACTGCGCAAGGCGGTTCTCACCGGCCTTATCGCGCTCGCGATCCCGCTTGCTGGTTGCGCCAGCAAGGACGATGATCTCGACCTCTCCAAATATGTCGAGACGATCGATCCCGCTGATACGCTTTACAATCAGGGCCTTGCCAACCTCGAAGCCGGTCGCTTGAGCGAGGCGGCGAAGAAGTTCGCGGCGATCGACCGCCAGCATCCCTATACGGATTGGGCCCGCAAGGCACTGGTGATGGCTGCCTTCACCAACTACCGGCAGGGCAATTACGACGAAGCCATCAGCATGGGGAAGCGCTACACAACGCTTTACCCGACGTCGAAGGAAGCGGCATACGCCTATTATATCATCGGCCTTTCCTATTTCCGGCAGATACCGGACGTGACGCGCGATCAGGCGGCGACGCGCAGGGCTATTGCCGCGATGAACGAAGTTGTCGAGCGCTATCCGCAATCCGAATATGTGGATGACGCCAAGGCGAAGATCCGCTTCGCTCGCGACCAGCTGGCCGGCAAGGAAATGCAGGTCGGACGCTATTATCTGGAACGCAAGGAATATCTGGCGGCGGTAAAGCGGTTCCGCACCGTGGTGGAGGAATATTCCAACACCCGCCACGTGGAAGAGGCGCTGGCGCGTCTGGTCGAGGCCTATTATGCGCTGGGTCTTGCTTCGGAAGCGCAAACGGCGGCGGCGGTGCTCGGCCAGAATTTCCCGGACAGCCAGTGGTACAAGGATTCCTACAAGCTGCTGCAGGGCGGCGGCCTTGAGCCGCGGCAGAATTCCGGATCGTGGTTGGCGAAGGCGTCTGCGCTGATCACCGGCGGCGGATCGTAAGCTTCGCGCCATGCTGTCGCACCTGTCGATCCGCGATATCGTCCTGATCGAGAGGCTCGATCTGGAATTTCGTAGCGGCCTTACGGTATTGACCGGCGAGACCGGCGCGGGAAAATCAATCCTGCTCGATGCGCTTTCGCTAGCCCTTGGCGCCAGGGGCGATGCCTCGCTGGTGCGCCATGGCGCGGAGCAGGGGCAGGTAATCGCCGCCTTCGATGTGCCGGGCAACCATCCGGCCCGGCTTTTCTTGCGTGAAAACGAAATCGATGACGATGGCGATATCATCCTGCGCCGCGTGCAGACGGGAGATGGGCGCAGCCGCGTCTTCATCAACGATCAGGCGGCGAGCGTATCGCTGTTGCGCGAGCTTGGACGAAGGCTGGTGGAAATCCATGGCCAGCATGACGACCGGGCGCTGATCGATACCGACATTCACCGCGCGCTCATCGATGCCTTTGGCGGACTGGAGGCAGAAGTCTCACTTGTTCGCGGACGGTATCGCGTTTGGCGTGATGCTGATCAGGCGCTTGTCCGGCACCGGGCGAAGGTGGAGCTTGCCGCCCGCGAGGCGGATTACTTACGCGCTTCAGCGGATGAACTCTCCAAGCTTGATCCGCAGCCGGACGAAGAAGAGACGCTGGCTGAACGGCGCGCGACGATGATGAAATCGGAAAAGATCGCGACCGACGTCAACGAGGCGGCGGAAATCCTGTCGGGCTCAGCATCGCCCGTGCCGTCGCTGGCGAGCCTGGTGCGGCGGCTGGAGCGAAAGGCGAGCGAAGCGCCGCAATTGCTGGAGCCGGTAATCAAGGCGATAGATCAGGCGCTGGATGCCTTAAGCGACGCGCAAAGCGGCATCGAGGCGGCAATGCGGGCGATCGATTTCGACCCGCGCGTGCTGGAGCAGGTGGAAGAGCGGCTTTTTGCGCTCCGTGCGGCGGCAAGAAAATTCTCCGTGCCGGTCGACGGGCTGGCGGCGTTGCGTGACAAGATGGATGCTGATCTCCTTGATCTCGACGCCGGGTCGGAGCGTCTGGGCAGCTTGGAAAAAGAGGCCGTTGCAGCCCGCGTCGCTTATGACGAGGCAGCCAAGAAGCTTTCCGTGAGCAGGCAGGCGACGGCAGCGCATTTGAAAGCCGCGGTCATGGCCGAACTGCCGGCGCTCAAGCTGGAGCGGGCCGAATTCATCGTGGAGATGAAGAGCGAGGCAGAGGCGCGTGGGCCGGAAGGTATCGACACGGTCGAATATTGGGTGCGCACCAATCCCGGCACGCGGGCGGGGCCGATGATGAAGGTCGCCTCTGGCGGCGAATTGTCGCGCTTCCTGCTGGCGCTGAAGGTAGCGCTTGCCGATCGCGGCTCTGCGCCGACGCTGGTTTTCGACGAGATCGACACCGGCGTAGGCGGCGCGGTGGCAGATGCTATCGGCCAAAGGCTTGCCCGGCTTTCGGCCAATGTGCAGGTGCTCTCGGTCACCCATGCGCCGCAGGTGGCGGCGCGGGCCGGAACGCATATGCTGATTTCCAAGGGGCCGTCGGGCGAGGCATCGGAGATGATCGTCACCCGCGTGGCGCATATGGAGCACGAAGCGCGCAAGGAAGAGATTGCGCGTATGCTGGCGGGCGCTTCCGTCACGGATGAGGCCCGAGCGGCGGCGGCGAGGCTGTTGAGCGGGGCGGGGTGAGCGCTGTCTAAGAACGATTCATGGTTTAACGGAATCACGAGACATACCCCCCTCTGGCTTGCCAGCCATCTCCCCCACAAGGGGGGAGATTAGCCTGCATCGACGACGGCACTTATTCTGGGAATGTTGATGATTGGCGGAAGCGGCAATGACAGCGTAATCTCCCCCCTTGTGGGGGAGATGGCTGGAAGCCAGAGGGGGTGAGATGACGAGCGCTATCCGTCTTTGTCATTCCACCATTTTCGACTAAAACGATTCCGAAATATCGGAGTCTCCAAGCATGTCCACTGATCAAAAGCCCGTTGCCGCTTTGAGCGAAGCGGAAGCCGTTGAGGAACTTGCCTTTCTTGCCGGCGAGCTGGCGCGGCATGATGCGCTTTATCATGGCAAGGACGCGCCGGAGATAACGGACGCGGAATATGATGCGCTGAAACGGCGTAATGACGCCATCGAGGTGCGGTTTCCGGCGCTGGTCCGGCCGGATAGCCCTTCGCGCAAGGTGGGGGCGGCGCCGTCAGGGCAGTTCGCGCCCATCGTCCATTCCCGCCCGATGCTGTCGCTTGAGAATACATTCTCCGATGAGGACGTGCGCGATTTCGTGGGTAGCGTCTACCGGTTCCTGGGCAAGATGCCGGATGGTTCCATCGCGTTTACGGCAGAGCCGAAGATCGATGGGCTTTCAATGTCGCTTCGCTATGAGCGCGGGCGGCTGGTCAGCGCGGCGACGCGCGGCGACGGCACGACGGGCGAGAACGTGACGGCCAATATCCGCACGATCCGGCAAATACCGGAAGTGCTGCCCGCCGGGGTGCCTGAAGTGGTGGAAATTCGCGGTGAGGTCTATATGGCCAAGAGCGACTTCCTGGCACTCAACACGCAGATGGCGGCGGAGGGCAAGCAGACCTATGTCAACCCGCGCAACACGGCGGCGGGATCGCTGCGCCAGCTCGACCCGAAGGTGACGGCGAGCCGGAAGCTTCGCTTCTTCGCCTATGGGTGGGGTGAGATTTCGGTCATGCCGGCCGATACGCAACTTGGCATGGTGGAAACCTTCGGCGCATGGGGCTTTCCGGTCAATCCGCTGATGACGCGGCTCGATACGGTCGAGGAGATACTGGAGCACTATCACCATATCGAGCGGGTACGCCCCGATCTCGACTATGACATTGACGGGGTGGTCTACAAGGTCGACAGGCTGGATCTGCAGACTCGCCTTGGCTTTCGCTCGCGCTCGCCCCGCTGGGCGACGGCGCATAAATTCGCAGCCGAGCAGGCTTTCACGCGGCTGACGGGCATCGACATTCAGGTGGGGCGCACCGGGGCGTTGACGCCGGTGGCGCGGCTGGAGCCGATCACCGTCGGCGGCGTGGTTGTGACGAACGCGACGCTGCACAATGAGGATTATATCAAGGGCATCGGCAATAACGGCCAGCCGCTGCGCGAGGGGCGGGATATCCGTGTCGGCGACATGGTCATCGTGCAGCGGGCGGGGGATGTCATCCCGCAGATCGTCGATGTGGTGCTGGACGAGCGCCCGGCATCGGCGGCGCCTTACGCCTTTCCGCATACCTGCCCGGTTTGCGGCAGCCATGCGGTGCGCGAGGAGGGGGAGTCCGTGCGTCGCTGCACCGGCGGCCTCATCTGCCCGGCGCAGGCGGTGGAGCGCATCCGCCATTTCGTCTCGCGCAATGCCTTCGATATCGAGGGGCTGGGCGAAAAGCAGGTGGAGTTCTTTTTCCATGCCTCGGACCCGGCTTTGCGGGTGCGTTCTCCTGCGGACATCTTCACGCTCAAGGAGCGGCAGAGCCGCTCGCTGACCAAGCTTGAGAACATCGATGGTTTCGGCGCGGTTTCGGTGAAAAAGCTGTTCGACGCCATCGACGAGCGCCGGAACATTGCGCTCTCGCGGTTCCTGTTCGGGCTTGGGATGCGGCATGTGGGCGAGGTCAACGCCAAGCGGCTGGCGCGGGCCTATCGCTCCTACGAAGCTTTCGAACGCGCCGCGCGCGAGGCGAGGCCGCCTCGGGACAAGGCCGACAAGGGCAACGAGGCCTGGGCGGAGCTCAACGATATCGAGGGGATCGGCGCAATCGTCGCGGAGGCGGTCGTGGATTTCTACAACGAGCCGCATAACACGCAAGTTCTTGCCGCGCTGCTGAAAGAAGTGACGCCGCTGGACGAGGAGGTGCGTATCGCCGCCGGCTCACCCGTGGCAGGCAAGACGGTGGTGTTTACCGGCTCGCTCGAAAAGATGTCGCGCGACGAGGCCAAGGCCATGGCGGAGCGCTATGGCGCCAAGGTGTCGGGTTCGGTGTCGAAGAAGACCGATCTGGTGGTGGCGGGGCCGGGCGCCGGCTCGAAGCTCGCGAAGGCGCAGGAATTCGGGGTGGAAGTGATCGATGAAGATGCGTGGCTGGCGTTGGTAGGGGAAAAAGCATGATCCCGAAAAGTTGCAGACTTTTCGGACAAGATCATGCGTGGAGAGAGAAAATATGAGTCGGTTCAAAGGCTTTGGTGAAAAGGCTCTCCCTTTCCTAAAGGCGCTCGATTTTCATCAGAATCGCGAATGGTTTCAGGAAAACAAGGATCTGTTCGAGAGCCAACTGAAGGAGCCGCTGGGCGATCTCGTCGAGGACCTGACGGAACGCTTCGCCGAGGCCGGTCTTCCATTCCGGGGCGACCGGGTGAAATCGCAGTTCCGCATCTATCGCGATGCGCGCTTTTCCAAAGACAAGAGCCCCTATAACCGGCATCTCTCGGCGCTGCTTTCCGCTGATGGCAGCAAGCGGACCGAGAGCGGCTGCTTCTATGTCTGCATCGGCTTGCCCGGCATACGCGATTGCTATGCGGGCGTTGCCTGGTGGCAGGGGCGGCCGGAACTGCTTCTGGCGATGCGCCGGGCGATTGCGGAGAGGCCGGAGGAGTACCGCGCAATGGTCAAGGAGTTGAAGCGCAATGGGCTGGAATTGCGCGATACGGACCGGCTGAAGCGGCTGCCGCGCGGGTTTGAGCATGTCGAGGAGGCGGATATCGCCGAGGCGGTCAAGAACCGGCATTTCTTCGTGCGCATGGAGATCGACCCCGACAGCATCTCCTCGCCGGACCTCGCCGACCGGCTGTTCGATTTCGCGATGCGGGGGAAACCGCTGATCGATTGGGGGAAGAAGATTGAGAAGACGGTGGGGTAGATAAGTAGAATAAAATTCTACCCCGCGTGTCTTCCACGCCAAGCGGTTTCTTACCTGCCGCGCCCAGCGCTTGTAGTTTCGCATGATATTTGCGGCGGCTGCCATTTGCCGCCGGTTTTCATACGAGAGTGCGAACATGTCTCACGCTGCGACAAAATCATCCCCCAAGCCGTTTTACGCGTCGTTTGGATTTCAGGTGCTGGCGGCGATGGTCGTTGGGCTGGTGCTCGGCCTCATCGCTCGCAACATGGGCGTGGATGCGGCCGGCAATCCGAACTGGCTCACCGTTACGCTCCAGACCATAGGCTCCATCTTCGTCCAGCTTTTGCGCGCGCTGGTTCCGCCGCTGGTCTTCACCGCCATCGTCGCTTCTATCGCCAATCTGGCAACGCTGCAGAACGCTGCCAAGCTGGTCTGGCAGACGCTGCTCTGGTTCGCCATCACTTCGTTGATCGCCGTTGTCATCGGCATCGCGCTTGGTCTCATCATCCAGCCGGGTATCGGCTCCGGCGTGGCGCAAGAAGCCGCCAAGGCGCCATCCTATACCGGTTCGTGGCTCGATTTTCTGAAAGGCCTCGTGCCGGCCAACATGCTCGGCCTTGAAGCGAGCACCAAGCTAGCGAATGGCAGCGCCAGCACGTCGCTTAATTTCAACGTGCTGCAACTCCTTGTCGTTTCCATCGTCTTCGGCGTGGCGGCGCTGAAAGCCGGAGAGGCGGCCAAGCCGTTCCTTGCCTTCAACCAGTCTCTGCTCACCATCGTGCGTAAGATCCTGTGGTGGGTCATCCGGTTGACGCCGATCGGCACCGTCGGTTTGCTTGGCCGCGCGGTCGCGCAATATGGCTGGGAAACGCTGGCGCAGCTCGGCTGGTATGCCGCGGCGGTCTATATCGGCCTCGCCATCGTGCTGTTCGTGGTCTATCCGCTGCTTCTTAGCGCTCATGGCTTGAAACCTTCGCGCTTCTTTGCGGGTGCATGGCCGGCGATCCAGCTTGCTTTCGTGTCGCGCTCCTCGGTCGGCACGCTTCCCGTCACCGAGACCGTGACCGAAAAGAGCCTTGGCGTGCCGCGCGAATATGCCGCTTTCGCCGTGCCGCTCGGCGCGACCACGAAGATGGACGGCTGCGCCGCCATCTATCCGGCCATTTCGGCGATTTTCATCGCCCAGTTCTTCGGCGTGCCGCTTGGCATTCAGGAATATGTGCTGATCGTCTTCGTGGCGGTGCTTGGCTCCGCCGCGACGGCGGGCCTGACCGGCGCGACCGTGATGCTGACGCTCACGCTCTCCACGCTCGGCTTGCCGCTGGAAGGCGTCGGTCTGCTGCTTGCCATCGACCCCATCCTCGACATGGGCCGCACGGCCGTCAATGTTGCCGGGCAGGCACTGGTTCCGGCCATCGTTTCCAAGCGCGAGGGGATATTGGACGAAAGGGTCTATAATGCCGGAAAGCTGATTGGGGATGACGAACCGGTAGGAGCCGCTCCGCAGGCTGCGTGAGGATCGACCAAGGGGTCCCTTGGCCCTTGGCGCCTTCTCATTAAGTCCTACTGCGGCTTGCCCTTCTCCCACGTCACGTTGCTGTTGAAGAGCGGGATCGTCGAAATGGAGGTCTTGGCGGAGCCGTCCTGCACCTGCGCCGCGTGGACGAGGTAGACCATGGTGTCGTTCTTCTTATCGTAGATGCGGGTGATGACCAGTTCTTTCCAGATCAGGCTGGTGCGGGTGGAGAAGACGCGCTCGCCTTCCTCGCCAAGCTCGATATCGCCGACGGTGACCGGGCCGGTCTGCTGACAGGAGATGGAGGCGTTGGATGGGTTCTCGAACCAGTTGCCCTTCTGAAGCCTGTCGATGATGCTTCGGTCGAACGAGGCGAGGTAGCAGGTGATGCCCTTCACCTTCGGGTCCTGCACGGCATCGATGACGATGTCATTGCCGAACCAGTCGACGCCGACCTTGCCGATTTCCTCCGCGCCAGCCTGACCAATGAAAGCGCCGGCGAATAGAGCCGTTGCGGCGAGAATCTGCTTCATCGAAACCTCCAGTTTAAGGCAGTAGGGCAATAAGGCAGTAAGGTGCGTTTCTTTAAACATATTGCCCTACTGCCATACTGCCTTATTGCCCTTAACAATCTGGGACGCGCCCACGCACAATACAAGAGAACCCTTCACGACCACTTGTCGAGAAAAGCGGCGATATCGAGCTTCTGCATGTCGGGAATCGCCTCGTAGAGCCGGTTCGCCGGCCAGTCCCACCAGCAAAGCGAGAGAAGCCGCTCAATGATGGCGGCGTCGAAGCGCGGGCGGATGATTCGGGCGGGGCTGCCTGCGACGATCGTGTAGGCGGCCACGTCTCGCGTGACCACCGAATTGGCGCCGATTACCGCGCCATGGCCGATTGAAACGCCCGGCATGATCACCGCGCCATGGCCGATCCAGACATCATGGCCTATTGTGACCCGGCGCGCCTGACGGCGGGCGCGGAATTCGCTGTCCACGCCCAGATAGCGGAAATATTCGTTGGGGCGGTAGCTGACCTTATGCGTCGTGAGGCGCTCCATCGGGTGTTCGAGCGCATTGATGCGCACATTGGCGGCGATGGAGCAGAAACGGCCGATGTCGGCGTAAATTCCCTCACCGTTGCGCTCGAAATAGCTGAAATCGCCCACCGTCACGTCGCGCAGGATCACGCGCTCGCCGATTTCCGCATGGCGTCCGAGCTTGACGGATTTCAGTTGCGCCGTCGGATGGATACGCGGTTCGTCATTCTGGAAGCGCAGGTCGTTTTCGTTGCTCATCGTTGAAACCAATTTATTGCCGTGGCCGCTTTCCGCAGCCGTTCCGACAGCCTATAATAGAGGAATGAGGACAGCGCACGATCATAGTTCACGCAAATTCGCGCTCACTGCCCTGACGGCGTTTCTCGCCGCCGGTGCGACCGGCCTTGCCTTCGCCGGCTGGCTCAACCATGGCGAGGGCATTTTCCAGGCGATGATCCAGACCGGCCTCAGCTGGTGCCTGTGACCCTATCCTGATGCGCAAAGTTTTCCCTGTACTCGTCATCGTCCTGATCGCCATTCTCTCGGGCGCGCTTGCCTTCAATTTCTGGCGGGATCGCACAAAAGCGGAGGACGCGCCGTTCGGCGGCGCTTTCCAGCTTGTCGCCACCGATGGCAAGCCGATCACCGAAGAGGCATTCCGGGGGCATCCGTCGGCCATATTCTTCGGCTTCACCCATTGCCCCGATGTCTGCCCGACGACGCTTTTCGAGCTCGACGGCTGGCTGAAAAAGCTTGGGCCCGACGGCGAGAATATCCGCGCCTATTTCGTCACCGTCGATCCGGAGCGGGACGATGCGGCGACGTTACGGACCTATATCGGCAACGTCTCCCAGCGCATCACCGGCATCACCGGGGCGCCGGACAAGATGGCGGCGATGCTGAAATCATTCCATGTCTATGCCCGAAAGGTTCCGGGTGAGAATGGAGATTACACCATGGACCACACCGCCTCGATTTTCCTGCTGGATAGCCAGGGCCGCTTTCGCGGCACGATTGCCTATGGCGAGAACCCGGATACGGCGATTGAAAAGCTGAAGAAGTTGGCGGCTGGATGATGGAAGCCCTTTACGTTCTCACCCCCCTCTGCCTTGCCAGGCATCTCCCCCTCAAGGGGGGAGATTGGCTGATATTACCCTCTGCCGCTCGTCCTTCAACATATGCTGGTGATGGCGGCATTGATGAAGGTGTAATCTTCCCCCTTGAGGGGGAGATGTCCGGCAGGACAGAGGGGGGTACCTTTCAAACGATTCCTCCTGAATACGAAATGTCCTGAATGCCACAGATCCGCCTGTTCCTCACCGCCGGTAAAGAAGAAGCCGAGCGTATTTATGCTCTCATCGAACAGGAGTTCGAGGAGGATGGCCTGCCTGTCGCCATAGTCGAAATGGACGAGGAGCGGCAGATTTTCGAGGTTTCGCTCTATCTGGAGACGGAAGCGGATGCTGATGCTGCCACCACGCGGATCGCCGACAAGGTCGGCGCGGATGCGATAGGCCGCGAAGTGCTGCCCGATATCGACTGGGTGGTTCATTCGCTTGAAGGGCTGAAGCCGGTGCGCGCCGGGCGTTTCTTCGTCCATGGCTCGCATGACCGCGACAAGCGGCGGCCTCATGATCTTGCCATCGAGATCGATGCGGGGCAGGCTTTCGGCACCGGCCATCATGGCACCACGGCGGGTTGCCTTGAGATGATCGGCGAAATCATCCGCCGCGAGCACCCGCGCACTGCGCTCGATCTTGGAACGGGAAGCGCGGTGCTGGCCATCGGCATTGCGAAGCTCAGCCACATCCCGGTGCTCGCCACCGATATCGACCCGGTTGCCACTGCGGTGGCACAAGAGAATGTCGTGAAAAATGGCGTCGCCACGCGAGTGCGCACGGCGACCGCCATCGGATTCCATCATCCGGCGATGCGTAATGCCGCGCCGTTCGACCTGATCGTCGCCAACATTCTGGCCCGTCCGCTGATGCAGCTTGCCCCCGCCATGCGGCGGCATCTCACGCCCGGCGGCTCGCTGATCCTCTCAGGCATTCTCGATAGCCAGCGCGACAAGGTGCTGGCGGCTTACCGGACGCAGGGGATTTTTCATCAGAAGACCCTGCACCGTGAGGGATGGGTCACGTTGCATTTGAAGTGATCGAAAAAGGGAGTAAGGGAATAGGGGAATAAGTGAGTATGTTTTGTTGAGACCTACTCACTTATTCCCCTACTCACCTATTCCCTTCCTTCCTGCGAGACAAACATGTTCCAGTCCTTCGACGTCATCAGCAATCCGGCCAATGTGGCGCCGCGTGTGGCAAAGCTTCGGGTGGAGATGGAAAAGCTCGGGCTCGACGGTTTCCTTGTCCCCCGCGCGGACGAGCATCAGGGCGAATATGTGCCGCCGCGGGCGAAGCGCCTTGCCTGGCTCACCGGTTTCACCGGCTCGGCGGGCGTCGCGCTGATCTTCAAGAACGATGCCTTCATCTTCGTCGATGGGCGTTACACGCTGCAGGTGCGCGAGCAGACGGATCTCTCCATCTTCAAGATAGAGAGCCTTATCGATACGCCGCCTTCCGTCTGGCTCGCGGAGCATGGCAAGGGCCTGACTATCGGTTTCGATCCCTGGCTCACCACGATCGCGGAAGCGAAGGCGCTACGGGAGGCACTTGAGAAAATCGGTGGCAGGCTGGTGCCGGTCGTCGACAATCTGGTTGATCTCGTCTGGGGTGACCAGCCTTCCGCACCGCTGGAGCCGGTGACGATCCAGCCCATCGCCTTCGCGGGCGAGGAAGCAGCGAGCAAGCTCGATGAGTTGTCACGGGCGGTATCCAAAGCAGGCGCGACAGCCACTGTACTGACCGATCCGTCCTCCATCGCCTGGACTTTCAATATTCGCGGCAAGGATGTGAGCAACACGCCATTGCCGCTTTCCTTCGCCGTGATCGGGAAGGAAGGCGAGCCATCGCTCTTCATCGACAAGCGCAAGCTGCCCATCGAGACCGAGGCCTATCTGACGCAGTTGGCGAAGCTGCGCTCACCGGGTTCGCTGGAAGACTATCTTAGGTCATGCGGAGCGGAAGGCGATGCCATCCTGCTCGACCCGGCGCTAGCGGCGGAGAAGTTGCGCATGATCGTCGAGGACGCGGGCGGTCGGGTGATCGAAGGCACGGATCCGGCGCGCCTGCCGCGCGCGCTCAAGAACGAGGCGGAGCTTGACGGTTCGCGCCGCGCCCATGAGCGCGACGGCGTGGCCATGGTTTCGTTCCTGTCATGGCTCGATGAACAAGTGCCCGGCACGATCGATGAAATCGCCGCCGCGACCAGGCTGGAGGAAACCCGCCGCAGCGTCGCGGAAAGCTTCCAGATGCCGCTTGAGGATATCTCTTTCGATACGATCTCCTGCGCCGGGCCGAACGGCGCGATCATGCACTACCGCGTCAATACGGATACGAACCGTATGTTGAACGAAGGCGAGCTTTATCTGGTGGATTCCGGCGCGCAATATCGCGACGGCACCACGGATATCACCCGTACCGTACCGATCGGTACCGTCTCGGATGAACTGAAGCGCGCCTTCACGCTGGTGCTGAAGGGCATGATCGCCATTTCCACGGCCCGGTTCCCCAAAGGCACGCGCGGCATGGATATCGATGTGCTCGCCCGGATCGCGCTATGGAAGCATGGGCTCGATTACGCCCATGGCACCGGCCACGGCGTCGGCTCCTATCTCGCGGTGCATGAAGGGCCGCAGAATATTTCGAAGCGCGGCGCACACGAACTGATGACCGGCATGATCCTTTCCAACGAGCCCGGCTATTACAAGCCCGGCGCCTTCGGCATCCGCATCGAGAACCTCGTCGCCGTCACCGAGCCGGAAATGCTGGAAGGCGGCGATATTCCAATGATGGGTTTCGAAACGCTGACCTTTTGCCCCATCGATCGTCGGTTGATCGATACTTCGCTCTTGACGAAGGAGGAGCTTGTCTGGCTCGACGCTTATCATGCAGAGGTCCGCGAAAAGCTGCTGCCGCATGTGGAGGGTAAGGCGCGGGAGTGGCTGGTCACGGCGACGGAGACGCTGGGGTAGCTTATGATATCTAATGGGGGCGGAATAAATGAGCTTGGTATACAATGAGCGAACGAAGCTGGCGGCAAACAATCTGGATAGGCTTTCAACGGCTTTTGTCGTTGTTGGCGTCCTTGGGAATACTTACGTCTTTACGCCGGGAACAAACCTGTTCGCACCAGTACTAAGTGTGTCAGCTTGGATTGTTTCTGCTGGTGTGCTACATTTAATTGCACGAAACGTTCTAGGGAGACTGAAACAATGACATCAACTGTCTTTTTCTTATATGTTCTCCCCCTAACCGTGGCTGCCGTGGGCCTCTGCTGGCTCTGGTACGATAAGCATTATAACAATCATTCCGGTTGATCGTGGTCGTTCTGCAAATAAATTGCAAGACGTGTCCTTGAAGACTGAAATCATGACATCCGCTGTCTTTTTCTGGTATGTTTTCCCGCTGATCGGGGCTGCCGTGTGCTTCGGCTGGCTCTGGTACGACAAGCGCTATGGCAAATATTCCGATTAAATCGGGAAAAAATACCGGAGCAGAATAATACACGCCGCGCCGAGGCAGAAAGTCGGCACCATGCTCAAGCGCGTCGCGATCAGCCCGGAAAAGAGCAGCGTTGTGAACTCCTGCCAGCTGTTGGTGAAGGCGGTGGGTGCGACGAGGGTGGTCAGCACCGCTGCGGGAACGGCATTCAACCCCGCCTCCACCCGGTAGTGTATTCTCTCGAAGCGGGAGAGGATCAAATGGCCGCCCACGCGCGTGAGAAAGGTCACGATGGCGCCGGCGAGGATGATCCATGTGATCGTCGACATCATTTGGCCTCCGGTTTTTCAGGCTTCGCCAAAATTGCAGCAACCAGTATGCCCGCGATGGCGCCGAAGCTGACATGCCAGGGCGAGCCGACGGTCTTGTAGGCGAGAACCGAGGCCGCGCCGCTCGCAATCACCACCGGCAGCCAATGCTGGCGTGAGCGGAAGCTCATGACGAGGCCGAGAAAATAGACCGGCAGGATCACGTCGAGCCCTATTGCATGGGGATTGGTGATCAAATTGCCGAACATGCTGCCGACGAAGGCTTCCAGCACCCACATCAGATAGACGGGCAGCGCAAGCCCCATATACCAGGCGAAGGTGACGGGCAGGCCTGCCTCGCCTCGCTTTTCCGTCTCGGCATATTGCGGATCGACCAGCACGAAGAAGGCGGCCATTTTCTGCCAGAAGGTGAAGTGCCGAATGCGCCGCCCGACGGCTGCCGAATAGAGCACATGGCGGAAATTGACGGCGAAGATCGACAGCACGATCATCCATGGGGCGATCTTCTGGCCGAACAGTTCAAGCCCCACCATCTGGCTGGCACCGGCATAGAGCGCCGCGCTCATCAACACCGCCTCGGGCATCGTGAAACCGTTATCGATCGCCACCGCGCCGAAGAGGAGGCCGAAGGGGGCAATGGCGACGATGAGGGGGAGGCCTTTGCGAGCGCCTTCCAGGAAATCGGCGCGCATGCCGCGCTCCACGATTTCGGCGCTGACCGGCTGGTCCATGATGTTTCCTTTGATGGAGGGCCGGAAAAAGGAGACAAGCCGGCAATTCTTGAGTTGGTCTAAATCAGAGGGGAGGCGGTGTCACATCAGAACTGTTGATGGATAGGTCAAAATTTTTGAGACGGTTAAAAAGAATGGACCGGGATCGCTCGTAACATTGACCGTCATCAAAAACATCGACACATTCTGTTGTAACGCTATGGAGGTCGATCATGGCCGCAATCACAGTGACGGCGAAAAGGCAGATCATGCTCAAGAGGGACGTACTTGAGCATCTCGGCGTCAAGCCGGGGGAAAGAATCGACGTTCAGAAGTTGCCCGGCGGCGAATTGCGGATGAGGGCCGCTAGTCCGACCGGCAATGAGATCACAGCGGCGGGTAGGGCCGGTGAGATGGATGACTGAAGCACTTGGTTTGTGCCTTATGCGTATAAATCCCGTTACGGATGACAATGCCGTTCTTGCCCCTTTGCCGTGGATCCTCGGGTCAAGCCCGAGGATGACGATTGTAGGAACGGTGTCGCTAATGGCAAACGCGGTGCCAGGACATTAACGATGCCATCCCTCCCGTCGTCATCCTCGGGCTTGACCCGAGGATCCACGGCAAGGGGGCGTAGACGGTATTGTCATGCCCCGACGGGATCCAGAGGTGCAAGGGGGCTGCCATGGCGGGTTATGTCTATATCGTCACCAACCATAAGCATGGGACGCTTTATATCGGCGTGACCTCCGACCTGTCTGGCCGCATTTATGAGCATCGCGAAGGGATGACGCCGGGCTTTACCTCAAGGTATGGGTGTACACGGCTGGTCTGGTATGAAGAGCATGAGCGGATCATCGATGCCATCCAGCGTGAGAAATCGTTGAAGCGCTGGTTGCGGCAGTGGAAGATCGAACTGATCGAGAGCATCAATCCCGGTTGGGACGATCTCTACCCGAGGCTCTGGTAGACTCAAACCTTCTGCACAAAACTATCCAGCACTCGCTTCTGCCCGGCGCGGTCGAAATCGATGGTCAGTTTGTTGCCGTCGATGGAGGCGACGTTGCCGTTGCCGAACTTGGTGTGGAACACCCGGTCGCCGGGCTTGAAGGCAGAGGGCGTGTCGGAGACGGATTTTGCCACCAGTTCGCCGTCGATCATGCGGCCCTTGACCGAGCCGCGCCCCGCGCCGAAGCCGGAATCGGCTTCGCCGTAGCCGATGCGCTCGACATTGGCGCCCGAACGCGAGCCCCAGTTCGAGCGTGTCGCCTCCGAGCGGTTCGCTTGGGCGCGCTGCCAGCCGGGGGTGGAATAGCTGTTCTGGAACGGATCGGCGGCGCGGTCGAAGCGGGACTGGCCGTAGCCGCCATAGGAATTTCCTGTCTCCGCCACCTCGACATGCGCTTCGGGCAGTTCTTCCAGGAAGCGCGAGGGGATGGTCGATTGCCACAGGCCATGGATGCGGCGGTTGGAGACGAACCAGATGTGCAGGTTTTTCTTGGCCCGCGTCAGGCCGACATAGGCGAGGCGGCGCTCTTCTTCGAGGCCGGAGCGGCCGCCTTCATCGAGCGAGCGCTGGTGCGGGAAGAGGCCTTCCTCCCAGCCGGGCAGGAACACGGTCTCGAATTCCAGCCCCTTGGCGGAGTGGAGCGTCATGATGTTGACGGCGTCGAGCTCCTCGTTCTGCTCGGCATCCATCACCAGCGCCACATGCTCAAGGAAGCTGCGGAGGCTTTCATATTCCTCCATGGAGCGAATGAGCTCCTTGAGGTTCTCCAGCCGGCCCGGCGCTTCCGCCGTGCGATCATTCTGCCACATGGCCGTATAGCCGCTCTCGTCGAGGATCATCTCGGCGAGTTCGGTGTGGGGCTTGGAATCGAGCAGTGAATGCCAGCGGTTGAAATTATCGACCACTTCCTTCAGCGCCGAGCGTGGCTTGGGCTTCAGCTCTTCCGTCTGCACCAGATCGGTGGCAGCGGCGAGCATCGGGATGTCACGGGCGCGGGCGTAATCATGCACCTGCCGGATCGCGGCCTCGCCTAGCCCGCGCTTCGGCGTGTTGACGATGCGCTCGAAGGCCAGATCGTCAGCGGGCTGCGCGACGACGCGGAAATAGGCCATGGCGTCGCGGATTTCGAGCCGCTCATAGAAGCGGGGACCGCCGACGACGCGGTAATTCAAGCCTAGCGTGACGAAACGGTCTTCGAACTCACGCATCTGGAAGGAGGCGCGGACCAGGATCGCCATGTTGTTTAGAAGATGGCCCTTGCGCTGGGCCTGCTCGATCGTTTCTCCGACCGCGCGGGCTTCCTCCTCGGAATCCCAGGCTGCGTGGACATTCACCTTGCCGTCGTCGGGGTTTGGCGCTTCGGTGAAAAGCGTCTTGCCAAGCCGGCCTTCATTATGCGCGATCAGATGCGAGGCGGCGCCTAGGATATGCGCGGTGGAGCGGTAGTTGCGCTCGAGGCGGACGACGGCGGCGCCGGGGAAATCCTTGTCGAAGCGGAGGATGTTGTCCACTTCGGCGCCGCGCCAGCCGTAGATGGACTGGTCATCGTCGCCTACGCAGCAGATGTTTACGCTACTTCCCTCCCCCTTGCGGGGAGGGTGGCCCGCAGGGCCGGGTGGGGGTGGGGCAGGATGTGGTGCGACGTCGCCACCCCCATCCGCCCGCTCCGCGGGCACCTTCCCCGCAAGGGGGAAGGAGGGGCGTTGAGCCAGCAGGCGCAGCCACATATATTGCGCGGTGTTGGTGTCCTGATACTCATCGACGAGGATGTATTTGAACCGGGCGTTATATTCCCTGAGGATATCGGGATTGGCGCGCAGGATGCGGATGGGGTGGCAGAGGAGATCGCCGAAATCGCAGGCGTTCAGCGTCTTCAGCCGGTCCTGATAGGCTTGGTAAAGCTGGCGTCCCTTGCCATTGGCAAACGAGCGGGCGTCGCCTTCCGGGATTTCCGAGGGGCCGAGGCCCTTGTTCTTCCAGCCGTCGATCATATTGGCGAAGGTGCGCGCCGGCCAGCGCTTGTCGTCGAGCCCTTCGGCCTGAATAAGCTGCTTGATCAGGCGGATGACGTCATCGGTGTCGAGGATGGTGAAATCGGACCTGAGGCCGGCGAGTTCCGCATGGCGGCGCAAAATCTTGACGCCGATGGAATGGAAGGTGCCGAGCCACGGCATGCCCTCGACCGCGCCGCCGACGAGAACGCCGATGCGCTCCTTCATCTCGCGCGCGGCCTTGTTGGTGAAGGTGACGGCGAGGATCTGGCTTGGATAGGCGAGGCCCAGCGACAGGATATGGGCGATGCGGGTCGTGAGAACGCGCGTCTTGCCGGTGCCTGCTCCCGCCAGCACCAGAAGCGGGCCTTCGGTCGTCTCGACGGCGAGGCGCTGCTCGGGATTGAGGCCTTGCAGATAGTTCGGACCGGTGGCGCCTCGCGCTTTCAATGCGCGCGCGGCGATGCCGCCGGGCGCAACGGAACCGCCCGTGGCGCGGGGTGCGGCAGGGTCCTCAAAGAAAGGCATGTCGTCGGGGAAGTCTGACATTTGGTCCTGATGTAGTGATTCGGGGCCGAAACACCAGTATTGGCTTGATCAAAACGTTGGGCAGGGTATCGTGAACCATGTGTTTTGCAGAGGAGAAATGCGATGGACAAGCCTGTCATCACCCAGGCCATGATCGATGCCTATGACGAATACACCCATTTGACCCTCGACCGCCGCGGCTTCATGGACAAGCTGGTGAAGCTTGCCGGTTCAGGCGCGGCAGCCGCCGTTATCGCGCCGATGCTGGCGGCGAATGCCGCGCAGGCCGGGATCGTCCCGGCGGACGACAAGCGTATAACCGCCTCCGACATCACCTATCCCGGCGCGGACGGGAGTGAGATGAAGGGCTATCTGGTGCGTCCGGCGGACAGCGCGGCAAAGCTTCCCGCCGTCATCGTCATCCATGAAAATCGCGGGCTCAACGAGCATATCCGCGACGTGGCGCGGCGGGTGGCGCTGGAGGGGTTCGTCGCGCTTGCGCCGGATTTCCTGTCGCCTTCGGGCGGAACGCCCACCGATGAGGACAAGGCGCGCGAGATGATCGGCGCGCTCGACTCAAAAGCCACCATCGCCAATGCTGTTGCGACGGTGGCCTATCTCAAGAAGAACGACCTGACGACCGGCAAGGTCGGCGCGGTCGGCTTCTGCTGGGGCGGCGGGCTGGTCAACGATCTCGCCGTTAATGCGCCGGATCTCGATGCCGGCGTCGCCTATTACGGACGCCAGCCAAAGGCTGACGAGGTGGCGAAGATCAAGGCGCCGCTGCTTCTGCAATATGCCGGGCTGGATGAGCGCATCAATGCAGGGATTCCGGCCTACAAGGCAGCGCTGGAAAAGGACGGCAAGACATTCGAAATCTATGTCTATGAAGGCGCGAACCACGCCTTCAACAACGACACGTCGGCGGCGCGTTATGACAAGAAGGCGGCTGACCTGGCGTGGGGGCGGACGACCGCGTTTTTCAAGAAATATCTGGGGTGAGGGGCGGACTCACCCCTCCAGTTCAGTCATCCGGCGGTCGGTGAAGTTCAGCCGGTGGGCGGCGAGGGCTTCCACCAGCGGGCGCAGTTCCGGCTCGCGTGCCAGAAGGCCGTCGAGTTCCGTCATCTGGTTCATGGCGATAAGGCGCAGGATATCGTCGCGCACCGTGCCGTCGGCGCGGCGCGGCAGGTGCGCCACCGGCTGGATGAGCTCGACTTGCAAACCTTTCAGGCGCGCGCGCAAAGACCGCTCGTCGGCCTCCGTTTCCACGAAGGCATAGATGCCGACGCCCTTGGCGGGCAGTGAATAGACCGTCAGCGCCACGTCCTTGACCCTGGCGTCGGTTTTCAGCGCGGCTGTTATCGCCGGGCCTTCGCGGTCGATGCGGTCGCCGGTGCCTTCGCCATCGGACCAACGGAACAGGCCGCGGGTGATGAAATTATAGACCTTCTTGCCGGTGGCCAGCCAGATGCGCGAGGGCAGCGAGCGGCGCGCGAGAATGCGCTTTTCCGTCGGCGTCATCAGATGCGCGGCGAAGGCCCGCTTCTGCTTGATCAGATGGCGGAAATCCTCGTATGCCATCAGGCGATAGAGCGGCCCGCGACGTTTGTGCACTGAGGCGAGCTGGAAATCGATCACCGCGGCTTCGCCATCCGGCGTCATCAGCCAATTCTGTGGCTTGGCCAGATCATTGTGGGTAACGCCGAGACGGCGCAGATCGCGCAGGATGCGATGGGCGCTGCGGTACCATTTCAGGTCCGTCGGACGTGCCAGATGCAGCGGCGCGCCTTCGGTCCATGTGCGGTAGAGGCCGTGCCGGTCGGTGCCGATAAGCTGGGGTACACCCTTCAGCCCGCGCACGGTCTTGAGACCGCGTATCTCGCGCTTCGCCAGCAGCCATGCGAGCGGACGCGACCAGCGCGGCGCGGCGCTGACCAGCCGGTGGATGATCCGTTTTTCCGGATCGCCGGCGAAATAGCCGGCACGGGTTTCCGAAAACACGTCGCGCTTGAAAACGGCGGTCGCGATGAACTCCGGCAATTCCGGATTGTCGGGCAGGCGACCCTTGTATGTTCCATTCTGCATATGGCGTCACTAGCCGTAACAGGCTTATCAATCAAGTCGGAAGGGAGTAGGGGAGTATGGCAATAAGGGAATATGTTATGAGCAAAACATACTCCCTTATTGCCATAGTCCCTTAAGGAGCTGCGCATGAGCCATCGCGAAGATATCGAGAAAATCCTTGTTCAGGAGCAGATGCTGGTCTTCGACGCCTTCGATGAGGCGGTGGCGTTTGATCTGGGAAACCGGATTCGCGATGTCGCCCTGCTTGAGGGGTTAGGGATAGCCATCGAGATCGGCCTGTGGGACCGGCGGTTGTTCTTCGCGACGACGCCGGGGGCGACGGCGGATAATCAGGAATGGATACGCCGCAAGTTCAACGTGGTGCGACGCTTTCATGCCAGCAGCTATCGGCTCGTGCTGGAGCAGGACCGCGATGATCGCCTGTTTCCTCCGCACCGCGCGGTTGATGTTGAGGACTACGCGCTTGCCGGCGGCGGCTTCCCGATCCGCGTGAAGGGAGCGGGAATCATCGGCGCGGTGATCGTTTCCGGCCTGCCGCAGCGGGAGGATCATAATCTGGTGGTTCGAGCGCTTGCCACGATGCTGGGCGCGGACGCCGTGGCGCTTGCTCTTCCAGAGATGTGACCGAGGCGGACACCGCCCAGCTAAAGACCCAGTTCCGAGAGACCCGGATGGTCCAGCGGACGAGGGCCGTCGGCCCAGTGGAATTTTCTGCCCGCATTAATTGCGGAATGCAAGCTCATCCCCATCCTGACCGAGCAGGAAGAAGAACCGTTGCCGATCCACATCGTTCAACCTGAGGGGGCGGAGGGCCGCTGCCAAGACAAGATCGTTCGTGGATATCGCAACGAAGCGGCTGAGGGGAACAGGATGGTCAATCCGGCGCTGTGACCGCGTCGTATTGAGCTGCTCCCTTGCTTTTTCCGGCGTGTAAACTGCAATTTGCCTTGTTGTCGCCGGATCGATGCCATTATGTTGCGCCTTGTCACGCGGATGTGATTGGAGAGCCAAGGTTTGGGGCGCATTTTCGTATTCTTCGGCGGTTTGCTGGTGCTGCTTTTGACGGCGGCGCTGGTCGTGCCGCCTTTTATCGACTGGACGGGATATCGGGCCGACTTCGAGCGTGAGGCGAGCCGGATTCTGGGCCGTCCGGTAACGGTGGCCGGCGCCGCCAATGCCCGGCTTCTGCCGTTTCCATCCGTCACCTTCTTCGATGTCCGCGTCGGCGACAAAGGTTCCCAGCCGGCGATGACAGTCGAGAAATTTTCGATGGATGCCGAGCTCATGCCTTTCCTGCGCGGGCAAATCCTGATTTTCGACATGCGGATGGAGAAGCCCCGTGCGCTGATCGCTATCGACAAGACCGGCAGAATCGACTGGGCGATCCACCCGGCGGCATCGCTTGAGACGGCGAAGGTCAAGCTGGAGAATCTGCGGATCACCGACGGCTCGATCATCGTGCGCGATGAGGCCGGCAATCGCGAGCATCGGATTTCCGGTATCAACGCAACGATGGAGGCGGCGAGCCTCGCCGGTCCCTGGCGCTTCGACGGACGGCTGGCGCTCGATGGCCAAAAGGCCGCGTTGGAAGTGACGACGGGCGAGGTAAAGCCCGGCGGCTTGCGGTTCAGCGCCCGCATCCGTCCGGATGCGATGCCGGCGGTTTTCGAGACTGATGGCACCATGGCGCTTGCCGAGGGAAAGCTTGGCTATACGGGCAAGTTCGCTATCAAATCCTCCGATATCGCGGCAGAAAAGCTTGCCTCTGGCAGTGGTAATGCCGCCAAGCAGGCGAGGGTCACGGAGCCGCAGGAACGGCCGTTCTTCGCCAATATGCGCATCACCGGCGATTTTTCTGCCGATTATTCGAAGCTCGACATGCCGCAATTCCGCATGGAGCAGGGGCCAGCCGATGACGCCTATGTGGTGGATGGCAAGGCGCTGTTCGATTATGGCAGCGATCCGCGCTTCATGATCAGCGCCAACGGCCAGCAGGTGCTATTGGATGGCGCCGGGCAAACGGGAACGGCCAGCGAGCCGGTGGCGGCGGTTCCGCTGGTCCAGCGCATCGCAGCCTTCCGCAGGCTGATGAACGGGGCGCCGATCCCGACCATTCCCGGCAGCATCGACCTGCGCCTTCCGGCAATCATCGCCGGCGATACCACCATTCGCGACGTGATCGTCGAGGCGGAGCCGGGCGGCGATGGCTGGAACGTCAAGACGCTCAAGGCGGATCTGCCCGGGCGCACGCAAATCGAGGCGAAGGGCAAGCTTCTCGTCGGTGAAAACTTCGGCTTCGATGGCGATTTGCTGATGGCCTCGCGCCAGCCATCCGGTTTCGCCGCATGGCTTACCAAGGATGTGGGCGAGGCGATCCGGCGGCTTCCCGGCGCGGGCTTTTCCGCCAAAGTGAGCCTGCATGAGGGCGAACAGCGCGCCGACAATCTGGAACTGGCGCTGGGCGGCGCTTCGCTCAAAGGCTCCTTCCTGCGAAGGTCGGAGACAAGTATTCTGCCTTCCATGCAGCTCGCGCTGGAAGGCGGCGCGCTGGATGGTGATGCGCTGGCGGCATTCGCGGCGCTTTTCGCCAGCGATAGCGGGAGCCCGCGCCTGGCCGACCAGGATATCGACGTAAAGCTGAAGGCAGGCCCGGTTTCCCAGGGCGGCTTCGAGGCGGCGTCTGTGGATACGGCATTCCGGCTGCGTCAGGGCCGCTTCGATATCGACCGGCTGATTGTTTCGGATCTTTCAGGCGCAACGCTGACGGCGACCGCGACGCTGGAGCCGTTCAAGCCGGATCCAAGCGGATCGGTTGACGCCACCATCCTCTCCGACGATCTCGCTCCGCTGATCAGGAAGCTTGCGGCGCGCTATCCCGCCGTGCCGCTCTTCACGGCGCTGGCGAAGCGGGCGGCGGCCTATCCCGGCCTCTTCTCCGACAGCGAGCTGACGCTGGTCAGCAATGCGGTTGGGCCGGTGGCGGACAAGGCAGCGACCGTCGAGAAAAAGAGCGGCAGCGAATTTTCGTTCAGCGCCCATGGAAAAATCGGGGGCATTACGACCAGCGTTTCCGGCATGGCGCGCGGCAATCCGTGGAGTGACATCCCGCTGGAGCTCGCGCTGACGGCGGACGCGAAGACGCAAGGGGGCGAGGCGCTGATGGCGCTTATCGGCCTTCCGGCGCTGCCGCTTGGCCTTGCCGGGGAGCTCGAAAGCAATCTCTCGCTGCAGGGAGTGCCATCGGAAGGGATGAAATCGCAGTTGACGCTGAAGGCGCCGGATGGTTCCGCAACGGTCGATGGCGTCTTTACATTGCGCCCGGGTGATCTGACCGGCAGTGGCAAGGCGGTGCTGAAAGCCGCCGATCTCCAGCCTTTCATGGCTGTGACGGGCTATTCATTGCCGGGGTTCGGCTCGGGATTGCCGGTCGATCTCGCCAGCGATTTCCAGTTCGCCAAGAACATCGTGCGCCTGCCTAATTTGAGCGGCATGGTGGATGGAGAGCCCGTGACGGCAAAGATCGAGGCGAGCCTCGCCGATAATGCCGAACCGCGGCTCAAGGGCGAGGTCAAGACCGGCAGGCTCGATCTTGGTAGCCTCGCCGCTTTCATGCTGGGGCCGCAGGCGTTTGAAGACAGGGGCGGCGGCCAAGACAATGCCTGGCCCGACGGCGCGTTCGCCAAAGCGCCGGCGTTTCCGCTGCTGGCCGATCTGGCGGTCACGGCGGATATGGCCGATGCCGGGCCGCTGGGGGAGGTCACCGGCTTCTCGGCGAAGATCGCGAAGGCTGATGACGCGCTCGTTCTCAATGATCTCGCGGGTACGCTTCGTGGCGGCAAAATAGGCGGCAATTTCAGCCTGCGCAATACGGGCGGCGATGCGCTGGCCTCGACCCAGTTCACGTGGGATGGGGATATTGCCGGCCTCTATTCGCTGCCGGATAATATCGCCCCGCTGAGCGGGAAAGCCAAGCTGACCGCCTCGCTCAACGGCACGGGCAAGACCGTTGGTGAGGTGATGGCATCGATGGCGGGTTCCGGCATTCTCGGCACTGACGGGCTCTCGATTGAAGGGCTTAACCCGGACGGGTTGCGGCCAATCCTCGATGCGGCCAGTAAGGCGGATCCGAACGCGCCTGCCGCAACGCTCGATGCGATGACCGCCGAACATCTGAAATCGGGAGCGTTCAGGTCCGGTTTGGCGGAATTGGCTTTCACGGTCGCGGGGGGCACCGCGCGCGTGCCATCGTTCCAGCTGGAAACGGAAAAATCAACGCTAACCTCCGATTTGCGGCTGGATTTGTCCAAAATGACCGTTGGCGCGCAGGGGAGCTTTTTGCTCAAGCCGGGCGCGGAGGCGCTCGCCGGCGCCGAACCGGCGGTGCGCTTTACTATCGACGGGCCTTATCGCGATCCTGCCGTCACCTTCGACCGCCAGCCGCTCACCCAGTTTCTGACGCAGCGCGCCCTGGAGCGCGAACAGGATCGGGTGGAGGCGATGCAGGCGGCGCTTGTCGAAAAGCAGCGGCTGCGCCGTGAGGTGGCACTGTTCGAACACCAGGCGGAGGAACGCCGCCGCGCGGAAGAGGCGCGTAAGGTTGCGGAGCAGGAGGAAGCGGCGCGGAAGGCGACAGAAGCGGCGGCGCGCCGGGCGCAGGAAACTGGAAGTATCCCGAAGGACCGTCCGGCCACCGGCGGAAGCGAGAAGCCTTTGAAGCTCACGCCGTAGAAAGGGGTACGCGACCGTCTGATAAGTCGTCGACGGGGTGGATATGGTTTTTCACTACCGGATATGCTTCTGCCAAGCGGAGAGGTTGAAGGTTTGGCTTGCCAACAGCAAAGCAACCGTCATCCCAGTGCTTGTCATTGGGATCCATTCCTCTACCTATCCATGGCAACAACGGTTCAAAAAGCTGAATTCAAGCCATCCATCAAAACATGAACCGCTCTATAGCGGTTCATGTTTTGATGGAATCGCCAAGCGCCCTCGCCCTTCGAGGCTTCGTTACCCCTTCGACAAGCTCAGGGTCCACTACGCACCTCAGGATGAGGGCTACTGCGGCGCTGCGACCCTTCACCCTCATGGTGAGGTGCGAGCGTAGCGAGCCTCGAACCACGGGGGTGAAGGGCGCACCGTTGTTTCCATGTGGATGTGAAATGCTCTAACTCCCGCCGGATTTCACCCATTCCAGCGCATAGAGCCGCAACGCTGAGGAGAGGTTCGCGCGCTTGTCGCGCCCGTCGTCGACTTCCGCGACGAGAGCACTCAGCGAAATGCTGCGCTCGCGGGCTATTGTCTCGATGATTTCAAAGAAGGCGTCTTCCAGAGAAAAGCTGGTGGCATGGCCGTGAAGGCTGATAGAGCGTTTACGCACAATGCCGGCAGGATGGGGGCCGACAGCACGGGGGCCGGCAGAACGGGGGCCGGCAGAACGGGAACTGCCGGAGCGCGGAGGGGGATCGTCGGACGCGCTCATGCGCCATCGTCGCCGGTTTCGGGAGAGGGAGGCGGATCGAGACGATTGCGTTCTAGAAATTCGCTTGTCTTCAGCGCTTTCTCGCGCTCGAATTTCTTCTCGACACCCGTCCGCCCATGCCGGATGCGATTTTCCACAGCAGCCTGCTCTTTTTCATCGCGCTTTTTACGCTTTTTGAATTGGCGCAAATTGACGATGTCGTTCATTGGATTGGAGCCCTGTTATAGCCGCATGATCTTATCCAAAAAGCCTGCAACTTTTCGGGATCGCGCTATTTCTTGCGGAAGGCATCGAGCGAGACGACATCAGCCGATTGCTTGGCTTCGTCGGTCTTGTCCTTGTCGCCGGCTTTGGCGGCGGATTTTTTCGGGGTTTTGGCGGCGGATTTCGCCTTCGGTTTCACCTTTTCCTCAGACTCGTCCAGCGCTTCGATACGGGTAACCGCGGCATCGGAATCATTGTCGCCTGCGGGTTCAAGCGCCGATACATCGAACTCCAGCTCGAAATTGACCGAGGGATCATAGAAGCCGCGGATGGCGGAGAAGGGTATTACCAAGCGTTCGGGAATGTCTCCGAAGGAGAGGCCGACTTCGAACAATTGCTCGGTCACCTGAAAATCCCAGAACTGATGCTGCAATACGATCGTCATCTGCTCGGGGTATTTCTCCTTCAGCCGCGACGAGATGCGGACACCGGGAGCTTCCGTCAGAAAGGTGATGAAGAAATGGTGATTGCCCGGAAGTCCGGCCTTGGCGACTTCCATCAGCACTTTGCGGATGACACCGCGCAGCGCTTCCTGAGCGAGAATATCGTAACGGATCAGATCCTGTACCATAAAGTGCTTATCCCACGGATTCGCGGTTTAATGTCAAGTTCGTTCTAAGGAGACGGATCACATCCGAAAAGCCGGGAGCTTTTCGGGGGCGCGCTCAAGAACGAAAGAGCCATAAACCGCATCGCCATTATGGCGCAATACCAAGCAGATGGGAATGCGTTCACGTGGCAAAGGTTTCAGGGAAGACTTGCTGTAGCAGGATAGCGGGAGAAAGCATGTCAACCAAACGCGCGCAGGAAGGTTCGCACACCATTGCGGGCAGCGTTCTCGATCTCTTTTTCCGTCGGCGTCTTGCCCATCAGCCCGCAGAACTGGAGGTCGGCATTGACGAGCGCCAGGAATTGGCGAACCGCCAAATCCGGATCGTCGATATCGAGCGCGCCGCTTTTCGCCAGCCGGGCAAGCTTGTCCGAGACGGTGGACCAAACCCTGGCGGGTCCAATCTCGCGCCAAGCGGCGAATAGCTCAGGATAGCGTTCTCCCTCAGCCTGGATCAGCTTGCGCAAAAATTCGCCATCCCGGTTGCAGGTGCAGTTCTTGCCCAGCCTGATAGCGAAGAGGGTGAGTTCCTGTTCCAGATTGTCCGGCTTTTCAGGGAAGGTGGTGAGAATGCCGGAAAGCGCGGCGTTCATACGCTCCATGATTTCGCCCACGACCGCGCCGAACAACATTTCCTTGTCACGATAATGATTGTAGATAGTCTGGCGCGAAACGCTTGCCTCGGCGGCAATGAGATCGATGCTCGCACCGGCGAAGCCATCGCGGCAGAAGGCGCGCGCCGCGGCATCGAGGATGGTATCACGCTTCATGCATTGGCCGCTGCCGGGCCGGGTGAAAGACAGACCCGTTTCGGCCGTGCCAAAATCGGAACAGGCGAATGCCCGGCTGGCTATGACAGCAGATTTGTCAGCATGTTTCATGGAGCGAACATAAGGCAGCTTGACGGTTTAGACAATACTGTCTAATTTGACACCACTGTCCAATTCGGACCAATGACTCCTTTTGCAACAAAAGGGGTGCTTAAGAATTCTCTCATTTCGGACGATCGGTCTGGCGGAACCCCGTATCCTCCCAAGACGCGCTGCCTGACCGGTCCTCTCTTTCGAAAGTTTCGATGATGACATCAAGATTTTTTCACACTGCGGTCATTCTTGGACTGGTATCGGCGATTGGACCCTTTGCGATCGACATGTATCTGCCGGCGTTGCCGACGATCGGCGCCGATCTTCAGGCGGAGACGAGCGCGGTGCAAATGAGCCTGCTCGCCTTCTTTATCTCGATGGGGTTGGCGCAGCTTTTCGTCGGACCACTATCGGATATGCTGGGCCGTAAAATGCCGCTTTATGCCGGCCTTGTGCTCTTCGCCATCGGCAGCATCGGGTCAGCGCTTGCGGGAGATATCGATACGCTCGTCGCCTTTCGCTTCCTGCAAGGCATCGGCGCCAGCGCGGGCATGGTCATTCCGCGCGCCGTGGTGCGCGATCTGCACACCGGCGTGGACGCGGCGCGACTGATGTCGATGCTGATGCTGGTCTTTAGCATATCGCCCATTCTCGCGCCCCTGACAGGAACGGCGATCATCAGCTTCTTCGGCTGGCGCGGCGTGTTCTGGGCGGTGCTGATTGCGGCGCTCATCGGCATGGTGCTGCTCGCCACATCGCTGAAGGAAACGCGGCCCAAATCGGCGCGGGTTGAAAGCAGCCTCGGCAGCGCGCTCGGCGCCTACCGGCTGTTGCTTAAGGACGGCAATTTTCTTGGCCTCACCTTCATTGGCGGCCTGGGCCTGTCGTCATTCTTCGTCTATCTCGCCAGTTCGTCCTTCGTGCTGATCGACCATTACGGCCTGACGCCGACGCAATACAGCATCGCGTTTTCGATCAATGCCGTGTCGTTTTTCAGCGTGTCGCAACTCTCCGGCTGGCTGGCGGACCGATATGGCCTGGTGCGGGTGGTGCGCATGGCAGTCACCGGTTATGCAGTGGCGATGGCGTTGATGGTGGCTGTGATGATGTCGGGCTTCCAGTCTCTCTACGTGATGGCGGCGTTCCTGTTCGTCGGCTACGGCTTCCTCGGCCTGGTGCTCCCGACGACATCGGTGCTGGCGCTTGAGGAGCATGGCCAGATCGCGGGGACGGCATCGGCTTTGATGGGAACGCTGCAATTCGTCGCCGGAGCAATCGCCATGGGCATCGCCGGTGCGTTCTTCGACGGCACGGCGATGCCGATGGTAGTCGCCATCGCCGCCTGCGCGGTCGCGGCGTTTGTTTTGACGCAAGTTTCGCTGGGCCGCCGCCGGGCGAAAATGACGGTGGAAGCGCCTGCGGAATAATAGAGAATATTTATAAAGGCGGGCGGCTGTATCGGCAGCCTGCCCTCATGAGCCTTTAGGCTCAAAGCAGCCCCGCCTTTTTGAGTACAAAGCGCACGCGCTCTTCGACGGTCACGCGCGGCACGGTGATTAATTCATAGCCGCACGCCATATAGGCTGCCGACACCGCCTCGAAGGTTCGTCGCGCCTCGTCCAAATCCTGCTTGCGTTCAGCATCTCGCTTGAAGATTTCCGGCCAGGGCGGAAGTACAAAGACCATGCGATTGTAGCGAAATCTCTCCGCCGCTTTTGCAGTGTGCTCTGGCACGGGCAGCCCCTCAAGTGCCAGACGCAATATCGGGCAAACCGCGGTCGAAGAAGACGATCCCATCTTCCTGCCGCGCGATCTCATATGAGCGCATTTCCCAAACCAGCATAGTCTCGGCAAAAAGCGCCGGGTTCGCCCAAGGAAGCGCGGGACCTGAGATTGCCATTTGCCGCTGAATTATGCCGCGACCCGCTTCGGCAGACGAAGCATAGCCCGACTCGCGCAGAACTTCAATCAAGGTGTTTTTGCCAGAACCGGGGCCTCCGGTGAGCACGAAGAAACGGTCGGTATCCTTTGACATTAGAATCCTCACGCGAATACAACCATGAAGACGGCAAGTATGCGGTGATGAAGTAATGAGGGGGAATTTCTGGCTTTAGGCCGTGAATTATTCGCCCGGATGCAAGCGATTGTGGCGGCGATCGTTCCAGTCATTGAGAAGCGCGATACCCCAACCCGCCGCCGCAATGAGGAAAGGCAGGATAAACCAGAAGAAAAAAGATGCCGAATTCACGGGGGACTATTCGCCGGGGCGAAGGTGATCGCCACTGCCGCGTTTTGCAATAACCAGCGTGACCAGACCTATTGCCAGAAGAATCGCTGGTACGCCGAAAACAGCAAAGACTTGAAGCATTGTCATTCCTTCAGTCTCCCGAGAATGGCTCTTGCCACCATATGTAACATAATTCCCACCGAAATCCAAACGAACGGCAATGCGACGATAAGCCAGGCGGGAAACAAAGCAGCCGCTGTCGGCAATCCATAGGTAGTGGCGACCAGAGGCGATAAGCTCCCGGCAATTATGGTACCGGCGGCAACAGTATTTAGCCAATTGGCCGTCAGTTTCCAGCGCTCATTGTGAATCATTGCCATTGCGCCCCCGCGATAAATCCATCGCCGCGATTTCTTCCATGAAAATCGCGTCATGGGAACAGCAATTTAGGGGTGCCGAGGAAGTGGAGGTTTCTGTTGCCAGGTACCTCCGAACCCCGCCTCAAGGTGCTAACCAGAAGGACTTAGATCGGAATTCTGGAACCGCCATTAGGCAGCTACAGCATATCCCTTAGCGTTGTTGTCGTTTGCAACTACACTTTTGACCCGATAACGGTGGTATCATGCCGAGCAAAAGAGCGATCTTTACACCCTTGTCGATCCTATTTCGCCCCCGCCACAAGGCAGCATGGATATGCAAGCTGCATTGTGGTGGAGGCGCCGGGTACCGCCCCCGGGTCCAATAGGTTTATTACATCGTCCGTTTATCACCATAGCCGGTCGAAACCGGCAGGTCGTATATAAGCGCTTTTGCTGAAAAATGGAAGAGGGTAGCGGGTGCGAAATGACATGCGGATTTGCAGGCGCTTTTACGATCTATTAATCGATTTTTCATGAGCTTATACGTGATATACGGTGTAAATACTATGTTAATGGATGGATATGCCGCCGGGAAATGCCGCTGTTCTTCCAGCGTAGCGGGCATTGACAGGCAGTTTTCGCTGGTCGATGTTTCGGCGGGGGCTATCGCAGATTCCATTCAATCCGGCTGGCTTTACGCAGCCGTTGGCCGGGTTGGCCAGAGCCGAAGGAGAATTCTCATGAGTGAATATATCGAAGACGTCCGCCGTTACGATGCTGGTGCTGATCCGGCAGTCGTGGACAAGATCGTAAAGCATCTGGGCATCGCCTTGCGCAACAAGGATTCCTCGCTGGTCGCTGCTTCCGATGCGGACGAGGTTGAGCGCGTGCGTAAAAGCTGGGTCGAGAAGAAGCTTGGCATCACCGATGCCGACAAAGGCAAGGAAGTCATCAAGAGTGTCGGCGAATTGATGAAGGGTGATCGCAACAAGCAGCGCGTCACCTTCTATTATCTGACTGCCAAGGCGCTCGGAAAACTCGCTACCCTCTGATTTTGGATGTTTGAGCAAAACTCCGGTGCATGCGCCGGAGTTTTGCTATTTTTGCGGGCCGTTCTTCCATATAAAGCGCGGGTTGGAGACGAAATCATGCCGCGGCATCCGGAATATCAATATCTCGACCTGCTGAGCCATATCCTCGAAAAGGGCGACAGGCGCATCGACCGCACGGGGGTGGGCACACTCTCCACCTTCGGCGCGATGCTGCGCTTCGATCTTTCGGACGGCACCGTGCCGATCCTGACCTCAAAGCGGGTCTATTGGAAGCTGGCGGTCAAGGAGATGCTCTGGTTTCTGACCGGCGAGACGAATATCCAGGCGCTACTCAGGGAAAACGTGCGCATCTGGACCGACTGGCCGCTCGACAAATACCGCAAGGCGACTGGCGAGACTATTTCTCAAGCCGAATTCGAGAAGCGCATTCTGGAAGACGATGATTTCGCGCTGGAATGGGGCGATCTCGGGCCGGTCTATGGCAAGCAGTGGCGCCGGTGGCTGGGCGCGGACGGCAAGGAATACGACCAGATCGCCAGTGTTATCGAGACGTTGAAGACCAACCCGTCGAGCCGGCGGATGCTCTTCCATGGCTGGAATGTGCCGGAACTGCCCGAAATGGCATTGCCGCCCTGCCATATGGTCTATCAATTCCACGTCACCGGCGGAAACCGGCTCAATCTGCTGATCTACCAGCGCAGCTGCGACATGGAACTCGGCGCGCCGTTCAATTTCGTCGGCGGCGCGGCATTGCTGATGATGGTGGCGCAGCAGACCGATCTTGAGCCGGGCGAGCTGATCTGGATGGGCGGCGACGTGCATCTTTATCTCAATCATCTGGAGCAGGCGCGCGAACAGGTGTCGCGGGAGCCAAGGCAGTTTCCCAAGATGCGGCTCTTACGCAAGCCGGCGAGTATCGATGATTACCGGATCGATGATTTCGAAGTGATGGGGTATGAGCCCCACGCGGCGATCAAGGCGGATGTGGCGGTGTAGTAAGCATTTTTAATTGGTATATGAAACATTTTAGTACTGAAGGACAGTGCGCGCTCTGGGTAAAGTTGATATTGCAAGTCACCGTTTTTGTTATTACAATTCTGTAATTACGGAGGGGGCTATGCATGAACGAACGCGAATTTATCTGGAGTGAAAGCAAGAACCGTTCCAATCAACAAAAGCATAAGATCAGTTTCGAGCTAGCGCGGCGTGCATTTGCCGATCCGTTTGCAACCATCGAGCAAGATCGTATCGATGATGGCGAATATCGTTGGCAGACCATAGGTCTTGTGGATGGTCATATGCTGCTCATCGTAGCCCACATGATATGGGATGAGGAGGATGGCACGGAAATTATTCGTATCATTTCGGCCCGCCATGCCGACCCGAAAGAAAGGAAACGCTATGAGCGACGACGTTCGTACTAAATTCGACTTGAACAATCCTCCGCCACTCTCCGAAAAGGAGAAAGCGGAGCTCAAGGCACTGGCCGAAATGCCGGATAGCGAAATTGATTTCAGTGACATTCCGCCGCTCACCGAAAAGTTTTGGGAAAATGCTATACGCAACCCGTTTCTCAAGCCGACCAAGACCTCTACGACAGTCCGGATTGACTCCGATGTGCTGGCTTGGCTCAAGTCGCAAGGCAAAGGCTATCAAACGCGGATGAATGGAATCCTGCGCCGTGAAATGCTGGCGAGCATCAAGCGGGCGTCGCGTTGAGCGCGGTTTCCCCCACCATCTCCATCATCGTCGCCGTCGCGCAAAACGGGGTCATCGGGCGCGACAATGGGCTGCCGTGGCGGCTTTCGACGGATATGAAGCGGTTCAAGGCGATTACCATGGGCAAGCCGGTTATCATGGGCCGCAAGACCTGGGAATCAATCGGGAAGCCGTTGCCGGGGCGGGCCAATATCGTTGTTACCCGCGATGCGGATTTCGCGGTGGATGGCATCGATGTTGCCTGTTCGGTGGAAGATGCGCTGGTGATTGCTCGCAGGCGCGCGGACGAGGCGGGGGCGAACGAGATTTGCGTGATCGGCGGCGGCGAGATTTATCGCCAGACCCTGCCGCTGGCGGACCGGCTGCACGTGACCGAGGTCAAGGGCGAGGTGGAAGGCGACACGCATTTTCCGCCGATCGATCCGGCGCTGTGGCGCATGGCTTCGATGGAAGAAGTGCCGACCGGCGAGAAGGACAGCCACGCCACGCGTTATATTATTTATGAGCGCGCCGACCTGTAGGACCAGTCGCGGCTGCGTCATAACAGCTGATTTATCGGAAAGATCACTGAAAACTCTCCACAAATTGCCGAAAACTTGTCGCTTGCGTTGAAAGCGGCCTTTACCATCCCTATAAACGGGAAACATCAATTGATGCCGGGAGGCCGCACGCTCCCTCTTGCGTGCGAAACGAGAGGTAAGAATGCCCTGGAGCAATCAGAATGGCGGCGGCGGCCCGTGGGGCGGCGGCGGCAACAATAATGGCGGCCCGTGGGGCGGCGGCGGAAAAGGCCCGCGCAATCCTGGCACGCCACCTGATCTGGAAGATATCTTGCGCAAAGGGCAGGATCGGCTGAAACAGGTTTTCCCCGGCGGCGGCGGTCGTAACAATTACGCCATCTATGCGCTGATTGCAGCGCTGCTTCTGGGCTTCTGGCTTTTCAAATGCGTCTATACGGTGCAGCCGGATGAGCTTGCCGTTGAATCGCGCTTCGGTATACCCAAGGAAGAAATCGCGGGTCCGGGCCTTCATTTCCACTTCTGGCCGATCGAGACCTATGAAAAGGCGTCGATCGCCGAAAAGCAGATCAATATCGGCGGACAGGGCACGCGCGGCGCCACGCAGGGGCTGATGCTGACCGGCGACCAGAACATCGTCAACGTCCAGTTCTCGGTGCTTTATCAGGTCACATCGCCACGCGATTATCTGTTCAACGTGGAAAATCCCGACAGCATGGTGCAGCAGGTTTCTGAAAGCGCCATCCGCGAGGTCGTAGGCCGGCGTCCGGCGCAGGACGTGTTCCGTGATAATCGCGCCCAGATTGCCAATGAGGTGCGCGCCATCGTGCAGGGCGCGCTCGACGAATACAAGACGGGCATTCAGATCAACGCCGTTTCGATCGAGGACGCCGCGCCGCCGCCGGAAGTAGCGGATGCGTTCGACGAGGTGCAACGCGCCGAACAGGATGAGGACCGCTTCGTCGAGGAATCCAACCAGTATTCGAACCAGAAGCTGGGCGCGGCGCGCGGTCAGGCCGCGCAAATTCGCGAGGAGGCAGCGGCCTACAAGAACCAGATCGTGCAGGAAGCCGAAGGCGAGGCGCAGCGCTTCACCTCCGTCTACGATCAATATGCCAAGGCGCCGGATGTGACGCGCAAGCGTCTGTTCCTGGAGGCGATGGAAAAGGTGCTTAAAGGCTCGAACAAGGTGATCATCGATCAGGGAACGGGTGTGATGCCTTACCTGCCGCTCAACGAACTGACGAAGCAGCGGCCCGCGCCAAGCGGCCCAAGCGTCTTCCAGAATAACACAAGCGGCGGCAGTACCTCCGGGACCAGCAGCGCGACGGGAGCCAGCCAGTGATGAACCAGAATCGTCTACCCTTCATCGTAGGGCTCATCGCGATTGTCGCTTTCCTGCTTTATTCCTCAATATTCATCGTCTCGGAGCGCCAGCAGGCCATCGTTCAGCGCTTCGGCAAGATCGTGAATGTGGAGAGCAAGCCGGGCCTTTATTTCAAGCTGCCGTTTGCCTTCTTCGACGCGGACGTGGTCAAGATCATCGACGACCGCCTGCTGCGCTTCGATCTGGACGATATTCGCGTCCAGGTTTCGGGCGGCAAGTTTTATGATGTCGATGCCTTCCTCGTTTATCGCATCACCGACGCGCGGAAGTTCATGCAGACGGTTTCGGGCGAGACGACCTTGGCCGAGCAGCGGCTGCGTACGCGTCTCGATGCGGCGCTTCGCGGGGTCTACGGCCAGCGCGGCTTTGAAGCGGCGCTGTCGGATGGGCGAGGCGACATGATGCGCGAGGTGCGCGATCAGCTGCGGCCAGACGCCACCTCGCTGGGCCTCACCATCGAGGACGTGCGTATTCGCCGCACGGATCTGACCGCGGAAGTTTCGCAACAGACCTATGACCGGATGAAGGCGGAGCGGCTTTCGGAAGCCGAGCGCCTGCGCGCCCGTGGCCGTGAGGCGGCACAGCGCATCCGCGCCGTGGCTGACCGCAAGGTCGTGGAAATCCTGGCGGAAGCGCGCAAGGAATCGGAAATCCTGC
The DNA here is from genome assembly GCF_003217235.1 of Paramesorhizobium leguminum. GTDB lineage: Bacteria > Pseudomonadota > Alphaproteobacteria > Rhizobiales > Rhizobiaceae > Paramesorhizobium > Paramesorhizobium leguminum. The sequence goes on along the minus strand of NZ_QJTF01000002.1, from coordinate 218,403 downwards.
GTGGGCAGGGCGAGGCGGAGCGAAGCAGCATCTTCGCCAATGTCTCGCGCAAGGACCCGGACTTCTTCGCGTTCTACCGTTCGATGGCGGCCTATCAGCAGGCGCTGGAGAATTCCGGCACGACGATGGTGCTCTCGCCGAACTCGGAATTCTTCCGCTACTTCCAGAACGCGGAAGGGACGACGCCAGCCAAGCCGGCAAGCCCGGCACCGGCGCGATGACCGGAATGTTCGTTCATGAGTGACTTTCTTGCCGCCGTAGGCCTGCTCTTCGTCTTCGAGGGGCTGATCTATGGCGGCTTTCCTTCTCTGGCAAAGCGCTTTGCCAAGGATGTGGCTGAGATGCCGGAGACCGTGCTGCGGATTGCCGGTATTCTCGCGATTGCGGCGGGCGTCGCCATCGTCTGGCTGGTGCGCGGATAATTGAGGTCCTGCCGTCATTCTCGTGACAAGCGCGGGAATGACGGCAGGAGAAGCTTTTCAAGGCCGCAAACAAACCGTATTTTCTGAGGTAAGCTGAGAATCAGGCGATTGCTTCAATCGCTTCCTGCCATCGGTGCGGTTCCACGCCCGGCGTCATCGATTATTCATATTAGCGGAGTTGCGCTCATGGCCTTCGGGAATCGATCCGGTTATCTTCGCGCTGGCGTTGCCGCGCTTGCCATTGGAGCAATGCCGGTTTCCGCGATTGCGCAAGTATCCGCACAGCCAGCTCCGACCCCGGCTCCTGCGGTGGCAGGCCCTAAGTCGGTGGCGGATCTGGCGGGGAAGCTGATCGATTCGGTAGTGAACGTCTCCACCGCGCAGAATGTGAAGACACCCGGAGCTGATCAGCAGGCGCCTGTGCCGCAACTGCCGGAAGATTCGCCGTTCCAGGAATTCTTCAATGATTTCTTCGGCCCGAAGGGCAAGGGCGGCGAGGAATCGCGCCGGGTGCAGTCGCTCGGTTCCGGCTTCGTCATCGATGCGGAGAAGGGGATCGTCGTCACCAACAACCACGTCATCGCGGATGCCGATGAGGTCGAGGTCGTTTTCAACGACGGGACGAAGCTGAAGGCGGAAGTTCTCGGCAAGGACACCAAGACCGATCTGGCCGTGCTGAAGATCGATCCGAAGAAACATAAGCTCACAGCGGTGAAGTTCGGCAATTCATCGAAGGCGCGCATCGGCGACTGGGTCATGGCCATCGGCAATCCCTTCGGCCTCGGCGGTACGGTGACGCTCGGCATTATTTCGGCGATCAACCGCAACATCAATTCCGGCCCCTATGACAGCTTCATCCAGACTGATGCAGCAATCAACCGGGGCAATTCCGGCGGCCCGTTGTTCAACATGGAAGGCGAGGTTGTTGGCGTGAACACCGCGATCATCTCGCCATCCGGCGGCTCGATCGGCATCGGCTTTGCCATTCCATCCGAAATGGCGGTGCCGGTTATCGACCAGTTGAAGGAATTCGGCGAGACGCGCCGCGGTTGGCTTGGCGTGCGGATCCAGCCCGTCACGGACGAGCTTGCGGAAAGTCTTGGCCTCGCCTCCACCAAGGGGGCGCTGGTGTCCGGCCTGGTGGAAGGCAGCAATGTCGACAACAAGGAAATCAAGCCGGGCGACGTGATCATCAAGTTCGACGGCAAGCCGGTCGATAGCGCGCGCGACCTGCCGCGCGTCGTGGCTGAAAGCCCTGTCGGCAAGGAGGTCGAGGTCGTCGTCATCCGCAAGGGCAAGGAAGAGATCGTCAAGGTGAAGCTTGGCCGCCTTGAGGAGTTTGAAAAGACGGAATCGAAGGATGGCAGCAAGGACAAGGGCGCCGACAAGAAGAAGGACGAGGCGGAAAAGCCCGCTGCCACGGCTGTGCTGGGCATGAAGCTGGCCGCGCTGGACGACGCGACGCGCGCGAAATTCGAGATCGCGCCCGATGTGCAGGGCGTGGTGGTAACCGAGGTTGCGCCGGGTTCGGCGGCAGCCGAAAAGCGCATCGCCCCCGGCGAAGTGATTGTCGACATCGGCCAGGAAACCGTTACCTCGCCGGAGGACGTGCAGAAGCGCGTCGACAAGCTGCGCCAGGATGGCCGCAAGAACGCGCTGCTTATGCTGGCGTCGAAGACTGGGGAATTGCGGTTTGTTACGGTGCGGGTGGAATGAGGGTAAATCGCCTAGAGCAATTTAATGGAAGCAACTGTGTGCCCTTCACCCCCGTGGTTCGAGGCTCGCTACGCTCGCACCTCACCATGAGGGTGAAGGGTTGCAGCGCCGCAGTAGCCCTCATCCTGAGGTGCATAGTGGAGCGAAGCGGAACGAAGCCTCGAAGGGCGAGGGCGCTTGGCGATGCCATCAAAACAAGAACCGCTCTAGCTATACCGTTTGTACCCAATCCTCTCGCCTAAGACTATAAACCACATGTCGCTTCAGATGCGGCGTCGCGTCGCCAATCTTCGGATGATCGAAATCGCGGGCCGGATCGCGTTTCATGCCGAGGCGTTCCATGACTGCGGTGGAGCGGTGGTTGTTGAAGACGGCGAAGGAGACGATTTCGTTTAAGCCTCGCTCGTCGAAGCCCAACGCAAGCAGGCGGCGTCCGGCTTCCGTCACGTAGCCCTTGCCCCAATGGCGCCTTGCCAGCCGCCAGCCGATTTCGACGGTGCCTTTGGTGAAATACGGTTCGAGGTCGGTGAGGGCTAGGCCTGCGAAGCCGATGCAAGCGCCGGTCGTCCGCTCTTCCAGTGCATAGAAACCGTATCCAGTCGTGTCGATATCGCGCTTGAGCCTGTCGAACAGTTCATCCGATTGCGCCCGGTCGCGAGTGAAGCCTAAGAACTCCATCACCTTTGGGTCGGAATTGATTTCGTGAAAGAGTTAGCGGTCGCATTTCTGCCAGTTGCGGATTATGAGCCGCTCGGTTTCCGCTATGATCATGTGACAAAATCCGTCTTGCGATACCCTTGCATATAGAGCAGCGCGGAGAGGTCGCTATGGTCGATGCGGACCTTGGCCTCAGCGGCGACGACCGGCTTGGCATGGAGCGCGACGCCGGTTCCGGCGAGTTGCAACATGCCGAGGTCGTTAGCGCCGTCGCCAACCGCAATTGCATCGTCGGTCGTTATGCCGAGCCTTGTGCAGATATCGAGCAGCTTTTCCACCTTGGCCTCGCGTCCGAGGATGGGTTCAGCCACTTCGCCGGTCAGTCGCTCGCCATCGTCGAGCAGCAGATTGGCGCGGTCTTCGTTGAAGCCGATCATCCGGGCGATGCGGCGGGTGAAGACCGTGAAGCCGCCGGAGACAAGCGCGGTGTAGGCGCCGTGCTTTTTCATCGTGCGCACCAGTTCGACGCCGCCCGGCGTCAGCGTGATGCGGCTGGCGATCACCTTGTCGATGACGGAAAGCGGCAGGTCCCTCAGGAGCGCCACGCGCTCGCGCAGCGCGGGCTCGAAGGCGATTTCGCCGTTCATGGCGCGGGCGGTGATGACTGAGACGGCATCGCGCAGGCCTGCTTCCTCGGCCAGTTCATCGATGCATTCCTGGCCGATCATGGTGGAATCCATGTCGGCGATCAGCACTTTCTTGCGCCGCCCGTCCTGTTCCTGCACGACGATATCGACCGGCTCGCCGTCGATAGCCTCGCGCAGAAGAGTTGCGGTCTCAAGGATATCGGCGCCGTCCTTCAAGGCCAGATCACAGGCGACGCCGTCGGCCAGCCAATAAAGTCCGGTTGCATTCACCGCCGCGGAGGCTTTAATCCCCAGCGACGAGGTTAGAACAGGACGAGCCGGATTGGCGATGAGCGTGGCGACCAGTGACATGAGGCAATTCCCGGCATGGTGGATGATGTGACAATCAAGAACGCAATCCTGATAGCCGGACCGACGGCAAGCGGCAAGTCGGCGCTGGCGTTGCGTCTGGCCAAGGAGCGGGACGGGTTCATCGTCAACACCGATTCCATGCAGGTTTACGGCGTTCTCGACCAGCTGACGGCGCGGCCGCAGGCCGGTGACCTGGCTATGGCTCCGCATTATCTTTACGGCCATGTGCCGCCATCGCAACTCTATTCGACCGGGCGCTGGCTGGCGGACGTGGAAGCGGTGCTGGAGCGGCCGGAACTGCGGGGCCGCGCGCCGGTTTTCGTCGGCGGCACGGGGCTTTATTTTCGCGCGCTCACCGGCGGCCTGTCCGACATGCCTGAAGTGCCGGACATCGTACGCGAGCACTGGCGGGCGCGGCTGGCGGCGGAAGGCGCACCGGCACTGCATCGGGTGCTTGGCCGCATGGATACCATTGCCGCCGGCATCCTCCGACCAACCGATGGACAGAGAATTGTCCGGGCGCTGGAGGTGATCGAGACCTCCGGCCGGTCGATCTATGACTGGCAGAAAGAAAAGGGCAGGGCGCTGGTGGATGCTGATGCCGCGCGGAAAATTGTCATTTTGCCGGATCGGGCATGGCTTGCGGCACGCATTTCGCAACGCTTCGACATGATGATGCAGGGCGGCGCGGTGGATGAGGTCAAGGCATTGCTCGCGCTCGAGCTTTCTACGCAGCTACCGGCTATGAAGGCCATCGGTGTGCGCGAGATCGGCGCGGCGCTGGCAGGGGAGATTACATTCGATGAGGCGGCGGAGCTGGCGAAGATCGCGACGCGGCAATATGCCAAGCGGCAGATGACCTGGTTCCGCAATCAGCTCGATTCCAACTGGCGGATTTTACGCAACGTAAACCAGGCCGACGCTTTTTCCTGACAGCACGCCAAACAAGTATTATTCGGTGGCGCAATTAACGGGCTGGAAACGCCCGTAGGTTGTATATGGCGTCAGCGGGGGCTGCGTGCACATGCGATTTTACAAGTCGGAAACATCATTCTTTATTTTGATCGTCTTTCTGGGCGGCGTGGGTATCATGCTTTACCGCGTTCAGACGGCGCTGGGCATGTTGACGCCGCTCTCGATGGGCCCTGACATCGCCATGCTGGTCGATTATGTCGCCCAGGCCAATGGGTTTGCGCTGCTCTTTCTGGCTGCGGCGCTGTTGTCAGGGATTTTTCTTATCTATCCGCTCATCCGCATCCAGGCGCAGGACCATGGCAAGCTGCAGCAGATGACGCAGATACTCTCCGCCCGGTCCGAGACGCTGGCGCAGGCGGCGCTGACCGACGGTCTGACCGGAATGCAGAACAGGCGCTATTTCGACGAGGCGCTCAAGGAATATCTCGTGCAGTTCGGGCGTATCGACAAACCGGTGGGGCTGATGATCCTGGATCTGGATCATTTCAAATCGGTCAACGATACCTATGGGCATGATATGGGCGACGCGGTGCTGCGGGAAGTTGCACATTGCTTGAAGGATTACACACGCTATCATGACGTGGTGGCGCGGCTTGGCGGCGAGGAGTTCGCCATCGTCGTCTCCAACATGGAGAAGGAATATCTGGCAAAGCTTGCCGAGCGCATCCGCAAGGCGGTTTCGGAAATCGCGCTCACGGTGGACGATGTGCCGATAAAGGTGACAACGAGCATTGGCGTTGCGGAATGGGACCGGCAGGAAAGCTGGCAGGATTTTTATCGCCGCGCGGACCAGCTGCTTTATCAAGCCAAGAATATGGGCCGCAACCGGGTCTGTACCTGAGATCGGAACCTTTGTTCCGATAAAGAGTTTATCGCTATAGAGAGGCCGGCTCTCAAGCCGGCCTCCGTAGTTGTTAGCTTAGTGATTTAGCGTTTTGATCCGCCGCTGCTTCTGCCCATAGACCCATGGGTGGAAGCGCCGGCGATCGAACCACCGCTTACCGTGACTCCCTCGCCAATGGAGGAATTACCCCCCGTTACGCCGGAACCGATATGCGGATGCGTCCGGTTGGGGCCCTCGATCGCCGGGCGGCCGTTGCCGTCTACCGGCGGGTTGCCGATATGCGGATGCGTCCGGTTGGGGCCCTCGATCGCCGGGCGGCCGTTGCCGTCTACCGGCGGGGTGCCGATATGCGGAT
>NZ_QJTF01000002.1:0-212414 GCF_003217235.1 Paramesorhizobium leguminum | reverse complement strand
CGCCGGGCGGCCGTTGCCGTCTACCGGCGGGTTGCCGATATGCGGGTGCGTCCGGTTGGGGCCCTCGATCGCCGGGCGGCCGTTGCCGTCTACCGGCGGGTTGCCGATATGCGGGTGCGTCCGGTTGGGGCCCTCGATCGCCGGGCGGCCGTTGCCGTCTACCGGCGGGTTGCCGATATGCGGATGCGTCCGGTTGGGGCCCTCGACCGCCGGGCGGCCGTTGCCGTCTACCGGCGGGTTGCCGATATGCGGGTGCGTCCGGTTGGGGCCCTCGACCGCCGGGCGGCCGTTGCCGTCTACCGGCGGGTTGCCGATATGCGGATGCGTCCGGTTGGGGCCCTCGACCGCCGGGCGGCCGTTGCCGTCTACCGGCGGGTTGCCGATATGCGGGTGCGTCCGGCCGCCGGTCACGATCGCCGGACGGCCGTAGGGCTGGGATGTGATCTGCGGGCCGCGGTTGTTGGGACCGGTACGGCCGCCGCCCTGTTGCGGGCCACGATCATTGGGATGAAGGTGGTTGTTATACGGGTTGTAGGGCTGGTTGCCGTTCGGCTGTGCCCCAGATCCGATGTCGGGACCCGGCTGAGCGCCTGAGCCGATCGGCGGATTGCCGTTCGGCTGAGCACCCGAACCGATGTCGGGGTCGCTGTTGCCGTACGGATTATACTGTCCACCGGCGTTACCGAGGGTGGCGCCATAGGGGTCGTAGAAGGGCTGGTTGCCGTTCCCGAGCGGAGCCGGTACGGTTCCCGGTTGGACCGGTGGAACGTTGCTCGGCTGTGGCTGTGCGCCCGAACCGATCGGCGGATTGCCGTTCGGCTGGGCACCGGAGCCGATATCGGGCCCCGGCTGAGCACCCGACCCGATGGGAGGGTTGCCGTTCGGCTGGGCACCGGACCCAATGTCGGGCCCCGGCTGAGCGCCCGAGCCGATGGGAGGGTTGCCGTTCGGTTGAGCACCGGAACCGATGTCGGGACCGTTGTTGCCGTTCGGCTGGGCGCCGGAGCCAATGTCTGGGTCCGGAGTCGTTCGATCGGCGTGAACGATCCCGCCTCTGACCAGATTACGGTGAACAGCGCTGCCGTGGGCAAGGGCTGCTCCGCCGAACCCGAAAGAGAGGGCGCTTGCGGCGACACATGTCATTAAAAGTTTGTGGTGGCGTGTCATGGTATCATACTCCTGATACCCCCTCGACACCCCCCGCCCTATATGCGGTCCGCTGCTAAACTGTTGCCCAATTTCAGCAACGGAGGGCGGACCTTCTTATTTAATTGCGTTGTAATTATGTTAACTATATTCTTGTTATTTCGTTTATACCATCAAATTGTCGCATACTATTTCGTCAATGCGGGGAGAAACGAAATAATATTAATTTCACGGATGTTTGATCTGAAAACACTAGGAGAGGCCGGCCCCTTGAGCCGGCCTCTCGAAATCACAGGAAATGGTGGATTAGCGCGTGGAAGGGCCACGGTGGCCGCGGTGGCCGCCATGGTTATGGTGTCCAGTCGAAGCGCTATGACGAGCGACTCCCTTGCCGGTGGCCGAGTGGCGCGCGAGGGATGCGGTGTTGCGGCTCGCCGGGGTGGCCGAGTGCTGGGCGAGGGAAGCGGTGGCCGAGTGGTGCGCGAGAGACGCCGCCTTGCCGCCCGCCGGATTGGGCGAGTGCTGGGCGAGCGAAGCGGTGGCCGAGTGGCGCGCGAGAGACGCCGCCTTGCCGCTCGCCGGGTTGGCCGAGTGCCGCGCGAGCGAAGCGGTGGCCGAGTGGCGCGCGAGGGAAGCGGCCCTACCGCCCGCCGGGTTGCGCGAAACTGTGGCGCCTGAACCGATTGGGGCTGGGCCTACCGCAGCGCCTTTACCGATGGCGGAGTGGCGCGCGAGGGAAGCGGCCCTACCGCCCGCCGGGTTGCGCGAAACTGTGGCGCCTGAACCGATTGGGGCGGGGCCTACCGCAGCGCCTTTACCGATGGCGGAGTGACGCGCGAGGGAAGCGGCCCTACCGCTCGCCGGGTTGCGCGAAACTGTGGCGCCTGAACCGATGGGGGCAGCGCCTACCGTAACCCCCTTACCGATAGGGGCGCGATCCACCGTAGCTCCCGAGCCGATGCGGACGCGGCCGTTGGATCTCGAACCGAGAGGGATGCGGACGATGGAGGTTGGGGCCGGCGTAGCTCCCGAACCGATGTCAGGACCGGGCATCCGAGTGCCCGTTGCTGGGTTAACCGAGGCGACGGCGCCTGTGCCGATTGCCGGGGCGTACGCAGCGGTCGGAGTGCTACGAGTAGCGCGTGGGGCCTTCGAAGCCTTGGTGTGACGGAACCCACATGAGGCGGCAGAAGTCCCACATATAACGCTGGGCCTGGGTGCAGCTTCATGGGCGGTGCGCCCGGCGGCCAGAGAGGCTCCGCCGAGGCCAAGGACGAAGGTGCTCGCGAAGAGCGTTGTTAAAAACTTACGGTGCATCACGATGTACTCCTAGATGCCCCCTCACTCAATTGCCGCAACCGACCGGTAACGGTATAATAATACTCTTGTTTAATTGTGTCTTAATTGTGTTTATGTTTCAGTACTTGCTTTAGGATTGGGCATCCTAAATTTATCTATTCTTGATGGGGAGGAGGATTTATATTAAATTTTATTGCTCACGTCTGAAATTGTAAAAGGAAGAGGTGCGTATGGGTGCCTCTTTCGTCTACCCGCCCGAAAATCTTGGGATTTGCTAAGGAACATAGGCGGGAGGAAACCGCCATGAAGAGAGGCCAGCCCTAGAGCCGGCCTCTTGAAATCAGGACACAAGCTCGATCAGCGATGCGACCCGTTGTGCGATGCGCCGCCGCCGTGGCGGCCGTCGGATCCATGGCGCCCCCCACTGCCGTGGCGGCCTATCGAAGCGCCCCGCATCGCGGAAAAGCCTCCATGTCGACCCTGCCGGGCCATGGTTGCTGCTCTGTTATCGACTGTGGCACCCTGGCCAATGGGAGCGGGGCCTCCGGTGACGCCCAGGCCGATGGGGGCGGGCCCTCCCGTAATGCCTGAGCCGATGTCAGGGCCCTGAGTGCCCTTTGGACCGCCCCCATGTAGGCCGCCGCCTACGTGGGTTGGATCGCCCCTATCTTTAGGGTGCCCGGTGTGGGTCGGTCCCGTGTGGGTTGGGTCGCCCCTGTCTTTGGGGTGTCCTGTATGGGTTGGCCCCGTGTGTTTTGGATCACCCGTGTGGGTTGGAGCTCCTCCACCGCCTGTCGGTTGGCCATTGCCCTTCGGGCCGCCCCCGCCTCCATGGCCGCCGCCATGATGGCCTGCGTGTTTTGGATCGCCCCTGTCTTTTGGCTGCCCGGTGTGGGTCGGTCCCGTGTGGGTTGGGTCACCCCTGTCTTTTGGCTGTCCGGTATGGGTCGGTCCCGTGTGTTTTGGATCACCCGTGTGGGTTGGGGCGCCTCCGCCCCATGGCCCGCCATTATCGGTCGGGTTGCCGTTGTCGGATGGCCCGCCATTGCCGGTTGGATTGCCGTTGTCGGATGGCCCGCCATTACCTGTTGGCCCGCCATTGCCAGTTGGCCCGCCATTGCCGGTTGGATTGCCATTGCCGGTTGGCCCGCGAGTGCCGGTTGGGCCTCCCGTAGCTGCGGGAGCTCTTTGAGCGGAGGCATGTGGGCTACGTGATTTATTCCACCCACCACCTTTGCTGTAAGGCAGGCAAGCACCAACTGACATCCCACATATAGCGCGCGGCGCGGTGCGCCCAGTTCTATGGGTGGTGTGCACTTCGGCCACAGCCGCCCCGGCAAAGCCCAGTACAAGAGTGCTCGTGAAGAGCGTTGTTAAAAGTTTGCGGTGTATCATGGTATTGCTCCTTGATCCCCCAATCCTTTTGCTGTCGATCGATCACTCAATTGACAGACCCAGAGCCTAATAACGGCGCTGTTCAAATAATGTTCCGATAGTTAATATCTCTTAACTCTTATTTATAGCTGGGGTTTCGGCTGCGGCTATCGTTAGCTGCGCTCACGGAACGAACGGATGAGATCACTAGCGCGGGGTTTCTGTCTGTCCATCGCCCGTAAATGTTCGTCGCGGGTTTCGGCGTGGCGCGTGCGCCAGTCAGTTTCGTCTGCCGGCAGCCCTAAGCGCTGGTTCGGATCGAGCGGCAGGATAGGCGGGAGCGAGGGTTTTTGGTCGTCCTCTGCCGTCAGCCGCGGCCCATAATCCAGAAATTCCGGCTCGGGTTCGGCGGCGGCGCTGTCGAAATGACGCAAGCGCTCGATGACGCTTTCGAGCGATATGCGCCGGTCGCCACCGCGCATCGCCTGCTGCTGCTCCTGCATATGCGCGCCCGGCAATTTGCTGGCGGGGATGGTCTCGAAGGTCATGCGCATCGGCGTCGACAGCGCCTCGCCGAAGGCGATGGCCTCGCGATTGGCGATGGATGACAGGAAGTTCGTCATGCTCCTGGCCGCGCCTGATATCGCGCCCTTGACGATCTGCTGGTCGCGCTCATTGCCGAGCCGCATGGCGAAGATCGTATTGCACTGGGACAGGATCGTCGGGTCCAACTCGCCGGGGCGCTGCGTGACCACGCCGAGATAGACGCCATATTTGCGGCCTTCCTTGGCGATGCGGGCGATGGCCTGGCGCGTCGGCCAGAAGCCGGCGTCCGGATCGGCGGGGATATAGCGGTGGGCTTCCTCACAAACGACGAGCGTCTGGATCTTGCCGTCGCTCGACACCGCAAGATCGAAGGCGAGGCGGCAGAGCACGGAGGCGACGCTATTCACCACCTCGGAGGGCAGGCCGGAGAGCTGGAAGACGCAAATCGGGCGGCCATCCTGGGGCACGCGGAAAATGCGGCTGATGGTCTGGCGCATCGTATCGGCAATGGTGGAGGCGGCGAACATGAAGCGGAAGCGCGGATCGTTGACGATCGATTCCAGCCGGATCTTCAGCGCCTTGAGGTGAGGGCGCTCCGCCTTTCCTTCGAGTTGTCCCGCGCGCTGTTCGATCAGCGCCATCAGGTCTGAGATGCGGTAGGGGACCGGTGTGTCGGCGGAAACCGCCCGCTGGTCGCGCTCGCGCCGCCTGAGAAGCGTCGATGCCTGGCTATCGGCCATGCGAAAGCGTTCGCGGGCGGACTGGATCATGTCGCGCAGCGCATCCATTTCGCCGGCGTTGGGCTCGCGGCCCCGGAACAGGACGTCGGCGAATTCCTCCAGCCGGAACATCCAGAAAGGGAGGTCGAGATTGGCCGCGTCCATGACAATGGCGTGATCGGGAAACGCAGTGGCAAACTCGTTGTGCGGGTCGAGGACCAGCACGCGCACATCGGGGCGTTCGGCCACCACCTTGCGCAGGAGCAGCGTCACCGCGCTCGACTTGCCGACGCCGGTGGTGCCGACGACGGCGAAGTGGCGCGACAGGAGATCGTCTACCGAGATGAGCGCGGGGATTTTATTGTCCTGCGTCAGCGCGCCTATGGCGACGGTCTTGCGCTCGCTCGCGGCATACATGGCCGCGAGGTCGGCGGCGCGGATGCGGTGGGCAATGGCGCCCATGTGGGGATATTGCGAAATGCCTGAGGAGAAGGAGGATGTTCCTTCCTGCGTCGAGCGCGCCTCGCCGATCAGCTCGATATGGATGTGGATGATGTTGTCGTTATCTTTCTTCCAGGCGGCATCGGGCATATCCATTCTATGAATGAGTCCGACCAGCCGGTTCTCGCCGACGCGCACGGAAATGAGCTGGCCGACGGCCCAATAATCCTCCGATGCGCTGACGGAGGGGCCGGCGACGGCGGCAATCGTCGCGCGGTCGCCGTCGCATTCGATGATATAGCCTTCGGTGCGATTGCGCGCGACGACGCGCTCCTGTTCGTGCTGCATCCCACTTGCCCCCTTCGATCCCTTCACCCTCGTCCTTCGAGGCTCGCTTCGCTCGCACCTCAGGATGAGGGTGAAGGGCCGCCGCGCTCCAGTAGCCCTCATCCTGAGGTGCGAGTGGAGCGAAGCGGAACGAGCCTCGAAGGACGAGGGCGCTTGGCGCTAATGCATATCTAGCCTAGTCACGTTGAGAGAAGGTTAGCAGTAACGAATTCATTTTTACCATTGACGCGTGGCTGTACCGCATTTACTCTCCGAGCCATGAACAAGCTTCTTATCGTAGTACGAGCGCGCATGGGCAGGGTGGTGTAACCATCCGGCGAAAGCTCCCATGCGCGACACACAGGCTCCCTCGGGGGGCCTTTTTTATTGCCTTAAATCCAGCTAAACGAAACTTTATTGCTCCATCGGCGACTTAAACGAAACGTGAGACGGCAAGATGGAACGGCGAACGGGAAGAGAATGATGACGGCAGGAAAACGCGAAGCAGAGACGGCGCCTTCGGCAAAACGCGAGATGACGGGCGCGGAGATGGTCATCCAGGCGCTGATCGACCAGGGCGTGACCGATATTTTCGGCTATCCGGGAGGGACGGTTCTTCCTATCTATGACGAGCTCCACCAGCAGGACCAGATCAACCATATTCTGGTGCGTCATGAGCAGGGTGCCGGCCATGCGGCGGAGGGCTATGCCCGCTCGACCGGCAAGGTCGGCGTCATGGTGGTTACGTCAGGTCCCGGCGCGACCAATGCCGTCACGCCGCTGCAGGATGCGCTGATGGATTCCATCCCGCTGGTTTGCATCACCGGCCAGGTTCCGACCACGCTCATCGGCTCCGACGCGTTTCAGGAATGCGATACCGTCGGCATCACCCGTCCCTGTACCAAGCACAATTGGCTGGTGAAGGATGTCAACGATCTCGCCCGAATCCTGCATGAAGCCTTTCACGTAGCCCGCACAGGCCGTCCGGGCCCGGTTCTCGTTGACATTCCGAAGGATATCCAATTTGCCGTGGGCATGTATACGCCGCCGCAGATCGCGCCGCGCACCAGCTACCGTCCGATCGTCGATGGTGACCAGAATGCTATCGCGCAGGCGATCGAGCTTCTGACCTCGGCCAGGAAGCCGGTTATCTATTCCGGCGGCGGCGTTATCAATTCAGGCCCGCTGGCAAGCCAATTGCTGCGCGAATTGGTGGAACTCACCAACTTTCCGATCACCTCGACGCTGATGGGGCTCGGCGCCTATCCGGCATCGGGCAAGAACTGGCTCGGCATGCTGGGCATGCACGGCACCTACGAAGCCAATATGGCGATGCATGATTGTGACGTCATGCTGTGCATCGGCGCACGCTTCGACGACCGGGTCACCGGTCGTCTGAATGCGTTTTCACCTAATTCCAAGAAAATCCATATCGATATCGATCCGTCCTCGATCAACAAGGTCGTCCGTGTCGATGTGCCCATTATTGGCGATGTCGGCCGCGTGCTGGAGGATATGGTGCGCCTGTGGCGGGCGTCGGAGAAGAAGCCCGAGAGACAAGCGACTACCGAATGGTGGACGCAGATCGATAAATGGCGCTCGCGCAAGTCACTGTCCTATACCCGCAACAAGGATGTGATCATGCCGCAATATGCGCTGGAGCGGCTCTTTGCGCTGACCAAGGATCGCGACACTTTCATCACCACCGAAGTCGGCCAGCATCAGATGTGGGCAGCGCAATTCTATGGCTTTGAAGAGCCGAACCGCTGGATGACATCGGGCGGTCTCGGTACGATGGGCTATGGCCTGCCCGCCGCGCTGGGCGTGCAGATCGCGCATCCCGCTGCGCTGGTCATCGATATCGCCGGCGACGCCTCGGTGCAGATGACGATGCAGGAGATGAGCACGGCGGTGCAGTATGAGGCGCCGATCAAGATTTTCATCCTGAACAACCAATATATGGGCATGGTGCGCCAGTGGCAGCAAATGTTGCACGGCAACCGGCTGTCGCATTCCTATACGGAGGCGATGCCGGATTTCGTCAAGCTGGCGGAAGCCTATGGCGGCCATGGCATACGCTGCGAGAAACCGGGCGATCTCGATGATGCGATTTTGGAGATGATCGACGTGAAGAAGCCGGTGATCTTCGATTGCCGCGTGGCGAACCTCGCCAATTGCTTCCCGATGATCCCCTCCGGCAAGGCGCATAACGAGATGCTGCTGCCTGATGAGGCAACGGATGAGGTTGTCGCCAACGCCATCGACGCCAAGGGGCGGGAATTGGTGTGATGTCTGATTTATCTTTAGCGCTGCCCCTCACCCTTACCCTCTCCCCGTAAGGACGGGGAGAGGGAGGCATGGATGTTTTCGTATTTTCCGTCCTGCACGGCGCAGGGACGAAGGATAAGGTGGTGACGCTGGTGCCTCCGTCGCCCCGCTTGCGGGGAGAGGGTAAGGGTGAGGGGCAATCCATGCGCGGTCCTAAAGAGACTATTATCAAGCGGGCGCGTTCGCTGCGAAGACAGGATAACGACGCTGAGTACAAATTGTGGTTGGAACTTAAGGACCGGCGGCTAAATGGCTATAAATTCGTCCGGCAATTTCCGATCGGTCCCTACTATGCCGATTTCGTGTGCCGGGAACGCAAACTGGTCGTGGAGGTCGATGGCAGCCAGCACGCCGAAAATGAATATGACCGAAGGCGCGATGCTTTCATGAACAATGAAGGATATGCGGTCATGCGGTTTTGGAATGTGGACGTGCTGAACAAAAGCAATGCCGTCCTGGAGACCATTGTAGCTGCGCTCGACGGGCGATTGCGTGAAGAGACCGCAGCCAATGACTTGATTTTCACGGGATACTTTCGAGGCAAATCATGAACGCACAGAATCTAGCTTCCGGCTCGGCCTATTTCATCGCCAGCGAGACGCAAAAGCCCGAGACGCACACGCTGGCGGTGCTGGTCGACAACGAGCCGGGCGTCCTTGCAAGGGTCATCGGCCTTTTCTCCGGGCGCGGTTACAATATAGAGAGTCTCACTGTCTCCGAGACGGAGCATGAGAAGCATCTCTCCCGCATCACCATCGTGACGCGCGGCACGCCGCATGTGCTCGACCAGATCCGCCATCAGCTGGAACGCATCGTGCCGGTGCATCGGGTGATCGACCTTTCCATCCGCGCCGCTGAACTCGGCCATGAGCGCCCGATCGAGCGCGAACTGGCGCTGATCAAGGTCGTGGGAACCGGCGAAGCGCGCGCCGAGGCCTTGCGCCTCGCCGATGCCTTCCGCGCCCGCGTCACCGATGCGACCACGGAGCATTTCATCTTCGAAATCACCGGAAAAAGCGCCAAGATCGACCAGTTCATCGGCATCATGAAGCCGCTTGGGCTGGTGGAAATCTGCCGCACAGGGATTGCCGCGATGAACCGGGGGCCGGAGGGGATGTAAAATATCGCCGTGTCCCCTCTCACCCTCGTCCTTCGAGGCTCGCTCCGCTCGCACCTCAGGATGAGGGTGAGAGGGAGGCCAGCGTATCAGTAGCCCTCATGGTGAGGTGTGAATGGAGCGAAGCGAAATGAGCCTCGAACCACGAGGGCGCTTGGGGCGCTTGAAGCCAATCGGTCTGCGGCGTATAGACGGTTGGGTTCACCATCCGGGAGGGTAAGGCTGTGACCGAGCCGAAGAAGCCTGAAAAGATCACTTTGGAGTGGATCATTTCGGAAATGGAGCGGCTTGGCCCAGAGAACGCGCCGGAGACAGTGGATTGGGGGCCTGATCGCGGTGAGGAAATCATCGACGATGAATATTCCACGCTCGATAAGGAAATCTTTTCCATGCCAAACCTCCCGACCTATGAGGACGTGCTCGCCGCCGCTGGGCGCATCGAAGGGCATGCGCATCGCACGCCGGTGTTGCGGTCGCGGACCATCGACCGGGAGATTGGCGCGGAAATCTTCTTCAAGGCGGAGAATTTCCAGCGCGTCGGGGCGTTCAAGTTTCGCGGCGCGTTCAATGCGCTTTCACGCTTTGACGAGCGGCAGAGGAAGGCGGGAGTGCTGGCATTTTCGTCCGGCAATCACGCCCAGGGCATTGCGCTTTCGGCAAGCTTGCTTGGCATTCCGGCGACCATTGTCATGCCCGAAGATGCGCCCGCTTCGAAGATTGCGGCGACGCGGGGATATGGCGCGACGGTCGTGACTTTTGACCGCTATAAGGAGGATCGCGATGCGATTGCCCAGCGGTTGGCGGAAGAACAGGGGCTGACGCTGATTCCGCCTTATGATCACCCGGATATCATCGCGGGGCAGGGCACGGCGGTGAAGGAATTGATTGAAGAAGTGGGCGAACTTGATGCCTTGTTCGTCTGTCTGGGCGGCGGCGGCCTTTTGTCCGGTAGCGCATTGGCGGCGAGGGCTCTAGCGCCTCAATGCAAGATTTATGGCGTCGAGCCGGAAGCGGGCAATGACGGGCAGCAATCGTTCCGATCAGGTGAAATCGTGCGTATCGCGACGCCGAAGACCATTGCCGATGGCGCACAGACCACGTCGCTTGGAAACCTTACCTTTCCCATCATCCGGCGGGATGTGGACGATATCCTGACCGCTTCGGACGACGCGCTGGTCGAGGCCATGCGCTTCTTCGCCTCGCGCATGAAGATGATCGTCGAGCCGACCGGCTGTCTCGCATTTGCCGGGGCGCGGCAGTTCGGCCCCCAGCTCAAGGGGCAGCGTGTTGGCGTGATCGTTACTGGCGGCAATGTGGATTTGGGGCAGTTCTGTGCTTTGGTAGGGCAGTAAGGCAATAGGCCAGTAGGGCCGTATGTTTTACACATATTGCCTTACTGCCTTACTGCCCTATTGCCTTATTTTTCTACTCCTGCCATTGAACCCCATGCAATTTTCTCCCCAACAGGACGCGGCGCTCAAGGCCGTTGCGCAATGGCTGAAGGAAGGCCGCCGGCCGATCTTCCGGCTGTTCGGCTATGCCGGAACGGGCAAGACGACGCTGGCGCGCTATTTCGCCGAGCATGTCGATGGCGACGTGCAGTTCGCGGCCTTCACCGGCAAGGCGGCGCAGGTGCTGCGCTCCAAGGGCGCGGCCAACGCGCGTACGCTGCATTCGCTGATCTATCGCCCGAAAGGCGAGGAAGCGGTGGAGGACGAGACGACGGGCAAGACCAGCATTTCGCCGACCTTCTCGCTCAACCGGCAGAGCCCGGTGGCCAAGGCCAAGCTCATCGTTGTCGATGAATGCTCGATGGTGGACGAACAGCTCGGCCGCGATCTTATGACATTCGGCACACCGATCCTCGTGCTGGGCGATCCCGGCCAGCTGCCGCCGATCTCGGGTGGCGGATTCTTCACCGAACATGAGCCGGATTTTCTCTTGACGGAAATCCACCGCCAGGCGCGGGACAATCCAATTCTCCGGCTGGCGCTCGATGTGCGCGAGGGGCGCGAGTTCGGACATGGCGACTACGGCAAGGCTCAGGTCATCGGCAAGGGTGACGTGACCCAGGAACTGGTGCTCGCCGCGGACCAGGTGCTGGTCGGCACTAACAGGACAAGGCGGCGCTATAACCAGCGCCTGCGCGAGCTGAAGGATTTTACCGCCGATTATCCGCAGGCGGGTGACAAGCTTGTTTGTTTGCGAAACGATCCGGCGAAAGGGCTGCTCAACGGCTCGCTTTGGAAGGTGATGACCTCCTCGCGCGAAACGGTGAAACCGGGAATCAATCTTCTGGTATCGCCAGAGGATGAGGAGCCGGGCAGAGGCGTTGCCAAGATCAAGCTCCTGAAGGCGCAATTCGAGGAGCCGGATACAGAAATTCCGTGGCAAACCAAGAAGCGCTTCGATGATTTCGATTATGGCTATGCGCTGACCGTGCACAAGGCGCAGGGTTCGCAGTGGAACGATATCGTGCTGTTCGACGAGAGTTTCGCCTTTCGCGATACGCGCGACCGCTGGCTCTATACGGCGATCACGAGGGCGGCGGAGAGGCTGACGATTGTGAGGTGAAGGCAGTATGGCAATAGGGCAGTAAGGCAATATGTTTATTGATATTGCCTGCCGTGCAAATACGCTTTCCCTACTGCCCTACTGCCCTACTGCCCTACTGCCCTTATTCTTTCACTTCCTCCGCCTCAATCCATTTCCACGCCTCGGCTTCCTCTTCGGCGGAATATGTCTTCATCTCTATGGAAAGAAACGGCTTCATCAGGCTGGCGCTGAGGCTTATCCAGGCAGGTGCGCCGACGATCGCATAGCGGCGGATGTGTTTTAGCGACCGCGACTGCATGGCAAATGTCGAATCCTTGAAGGCCGCGTTCCAGTCGAAACCCTGATAGCCATCGAGCCGCACCAGGAGATCGATCTTATCGTGCTGTTCATAGGCTGCTTCGAGGAGGCCATAGATATTCTCGATGTCGGCGCTGGAAAGGTGGCCTTCAATGGCAAAGGCGAATGCATCGTCGCGATTCGTCGGTATGCGGCGGACGACGGGAATTGTGGTTTCAGGCCTCATAATGTTTCCTTACGTATGTTTTCCTTACGTTGAAAAGATTTTCCTTTATAAGGCTGCCTCTAGGCGTTGATCAGCCGCATGATCTTTCCAAAAAGTCTGCAACTTTTTAGGATCATGCTCCAGCGCTTTCGTTAGGAGCCAGCATGACAGCAAAGCTTTCCGTCAATCTTAACGCCATCGCCATGCTTCGCAACCGTCGCGATCTGCCGTGGCCAAGCGTTACCGGCATGGGGCGGATCGCGCTTGGCGCGGGCGCGAGCGGACTGACCGTGCATCCGCGCCCCGACCAGCGCCACATCCGCTTTGCCGATCTGGGCGAGATCAGGGCCTTGATCGATGACGAATTTCCCGGCGCGGAGTTCAACATCGAGGGTTTCCCGACCGAGCGATTTCTTGAATTGGTTGAGAAATACGAACCGGAACAGGTAACTCTTGTGCCGGATGATCCGACGCAGGCCACTTCCGACCATGGCTGGGATTTCGAGACCAAGGCCGATTTTCTGACGCCGATCGTGGCGCGGTTGAAAAGCCGGGCGATGCGCGTGTCGCTGTTTGCCGATCCCGGTCCGAAGGGACTCAAGGCTGCGAAAGCCACTGGCGCCGACCGGATCGAGCTTTATACCGGCCCTTATGGCGGAGCGCATGCCTCACCCAAGGCGGCGGCGGAGGAGTTGCGCAAGCTTGGCGCAGCTGCCGATGCGGCACTGGCGCTGGGATTCGAAATCAACGCGGGGCATGATTTGACGGTGGAGAATCTTCCCGCCCTGGTCAAACGCATTCCGGCGCTTGGCGAGGTTTCCATCGGTCACGGCCTTACGGCCGACGCGCTGCGCCATGGAATGGCCGATAGCGTGCGGCGCTTTTTGAACGCTTTGGAACTAACTCCATAACCCCTTGGAAACCATGCAGCATTTCAAAATATTAGAAGGTTTGGTGCAATCATGCCGGCGAATAGTATTCTTGGTTTCGGTTGGTGCTGAGGTTCTCAGGCATTCGCTTAATGCATAACTGTTGTGCAAGCCTTGCATTATCCCGCATTGTTTTTGCGGCGCGATGTGGCTATCCCGCCGCCCACGCGCCATCAGAAACGATAACCGGCATATGGGACCGCGAACGAGAGACTGAGGCAGTGAGGTGTCATTAATGAGCAATGCGCAGAACGACGATCTGCCTGAATCCGGTGTCGCCGGTTCTGACAGCGGAATCGAGCTTACCGGTCACGAAAGCGACAGTTTCCGCGTTCTGCTTCTAGGTGCATTGGGGGTCGTCTATGGCGATATCGGCACCAGCCCGATTTATGCCTTTCGCGAGGGCCTCCATGCGGCATCGGGTGACGGCTCTCTGACGCGCCTGGAAATTCTCGGCGTCATCTCGATGATTTTCTGGGCGCTGACCCTGATCGTCACGATTAAATATGTTCTTTTCGTGCTGCGTGCCGACAATAACGGTGAAGGCGGCATTCTTTCGCTGATGGCGCTCGTCCGCTCCAGCTTTCGCAAGCGACCCGGCTTCGTGCTCGGCATCGGCATATGCGGTGCGGCGCTGTTCTTCGGCGATGCGGTGATCACACCGGCGATTTCGGTTCTCTCCGCCGTTGAGGGGCTTGAAACGGTCACGCCGGAGTTTACGCCCTTCGTCGTGCCCCTCACCATCGCCATTCTGGTGACGCTCTTTTCCGTGCAGCGCTTCGGCACGGCCAAGGTTTCCGCCGTCTTCGGGCCGATCACGGCGCTCTGGTTTCTTTCCATCGCGGCTGTCGGACTCTGGCATATTTTCGATTCGCCTTCGATCCTCATTGCGCTCAATCCGTATTATGCCGTCAGCTATCTCTTTTATCATCCCGCCACGTCCTTCGCGACGATAGGCACGATCTTCCTTGCGGTGACGGGCGCCGAGGCGCTTTATGCGGACCTTGGCCATTTCGGACGCAAGCCGATCGTCACTGCATGGCTCTGGATCGTCTTTCCCGCCCTGCTTCTCAATTATTTCGGTCAGGGCGCCTTCATCCTGGCGCATGGGCAGGCGGCGTCGAACCCGTTCTTCCAGATGATGCCGAGCTGGGGCTTGTTGCCGATGGTCATTCTCGCCATGGCGGCGACGATCATCGCCAGCCAGGCGGTGATTACCGGCGCTTATTCGCTGGCGCGCCAGGCGGTACAGCTCAATTTGCTGCCGCGGCTCGAAATCCAGCACACATCGGAAAAACTGCTGGGCCAGATCTATATTCCGCGCGTCAATCTCATCCTTGGCATCACGGTTATCATGCTGGTTCTCGGTTTCGAGAGTTCAACCAGGCTATCGGCGGCCTATGGCATTGCCGTCACCGGCAACATGATCGTGACGAGTTTGTTGCTCTGCATCGTCATGATGCGCATCTGGAAGTGGCGGGTGCCGGTGGCGGCGCTGGTGACAGCGGGCTTTCTCACGCTCGACATCGTGTTCTTCGGCGCCAACATCATCAAGGTGCATGAAGGCGGCTGGGTTTCCATCCTGATGGCGGCCATCGTCATGGTGATAATGATCACCTGGGTGCGCGGCAGCCGGCAGCTCTTCCACAAGACCCGCAAGGGCGAGGTGGAACTAGACGTGGTGCTGGAGCAACTGGCGAAGAAGCCGCCTGTTATCGTTCCCGGAACCGCGGTATTCCTCACCGGCGATCCCAAGAGCGCGCCGACGGCGCTGATGCACAGCCTGAAGCACTACAAGGTGCTGCACGAGAACAATGTCATCCTGACGGTGGTGACCGCGCCGACGCCGCGCGTCTCGGCGGCGGACCGCGCCCGCGTCTCGCAATATAACGAGCGCTTCATGCAGGTGACGCTGACCTTCGGCTATATGGAACAGCCCAACATTCCGCGCGCGCTCGCCATATGCCGCAAGCTTGGCTGGAAGTTCGATATCATGAAGACGTCCTTCTTCCTGTCCCGCCGCTCGCTGAAGGCATCGCCCCATTCCGGAATGCCTATCTGGCAGGACAAGCTCTTCATCCTGCTCGCGCGCACCGCCTCCGATGCGACGGAATATTTCCAGATACCCACCGGGCGGGTGGTTGAGGTGGGTACGCAGGTGAATGTTTGAGGGGAGGGGCGCTTTGCGCTCCTAAGTCCGAGAATGACGGCTGGACTATGCGCCGTCTCTTATCAGCGTTTCAGCCGAGGCCTGACAGACTCTAGAGCGGTTTCTAGTTTAATGGAATCGCGAGGCATACCCCCCTCTGGCTTGCCAGCCATCTCCCCCTCAAGGGGGGAGATTACGCTGTCATTGCCGCTTTCGCCAATCGCCAACATTTCCAGAATAAGTGCCGTCATTGATGCAGGCCAATCTCCCCCCTTGAGGGGGAGATGTCCGGCAGGACAGAGGGGGGTATACTGTCCCGCCAGCATTTCCATCTAAATATGAAATGCACTAGCTCATAATCGAGAAGGTGAGATAGGCGCGGGCATCCCCCGACACGCGAACTTTCATCACGCAACCTTGCGATTGACGATCTGGTGAATTTCTTCGAGAACATCATCCATGTCGTGAACGTCACCGCCAGCGACCTGCTCCCGCCCTTTTTTCACGGCGAGGATGTCCGCCCCTTCGCTAGCAAGATATGTTTTCAGCGCCCTGACCATGACCCAGCTACGCGGCCTGTCACAGGTTTCCGCGATCTGCTCGATTGCTGCAAGGATTTCTTCCGGCAAGCGAATGGTGATCGGGTTGGAAAGATTGGGTTTGGTCATACTGCTCTCCATTTGTAATACATCGTATTACAATATCTATTTGTGGTCAATTAAAACCCCCTTGCATCCTCCCCCCGCTTTCGACATAGTGCCGAACCGTAACGTACGGTACGGTGACAAGGCGCGGGATTAGCCGCCTGTGGGAGCGAGTGAAGTGCAGGGCAGGGTGGAAGTGAATGGCGAGGGCGATAGCCTGACCGCGCGGCAGAAGGCCGTGCTGGATGCCGCGCTTGGCCTGCTTGTCGAAGGCGGCGATGCGGTGACCATGACGGGCGTGGCGCGGCGCGCCAGTTGTTCCAAGGAAACGCTCTACAAATGGTTCGGCGACCGCGACGGGCTTTTGACCGCCACGGTGCAGTGGCAGGCCTCGAAGGTGCGGGTCGCACCGCTGACGCGCGAAGGGCTCGATGCGAAATCGCTGTTTGCCAGCCTTGAAGGTTTTGCTCGCGATTGGCTGCGTGTTCTCTCGGGCGAGATTTCCGTGACGCTCAATCGCCTGGCGGTCAGCCATGCCGGGACGGGCAAATCCGATCTGGGCCAGATCGTTCTCGCCAACGGGCCTTTTGCCATGGCGCGGCGGCTGAAGCCGGTCCTCGAAATCGGCCGCGAGGCCGGTCTGCTCGCTTTCGATGATGTGGACGAGGCGTTCCGCACGTTCTTCGGGCTCGTCGTCCGCGACATGCAGATACGCCTCTTGCTTGGCGACCAGCAGGAATCGACCGACGCCGCGATTGCCCGGGATGCGACCCGCGCGACGCAGCAGTTTTTCGCTCTTTACGGAGCTCAAAAAGAAGCGGCGGATGCCGCTGGCAGCATAAGGAAGGGAATACCCCATGCGCGTTTATTATGACCGCGATGCAGACCTCAATCTGATCAAGTCGAAGAAGGTCGCCATCATCGGCTATGGCAGCCAGGGCCGCGCCCACGCGCTGAACTTGAAGGATTCCGGCGCCAAGGATGTGCGCATCGCGCTGCGTCCGGGTTCCGCCACCGCCAAGAAGGCGGAGGCCGATGGCTTCCAGGTTGTCAGCGTTGCCGAAGCGGCCAAATGGGCCGACCTGATGATGATGGCGACGCCGGATGAGTTGCAGGCCGACATCTACAAGGAGCACATCGCCGACAATATCCGCGACGGCGCTGCAATCGCCTTCGCCCACGGCCTCAACGTGCATTTCGGCCTGATCGAGCCGAAGAAGACCGTCGACGTGGTGATGATTGCGCCGAAGGGTCCCGGTCACACCGTGCGCGGCGAATATCAGAAGGGCGGCGGCGTGCCGTGCCTGATTGCGGTCCATCAGGACGCCTCCGGCAATGCGCATGATCTGGCGCTGTCCTATGCCTGCGGCGTCGGCGGCGGGCGTTCGGGCATCATCGAGACGAATTTCCGTGAAGAGTGCGAAACCGATCTGTTCGGCGAGCAGGTGGTGCTATGCGGCGGTCTGGTGGAACTCATCCGCGCCGGTTTCGAAACGCTGGTCGAGGCCGGATATGCACCCGAGATGGCCTATTTCGAGTGCCTGCACGAGGTGAAGCTGATCGTCGACCTGATCTATGAGGGCGGCATTGCCAACATGAACTACTCGATCTCCAATACCGCCGAGTGGGGCGAATATGTCTCCGGCCCACGCATCATCACCGCCGAGACCAAGGCCGAAATGAAGCGCGTCCTCAAAGACATCCAGACCGGCAAGTTCACCTCGGAGTGGATGCAGGAATACCGTGCCGGCGCCTCGCGCTTCAAGGGCATCCGCCGCATGAACGATTCGCACCAGATCGAAGAAGTTGGCGAAAAGCTGCGCGGCATGATGCCGTGGATCAAGTCGAACGCGCTGGTGGACAAGGCGAAGAATTAAACTATGGGAATAGGGCAGTAGGGGAATAAGGCAGTATGTTTTGGCCCTTGCCATCATCTATCTGCGAAATATTCTTGCCCTACTGCCCTACTGCCCTACTGCCCTACTGCCCTACTGCCCTACTGCCCTACTGCCCTAACCGCCAAACGGCGATGAACAGTCGCGGCGCGTACCGGCGAAAGGCTGGTAGGTATTGTCGTTCGCGCTATAGGAGCGGTAGCGGTTCTGGCACCATTGAATATGGTTCACGCTTGGGGTGGCGGGCTTGACACCGGATGCACGCCCACCCCGATCCTCGATGGGATCGCCGTTTTTATAGTGCAGCACGCCCTGATCCGAAAAATAGGTGCCGCTTTCGCCACATAGCGTCGAGCCGTAACATTTGCGCGCTCCCTGATCGGAACTGGTGCTTCCTATCCTGCCGCCGATAATCAGCGCGCCTTCGGGCCGCAAGGGGCGCACACCGGATTGCTGGCGGATCTCCACGGCCGACGCGGCGGAGACCGCCACGCCGATATAGGCGGCCATCAAAAGCAATATGCGGCTTGATCGAAGCAATTTCGTTCTTCCTGTTCTTTCCCTTGCTATATAGGGTTGGGGCGTTGCGATGCAATCGAAGGCCTGATCGATGGACAAAATTCCCGAGAACACGGTTTTCTCGATAGACGGCGTCGACGTGCGGGTGGTGCCAGGAGAGCTCGACTATGCCAGTGCCAACAAGACGGCGATTGCGCGCAACTGGGAGGGCGAGCTTGTCGCAAAGCCCGGGCTTTTCAACGGCGAACTCTATCTGGCACCGGATGCACGCCTTGGTGAGGGCGTGCTTCGCGCTGACTTCGTGCGCTCCCGTTACGAGACGCTGCTCTATTGGCGCAACGACCCGCAAAAAATCCGCCCATGGCATATTTTCAGCGTCGGTGTGATCGTCTCTTCGGATAATCGCCTGATCGCTGCGCGCATGGCTGCGAACAATGCCGGCGGCGGGCGCATCTATTTTCCCGCTGGTTCCATCGATGACGATGACATCATTGGCGGGGTGGTGGACTATGACGGCAACAGCCGGCGCGAGGTGCTGGAGGAAACCGGCCTCGACCTTTTCGGGGCTGAACGGGAAGACAAAATTCATCTGGTGACGGCCAATCGCAGCATCGCGCTTTTCCGCCGTTATCACTTTCAGGAGAATGCGGCGGCGCTGACCGGGCAGATCAGGGAGCACATGGCCGCTCAAGCCGCGCCGGAACTGGATGAAATCATCGAGGTGAGCGGGCCGGGACAGATGGGGGAGGCGACGCCGAGCTATGTGCGGGCATTCGCCGACTGGCACTTTAAGGCAGTAGGGCAGTAGGACAATATGATGAGGAAATCCATGAGCACTCAGCAAACTTCCGGCCGGCCATACGAGATATTCGACGTGTTTACCGGTGAGGCGCTGAGCGGCAATCCGTTGGCTATCGTCCATGACGCCGAAGGGCTCGACGACAGGCGGATGCAGGCTATCGCGCGGGAATTCAATCTTTCCGAGACGGTCTTTGTCAAGCCTGCCGAAAACCCGCTTCACACGGCAGCTATCCGCATCTTTACGCCTGATGATGAGTTGCCTTTCGCCGGGCATCCAACGGTGGGAACCGCCGTGGCGCTGGCATCCCGGCAGCGCGAGGGGGACGATGCGGACGTGCTTGTCGCGCTGGAAGAAAAAATCGGCGTCGTGCGCTGCGGGGTGCGATCCTCGACAGAGGGCGCTTTTGCCGAATTCGATATCCCGCGTCTGCCCGAGAAGCTCGGTATCGAGGTGGAAAAGGAGGCTGCGGCGGCGGTGCTTGGGCTGGGCACGCATGAGATCGGCTTTGAGAATCACGTTCCCGGCATGTGGAGTGCCGGTGTTCCCTTTCTGCTCATTCCGGTACGCAATCTGATCGCGGCGGCCAAGATTTCGCTGGACAGGGCATTTGCAAGGGAGAACCTGCCGGCAATCGCCGGGAAGCCGTTGTTTATCTATGCCTATTGCCGCGAGACGCAGCTTTTCGACAGCGCTTTTCATGCCCGTATGTTCGATACGGCGGGCAATATTTTCGAAGACCCCGCGACCGGCGCCGCCGTCGCGGCCTTTTCCGGCGCGGTGCAGCATTTCGACAGGCCGGTGGACGGTGTCACGACCCTGTGGATCGAGCAGGGGATGGAAATGGGGCGCCCGTCACGCATCCGGCTGGAAATCGATGTTGAGAACCAGAAACTGGCCCGCGCGCGTATCGGTGGATCGGCGGTGAAGGTGGCGGAGGGGACGCTGTTCGCCTGACGGTAGCGGGGCAATGTCAACGCGGATGGTTCCGTTTTGACGGTTCTGGATTTTTTCTTGAAAATTCAGCGATTAGAGGCTGGACAGTGGCGATGAGGGCAGCTATAGAACCGCTCACTTCACCGGGCCGCTGCCCAGCGAAGCGGGTGCGTAGCTCAGTTGGTAGAGCAGCTGACTCTTAATCAGCGGGTCACAGGTTCGATCCCTGTCGCACCCACCACTTTCCCCTCAGTTCACAAATTCTTGCAGATATATTCGTCCTTGCGGACGCCGCAATCGGCTGCCATATGTCCGGAGGGCGGCAATCCTGTCATTAATATTTGATCCTTGCCTGCCATAAACGAAAGACTGCTGCTGCATAGTTCCTTAAACTCTGTCAGCTATGGCTTTGTCGGGTAGATTGGGAACTGAATGGAAAGTCTTCTAGGCGATCTGGCGCATTTCATCTCGGCGCATAGCGCATGGGCCGGGCCGATCGTTGGGCTGATCGCATTTGGCGAATCGCTGGCGCTGATCGGTATGTTCATTCCGGCAACTCCAATCATGCTATTGATCGGCGGCCTTGTCGGCGCCGGCATTATCGAGCCTTTTTCAGTTATCCTCGGCGCCATTATCGGCGCGGTTGTCGGCGACATCATCTCCTACTTCCTGGGCTGGTATGTCGGGCGCAGCATCGTGCACAAATGGCCGCTCAACAAGCATCGCCAAGGCGTTGCCCGAGCGCGACTCTATTTCCGCCGCTATGGTTTTGCCGCCGTGTTTTTCGGTCGCTTCTTCGGCCCCATCCGCTGCACGGTTCCGCTGGTGGCGGGCATGATGTCGATGGACCAGAAGCGCTTCCAGACCGCCAATATCCTTTCCGCCGCCGTCTGGGCGCCACTCATGTTCGCTCCCGGTTGGCTCGCGGGCAAGGGGGCCGGGATATTCGCCAATATGGATGGCGGTCATCTGATGTGGCTGACAGCCGGTGCGACGGTCGTTGCCACGATCGCCACGGTTTTCGGCGTTCGCATGTTCAAATCCCGCCCGCGCCGCACCCGGCGCAAGGTGCAGATTTCTCCTGCGGAGTGAGGTTAAGGCAGTAGGGCAGTAGGGCAGTAGGGCAAATATGTTTGGTATTGCCATCGTCTGTCGGCGCAATTTCCTTTGCCCTACTGCCCTACTGCCCTACTGCCTTACCGATCACATTCTCCTGAACCTGCCCTTATTCCCTCCGGTTACCTAAAGGTGCCTTCTTGTCCGGTTTTTTGCGTGTGGTTAAGTCGCGCTTGAAATTCACAAAAGGATTGCCGGATGAAGCCCAAACTTCACATCATTATCTGCTCAACCCGCCCGGGCCGCGCCGGGCCCAAGATGGCCGAATGGTTCCATGGTTTCGCCCAGGAACACGGCAAGTTCGATGCCAAGCTCGTCGATCTCCAGGACTTCGCCCTGCCGGTTTTCGACGAGCCGAACCATCCGCGTCTGAAGCAATATGAAAACGCGCATACCAAGGCCTGGAGCGCCAGCGTCGAGGCCGCTGATGCCTTCGTTTTCGTGACGCCGGAATATAATTTTTCGCCGCCGCCGGCGTTCTTCAATGCGCTCACCTATCTCTCCCAGGAATGGAGCTATAAGGCTGCCGCGATCCTGAGCTACGGTGGCGTCTCCGGTGGGTTGCGCGCTGCGCAGATGGCGAGGCTCTATCTCGCCAATCTCAAGATGGTGCCGCTTCAGGAAGGCATTGCCATCCCCGGCTTCCCGCAATTCATCAGCGAGGATGGCGTGTTCAAGCCCAACGAGCTGATCGAGACAAGCGCCAAGACCGTGCTGGACGAGCTGGATCGCTGGACCGCCGGCCTCAAGACGATCCGCGCCGCGTAATTGCAGCAAACGAACTTTTCAAAGCCGCTCCGCACACCTTGTGGGGCGGCTTTCACATTTGCGGGTGTGCCCTTCCTGCATCAATCACGAAATATATATCGCATTTATAAACCATCGGCTTGGTCCGGTGCTTGACCGATGGGAGGGATGGCATATCCTTAAACAAGCTTAACCTGTTTGACTAAAACAGGGCAGGTTGATTGAGGAAGACTGGAGATTGACATGGCACGTATCTACGAGCTTGGCGTTCGTCCTGTCGTGACATTCTTTTTGCGGCTGCTGGCCTGCCTGGAACGACCGCTTTTCACTAAAGCGCATAACACCGATGAGGTCGCGGCGCGGCGCAAGCGGCGGACCGAGCGGACTGAGGACGACGTTCTGTGGTGCTGGAAACAGCGCGGCTTTTGGTGATCGAATAGAGTTTGTCCAGGCATCAAGATAAGCGCCGTTAAGAGAAGGCGCATAGGCCTATCGTCATTCTCGGGCTTGTCCCGAGAATCTACCGTGGCCTAATCTGTCAGGATGGCAATCGCTTATCTTTGTCTTATGGCAGATTCTCGGGACAAGCCCGAGAACGACGGCGAGAGGGGCAGGCATTGTTTGCTTTCTTGTCATTCGCTCTTTGCGTGGAAAAATTTTCTCCTGTTTTGGAAAGGTCCGTGACGGGCATTTTGCGGCCGCGGGCGATGGTAGATTATCTATTCAAATCAATGATTTAAATTGTCTTTTCCCGGCAGAGGCGTAAGTTTCATCTCACGATTTCAACAGGGTGGGATTACGATCCATGGGCAAAACTTTTCTCTACGCGGCGGTAGCTCTGGCACTCGGAACGGCGCCTGTTCATGCAGAGGAGCCGAAGGAAATCCTCAACGTTTCCTACGATATCGGTCGCGAACTTTACGAGCAGATCGACAAGGCCTTTACGGCGGCGTGGAAGGAGAAGACCGGCAACGACATCACGGTCAATCAGTCTCACGCGGGCTCATCGAAGCAGGCGCGCTCGATCCTGGAGGGGCTGGAGGCCGATGTCGTGACCTTCAACCAGGTGACGGATGTGCAGGTGCTGCACGACAAGGGCAATCTCATTCCCGCCGACTGGCAATCGCGCCTGCCGAACAATTCATCGCCCTATTATTCGCTGCCGGCCTTCCTGGTGCGTACCGGCAACCCGAAGAACATTCGCAACTGGGACGATCTCGTACGCGAGGATGTCGAGGTGATCTTCCCCAATCCGAAGACATCGGGCAATGGGCGCTACACCTATCTGGCCGCCACCGCCTATGCCAAGGAAGCCTTCGGCAATGACGATGCGAAGGTGCGGGAGTTCATCACCAAGCTGTTCAAACGCGTCCCCGTCTTCGACACCGGCGGGCGCGGCGCGACCACGACCTTCACCGAGCGCGGCATCGGCGATGTGCTGATCACCTTCGAGGCGGAAGTGCTGGGCACGCAGAAACAGCTTGGCAAGGACAAATACGATGTCGTCGTGCCGCCTATCAGCCTGTTGTCGGAATTTCCGGTGACGGTGGTGGACAAGGTTGCGGACAAGCGCGGCTCGCGCACGGTGTCGGAGGCCTATCTGAACTATCTCTATTCGCCGGAGGGACAGGATATCGTCGCCCGGAACTTCAACCGTGTGCATGACGAGGCGGTCAAGGCGAAATACAAGGCGCAGTTTCCCGAGGTTCGGCTGGTGAAGGTGGAAGACGCTTTCGGCGGCTGGAAGCAGGTGAGCAAGGAGCATTTCGCCGAGGGCGGGATTCTCGATCAGCTGTTCACGGCGCGGTAGGAAAATGCCCCTCACCCTTACCCTCTCCCCGCAGGCGGGGCGAGGGGGGCATAGACGTTGCCGCTTCGTCCTTCTCCCCGTTTTTACGGGGAGAAGGTGCCGGTAGGCGGATGAGGGGCAAGCGAGGTCGTCATGTTTTCAAACCCATTCACAACCAGAAAAAGCGTCCTACCAGGCTTTGGCATCACCATGGGCGTGACGCTGCTTTATCTGGTCATCATCGTGGCGCTGCCGCTTGCCGCCATGGTGCTGAAGACAGCTAGCCTGGGCTGGGCGGAGTTCTGGTCGATCGTCACCTCCGACCGCGCGCTTTCGACCTATCGCATCACGCTTGGCGCAGCGGCGCTCGCCACGCTGATCAATGCCGGCTTCGGGCTTCTGCTTGCCTGGGTGCTGGTGCGCTATGAATTTCCCGGCAAGAGGCTGATCGATGGGCTCGTCGACCTGCCTTTCGCGTTGCCGACGGCGATTGCCGGTCTGGCGCTGGTCACGGTCTTCTCGCGCAATGGCTGGTTCGGCCAGTATATCGAGCCGATGGGGATCAAGATCGCCTATGCGCCGCTGGGCATCGCCATCGCCATGGCCTTTACCAGCGCGCCCTTCGTCATCCGCACGGTGCAGCCGGTGCTGGAGGATCTCTCCGATGATGTGGAACAGGCGGCTGAGACGCTTGGGGCGCGGCCCTGGCAGATTTTCCGCCATGTCATCTGGCCGATGATCTTTCCCGCCTTTCTCGCGGGTTCGGCCCTGTCGTTTGCCCGCAGCCTCGGCGAGTTCGGGGCGATCGTCTTCATCTCGGGCAATCTGCCGTTCAAGACGGAGGTGACGTCGCTGCTGGTTTTCATCCGGCTCGACGAGTTCGATTATCCGTCGGCGGCGGCGCTGGCGATGGTAATGCTGATTGTTGCCTTCCTCATGCTTCTCACCACCAATCTCATTCAAGCGTGGCAACTCAGATATGCAGAGCGTAGCTAATATTTTGATCGAAGCGCCAAGCGCCCTCGTGGTTCGAGGCTCCCCTTCGGGGCGCACCTCACCATGAGGGCTCCTGTAACGCCGGTGCCCCTTCACCCTCATCCTGAGGTGCGAGCGAAGCGAGCCTCGAAGGATGGGGGTGAAGGGACTCGCCAGACAACGAAGCGCGGCCCGTGGCAGGTGGCGCTGGTCCTCCTTGCCATCGCGCTTTCGGCGCTCTTCCTCGGCGTGCCGCTGGCGGTGATCTTTACCTATGCCTTCGGCAGCGGGATCGGGGTGTTCTGGGGGCAGATCACCGAACCTTCGACGCTACACGCAATCTGGCTCACTGTTCTCACCGCCATCGTCGTCGTGCCTGTTAACATGGTGTTCGGCATCTGCGTCGCGTGGCTGGTGACGCGGTTCCGCTTTCCGGGGCGGCGGCTGCTCATTACCTTTGTGGAAATCCCGTTTTCCGTCTCGCCCATCGTGGCCGGCGTCATCTATCTGTTCCTCTACGGGTCGCAGGGCCTGCTCGGACCGTTTCTGGAGGCGCATGACATCAGGATCATGTTCACCGTCCCGGCGATCTTTCTGGTCAGCCTGTTCGTGACCTGTCCGTTCGTCGCGCGTGAACTCATTCCGCTGATGGAGGTGCAGGGTAGCGACGACGAGGAGGCGGCGATTTCGCTTGGCGCGACCGGCCTGCAGACTTTCTTCTACATCACCTTGCCCAATATCAAATGGGCGCTGCTCTATGGCGCGGTGCTTTGCAATGCGCGGGTGATGGGGGAATTCGGCGCGACATCCATCGTCTCCGGCGCTATCAGGGGCAAGACGAATACATTGCCGCTGCAAGTGGAACTGCTGTTCAATGATTACAACACCGTCGGTGCCTTCGCCGCCGCCTCGACGCTGGCAGTCATCGCGCTTTTGACATTGGTGCTCAAGTATATTCTGGAGAGGGCAGTAAGGCAGTAGGGCAATAAGGCAGTATGTTTATAAGGCAGTATGTTTAATTGCCTTTGACCGAATCTCGATATTCTCCTACTGCCCTACTGCCCTACTGCCCTACTGCCCTACTGCCCTACTGCCCTAATTTCTCACTCCGCTGCGATCAAGGTGCGCTGGCGGAAGGAAGAGGTGAGGATCATGCCCTCCGGCCAATAGCCGAAGCCGCTTGCGGGGTTGATATGGCCGGCGCGGCCAAGATCGACAAAGCCGGAACCCCAGACATCGGCGAGAGCCTGAGCCTTGGCGAAGCTCATATATTCATCGTTGCGGCTGGCGACGACGATGGAAGGGAAGGGGAATGGCTGGCGGGGCAGCGGCGTGAAGCTTGCGAATATCCGGTCCTGCCGCGTCATCTTCTCGCTATCGGCCGGGGCGACGAGCAAAGCGCCCGCCACGTGCGCCGCCGCCGGGCGGTTCGCCAGATGGGCGACCAACACGCAGCCGAGGCTGTGCGCCACCAGGACGCTGCCGGGATGTTCGGCGAGATGCGCTTCCAGCACATACAGCCAATCGGACAGGACCGGATTTTCCCAGTCTTCCTGCTCGACCACTTTCGCGGAAGAATCGTCGAGAAGCCATTGGCGCTGCCAATGATCGGATTCCGAGCCCCGGTAGCCGGGTATGATCAATGTCGTCGTCATGCCATTTCCTCGTATAGAGCGTGATCCCCACAAACCATGCGAATTAAATGCTGATGCTATTCAAGAATAGGTGGAAGACTGGTGCATATAAAGAAATGCCCGGCTATATCTGCCGGGCATTTGTAACTAATTGCCTAATCTATACTTGGATACAAGAAATTTTTTTAGAGAATGACTTCAATTATTCTCCGATAGTGGTTTTATCCTTCTCGCGCCAGCGCAAGGAGAATTGGCTCTTCTCGAAAATGAGCACCACTATGAGCGAAAGTGCGAAGGGAATGAGCAGATAGAACAGGCGGAATACGATCAGCGCGGCCAGCACGTCGGCCCGGTTCATTTCAGGCAGGCCGGTCAGGAAGACGATTTCAAGGACGCCGAGCCCGCCCGGCGCATGCGAAAGGAGGGCGGCGGAAAAGGAAACGAGGAAGATGCCGAGCACGATGAGATAGCCCGGATTTCCGGCTTCGGGGAGGGCGAAATAGATGATGCCCGCGGCGCCGATCAGTTCGACCGGGGCGATCAGAAGCTGTTGCCAGACGATTTTCAGGCGCGGATATTCCAGCCGGAACTTGCCTATTTCGAGCGGGCGCAATTGCAGCCAGCTACCGAAGACATAGAGCAGTACCAGCAGGATCATCAACGCTCCAAGGCCGGTTGCGAAGCCTATGGAAATCTCATCGTTGAAGCGCTGCAGAATGTGGGGTTCGATGATCAGGACGGCGCCGGTCAGGATGACGCTGCCCAGAATAAAGGTAAAGGAGCAAAGGGCGATGAGAAGCGCCACCTCGCTGCCGGTCAAGCCGCGCGAGCTATAGGCGCGGTAGCGCACGACCGCGCCCGAGAGCATGGCAAAGCCGATATTGTGCGACAGCGCATAGGTGGTAAACGAGGTGAGCGAAATGAAAAGCCAGGAGATGCGCTTGCGCAGATGCGCGAGCGCGATGCGGTCATAGCCCGCCAGCGCGATATAGGACAAAATGGCGGAGCCGCCGGCCAGGAGCCAGTGGCGCAGGCTGATGGCCTCGAGACTATGCACCACATCGTCAAGCGATATGCTGCGCAGTTCCCGATAAAGCAGCCAGACCGAAACGGTGACGGCGCCGATGCCGACGATCGGCCAGATGTAGTCTTTGAGTTTCATGCCCCTGCCGTTTAAATTCATTCAGTAGCGTACACGATTTCATCGGCAGGCGGTGAATTTGTGGTTGAGACATAGGAAACCATGCCGCGCGCGATTTCGCGCTCACCCATGATGACGGCGTTTGCGCCCAGTTCAGTCAGATGCTGCGCTTCGGCGTCGGAATGGGCGCGGGCGACGATATCGATGTCCGGATTGGCGGCGCGAGCCTTGGTGATGATCTGGCCCGCCTCGAAGGCATTGGGGATGGCAATGACGAGCTTTTGCGCGCCCGCCAGATTGGCTGCCTTCAGCGCGTCGTCGCGCACGGCATTGCCGGGAAGGTATTCCGTACCCTCGTCACGCAGCTTGGCTAATTGCTTGTCGCCGTCCTCGATGACGAGGAACGGCATTCCGGCCGTCTTCATGGCTTTCCCCACGAGGGAGCCAACGCGGCCATAGCCGACAAGAACCGTGTGGCCGGAAAGCTGGGTCTGCGGCAGATGCTCCGGTTCCTCTTCCTCCGGGGCAGGTTGCAGGTCGGATGCGGGCGTTTCTTCCGGGACCGGCGCGAGGCGCTTTTCCAGCCATGGCCGCATCTTGTCGGTTGCGAAAAAGACGAGCGGATTGAGCAATATCGAAAGGATCGCGCCGGCCAGTATGAGGTCGCGGCCCTCTTGGGGGAGCAGTTTCAGGCCGAAACCGAGTTCGGCCAGAATGAACGAGAATTCGCCGATTTGCGCCAGGCTTGCGGAAATGGTCAGGGCGGTGCCAACGGGATGGCGGAAAACGCGCACGATGACGAAAGCGATGGCCGATTTGCCCAGAATGATGATGCCAAGCGTGGCGATGAGTGGCAGCGGATCGTTGAGCAAGCTCGATGGGTCGAACAACATGCCGACCGAGACAAAAAATAGAACGGCGAACGCATCGCGTAAGGGGAGCGATTCTTCCGCCGCGCGGTGGCTAAGCTCCGATTCGCTCATGATCATGCCGGCGAAGAACGCGCCCAGCGCCAGCGATACGCCGAAGAGCTTGGCCGCGCCGAAGGCGACGCCGAGCGCGATGGCGAGGACGCCCAGTCGGAAGAGTTCGCGCGATCCGGTGTTGGCGATGGAATGGAGAACCCACGGAATGACGCGGCGTCCGACAACGAGCATGAGGGCGACGAAGAGCGCCACCTTGGCCAGCGTCAGGCCGATGATGCCCCAAAGGCCAAGGCCGAAATGGGCGGCAATCGGGTCGGCCGCAGCCATGCCTGATGTGCCGTTGATGAGGCTGGCAAGCGCGGGCAGGAGCACCAGCGCCAGCACCATGGCGAGGTCTTCGACGATGAGCCAGCCGACGGCGATGCGGCCGCGCTCGGTTTCGATGAGACGGCGCTCCTGCATGGCGCGTAGCAGGACGACGGTGCTCGCCACCGAAAGGGCGAGACCGAAGACCAACCCGGCGCCGGGACTCCAGCCGAGCAGAAGGGCGAGGCCAAGGCCAAGAACCGTGGCGACGGCGATTTGGGCGATGGCGCCGGGAACGGCAATCGCCTTGACCGAAAGAAGATCTTTTAGGGAAAAATGCAGGCCGACGCCGAACATGAGGAGGATGACGCCGATTTCGGCCAGCTCCAGCGTCAGGTTTTGATCGGCAACGAAGCCCGGCGTATAGGGTCCGGCAATGACGCCCGCGAGGAGATAGCCGACAAGAGGAGGAATACGCAGCCGATTGGCGATGGCGCCGAAGACAAAGGCCAGACAAAGCCCGACGACGATCGTTGCAATCAGAGGCGTCTCATGCGGCATATGGCGGGGAGCCTCCTGTGTAAGTTAGTGCCTTCCTTCCCCCTGCGGGGAAGGTGTCCACGGAGCGGGCGGATGGGGGGATGCTCTATTCTTCACCACCCCAACCCCGGACTTGCCGTCCCCCTCCCCGCAGGGGGAGGGGGAGGAACCTCAGCTCTGCACAACCGCGCTACCCGATTCCTTCTCCTTGTGATGGCGTTTCCACCAATCGCCGAGGAAGAGCAGGATCGGAGCGGCAATGTAGATCGACGACGAGGTCGCGATCACGATGCCGAAGATCATCGGGACGGCGAAGTTGTGGACCGCGCTGCCGCCCCAGATCGCCATGGGCAGCATGGCGAGGAAGGTGGTTGCCGAGGTGTAGATACAACGCGCCAGCACCTGGTTGATGCTCATGTCGATGATCTCGCGCAGCGGCTTCGACTTGTAGAGCCGCATATTTTCCCGCATCCGGTCATAGACCACCACCTTGTCGTTCACCGAATAGCCGATGATCGTCAGGAGGGCGGCGATGGCCGTCAGGTTGAAGTCGAGGCCGGTCAGGGCGAAGAAGCCGATCATCTTCGTGGTATCGAGGATGAGCGTGGCGATGGCGCCCAGCGCGAAATACCACTCGAAGCGCCACCAGATGTAGAACAGCATGGCGACCGCCGCGAGCGACACGGCGAGAATGCCGGAACGCGCCAACTCGCCGCTGACCTTCGGGCCGACGACTTCGGAGCGTTCGATCTTGACGCCTGGGATGAGCTTTTCGACCGAATCGCGGACCTTGGCGACCGCCGCCGTCTGCGCATCCTCGCCGCCATTCTGGCGTTGTACGCGGATCAGCACATCGCTTGGGCCGCCGATATTCTGGAGCGCGACTTCGCCGATGTCGAGCGCGCCGAGGGTCGAGCGCAACTGGGAGAGGTCGGCCGGCTGCGGCGATTTGATCTCTATCTGGATGCCGCCCAGGAAATCGATGCCGTAATTCAGGCCCGGCTTGATGAAGAGCACGATCGAGGCAAGCGACAGCAGGATGGAAACGCCGATGCCGAGAAAGCGCGCCCGCATGAACTTGAAATTCGTCTCGCCGGGCGAAAAATTGAAGAGCGGCTTGATTTCCAGCTTCTTCAGCTTCCGGCGGCGAACGATCGAGGCCATCATCATGCGGACGAGGGAGACGTCGGAGAACATCGAGATGGCGATGCCAAGCATCATGGTGATGGCGAAGCCGCGCACAGGACCGGTGCCGAACAGGAAGAGCAGGCCGGTGGCGATGAGCGTCGTCACGTTGGCATCGACAATGGTCGCGTAGGCGCTCTTGAAACCCTTGTCGAGGGCCGCCATGGCGGAAAGGCCCTTGCGGGTTTCTTCCTTGATGCGTTCGTTGATCAGCACGTTGGCGTCGACGGCGATACCGATGCCGAGGATGATGCCGGCGATGCCCGGCAGCGTCAGCGTCGCGCCAAGCAGGCTTAGCGCGGCGAAGGTGAGGACCGTGTGAAGCAGGAGAGCCACATTGGCGACCATGCCCCAGAAGCCGTAAAGCACGACAATGAACAGCGCGACGAGAATGAAGCCGGCGATGCCGGTATAGAGGCCCATCTTGATGGAGTCGGCGCCGAGATCAGGGCCGACGGTGCGCTCTTCCACGACGGTGAGCGGGGCGGGCAGGGCGCCCGCGCGCAGCAGTGCCGAAAGGGTCGACGTCTCCTCGACCGTGAAATTGCCGCTGATCTGGCCGGAGCCACCGGTAATCGGCTCGCGGATGACGGGCGCGCTCAGCACCTTGCCATCGAGAACGATGGCGAAGGGCTTGCCGACATTGCGGCTCGTGATGTCGGCGAACTGGCGCGCGCCGACGCTATCGAATTTGAAGGAGACCAGCGGCTGATTGGTGTTCGGGTCGAACCCGGCGCGTGCATCGACAAGTCGCGAGCCGTCAAGCGCCACTTGGTCTTCAACCGGGTACTTGATGTTCGGATCCTTGGCATCCGGCAGGATGGTCACGCCCGCGGGCGGCGGATCGTTCGGGTTGACGTCGGCGAGCATATGGAAGGTCATCTTGGCGGTCGAGCCAAGAAGCTGGCGCAGCTGCGTCGGGTCTTTCAGGCCGGGAAGCTGAACCACGATGCGGTCGGAGCCGGCGCGCTGGATCGACGGTTCCGCCACGCCGACCTGATCGACACGCCGGCGGATGATCTCAAGGCTCTGCTGCACCGCATTGTCGAGGCGGTAGCGCTCGCCGGCTTCCGTCAGCGTGAGGCTGATCTGGTTGCCGTTGGTCGTGACATCGATATTGTTGGTCGTGGTGCCGAAACCGGTGTCGCCGACCGGGGTAACGAGCGTGTTAAGCGCCGTTTGCGCTTGGGCGCGCTGAGCTGCATCCGGAATATTGACCACCACGGCATCGCCCGCGATGCGAACCGATTGCGGCTGGATGCGTTCGGCCCTCAGCTTGGAGCGGACGTCATCGAGCATCGAGCGCAGGCGATCCTTCTTCAGGCTCGCTTCATCGACTTCCATCATGAGATAGGAACCGCCGCGCAGATCGAGCCCGAGCGTAACCTGCTTTTTCGGCAGCCAGCCGGGCAGGGAGGCCAGCTGTTCCTTGGTGAACAGGTTCGGCAACGCCACCAGGATGCCGAGCAGAACGATGATGCTGTAGGCCGCGACGACCCATTTTGAAGTTCGCATATTGCCGATCCGGTAAATCGCGCTCGCCCAATCCGGAGATTGCCCCGAAGATATCGACGGGCGCAGATGTTCTGATTTCCCTGTCAGGGATTTCCTTCTCCATAAACACCCAATCGCCAGTGGACAAGAAAATATCGCTTGTTTCCAGCGCTTAACAGGGATTTCTGCTATTCCGATTCATGTCGCTTGCCTATATCTGACCTATACGCGGTGCCATGATTGTGCCCGTTTTGCTTGTGAACGGTGCTTGACGGCACACTCAAGCCTGGTTGCCCGGCAGAAACTGCGGAACGATAAATTGATAATTTCAAACAAATCCTCGAGAGTTCTGTTCATTTTCGCGATGTTCCTTGCGTTGCTTGTTCCTGCGGGCCAGGTGCTGGCGCAGGCGGTCACCGCCCCGCCGCCGGTTGCCACAGTACCGCAGAGTATCGTCGATCAGGAACGGCCGGTCATCGACTCGCTTAAAAAGCAGACCGCTGATTTTGCCAATACGCTCAACAAGGCGGCGACCAACGACGAAGCGCTGGTAAACCTGCGTATCAGCCTGGAAGATACGGCGAAGAAGCTGCTGGGTGCGGGGCTGGCATTCCGGCCAAGGCTGGCGGAGATCAATGCGCGGCTGGAGCAGCTCGGACCGGCACCAGCCAAAGACCAGCCAGCCGAGCCTGAAATCGTTACCGACGAGCGCAACAAGCTGACGACGGAAAAGGCGCAGATCAACGCCATGATCGGGGAGACGGAGGATACCTCTCTCACCGCCAACCAGATGATCGAGCGGATCGGCGAAATGCGCCGCAATCTGTTCACGCGTACCCTGTCGCAGCGTGTCGATATCAATTATGCGCTGGGCAGCGAGGTAGCGGGCGCCGCAGGCGCAGAGGCCCAGACGCTCGGGCGGGTGGTATCATCCTGGTGGCGCTTCGTTCTTTTCTTCAAGTTCAAGCCGTTTTTGGCGGCTGCATTCCTCGCGCTGTGCGCCGCGCTGGTGCTGCGTTTCGGCGCACGCCGTTTTCTAGGCAGGTTTTTTCTCAGCCGTGATGTCACCGTTGAGGCTCCGTCCTATCTGAGCCGGCTTTCCGCCGCTTTCTGGTCCACGCTCATTCCTACGGCGGCCGCGGCTGTCTTCCTCGGGACAACCTATTATCTTCTCGACTATTTCAATGTGCTGCGTCCTGACATCGCGGCGATGCTGTCGTCGCTGTTCACGGTCATCCTCATTGTCTATTTCATCCACAGGCTGGCGAAGGCGGTGTTGTGCGCGGACATGCCGAACTGGCGGCTGGTGCGCATCGCGTCCAGGCCCGCGCGGGTGCTCACCTTCCTCATCACGGCGACCGCGTTGATCAATGGCCTCGATTATTTCCTGAACACGGTCAACCAGATCCTGGTATCGCCCCTGTCGCTGACGGTGGCGAAAAGCCTGTTGGCGACAGTGCTCGGGGGGCTTCTCATCATCGCCATTGCGTGGGTGAAGCCGTTCGAGGACGAGGAGACAGGCGCGGCCAAGCCGTGGCCAAAGGCATTGCGATTGTTTCTCATCTGCCTGGGGTTGTTCCCGATCGTCGCGGCGTTGCTCGGCTATATCGGGCTTGCCCGCTTCGCCTCGCAACAGATCGTCGTCAACGGCGCGTTTCTGGTGACGATGTATCTGGGCTTCCTCACCGCCCGGGCAATCACGGATGAACATGCGTTCGGAGGCACCTCCATCGGGCGCGCCATGCAGCAGCGTTTCGGCACGAGCGAGGCCTCGCTTGACCAGCTCGGGCTGGTTGCGGGCATCCTTATCAATATCGCCGTTCTCCTGGTGGGTATTCCGCTGATCCTTCTACAATTGGGCTTCCAATGGTCGGAATTGCAGACCTGGTTCCTCCGGTTGCTGACCGGATTCCAGATCGGCAGTTTCTCCATCTCGTTCACGGGAATTTTCACCGGGCTTCTACTCTTCGTCGCCGGCTATTTCCTCACGCGCTGGTTCCAGAACTGGCTCGATGGCAGCGTGATGGCGCGCGGGCGGGTCGATTCCGGCGTGCGCAATTCCATCCGCACCGTCATCGGCTATGTCGGCCTGGCGCTGGCGGCGCTGGTGGGCATATCTGCTGCAGGCGTCAATCTTTCCAACCTGGCGCTGATCGCCGGCGGTCTCTCGCTCGGTATCGGTTTCGGTCTGCAGAACATCGTGCAGAATTTCGTCTCCGGACTCATCCTGCTGGTGGAGCGGCCGATCAAGGTGGGCGATTGGGTGGAGGCGGGCGGCGTCGGCGGCATCGTCAAGAAGATCAGCGTACGCGCCACGGAGGTGGAAACTTTCCAGCGCCAGTCGATCATCGTTCCAAATTCATCGCTGATCAACGCCAATGTCGCCAACTGGACTTATCGCAACAAGCTTGGCCGCGTCGATATACCCGTGGGGGCGGCCTATGGCAGCGATCCCAGAAAGGTTCATGCGGCGCTTTTGGAGATTGGGCGCTCGCATCCGCAGGTGCTGAAAAATCCAGAACCTTTCGTCGCCTTCAAGGCGTTCGGCGCTTCCTCGCTTGATTTCGAGCTTCGCGTGTTTCTTGCCGACATATCCAACGGCGCGAACGTGCAGAATGACTTGCGCTTCCAGATCATGGAGAAGTTCGCGGCGGAAGGGATCGAAATCCCGTTCCCGCAGACAGATATTCACCTGCGCATGGAGCATATAGAGGCAATCGCCGAGGCCCTCGCCGACCGCAACGGTGAAGAGAGCGATGAAAAGACCAAAACCGTGAAGGTGGGAACGAAGACCAATGTCACCGGGACAAGAAATTGATATGTTCAGTTGCCGTTCAGATCGCAGACTATAAATTGTGTCTGGAAATGGGCGGGGAATGCCTG
Organism: Paramesorhizobium leguminum; assembly: GCF_003217235.1. Taxonomy (GTDB): domain Bacteria; phylum Pseudomonadota; class Alphaproteobacteria; order Rhizobiales; family Rhizobiaceae; genus Paramesorhizobium; species Paramesorhizobium leguminum. Next base: position 177,452 of record NZ_QJTF01000002.1, on the reverse strand, counting down.
TGCAAACTGGAAGCAGCCTTTCGCTGCAAAGGGGCGGTGGCGACACCGGGAACGAAATGAAGAGATTTGCAACCGTTTTGCTTCTGGCCACAATCGGTTCCAGCGCCGCGCTGGCAGCCAGCGCCGTCAATAAGGACAGCGAGCCGCGCACCCTTGTCGTCACAGAAGGGTCGACCAAGAGCGATCTGGTCATCGCGCCGAGCGAAACGGTGGATTTTTGCCCTTCCGGCTGCTTCGTCACCTTTCCCAATGGCGACCGTCAGGCGCTGACGGGCAGCGAGACCATCGAGATTACAGGCGGCAAGGCGAAGATCAATTAAGGCAGTAGGGCAGTAGGGCAGTAGGGGAATAAGGCAATATATTTATATTGCCATTGCCTATCTGCTTGATATTCCTCCTGCTTCGATCACTCATGAATAATCGCACGAGCTGATAGTTTCCCCACACGCATTTCATCCTTTGTTTTCTTGTTGTTCGCTATTAAAAAGCTGAACGTGGGGGAGCAGGGTAGGAATGATGAATGCGCGTAGCAAGGTAGAGACAGTACCGCTGGCTGTCGATCTCGACGGCACCCTGATTGCAACGGATCTTTTGTGGGAAGGCATCTTCCTGCTTTTGAAGAAGAACATTCTCTACATCTTCCTGCTTCCGGTGTGGGCCTTGCGAGGCAGGGCGTGGCTGAAGCATGAAATCGCCGAGCGCGTCATGATCGATGCCTCGACGCTTCCCTACCGGCTGGAGTTTCTCGATTTCCTGAAGCGCGAACATGCGGGGGGGCGCAGGCTGGTTCTTGCCACCGCCTCCGCCACATCTTTCGCCGAAGCGGTGGCGAAGCACCTGGGCATTTTCGATGCGGTCTATTCGACAAGCCGGATCCGAAACCTTGCCGCGGGCAACAAGCTGAAAATGCTGGTGGAAGCGTTTGGCGAGCGCGGCTTCGACTATGCGGGCAACTCACGCGCCGATATCACTATTTTCAGCAATGCGCGCAAGGCCATCGTCGTCGCACCCGACAGGGCCGCGCGGGCGTGGCATCGCAAGCATGGCGGCGATGGCGAGGCAGGAGGCTATTTCCCGGCGCCGCGCACGGGGCTTCATGGCATTCTGAAAATGCTGCGCGCGCATCAATGGATAAAGAACACGCTTGTGTTCGTTCCACCGCTTCTTGCCCACGACCTGTTTTCGGTGAATGTCGTCATCCACGCGGCGATTGCCTTTGTTTCGTTTTGCGCCGCCGCGTCGTCGATCTATATCGTCAACGATCTGTTCGACCTGCAGCTGGACCGGCGGCATGCGCGCAAGAAGGCCCGTCCCTTCGCCAGCGGTGCGTTTTCCATCCCGTTCGGTATTGGCGCTGCGATAGCGCTGCTGGCGCTGGCCTATGGCCTGGCCCTGCTGTTGCCGGCCCGGTACATGCTGGTCCTCACGCTCTATCTTGTTGTCACCACCGCCTACACGGCGGCACTGAAACGGATGCTGCTCATCGATGTGCTGGTGCTGGCGGGGCTTTATACGCTGCGGTTGCTGGCGGGCGTTGCCGCCACCGCCACGCCGGACTCGTTCTGGCTGCTCGCCTTCTCCATTTTCTTTTTCCTGTCGCTCTCGCTGGTGAAACGCTATGTCGAGCTGACAAGTTCGCCGCCGGAAGAAAAAGCCAAGCTGGCCGGCAGGGGGTATCGCGCCATCGATCGCGAGATCATTGCGCAGAGCGGTGTGGCGTCCGCCTTCGGCGCGGTGCTGGTGCTGGCGCTCTACGTGGACAGCCAGTCCGTCGCGAGCCTTTATGCCCACCCCTGGATGATCTGGCCGCTTTGCCCGATCGTTCTCTACATCAATTTGCGCATATGGATTCTGGCGCGGCGCGAGGAAATGCATGATGATCCGGTCGTATTCCTGCTCGGCGACTGGCGCAGCCTCATAATGGTGCTGATCGGCGCGGCGATGCTGGTGCTGGCTGGGGTGAACTGGTGACGCTTGAAAGCTTCGGCCGCATAGAGCGAAGGCCGCGGCAGGCGGTTTCGTTTATTGAAGCGGAGCGGATGCTGAGAAGCGGCGAGGTGGCGGCGGGCGCGTTGCTCGGCTTCGGCAATGGACGCTCCTATGGCGATAGCTGCCATAATGATGGTGGTACGCTTATCGGGATGCGCCCGGCGGGCCGAATACTCGGTTTCGACGGGGAGAGCGGCATCCTGGAGGCGGAAGCGGGCGTGCTTCTCGCTGACATAATCGCCTTTGCCGCGCCGCATGGTTTTTTCCTGCCCGTAACGCCGGGTACGCGCTTCGTTACGCTGGGAGGGGCGATTGCCAACGACGTGCATGGTAAGAACCATCACCGGCGCGGCACCTTCGGCTGTCATGTGGATAGGCTCACGCTCCTGCGTTCGGATGGGGTGCTGCGCAATTGCTCGCCGGGTGAAAACCCGGCGCTTTTCGCCGCGACCATCGGGGGAATGGGGCTGACCGGCTTGATCGTGACGGCCCGCATCCGGCTGATGCGCGTCACTTCGCTCGATATAGAGGAGCGGGTCACGCCCTTTGCCGATCTCGATGAATTCTTTGCGCTGGCTGAAAAGGCGGACGAGGAGAATGAATATGCTGTGGCATGGATCGACCAGCTTGCTGGCGGACGCCATGCCGGGCGCGGGCTGTTGATCACGGGAAACCATGCCGCCAACGGCAATTTCAACGCTGACAACCGCTCCGCGCGGCTCCGTGTGCCGTTCGAATTGCCATTTTCGGCGGTCAGTCGGCCAAGCCTCAAGCTTTTCAACTCCGCCTATCATTATCTAAAAGGTAAGAATGCGGGACCGCATCTGACGGGCTATGCAAGCTTCTTCTATCCGCTTGACGGGGTACGCGACTGGAACCGGCTTTATGGTCCGGCAGGGCTTTACCAGCACCAGAGCGTCATTCCGGAACCTCAGGCGCGAGCGGCGATACCGGACATGCTGGAGGCGACGCGCCGGGCAGGGCAGGCATCCTTCCTGACGGTGCTGAAACGGTTCGGGCCGGTTGCCTCGCCGGGGCTTCTGTCCTTTCCGCGCGCGGGCTATACGCTGACGCTCGATTTCCCCAATCGCGGCGCGAAGACGCTGACGCTTCTGTGCGAACTCGACCGGCTGACGGTGAACGCGGGCGGCCGGGTCAATCCCTACAAGGACCAAAGAATGTCGGCGGAAACCTTCGCCGCGTCTTTTCCGGAGTGGAGAAAACTGGAGGAAATGCGCGACCCCGCATTTTCATCGAATTTCTGGCAAAGAACGGGGTTAGTTCTAGCCGCATGATCTTACCCGGAAGTCTGCAACTTTTCGGGATCATGCACCTAACGGGGTTAGCTTTAGCCGCATGATCTTACCTGGAAGTCTGCAACTTTTCGGGATCATGCTCTAATGCTCGCTTGACCCAAGGGCACATGAATGCGAATTGCAATCGGGAAGCCGGATTGCAAGTGAGAATTGCGGATTGTTCGAATTGTAGACAATCGCTTTGCGGCTTCTCAACATGCCTGGTGTAGCGACAGTATTTGTTTTAGCCGCATGATCTTATCCGAAAAGGCCAAATTTTTCGGGGTCATGCTGTAGCAAACGGGTGGGTGCGATGACAAAATATATTCCTTTTATTCTGTTTACGGTGATGACCAATGCCGCGGCGCAGATACTGCTCAAATACGGCATGATCTCGCTCGGACCCATCAGCTTCAGCGCGGATACGCTTATCCAGCGCATGTTCCAAATACTGTTCAATCCGTGGGTATTCGCAGGGCTTACGGTCTTTGTCATCTCGATGGCCTCCCATCTGTACGTTTTGTCGAAAGTCGATCTCTCCTTCGCCTATCCGTTCTTGAGTCTCGCCTATGTGGCGGTCGCTGTTTTCGCGTGGGCCCTGTTCAAGGAAGAGCTCGGAACTCTGAAAATCGCCGGTATCGCCTTTATCTGCATCGGCACAGTGCTGATCGCCCAGAGCGGGCATGGCCGCGCGGCGGCTTCTGCGGCGGTTCATGCCGAAGCCGGTGCAAAATAAACAGAACAGCGGGGGAAATCATGAGACATATCATCTTCGGCGGCGACGGTTTTGTCGGCCGCTATCTGGCGCATGATCTGGTAGCGCGGGGCGAGGAGGTCGTCGTCGCGGATATCGTCCGGTCCGAACTGCCGCATTACGGCAACGCGCGGTTCGTCCATTGCGATGTCACCAGCGAAGTGCAGGTGAACGCGATCGGCCTCCAGCCGGATGACATGGTCTATAATCTCGCCGCCAAGATGCTCTCGCCGCTGCAGGTGCGCGCCAAGCGGCATGAATTCTTCTGGCCGGTCAATTATCACGGCGCCGCCCATATCATGAGCGCCATGGACCGGGCGGGAGCTTCGAAACTGGTGCAGTTCACCACCGATATGGTCTATGGCCATACTGTCGTCTCGCCGCAGACGGAGGACCATCCGATTGCGCCGCTGGGTGAATACGGCAAGTCGAAGGCCGCGACGGAGGCGCTTGCCGCCGATTGGCGCGCGCGTGGCATGAACATCTCGATCATGCGCCCGCGGCTGATCATCGGTCCTGGCCGTCTCGGCATTCTGGAAAAGCTGTTCAAGCTCGTTGACCGCAATTTTCCTGTGCCGATGATCGGCTCGGGCAAGAACCCTTACCAGTTCATTTCCGTCTATGATTGCGCGGAAATCGCGCGCCTCGCCTGCGAGCACGGCGTGCCGAATGACGCTTATAATCTCGGCTCGTCGAGCCCGCCTTCGGTGCGCGCGCTGCTTGGGGGGCTGATCAAACAGGCGGGCTCGAAATCGATTCTGCTGCCGACGCCTGCCTTCGCGGTCAAGGCTACGCTCAAGCTGCTGGATGCTATCGACAAGCCGGTGATGGATCCCGAGCAGTATCTGATCGCCGATGAATATTGTGTGAGAGACACATCACGCGCCTTCGCTGCCTTCGGGTGGAAGCCGAAGTTCCGTGACGAGGACATGCTTGTCGCCGCTTACAAGGAATATCGCAACAAGATTGACGGCAGGCCGGTGGCGCAGATGGTGCCGCTGGCCGCGAAATAGAAACGGGGGGAGTACGGGATGACGCCGAAGCCTAAATTGCTGACGGTCGAAGAGGCCAAGGCGCTTGACCTGCCACGCATGACGGAGCTTTTCTCCGCACATATCAATCCCGGGCAACTGCATTTCATGAAGCTGCTCGGCTTCGACAAGATCAAGGTCGAGCGCGCCGAAGGCATGTTCTACGTCGACCAGAATGGTCGCAAGATCCTCGATTTTTTCGGTGGGTTCGGCTCGCTCGCCTTCGGGCACAACCATCCGCGCATTCTCGCGGCGCGCCAGGCCTTTCAGGAGGAAAAGCGCCACGAGATCGCCATGGCCTTCATGTCGCAATATGCGGCGGCGCTGGCGCATAATCTCGCCGCCTGCAGCCCCGGCGATCTCGACATGGTGTTCTTCGGCTCCTCCGGCTCTGAGGCGATGGAGGCGGCGCTGAAAGTTGCCGAACGCGCTGCCGGGCCGAAGCGCCCGAAAGTGGTCTATGCGGAGAATTCGTTCCATGGCAAAACCAAGGGCGTTCTGAACGTCACCGACGGCAAGCTCTATCGCGGCGAGTTCAAGCTCATCGACAATACGGTGCGTGTGCCTTTCGGCGATATCGAGGCGATAGAGAACGCGTTCAAGTCCGATCCCGAGATCGGCGTCATCGTGCTGGAAACGATACAAGGTGGGGCCGGGATCGTCACGGCGCCGACCGAATTCTGGCAGAAGCTGCGGGCGCTTTGCGACCGGTACGGTGTGCTTTGGGTCGCGGACGAGGTGCAGTGCGGGCTTGGCCGGTCGGGCAAATTCTACGCTTTCGAGCATCATGGCGTGGTGCCCGATGTGACGGCGCTGGCCAAATCGCTCGGCGGCGGCAAGACCGCGATGGCGGCGATGATTGCCCGGCGCGAGGTCTATATGAAGGCCTATGGAACGCCGAAGACGGCGCTGATCCACGCCATGGCCACCTTTGGCGGTATCGGCGAGGCGTGTATTACGGCCATCGAGGGGCTGAATGTGCTCTACGATGAGCACCTGATCGACAATTCCGCGTCTACCGGAACTTATCTGGTCGAGCGGCTTGAGGGGCTCAAGGGAAAATATCCCTCGCTCATCAAGGAAGTGCGCGGGCAGGGGCTGATGGTCGGCCTGGAGTTTCATGATTTTTCCAAGACGATGCCGATGGTATTGCGACCCGTGCTTGCCATGCTGGATGACAAGCTGAAAGGATCGCTGCCGGGGTTCATCGGCAGTCATTTGCTGCGCGACCATGGCGTTCTGGTGGCTTTCACTGAATATAACCGCAATGTGGTGCGTCTCGAGCCGCCGCTGATCTGCGAGCGGGAGCATGTCGACCAATTCATCGCGGCGCTGGATGAAGTGCTGTCGCGGGGCATCGTCCGGATCGTCAAGGATTTCGTCAAGGCGCAGGTGCGGTAGGCTTGTCGCTTCGCTGATTCAATGCTTGATTGAGAATATTCGGGAGCAGAAGCAGCAGAGCGCTGAGCCAGCCAGCGCTCAACCGGCGAGGATGAGCCACGTCGGCCGAGGCACGGCTTTGCTCTCGAACAGGAGTGATACCAATGGGCTATTCTGTGCCTATTATCGTCACGCTTGAGATAAGGAAAACCCGCACTGGCTGGACAGTCCGTGTGCGGGTTCAATTCCTAGTCTGAGCGAAAAGGGTCAGGAGTTGACGCTCCTGGCCCACTCCAATCTAGTATTTTCTGTGACACGTTTCAAGCCAGTCTCTTTCACGTCGCAATACGAAAAGACCCACACGGCCTGGTCTCCGTGCGGGTCGCTGTCGAACTACGAAGCGAGTAAAGGACTGAAGGAGTTAGCGCTCCCTGTCAGCACTCCCGTAATCTAAAGCAGAGGCGCGTTGGTTTCAAGCCTCAACCGTCGGACGGCACGAGCCCCGGCCGCAGCAGCATATCCCAGCAATCGTTGAGCTTCACCTTCTGCTTTCCCTCAAGCGCACCGGCATAGATGCGCTGGAGTTCGCGGCGGCCGGTGGTGAGCGGGCAGTGCGGCACGAGCACGGCATCGGTCTCAGCTATCGCCGCTTTGGCCGCCGCGTCGGGCGGCGGCACGGTGCGGAAGGGATCGGCGCCGATCTGGATATGGCGAGGCGCGTCGCGATCGAGAAGCCAGGGGAAGGGATTGGGGAAATCGAGATTCATGATCGTGGCGAAGTGGACGCCATGCGCGGCCTCGAATTTCCGGATATCCTTGACGGCTCCATCCGCGGAAATCAGCCAGTACATCTGGTAGTCGAGTTCGGAATAGAGCTGCCAGCTCGGAAGCTGGCCCTTGGCGGAGAGGTCGGCGTAGGCATCGCCATATTGCTGATAGTGTTTTTCCATCAGCAGGGCGCGCTCCATGATATTCCGATGGGTGGAAACCTGCGCCAGCGATTTCATGTCGGTCATCTGTGCGGCGACATAGCGGGGCGACACCGCGATGGCGCGCAGCGTCTTGTGAACGATCTTGGCCGTGTAGGGGATGGCGACGAAGCCGATGAGCACCGCGATCAAAAGCTGGCGCGGGAGGGGCGCGCGCGAGGACTGGATAAAAATGGCAAGGAGGATCGGCCACAGGAAGGAAAAGTCCTGGCTGCCCGTGTTCTGCGTTTCAAAGAAAATGCCGGCGACAAGCGCCACGCCCAGCCAGACGAAATTGCTGTCGAGCCCATGGCGTATGCCGGCGATGCCTCCGGCCCTGAAAGCGGCGGTGAGCCTGCCTCGTTCCGTCCAGAAGAGGACGGACGCCAGCATCGCTCCCGCCAGGATGATATCGAGATCGGCGGAGAGGGCGGTAAGGAAGCGGGGAAGCAGCGCTTCCCGGTTCAATTGAATGAGCAGGGCGATTTCGTTGAGGTAGGCCGTTATCATGCGCCCGTTGAATTCCAGGCAGGCGAGGATGATGAGAAACACCGCGCCCGCCAGCAGGACGCTGCGCCAGGAAATGCGCCCCGACAATAATGCCAGCAGGCCGATCATCCCTCCCGCAAGGAAGCCGGTGATCTTGACGAGAAAGAGGGAAAGCATCGTCAGCCCGCAGACGATGGCGAGCCTGCGCCCATCCTTCACGAACATCAGGGCGGACGTGAGCACATAGAGCAGAAGCGTGGCGTGGCGATTGTAGATGCCGAAGCCATCCATGCCGGGATAGGTATGGAATATCTGCACATTTGCGGGACAAATGGCTAAAATCAGGAAGGGGACGATCAGTGCAACGGTGACAGGGCGTCTGGTGCGGGCGATATCGCCGAGCACCAAGGCCATCAGCGGCGCGGCGACAAACAGGATGACCCATTGGGTGAGCAAAAGCGGCTGGGCATGAGGAAAAAGCTTCAATCCCAGCGCGAAGAGATAATAGGCGAGCGGACCCACCGGGGTGAGAAAGTCGGTGTTGGGGATCTGGCCGTTGAAGATGCGCTGCGCGGCATCGTAATAGATGTAGGTATCCCAATACATCGGGCCGATCGGCAGGACGATGGGAAGGGAAAGGAGAACGCAAAGCAACAGCAGAACCAGCCCGAGCCACGCGAGCGGCATCGCCACAACGCGGCGCAGGAATGGCTTGCGCCCGCCATTGTCATTGTTTTCCGTCGCCGATATGTCCATCATGATCGATCCTGCCCCCTAGGCCCTTAATCGGGCATGGGCAGCAAAATGACAAGGTGTCTTTCTTCGCGCTTCCAAATGGACGCGCGGCGCTCCATGTCGCAAACAGGCCTTATTAAAAGCAGGGCGCTCGGCATAGTGCCTCAAAAATCCAGCCTTATTTCCAAGGGGAACGATACGATATGAAGACCCATGCCCGTGCGGTGGTGATCGGTGGCGGCGTGGTGGGCGTTTCGACGCTCTACCATCTGGCAAAGAAGGGCTGGAGCGATGCCGTCCTGATCGAGCGCAAGGAACTCACCTCCGGCTCGACCTGGCACGCGGCGGGCCTGTTGCCGCTGTTCAACATGAGCTATTCGGTCGGCCAGATCCATAAATACTCGGTGAAGTTCTATCAGGAACTGCAGGAAGAGACCGGCATGAATGTCGGTTTCACCAATTGCACCAATATCCGTCTGGCCCGCACCAAAGACCGCTGGGACGAATATATGTATTATGCGGGCGTGGCCGAAACCATCGGCGTGCCGGTAAAACTCCTGACGCCTGAAGAGGTCAAGGAAATCTGGCCGCTGGCGGAGATGGACGGCATTCTCGGTGCGATCCAGCATTCCGATGACGGTTATATCCAGCCGGCGGATCTGACGCAGGCGTTGGCCAAGGGCGCGCGCGATCTGGGCGCCACGATCTACCGCTACACCACGGTGACCGGTATCGAGCAGCAGCCGGATGGCCAATGGCTGGTGAAGACCGACAAGGGCGATATTCTTGCCGAGCATGTTATCTCCGCCACCGGCAATTTTGCCAGGCAGACGGGCCGAATGGTCGGCCTCGATGTTCCCGTCATTCCGGTCGAGCATCAATATATCGTCACCGAGCCGCATCCGGCGATCCTGGAGCGCAAGGCCAAGGGCCTGCCTGAAATGGGCGTGCTGCGTGAGAGCGATTCCTCCTGGTACATGCGCGAGGAAAATGGCGGCCTCCTGCTCGGACCATATGAGAAGGGCGCGCCGGTCTGCTATGTTGATGGTCCCTCGGATGAGAGCGAGTACGAGTTGTTCCAGGAGGATCTGGAGCGGCTGATGCCCCATATCGAGACGGCCATCGCCCGCGTTCCGGCCTTCGGCGAAGTCGGCATCAAGAAGGTTTATAACGGCGCCATCGCCTATACGCCGGATGGTTCGCCGATCATCGGTCCCGCGCCACGGCTCAAGAATTTCTGGCTCAATGAGGGCCATTCCTTCGGCGTGACGGCGGCGGGGGGCGCTGGCTGGCAGCTGGCGGAATGGATCGTCGAGGGCGAGCCTTCCATCGACATGATGGGCGTAGACCCGCGCCGTTTCGGCCCTTATGCGACCGAGGGGTATCTCAAGGAGAAGAACGAGGAGGCCTATGCGGAGGTCTTCTCCGTCCATTATCCTGATGAGGAGCGCGGCGCGGCGCGGCCCTTGAAGCGCTCGCCTTCCTATGACCGCCAGAAGGCGCTCGGCGCGGTATTCGGTTCGGTCTATGGCTGGGAGCGGGCCAACTGGTTCGCGCCAGAGGGCTACGGCATCGATGTCGCCTCGCTCGACAAGCCGGATGTGCTGCTCAACCACAACCATCCGAAGCCGGATGCCGACGGCAAGGTCAAGGAATTATGGTCGTTCCGCCGCTCGAACTATTTCGAGCATGTCGGCAACGAGGTGAAGAACGTTTCCGAGAATGTCGGCCTGCTCGACATGTCGGCCTTCGCCAAGATGGAGGTGTCCGGGCCGGGCGCTCAGGCGTGGCTCGATAGCATCCTCGCCAACCGTATCCCGAAGAAGCAGGGCCGTATCGCGCTTTGCCATCTCCTGACCAAGAATGGCGGGGTGCGCTCGGAATTCACCGTCTATGAATATTATCCGGGCTTGTTCTATCTGGTTTCCGCCGGTGCTTATGAAAATCACGACCACGACTATCTCCATAAGCTGCTTCCCGCCGATGGCTCGGTGCGGCTTCGCCCCGTTACGCAGAAGCTGGGCGTGCTGGTGCTGGCCGGGCCGAACAGCCGCAAGGTGCTCCAGAAGCTGACCCGCACGAGCCTTGCGAACGAGGATTTCCCGTGGCTATCGGGCAAGCAGATCAATGTCGGCCCGGCGACAGCCCATGCGCTGCGCGTCAATTTCGTCGGCGAGCTCGGCTGGGAACTGCATCATCCGATCGAGCAGCAGAACACGATCTACGATCTTCTGATGGAAGCAGGCGCGGAATTCGGCATCAAGCCGTTCGGCATCCGCGCCATGCTGGCGATGTCGGTGGAGAAATCCTACCGCCTGATCCCGCGCGAACTCTCCATCGAGTACAATGCCTACGAATCCGGCCTAGACCGCTTCGTGCATCCGAACAAGGGCGAGTTCATCGGTCGCGACGCGGTGGTGAGCGCGCGTGAAAATGGGCTGAAGTGGAATTTCGTGACGCTGGAGGTGCACGATATCGGCGATGCCGACGCGCGTGGCTCGGAGCCGATCTATCATGACGGCAAGCTCATCGGCCGGGCGACGAACGGCGCTTATGGCTGGCGCTTGGGGAAGAGCTTGGCGTTGGCGATGGTGAAGCCGGAGTTCTCCGCGCTGGGTACGGAGCTTGATATCCGGATTTTGGGCAAGATGCACAAGGCGACCGTCATTTCGGAATCGCCGTTCGATGGGGAGAATGAGCGGATGAGAGGGTAGGTGTAAAATAGAAGTGCTGGCGGGACAGCGCCCCCCTCTGTCCTGCCGGACATCACCCACCTCTCACGTCGTCATCCTCGGGCTTGACCCGAGGATCCACGGCGAGGGGGTACAGACGGCGCCGCTCCATCAACGCATTCCAGCAAGCGAAAGCTGTGTTTGTTGTTCGACCTATATTCTGCTCTATGCCAACGATCCTGTAGCGGATGATAGTACCATTCTCGCCTCCTCGCCGTGGATCCTCGGGTCAAGCCCGAGGATGACTATGTGAGAGGTGGTAGATGGCTGGAAAGCAGTGGCGCGCGCTCCTCCATCAGCATTCAGTGGTAAGCCTAAATTTTTACGCCGCCATCGGCTGCTTCCGCTCCGCCCGCTCCTGTTGCGGTGAGCGGCCATAAAGCTCGCGGTAGCATTTCGAGAAATGAGAGGCCGAGACGAAGCCGCAGGCGACGGCTACTTCCACCACGGGCATGGAGGACTGGATGAGCAGATGGCGGGCGCGGTCGAGGCGGATTTCGAGGTAGTAGCGGGCGGGCGAGCGGCCCATCTCGTGGCGGAACAGGCGCTCGATCTGGCGGCGCGACAGGCCGACATGGTCGGCCACCTCGATCAGCGACAGGGGCTCGGTCAGGCTCGCCTCCATCAGTTCAATGATGGTCAGCACCTTGGAGTTCTGCACACCCAAGCGCGCGCGCAGCGGCAGGCGCTGGCGGTCGTGCGGGTTGCGCACCCGGTCGGTCAGGGCCTGCTCGCAAACGCGATTGACCAGATTGTCGTCGAAATCGTCGCCGATGAGCTTCAGCATCATGTCGAGCGCGGCGGTGCCGCCGGCGCAGGTGTAGATGTTGCCATCGACCTCGAAGAGATCGGCATAGACATCGGCCTTAGGGAAAGCTTCCGCGAAACCGGGCAGGTTTTCCCAATGGATGGCGCAGCGTTTGCCTGAAAGAAGGCCGGCGGCGGCGAGAATGTGGGCGCCGGTGCAGAGGCCGCCCACTGAGACGCCGCGGTTGAACTCCTCGCGCAGCCAGGCGAAGACTGATTTGTTCTGGAATTTCTCGACATTGATGCCGGAGCAGACAAGGACCATCGAGGGCCGTTCCTCGCCGGTCAGATAGCGGCGCTCATCCTCCAGCGAGGCGGTGACGGCGCATTCGACGCCATTGGATGCCGTGACGGGCTTGCCGTCGCTCGATGCCAGACGCCAGCGATAGGCGTTGTAGCCCAGCATCCGGTTGGCAATGCGCAACGGCTCGATGGACGTCGCAAACGCGATCATCGAGAAATCGGGAACGAGAAAAAAGACGAAGGAGCGCTTTACAAGCGTTTTCTGATTCATGGCTATCATTCCGTTCCCTGTCGCGTATGAACCATTATTCTGGTTTCTTTGCGACCTAAAGCCATTGAACCATAGAACGAATTCCAGGGGAAGTGCGACGAAATAACTGTCGCAAACAGGCAATTCTCATAAAAAGGCGGAAAAGGGTAAACAGGTCGCGAGCGGCTGGGGCAACGGTATGCCGCTCGCTACCCTTGGGGGCATCAGTTCTTATCCTCATGAAATTGCCGTTCATAGAGATCCGGCCAGCCGATGTCATGAAGGATGTTCTCCGGCAGAGCGGCGAGGGCAAGGATCGTTTTCCGTCGCCGCTTCCTTGCTGCCATCTCCTCGAACATTCCGGCGATCGGGGAGGTGAAGTTCTCGAAAGCCCTGATAGCCCGATGGGCAAATCGTGCCAGATGCGCATTATATTGATCGAGATAGTTGTCGTTGCAGTCGGCCATGGCGTTTCTCCTGAGCAGCCATTTCTATTTCCTTTCTTGACTATCGGATGATGTTGATGTTCAATCAAACGAAATTGATGAACATGTGAATTCAATATATTTGATCCATGAGGCTGGACATGACCGCTCCGATGCACCATCCGCTGCCTATTCTCGACCTCGACGTTTTGAGGACATTCGTGATGATCGCCGAGACGGGAAGCTTCTCTTCGGCGGCGAATGCGGTGTTCCGCACGCCGTCGGCGGTGTCGATGCAGATCAAGAAGCTGGAGGAGACGCTTGGCACCACGCTTCTGGAGCGCGATGCGCGGTCCGTTTCGCTGACGAGCGATGGCGAATTGCTGCTGGGCTATGCGCGGCGGATGCTGGCGCTCAACCGGGAGGCGGTGGCGAAGTTCGTGGCGCCGACCGTTTCTGGCCTTGTGCGGCTTGGGTCGCCCGACGATATCGGCGAATGGGTGCTGCCCTACGTGCTGAAGCGCTTCGCCGAGACGCATCCCAGCGTGACGGTGGATGTCGTCATCGACCAGAGCGTAAATCTGCGCCGGCGGATAGATGAGAAGCGCCTCGACATCACCATGATCAATCTGTCGAACCTTGTGCCGAAGACCAGCGATGTCGAGGTGCTGATGACCGAGGAACTGGTGTGGGCCGGCGCCAAATGCGGCACCGCGCATGAGCGCCAGCCGCTGCCGCTTTCCATGTGGGAGGAGGGCTGCGCCTGGGGCGGCAACGCGCTTGAGGCGCTGGAAAAAGCGGGGCGCGAGTATCGCGTCGCCTATATGAGCGCGCATACCACGGGCCAGCGGTCGGCAATCCTCGCCGATCTCGCCATCGCACCATTCGGCAAGACGCTGCTGAGCGAGGGGCTCGTCCCGCTCGGCCCGGAACACGGCCTGCCGCCGCTTGGCAGCTACCAGCTTGGCATGATCGTCGCCAAGAATGCCGGCCAGCATGTGGAGGTGGTGGCGGAGCATTTGCGCGGGATTTTTGAGAAGTATGGGCGGACGGGGAAGTTTTGAGGGCGTGGTTGATGGATTTGCTGATCCGCGCTTCCTCTCACCCCCCTCTGCCCTGCCGGGCATCTCCCCCTCAAGGGGGGAGATTGGCTGTCATCAATGACGGTTCTTATTCTGCAACGTTGGCGATTGGTATATACGCCTGTGAAGGCGTAATCTCCCCCCTTGAGGGGGAGATGGCTGGCAAGCCAGAGGAGGGTGAGAGGAAGCGCGGAAACGCTTATCGTTTTGAGTCTGATAATAGCAACAACTATCTGTATTTAAAGAAGCTTTCGCTTAAGCGCCGCCACCCGATGTTTGTCAGTCTTTCGCCGCAGGCCGTCCTCAAAACCAAGGCGAACTATATTTCCTTCCCTTGACGGTAGAGCAACGCCACATGAGGCGTGCACCTCGGTTACGGGCAGGCGAGACAACAACGTTTCTACATTCTCCGCCGTCAGTCCGGAACCAGGCATGATCGAGATTTTACCGTCCGCCGCAGCGAATGCTTTTTCCAGATCATCCAAACCTTCCAGCGCTGTCCTTGCCCGACCCGACGTGAGGATGCGCCCGAAGCCGGTGTCGATGGCAATGCGTACAGCTTCATCGATATACGGCACCAGATCGAAAGCGCGGTGGAGTGTCGTGCCGAGGCCGTCTGTCTCGCGCATGAGTTGCTCAAGCGCGTGAGGATCAAGATTGCCGTCGGGGCGGCTGGCGCCGAACACCACGCCAGCGAGGCCCGCCGCGCGCGCGGCATAGATATCATATTGCATCTGCTCGATCTCGCGGTCCGTATAGACGAAATCCCCCGCGCGCGGGCGGATCATCGCATAGACTGGGATCGTTGCCAGTGACGCAAGGGCGATGAGGCTGGGCGAGGGGGTGAGGCCGCCCAGTTGCAGCGCGGAGCAAAGCTCGATGCGGTCGGCGCCGCCTTCGATCGCCGCTTCCAGCCCTTCGGCATCATCGACACAGACTTCCAGCAGGATGTGGCTCATGGCCGTGCTTCCAGCCCAAGCAGACCCGCGCCGATGAGGCCCGGTTCGATGCGGCATTCGCCGCGCACCACCAGCGGCTTGTCCGTTTTGCGCAATATGCGGTTGCGCACCGCCGCGTCGATCCGCTCTATCAATGGCATCGAATTCGACAGTCCGCCGCCGACGGGCACGATGGATGCGCCGAGCACATTGACGACCAGCGCCAGCGCGTCCGACAGGATGTCGACATGGCAATTGATGGTATGGGTGGCGTTCGCATCGCCGCTTGTCCAGGCGTCGATGATCTCGGTGCTGGTTGCCTCCATGCCATGGAGATAGCGATGCAGCTTTTCGAGGCCGCGGGCGCTGCATATGGCGTCGATGCATCCGGTCTGGCCGCAGCCGCAGGCAAAACGCGGTATGGCGACCGGCGGGTTGCCGGCGAGCGTGGCGGAAATCGGCCCGTGGCCCCATTCCCCGGCAAAGCCGCCGGCTCCGGTCAGGACCTTGCCGTCGATGACGATGCCGCCTCCCACGCCGCTGCCCAGAATTGCACCGAACACCACGCGATGACCGCGCCCCGCGCCCAGAATTGCTTCGGCAAACGCAAAGCAATCCGCGTCATTGGCGATCAGCACGGGTCTTTTCAGGACTGCTTCGAGGTCGGCGACGAGGGGGCGCCCATCGATGCACGGGATATTGGCGCAGGTGATGCGCCCGCTATCGGCATCGATGACGCCGGCAAGCGAAATCGAGACGAGGCTATGGTCGTTGCCGGTCGCTTCAGTGGCTATCCTGCCGATTGCGGCGGCGAATGCGTCGAAATCGTTGAGTGGTGTCGGAACGCGGTCCAAAGCCTTGATATCTTGCGGCGAGGTTGCCCGCGCGCTCTTGATGGCCGTGCCGCCGATGTCGAAACATGTGATCATGCGGCCTTATTCGCAGAAAGCGAAACGGGTGTCGATGGGAGGAGGCAGCAAAGAGAGCAGTTGGCGAGGCAGTACCCCCCTCTGCCCTGCCGGGCATCTCCCCCTCAAGGGGGGAGATTGGCTGACACGAGTCGTCGTATCTATTCTGTAACGTCTGCGATTGGTGGCGAGCGCCATGAAGGCGTAATCTCCCCCCTTGAGGGGGAGATGCCCGGCAGGGCAGAGGGGGGTATCTAGCGAATCCATTAAAACAGGAGCCGCTCTAACCTCGGTTCCGGCGCGCGGCGCGTTCCTCGCGGGAGCGGCGGCGGGGGGAGCCGTCTGCCGGACCGTCGGAGCCATCGCCATCGGATTTCCGCTCCGGCAGCTTCACCGCCGCGGAGAGCTTGGGGAAGGGATCGACCTTGTTGGGGATCGCCATGGCGTAGACGAAATGCTCCTGGAATTTCGGCTCCAGTGCGGTTTCAATCTTCTCGATGCGGCCCACCGTTTCCTCGACTTCGCGGCGGTAATCGCGGTTGAGCAGCGCCATGCGCGCGCCGGTTCCCGCCGCATTGCCGACGGCCTTGACGTTTTCCAGCTCGCAATCTGGGATGAGGCCGAGGACCATGGCGTATTTCGGATCGATGAACGAGCCGAAGGCGCCGGCGAAGCGGATCTGATCGACATGATCGATGCCGAGCTTGTCCATCAGCAGCTTCACCCCGGCATAGAGCGCGGCCTTCGCCAACTGGATGGCGCGCACGTCGTTCTGGGTGATGGCGATGCGCGGGCTGCCCTCATGCAGGAGATAGGAGAAGGTGCGGCCATTGGCGGTGATGCGGGGCGAGCGGGCGTTGTTTTTTTTGCGCAAATCCGGACGGAAAACCGCTTCACACTTTTCCTGGATTTGCGCTAGGCTGCCGTCGATGACGCCATCCTCGGAGATGATGCCGGACAGGTACATTTCCGCGATGACTTCGATGATAGCTGACCCGCAAATGCCGGTGATGCCGGTGCGGCTCGCTGCTTCCGCGAACCCCGGCTCATCCGACCATTGCTCGACGCCGATGATGCGGAATTTCGGCTCCAGCGTGTCCGGGTCGATGCGCACGCGCTCGATGGCACCGGGCGCGGCGCGCTGTCCGCCGGAGATTTCCGCGCCCTCGAAGGCAGGGCCGGTGGGTGAGGAGGCCGCGACGGTGCGCTGGCGATTGCCCAATACGATCTCGGCATTGGTGCCGACATCGACGAGCAGCATCATCTCGTCCTGCCGGTGCGGGCCTTCGCTGAGCGTCGCGGCGGCGGCGTCCGCGCCGACATGGCCGGCGATGCAGGGCAGCATGTAGACACGGGTGCCGGGATTCATTGGCAGGCCGATATCCGACGATTTCAGATGCATGGCACCCGAGACGGCGAGTGCGAAGGGCGCGCCGCCGAGCTCCGTCGGGTCGATGCCAAGGAACAGGTGGTGCATGATCGGATTGCCGACGAAGACGGCGTCGAGAATATCCTCGCGCGCAATGCCGCCATCGGCGCAGACCTTGTCAACGAGGTTGTTGACCGCCTCGCGAACCGCAAGCGTCATCGCCTCGCGCCCGTCGGGGTTCATCATGACATAGGAAACGCGGCTCATCAGATCCTCGCCGAAGCGGATCTGCGGGTTGGACGCGCCCGCCGAGGCGAGGGTGCGGCCCGAAAGAAGCGAGGATAGATGCATGGCGATGGTGGTCGAGCCGATGTCGCAGGCGATACCATAGGCCTCGTTCTTGAGGCCGGGCCAGAGTGCGATCAATGTCGGGCGGCCGGTTTCCTCGCCGTGGTGAATGGCGGCGGTGACGCCCCATTTTTCCTTGCGCAGGATCTGCTGGAGTTTGGGCAGGAGATAGGCATCGACCTGCAACTCCTTGTATCCCCAGTCCTTTTCAAGCGCTGCTTTCAACCGGTCGAGGTCGCCGAGCGGCTTGTGCATGTCGGGCTCTTCCACTTCGACATAGCACATGTGGACCGCCGGATTGCGCTCGATGCTGCGGGTGTCGACGTCCTTGCGTATGGTTTGGGCGTTGACCTGGACGTCCTGCGGCACGTCGATGACGAGATCGCCTTCAATGGTGGCGGAGCAGGAGAGGCGGCGTCCCGGCTTCAGCTCGCGCTTTTCGGCGTAGCGAAGTTCTTTCGGGCCGATGGCGGAGATATGCTCGTTGGCGGAGGTGATGCCGTGCTTGGCAAACCGGCCCTCCTGCACCTCGATCTGGCAGCGCCCGCAAGTGGCGCGTCCGCCGCAGACGCTTTCGACATAGACGCCAAGCGACCGCGCGGCTTCGAGAACCGGTGTGCCAACCGGGAAATGCCCGCGCTTGCCCGAGGGCATGAAGAGGACGAGGGGGTCGGTGCTCATGGATTACCTATTGCAGTGCTTTCGGGCGGCGCTATCATGCCCCTCATCCTGAGGTGCGAGCGTAGCGAGCCTCGAAGGACGAGGGGCATGATGGTTGAAGCAACTGTCTATATTTTGCGCTGCGCCGATGGGAGCTACTATACCGGCATTACAAAACAGTCGGTCGAATCCCGGATATGGGAACATAACCATCTGCCTGATGAAATGGCATATACGTGGAACAGACGGCCGGTGGAACTCGTATTCTCGGAAACTTATGATCTTGTGAAAGAGGCCATTGCGCGAGAAAAACAGATCAAAGGCTGGTCGCGGCGCAAAAAGGAAGCACTGATCGCTCTCAATTATGAGGGATTGCCTGAATTGTCCCGTCGCGGTCATCTGATACCCAAACCTTGATCTTGGGGTTGGCGCCAAGCACCCTCGTGGTTCGAGGCTCATTCCGCTTCGCTCCAATCGCACCTCACCATGAGGGCTCCTGAGATGCCTCTCCAAGAGCTACTGAATACAGCGCCCTCTCTATGGCAAACAATGTCCCTCTCTATAATAGTTCGCATTATGGGCCGTTTCGAGCTTATCTGCGCAGTGAAGCAAGGTAGGGCCAATGAAGCGCTCGCCGCCCCTTCACCCTCATGGTGAGGTGTGAGTGTAGCGAAGCGAAACGAGCCTCGAACCACGAGGGTGAAGGGGGTCGATATCTGCCCCTACACCACCACCCCCCGCCTTGCCTCGCGCCCCCCACGTCGCCGTCCGCCATTGTCGCCCGCCGGTACCGGCTGGCCGGAATTGGCATTGGCGGCGTGGGTCGGCTGGTGGTCGCGGTATTTATTGATCCATTTGCCGCAATTGGCATCTGTGCCGTTCAGCACATTGGCTGCATGGACCATTTCCATCTCCTGCGGGCGGCAGGGGTTCATGATGGCTGACGTCATGCCGCTGGCGATGACCATGGGGATGAAGGCGGCGTTGATGCCGTGGCGGTGGGGGAGGCCGAAGGAGATGTTGGAAAGGCCGCAGGTGGTGTTGACGCCCAGCTCCTCGCGCAGCCGCCGCACCAGCCGGAAGACCTGCAGCCCGGCGGTGCCCATCGCGCCGATCGGCATGACCAGCGGATCGACGACGATGTCATGCGCCGGAATGCCGTAATCGGCGGCATGGCGCACGATCTTGCGGGCCACTTCGAAGCGCACGTCTGGGTCTTCCGAAATACCGGTCTCGTCATTGGAAATCGCCACGACAGGCACGTTGTATTTCTTGATGAGCGGCAGGATGGCTTCGAGCTTTTCCAGTTCCCCCGTCACCGAGTTGACCAGCGGACGGCCCTTGGCGACCTTCAACCCGGCCTCGATGGCGGCGCTGACCGAGGAATCGATCGAGAGCGGCAAATCGACCAGTCCCTGGACGATCTCCAGCGTCTGCACCATCAGCGCAGGCTCCGTCGCATTCGGATCGACGGCGGTGACGCCGGCGTTGATATCCAGCATCGTCGCGCCCGCAGCCGCTTGCTCCAGCGCATCCTTGATGACCGTCTCGAAATTGCCGGCGACCATTTCGGCGGCGAGCTTCTTGCGCCCCGTCGGGTTGATGCGCTCGCCGATGACGCAGAAGGGCTGGTCGAAACCGATGACGATTTCTCGTGTCGCGGAGGCGACGATGGTGCGGGTCATGCGGATTTGTTCCTTATTGCGCGGCGGCGACAGGGGCGACGGTATGTGGATTCCAAGTACCACGTTCGACCAGCCATTCGGAGGCTTGTCTGATGCCGCCGAAGGGGAATACGTGGATCTGCTTGATATTGCTCGTCGGATTTTCCAGCACATGCCGCTCGATGGGGCCGACGACGCCTTCCGGCGAGTGGCTGGTGGCAAGAGCGGTCAACGACAGGGCGTTCTTCTTCAAATAGGTGATGGAATTGCCGATGCCGCACATGGCGGCATATTTGATGAGCGTGGTGATCTTGGCGGGACCGGCAATGCCCAGATGAACGGGCAGGTCGATGCCGGCGTCGCGTAGGCCTTCACTCCAGATTATGAAATGTTCCGCATCGAAGCCGAACTGCGTGACGATGCGCAGGCGGGCACCGGTGCGCTCGCCGAAATTCTTTTTGAGGCGCAGGGCTTCGATGGCCACGGCTTCGGAAAAATCGGGGCTGCCCTCGGGGTGGCCGGCGATGCCCATCTCGGTGATGCCGTAGCGGTCGAAGAAGCCGGTTTCGAGGACCTGCATGGTCGAGTTGAACTCGCCCGCAGGGCGCTCCAGCCCACCGCCGATAATGAGAACATCGGTGACGCCAGCTTCTTCAGCCGCGCGCTGGATGCGGACTTCAAGCGCCGCTTTGGTGGTCAAGCGGCGGCAGGCGAAGTGCGGCACGGGCTTGTAGCCGAGGTCGCTCACGCGCCGGGCGGCGGTGGTCAATGTATCGACCGTGTCGGTGCCCATGTCGGTTATGTAAACGCGGCTTCCCGCCGGGAACAGACTCGGCAGATCCTGCGACTCGATTGCCTGCTTTGGCGCCAGCTCGATGGATGCGGCGATGCGGGTCGCTTGAGAGGATTTCAGCTCATGAATGGTCATGTCCACCTGCCTTTACCAGCGCCACGAGGCGGTCTTGGGTGTATTCACTGTCTAGCTGGGCAAACGCCGCATCGGCTTCCGCTTCCAGATCGTCGCCGACGGCCACGGGCGTTCCGCGCCGCCATTCGGCGAGATAGGCGTCGGTGCCTTCAGCGCCCACACGCATGGCGCACATATCGATCGCTTCGGTGAAACGCTGCGGCAATTCGCGCTTGGCGCTCTTGCGGCCCTGCTTCACGATTACCTGGGCGGGTATGTCCCGCCAATAAACGACAACGAGATCGGCCATGCGTTTTCATCTCTCCGTATCGCCAGCATCGCTGGAATTGCTGGTTATGGCTTGCTGCGCGACGACGCGTTGCAATCCAAAAACGACGCGGACGGCTATCGCGTTTGCGTCACTGGAAACGCATCCGTCAATTCAGGAAAGGCAGCTTGGTGATGAGCGCTCCGGCGGTGAACAGCACCCCGACGATTATGCCAAGGGAGATCAAGCCGATCAGGACGCCGATGGTCATGAGAACGCCGTCGCGCTCGGTCAGCGCCGCGCCGATGATGGCGGTGGCGAAGGCGGGGAGCCAGTTGGAGAGCGGTATGGGGAAGACCACCGCAAGCCCGAGGATCAGCGTCAGGAGGCCAAGCCAGCGGTCGCCATGATGACGGGCGAAGGGCCATAGGCGAGGGCGGATGAAGCGCTCGATGCGCCTGAGCCACGGGGTGCCCTTCTCAGACAATTGCCGGAAACGTTCCGGCGCCAGCGAACGCTCGCGCAGGACGCGCGGCAGCCAGGGCGTTTCGAAGCCCAGCACCATCTGGGCCGAAAGGAGCACCAGCGGGATGCCGGTGATGATGCCGGTGCCGGGCGGCAGCGGCAGGAGATTGAGCAGGGCGAAGAAGGTAAGGAGCGTGGCGAAGCTGCGGTCGGAGAGCGCCTTCTCGATCTGTCCGAAGCTGATCGGGCTGGTGGCATTCTGCGCCAGATCCTCGAAAACCTGCGACAAAGGCCGGCGGTCGGAAATGCCGGATGGCTTGCCGGAGCCGGCAGCTTCGCCTGCCGGCGTGGAGGTTTCCTGTCGGGGAGTCGGGTGCGGCTTTTGGTTCATGCGCTCCATATCGCCCGCCGATGATGATATTTCAATGACATGCACGCGAGATCAGGCTTAATCGCGGTGGATTGCGGTTGCATCCCTGATAGCAGGAACCAGATCGCCGAAACCGGTAAAGCGGCGCTCATAGGCGAGCCCCAGAAAGCGAGCTGCTTCCTCGGCCTTGCGCGAAAGTTCGGGATCGTCCGTCTGCGCCAGATAAATCATTTTGGAATAATTGCCGAAATACATGTCGCGCAATTCGGGATGTCGGTCGAGACCGAGCGGTTTGACCAGAAAGGTCTCGAACTGGCGGGCGAGGAAATCGGTCATGAAGAAGGACGTCATGTCGTCGTCCCAGCGTTTCGCGAAAGCCTCGTTGCCGACATAAAAGGAGAAGCAATGCGGTCCGGCGATGCGCTCCACGCCGTATTTCTCGCAAACCTTGTCCAGCAGGCCGCCGGTGCCGCAATCGGCATAGCCGACGAAAATATGCTCGATGCCCTCGCGCCTGGCGCGCTTGATCGCCCGCTCGACGGCAGGGGCGATTTTATCAGGGTAATGGTGATAGACGGCGGGGAGGCATTTCAGCTCGAGATGATCGAGGCCGAACTGCTCGCGAATGCTCAAAATTTCGCGGGCAATCATGCCACAGGCGATCACCCGCACTTTCTCCGGTTGGGAAACGTGCCGTCGTTCAGACACCATCTTGCCAAGCGCGTGCATCCCGGTACCCTCATTGGGGCGGAAATGTGATTCCGCGGATCGTCATCATATTACCAGATCAGGAGACACCGTCCATGAAAGCATCGCGCGTCGTGCCGTTGATTGCCGTTCTCTGTGCGTTTTCACTCGCTTCCTGCGCCAATACGGTGACCGGTGTGAGCAAGGATGTCAAAGGCACCGCCCAGGCGGTGAAGAAGGCCGTGAAGTAGAGCTACGATTGTTCCCCTCCCCCTTGCGGGGAGGGGTTAGGGGTGGGGGTGCGGACGGAAAGCGCGATTGCAATTCGGTTTAGTACCGAGGGCATATCCAGCATCACGTCGGCGTTGGAGACGCGCAGTATGCGGAAGTTCTGGCTCCGCAGATAGACCTCACGTTCAAAATCGTGTCGACGCTGATCTTCGTCTTCATGAATTTTTCCGTCGACCTCGATGATCAGACGATGGCCGAGACAAACAAAATCCGCCACATAGGGGCCGATAGCCATCTGGCGGCGGAAATGCGTACCCATAGCTTCGGGTAATTCTTTTCGCAGGGCGGTCCAGAGGCGGCGTTCCGTGTCGGTCATTGTCTTGCGCAAGCGCGGAGCGTTATGGGCGGCGGAAGCGCTGGGCGGGGCGGGGTTATATCGGTTCCATGCCATTCAGCGTTCCACTTGCCATCACCACCCCCACCCGTCCGCTAACGCGGACACCCTCCCCGCAAGGGGGAGGGAGGGCGCTATATGATCTACCCCGCGCCACGCTGATTGTGCCGGCGCTTCATGAAATCCTTGGCGGTTTCCACCGCCACGGCGGCATCGCGGCAATAGGCGTCGGCGCCGACGGCTTTGCCGAATTCCTCGTTGAGCGGCGCGCCGCCGACCAGCACGACGTAATCGTCGCGGATGCCCTTTTCCTTCATCGTGTCGATGACGACCTTCATATAGGGCATCGTGGTGGTGAGTAGCGCCGACAGGCCGATGATGTCGGGCTGGTGCTCCTCGATGGCGGCGAGATAGTTTTCCACCGGGTTGTTGATGCCGAGGTCGATGACGTCGAAGCCTGCGCCCTCCATCATCATGCCGACGAGGTTCTTACCGATATCGTGAATATCGCCCTTGACGGTGCCGATGACGAGCTTGCCCTGCTTCGGCGCGCCGGTGGCGGCGAGCAGGGGGCGCAGGATGAACATGCCCGCTTTCATCGCATTGGCCGAAAGCAGCACTTCCGGCACGAAGAGGATGCCGTCGCGGAAATCCTCGCCGACGATGCGCATGCCCTCGACAAGCGCCTCGGTGAGCACCTTGTAAGGCGCCCAGCCGCGTTCGAGCAGGATGTTGGTGCCTTCCTCGATCTCCTCCTTCAGGCCGTCATAGAGATCGTCATGCATCTGCTGCACGAGTTCGGCGTCGGAAAGTTCGGAGAGAATGATTTCATCGTCGGCCATGGACGCATCCCATTTTAAGACCCGGAACGGGCCAATCCCATATTCATCACATAATCCGCAAGCGGCAAAAATCCATCGCTTAAAAGCGACCTCACATGTCTTAAAACGCCATGGTTTGGCGCGGACGGAATTGCTGCCCCAATCAGTTCGGATATTGCTATAATATGCGCAAAGGAGACTGCGTCAGAGGCGCGGGAGAAATAAATGGATAAAGAAACGTCTGGCGAAGCATCGGTGGAAAGCGGCGAAGAGCGCGGCGGTCGGCGTGGGCGCGGCGCCAGCGGCGGGGCGGCGGCAAGGCGCGCTGCGCGGTCCGGCGGTGGGCCGGGCAAGTCGCTGACCTATATCACCCGCAAGGTGCCGGTCTATGAGGTGCTTGGCGAGGAAGGTCTGGCGCTGATCGAGGCCAATGCCGATATTGTTCTGGAAGAGATCGGCATCGAGTTCCGCGACGATGCGGAAGCGCTGGAGCTGTGGCGGCAGGCGGGCGCGGATGTCAAAGGCGAGCGTGTGCATTTCCCCAGGGGGCTTTGCCGCTCGCTGCTCAAGACCGCGCCATCCACCTATACCCAGCATGCGCGCAACCCTGAACGTTCGGTGCAAATCGGCGGCGACGCGACCGTGTTCGCGCCCGTCTATGGCCCGCCCTTCGTGCGTGACCTCGACGGCAACCGCCGCTATGCGACGATCGAGGATTTCCAGAATTTCGTGAAGCTCGCCTATATGGCGCCGAATATCCACCATTCCGGCGGGACGGTGTGCGAGCCGGTCGACGTGCCGGTCAACAAGCGCCATCTCGACATGATCTATGCGCATATGCGCTATTCGGACAAGCCGTTCATGGGGTCGGTGACGGCGCCGGAGCGGGCCGAAGACACGGTGGCGATGTGCAAGATCCTGTTCGGCGATGATTTCGTCGAAAACAACACGGTGCTCACCAGCCTCATCAATGCCAATTCGCCGATGGTGTTCGACGAGACGATGCTGGGCGCGCTGAAGGTCTATGCGAGGCATAACCAGGCCTGCATCGTCACGCCGTTCATCCTTGCCGGCGCAATGAGCCCGGTGACGGTGGCGGGGACGCTGACGCAGATCCTGGCGGAAGTGCTGGCCGGGGCGTCGCTTACGCAGCTGATCCGCCCCGGCGCGCCTGTCATTTTCGGCACGTTCGCTTCGTCCATCTCGATGCAATCAGGGGCGCCGACCTTCGGCACACCGGAGCCGTCGCTCGTCTCCTATGGCGCGGCGCAGCTGGCCCGGCGTCTCGGCTTGCCGTTCCGCACCGGCGGTTCGCTCTGCGCCTCGAAGCTGCCGGATGCGCAGGCGGCTTATGAAAGCGCCAATACGCTCAACTCGACGCTGCTCGCCGGCACGAATTTCGTGCTGCATGCGGCTGGCTGGCTGGAGGGTGGGCTGGTTTCTTCCTATGACAAGTTCATGATGGATATCGACCAGCTCGGCATGCAGCAGCGTTTCGCCGAAGGCGTCGATCTTTCGGAAAACGGGCAGGCGATGGATGCGATCCGCGAGGTCGGCCCCGGTAGCCATTATCTCGGTTGCGCCCACACCCAGGCCAATTTCCAGAGCGCGTTCTATCGCTCATCGATTGCCGACAACAATTCCTACGAGCAATGGCTGGCAGAGGGCGAGAAGCGGGCCGAACAGCGCGGCAACGAGCTGGCGCGCCGCTGGCTGGAAAGCTATGAGGCGCCATACCTTGACCCAGCGATAGACGAGGCGCTGAAGGCGTTTATCGCGGAGAAGAAGGCCTCGATGCCCGACGCCTTCACCTGAAAGAAGCCCGAAGACGGCCGGGCTAAAGTGGCCAATCTGATCCACCATGAGGTGTGGCGTTCGGCCATCAGAGGGCCGGATGGATGATGCTCACGGTGGAAGCGTCGGTGGGACACATACCCCCCTCTGCCTTGCCAGGCATCTCCCCCTCAAGGGGGGAGATTGGCCGACGCCGCCATCCGCGTTCATTTTGCAACATTTGCGATTGGTGGCGACGTTGATGAAGGTGTAATCTCCCCCCTTGAGGGGGAGATGGCTGGCAAGCCAGAGGGGGGTGCCTCGAATAGGTACGTCTCTGCCGGAGTGGAGATGTATAGCGATAACCTCACCATCACCGCTGCCCTTGCGCCCTACGGGCTCATTCCACGCGGCGGCTTTGTTTTCAGCGGGGGCGAGGATGCGCCGCGCGGAGTCGCGCGGAACCGAGCGCGTAGTATCGTGCTGGTGGGTCATGCCGGATCGTCGATCTGGCCGCATTTTGCGCGTTGGTGGGAAAACGAGGGCAGGGACCGAGCTGACCCGCTCGACAATTGGTCAAAACAGGTGCTGGGGGAGGCGGCGGAGGCGCTTGGCGCTCGGGCGGCTTTTCCATCCGACAAGCCGTGGCTACCGTTCCAGCAATGGGCGACAAGGGCGGAAGGGCTGAAACCATCGCCGCTCGGATTGCTCATCCATCCGGTCTTTGGGTTGTGGCACGCTTATCGCGGCGCTTTGCTGTTCGACGAGGAAATCGAATTTCCGGCACATCGAGCCTTCCCGCATCCCTGTGACCAATGCGCCGCCAAGCCATGCCTTTCCGCTTGTCCGGTCGAGGCATTCGATGGCGCCGGCTTTGCAGTGGATCGCTGCCGGGACTATTTGCGGGCCGATGTGGGGAAGGCATGCCGGACAGGCGGTTGCCTTGCCCGGCTCGCCTGTCCGGTTGGACGGGAATATGCCTACGAAGCCGCGCAACAGCGCTTCCACATGGCGGCGTTTATGAGGGCAGGAGATAGGCCCTCACTGACCGCGTAGCGGACCGGTGAGGGTTTTACTGCCGGTCAGGCGCCTAGAGAGGCGTTGTCGATCACGAACCGGTACTTCACGTCGCCCTTAAGCATGCGCTCATAGGCGGTGTTGATCTCCTCCGCGCGGATCATCTCTATATCCGCCACGATGCCGTGATCGGCGCAGAAATCCAGCATTTCCTGGGTCTCGGCTATGCCGCCGATCATCGAGCCGGCGATCGCCCGCCGCTTCATGATAAGGTTGAACACGTTGGGGGATACGTGGGGCGTCGCCGGGGCTCCCACCAGTGTCATCGTGCCGTCCCGCTTCAAGAGCACCAGAAATGCATCGAGATCGTGCGGAACCGCAACCGTGTTCACGATAAGATCGAAGCTTTTGGCGTGCGCCGCCATCTCGTCGGCGTTGCGTGACACGACCACTTCATCGGCGCCCAGCGCCTTGGCTTCCTCACGCTTGGATTCAGAGGTGGTGAACGCCACGACATGGGCGCCCATCGCGTGCGCCAGCTTGACCCCCATATGACCCAGACCGCCGATGCCGACAATGCCAACCTTCTTGCCCGGTCCGGCCTTCCAATGCTTGAGCGGCGAATAGGTGGTGATGCCGGCGCAAAGCAGCGGCGCGACTGCGGCGAGTTGATCCTCCGGGTGCCTGATCCGCAGCGCATAGCGTTGATGCACGACGATCTGCTGCGAATATCCGCCAAGCGTATGGCCGGGCGCATCGAGGGTGGGGCCGTTGTAGGTGCCGACCATATGGTCGCAATAGTTCTCCAGATCGTCGTCGCACTCGACGCAATGCCGGCAGCTATCGACGATGCAGCCGACGCCGACCAGGTCGCCTTCATGGAAGCCCGTCACCTGCGATCCGACAGCCGAAATGCGGCCGACAATCTCATGCCCTGGAACGCACGGCCATTGCGTGCCGGCCCATTCAGCGCGCACCTGATGCAGATCGGAGTGGCAAACGCCGCAATAGGCAATGTCGATGCGGACATCCTGCGGGCCGGGAGCCCGGCGGGTGATGATCAAGGATTCAAGCGGCTTGTCTGCGGCATAGGCGCCATACGCTCTGACGGTCATCAGGCTATTCCTTTGGATATTCAGTTTTTTGAGAATGCTGCGGCGGGATTTCACGGAAATGAATCTTAGCAGGCGATTGCCTTATGAGATTAGACGGCAAATATCGCTTGCTGTCATGAGCTGTGCTCATCAATTTAGGGTGAGGATTACTTCCCGCCTTGGGGGGATACCTTATTATCCAAGCCGCCGCCAATTATCGCCGGCCTTCGTTGGCTGGTTGAGGCGCTTCGGCATCGAGGTTAGGGTTCCCTCGGACCGTCATTTTCGGGCTTGTCCCGAGAATCTTCCATAAGAAAAAGAAAAGCGATTACCGTACTGGCAGATTATGCCTCGGTAGATTCTCTGGACAAGCCCGAGAATCTACCGAGGGACAAGGGAGCCGCACGATCCCGAGAAATCTGTTGCTTCCCGGGATCATGCGTCGCCTTACTTTCCGGCGCGAACCTTCGCCAGTTCCGCCTGCGTCTCATCCCAGAGCGGCTTGCCGATGCTGTCGACGACCTTCTGGGTGATGGGGGCCGCGATTTCGCGCAGCTTGGCCACTTCGCCTTCGGGCATGACCGAGACTTCCATCCCGGCTTTCTTCAGATCTTCCAGCGCTTTGGCCGATTGCTCGCGGGTATCCTTGCGCTCGAACGCGCGTGACGAGATTGCGGCTTCCTTCAGGATTTTCTGCTCGTCGGGCGAGAGGGTGTCCCACCACTTCTTGCTCACCAGGATCACCCATGGGCTATAGACGTGATTGGAAACGGTCAGGTATTTCTGCACCTCGAAGAACTTCGAGGACAGGATGGTCGTGTAAGGATTTTCCTGCCCGTCGACCGTACCGGTCTCCAGCGCGGTGAAAAGCTCGGAGAACGGCAGCGGCACGGCGTTGGCGCCGGCGGCGTTGAAGGTTTCGAGATACACCGGATTCTGCATGACGCGCAGCTTGACGCCCTTCAGGTCCTCAGCCTTCTCGATCTTGTGGCGGTTGTTGGTGAGATTGCGGAAGCCGTTTTCCCAATAGACCAGGCCGACAAGGCCCTGCGCCTGCAGGCTGTCGAGAAGCTTCTGCCCGACCGGGCCGTCGAGCACCGCATCGGCTTCCTTGTCATTGGCGAAGAGGAACGGCACGTCCCACAGCGCGAATTCCTTGACGGTGCCGACGAGGGTGGCGGTCGAGCCGACCATCATTTCCTGCGCGCCGCCGATCAGGGCCTGCTGCATCTGCACGTCGGAGCCGAGGGACGCCGCGCCGAAGCCGCGCACCTTCATCTTGCCGCCGCTCAGTTTCTCCACTTCGGCAGCGAAATGGCGCTCGGCATTGCCTTGAACGCTGTCTTCGTTGAGGCCATAGCCGAAGCGGATGATCCGGCTTTTCACGTCCTGCGCTTGCGCCGCGGTGGCGCCGATTCCCAGCGCCAGCATGGCGATAAGGATTTGTTTCATTTGAGGTTTCCTCCCTTAGAGTGTTGCAGCTGAGTAAATTGCAGCTGTGGTTGATTAGTGGAGCCATTTGGCCGGAACGGTGATGAGTTCCGGGATGAGGATGAAAAGAGCCAAAAGTGCGGTGTAGGCGATGATATATGGCCAGACGCCGCGAATGACGCCTTCCAGCCGGATATTGGCCACCCCGGCGACCACATTGAGCACCGTGCCGACCGGCGGTGTAAGCAGCCCAACAGCGCCCACCAGCACGAACATGACGCCGAAATAGATCGGGTCGATGCCTGCCTTCACCGCAAGCGGCGAGAGGATGGGGCCGAGGATCAGGATCGTCGGCGTCAAATCCATCGCCGTGCCGACGAGCGTCAGCAGGATGATGATCGCCGCCATCAGCAGCTTCGGCTGGTCCAGCAGCGGATCGAGCAGGCTGATGACGAGATTGGGAAGATCGGCGAGGGTGATCATGTAGGAGGTGAAGAGCGCCGACGCGACGAGGAACATGACCACAGCCGTGGTCTTGGCGGAGGCGACGAAGAGCTTGGGCAGGTCGGCGATTTTCAGCCCGCGATAGATGAAGAGGCCGACGAACAGCGCATAGACGGCCGCGACCACCGCCGCTTCCGTCGGCGTGAACAGGCCGCCCCGCATGCCGCCGATGATGATGACCGGCATCAGCAGCGCCCAGAACGCATCCAGCAGGGCCTTGCCGCGCACCGACCATGGCTGGCGCGGACGCGGCGGCACGTTCTCCTTGCGCGCAACCCATGACCAGACGCCGACCAGCACAGCCGCCATCATGAGGCCGGGCGCGATGCCTGCCATGAACAGCTTGGTGATAGAGACATTCGTCGCGACGCCATAGATGATGAACGACATGCTGGGCGGAATGATCGGCGCGATGATGCCGCCGGAGGCGATCAGCCCGGAGGAGCGCTCGACATTATAGCCATGCGACCGCATCATCGGGATGAGCAGGGCGGCGACGGCGGCGGTATCGGCGATAGCCGAACCGGAAACGCTGGCGAGCAGCGTGGCCGCGCCGATCGCAACATAGCCGAGGCCGCCCTTGATGTGGCCGACCATCGTCACCGCGAGATCGACCATGCGGCGGGAAATGCCGCCGGCATTCATCAATTCACCGGCGAGAAGAAAGAACGGCACGGCCATCAGCGGAAAATTATCCGCGCCGGCCAGCATATTCTGGGCGAGCAACTGCGCATCGAAGAAATCGAGATGCACCATGAGCGCAACGCCGGTCAGCATCAGCGCAAAGGCTATGGGCATGCCCAGCGCCATCAGGCCGAGCAGGGTGCCCAAGAAAATCGCGATTGTCATTGCTTCTTCCCCCCAGCTTGCTCATGTGGAGCAAGCTCCCGCAGCGTTTCCGCCGCTTCGCCTTCATCCGCGCTTTCGCGCACCTGGACCAATTCGTCGTCGCTCAACCGTCCCGTCAGCGCCCGGATGAGGTCGAGCGCGAACAAGACGCCCATCGCGACCGCCGCGACCAGACCGGCGGCGGAAAAGGCTGCGAGCGGGACGCCGGTGACGGGTGACTTGCTCTGGAGGCCGATGACTGTCTGCTGCCAGCTTCCCTCAGCGAAAAGCCAGAGCGCATAGAGAATGAGCGCATTGGTCACGACCATGCAGGCGAGCCTGCCTGCGCGCGGCAGCAACCGGACCAGCATATCGACGCCGACATGAGCGCGCTCGCGCACCGCCACCACCGCGCCAAGAAAGATAAGCCAGACGAAGGCGAGCCGCGAGATTTCCTCGGAGGCCGCAAGGCCGCTGTTGAACAGGTACCGGCCAGCCGCATTGCCGAAGACGAGCACGACCATCACCGCAAGCGTCGCGGCCATGGTCCATTCGGTGATTTTCTGGAGCCAATCGGCGACCGCTTTCATGCCGTTTCCCCTTTACGGCTTTCTACCTCTGCGTCGGGCATCCCCAGGAGGGCGCATGTCCACTCGACCAGCTTGGCCGGGTCTTGATCGATGGTCATGGTGATGCCCTTCTCAGCGGGCGCCAATTCTTCCAGAGCCGCCAATTGGCTGTCGAGAAGTTCCGGCGGCATGAAATGGGAGCGGCCCGTCATGCGCTGCAGGATGAGATCGCGGGGGCCGGTGAGATGCAGGATGGCAATAGAACCGAGCTTCTCACGTAAAAAATCGCGGTAGCTCTGCTTCAATGCCGAACAGGCGATGATGACAGGAGCGCCGTCGCGCTTGAGCGCCTCCGAAGCGCCCTCGGCAATCGCGCCGAGCCAGGGCCAGCGATCCGCATCGCTCAGGGGCTGTCCCGCCGACATCAGCCTTATGTTCGCTTCGGGATGGAACTCGTCGGCTTCGATGAAGCTGCCACCGCTTCGCTCGGCAATCGCCCGGCCAACGGTCGATTTGCCGACGCCGCAGACGCCCATGACAAGGACGAAATCCGGGACGAAACCCGGCACGAATTCGGGCCGCCGCGTGAGCGCAGCTTCTTTCGACATCGTCTCTCCTCCCAATTTTTTATGGCCTTAGAAAAATGAAAGCGCTTTCATTTGTCAAGTGCGTTTCGCTTGGCTATAAATTTCTACCTTGGAGAGGGGCCGCAAAAGCGTATGAAACCCAATAGAATCAAGCTTTCCGACGTGGCGGATGCGGCCGGTGTAAGCGCTGCGACAGTTTCACGCGCATTGCGAAACCCGGATATCGTCTCGCAAAAGGTTCGCGAGCGAATCCAGTTCGTTATCGATGAATTGGGCTATGTTCCCGACCCGGCGGCAAGGGCGCTGGCGTCAGCGCGGACGGATGTGATCGGCGTCCTCATTCCATCGGTCACCAACAGTGTGTTCGCCGATGTGCTGCGCGGCATCTATTCTGCGGCGGAAGGCACGTCCTATCGCATCCAGCTCGGAAATACGCGCTATTCGGTGCTGGAAGAGGAAAAGCTGCTCAAGGTATTCCTGAGCCAGCGGCCCGCTGGATTGATCGTGACCGGAATAGACCAGTCGGCGGCGTCTCGCGCCATGCTGCTCAAGGCGGAGTGTCCGGTCGTGCAGATCATGGAAACGGGCGACAGGCCTGTCGATATGATGGTTGGCTTTTCGCACCGCGAAGGCGCGTTTGCCGCGACCTGCCATCTGATCGAGAACGGCTACAAACGAATCGCCTTTCTGGGCGCGCGAATGGACCCGCGCACGCAGCGGCGTCTGGAGGGTTTCTCCCAGGCGTTGCGGGAAGCGGGCCTTCTCGACGAGCGCCTGATCGTCACCACCCCGCGCCCGTCGACCGTGACGCTCGGCAGCGAACTGCTTGGCGAGTTGCTTGCGCGCGCACCGGATGCGGACGCGGTTTTCTGCAACAATGACGATCTGGCATTGGGGGTGCTGTTCGAATGCCAGCGCCGGAGGATCGCAGTGCCAGACGAATTGGGAATATGCGGGTTCAACGATCTGGAGATGATGGCGGTGGCCAATCCGGCGATTACGAGCGTGAGGACGTTTCGCGAGGAGATGGGGGGCAGGGCGTTTGAGCTGCTGCTTGGGAGCTTGAATGGGGCGCCGGTGGGGGAGGGGATTGTTGATTTGGGATTTGAGCTGGTGAGGCGGGAGAGTACGCGGCGGTCCGCCTTAAATTGAAGCATTGGCGGGGCTAGATGTGAGCGGTTCCTGGTTTAATGGAATCGCGAGGCATACCCCCCTCTGGCTTGCCAGCCATCTCCCCCTCAAGGGGGGAGATTAGCCTTCATGACGCTCGCCACCAATCGCAGACGTTACAGAATAAATGCCGCGACCCATGTCAGCCAATCTCCCCCCTTGAGGGGGAGATGCCCGGGAGGGCAGAGGGGGGTATGCCTCGCATTAAACCAGGAACCGTTCTGGCGCTTACTTTTACCCCCGCCGTCCCCGCCGCTCGCGCCGTGGAATATCACTGCCATCTCCGGCAACCTTGTTCCGCATCGGCCCGATGGCCTCGACGATGGTTTCGACCGTCGGGCGAGGGCCCTGAACATGATTGTCCAGCGCCTGTCGCATCGCCGCCAGGTGGGCGAAGGAGGTGCCGCAGCAGCCGCCGATGATCTTCGCGCCGGCGTTGATCGCCAGATGGGCGTAGTTCGCCATCAGATCCGGCGTTCCGGAATAGTGGATTTCCGTGCCGCGGAATTCTGGAATGCCGCAATTGCCCTTGACCACGATCGTTGCCGCAGGATCGGCGTCGGTCATGTCGAGGAGTGAGGAGAGAATGTCGGATGCGCCGACGCCGCAATTGGCGCCCACCGCCACCGGCCTTTGCGGCAATCCATCTACGACGTGATGAATATCCTTCGGGTGGAGGCCCATCATCGTCTTGCCGGCGGTGTCGAACGAGCCGGTGTAAACATAAGGCAAGCCCAGTGACGTCGCGGCTTCCGCGGCGGCGCGGATTTCATCGGGCGCGGACATGGTCTCGATCCAGGCGACATCGATGCCGCCGGCTTTCAGCCCTTCGAGCTGTTCTGTGAATGCCGAGACTGCCTCGTCATAGGTGAGGGCGCCCAGCGGCACGAGCAGCTCACCCGTCGGGCCGACTGAACCGGCGACGATGATTTTGCGGTCCGCCTTGCGGGCGACGGATCGAGCGAGTTCGGCTGCTTTCTTGTTGAGTTCGAAAACCTGATCCTGGGCATGATGCAGTTTGAGCCGCTGCCTGGTGCCGCCGAAGGAGTTGGTGAGGATGATATCCGCGCCGGCATCGATGAAGCCCTGATGCAGCGCCTCGATCTTCTCCGGATTGCTCTCGTTCCAGAGTTCCGGCGCCTCGCCCGATTCCAGCCCTGCGGCAAACAGGTTCGTGCCCGTCGCGCCATCGGCGAGCAGCACGCCTTTTTCAGCGATGAGATCGGCCAGCGGGTTCGGCGAAGAGGCGCTCATATGGGTTCCGGCTTTATTTGACGATTACATAATGTACCGGAACCTTGATATCCGGGCGGGTACGGTATGGCAGTTCGGCGGTTTCGATCTTGTCGACCGGCAGCATGATATGCGAGGCGTTCAGAATGTCCATGACCTTTTCCGGCGGCTCGTTGCCGCCGAACCAGAGGACGAGCAACGGCTTGGCGATGCGCGACACGGCGTTGGGCGTCTCGGGGTAAACGACCTGGACCGAGGGATCGAAAAGCCGGAAATTGCCCGGTATCTGCGGATAATCAGCCAGTACGGTGGAAAAATCCCCGTCTTCATGCACCTGCTTGAACAATTGCGCGTATTCCAGCTGGCCTATGGGCGGGTCGTTGCGGCCGCTGCCATAGGTCAGGTTGATGGCGAGAACGGGCGTGACCAGAAATGCCACGACAATGCTTGCGATGCTGAAATCGCGTAACGGGCGGTCGGTCAGCCGGTAGCGGTGAAGGAGCCAGGCGAGGCAGGCCGGAACGAGGAACAGTACTGGCTGTAGCCAGCGATCCTTCACATTGGTTGCGCCGGTAGCACAGATGCCGACGAAGACGATGGCGAAACCGATAAGGATGAGCCTGAACAGGAAGCGCTCGCCCGGGAGCAGGTGGGCAGCGGCATGTTTTTGCTTTCCGCGATGGAGAAAGAATATAACGACCGCCACGATGATTGCGAGGGCGGAAAAGAGCAGGCCGACCTCAAAAAGCCGGGCAACGCCCACCACACGGTCGAGCAGGAAGTTGCCCGTGGCGTCGATTTCGAATTTTCCCGAGCGGGCCAGGACGCTATTCTTGTGCTCAAGCATCCACCAGCCGGTTGGCGCGAGGCAAAGCGCAAATATGCCTATGGTGAGGAAGGATCGGCGCGACAGAAGTACTGTCCTGTATTCCGGAATTGTCAGGGCAGTGAGGACGAGGCCGAGGACAAAGAAACCGGCGTTGAACTTACCAAGCAACGCCGCTGCCATCGTCAGCCCGAGAATGCCTGCCGAAAACAGGGAGCGTGAGCGCATGTGCCAGGCGAAAGCGAGGAACGCCCAGGCGCAGCCTGTGGTGCCGGCGACGGAATGCGTAAGCGCGCGCTGCGATTCCCAGCCGATTTGCGGAATGAGGAACAGGCCCAGCATTCCAGCGGCGGCGACAGTGCGCGGCAGGCCCAGCAGGTGGATGCCGCCATAGACGCTGGCGAACATGCTGGCGAGCAGCCCGAACTTGACGATCTGCAATGTCAGAAGGCTGGTGCCGAGGAAATGGGCAGCGAAACCGGTAATCCAGGTATAAAGCGGCGGTTGCGAACCGCCGTAGCCCCAGGAGAGATAGCCGATATTGGCAAGTTGCTCTGCATCGTCGAGCCCCGCGCCATTGGAAATGAAGCTTACGAAAACGGCCTGAAATGCGAAATAACACAGGACGAACAGCAGTGCCGGATGCAAGCCTGACACTTGCCGGGGAGAGGGTGTGGATATCGGCTCGTTCAAATCCATGAATACCGTCGATCCTGTAGGATGCATAATAGCCTTCAGGAGATCATTTGCCCCTGCTCCAACAATAATGCGCTGGCAGCCTTTTCCCAGAATCGTGGCAGCATTACAACGGTGGAATGGCGACGGTAAAAAAGTCGTGAAGAGTGAGGTGGATTTCGCGATTCTCTGGACCGGTCATGGTCCCGCAGGCGTGACCATGGCGGCGATGATACTCTGCATATCGACGTAGCCCATGGGTTTGCCATCCGCATCCTGTACATGGAGCGCGCCGATGCGCCTTTCGGTCATAATACGCGCGGCGTGTTCCAGAATGGTGCCTTGGGGAACCAACGGCAGGCCGGCTCCCTTGTCATGCATACCGGGCTTCATGATCGCCTCGACGACGATGACGCGACCGCGATTGACGTGCTGGACGAAGCTGGCAATGTAATCATCGGCGGGTTTCATCACGATGTCCTGCCCGGTACCCTGCTGGACGATCTGGCCATTGCGCAGGATGGCGATGCGGTCGCCAAGCCGTAATGCCTCGTCGAGATCATGGGTGATGAAGACGACGGTCTTGCGGATTTCCTTCTGCAGATCGAGGAGGACGGACTGCATGTCCATGCGTATGAGCGGATCGAGCGCGGAAAACGCCTCGTCCATGAGCAGGATCGGCGCGTCATTGGCGAGCGCGCGGGCGAGGCCGACGCGCTGCTGCATGCCGCCGGAGAGTTGGTTGGGATAATTGTCCTCGAAGCCTTCGAGGCCGACGCGGGCAATCCAGCGCCGCGCGGCTTCCAGTTGTTTAGCGCGCGCTACACCCTGAATTTCCAGCCCATAGACCACGTTTTCCAGAACGGTGCGGTGCGGCAGGAGCGCGAATTTCTGGAAGACCATCGCGGTTTTGTGGCGACGGAAGGCGCGCAACTCCGCCGCGTTCATCTTCACCACATCGGCGCCGTCGATCAGCACTTCGCCCG
This sequence comes from Paramesorhizobium leguminum, assembly GCF_003217235.1. Taxonomy (GTDB): domain Bacteria; phylum Pseudomonadota; class Alphaproteobacteria; order Rhizobiales; family Rhizobiaceae; genus Paramesorhizobium; species Paramesorhizobium leguminum. Next base: position 140,549 of record NZ_QJTF01000002.1, on the reverse strand, counting down.
CTGTAGGGTCGATCAGGCGGTTGATATGGCGGATCAGCGTGGATTTGCCCGACCCGGACAGGCCCATAACCACCTGAATGTGGCCGGCAGGCATATCGATGTTGATATCCCGCAGGCCAAGGACATGGCCATGTCTGGCGTTCAGCTCCGCCTTGGTCATGCCGTTTCTTACGGCGTCGATGTGTGCCTTGGGATTGGCGCCGAAGATCTTGTAGAGATTCCGGATGGTGATGCCGGTCGTGCCTTTGTCTTCCTCAAGCATGGACCGTCTCCAGATGCTTCTGCAGCCGCTTGCCATAGGCCTGGCTTATGCGGTCGAAGATGATGGCGATGCCGACGATGGCGAGGCCGTTGAAGAGGCCCAGCGTGAAATACTGGTTGGCGATGGCCTTGAGCACCGGCTGGCCCAGACCCTGAACGCCGATCATGGAGGCGATGACCACCATGGCGAGCGCCATCATGATGGTCTGGTTGATGCCGGCCATGATGGTGGGCAGGGCAAGCGGCATCTGCACGTTCTTGAGGCGCTGCCAGCTTGACGAGCCGAAGGCATCGGCGGCTTCCAGCACATCCTTGTCGACCAGCCTGATGCCCAGATTGGTCAAGCGGATGATGGGCGGAATGGCGTAGATGACGACGGCGATCAGCCCCGGTACGCGGCCTATGCCCAAGAGCATGACGACGGGGATCAAATAGACGAAGCTCGGCATCGTCTGCATCACGTCCAGCACCGGGTTAATGATGCCCTGAAACCGGTCGGACCGTGACATGAGGATGCCGATGGGGATGCCGATGGCGATGGAAAGCACGGTGCAGACGAAGATCATCGATACCGTCTTCATCGTATCGGTCCACATGCCGAAGAAGCCGATGAGCAGGAGGGTGATGACGGTGCCCGCGACGATTTTCCAGCTGCGGCTGGCGAACCAGGCAATACCTGCGATGAGCGCAAGGATAATCGGCCAGGGCGTCCCGGTCATGAAGCGCTCGGACTGGATGAGGAAATATTGCAGCGGATCGAAAAAAGTCTCGATCCTGTCGCCATAGGCGCGCGTGAATGCCCGGAAGCCCTCATCGATCGACTTCTTCAACGCGGTCAGCGTGGTGTCGTCCATATGAGGGAAGCGGGTGAGCCAGTCCATTGGGTGGTGTGTCTCCTTTGCGAGGGAGTAGGGGAATAAGGCAATAAGGCAGTAGGGCAGTAGGGCAGTAGGAAAAATTATCCGATTAATGCGCAGCCAAGGCAATCAACATATTGCCCTACTGCCTTATTGCCCTACTGCCCTCCAATTACTTCACCGCCGCCTTGATCTTCTCCGCCGCCTCAGGCGAAACCCACTTGGTCCATACATCCTCATTATTCTTGAGGAAATATTTCGCGCCGGCTTCGCCAGTGGCCTGGTTGTCGGTCATCCAGGCGAGAAGCTTGTTGACCGTTTCGTTGGTCCAGGAGCGGGCTTTCAGATAATCCAGCGCGGGGCCGGCGCGGTCGGCAAAGGGCTTGGTCACTAGCGTCTCGACATTGTCCTTCGGCCATTCATTGGGCTTGGGATCGGCGCAGCTTTCTACCGTGTTGCAGCGCTTCCACTCCGCTTCGTCGAAGGGGACGCCATGGCCGAGCTTGACCATCTCGTATTTGCCCAGAAGCGCGGTCGGCTCCCAATAAAAGCCCATCCAGCCTTCCTTGCGCTCGTAGGCCTTGGCGATCGATCCGTCGAGACCGGCGGACGTGCCGCTGTCGACCAGCACGAAGCCGGCCTTTTCGCCCCCATAGGCCTTGAAGAACTGCGTCGTCACGCGCGTGCCGCCCCAGCCCGCAGGACCGTTGACCACGGCGCCCTTGCCGGGTTCTTCCGGCGCGGGGAAAAGTTCGGGATGCTTCAGCGCATCGGCAATGGTCTTGATATCGGGATGGGCGTCGGCGATGTATTTCGGGATCCACCAGCCCGATACGCCGCCTTGCGAAAGCGCCTTCGAGACGGAGACGATCTTGCCTTCCTTCGTGCCTTGGGCGACGACATCCGGTAGGAAATCGACCCAGCCTTCCGGCGCGATGTCCGGCTCGCCCTTTTCGATCATGGAGGTGATGGTCGGCACCGTATCGCCGGAGATGAGCTCGGCCTTGCAGCCGTACCCTTCGGTGAGAATAAGCCTATCGAGATTGGCCAGAACCTCGGCCGATTGCCAGTTCATGCTGGCGATTGTCACATCGCCGCACTCGGCGGCCGATGCCATTCCGCTAAATCCCACGATACCGGCGACCAGAATCGTGGAAGCAAGAAGCTTCTTCATCAGATATTCTCCCATTTGCAACAGCACGAAGATTTTATGTTCCCCGCCGGCGTCCTGTTTGGCCGGCTGGGCAATTTTTCCCTTGATTCCCATGCAAGCGCCTAACCCGGTAATTAAGCGTCTTGCTCACGACAATTCTTATCGGAATAGCGACAAGCAGCCAATAAGGCGCGGATAAATCTTCGCCTCCGATTTGCTGCGGCAATGGCTCGCTTAGATCGGGGCAGCAAGGGGCAAGCCGGACAAATTCCCAAGTGGATAAAATGCAATTGAAATGCTCAACGAATCGGCAATACTACCACAGATAGAATTACGCAACGTCCAGTTCGCGCGCATTGATATTATGAAATTCGCCCTTCATCCGGGTGATCTGAATTACGCAGGCATTTATCCTGAGAATTAGAAACCATGCATATGAGTAATTTTTTTAAATGGAGGAAAGAAGATGAACAAGTTACTTTATAAAGCGGCATCATGGCGGATATTCACCGCCATGGCCGGCCTGCTGGCCGTAGCGGTGATTGCGATCCCCGACGCGGCGCAAGCGACTTCAGGCAACAGGGCGATTGCCAGCGTCTCCGCATTTAAAGGCGTCAGCCCAAATCGCGTCGCCTTCATGCCGGACGGGTCGAAAGCATATGTGCCCAACACCACGTCGAATACGGTGTCGGTAATAGACGCTCAGACACACAAGCAGCTGAAGGTCATTACCTTGCCCGCTGGCAGCTCGCCTGGCAACCTTGCTGTGACGCCCGATGGGACCAAAGTAGATGGGACCAAAGTATATGTCCTTCACCAGCATTCGGCGATTTCCATAATCGACACGAGAACCGACGAGCTGGCAACGACAAGCACGGTCCAGAATTACACCGGGACGAACCCTTATGGCATCGCGTTCAACCCGGCCAAAGGTTCGAACGTCGCCTATGTGACCAATAATGACGCGGCCTCGTCTGTATCGATAATCGATACATCGACTGACACCCAAACCGGCACGGTTGCCGGCTATGATGGTGCCGCGGGCGCCCATGACGTGGCATTCGCACCGAGCGGGACATTCGCTTATGTCGTGACCGCGCTGTCCGTCGTCGTGATCGACGTTGCGTCAAATGCGCAAACCCAGCCAGTTACGGGCTATACCGGCACAACTCCGCTCAATGTCGCCTTCGCTCCGGACGGGTCGAAAGCCTATGTAACCAACCAGGGGTCAAGCTCGGTGTCGGTCATCAAAACCAGCAATCACACGCAAACGGGCGAGGTCGCAAAATTCAATGGCATTAATCCTGCCGTTGTAGCGTTCAACCCGGACGCGGCGATTGCCTATGTGACCAGCTATAGTTCCAATTCGGTGTCGGTGATCGATATCACAAGCGACACCCAGACTGGCACGGTCAATCTGGACGAATTCGAGGGCAATCATCCCAACGGGGTGGCATTTCGCCCTGATACCGACCCCGATAAGGCGGGGGATGTCGCTTACGTCGTTTTCATCGGTTCCGACAAGGTATCGGTCATACAGGTGCACCCCGCCGCCGCTGTCATCACTACGCCGGTCTTGCCGAGTTCTGGTGCGGTTTCGGGTGGGACGATCGTGACCATCAAGGGAGAGAATCTGCTCGATACGACCGGCGTCCACCTTCGGGGGTATCGTGGCGGATACTCCCAACAGTCCCTCCGGCGGCTCCAATACGGAACTGACGGTGGTTACGCCTCCGTCGAAGGATGGCAATTTGGGCGCCGTTGACGTTGTCGTGGAAAATAAGGGCGGCAACGGCACGGCAAAAGGCGCGTACACCTACATCACACCTGTTTCGGATTAACGGGGCAGAGTTCCTCACTCATGCGGCGTGCCCTGATGGCGGGGCACGCTCGCGGCGCCGAGTGCCACTTGCAGGCGTGGAGAGTGATTTTTGAAGGAATATTACAATGATTTTCAAGGATTTTTCGAAAGTATATTGGGGCTGGCTCGTCGCGGCGTGGGCCATGGCTGCGGGGCTGATGGCGGGGGCGCTGTTGCCGGCATACGCCACACCAGCCAATACGCAGATTGGGATTGTCGAGGGGTACGACGGGCAAATTCCTTTCGCATTCGCACTTACTCCCGACGGCAAAGTCGGGTATGTGCTGCAGCCGATGCGTTGGCCTAATGGCGATAGCGCCATTGCTGTCATCGATATTGGCCGGAACATGCAAGTGGGCTACGTGAAAAATTATATCGGAGCAGGCCCAACTGCTATTGCTATGTCACCGGACGGCAAAATTGTGTACGTTAGCAATGGTGGTCCTGGCTCCACAAAGTCGATCTCCGTCATTGATGTGGCAACGAACACCCAAACCGACACGATCAATTTGCCGGATTTTCAACTGCGTATTCCCTCTATGGCGCTTTCACCTGATGGGAAGACCGCCTATGTGTCTTTCGCTACCGGCAGTAGCGGTGATCCGGATCCCGGGATCGCCGTGATCGATATCGCGACGAAGGGAGTAAGTTTTATTCCTCCTTCCCCAAAAGGGTATATGGGGATGAGGGTTGTCGCGGTTTCTCCAAACGGGGACAAGGCATATGCGACAATTCCTAACGCCCCGGCGGTAGCGGTGATCGATACAAGAACGAATACACAAACCGGAATGATCAAGAATTGGGACGGTTCAACGCCGTTTGGGATTGGCTTTTCTCCTGATGGGAAGAAAGCCTATATTACGTCAAATGACTACGGCGGTAACATTTCCCGCGAGGTGCTCGTAGTTGATGTGGCTACGGATACGGTCACAGGAGCCGTCAAGAAAGGGTTAGTATACCCGCCGTTGGCGGATATTACCTTTTCGCCAGATGGAAAAAATGCATATTTTCTGGATGGAAGCGGCTACCTTGAGAATACCAAAAACGGCTACGTTATCACTACCGCGACGAACACGATAACGGACATGCTGCACGGGTATGTCACCTCCGATAATTTTTATCCGATCGGCAACGCCAACACCGAAATCTTGGCGGTAACTCCGGACAACGGGCGTCTCTACATCGCCACTCCGTGTGGTGCCAACGCTGTGGTGCTGGCCTGCACAAAGGTTGACAATAACAAAAGCTACATCGCAATTATAACCCTTCTTCCCCTGGCCTCGACCATCAATAAGGACGGGGTACTGCCATCGAGCGGGTCGATCGACGGAAAGACCCAGGTGACTGTCCATGGAACGAATCTCCTTGGGACGAGCAATGTCACTTTCGGTGGGGTTGCTGGGACGGACCTGCAGATTATTTCGGATACCGAATTGACGGTGACAACCCCTTCGCACCAGGTTGGAACCGTCGATGTCGTCGTCGAGAATGGCGGAGGGAATGCTATCGCGCGCGCGGCGTATACATATATTACCGACCGCGAGGAGCATTGCGGCGCCCCGATGCCTGGAGCGCGTATCCTGAGTTCCAGCACCAATCACAGCGATTCGCGGTATTTAACAGCCATGGCCGCCGGCGATTACAACCAAGACGGCCGCGGTGATCTGGCGATAGCAAGCTTCAGGCCGGAACGTGCCGTCAATGTCTTCCTGGCCCGGACCGACGGCACCTTCTCCTGGTGGCATCCGTTTTATTCTCAATCCACGGATAGTAACACCCAACCCACGGATATCTACGACATTGTCGGGACAGTAACGGGGGATTTCAATAATGACGGCATCCTCGATCTCGTCACCGGTTCCTATAAGGCGGCAAACAACGCCAACGGCGAGATTATTTACCTGCAAGGCAAGGGCAACGGGGACTTCGATCCTCCGGTTATGTCGTCGACACGGGGCGGCGGGGTAAGCGCGGTTGCCGATTTCAATAGGGATGGCAATCTTGACGTCGTGTTCGTGACATATAGCACGTCTTCCCCGTCAGCTGAGGGCGTCTTCCAAGTCCATCTCGGCGACGGCTATGGACTATTCAGGCCTTATGGCTCTCCGCAAGACCTGCCTAACGCTCGCCAATTTATCTTTTCGTATGCTGCGGGTCCCGGAATGGCCACCGGGGATTTCAACAATGACGGCAAGCCTGACCTTCTTATAGCAGAGGGAGATACGGGAGCGTCGGTGTACCTCGGCGACGGGAACGGTGCCTTCGAATCGAATCCCGCTATATTCAATCTCGGCGCGGGGAATAACGCCCGCTCGGTGGTGGCGACGGATTTCGACGGCGATCGAGTTCTCGATTTCGCGGTGGGTAGCGATGCGGTGCTCGCCCTTTATCGAGGAGCCGGCGATGGCAAGAACTTTGAGCGCAAGCCGAATCCGCTTGAAAACACTTCCTCAAGCGGGATTTCCCTGGCGGTGGGAGATTTCAACAACGATGGCTGGGCGGATATCGTCGCCTCGTTGCTTGGTAAGCGTGAAACGAAGATTCTGATCAATAGCGGCTGTCGCTGGGCCTTCATGGCGGCCAAGGTGCAGATCAAGGGTCAATATGACGGTTATTGGCCCGTTGTTGGAGATTTCAACGGTGATGGGTTCAGTGATGTGGCGGTGCTGGATGATATGCATGGCCTCACATCGGCTCTCATCGTCCCTGAGGTGGTCAGCGGGTCGCAAACGGTTCCCGGGCAGCAGGGAAAGCAATGAAGAATCCCTTCACCGCTTTCCCATGCGCGGGGCCAGATAGCTTCGTCTAAAACGGCAAAAACCGTGCTGTCCCTGGGGAGAGCACGGTTTTGCCAAACTACGCATGGCGCTATCGCGAGAACGCTGCGACGGCGGGAGATGCAGCTCCGGTACGCAATACCTTATCCGGAGCGGGGGACGGCGTTGCGTGCCGTCTTGATTTCCTTTCTAGCGCCACATCGTTACCGTCAGGTTAGCAAGAGCTTAAGCAAATCTGAATCGGTGCATTTTTTGAATCTTTTTGCGATTGCCCAAGGTGCCTGCAGAGATTAGTCAGGTAACCATGACACGCGCCATCATGCTGCAGGGAACGGGTTCGGATGTCGGCAAGACGGTGCTGGTCGCCGGGCTTTGCCGGCTGGCGGCAAAGCGTGGGCTCAAGGTGCGCCCGTTCAAGCCGCAGAACATGTCGAACAATGCCGCCGTCAGCGATGATGGCGGCGAGATCGGGCGGGCGCAGTGGCTGCAGGCTCTGGCTTGCGGGGTGCCGTCGTCGGTGCATATGAATCCCGTGCTGCTCAAGCCGCAATCGGAAACCGGAAGCCAGATCGTCGTGCAGGGGCGGGTCGTGGGACAGGCGAAAGGCCGGGAATATCAGCGCTTGAAGCCGCAATTGATGGATGCGGTGATGCAGTCCTGGGAGGAAGTGCGCGCCGGGGCCGATCTTGTCATCGTGGAAGGCGCGGGCTCCCCGGCGGAGATAAACCTGCGCGCCGGCGACATCGCCAATATGGGGTTTGCCGCGCGGGCAAATGTGCCGGTCGTGCTGGTCGGCGACATCGATCGCGGCGGCGTGATCGCCTCCATCGTCGGCACCCATGCGATCCTTCCCGAAGAGGATCGGCGGATGATCGCTGGATATCTCATCAACAAGTTCCGCGGCGATATTTCGCTGTTCGATGATGGCCTTGCGGCGATCACAGGCTTCACCGGCTGGCGCTCCTTTGGCGTGGTGCCGTGGCTGAAAGCGGCGGGGCGCTTGCCAGCGGAGGATTCGGTGGTGCTGGAGCGGCTCGCCAAGGGCGAGGGCAGGGCGCTTAAGATCGCCGTTCCCGTGCTCGACCGCATCGCCAATTTTGACGATCTCGATCCGTTGAAGGCCGAGCCGCAGGTGGAGGTCGTGATGGTGCGAAGCGGTGAGCGGCTTCCGGCCGATGCAGGGCTGGTGGTGATCCCCGGCTCGAAATCGACCATCGGCGATTTGAAGCGCTTTCGCGAGAATGGCTGGGATCGCGATTTGCAGATGCACCTGCGACGCGGCGGCCATGTGATCGGCATTTGCGGTGGCTACCAGATGCTGGGCCGCGCGGTGCGCGATCCTGATGGGATAGAGGGTGATATCCGCGAGATAGAGGGGCTGGGCCTGCTCGATATCGAGACGGTGATGGAGCCGGAAAAGACGGTGCGCAATTCGACGGCGCATTCGGTGGTTTTCGATGTGACGCTTGAAGGTTATGAAATCCATCTGGGCAGGACAACCGGGCCGGATTGCAATCGCCCCGCCGTTATTTTGAATGGTGTGCCCGATGGCGCGGTGTCACCGGATGGGCGGGTGTTTGGGACCTATCTGCACGGGCTTTTCGGGGCGGATGCCTTTCGGGAGAAGCTGCTTGGCTCGCTGGGCGTAACGGGCGGTACGGTGTCTTATCGCGCCGAGGTTGAGCGGGCGCTGGATGAGATGGCGGAGGAACTTGCGGGTTGTCTGGATGTGGAGGGGTTGTTGGGGCTGGAGAGGGGGTAGAACAGGCTGCCCCGTGGTTCGAGGCGCTCTCCCTCCCCCTTGCGGGGAGGGTGGCCCGAAGGGCCGGGTGGGGGTGGTTCAGGATTGAGCACAACCGTTGCCACCCCCATCCGCCCGCTAACGCGGGCACCTTCCCCGCAAGGGGGAAGGAAGGCGCCCAACCGCTCAGGCAGGGCAGAGGGGGGGTGAAGTGCCCCACCGGCTCTTTAATTTCAATTCGGCAGCACCACCGAAGCCACCGCCCCGCCATGCTCTCCATTTTCCAATTCAAGGCTGCCCCCATGCGCCGTCGCGATGGCGCGGACGACTGACAGGCCAAGCCCGGTTCCGCCGGTGGCGCGGGAGCGGGAGGGGTCGCCGCGCCAGAAGGGGTTTGCCGCGACCGTTTGCATATCGGCGGGGAAGCCGGGGCCGTTGTCGATCAGGCGGATCACCGCGCCGCCATCGGGCAAAGCGCTCGTTTCGCAGCGTAGAATCTTGCCGGCAGCGGCATAGCGGCAGGCGTTTTCGAGGAGCGCCAGAAGCGCTTGGCGGATGCGTTCGGCATCGATCGGGGCGGGCGCGGGTTCCAGCCTGGTTTCGACTTCAAGGCCGCTCGCCTCCAGCATGGGTTTGGCGGATTCGAGCACGATTTCAAAGTCTTCCGCCACGTTTCGCATGGCGCGATTCAACACCAGCTTCTGGCCGATCGCCAGCGACAGAGTGCGCAAATCCTCGATCAGCCGGGAGAGGCCTTCGACCTGGACGAGCAGGTTCGACATGGTTTTGCGCTCCATCGGGAACACACCGTCGAGCATACCGTGGATCGAGCCGCGCAGGATGGTGACCGGCGTACGCAACTCATGCGCCACCGCCATGTTGTTGAAGCGCAGACGTTCTTCCATCGTTTCAAGGCTGGTCGCAAGCGCATTGAAGCTTTCGACAAGGCTCGCCACTTCGCGCGTGCTGGCATGGGAAACGCCGACGCGGGCCGAAAAGTCGCCGGATTTCAGGCTCTCCGCCGCAAGGGCCAATTTCTGCAGGGGATGGGCGATGCGCCGGGCAAGCCACACGCCGATAAGGCTGCAGAGGCTGGCCGATAGAAGGCTGCACACCAGCACCGACATTTGGAGATCAAAATCGCTGGGTCCGTCGAAATCGGCGCGCCCCTCGACAGATGCGAGATGACGAAGCAATTCCTGCACTGCTGCCGCATCGGGCACACCACCATTGTTTATGGCGCGGTAGGTATCCGCCAGCGGCGGCGGCAGACTGTTGATGACCGCATCTTCCAGATGATTGGCGTACCAGTTCACGCCCAGATAGGTGAGGCTGACGCTCAAGAGCAGCATGGCTGCTATGATGATGGCCGTGGTTCTTGCCAGCGGCAAAGCGCGCGTTTTCATTTGGGCTCCGAAAGGCGATAGCCGATGCCGCGAACGGCGGGAAACAGGCCCTTCTGCCCCAGCTCTTCCAGCTTGCGGCGAAGGTTGGAGATATGTGTATCCACGGTGCGCGCCAGCGCATCGCTTTCCGGCAGGCAGGCGTCGAGAATGTCTGAGCGGTCGAATGCGTGGGTCGGGCGGCGGATCATATAGGCGAGGATGCGGAATTCGCTCAACGTCAGTTGGACCGGCCGGCGCGTTTCACCGCGCTTTACGAACGCCGCGTGGGAATGAAAATCGACCTCGATATCGCCGAAGCGGCGGATGGTTTCCTGATTTTGCCCCTTGGCGCGGCGCAGGACGGCACCCACCCGCGCCACTACCTCCTGCGGGTTGAAGGGTTTTACCACATAATCATCCGCGCCCATCCGCAAGCCGCTCAGGCGGTCGATATCCTCGGCCAGCGCCGTCACCATGATGACCGGCGTGGTGCCCGCCTGGCGCAATCGCGCGAGAACGCCGAAGCCGTCGAGCTTCGGAATGCGGACGTCGAGGAGAACGATATCGGGTGAGAGTTGCGCATGGTGCTGCAAGGCCGTCTCGCCATCCGCCGCGCGCACGGTGCGATAGCCTTCCCGGATGAGATAGGCATCCAATATCCGGGCGATTTCCGGCTCATCCTCGACGATCAGAACGAGACTGTTTTCCACGTGAATTTAGCTCCGTTCGCTGCGGCGCGTTTTGATAGCGTGAATGGTGAATGGAGAATAGTGAATGGCTCCGTCACGCACCATTCACCGACTAGTCCTTGGCCGTTTCTTGACAATGCCCGCCCACACCGCAGCCGGCCCATTCCTTCGAGGTGTTCGACATGCGGGAAACGACTTTCAAATTATACGATACGCGGCATGATTCCATCGCGCCGAAAGGGGCTGTGCTCTTCGCGGGGCCGCTGGGGCTGGCGGTGCTCGCTGTCAGCGTCGTGTTCATCATCTTTCCCGGCATCGACCTCGCCGTTACCCGCCTGTTCGCGGATGAGGATATCTTTCCTTTGTTGGAAAACCCGGTTCTGAAGGCGGTGCGGGATTTCAATCGTGCCATGCCGTTTTTCCTGCTGCCGCTGATGATCGTCGCAATTCTTGCCTATGCGCTCTGGCCGCGCCGCTTGAGTGGCATTGCCGCGCATAAGGCTCTCTATGTGATGTTGAGTTTCGCAATGGGGCCGGGGCTTTTCGTGCAGATCGGCAAAACGTTCATCGGCCGGCCGCGTCCGACGGGCATTTTCGAGTTCGGCGGCGCTGCCGACTTCGCTCCCGTCTGGCAATTCGCCTCCATATGCAGCCGAAGCTGCTCGTTTCCATCCGGCGAGGCGGCGCTTGCCGCGGCTGCGATGTCCGTGCTGGTGTTCGTTCCGGCTGCGATGCGCAAGAGCGTGGGGACCGTGCTTGCGCTCCTCTTTTTCTTCGTCGCGTTCAACCGCGTCATGTTCGGCGCGCATTTTCTGTCGGACGTGCTTGTCGCCTGGTTCGGCACGCTCTGGGTGATGGCATGGCTGTGGAACCGGATCGTATCGAATGCGGACAGGATCGATGATGCCGTACGCCGGTCGGGCGGTCCGGCGCGGCGTGTGATTTTCGGCCAGGCGCGGACTGACTTCGATTGACGCCGATTGTCTTAACTCATACTGTGCCGCCATACGTTTGGTTCCCTACGGCCAAAAGCCATGAGGGATCAAAAGGGAATGCGACGGGCGGACCCATTCAGGGCGTCCTCATCGCAGCCGACCCCGCGACTGTAGAGCGGATAGGATTCATGCCACGCCCAAGGGGAGCTTTGGGCAGCCACTGGGAAACCGGGAAGGCGGCATGGGTCTTGTGACCCGCGAGCCAGGAGACCTGCCGGACGTACAGGGCAATGACGCCCGCACCCCTGGGGAGTTTTCCCCTGCTGCCTGCACGGAGGTTGTCATGGCTGCGCGTACCGAATTTTCCCGATCGCTGGCTTTGCCGCTCGCAACGCGTTTAACGACGGCTGTCGTCTCGCTGTTTCTCGGCGCATTCCTCATCTACGGCGTCGGTCTCGCCCATTCCGACGCGCTGCATGATTCGGCGCACGACACGCGCCACTCCTACGGCTTCCCCTGCCATTAGAGTTTAGCCGCCAAGGAAAAATCATCATGCTGATCAAATATTTGCTGGCTACTATCGTAGCCGGCCTCTTTGCGGGCATCCTTGTGACGCCTGCGATGTACCTGCGCACCGTGCCGCTTATTCTTCATGCCGAAACCTTCGAGGATGCGGAGGGCGGTCATGATCATGGCGCTGGGGAGGCTGCTCATAGCCACGAATCGGCTGAGCCGCATGAGCATGAGACGGGGCCGGAATTGCCATTCGGGCGTCTGGGCAATACCATCCTTGCCAATCTCGTAGCCGGTGCCGGTTTCGCGCTGGCGCTCGGCGGTGTGGCGCTGCTGCTAGGCAGGCGGATCACGGCGCGCAACGGCATCTATTGGGGCCTTGCGGGCTTCTTCGTTTTTGCCTTCGCGCCGTCGCTTGGTCTTGCGCCGGAACTGCCGGCCATGCCCGCCGCCGATCTTGGCTCGCGGCAGGTCTGGTGGGTGGCGACGGTTCTGCTTTCCGCCATCGGCCTTTATCTCATCGCGCTCAGGCGGGAGGCGTGGGCGAGGCCGCTCGGGCTTGCCGTGATTGTCGCGCCGCATCTTTACGGCGCGCCGAAGGCTGAGGACCTTTCCTCGCCGGTTCCCGCCGTGCTCGCCTCGGAATATGCGGTGGCATCGCTGGCGACCAACCTCTTCATGTGGGCGGTGCTTGGGCTGGCGCTCGGATGGATGCTGCAGCGATATGCTTCGGCGGAATTGGAAGGCTAGAACGTTTGATGGAATCGCGAGGCTACCCCCCTCTGTCCTGCCGGACATCGCCCCCTCAAGGGGGGAGATTGGCCTTCATCGATGACGGCGCTTTATATTGCAACGTCGGCGATAAGCGACAGCGGTTCTCACAGCCAATCTCCCCCCTTGAGGGGGAGATGCCCGGCAGGGCAGAGGGGAGTACTGTCCCGCCAGCGCTTCCAGCTAAAAATGAAGGGCTCTGAGCGTGCCTGGAAAAACCACATTTGTCCTTGGCGGCGCGCGCTCGGGCAAATCGGTGTTTGCGGAGCAGCTTGTCGAGCAATCCGGCCTTGACGCGGTGTATATCGCGACGGGGCAGGCTTATGATGATGAGATGCGGGAGCGGATCGCGGCGCATAAACAACGCCGCGGTCTGGTCTGGACAACGGTCGAGGAACCTCTCGATCTCATCGGCGCGCTTCGCTCCCATGCGGGCGAGGGGCGCGCCGTTTTGGTCGATTGCCTGACGTTGTGGCTTACCAATCTGATGATGGCCGAACGTGATATCGCGGCGGAAATCGCGCGGCTTGCTGCTGCGATACCCGAACTCTCGGGTGCGGTGCTGTTCGTATCCAACGAGGTGGGGCTCGGCATCGTGCCTGATAACCGCATGGCGCGGGCGTTTCGTGATCATGCCGGGCGGCTCAATCAGGCGGTCGCAGCCGCCGCCAACCAAGTTTATTTCATAGCGGCCGGACTGCCGCTCAAGATGAAGGGTTAATTTCCATGCAGGGACAAAAGATACCGGCAACGGTCATCACCGGCTTTCTGGGTTCGGGCAAGACGACGATGATCCGCAATCTGCTTGAAAACGCCAATGGCAAGCGGATAGCGCTGATCATCAACGAATTCGGCGATCTGGGCGTCGATGGCGGCATCCTCAAGGGTTGCGGGATCGAGACCTGCCGCGAGGAAGATGTGATCGAGCTCAACAATGGCTGTATCTGCTGCACGGTGGCCGATGATTTCATCCCGACCATGACCAAACTGCTGGACCGCGCGGACAGGCCTGATCATATCGTCATCGAGACGTCTGGTCTCGCCCTGCCGCAGCCGCTCGTTGCCGCCTTCAACTGGCCTGAAATCAAGACGCAGGTGACGGTCGATGGCGTCATCACCGTCATCGACGCCGCCGCTGTGGCGGAAGGCCGCTTTGCCGACGATCATGACAGGGTGGATGCGCAGCGCGCGGAAGACGATGCGCTCGATCATGACAGCCCGCTGGAAGAGCTCTACGAGGACCAGATTCGCGCCGCCGATCTGATCGTGCTCAACAAGGCCGACCTCATCGACGTCGTGAAGCTGGAGCAGGTGCGCGAGGATGTGGCGAGCCGCACCAATCGGGCGCCGAACATGGTGCCGGCGAGCTTCGGCAAGCTTGGCGTGGAGCTTCTGCTGGGCCTTGGCGTCGGCACGGAAGCCGACATCGCCAACCGCAAGTCGCATCACGAGCTGGAGCATGAAGCGGGCGAGGAGCACGATCATGACGAGTTCGAAAGTTTCGTCGTGGGGCTTGGGCCGGTTGTGGAGCCGAAGGCTTTTGTCGAGAAGCTGAAGGGTGTGATTGGAGCGCATGACATCTTGCGGCTCAAGGGCTTTGCCGATGTGCCGGGCAAGCCGATGCGTCTCGTGGTGCAGGCTGTGGGGACGCGCATCGAGCATTATTTCGACCGGGCCTGGGAGGCGGGGGAGGAACGGTCGTCGCGGCTGGTGGTGATCGGGCTGCATGATATCGATGCGGTGGCGATTGAGCGGGCGGTAAGGGCGGCGGCGGCCTAGTTGGAATAAGATTGTGCTTGTCGATCTCACCCCCCTCTGTCCTGCCGGACATCTCCCCCTCAAGGGGGGAGATTGGCCTTCATCGATGACGGCGCTTTATCTTGCGACATTTGTGATTACTGCGTTTGGGATTGTGCGAAAGCGGTCCTCCCAGCCAATCTCCCCCCTTGAGGGGGAGATGTCCGGCAGGACAGAGGGGGGTGTCTCGGTAAAGCCAAGGCAACAGAAGGAGACGCCTGAATGCATCTTCTTCTAGCCCAGAAAGGAACCATTGCCGAAGGCGGCGAGGCGGTTGATCTTGGCCAGTCGCCGGGCGATATCCTGTTCCTTTCGGCGGCGGATACGGAGCTGGCGAGCCTTGCGGCGGCGCATGTCGGCGGGCCGACACTGCGGCTGGCCAGCATCATGGCGCTGGCGCATCCCATGTCGGTCGATACATATATCGAGCGTACCGCGCGGTACGCTCGACTGATCGTGGTGCGCGTCATCGGCGGCGAGAGCTATTGGCCCTATGGGCTCGAGGCGCTGCATGCCTGCGCGGTCAACCATGGCATCAAGCTTGCGGTGCTTGCCGGAGATGACAAGCCGGATGCGGGGCTGCATCGGTTTTCGACGGTCGAGCGCCGAGATCGGGATGCGCTCTGGCATTATCTCATCGAGGGCGGGGCGCAGAATGCGCGGGGGTTTTTGGATTATTGCGCGGCGTTGATTGGGCTTGGGGAGAGACCGGCGGAGGCTTCGCCGCTGCTGAAGGCAGGGGTGTGGTGGCCGGGGCGGGGGGGGGGTTCGGGGGGGGGTGTTCGGGGGCAGTGGGCTGCAACACCCCCCTCTGTCCTGCCGGACATCTCCCCCTCAAGGGGGGAGATTGGCCTTCATAGAGGTGGCCACCAATCGCAAACGTTGGCAAGTAAGCAGCACGGTTCAGGTCAGCTAATCTCCCCCCTTGAGGGGGAGATGGCTGGCAAGCCAGAGGGGGGTATTCATAAAGCGTCCCCAATAGCCGCCATCTGCTTCTATCGCGCTCTCGTCCAGAGCGGCCAAACAAAGGGCGTCGAGGCGCTGATCGATGCGCTGGCGGCGCAAGGGCTGAATCCTCTTCCGGTGTTCGTCTCAAGCCTCAAGGACCCCGTCTCGGTGGCGACGCTTGACGCCATCTTCGAAGAAACCCCGCCCGATGTGGTGCTGAACGCCACCGGCTTCGCTGTCTCCGCGCCCGGAGCCCAACGTCAGCCGACGGTTCTGGAAAAGCGTGGCGCGGTGGTGTTGCAGACGATCTTTTCCGGCTCGACGGCAGAGGCGTGGGAAGCCTCGCCGCAGGGGCTTTCGGCCCGCGATCTCGCCATGAACGTGGCGCTGCCGGAGGTCGATGGCCGGGTGCTGTCGCGGGCCGTCTCGTTCAAATCGGCTTGGGCGTATGATGAGGCGGTTGAGGCCAATATCGTTACGCATGAGCCGCGCGCGGACCGCGTGGCGTTTGTCGCCGAACTCGCGGCGCGCTGGGCGCGGCTGCGGCGCAAGCCGGCGGGTGAGCGGCGGGTTGCGATCATCATGGCCAATTATCCGAACCGTGACGGGCGGCTCGGCAATGGCGTGGGGCTGGATACGCCGGCGGGTACGCTGGAGGCGCTTCTGGCGATGAAGGCGGCGGGGTATCCGGTTGCTGATCTGCCGGAAAACGGCGATGCGCTGATCAACTATCTCATGGCCGGGCCGACCAATGCTGCAACCGATGGTCGGGAAATCCGTGAAACGCTTTCACTGAATCAATATAAGCACTTCCTTGAAAAGCTTCCGATAAAGATTCAGGATGAAATCACGGCGCGGTGGGGAGCGCCGGAGGCCGATCCGTTCTTTCTCGACGCCGCGCGTGGTTTCGCGCTGCCGCTTGCCCGCTTCGGTGAAACGCTGGTCGGTATCCAGCCGGCGCGGGGTTACAATATCGATCCCAAGGAGAGCTACCACTCGCCGGACCTGGTGCCGCCGCATGGCTATCTTGCGTTCTACGCCTATTTGCGCGAGACATACGGCGCGGATGCCATTGTCCATATGGGCAAGCATGGTAATCTCGAATGGCTGCCGGGCAAGGCGCTGGCGCTTTCGGAGAATTGCTACCCGGAAGCCGTTTTCGGCGCGGTGCCGCATATCTATCCCTTCATCGTCAACGACCCCGGCGAGGGGACGCAGGCCAAGCGCCGCTCCGCCGCCGTCATCATCGACCATCTGACGCCGCCGCTGACACGGGCGGAGAGCTACGGGCCGCTGAAGGACCTCGAAGCGCTGGTGGACGAATATTACGAGGCGGCGGGCGTAGACCCTCGCCGCCTGCGACGATTGAAGGGGCAAATCCTCGATCTGGTGCGTGATATCGGGCTGGACCATGACGCGGGCATTCATGAGCATGACGGCGAGGACCTCGCGCTGCAGAAGCTCGACGCCTATCTGTGCGATTTGAAGGAGATGCAGATCCGCGATGGGCTGCATGTGTTTGGGCTGTCGCCTGAGGGGCGGTTGTTGACGGATCTGCTCGTGGCGTTGGCGCGGGTGCCGCGTGGGGGCGGCGAGGGGGCGGACAGGAGTTTGCAGCGGGCGATTGCGGCGGATGGGGGGGTGGCTGGAGGGATACCCCCCTCTGCCCTGCCGGGCATCTCCCCCTCAAGGGGGGAGATTGGCCTTCATCGAGGTTCGCGTCAGTCGCATACGTTGGAGAGTGAGCGGCAAGGGTCCTCTCAGCTAATCTCCCCCCTTGAGGGGGAGATGGCTGGCAAGCCAGAGGGGGGTATTCGTAAAGATATACCCTTCGATCCTCTTGATTGCGACATGTCAGCCCCCTGGACCGGCCAGAAGCCCGACATCCTCCAGTCCGTATCCACCGACCCATGGCGAATCACCGGCGATACGGTGGAACGGATCGAACTTCTGGCAGCGAAATTGGTGGCGGGTGAAATACCATGTCCGGAGGGCTGGAGCGCCACAAGGGCAGTGCTCGACGGAATAGTCTCGCATCTCCGGCCTGTCGTGGAAGCCTGTGGCGCGGCAGAGATAAACGCCATGCTGACGGCGCTCGACGGCCGCTTCGTTGCGCCCGGTCCTTCGGGTGCGCCGACGCGGGGGCGGCCGGATGTGTTGCCGACGGGGCGCAATTTCTTTTCCATCGACAGCCGCGCCGTGCCGACGCCGGCGGCGTGGGAGCTGGGCAAAAAGTCCGCCGAACTGCTCATCACCCGTTATACGCAGGACCATGGCGAATGGCCGACTTCGTTCGGGCTGACCGCATGGGGCACCTCGAACATGCGGACCGGCGGCGACGATATTGCCCAGGCGCTGGCGCTGATCGGGGTCAAGCCGGTGTGGGACATGGCCTCGCGCCGCGTCACCGGCTATGAGATCGTGCCGCTGGCGTTACTTGGCCGACCGCGCGTCGATGTGACGTTGCGCATCTCCGGCTTCTTCCGCGATGCCTTTCCCGACCAGATCGCGCTTTTCGATCAAGCGGTTCGGGCGGTGGGAGCGCTCGACGAGGATGAGGCCGATAATCCAATCGCGGCGCGGATGGGGCGTGAGGAAATCCGGCTGACGACCCAAGGTGAGGACGAGAAATCGGCGCGGCGCAAGGCCGGTTACCGCGTCTTCGGCTCCAAGCCGGGCGCTTATGGCGCGGGTTTGCAGGCGCTGATGGACGAAAAGGGCTGGCAGGATCGCGGCGATCTCGCCGAAGCCTGGCTCGTCTGGGGGGGCTATGCCTATGGCGCTGGCGAAGAGGGCACCGCCGAACGCGGGCTGCTGGAAGAGCGGCTGAAATCGGTCGAGGCGGTGATCCAGAACCAGGACAATCGCGAGCATGATCTGCTCGATTCCGACGATTATTATCAGTTCGAGGGCGGCATGGCGGCGGCGGTGGAGCATCTCAACGGCGCGCGGCCCACGATCTACCACAACGACCATTCGCGGCCCGAGCGCCCGGTCATCCGCACGCTGGAGGAAGAGATCAGCCGCGTGGTGCGGGCGCGCGTCGTCAATCCGAAATGGATCGCGGGCGTGATGCGCCATGGCTACAAGGGCGCATCCGAGATGGCGGCGACGGTGGATTATCTCTTTGCCTTTGCCGCGACGACGGGCGCGGTGGCGAACCATCATTTCGAAGCGGTCTATCAGGCCTTCATCGCCGATGGCGAGGTGCATGATTTCCTCAACGAGAAAAACCCGGCGGCGCTGGCGGAGATGGCCGCGAAGCTCATCGAGGCGATCGACCGCAGGCTTTGGACGCCACGCTCCAATTCCGCGCGGTACGATCTTGAAGAATTAGCTATTCATAAAATGAATCACGGAGCGATGCCAAATGGCTGAAAAATCAGAGAAACTTTTAGGGCTTAGCGAAGAGGAGCTGAACCTCCGTCACGCCGAGAAGATGAAGAAGAAGAAGGCCGCGCGCGACAAGATCCTTGCCACCAAGACGGACGAGAAGGGTCTCGTCATCGTCAATACCGGCAAGGGCAAGGGCAAATCGACGGCGGGTTTCGGCATGGTGTTCCGGGCGCTGGGGCATGGCATGAAGATCGGCGTCGTGCAGTTCGTCAAGGGCTCGTGGGATACGGGCGAGCGCTGGGTGCTGGAAAAATTCCCGGATCAGGTGACGATCTCAGCCATGGGCGAGGGCTTTACCTGGGAAACGCAGGACCGCGCCCGCGACATCGCCATGGCGCGCGACGCCTGGGAACAGGCGAAGGCGATGATCCTCGACGAGGAGCATGAGATGGTGCTCTGCGACGAGCTCAACATCGTGCTGCGGTATGATTATTTGCCGGTGGAGGAAATCATCGAGGTGCTGAAGGCGAAGCCCGCGATGAAGCATGTCATCATCACCGGGCGTAACGCCAAGGACGAACTGATCGAATTCGCCGATCTCGTCACCGAGATGGAGATGCTCAAGCACCCGTTCCGCTCCGGCGTGAAGGCGCAGAAGGGGATAGAGTTTTAGAAATAGGGCTGCGGGCGGTGGTAGCGCCGCCCGCAGTCAAAGAGGTCAGACGTTCTTGAACAGGACGCCGCCGAGAAGAATGATGTAGGCCACCGCCAGAATCCAGAAGGATGCGACGGGGATGAAAGAGAGCGTTCCGAAGAACGCCAGCAGCGCCAGGATTGCGATGATGAGGCTGAGGAAGAAAATCAATTGAGTAGGTGCAGTAAGGTTCATGACAGGCCCCTCCTTGGAGACAATTGAGATGGATAAGCTGCAAACAGCCAGATAGAACCCCCTCTGTGCCGATTGCGCAAAAGTGAGTGAAACGCGGTAAACACGTACGCAATGCAACCGATTCGCGAGATGCAGATTAGCAGAAACTATATGTGACCGAAATGAGGCTTGCTACAACAAATAGGGGCGGTCGAATTTCGCTTCTAGCGCTAGGCGTGGGCTGCGAGCGTGGCGCGGAAGCGGCGGAAGCGATTGGGCTGGCGGAGCGCGCCTTGCAGGAATCGGGCTTCGGTCTTGATGCGCTTGGCGGGATATTTTCGCTCGACAGGAAGCGGGGGGAGCCCGCCATTCAGGCGCTGGCCGAGCATTTCCGGCGCGAAATCGTGTTTTTCGACGCAAGACGGCTCGAAAAGGAGACGCCGCGTTTGCAAAACCCGTCGGAGGCAGTTTATCGCGCGGTGGGGTGCCATGGCGTGGCCGAGGGCGCGGCGCTGGCGGGGGCGGGGCCTGATGCGCGGCTGGTGGTGCCGAAGATGCGGTCGGAGCATGTGACGGTGGCGATTGCGGTAAGTTATGTAGCGCGGGTGCAGTTTTGATGGCATCGCGAGGCCTCACCCCCCTCTGTCCTGCCGGACATCTCCCCCTCAAGGGGGGAGATTGGCTGACATGTCTCCCGGCGCCTATTCTGCAACGCCTGCGATTGGTGCCACGCGCCAATGAAGGCCTAATCTCCCCCCTTGAGGGGGAGATGGCTGGCAAGCCAGAGGGGGGTGAGGCCTCGCGTTTCCCTATAAGGAGCAATTGAGATGACTATCCATTTCATCGGCGCCGGTCCCGGCGCGCCTGATCTCATCACCGTTCGCGGCCTCAGGCTGATCGAGCGGTGCCCGGTCTGCCTTTATGCGGGATCGCTGGTGCCAAGGGAGGTGGTGGCCTCCGCGCCTGAGGGTGCGCGGGTGGTCGATACTTCGGTGCTGACGCTGGGCGAGATCATTGCCGAACTGGAGGCCGCGCATCGGGCGGGCCATGATGTGGCGCGGGTGCATTCGGGCGATCCGTCGATCTATGGCGCGATGGCCGAGCAGATGCGGCGGCTGGATCAATTGGGCATTCCCTATGAAGTGACGCCCGGCGTTCCCGCCTTCGCCGCCGCCGCGGCAGCGCTGAAGCAGGAACTGACGATCCCCGAAGTGAACCAGACGGTGATCCTGACGCGCACATCGATGAAATCGTCGGGGATGCCGGAAGGCGAGGATCTGGCGACGCTTGGGCGTTCGGGCGCGACGCTGGTGATCCACCTCTCGATCCGCAATCTGGGGCATATCGAGCAAGAACTGACGCCGCTCTACGGAGCCGATTGCCCTGTCATCGTCGCCTATCGCGTCGGCTGGCCGGATGAGCAATTCGTCAAGGGGACGCTGGCTGATATCGCGGAGAAGGTGCGGGAGGCGAAGCTGGCGCGGACGGCGATGATCTTTGTCGGGCGCGGGTTGGCGCCGGAAAACTTCAGGGATTCAGCGCTTTACCATAAGGATCATGTGCATTCACTACGGGGTACGTAAACCCTTCCTTCCGTCATTCTCGGGCTTGTCCCGAGAATCTGCCGTCGTGGAAAGGAAGGGTGATTACCGTACTGACAGGCCATCGGTCGGCAGATCCTCGGGACAAGCCCGAGGATGACGGGTCCGAGGAGGGGAGCTATCCCAAATTGCTTCTGACGAACTCCAGTACCGCCTCGACATTGCCGGCGGCATTGGCAAAAACTTGTTGCGGACGGGCGATCAGGATGACCGGGATTTGCAGTCTTCGGGCGGCTTGCAGCTTGGCATAGGAAGCGGCGCCACCGGAGTTGCGGCAGACGATGTGGGTTATCCGCCGCTCGCGGAGGAAGGCTTCCTCGTCGCTGGACTTGCCGGGCTTGGCGAGCACCAATTCGTATAAGGCAAGATCGAGCGGCGTTTCCGGCGGGTCGATCATGCGCGCCACAAAATGCGCGTCGGGGCGCGTGGCGAAGGCGGCGATGTGCTGGCGGCCGAGTGCCAGCAGGACGCGCGCGTTTGGTGGAATGGTCAACGCGGCCTCTTCGAGCGATGCGACTTCGTGCCAGAGGTCGCCTTCGGTCTTTTCCCACGCAGGACGCTCGAGGCGGATGATTGGCCGGGCGGTCAGTTCGGCGGCCTTTGCCGCATTGGGGGAAATCCGGGTGGCGAAGGGGTGGGTGGCATCGACCAGCAGGGTTATATTTTCCGCCTCGATATAGCGGGCAAGACCTTCCGCGCCGCCGAACCCGCCGCTGCGGACTTCGCCGTCGAGCGGGGCGGGATCGCGCGTGCGGCCGGCGAGCGAGGTGATGACGCGGAGAGGCAGGGGCGCGAGGCGCTTTGCCAGTGCCGCCGCTTCCGCGGTGCCGCCGAGGATGAGGATGGCGGGGCGTTGCAAGACACCCCCCTCTGGCTTGCCAGCCATCTCCCCCTCAAGGGGGGAGATTACGCTGTCATTGGCCGTGCTGCCACTCGCAGACGGCGAAGGATAAGCGTCGCCACCGATGCCAGCCAATCTCCCCCCTTGAGGGGGAGATGCCCGGCAGGGCAGAGGGGGGTGCTCATAAGGCGTATTCATTTGCAATCTAAACCCTCGCAAGCACATTCCCCTTGCGATCCGTCACAATCACCTCCACCTCAACCGGCGCGCCCCTCAGCACATCCAGCGCGGTCGCGCGGGCGCGTTCGGCGATGGGGCGGGCGAGGTCGAGGCTTATTGATTGAGTCATTTCAAGCACTTCCATCGCGCTGTTGGCGGAGAGAATCCGCTGCTTCATCTCGATTGGAGCCCCCAGCTTTTCCGCCTCCGCCCAGAGAAATCCCATATCGACCTGGCTTCGCGAGGAATGCAGGTCGAGCGCGCCTTGGGCGAGCTTGGTCAGCTTGGCGAAGCCGCCGGCGATGGTGAGTTTGTCTATGGGATGAACGCGCAGATATTTGAGCAGCCCGCCGGCGAAGTCGCCCATGTCGAGCAGCGCGAAATCGGGCAGATTGTAAATCTTCTGGGCAGTGTCCTCGGAGGTCGATCCCGTCGCGCCCAGCACATGGGTCTGTCCGGCGGCCCGCGCGACATCGATGCCGCTATGGATCGAGTGGATCCATGATGAGCAGGAAAAGGGGTGGACGATTCCTGTAGTGCCGAGGATGGAAATGCCGCCGACGATGCCTAAGCGCGGGTTCCATGTCTTTTTGGCGATTTCCTCGCCGTCGGGCACGGAAATGGTGACGACCAGATCGGCGGGCAGGCCGTATTCCGCGCAGATTTCCTCGCATACGACGCGTATCATCGCGCGGGGCACCGGGTTGATCGCCGCCTCGCCGGGCGGAATCGGCAGGCCGGGACGGGTGACCGTGCCGACGCCTTCGCCGGCGGCGAAGACGATGCCGCTGCCGGGTTCGGCGGGGAATACGGTCGAGATGATGGTGGCGCCGTTGGTCACATCAGGATCGTCGCCCGCATCCTTGATGATTCCCGCCATGGCATAACCTTCGCCGAGGCCTTCCAACGCCAGCGAGAAGTATGGCACTTCGCCCTTGGGCAGGATGATGCCGACCGGATCGGGAAACTCTCCCGTGATGAGCGCGGTTAGCGCCGCCTTGGTCGCCGCGGTGGCGCAGGCACCGGTCGTCCAGCCGCGCCGCAGCGGCGTCTTCGCATCCGTTTTTCTTGTTCCGGCATCTGGTTCGTCGTTCATGGGGGCTTTATAGAGCAGTCGGTGAATGGTGAATAGTGAATGGTGAGCGGTAAGCAGTGAGCGGTGAGCAGTGAGCGTTTGTTTTTAACTGTCTCACCGCTTACTGCTCACCGCTCACTATCACATCAGGAGACCCAGAATGAGCGCAACGAGGACGCGAATGGCCTTGCCCATCTTCGAGCCGGGCCATGTCTGGCTGGTCGGCGCGGGGCCGGGCGATCCCGGACTGTTGACGCTCCACGCCGTCAATGGTCTCGAACAGGCGGATGTGATCGTGTACGACGCGCTGGTGGATGCGCAGTGCCTCGCCATGGCGCGCGAGGGGGCGGTGCTCGAATATGCGGGCAAGCGCGGCGGCAAGCCTTCGCCCAAACAGCGCGATATTTCGCTGAGGCTCGTGGAATTGGCGCGCGAGGGCAAGCGGGTGTTGCGGCTCAAGGGCGGCGATCCGTTCGTCTTTGGGCGCGGCGGCGAGGAGGCGTTGATGCTGGTGGAGCATGGCATCCCGTTCCGCATCGTACCCGGCGTTACGGCGGGCATCGGCGGTCTTGCCTATGCCGGCATTCCCGCGACAATGCGCGATATCAATCATAGCGTTACCTTTCTCACCGGGCACGATGCGACGGGTATCGTGCCCGATACGATAGACTGGGCGGCGATCGGCAAGGGATCGCCCGTCATCGTCATGTATATGGCGATGAAGCATATCGGCCTCATCACCGGCCGGCTGATCGCGGCGGGGCGTTCGCCGCATGAGCCGACAGCCTTCATCTGCAACGCCACCATGGCGAACCAGCGGGTACTGGTGACGACATTGGGCCAAGCGGAGGCCGATGTGGCGGCGGCGGGGCTGGAACCCCCGGCCATCGTTGTTGTTGGTGAAGTCGTTAAACTTCGCGGGATGCTCGACTGGATGGGAGCGGCGCAATGAAGGGATTTCTGATCGCCGCGCCTTCTTCGGGTTCGGGCAAGACGACGGTGACGCTTGGCCTGTTGCGCGCGCTTAGAGAGAGGGGCGTCGCGCTGGCGCCTGCCAAGGCCGGGCCGGACTATATCGACCCCGCCTTTCACGCGGCGGCGAGCGGCGCGCCATGCTTCAACCTCGATCCATGGGCTATGCGGCCGGAGTTGATCGGTGCGCTTGCCGCCCGGATGACGGAAGGCGACAAGCTGCTGGTGGCCGAAGCGATGATGGGCCTGTTCGATGGCGCCATCGACGGGACGGGATCGGCGGCGGATCTGGCGGTGCAATTGGGACTTCCGGTCATCTTGGTGGTGGATTGCAGCCGGCAGTCGCAATCCGTGGCGGCGCTTGTCAGCGGGTTTCGAGATTTCAGGAATAATGTTCTGATCGCCGGGCTGGTGTTGAACCGGGTTGGCAGCATCAGGCATGAGGCGATGCTGCGCGCGGCGCTGGAGCCGCTGGGCATTCCTGTTCTGGGCGCGGTCGCGCGTGATGAGGCGCTCTCTCTGCCTGAGCGGCATCTGGGGCTGGTGCAGGCGGGCGAGCATGGCGAACTCGACGCCTTCATTGCCCATGCCGCCCATGTCATGGCTGAGCGGCTCGATCTGAAACGTATCGAGGAGATCGCGCGTCAGGCCCATATGGGTACCGCGGCCGCCAATGTGCCGCGCTTTCCGCCTTTGGGGCAGCATATTGCCGTGGCGCGCGACGACGCCTTTGCATTTGCCTATACGCATATTCTCGATGGATGGCGCAGACGCGGGGCGAGTTTGAGCTTGTTCTCGCCGCTGGCTGACGAGGCTCCCGATACGCAGGCAGATGCGATCTACCTGCCGGGGGGGTATCCCGAACTGCATGGCGGGCGGCTTGCTTCGGCGGAGAATTTCCGCGAAGGCCTGCACCGGGCGGCGGCGAATGGCACGGCCATCTATGGCGAGTGCGGCGGCTATATGGTGCTGGGCGAGGCGCTGGAGGATGCCGTGGGACAGCGGCATGAGATGCTGGGACTCCTGCCGCTCGAAACGAGCTTTGCCAAGCGTAAGCTGCATCTCGGCTATCGCAAGCTGACGCCGCTTGCCGGTTCGCCGTGGAATGTGCCGCTGAGGGGACACGAGTTCCATTACGCCAGCATTGTCAGGGAAGGGGCGGGAGAACGGCTCTTCCAGATTGCCGATGCGCTCAATACGGATCTGGGCGAGGCGGGTCTGCGCGTCGGCTCGGTGGCTGGTTCCTTCATGCATGTGATCGATATTGCCGGAGATGAAACATGACGATCGAGCGTGCGGTAATAGAGCATGGGGGCGCGCTCGACCGGGCAATTGCCCGCTTCGGGGGCAACCAGGCGGATTGGCTGGATCTCTCCACCGGCATCAATCCGGAAGCCTTTCCCTTGCCGGAAATCACGCCTGAGGTCTGGAACCGGTTGCCAGATGAGGCGCTGCTGGACAAGGCGCTCGCGGCGGCGCGGAGTTATTACAGCGTGGCGGATGGCGCTTTTATCGTCGCTGCCCCCGGCACGCAGGCATTGATCCAGATCGTGCCGGAACTCACCCAGCCGGGCGAGGTGGCAATCCTGTCGCCGACCTATCAGGAGCACCACGCCGCCTTCGCGCGCGCCGGGTGGGCGGTGCTTTCGTGCCCTGATATCGGCTCCATACCGGCAACGGCGAAGGCCGTGGTGGTTGTCAATCCGAACAACCCCGATGGACGCATCGTGCCGGGCGACGAACTCTTGGGGCTGGCGCAGAAGCTTGGGGCGCATGGCGGCTTTCTGATCGTCGATGAAGCGTTCGCCGATGCGCATCCGGAGGTGAGCATCGCAGGCCAAGCCGGTGGCGATCATCTGATCATCCTCAAATCGTTTGGAAAATTCTTCGGCCTTGCCGGTTTGCGGTTGGGGTTTGCGATTTCCGGGGCGGGAATTGCGAAAAGGCTATCCGAACGGCTCGGTCCTTGGGCGGTTTCCGGACCTGCGCTGGCGATTGCTGTCCATGCGTTTTGCCCCTCACCCTTACCCTCTCCCCGTGAAGTACGGGGAGAGGGGGGCCTTGATGTTGACGCTCTTTCTTTCGTGCCAGGGGCAGCGGTAGAAGAGGGAGGCGGCGATGCTGATGTCTCCCTCTCCCCGTCAAAACGGGGAGAGGGTAAGGGTGAGGGGCAGAATGTCACCATCCTTGGTGCCTTTCGCGCACGCCTTCTTGCCCGCCGCGCCCTCCTGTCCGCCGTCCTTCAGCGCAGCGGTTTCGAAGAAATCGGCGGCACGGCTTTGTTCGCGCTTGTCCACCACGAACAAGCCCAAGCGCTCTATGAACATTTGTGCCACCGGCATATCCTGACCCGCAAATTCGATTACGCGCCCAACTGGCTACGCATCGGCCTTGCCGACGAAGCCGGGTTGGAGCGTTTGGAAGAAGCGCTGCGCTAACGTTTCCAAGGAATTCACATGGAAATAAAGCTGCTTATCCTGTTTCTCGCGCTTGTCGCCGACCGTATCCTGGGCGACCCCGAATGGCTGTGGCGACGAGTTCCGCATCCCGTCGTTCTCTTCGGCAGTGCCATCTCCTTCATCGACAAACGCTATAATGACACGCGGACCAGCGCGGCGGAGCGGGAGCGGCTGGGCATCTGGACTGTGCTGGCGCTGCTCGTGGGCGTATTCGTCGTCGGGCTTCTGGTTTCCGCGCTTTTGCTGCATTTGGGATGGTTCGGCGCGCTCGTCGAAATCGCTGTTGTTGCGGTGTTTCTGGCGCAGAAGAGCCTGGCCGATCATGTCTCGCGCGTGGCCAGCGCCTTGCGGGACGAGGGGATCGAGGGTGGCAGGCGGGCGGTTTCGATGATCGTCGGGCGCGATCCGCAATCGCTGGATCAGGCGGGGACTAGCCGCGCGGCGATCGAGAGCCTTGCCGAGAACAGCTCGGACGGGGTGATCGCGCCGGCCTTCTGGTATCTCCTGCTGGGGCTGCCGGGCCTGTTTGCCTACAAGCTCCTCAATACGGCGGATTCGATGATCGGGCATCTCAACCCGCGTTATCGCGACTTTGGCCGGTTCGCGGCGCAGCTCGACGATGCGGCGAACTGGATACCCGCGCGCCTGACGGGAGGGCTGATTGCACTCGCCAGCTGGTTCCAGGGCGGGCGCGGGGCGGCGCGACGCTCGTTCCAGGTGATGATGCGCGACGGGCGCCTGCACCGCTCGCCCAATGCCGGCTGGCCTGAAGCGGCTTATGCCGGGGCGCTCGATGTGGCGCTGGCAGGCCCGCGCGTTTATGCCGGTGATATCGTCAACGAGCCGATGGTCAATGGCGCGGGCAGGCATGATCTGGGCGCGGCCGATATCGAGGCGGCGCTGAAACTGTTCTGGCTTTCGATGACAGTGCTTGCCGGTGTCGTGCTGGTGCTTTGTCTGATCGGATTGCTTTTTTAGTTTCTCGGATCCAACACATCCCGCAACCCATCGCCCAACAGATTCAGGCCGAGCACGGTGATGACGATGGCGAGGCCGGGGAAGAGGGCCATGTGCGGGGCGATGCCGATCATGGTTTGTGCTTCGAAGAGCATTCGTCCCCAGCTTGGGTTGGGCGGCGGGGCGCCCAACCCAAGATAGGAGAGCCCGGCCTCCGCCAATATGCCGAGGGCAAACTGGATGGTCGCCTGGACGATCAGCAGGCTGGCGATATTGGGCAGGACATGGTCGATGGTGATGCCGCCGGAGCTTTTGCCGATCGCCTTGGCCGCGAGGATGAACTCGCGCGACAGTATCGAAAGCGCCGCTCCCCGCGTCACGCGGGCGAAGACCGGAATATTGAAGATGCCGATGGCGATGATTGCATTGATTGCGCCGGGGCCGAAGATGGCGGTGATCATGATGGCGGTGATGAGGGCGGGGAAGGCGAAGACGAGATCGTTGAAGCGCATCAGCATCTCATCCAGCCAGCCGCCACGCGTGGCGGCGACGAGGCCGAGCGGGATGCCGATCCCCGCGCCGATACCGACCGCGACGAGCGCGACGGCAATGGAATTGCGGCTGCCGACCATGATCATGGAGAGGATGTCACGGCCGAAATGATCGGTGCCGAACCAGTGCGCGGCGGACGGCCCTTGAAGCTTGGCGGCGATATCGATGGCCGTGGCGTCATAGGGCGTCCAGGCATAGGACAGGAGCGCCATTCCAGCGACGAGGAGGGTGATCGTCAGGCCGATGATGAGGGACCGGTTCATCGCGGAATGTCCAGACGCGGATCGACGAAGGCGTAGGCGAGATCGACGATCAGGTTGACGAGAAGGACAGCGGCGACGAGGACCATGATGACTCCCTCCACGACGATGAGGTCGCGCTGGGTGATGGCCTGGAAGATCAGGCGTCCGAGGCCGGGAAGGTAGAAGACATTCTCGATGATAACAGTGCCGGCGAGCAGGAAGGAGAATTGCAGGCCGAGAATAGTTAGGACAGGAATCATGGCGTTGGGCAGGGCGTGGCGGCGGAGAATGGCCGTTTGTGTCAGCCCCTTGGCGCGGGCGGTGCGGATATAGTCCTGCGAGAGGGTTTCGATGAGCGCCGAGCGGGTCACGCGCGCGAGGATGGCGGCTTGCGGCAGGGCGAGCGCGATGGCGGGGAGGAGGAGGCTCTTGAAAGCAGGGAAAATCCCGGCGCTCCAGCCGGGAAAGCCGCCTGCCGGCACGAGGCGGAGCGTGACGGCGAAGACATAGACGAGCAACAGCGCGAACCAGAAATTGGGAATGGCGACGCCGAGTTGCGTGACGCCCATGATTGCTGAGTCCGGGGCGCGACCGCGCCGGGCGGCAGCGAACAGGCCGACCGGGATGGCGATGGCCATCGAGAGGGTGAGCGCCATGAGGGCGAGGGGGAGGGATACGGCGAGGCGTTCAGCGATAAGATCCCTGACCGGCACGGCGTAGGTGTAGGAGCGTCCGAAATCACCGGTGAGCATATGTCCGGCCCAGGTGAGGTAGCGGAGGATGATCGGCTGGTTCAGGCCCATCTGGCCGCGCAGTGCGGCGATTGCGTCCTCGCTTGCGCCGAGGCCAAGCATCAGCCGGGCAGGGTCGCCGGGGAGGATTTCCAGGGTGCTGAAGACGACCAGCGAGGCGAAGACGAGGGTGAGGAGGGAGGTGGCGAGGCGGGTTAGGAGGTGCGATAATATTGAGGGGGAGAGCATTACGAGATACCCCCCTCTGCCCTGCCGGGCATCTCCCCCTCAAGGGGGGAGATTAGGCCTTCATGGACATTCGGAACCAATCGCAATCGTTGCAAAATAAAAGCGGAACGTAGTGTCGGCCAATCTCCCCCCTTGGGGGGGAGATGCCCGGCAGGGCAGAGGGGGGTATCTCGCTGTTCCCTTACACGAGAAACCGCCCTCTTCACTCCGCCCACTTCACCGCCGTCAGATCATTCGCCGGGATCGGATAATTCTTCCACAAACCCTCCAGCTTCGCATCCCAGATGCCGATCTTGGGAAACTGCATCAGGAACGCGACGGGCGCGCCGGCGGAGAGGGTTTTCTGCGCTTCCCCATAAAGCGCGTTGCGCTTCTCCCCATCCGGGGTCGCGCTTATTTCGGCGATGAGCGTCTTGAAGGCCGGGTTGCGGTAATTGAAATAGTAGTCGTCGCGGGCGAAAATGTTCAGATCGTTCGGCTCGGTGTGCGAGATGATGGTGAGATCGTAATCCCGGCTCTTGAACACCTGCTCCAGCCACTGCGCCCATTCGACGAGAATGATCTGCGCCTCGATGCCGACGCTGCGCAGTTGCGCCGCGATGATCTCGCCGCCGCGCCGCGCGTAGACCGGCGGGGGCAGCTTCAGCGTGGTCTTGAATCCATCCAGATAGCCTGCCTCAGCCAGCAGCTTTTTCGCAAGTTCCGGATCGTATTTCCGCTCGCCTGTCAGATCGACATAGGCCGGATGGTGCGGCGGGAAGAAGGAGCCGATTTGGGTGCCGAAGCCGAACATTGCGCCGTCGATGACCGCCTTGCGGTCGATGGCGTGGGCGATGGCCTCGCGCACCTTCGGGTTGTCGAAGGGCGGTCTGGCGTTGTTTTCGGAAAGAATGGTTTCGCCCTCGGTCGTGCCGATCTCTACCTTGAAGCGCGGATCGGCCTGAAACTGGGGCACGGATTCCGGCGCGGGGAAGGAGGGGAACGCCTGTATATCGCCTGCAAGCAGGGCGGCGCTGGCGGCGGCGGGATCGGGGATGAAGCGGAAGGTTGCCTTGTCGAGCGCGGGCTTCGCGCCCCAGTAATCGGATGAGCGCGCGAGGGCGACCTGCGATCCCTTGGCCCAGTTTTGGAATTTGAACGGGCCGGTGCCGATGGGCTTTTCCTTGTTGGTGGCGGCACTGGTCCGACCGACGATCACCGCATCGCCCCAGCCCAGACTATAGAGAAAATCGCCGGAGGGGTGTTTCAGCGTCACCTTCACCGTCGCGGGATCGATCACTTCCACCTGGTCGATGGCCTCGAACAGGCCTTTTTGGGCGTTGGTGGAATCGGGCGCGCGGGCGCGGTCGAGCGAGAATTTTACGTCGTTCGCATCGAAGGCCGCGCCGTCGTGGAATTTGACGCCCTGATGGAGATGGAAGGTGTAGGTTTTCCGGTCGGGCGAGATGTCCCAGTTTTTCGCAAGCGCCGGCTGCGCCTCGCCATTGGCGCCGATGCGGGTGAGCCCCTCGAAGATATTGGCGTAGACGATCTCGTCGATGGCGCCAGCGGCGCCGGCGGTGGGGTCCAGATGCGGCGGTTCAAGCACCATCGCGAGGGTCAGGTCGGAACGGGCGGTGGCGGGGTTTGCGGCGCCAAGGAAGAGAGCGGCGAGCGCGAGAAACGCATATCTGCGGGCGGTTGCGAATGTCATGATAGCTGCTCCCCTATCCAGATGAAATGTCGGCGGGACAGTACCCCCCTCTGTCCTGCCGGACATCTCCCCCTCAAGGGGGGAGATTACGCTTCCATAGACGTTCGGCGCTCAATCGCCAACATTGGAGAAAGGAGCGATGCCATTGATGCAGGCCGATCTCCCCCCTTGAGGGGGAGATGCCCGGCAGGGCAGAGGGGGGTATTTGGCACCAGCATTGGCATTCCTACCCCCAGCGCTTGTGGAACCACATCCATTGGCCCGGATACTCCCGCACCCAGCCTTCGACCGTATCATTGAGCAATTGCGCGGTGGCGTTGACGTCGATCTGGCCCTTCTCATCACGCGGGAGTTCCATGCGTTCGTTGAGTTCGAGCCTGTAGCGCCCGTGAGCCAAGCGGATGCAGCGGGCGGGGTAGACGTCGCAATCGAATTGCCGGGCGAGCTTGGCGAGGAGCGGATTGGTTCTCACGGGACGCCCGAAGAAGGTGGAGGGCACGCCGCGGCGGAACTTCTGGTCCACAAGCATGCCGACATTGCCGTCTTCGCCAAGGACATGGGCGAGCGACCATGCGGCTCCGGCCTTGGAGGGCACCAGATGGCCCATATTGGTGCGCCGCGCCTGCAGGACATGCTGCGCAATGTATGGGTTGTTGGGCGGGCGGAAGAGGGCGGTGACGTTCAGTCCGAACGTGGCGGCGCAGATCGGCAGAAGCTCGAAATTGCCGGTATGGGCGGTGAAGAAGATGTGCGGCTTCTTCTCGTTGCGCAGGCGCTCGAAAATCTCGGTGCCTTGAACCTCGATCAGTCCCGGTTCGGTGACGTTCGGATCGTAATCGAAAACCGCGTCGAGAAAGATATATTCGGCAAAAAGCCGCGCCATGCCGTCCCACATGTCGCCTGCGATCTTTTCGATCTCGGCGGTGGTTTTTTCCGGGTAAGCGCTGCGTAAATTGGCGACCGCGACGCGGTGGCGCGAGGTGTAGGGGCCGATGAACCGCCCCGCCTTTGCCGAAAACTCAATGGCGCTTTTCGCGGGCAAGCGGCGCAACAGGGCGAGCACGGCAAACACCGCCTGCGCCCACAGCCAGTAATTGGCGCGGCGAAGTTTTTGCCAGTGGCGCCAGAGGGTGAGTTTGAGCTTTAGCATCCCCCTTCACCCTCGTGGTTCGAGGCTCGCTTCGCTCGCACCTCACCATGAGGGTGAAGGGGCGCCGGCGTGGCAGTAGTCCTCATCCTGAGGTGCGTAGTGAAGCGAAGCGGAGCGGAGCCTCGAAGGACGAGGACGCTTGGCGGTGATCCCATCAAAACAGGCACCACGTTAGCCCACACGCAAGATAATCTTGCCGAACACATCCCGGCCTTCCATGCGCTTCAGCGCCGTGTCGATCTCCTCGAAACCCACTACAGTATCAATCACCGGATGAACCAGCCCGCGCGCCATCTTTTGCATGGCGTCGGCCATGTTTTCCATGCGGCAGCCGAAGGAGCCGAGCAGCTTCAGTTGCTGCTGGAAGAGCATCATCAGGTTCATATCCGTTGAAACGCCCGATGTGGAACCGCAGGTGACGAGGCGGCCGCCGCGTTTCAGGCACAGCATGGAACCGGCCCAGGTATCCTTGCCGACATGCTCGAAGACGACATCGACGCCCTTCTTCTTGGTCAGCTTGCGCACGACGCCCTCGAAGCGGTCCTCGCGATAGTTGATGACGTGATCGGCGCCCAGCGCCTTGGCTTTCTCGATCTTGTCGTCCGAGCCGACCGTGGTGATGACGGTGCAGCCCATCTTCTTGGCAAGCTGGATCGCCGCCGAGCCGATGCCGGAGCCGCCGGCCTGGATGAGGATGGTTTCGCCGGGTTCCAGCCTGGCATTGTCGAACAGCATGTGCTCGACCGTACCGAAGGTTACGGGCGCGACCGCCGCGCCGATTTCATCGACGCCGGGAGGGGCGGGGACGAGCAGGCGGGCGGGGAGGTTGATCTTCTCCTGCGCGAAGCCGTCGAGATGGAAGCCGTGGACGCCGGAGACGTGCTCGCAGAGATTGTCGCGGCCTTCGCGGCACGGGCGGCAGAGGCCGCAGGTCTGCGCGCCGTAAATCGATACGAGCTGGCCGGGCAGGATGCCCGCCACGCCGGACCCAAGCGTCTCGACCACGCCCGAAGCTTCCGCGCCGATGACCAGCGGCATCTTGCGCTTGGCAAAAGCCATGCCGCGCCAGCCCCAGACATCGATATGATTGAGCGCCACGGCCTTGATGCGCACCGTCACCTCGCCGGGGCCGGGGGGCGGGGGCGGGGCGATGTCGGTCAGTTCCAGGCGGCGGTCTTCGATGAGTTGTAATGCGCGCATGAGTCTTTCTTCATTTGAGAAGGGAGTAGGGGAGTAAGGGAATAGGGGAGTAGGGAAGAAAGTACGTTTAGCTTACCACCTATTCACCTACTCCCTTACTCCCCTATTCCCTTACTGCCTTAAAGGACCGGTTCCGCGCCCATGACAAGGCAGGTGTTCTGGCCGCCGAAGCCGAAGGAGCTGGAGAGGACCGTCGAAACCTTGGCCTCGCGTTTAACGTTCGGCACCACGTCGAGGAGAATGGCGGGGTCCGGGTTGTCGTAGTTGATGGTGGGCGGCAGGGTGCCGGTCTGGATGGTGAGCAGCGAGAATGCCGCCTCAATTGCGCCCGCCGCCGTCAGCGTGTGGCCGATCATCGACTTGTTCGAGGAGGTCGGGATCGCGCCGATGCGGTCGGCGAAGACGGTGGAAAGCGCCAGATATTCCATCTTGTCGTTTTCCGGCGTCGAGGTGCCGTGGGCGTTGATGTAATCGATCTGGCCGGTGGTCAGGCCCGCATCCTCCAGCGCTGCGCGTACCGCGCCGATGGCAGGCGAAGCGTCCGGCTTGGAGCGGGTGCGGTGGAAATCGTCGGCTTTTTCGCCGCAGCCCTGCAGGAAGCCAAGGATTTTTGCGCCACGGGCGATGGCGCTTTCAAGCGATTCCATCACCAGCGCGCCCGCGCCTTCGGCCATGACGAAGCCGTCGCGGTCCCTGGAGAAGGGCTTGGCGGCCTTGTGGGCGGGATCGTTCTGCGTCGAAAGCGCTGACAGAAGTGAGAAGCGGATCAGCGATTCGGCGGAAACCGAACCGTCGGTGCCGATGGAAAGCACACGCTCGCTTTCTCCGCGCCGGATGGCTTCGACGCCGAGCTGAATGGCGGTGGCGCCGGATGCGCATGCGGTGGAAAGTGTGATCGGCAGGCCGCGTGTGCCGAATGTATCGGCGATGCGCTCTGCGATATAGCCGAACTGCGTGGTGTTGAAGAAATCGGGCAGCGGCTTGCGGCGGCAGGAGGCGAGCATCAGCTCGTAGCTCGTCTCGCCATCCTCGATCGTTGTCCGGTCAAGCGCGAAACGGCTTTTCCAGTCGAGTTCGACCGGAGGGGCGGCGATGAAGAGCGAACCGCCGAAATCATCCATGGGAAGGCCGGACTGCGCGATGGCCTCTTCGGCGGCGAGGGCGGCGAGCTTTTCCGACAAGGGCGTAGCGCCGGCGGTGCTTTCGCCCAGGAAATCGACCGTGCCGGCGATGCGGGTGTTCAAGTTTTCCGTCGGGAAGCGCGTGATCGTATGGATGCCGGAGCGCCCGGCGGTCAGCGCCGCCCAATTGTCTTCCTTGCCCTGGCCAAGCGAGGAGACGATGCCGATGCCGGTGACGGCAACAATCGGACGGCCAAGATGATCGGTATATTTCGTCATCTGCTTCTCCCTCAGACTCGGGTCAAACGGGCGACGCCTTCGCCGCGCGTGACGCCGATGGTGGTGGCGATGGCTGCGGAAACCGGCTTATCCCGGGGCATTTCGCCTTCGCCGAGCGGGCCGAAGGCCTCGCCTTTCGAAACGGCGATGGCCGCAAGCGCGACGCTCAGCGGAAACTGCGCCTCGCGCAGATGGCCGGTGAGGCCGGTAACACCGCGCACGGCTGCGCCGGGCAGGGCGTCGAGCGCCGCTTTTTCCGCCGCCGTCGGCGCATGCGCGCCGGATGCGCCGGAGACGATGAAGGGCGCTTCATCGCCGTTGGCGGCCGTTTCGATCATATCCCGGACCGTCTTTGACAGATCGTCGCGGCCTCGGCGGATTTGCCCGCTGGTGATCGATTCGATCTCGGCATAGGCCTTCGCGCCGCGTTTGGCCGCATGGTCGGCGCTTTCGAGCACGAGGAACACGCCGCCAGAGCCGGTGACGAGACCGCCCCCGGCGCTGCCCTGGCGCTGCCAGAGCGGCGCCCAGCCATCGGATTTCAGATAGCCGCCAAGCTCATGGCCCAGCAGCATGTCGAAATGCTCGGTGTTGTAGGAACCGCCAACCAGCATATGCGTGCTCTGGCCGGAGCGGATGCGGGCGGCGGCGGTTTCGATGGCAGAAATGCCCGAAGCTTCCTCGCCCATGAAGGTGCGCGAGGAACCCGTGACCTTATGGACGATGGAGATATTGCCCGCCAGCAAGTTGGACAATTGCGCAAGGAACAGCGTCGGGCGAAGCTCGGTGGAAAGCTTCTGGTTCAGCATCACGCCACGGTCGTTCGAGGTGCGGCCCTCGGCCAGAATCAGCGTATCGACGGCAAGGTCGCGCTCGCCGCCGCCTGCGGCGACGACCATGTCCATGGTCGCGCACAGCGCCTCGTTTTCCTTGATGCCGGCATTCTGGAGCGCAAGGCCCGCCGCGTAGGTTCCGAGCCGCTGCCAGGTTTCCATCTGGCGCTGGTCGCTGCGCTTGGGGATCTGCAGGTTCCAGTCCACCTCACCCAACGGGTGCACGGTGTATGGCGCGAACCGCGTCGCATCCAGCTTCGGCTCGGAGTTTTCGACAAGCGCATTCCAGTGGGCATCGAGCCCCTCGCCAAGCGAGGAGACGATGCCGATGCCGGTGATGAGGACTTTATTGTTCTGCATGATTCCCGCCGCTTTTCCGTGACCCAGACTTGGCGACTTGTTAGGCCTTCTTGGCGGCGACCAGTTCGTCGATCTTGGCGCAGAGATTCTTCAGGACGAAATACTCTTCCGTGGGAACCTTGCCGTCATTGACTTCCTGCGTCCACTTCTCAAGCGGAATCTTGATGCCGAACGCCTTGTCGATGGCGAAGACGATGTCGAGGAAATCGAGGCTGTCGATGCCAAGATCGTCAATCGTGTGGCTTTCCGGCTTGATCGTGTCGCGGTCGATCTCGCTGGTTTCGGAAATGATGTCGGCGACTCTGTCGAACGTGGACGTCAATTTGCAGTTCCTTTTCAAGGCGTCATTGTGGTCAATTGGCGCGTGTCTAGCGTTTTTCTTAAGCGAGGGGAAGATGCAAGGTCCCAAGCTGTATGAGCGGCAACTTAAACGGGGTTAAGTAAAGCGTTTGCTAAAATGATTTTGCCTCCATTCCGATTGCATCCTGACGCGCCAGATTCTATGCCGGACAGATGGGACTCGCCGGCACGATATTCATCATCTTCAGCATCATTTTTCTCGGCTATGCGGCAGCGCGATTCAAGGTGCTGAGCGAGGCGGCGGGGGATGGGCTTTCGGAATTCGTCTTCGTCGTCTCCACGCCGCTGCTTCTGTTCCGCACCACGAGCACGGCGGATTTCCACGGCAGCGCGCCATGGGAGCTGTGGGTGGCCTATTTCTCCGGCGTCGTCGGGGCGTGGGTCATATCGCACGGGGCCGTGCGCACCGTCTTCGGGCGCGACCGGCGCGCGGGCGTGGTGGCTGGGGTTTCCGGCGCGTTCTCAAACCTCGTCTATCTCGGATTGCCGCTGATGCTGGGCGTGTTCGGGCAGGAGGGGGTGACGACGATCTCGCTCATCATTTCCGTCCACATGCCATCGATGATGGCCGCTTCCATTGCGCTTAATGAGTGGGCCTCGCGCCGCGACGGGGTGAGCACCGGCGAAACCAGTGTTGCCGCGACGGTCAGCACGTTTTTCAAGAGCCTCCTGCGCAATCCGCTGGTGCTTGGCATTCTCTCCGGCTGGGCGTGGCGGCTTTCGGGCCTCGCCATGCCGGAATTCGCATCCACCGTCATCGACATGCTGGCAGGGGTCGCGGGGCCGCTGGCGCTTTTCGCCATGGGGATGGGGCTGAAGAAATTCGGCATTTCCGGCAATGTCCGCGCGGCGTGCCTCGTTGCGACGATCAAGCTGATGCTGATGCCTGCCATCGTCCTTGCGGTGGCGTGGGTTTTCCAGCTTCCGCCGCTCACGGCCAAGGTGGCCGTTACCGCCGCCGCGCTTCCCTCCGGCATCAATTCCTACCTGATCGCCACGAGGTTCGGCACGGGGCAGGCGCTCGCCTCCACCTCGATGGTGATCGCCACCGGGATATCCGCCTTGACGCTGGGGATGTGGATTTCAATCGCCACGCGCATTTTTGGCTGACACAATTAAAAGTTTATTTATTGAATAAATCTCGCGTTATAGTTGTAATTCTATAGTGCCTCCCGTGGCGTGACGCCCATATTGGAGGACTATTACCGATGACTACGACAGACGAAATCAAACGCATGGTCGCCTCGATGACGATCGAGGAGAAGATCGGCCAGAAAATCATTCTGGATTTCATGCATTGGAACGGGGCGGACATGACGGCGCCGAGCGACGATGTCAAATCCCTCCTCGTCGATAACAATATCGGCGGGGTGATCCTGTTCTCGAACAATTTGAAGGACACCGCCCAGATAAAGACGCTGACGTCCTGGTTCGCGTCGATCCAGACGAAGCCGGGAACACGGCTGTTTCTTGCCACCGACGAAGAGGGCGGGGATGTCTTCCGGCTTCCTCGCGGGGATTACCCGTCATATCCCGGCAATATGGCGCTGGGCGCGGCCGTTTACGGCGGGGCGAGCCCAAGCCTTGCCTACAGCCAGGGCAAGCAGATGGCGCAGGATCTGAAGGCGCTCAACATCAACGTCGCCTTTGCCCCGGTCGCCGATGTCAACACCAATGCGCACAATCCTGTTATCAATGTGCGCTCGTTCGGCGCCAACTGGTCCAATGTGCAGGATCTGGCGGAGCAACTGGCTGCCGGCATACGCAGCGAGAAGGTGATGACCACCTACAAGCATTTTCCGGGCCATGGGGGCGCGTGGTCGGATTCTCATCTCACGCTGCCGCTCATCACGCGCGACCGTTCGGATGCGTTCACCATCGATATCGCGCCCTATAAGGCTGCCATCGACAAGGGCATGGCGCCGGATATCGTGCTTACGGCGCATATCCAGTACCCATCTCTCGACAATACCAAGGTCAAGGCATCGAAGACCGGCGAGATGATCATTGTTCCCGCCACCATGTCGCGCGAGATTCAAACCGTGATCCTGCGAAACCAGTTGGGGTTCAAGGGCGTGACCGTCTCCGATGCGCTCAGCATGGGCGCGATTACCAATTATTTCACGGAAGAAGACGCCATAGCCAAGGTCTTCGCCGCAGGCGTCGATATTTCCCTGATGCCTATCGGAATTTATTCGAAGGCGGACATGGCGCTTCTGCCCAAATTCATCAAAACGGTGGTGGATAAGGTCAAAAGCGGCGTGCTCAATGCGGCCGAGATCGACGCCTCTGTGGAGCGGATCCTTCGCCTCAAATCCGCCTTCGGGCTGGCGAGCGGCAGCGTTTCGTCGGGTCAGGCGGAAGCCGGCGGTGTTAAGGCCGATCCGTTCGCGCTGGAAAAGGAGATCGCGGACAAATCGGTCACGCTGTTGCGGAATAATACTGGCGAGTTGCCGGTCCGCAATACCCAGAAGAAGTTCTTCATCTTCACACCATGGGGCGAGCAAGGCGAAGGGATCGCGCAGGCTCTCACGGCCAATGGCTACAAAGCGACCTCTGCGAAGCAGGGCGCCATCAGCGAGGACCAGCGCAACGCCTATATCGACGCGTGCGACGTGTTCGTCATGGGCACCATGTCGGCGGGTCTCGATCCCAATGATCCGGAGATCGGGCCGGCGAGGACGCTGATGCTCCACGCCCAGAACGACCTGAAAAAGACGGTGGTGCATGTTTCGCTACGCGCGCCCTATGACGTCATATGGTATGACGGCGTCAGGAATTGCGTGGCGACCTATGCCCGCTACGGCTATGAAAATGGCCGCTGGCGCGGCCCCTCGATGAAGACGCTGGGGGAGGTGCTGATCGGCAAACGGAACCCCGTCGGCAAATTGCCGACGCCCCTCTATTGGAGCTATGACGACAATGTCAATCTGGGCGTCGTCGCGCGTCCGTATTATATGGGGTACGGGCTGAGTTATAATACCGCTCTCGAAACGTGATCTATTCGCTTCTGGCCGGGGCGTCGGCTCCGGCCAGAAA
Organism: Paramesorhizobium leguminum; assembly: GCF_003217235.1. GTDB lineage: Bacteria > Pseudomonadota > Alphaproteobacteria > Rhizobiales > Rhizobiaceae > Paramesorhizobium > Paramesorhizobium leguminum. Next base: position 100,724 of record NZ_QJTF01000002.1, on the reverse strand, counting down.
TCTTCCTCGCGACGAGGGTAGCGCAAGGCGCTCATCCTCCTTATCTTGAGATTGATCAAAGCCGCGCGAAGGTGGGCGGCTTGGCGTGTGGGGGGCTGACTATGGCTATAACATTTGATACTCTTGGTTATTCGAAACGTCTTCGCGATGGTGGCATCGACCAGAAACACGCGGAGCATCATGCGGAAGCAGTGCGAGATTTCGTCATGCCGGAACTGGCCACGAAAGCAGATTTGAGAGCCGCACTTGAAACGCAGACGTTGCGTTTAACCCTTGTCAACGGTGGCATGTTGGCGACAGCCATAGGCATTTTGTTGGCGGCTCTGCCCCTTTTCCTCAAATAGCCCGGCGCTACCTTTCTGGTTGCATCAAATATTGAGGAGAAGTGCAATGCTTCAAAAAACCAGCCACTTCATGAAACAGGCCAATCTGATCGGCGGTGAATGGGTGGAGGCCGATTCTGGCCAGACCATCGATGTCATCAATCCGGCGACAGGCCTGAAATTCGGAACGGTGCCGAAATCTGGCAAGGCGGAGACGGCGCGCGCTATCACAGCTGCGGCGAAGGCTTTCGAAAGCTGGAAAAAGACCTCCGCCGCCGAGCGCGCCCGGCTGATGCGCAAACTGCACGATCTGATCATCGAGAACCAGGATGCGCTCGCTGAACTCCTGACGCTGGAGCAGGGGAAGCCGCTTGCCGAGGCGAAAGGCGAGATTGGCATGTCGGCGGCCTATATCCTCTGGTACGCCGAAGAGGCGCGGCGGGTCTACGGCGATACGGTGCCTTCGCCCTGGGCCGACCGGCGCATCCTCGTGACGAAAGAGCCGGTGGGCGTCGTCGCGGCGATCACGCCGTGGAATTTCCCGTCCTCGATGCTGGCGCGCAAGATCGGTCCCGCGCTCGCCTCCGGCTGTACGGCGGTGGTGAAGCCCGCGACGCAGACGCCTTATTCGGGCCTCGCCTGGGGTGTGCTCTGCGAGGAGGCGGGCATTCCTGATGGCGTGATCAACATCCTGACCGGCTCGGCCTCGGAGATCGGCGGGGAACTGACGCGCAATCCGCTGGTGCGCAAGCTGACGTTCACGGGTTCTACGGAAGTGGGGAAGATCCTGATCAAGCAATCCGCCGACACGGTCAAGAAAGTATCGATGGAGCTTGGCGGCAACGCGCCGTTCATCGTGTTCGACGATGCGGATATGGACCGGGCGGTCGAAGGGGCGATTGCGGCGAAGTTCCGCAATTCCGGGCAGACCTGCGTATGCACCAACCGTTTCTTCGCGCAGGCCGGGATTTATGACCGGTTCGTGGAGAGGTTGGCGGCGGCGGCTGAGAAGCTGAAGGTCGGCAACGGGCTGGAGGACGGCACCCAGCAGGGGCCGCTGATCGACGAGGGTGCGGTTGAAAAGGTCGAGGAGCTGATCACCGATGCGGAGGCGAAGGGCGGCAAGGTTGTGACCGGCGGCAAGCGGTCTACGCTGGGGCTGACCTATTTCGAGCCGACGGTGATTACGGATGCCAAGCCGGACATGCGTTTCTTCAAGGAAGAGATCTTCGGCCCCGTCGCGCCTGTCTACAAGTTCGGGACAGAACAGGAAGCTGTCGACCTTGCCAACAGCACCGAATACGGCCTAGCCTGTTATTTCTACACGCAAGACCTCGGTCGCACCTTCCGGGTGATGGAGGGGCTGAAATACGGCCTCATCGGCGTCAACGAGGGCATGATCACTACAGTCGAGGCGCCATTCGGCGGCTTGAAGGAATCGGGCCTCGGCAAGGAAGGCGGGCATCAGGGCATCGAGGATTATCTCGATACGAAATATGTCTGCATTGGTGGGTTAGTGAGCGGTGAGCAGTAAGCAGTAAGCAGTAAGCAGTAAGCAGTAAGCAGTAAATAGTATCCTTCACTGCTTTCTGCTCACTGCCTCACTGCTCACCATTAAAAAAAGGCACTAGACGATCGTGACAGCGGAAATTTTTGGAGAGACGCCGGATGGCGAGGCGGTTCATCGTATCACGCTATCCGGCGGGGGGCTGACCGCGAAAGTTTTGACCTATGGAGCGGCGATTCAGGATCTGCGGCTTGAAGGGCATGAGGCGCCGCTGGTTCTGGGGTATCAGGATTTCGCGGATTACCTCGCCTATTCGCCGCATATGGGCGCGATTGCCGGGCGGTCGGCCAACCGGATTCGCAACGGCATCTTCACCATCGACGGCAATACCTATGAGGTGGATCGCAATTTCCTTGGGGCTCACAATCTGCATGGCGGGCGCAAGGGCCTTGGCAAGCGCGTCTGGCGGGTGACCGGGGAGGGGCGGGATTTCGTCACGCTGGCGATTCTTGCCGCTGATGGCGAGATGGGCTTTCCGGGCAATCTCAACGTTCACTGCACCTACATGCTAAGCCCGGGCGGAACGCTGGTGGTGCGGCTCGAGGCGGTGACCGACAAGCCGACGATCTGCAATCTCATCCACCACAGCTATTTCAATCTCGACGATGGGGGCGAAACCGACATTCTCGACCATCAGGTGATGATCGGGGCGCAGGCTTATCTGCCGGCGAACGAGGCGCTGATGCCGGATGGTCGGGTGCTGCCTGTCGAGGGCACGGATTATGATTTCCGCGATTTCCGGCAGGTCGCGCTGGAGCGGGATGGCGCGCAGGTGGTTTACGACAATAATTTCTGCCTCGCCGCAGCGCGCGGGCCGCTCAAATGGTGTGCGGCGGCGAAGGGCGCGAAGTCCGGCGTGCGTCTCGATGTGTCCACCACCGAGCCGGGTGTGCAGTTCTATGCCGGCAATACCGTCGCGCGGCCTGCGGTGGGGCTGACGGGCAAGCCTTACGAGAATTACGCCGGGCTGTGCTTCGAGCCGCAGATTTGGCCGGATTCACCGAGCTTTCCGTATTTCCCGCAGGCGGTGCTGCGTCCGGGGGAAGTTTATGCGCAGACGACGCATTATCGGTTTGGGCGGGGGTAGGGTAATTCGCGATGGATGGCCGCGCGCTTCATTTCACCCCCCTCTGGCTTGCCAGCCATCTCCCCCTCAAGGGGGGAGATTAGCTTTCATCGATCGCGGGCATTCTATTCTGCATCGCTGGCGATTGGCGAAAGCGGAACTCTCAGCCAATCTCCCCCCTTGAGGGGGAGATGCCCGGCAGGGCAGAGGGGGGTGTTCCTGGCTCAAACGCCTCTTTGGCTTCCTCCATCGGAGCAAGGGCCCCATAGAACTCCACGACGCGCGCAGCCACCGTGTGGGCGCGTTTGGCGGCGTCGGCTGGAGCTAGACCTTGTAATCGCGCGGCGAGGTATGCGCCGTTGAAGCTGTCGCCTGCGCCGGTCGTGTCGATGGCATTGGCGGTGATTGCGGGTACCCATTCTTCCTGTTCCGGCGTCAATAAAAGAGCCGGGTCGGTGCCATCCTTGACCACGATTTCCTTCACGCCAAATGCCGCGATGCGCCGGGCCGTGGCTTCGGGCGACGCATCGCCGAACAGGTCCTTCTCGTCGGGGAAGGTGGGGAGGGCAATGTCGGCAAGGCGCATGGCTTCGCCAATCACGGCGCGGGCGGTCTCGATATTTTCCCAGAGCCGGGCGCGGTAGTTCGGGTCGAAGGCGATGCGGCTGCCGTTGCTGCGGGCGGTGGCGATTGATTCGAATAAGGCGTTTCGGTCGGCGCGGGCAAGAATTGCCAGCGTGATGCCCGAGAAATAGACGATATCGCGGTCTTTGAGGCTTGCGGCAAGCGCCTGCGGGTCGCTCGCCAGTTTTCGCGCCGCGGCGTCGCTGCGCCAATAGGTGAAGGAGCGTTCGGCGCCATCGAGCGTGATGGCATAAAGGCCGGGGCGGGCGCCCGGTATGATGGGGCTTTTGGCGGTTCCGATGCCGTTAGCCTCAAAAAAATCGCGCTGTTTTTCGGAAAACGGGTCGTCGCCGAAGGCGCTCACATAATCCACCGGATAATTGGCCGCGCTGAGGGCGCGAACATACCACAGCGTGTTGAACGTATCGCCGGCAAAGCCCATGCGCCAGATATCGCCGCTGGCTCCCGAAAGCTCGATCATGCATTCGCCGATGGATGCAAATCCGCCCAATTCTTTTCTCCCGTCCGTTTTCCCTGCATAATCAGGCCGATGCAAAATAACCGGCCCGCTGCGTAACCAGGCAATCCAATTTCTTGGCCGATTTCCTTTGTTGGCATGTCATATTCGGCATGTAACAAAAAGGGGAAAGAGGGAATCGGCCATGCGTTATGCGATCTATTTCACCCCGCCGGCGGGCGATCCGCTCAGTAAGGTGGCCGCCAACTGGCTGGGGCGCAACGTTTTCAGCGGTGCGGCGGTGAAGCCGCCGGCGATCCGCTCCTTCGAGCCGGAGGAGGTGGCGCTGTTGACTGCGGAACCGCGCCGTTATGGTTTTCACGCGACACTGAAGGCGCCATTCAGTCTCGATGAGAAGTTCACCGAGCGCGATTTGCTTTCCAGCCTGATGCATTTCGCTTCGTCGGTGGCTCCCGTTACCATCGATCGGCTGCATGTCGCGGCGCTCGGAGATTTCTTCGCGCTGGTGCCGGAGGAGCCGCTGGCGGAACTGGACCAACTGGCGAACGATGTCGTCGTCGCCCTGGACCGCTTTCGCGCATCGGCCACGGAAACAGAGCGGGCGCGGCGCAAGCCTGAAAGTTTAAGTATTTCCCAGTTGAGAAATCTGGAACAATGGGGTTATCCTTACGTGTTCGAGGATTTTCGTTTTCACATGACTTTAACAGGGCGTGTCGAGGAAAAGGACAAGCTTCGCGTTGCACGAATGCTGGATGCGTTTTTCGAGCCGGTCCTGAGCGAACCGGTCGAAATAAACAATCTGGCGCTGTTCGTCGAAGCCGAGCCCGGCGCGCCGTTCGAGGTTCATTCCCTGCATCCGCTGTCCGTTTCCCCGCTTACCGGAGCCGGGCGGCCCAAGAAGAGTGCCTGACAAGAAAAGTGCCTGATATGTTGCATGAATTCATATTGAAGAATGCCCGCATTATTCTGGAAAATGAGGTGCTTGCCGGTTCCCTGCAGGTTCGGGATGGAAAAATTGCGGATATTTCCTGGGGCAACACGGTCGCCGGCGAAGACATGGAGGGCGATTTTCTCACGCCGGGCCTGATCGAGCTTCATACCGACCATCTGGAGGGGCATTACGCGCCGCGTCCCAAGGTACGGTGGAATCCTGTTGCGGCGGTGCAGGCGCATGATGCGCAGATCGCCGCGTCAGGCATCACCACGGTTTTCGATGCGCTGCGCATAGGTCTCGATGACGAGGCGGAAGTGGGCGTGGAGGATATGCGGGTGCTGGCAGACGCGATCTGCGACAGTACGCGCAACAACCGGCTGCGCGCGGAACATTTCCTGCATCTTCGCTGCGAGGTTTCGGCGTCCGATTGCCTTGAAGCCTTTTCGCTTCTGGAGGGCTATGGGCGGGTGCGGATGGCATCGCTCATGGACCATGCGCCGGGACAGCGCCAGTTCGCCGATCCCGAAGCCTATCGTGTCTATTACATGCGCAAGCTGAAGACCTCCGAGGAGGAGTTTCGCCGCTATTGCGAGAAGCGCATGGCCGAATCGGAACGCCATTCGGCGGCCAACCGGGCGGCTATTTCCGAGGCCTGCCATGCGCGCGGCATCGTTCTCGCCAGCCATGACGACGCGACCGTCGCCCATGTCGAGGAGGCGGTGGAACAAGGGATACGCGTGGCGGAATTCCCCACCACCCATGCGGCAGCCAGCGCCTCGAAGGCGGCGGGACTATCGGTGCTGATGGGCGCGCCGAATGTGGTGCGCGGGGGCTCGCATTCCGGCAATGTTTCGGCGCGGGAACTGGCCGAGAAGGGCTGTCTCGACATTCTTTCCTCCGATTATATCCCGTTCAGCCTGATGCAATCGGCGTTTTATTTGAGCGAAGTCGTGGAGGCGATTACGCTGCCGCAGGCGATGCGGCTCGTGTCGAAGAATTCGGCGGATGCGGTCGGCCTTGACGATCGTGGCGAGATTGCCGTGGGCAAACGCGCCGATCTGGTGCGCGTGCGGGTCGATGATCACGTGCCGGTCATCCGTACGGTGTGGCGCGAGGGGGCGCGGGTGATATGATGGCGTCCGGTTCCATCGAACGGGTCTTAAGCGAGACGCGGCCTCTACGGAACGGCGTGTTCGTTGCCGTGGTCGGGCCGAGCGGTTCGGGCAAGGACACCATCCTTGCTTATGCGCGCGAGCGGTTGCAGCATCGATCCGAATTTCATTTCGTGCGCCGGATCGTCACCCGCGCGGCTGCTGATGATACGGAAGAACACGATACCGTGAACGAAGAGGCGTTTGACGCGGCGCTTGAGAAGGGCGCGTTCAGTTTGCACTGGAATGCGCATGGGCTGCGATATGCGCTGCCCAAGGCCGTCGATCACCATGTCGATAATGGCGCCGTGGTGATCGCCAATGTCTCGCGCAGTACGCTTGAGGAAATCGGCTCGGCATATGCCAATATCCGGGTGATACATCTTCATGCCGCGCCGGAGGTGCTGGCGCGCCGCCTGGCACAGCGTGGCCGCGAGGATGCGGCTGATATCGAGGAACGGCTGCGGCGTGGCACACAGGCGATAGCGCACCGCGACGGGGCGATCATGCTCGACAATTCCGGCCCATTGGAAGTTGCCGGCGACCGGTTCGTCGCCATTTTAGAAAAAGCAGCGGCGTTTGCCGCGGTGTGCGGGGAGATTTGAGGGCTTTCTGTCCTGAACCTGCGACAAGGAAAAAAGCAATTGCCGCCCTGATAAATCAGACCGCAGGGCAATCGCATATGGCACTGAAAAAGCCCCTCATCCGCCTGCCGGCACGTTCGTCGCTCAAAAAGCCAAATCGTTGGCTTTTTGTCCGCTGCGCGGATCGCTCCTCAACCCGCACGCGGGGAGAAGGAAGAAGCGGCTACGCTGGCGCCTCCCTCTCCCCGTCTTTGCGGGGAGAGGGTAAGGGTGAGGGGCAAGCCGCGCCATATGTGATTGGCTTAGATTAGACTCAGTAGATTCTCGCGGGTAGAGGGGAAGCCTCGTCCATATCGCGGAACATGTGCATTAAGCTCAGCATAGCCGCGATTTTTCTTTACTTTTGGCGCTTTATCGCCGCATTTCGATAGCTGGGGCACAACCTAGGGGCAGGTCGAAATGATGGGCATTATCGCTGCGCGCGTGGCCGTTATTGCGGCTGCTGGTGGTGCAATTTCATGGATCGGCGATTTTCCGTTTTTTCTGCTGGTCTCTTCATTCGTTTTTATTATTGCCGTGGCCTTCGTGACATTCGGGCGCGATCCGCTGCGGGCGGAACTGGCTGAAGCGGGCGTAACGAATTTCGTGGTTTCGCGCGGCGACAACAGGCATTTCGCCGGCATTGGCAGTGAGCCTGGCCTCTATATGGGGAATCGTGTGCGGCGGGCCTGGGTCTATGCGCGCGATATCGAATCAATGACTGTTGATGCAGGGCAGAATCAGGTTTCGCTCGATATAAACACCTCCGTGGCAGGATTTCCGCTCCTCCAAATCCACTTTCTGCCGGATGCTTCGAGCGTCAGGCAAGGTTCGGCAGCCTACCGTAAGGCATTTGCGCAGGCCGAGGAATGGTTGCAGCTTTTGAATGGAAAAGTTGCGAAAATCGCCGATTTTGCAGCCTTTAAGCCGCAGGAAGCTTGAAAAAACGGGCATTTGACGCTCCTGCGCGACTCGGCGCGCCAGTCCTGATTGTTATGAAAAAGGCTTTTTTACCAACGCGGCGCGGCGGAATTAATTCAGCCCGTGATATGTTGTGAATTTACAGATCCGATTGTTTCTCTGTATGTGCCGCAACGGGGTTTTGGGGGCGGTACTATTCTTGCCTTGGTTGCAGGGCAGGATGGTGCAGGACGAAACAACCAGGATTTAATAAATTGATGCATGTTTTGTCGGTCTTCGGTACGAGGCCGGAAGCCATAAAGATGGCCCCGGTCGTGAAAGCCCTTTCCGCGGAAAAGGGAATTCGATCAATAACCTGCGTTACCGGGCAGCATCGCACCATGCTCGACCAGGTGCTGGCGCTCTTCGATATCAAGCCTGATTTCGATCTGGCTGTGATGGCGCCCAACCAGACCCTCAACGGTCTCGCCAGCCGCGTCATGGCCGGGCTTGATGACATATTTGCCGAAGTCCGGCCCGATTATGTGCTGGTGCATGGCGATACCACGACGGCGATGGCCGCAAGCCTTGCCGCCGCTCATCGCAACATCAAGATTGGCCATGTCGAGGCGGGGCTGCGTACCTATGATCTCGCAAAGCCCTGGCCGGAAGAGCTCAATCGCCGCGTCATCGATGTGGCCGCCACGAAGCTTTTCGCGCCGACCGAGACGAGCGCGGATAATCTGCGCGCGGAGCGGCTTGGCGGCGAGATTCTCGTCACCGGCAACACGGTCATCGATGCTCTCAAGGAGACGGTGGGCCGTATCGACAATGATCCGGCCATCCGGACGCGGCTTGAGGCGCAATTTTCCTTTCTCGATCCGTCACGGCGCGTGCTTCTCGTCACGGGGCATCGCCGTGAGAGCTTCGGCGACGGCTTTCTCAACATATGCAAAGCTTTGGCGGAACTCAGCCGGCGCGCCGACCTTCAGATCGTCTATCCCGTCCACCTCAATCCCAATGTGAGCGGTCCCGTCCATGAACTGCTTTCGGGCAAGCCCAATATTCATCTGATCGAGCCGCAGGAATATCTTTCCTTCGTTTATCTCATGAACAGGGCGGATATCATCCTGACGGATTCCGGCGGCGTGCAGGAGGAGGCTCCTTCGCTCGGCAAGCCGGTTCTGGTCATGCGCGATGTCACGGAACGGCCGGAAGCGGTCGCAGCCGGCGTCGTGCGCCTCGTCGGCACGGATGCCCAGCGCATCACGGGCGAGGTGGAACGCCTCCTGGGCGATGCCGCCTACTATTCCGGCTTTGCGCGGATACTCAATCCTTATGGCGACGGCCTGGCATCGAAGCGGATCGCCGCATCGCTTGCGGGCAGGGACATCGCTCCCTTCGCCATCTGAAAATCTCAAAATTCAAAAAATCCCCCCACCTTGTGAAATAGGTTCATCATGATTGATTCAGCTCGTCGTCGACTCCTTCTGTCCTCCGCCCTGATCGGCGGTCTGCTCGTCGTACAGGGTGGCCAGGCGGCCTATGCGGGCGAAATTGGCGACGCGGTCAAATCGCTTGCAGGCGGATCCATCGTTCGCGAAAAAGTTTCCCTCAAGGAGCTTGGGCTTACCCAGCCGATCACGCTGAATTCCAGCGATGCGCGCCGCGAAATTTATCTGCCGGTTCCCGCGAATGTGAAGCTGATCGATCCGAGCCTGGTCGTGGATGGTCATTATATCCGCGCCGATGGCGGGCGGACCACCTATACGATGGCGCTGGACGGCAACGTGGTTGCCGCGCGTTCACCTGATGACGCGGAAGGCGAGGCGGATGTGAGCATCGGCGTTGACGGTGCACCGCGTCCTTCGGGCTTCGTGCGGCTTGGTCTCGCATGGGCATCCGTAACGGGTCGCGACGATCTCTGTAATGAAGATAGATCCATCGGCAATCTGTTGCAGATCTCGCCCAATTCCTATTTCGAATATGGCTACGATCCTTCCGGCGTCACGGATATCGCATCCGTCTGGTCGGCCTTGCCGCGCAAGGTCACGCTTCTCGTCGCCTCCGATGCGCTGGAAGGCGGCAGCTACGATGCCGCGTGGCGGCTCGGCGTTGCCCTGCAACGGGCCGGCAAGGATGTGCAGGTCATCGCGTTGCCCAAGCCGGGCAGCGAGATCGACACGACAGGTCTCAAAATCCCCCCGGCGCTTATGAATGTACCTGCCTTCGCCGCGCTGGCGAAGGGCGGCAAGGTTGCCCTCGCCAATGAGGCCGAAGTCGGCGCTCTGCTGCTGCTGGGCGCGCCGCAGGTGCGCGCCGATGTCGCGGTTTCCGATCCGGCGCTCGCAGCCAGGCTCAAGACGGCGTTCGACGCTGTAGGGGCAGAGCTGGCGCAAGCCGACCCGGCGGCGACCGCGGCGCTTGACGCGCTTGCGACGCGCAAGGACTCGCTTCTCAACGCCGCTGAAGCAAAGACCGTCGATGTCCGCACGCTTGCCGGCCGTCCGGTCATTGCCGTTTCTCCGGATGCGGCGGCTGCGGCGACGGGCCTGTTCGATGGCCTGTGGCGGAAAACCGCGCTTGTCCGCGGCATGGTCCTCAACACGGTCGGCAAGCCGAACGCCGGCTCCAATAGCGTGGCGCTGGGCTCGCTCGATCAGTCCGCCGGCAATCTCGATGTCGTGGCGCGCGGCGACTGGACGACGACTTTCGATCTTGGCTCCAGCCTTGGCGAAGGCAAGGTGCCTTCGAGCATGACGATCAATGTCGCCGCTGCTCCGGGCGCGACGGAAACCTCGCCGGTGGCCTCCGTATATCTCAACGATTATCTCCTCGGCGCCAAGCGCCTGACCGCCGATGGCAAGGCTGAGAGCATCTCGGTTGATGTGCCGTCCTATGCGCTTCTGCCGCGCAATACGGTGCGCGTGCAGTTCCAGCGCCAGCCCGCCGGCGGCAATTGCGAAGTGCCGCAAGCCTTCCCGGCGGCGGTGTTGCCCAACAGCCGGATCTGGCTGGAAGCCGCGCCTGCCGCCCAGAACTTCTCCGGCATAGTCGCCAGGCTTGCCGATGATTCCGAGGTGATCGTGCCGCAGGGCTGGCGCAATTCGGCCACCGAAACGCTGCCGACGCTCATCAGCGTCGCCGACGCGGCGGGGATTTCGCCATCGAAGGCGGTGTTGAGCCTTGGCGAAAACAATGCGGCTATCGCGCCGAAGAAGCCGTTCCTGGCCTTCGATGTGCCGGTGGCAGGTGCTGCCGATACGGTGAAGGTTGCGGGACAGCATGTTTCGATCGCCGACAAGGATGGCAAGGTTTTCTACGATGTCGCCGGACTTGATCATGTCGCCGTGCTGCAGGCGGTGACGGGCGCGACCGAACCGGGGATCAGCTACCGCACGGTTGGCGAGGGCCCGCGTCTGGACAAGTCCTTCCAGCTCGGCCAGGGCGATGTCGCTGTCGTGGGGGAGGCCGGTATTCTGGCTGCGGTCAACAGCAATGGCACGCCTGCCTATGAGAATGGCGCCAAAGGGGCGAACAACGCGCCCTTCACCTTGAGCAAGCTTCTCGAAGGATCCTTCTGGGAGCGGCACTTCTCATGGGTAGCGACCGCGGTGCTGGGCCTTGCCTTCCTCCTTCTGCTCCTGCTTGCGCGGCGAGCGCGTAAGCGCCGGGGCGGCGACCAGGCATAAAGGTAGACCACCAGATGTCGCTTTATTGGCCCTATCTTTTCGCGGACTACTACCTTTGGCTGGAATATGGCGCCATCGCCATTGCCGTCGTGATCCTCATATCCAGCATCGATGATCTTTTCATCGACGCATGGTACTGGTTTCGAGAGGCCAAGCGCGCCACCACGAAGCGGGGCTACAAGCCGCTTCGGGCGGAGCAATTGCGCGACCGGCCAGAGCAGCACATCGCGATCATGATTCCGGCCTGGATGGAATACGACGTCATTGCCGCCATGCTGGAAAACATGGTGAAGGTGCTCGATTATCGAAACTATACGATCTTCGTCGGCACCTATTGCAATGACGCGGCGACCATCAAGGAAGTCGAGCGCATGCGCCGCCGCTACAAGCAGCTGGTGCGCGTGGAGGTGCCGCATGCCGGGCCCACCTGCAAGGCGGATTGCCTCAACTGGGTCGTGCAGGCGATCTTTGCCCATGAGGAGAAGCACGGCATCAGCTTCGCGGGCGTGGTGCTGCATGACAGCGAGGACGTGCTGCATCCGGTGGAACTGCAGTATTTCAACTATCTCCTGCCGCGCAAGGATCTGATCCAGCTTCCTGTCGCCTCGCTGGAGCGCAACTGGTTCGATCTCGTCGCCGGCGTCTACATGGACGAGTTCGCGGAATGGCATGGCAAGGATCTTGTCGTGCGCGAAAGCCTTGCCAAGCAGGTACCGTCAGCCGGTGTCGGCACCTGTTTTTCCCGCCGCGCGCTGTTGACGCTCGCGGCTGAAACCGACAACCAGCCTTTCAACACCCAGACGCTCACCGAGGACTACGATATCGGCGTACGTCTTGCCGCGCACGGGATGCACTCCATCCTGGCGCGGTTCCCCGTGGAATATCGCGTCAAGCGGGCGTCGTGGTTCGGCTACGGCAAGGTGAAGGAAACCATCGTGCGCATGCCGCTCAGCGTGCGCGAGTATTTTCCCAATACCTTCCGCACCTCCTATCGGCAGAAGACACGCTGGTCGCTCGGCATCGTTTTTCAGGGGTGGGCCTATTTCGGCTGGCATGGCTCGCTGGTGGATCGATATTTTCTGCTGCGCGACCGCAAAGGCGCCGTGACGGCCTTCATAGCGATCCTCGCCTATGTGCTCGTCGCACAATATCTGTTGTTCCAGATCGCCTTTGTGACGGGCCTCATGACTGTGAGCTATCCGCCGATCACCGCATCGGGCAGCTGGTTCGAGCTTCTCCTGGGATTGAATGCCGTCGCGCTTACATTGCGAGTCGCCCAGCGCGTCTACTTCACCTCCCGCACCTTCGGCTGGGAGCACGGGCTGCTGTCGATCCCGCGCATGGTTGTCGGCAATTTCGTGAATTTCATGGCGATGTCGCGCGCATGGAAGCAGTATCTTTTGCACCTTATCCTGGGCAGGCGCCTTACGTGGGACAAGACGATGCACGACTTCCCCACGGGCGGAGGACTGACCGAGGAACGCACGAGGCTGGGTGAGCTGCTCGTTTCATGGCAGGCGATCAATGACGACACTCTTCAGGCGGCGCTGCAAAAGCAGGACCAGAAACACGTCCCCTTCGGCCGTATCCTGGTGCAGGAGGGCTGGCTTGCCGAAGAAGTGCTGGCCGAGGCGATCGCCTTCCAGTCCGGACTGGACCTGACATCGGTCTCCGAGGCCGAAATCCTCGCCGCAAAAGACCGGTTTCCGCTGGAGCTCAGCGTTCGCTGGCGCATTCTTGCGTTGCCGGACGGGGAGGGGCCGGATGGGAAGGTCCGTCTCGCGACGGCTGCTCCTCTCCCTGACATCGTGCAGGAACAAATCCGAGCAACTCTCGGCTATCGTCCGCGCCAGTTCATCGTTCGCGATCGCGATATCACAGTCGGCTTGCGCTTTTTGAGCGAACAGAGGAAAGATGGGGCCAGTGTCGAATCACTAAGCGCTTTAAAGTTAGTACATAGTTCTGAAGTTCCATTGCTTGGCGATTTATTGGTCGAACAGGGCGGTGTATCACGCGACGCTTTCAACGAGGCGATGATGCACTATTCGCCTGCTTCGGATGGACTTGTTGGCGGTTATCTCGTGGCGAGGAACGTCATTTCGAAAGACACGCTTGAATGGGCGCTGCAAGAACAGCAGCGCCATGCTGTGGAAGTTGCTGCCAGGGAGATGAGCCACTGATGAAAAGGACTTTTCCTTTGCGAAAATTTTCCCAACGTGCGGTTGGCCGGCCTTATCGCTTGGCGCTTGCGCTGGCGTTCCTCAATCTCAGCACCGCAATGCCGGTATGGGCGCAGGACCAGGGCAGCAGCCAGATGCCGGCGGCTGAAGAGCAGCCTGCGCAGGCGCAAGGGGAACTTCCGCTGAGCGGCCCGGCTTATCGCATCGCCACCGAGGCTTATAACGCCTTCGCCCGTCGCGATTATGAAACAGCCATTACGCAGGCCCGCGAAGCCATCCGGCAGCGCCCGGATGTGGGGCGGTTGCGGGTGCTTCTGGCCGAGGCGCTTGCCGCATCGGGCAAGAGAGACGAGGCGCGGACAGAAGCGCGGCAGGCGGCCAACGATCCGCGCCTGTCGTCCGCCGCGCGGGCACAGCTCAGCACACTGGCGGCTGCGGAACCAGCGCCTGCCGCGCCGCCCGCTGCTCAAGTCTCCGAACCTCAACCTGCACCCCCTCCGGTAGCATCGCCTGCCGCGCCTCCCGCGGCAAAAGCTGGGACATCGACGCAATCCAGCCCCGCTTATCAGGCCGCTGATGCCGCGTATCGCGCCTATGCGCGCCGCAGCTATAACCTCGCCGTCACCAAGGCGCGGGAAGCGGTAAAGCTGAGTCCTGGGAACAAAGCCTATCGCACTTTGCTTGCCAATTCGCTCGCGGCGCAAAAACTGGCAAGGAAGCCTGCGGTGCAGGCGCAGGCGCCGGTTGATCAGGCGGCGAGCTCCGCCTATGCGATTGCCGCCCGCATAACGCAATTGAACAAAGAGGGCAGGCGACAAGACGCGCGCCGGCTCTTTGCCGAGGCGCGCGATGCCGGAAACCTCAAAGCGCTCAAGCCCGCCGATCTTGGTTACCTCGCGACGCAGGCGGGCGATAATGAGATGGCCTATGAGGCCTTCCAGCAGGCGAAGCGCGCTGGCGAACTGCACGGCACCCAGCTGATCGACGCCGCCTATGCGGCGCGGCGCGCCTTTCATAATGAAGAGGCGGTTGCGCTGTTGCACGAGGCCATCGATGCCGAGGAGCGCGGCGATTTTTCCTTGCCGCCGCAGCGTCTGTTCGGCTTGCGCCGCGAGGTGGCGGATCTCACCCGCGAGTTCGGGTTCAATTCGACCTTGAGCTACGGCAGCAGCGGCGTTTCCAGCGGTTCGTTCAGGCCATTGGATAGCAGCGCCGGGAAGATTCTCCAGCATGGCTCGGAGGTCTATTGGCGTCCGCGCGGCATCGGCTATCGCGACGGCGCGATCTTCGAGCTGTTTGCCCGCCAGTTCACGACGCTGAACGATTCTCGCGATGGGCCGACCGGTTTCCCCACCATGCAAGGCAGCGTGGGCGCGCGGTGGAAGCCGTTTGCCCGCTACAATCTGGTGCTGGAAGCGAGCAAGCTTTTCAAAATCGGGGAGCATAGCCGCAACGACACGCTGTTGCGCGCCGCATTTGGGGATAGTTTCGGCACCGATTTGCGCGTGGATGTGCCCTCGTGGTGGACTGGGCAATATTATGCCGAGATCGGACGCTACATGGAATCGGGCCAGAACATAGCCAATGGCGAAGCCCGGATCGGGCGCAGCTATCGCATGGATGGCATCGACAAGAATCTGGTGGTGACGCCTTTCCTGGCGGTGGCTCCGAGTTATGACAGCGATCTCGACAAGCAATTCGCGCTTGGCGCCGGTCCCGGCATCAATGCGCGCTACTGGTTCCGAGAAGACAAATATACCGCGCCGCGGTCCTATGTGGACTTCACGGTGCAATATCGCGCCAAATTGTCGGGCGATGATCGGGCCAAGGGGTTTTTCGGGGCTATTAGCGTGGCTTATTGATGCGCCGGGCTTTTTCCGCCGGC
Organism: Paramesorhizobium leguminum; assembly: GCF_003217235.1. GTDB lineage: Bacteria > Pseudomonadota > Alphaproteobacteria > Rhizobiales > Rhizobiaceae > Paramesorhizobium > Paramesorhizobium leguminum. Next base: position 85,301 of record NZ_QJTF01000002.1, on the reverse strand, counting down.
AAGTGGCTATTGCCGGTGTTTATTCTTGTCCTGGCCGGATTGATTGTCTGGCTATCGGGAGGCTATGGGCTCTTGGAGCGATGGTGGCGCGGTCCCCTTTCGGTTTCGGGGATCGTCTGGCAGGTCGATAATCCGACCGCCGACATCTCCGGCAACTGGCAGAAACTTGGTGTCGATCATCTGCTGATCCAGTGGAGCGAGGTTGACGGCGCGAGTTTCGTGGGCGGTCCAGGGGCGGCTGGAGCGAAGCAGCCCGACTGGCTGCAAATCTCGCGCCAGCCATGGGCAAAGCATGTCATTCTGGGGCTTGCCGGGCATTTCGGTGAAAAGCAGGCGCGGCAGAACGCAGTCTCGTTGGCTCGCGATTCGGCCGCACTTTTCCAGACACGCCTGCCGCTCAATATCGAGGGATATTATTTCCCCGTAGAGGTTGACCCTACCTGGAAGGAAGCGCCCGAAACCATGAAAGCGGCGCTGGCATTGCTCCCGCGCCCTTTATGGATCAGCGTTTACGACAGCGCCAATATCGGCGCCAAACCCTTGGCAGACTGGCTTGCAAGCTGGCTTCCGCCGGATGTTGGCGTGTTCTTTCAGGATGGCGTGGGCGTGGAAGCCCGTAGCCCTGCCGTGGCGCGCGAATATGCCGATGCGCTCGCCGCGCGCCTTGGACGCAAGCGAGTCAAGGTGATCGTGGAGGCGTTCAGGCCCAAGGCCGGCGGTGGTTTCAGGCCTGCGACCGTGAATGAGCTTCTACCGCAGATCGCGGCGATGCAGGGCTATGATATCTATCTCTTCGATGGGCCGCATTATCTTGATGAGCACCGGGTTGACGAACTGGCGGCGGAGATGAAGAGCGCAAGGCATGATTTGCGCTAGATACGCTGACCATTCATCATTATCTAGGCGTGATATGTTGGCACACTTTCCCCTGCTGGATTGAAGCTAAATGAACGGTAGCGCTGAAAAGGCTAATAAATACAAAGAGTTCAAGCTTTCCATCGCACCCATGATGGATTGGACGGACCGACATTGCCGGTTTTTCCATCGCCAGATGACGCGGCGCGCGCTGCTTTATACCGAGATGGTGGTCGCGGATGCGGCCATTCAGGGCAATCGCGAGCGGCTGCTGGGCTTTAATGCTGTCGAACATCCGGTGGCGCTGCAACTGGGTGGTTCCGATCCGGCAAAACTGGCGGAGGCGGCGCGGATCGGGGCGGATTTTGGATATCGGGAGATCAATCTCAATGTTGGCTGTCCCTCGGACCGGGTGCAGTCGGGCACGTTCGGCGCCTGCCTGATGAAGACGCCCGATCTGGTCGCCGCCAGCGTGGCGGCGATGAAGCGGGCGGTGGATATTCCCGTCACCGTCAAATGCCGGATCGGTGTCGATGAGCAGGACCCGGAAGTGGCGCTCGATGCGCTGGCGCGTGGGGTGATCGATGCGGGCGCGGATGCGCTGTGGGTTCATGCGCGCAAGGCCTGGCTGCAGGGGCTGTCACCCAAAGAAAACCGCGATATTCCGCCGCTCGACTACAACCGTGTCTATCGGTTGAAAGCGGAATTGCGGAGTCATTTCATTGGCATCAATGGCGGTATTCAGACGCTTGATGAAGCGCTCAATCATTTGAATCATGTGGACGGCGTGATGATGGGCCGCGCCGCGTATCATAATCCGGGCTTGCTGATCGATGCGGACAGGCTGCTGTTCGGCGACGAGCGCGAGGCTATCGATATGCCTACGCTTATCGATACGATGTGCGATTATGCCGACCGGCACATTGCCGAAGGCGGCAGGCTTTCACATGTAACCCGGCATATGATCGGGCTCTTCCCAGGGATGCCGGGGGCGCGGCGCTGGCGACAGGTGCTCTCAACCGAGGCATCGCACGCCGATGCCGACAGCCGGGTTATTCGCAAGGCTTTTGCGGAAGTCGGCGCGGATGTGACGGAAGCAGCTTGAATTCTTTATTTTTGCGCAAGTCCGGACGGAAAACCGCTTCACACTTTTCCTGGACTTGCTTTAATCCGTCAGCACCAGCTGATCGCCCTGCACGGAAAATCCGCGCAAGGTATCCAGAAAATTCATGCCGAGCAGGCTTCCGATCGCGCCATTGTCCTGCGCGACGAGCGCGGGGATATCGTGGCGGGTGATATCGCCGATCTGGAGGGTGGCTATCTGGACCATGGCGGCATTGGCGCTGCCATTGGCGGTCATGATCGGGACGGAGTAGGAGAGATTGGTGGTATCGATCCCGCCGCGCCTTGCGTCGTCAGCGGACAGGATAACCATCGAAGCTCCTGTATCGATCAGGAATGAGGTGCGCGCGCCGTTGACCTTGCCGTTGACCTCGAAATGGCCGTTGAGGGATTTGGCGAGCGTGACGGTCAAATTTCCGTTGCTGTCTTTTCCCGAGATAGGGCTGCCGGGGATGAGGCCGGCGGTGACGCGATTCGCGACATCCTGCAATTCATAGCGATATTGATATCCGGCGACGAGCGCGAGGATGATAACGACCCAGATGGCGGTGCTACGGGCGAAATCGCTCAGTTTTATGCGTGAACCGAGGAGCGCGGCGGCAAGGACGATGCCCCATATGCCGAGATAAGCGGCATTGGCAAACGCGTCATTCGCGAGGCCAAGCGTCGTGCCGCTATCATTATTGGCCATCAGGAGCAGGATGACGGCGCCAATTATCGCGACGATGATCCAGAATAGACGGTTCATGCTTCTCTCTGTTTCTGAAGCGCCATCCGGGCGCGCCGGGTGTCTCGCCTCGGTTTTCGCTCTACGGTTTCAAGGCGAGCGGCAAGTGCTTGCGCAATTTCGCGGCGGCGCTCCGGCGTCATTGCCGACCAGGTGCTGATTTCATCGATCGTGCGGCCGCAGCCGAAGCAATAGCCGGTCTTGGCGTCCATCGAACAGACGAGGATGCAGGGCGATTCAATAGTGTTCATTGCGTCCCGAAAAAATACTATGTCTTTTCTTACACAAAACTCCGAAAAATCCATCACGGGAATTGTGCTTCAATCAATATTCTTGAATGTGGTTGCGTCACGCCATCATGACAAGGCCCATTAGAAGCGCAAGCGCCGCGATTTGCTGCGCCGCGCCCAGCGCATCGCCGGTCTGTCCGCCGATCTTGTGGTGACAGAGATTGGCGAAGCCGAATGTGGCGGCGGCGCATAGCAGGACCGCAACCAACAGTCCGCCGATGCCGCCTGCGGGCACATAGGTTGCTACCAGAAAGAAAAAGCCGGCGAGGAGGGCGGTGAAGGCGCCTGTGTCGTCGGGCGCTCCCGCGCCATCGGCCACGCCGCCGGGCCGCGCGGAAGGCAGCATACGCCAGAACGCGACCAGCACCGCGCGGCTTGCCGCTTCCGTGCCGATGAGGGCGAGGGCGGCTAGACCTACGCCCGCACGCTCGATGAGCGTCGCGAAAAGCAGGGCGCGCAAGGCCACGGAAATGATGAGCGCCAGCCCGCCAAACGTGCCGATGCGCGAATCCTTCATGATTTCAAGGCGCCGCTCCACCGTTGCCCCGCCGAAGAAGCCGTCCGCGATATCGGCAAGGCCGTCCTCATGCAATGCGCCGGTAACGATTGTGAGTGTGCCAATGGCAAGGATACTGGCGACGACGGGGGGGAGATTGAACAGGGTGGCCACGATCAGCACGAAGGCCGCGGGCAGGGCGATCAACGCGCCGGCGAGAGGGAAAACCCGGGCATTCTCCGCCAGCGATCCATTCTGGCCATCAAACCATGCCTGGGATATGCGCAGGCGGGTGAGGAAGCCGAGCGAGCGCATGATTTCCGCCAGAAGGCTATCCATGTTCGTGATCCCTTTTTCAAACGCAAGAAACCATCCGGCCTGAAGAAATGGGCCGGATGCCTTTGTTCCATATCTGATTCCTAACCCTTATCGGCGGGCATAATCCCGGTTGCCGGTTCGAAGCGAAGGGCGGTGCCGACCTGGCATAAAAAATTTATCGGTTCGGAAAGCTGCCTATAAGTTTTGGGTGAAAGCTCCCGCATGGTAACGATGGCCTTGTCATCGGGCATGACGCCGTATTCGAAGACCTCGAGGATAGGTAAATTCGAGGGTCCCGTGATCAGGCGCTGTTGATTATACGCGATCATGGCATGGGGCCCGGGTACCATCTTGAAATCCTTGATCACATGCCCAACAGTCAGCCCCGATGACACGGGATTTTTGCCGGGAGGATCAGGGCGGACCTTGCAACGATCGAGATCGACGATCGATGTCGTGGGCAAACCGGCAAGCAGCCGGTGGCTGAGTTCTTCGTACTGGTTTGTCATCGGCGCTGCTTGCGCCTGCGCCACTGCGCCAAGCATTGCCAGGGCCGTAAGCGCGTTGCTGAAATATCGCATGATGTTCACCTCGCGATTTAACATCCGGATACATATAGAAGCGGGCGTTTCTTTATCCAGAGGCGTGGTTTTTCAGCGTTCCCCCGACATGTCCCTTCTCGCCTTGTCCAATTCTTCCGCATAACGGCGCAGAAGATAGCCTTCGGTCAGAAGGCCCTGTACCTTGCGGTGGGTGAAATCGTCGACCACGACAAGCTCTTCGCTGCCCGTTTTGGCGAACATTTCGGCTGCTTCCTTTACATTCATCGCCTGCCGCAGCATCGCGTCGCCATAGCGGAGATAATCCGATACGGGCTGTTCCCCGATAGCGGGATCAGGCGGCAGGGCGTGGATTTCGGCGACAATCAGGATGCCGGCATATTTCCTGCCCGGCTCGACGGCAATGACGCGCTGGAAGGAACCCAGCGGTATTTCCTTGCGGAATTCCACCACCGTCAGGTCGTACGGCACGGTGCGGATATCCTTGCGCATCATGCGCTCGACGGTCAGGTTTCTCATCCAGCCGATGTCCTGCGCGCTGCGAATGGTCTCGCCGCGCAGGTGGAAGCGCCAGGTGGAGAACGAATAGCCGAACGTCTCCCTGACCAGCATCGCCGACATGATCGCCGCCGCCAGCACTACGCCGGTAAGGGTCAGGTCGCCGGTGGATTCGAGCGCGAGGAAGGCCATCGTCAGCGGGCCGCCCACGACGCCCACCGCAAGCGAGGTCATGCCGACCACCGCGGCCACAACCGGATCGATGCCCGTTGCGGGCGAGACAATCGCCATGATGCCGGCGAAAATCTTGCCCGCCAGCGTGCCCAGAAACAGCGATGCGAAGAACAGGCCGCCACGAAAGCCAGATCCGAGGGATATGGCGGAGGCCAGAAGCTTCAAAAGGAAAATTTCGATGATGATGAAGAGCCCGTAATCCATCGCCAGCTCGCGGTGGAGCGCGCCGTGGCCGCTGGAGAGCACCTGCGGGGTTATCAGCGCAAGAAGCCCGATCAGACAGCCACCGATGGCCGGGCGCAAGGTGTTGCCGATTGTCAGCCGGGTGAAAAGCCGCTCGACCACGGTCACCAGATGCATGATGGCAATCGACAGGCCGCCGGCCATAAGGCCAAGGATGAGAAAGGGCAGATATTGCCGCGCCTGCATGGGAGGCAATTCGCCCAGCTCGATAGGAAAGGGCGGCGCGCCCAGATATCCGGCAACCAGCGTCGCGGACACGGCGGCCGCCATCACCGGCGCCACATTGGCCACGGTGTAAATGCCAATGATGAGCTCGAAGCCATAAAACGCGCCGGTGAGCGGCGCGCCGAATGCGGCGGCGATGGCCCCGCCCGCGCCACAGCCGACGAGCAGGCGGACATCGCTGCGGCGCAGGTTCAGAAACGCGGCCAGCTTGGAGGCGATGCCGGAACCGACCTGCGTATAGGCTGCTTCCAGCCCTACCGATGCGCCGAAGCCGCTGGACAAGATCGTTTGCACAGCTACGACAAGCGTATCGGTCATCGACATGCGTCCGCCATAAAGCGCGTTGGCCTCGATGGGGTCGATCGGATGGCGCAGCTTCCTGCGACGGACATAATATATCGTCAGCCCCATCAGGATGCCGCCGGCCACCGGCACGAGAGCCATTTCCGGACGGGCGAGCGCCAGCATCCCGGAGAGGCGCTCGCCATGCGGGAGTTCATAGAGCAAGCCATGTAACTGGCTGACGATCCAGCCGATCAGCATGACGGCGGCGCCTGCAAACACGCCCACGATGCAGGCGAGCAGAACGATAGCGATGCCGCGCGCATTGAGAATGCGGAGGACGGCGAGCAGCCGCAGGCGCAATCTGCCTGCATCGATGGTTTTTAGTGCTTCCAGATGCACAGCCGGTCCAATCGGCAAAATTCGATTCTAGCCGCATGATCTTGTTCAAAAAGTCTGCAACTTTTCGCGATCATGCTCCAGACCAATCTAACGCCATACAGCTTAATGACAACAGGCGGGAAGGGGACGGTTTCTGCATCTTGCGGAACCGGGCTTGCTCACCTTATGTATGGAGCAATCACGAATCCCCTTTGCGGGCGGCCCCGCCTGCGCTATTCGAATGCAATCTCCAGATATTTAGAGGCCCAGATGAGAGATCCGATCGCACCAACCATGAACCTTGTGCCGATGGTCGTCGAACAGACCAACCGCGGCGAGCGGGCCTATGATATTTTCTCGCGGCTCCTCAAGGAGCGCATCATCTTCATCACCGGACCGATCGAGGACGGCATGGCGTCGCTGGTTTGCGCGCAGCTGCTGTTCCTGGAAGCGGAAAATCCGAAGAAGGAGATCAACATGTACATCAACTCGCCGGGCGGCGTGGTGACGTCGGGCATGTCGATCTACGATACGATGCAGTTCATCCGTCCGCCGGTTTCCACGCTCTGCATGGGGCAGGCGGCTTCCATGGGCTCGCTTCTGCTGACCGCGGGCGCCACCGGTATGCGCTACGCGCTGCCCAATGCGCGCATCATGCTGCACCAGCCGTCCGGCGGTTTCCAGGGGCAGGCCTCGGATATCGAGCGCCACGCGCAGGACATCATCAAGCTGAAGCGCCGGTTGAATGAGATTTATGTGAAGCATACCGGTCGTGATTATGACACGATTGAACGCACACTGGACCGCGACCATTTCATGACGGCGGATGAAGCGAAGGATTTTGGCCTGATCGACAAGGTCATCGAATCGCGCGAAGTGATCGAAGGCGCGGCGAAATAAGCCGGCTGAGCCAGCCATTCGAAGCCGACAAAGCCCCCGGTGCGTGGTTCTGCATCGGGAGTGCGGCTTTTATATCACAAAATCGCGTTCCTTCGGGCTTGTGCATGGCGCGGCAGTCGTTACGTTAAGTGAAAATTGGTTTTCGTCAGCCTAGTGTCGTGATTTCGGAAGTCCGCTTGATTTCGTCTGCCGAAGAGTTTTTGAGAAGTTGCTCAGGTGATCGGTGTTTTCGGTCGGGACGCCGGATAGGGTAACGGGTTTTGCGGAGGCACTGCCAACGGGCGTGCCACCGGTTGTGAAAGGAAACTGCGATGAGCAAAGTCAGCAACAATGGTGGCGATTCGAAGAATACGCTCTATTGCTCGTTTTGCGGGAAAAGCCAGCATGAAGTCCGCAAGCTGATTGCGGGTCCGACCGTCTTCATCTGCGACGAGTGTGTCGAACTGTGCATGGATATCATCCGCGAGGAAAACAAATCCTCGATGGTGAAGTCGCGCGAAGGCGTGCCCACACCGCAGGAGATTATCGCGGTCCTCGATGATTACGTCATCGGCCAGAACCATGCGAAGAAGGTTCTCTCCGTTGCCGTGCACAATCATTACAAGCGCCTCGCGCATCAGTCGAAGAACAACGAGGTGGAGTTGGCGAAGTCCAATATCCTGCTCGTCGGGCCGACGGGTTGCGGCAAGACTTACCTTGCCCAGACGCTCGCCCGCATCATCGACGTGCCATTCACCATGGCCGATGCGACGACGCTGACGGAAGCGGGCTATGTGGGCGAGGATGTCGAGAACATCATCCTCAAGTTGCTCCAGTCCGCCGATTACAATGTCGAGCGCGCGCAGCGCGGCATCGTCTATATCGACGAGGTCGACAAGATCAGCCGCAAGTCGGACAATCCATCGATCACGCGCGATGTATCGGGCGAGGGGGTGCAGCAGGCGCTCCTGAAGATCATGGAAGGTACGGTCGCCAGCGTGCCGCCGCAGGGCGGGCGCAAACATCCGCAGCAGGAATTCCTGCAGGTGGATACGACCAACATTCTCTTCATTTGCGGTGGCGCCTTCGCCGGCCTCGACAAGATCATTTCCGCGCGCGGCGAGAAGACGTCCATCGGCTTCGGCGCCAACGTCAAGGCGGCGGATGATCGCCGTATCGGCGCTATCTTCCGCGAATTGGAGCCGGAAGACCTGTTGAAGTTCGGCCTTATCCCGGAATTCGTCGGTCGTCTGCCTGTTATCGCGACGCTGGAGGACCTCGACATCGATGCCCTGGTGCAGATCCTGTCTGAGCCGAAGAATGCGCTGGTCAAGCAGTATCAGCGGCTCTTCGAGATGGAGAATATCGAGCTGAGCTTCCACGAGGATGCATTGCGCGCCATTGCAAACAAGGCGGTGGAACGCAAGACCGGCGCTCGTGGTCTGCGCTCGATCATGGAGAAAATCCTTCTCGACACCATGTTCGACCTGCCGACGCTCGACGGTGTGCAGGAGGTGGTGATCTCCGGTGATGTGGTGGATGGCAGCGCCCGCCCGCTCTATATCTATTCCGAACGGCATGAGGAAAAGGGCAACGCCTCGGCGTGACCGGTCTCTTATGGCGGACGACAGAAAAACGGGAAGGGCTGCGGATAGCGGCCCTTTTTCGTGAATGGCATGCAATCAAGCTTTTGCGTGCCAAGCAAGTGATCCGGGACTAAATCCAGATTGTGACTTGAATTGAATTCTTCGGGTCTCCAACTAGGGTTTCTAATGCATGTTTGTGACTTGCCAATGACTGTTCACGGGAGCACAAACACGGCAATCGGCCGAACGGCCTGAGAAAGGACTTGATATGACGGGTATTGAGAAGAAGGCTTTGGCGGGTGGCAATGATGGGCTTTATGCCGTTCTGCCGCTGCGCGACATCGTGGTCTTCCCGCATATGATCGTTCCGCTTTTCGTGGGACGGGAAAAATCGATCCGTGCGCTCGAGGAAGTCATGGGCGTGGACAAGCAGATCCTGCTTGCGACGCAGAAGAATGCCGCCGATGACGATCCGGCAGCCGATGCGATCTATGATATCGGCACAGTCGCCAATGTATTGCAGCTCCTCAAGCTTCCCGACGGCACCGTCAAGGTGCTGGTCGAGGGCATAGCGCGGGCAAAGGTCACGCAGTTCACGGACCGCGAAGATTACCATGAGGCCCACGCCTCCTCGCTAGGCGAGCCGGAAGAGGACATGGTGGAGATCGAGGCGCTGGCCCGCTCGGTGGTTTCCGATTTCGAGAATTATGTGAAGCTCAACAAGAAGATCTCTCCAGAGGTCGTGGGTGCCGCAAGCCAGATCGACGATTATTCCAAGCTGGCGGATACGGTCGCCTCGCATCTGGCGATCAAAATTCCTGAAAAGCAGGAGATGCTGTCTGTTCTCTCCGTGCGCGAACGGTTGGAGAAGGCGCTTTCCTTCATGGAAGCCGAAATCTCCGTGCTGCAGGTGGAAAAGCGCATCCGCAGCCGCGTCAAGCGCCAGATGGAGAAGACGCAGCGCGAATATTATCTGAACGAGCAGATGAAGGCGATCCAGAAGGAGCTTGGCGACGGCGAGGACGGACGCGACGAAGCGAGCGAACTGGAAGAGCGCATCAACAAGACGAAGCTCACCAAGGAAGCGCGCGAAAAGGCGCAGGCCGAACTGAAGAAGCTGCGCAGCATGAGCCCGATGTCGGCGGAAGCCACGGTGGTGCGCAACTATCTCGATTGGTTGCTGTCCATTCCGTGGGGCAGGAAGTCCAAGGTCAAGCAGGATCTGGATTTTGCCGAGGAAGTGCTCGGCGAGGAGCATTTCGGCCTTGATAAGGTCAAAGAGCGCATCGTCGAATATCTCGCGGTGCAATCTCGTTCGGCCAAGATCAAGGGGCCGATCATTTGCCTCGTCGGACCTCCCGGCGTCGGCAAGACCTCGCTCGCCCGCTCGATCGCCAAGGCGACGGGGCGTGAATATATCCGCATGTCGCTGGGCGGCGTGCGCGACGAGGCGGAAATTCGCGGTCATCGCCGCACCTATATCGGCTCGATGCCAGGCAAGGTCATCCAGTCGATGAAGAAGGCGAAGAAGTCCAATCCGCTGTTTCTTCTCGATGAGATCGACAAGATGGGGCAGGATTTTCGCGGCGATCCGTCATCCGCATTGCTGGAGGTGCTTGATCCGGAGCAGAACTCGACGTTCATGGACCATTATCTCGAGGTCGAATATGATCTCTCGAATGTGATGTTCGTGACGACGGCCAATACGCTGAATATCCCCGAGCCTTTGATGGACCGCATGGAGATCATCCGTATTGCCGGTTACACCGAGGATGAAAAGCTTGAAATTGCCAAGCGGCACCTGCTGCCGAAGGCAATCCGCGACCATGCGCTGCAGCCGAAGGAATTCTCGGTCAGCGAAGATGCGCTGCGCGGCGTCATCCAGCATTATACGCGGGAAGCGGGCGTGCGCAGCCTTGAACGCGAGCTGATGAAGCTGGCGCGCAAGGTCGTCACCGAGATTTTGAGGACAAAGAAGCAATCGGTGGAAATTACGCCGGCCAATCTCTCCGACTATCTGGGCGTAGAGAAATATCGCCACGGGCAGATCGAAGGCGAGGACCAGCTTGGCGTCGTCACCGGCCTTGCCTGGACGGAAGTGGGCGGTGTGCTGCTGACCATCGAAGGCCTGATGATGCCGGGCAAGGGCCGCATGACGGTGACCGGAAACCTGCGTGACGTGATGAAGGAGTCGATCTCTGCGGCGGCGTCCTATGTTCGCTCGCGAGCCCTTGATTTCGGCATCGAGCCACCGGTATTCGACAAGCGCGACATCCACGTCCATGTTCCCGAAGGCGCCACGCCGAAGGACGGCCCGTCGGCGGGCGTGGCCATGGCGACGGCCATCGTTTCGATCCTCACGGGAATCCCTGTGCGCAAGGACGTGGCGATGACCGGCGAGATCACGCTGCGGGGCAGGGTGCTGCCGATCGGCGGCCTGAAGGAAAAGCTTCTGGCGGCCTTGCAGGGCGGTATCAAGAAGGTTCTGATCCCGGAAGAGAACGCCAAGGATTTGGCGGAAATTCCTGACAATGTTAAGAACAATCTCGAGATCATTCCGGTATCGCGGGTGGGTGAAGTGCTGAAGCATGCTCTTGTGCGGATGCCGGAGCCTATCGAATGGACGGAGCCGTCAACGCCCTTGCCGGGGGCTGGAGACGAAGACGCCGCCGCTGCAGTGGCGCATTAAGGTTGCTTCCGTCGGCAATATAAAGGAAATGCCGGGCAAAACGTCCGGCATTTCTGTGTTTAACCCCGGTTTTCCGGGCTTTTTCGATTTGAACGGCTTGGTTTGGGAGATGATTCGAATAAACTCCGCCCATGCCGGTCGAGTCGTAAGACCCGGCAAATAAAAGAAAGGAAATGCCCCTATGAACAAGAACGAATTGGTTGCCGCGGTTGCGGAAAAGGCCGGCCTGACGAAAACCGACGCCGCTTCGGCTGTCGATGCCGTCCTGGAATCCGTTACCGGCGCGCTGAAAGATGGCGGCGACGTCCGCCTCCCGGGCTTCGGCGTTTTCTCCGTTTCGCACCGAGCCGCCTCTACGGGCCGCAATCCCTCGACGGGCGCGGAAGTCGCCATTCCGGCCCGCAACGTGCCGAAGTTCTCTGCCGGCAAGGGCCTGAAGGACGCCGTCAACGGCTGATCCATATAGAGCGCTTCTTGCCGGGAGCGCTATTTATCTCTCCGGCCTGCCGACCCGTGAAATAGCGAGCAGCAAAATGGTTGCTCTCTATTTCCAGTTCGGACAGGCCGGAGATTTCTTTTTGTCCGTTATTTCCAATCAGGCAGCCGCTTCGACATCATATTCGAAATGAATGCGGGTATAAGGAAACTCGACTCCCTTATCCGTGCGATCGATCATGCCTATCTTGATAAGCATCGTCACATCCCGATGCACGGCCTGCACGTCACGACCGACGCGTCTCGCCACTTCTCGGATCGACAGTGCCCCCTGGCCCGCTAGCGTTGTAATGATAGCAAGGCGGGAGGGTGAAAGGGTGCGGTACATGTCGTCATAAGAAGGGAAATTGTATGACGGCGTGGCTTTGAATGTTTCGTCGCCAGCGAGTACACGCCGTTCCGCCTCCAGTATGCGGGTAAAGATCTCATCATCCGTGGCGATACGCACAAGTAATGTATTCATCTAACCATCCTTTCAATATCCGCACGAAAGGCGGCAGATAGTGCTTCCAGCGACGTGAATTCGAAGGCTTCCTCCCGGTTTCCAACATGCCGGTGATCCCCTTTCCCTCGCTCATTGTCGTACCGCAGAATACACTTATCGTCCCTAATGAGAGCGAGTCTGTACTTGTAATAATGCGTGCAGCCGGGAACGGGGCGAGGTAAACGCCAGATGACAACTTCGTAAAAAGTCGCATCATCGATCTTCCTATGTGTTCTCTCAATAAGCTTCGCCCCCATGTTGTTTAGCCTAACAACAGGGCGCGGTCATGTCAATGTCGGATGGGAGACGATTATTTGCGAGACGACTTCATCGTCCCGACATCCACGGTAATGCTGCCGGATATCGTCACATCGGTATTGCCGATCCTGACCGTATTCGGTCTTGATGGATCAGTCATCCGGTCGGGCTCAGGCGGTGGCGCGGTGACGATCGGCTTTGGCGGGATGACGCCCGGCAAAGTCTTGTTTTCCTCGGCAAATGACACGCCGGCGCTGACCGCGCTCGCGGCCAGCCCCAGGAAAAGCGCCGGAACAGATTTCGCGCATATCATCATGCTCGTCTCCTACAGCGCCGCTGCCATGATCAGGCCGTTGGCCATGTCGAGCGTCAGTTCATCGTAATGCGAGATGATGCGGCTGGGCTCAAAATTGTTGACGGGCAGATCGGTATAGCCGAAATCGACCGCGATGACAGGAATGCCGGCGGCCTTCGCAGCGTCTATGTCCGCCCGGCTATCGCCGACCATCACCGCGCGGGCCGGATCGCCGCCGGCGCGCAGGATGGTTTCCACGAGATGGCGAGGGTCGGGTTTGCGGAATGTGAAAGTATCGCCGCCGCAGATCGTGGCAAAGCGATCCGCCTCGCCGAGTTCGGCCAGAAGCTTCACCGCGAGGGCTTCGAACTTATTGGTGCAGACGGCAAGCATAAAGCCCGCTGTAGCCAGCCGGTCCATTGCCGTGATTACCCCGGCGAAAAACTGCGATTGGCCAGGCATATGCGCGCTGTAATGCTCCAGGAACAGCCCGACGAGCCAATCCAGTTGCTCCGGTGAAAGTTGCTTTTGCTGCGCCTCGAACGCGCGCTCGATCATCACGCGAGCGCCTTGGCCAACATAACGGCGCAGTGCCACCGGATCGACCCTTTCCAGTCCTGATTGTTCGAGGCAATGGTTGAGGCTGTCGAGAAGATCGGGCGCTGTGTCGACCAGCGTTCCGTCGAGGTCGAACACGACAATGGGCTTCGTCATTTTGTATATCCAGATTGGAGGTTACATCCAGATTGGGTCAGCGATACCTACCGGATCATTGCGGTTTGCTCAAGGTTTGGGGAAAAGGCAGGTTAAAAAGCTGCAAAACAAAGCTTTGTGCAATCGCCCCGGCATGATAGATGCAACTGCAAATCAGCAGGGTAAAAAAGGTGGGGGCGTCATGGATGCGCGCAAGCTGAAAATCGAGGCGGCAGCCGTTGCGCTCACATATGTGGACGACGGAATGCGGCTCGGTATCGGCACCGGCTCGACGGCGGAAGAGTTCGTGCGGCTTCTGGCCGCGAAGGTAGCCGGAGGGCTCACCATCATTGGCGTCCCAACGTCTGAACGCACCGCGCAATTGTGCCGCGAACTCGGCGTTTCGCTGACAACCCTCGACGAGACGCCGGAACTTGATCTCACCATTGATGGCGCGGACGAGCTGGACGGCACGCTGTCGCTTATCAAGGGCGGGGGCGGGGCGCTGTTGCGCGAGAAGATTGTCGCCGCAGCGTCGAACAAGATGATCGTCATCGCCGATGAGACGAAAGTCGTCGAAACGCTCGGGCGGTTTCCTTTGCCCATCGAGGTCAACCGCTTTGGACTTGAGGCGACGAAAATCGCCATTATAAAGGCGTCCGCCGATCTTGGTCTTGCCGGACCGATTGCGTTGCGGTTAAAGGAAGGTGAACCCTTCATTACCGATGGTGGCCACTATATCCTGGATGCGTCTTTTGGGAGCATTCCCGATCCGAAGACCTTATCATGTGCTTTGTATGCCATTCCAGGCGTGGTGGAGCATGGACTTTTTCTGGGGCTGGCGAGCGCTGCGATTATCGCCGGCGTGGACGGCATCCGGACACTGACAGTAGCTTAGTTCAAGCCGCATGATCTTCTCCGAAAAGTCTGCAATTTTTCGGGATCATGCTTAGTTTAGTTTGAGCCGCATGATCTTGTCCGAAAAGTTATAGACTTTTCGGGATCATGCTTAGAGAGACACGGAGTAATGACCATATGACCCAGGCAACTGGTTTTCGCCGCCTGATTACGCCGCTGGCGGTGCTTGCGATAATTGCGGGCCTCAATGCGGCCCAGGCGCAGGAAATCTCGGAATCGCATCTGGCCGCCGCACGCCAGGCGATTGCCGCTATCCATGCGACGGAGCAGTTCGATGCCATCCTGCCGCGCGCCGCGCAGGCGCTGAAAGCCGAGTTGATCCAGAAGGATCCAAATCTTGAAGCGGCGATTACCAAGACCGTCGATGAGAAGGCGCTGGCTCTTGCCGCGCGCCGGGCGGATTTGGAAACGGAAGCCGCGCGCGCTTATGCCAAATCCTTCTCCGAGACTGATCTCAAGGCGATTGCGGCATTCTATGAATCGGCTGCGGGGAAGAAGCTGATCTCCGAGGGGCCGATTGTCACGCGCGAAGTGCTCCGGTCCGCCAATATCTGGCAGAACGGCATCGCGCGCGATCTTGCCCAGTCGGTCGGCGAGGCCATGAGCAAGCAGGAAGGCGCCGCTCAGCCGGCGCCAGCCGAGCAGCCTAAGCCGTAACCCCATCTTCACGCCCTACATTGAGAGCCCGGCTTTTCAAGCCGGGCTTTTTTATTCCCGTCGCAGGCTATATGTGTGGGTTCTCTTTCAGTTCAGATTCCCGAGGTTTTTCATGGCATCCTACGATTACGATCTCTTTGTCATCGGCGGCGGTTCCGGCGGCGTGCGTGCCGGGCGTCTGGCGGGAGCGATGGGAAAACGTGTGGGACTTGCCGAGGAATACCGCATGGGGGGCACGTGCGTCATCCGTGGGTGCGTTCCGAAGAAACTGTTCGTCTATGCCTCGCAGTTCAGCGAAAGTTTCGAGGATGCGGCCGGTTATGGCTGGAGCGTCGGTGAAGCATCGTTCGACTGGTCGACGCTGATCGCCAACAAGGACCGGGAGATCGCGCGGCTGGAGGGGCTTTACCGCAAGGGGCTCGAGAATTCGAAGGTAGAGATATTCGATAGTCGGGCGGTGCTGGTGGATGAGCATACGGTCGAGATCGTCTCGTCGCGCAAAAGAGTGACCGCCGAGCAAATCCTGATTGCGACCGGCGCGCGACCCAATCCACATGCGGCGCTGCCGGGACACGAGCTCTGCATTAATTCCAACGAGGCCTTCCATCTTGCCGAACTGCCGAAGTCGATCGTGATTGCCGGCGGCGGCTATATCGCGGTGGAGTTCGCCAACATCTTCCACGGGCTCGGCGTGGAGACCACGCTTGTCTATCGCGGCCTCGAATTGCTGCAGCGCTTCGATGGCGATCTGCGCCATCTCCTGCACGAGGCGATGGAGGCCAAGGGTATCCGCATCCTCTGCAGCACGGTATTCGAGCGTGTATCGCGGCGCGATGACGGGCGGCTCGATGTTAAGCTCTTGGGCGGTGAAACCCTGGTCGTAGATCAGGCGATGCTGGCGCTTGGACGCACTCCAAACACCGAAAATCTCGGCCTGGAAAAGGCTGGGGTGGAAACCGATGTGGTCGGCGCCATTCGCGTCGACGATTATTCACGCACCAACGTCCCGAACATATGGGCAGTGGGCGACGTGACCAACCGGGTGCAGCTTACCCCCGTGGCGATCCACGAGGCGATGTGCTTCCTTGAAACCGCGTTCAAGAACAATCCGACGAAGCCGGACCATGAACTCATCGCCACCGCCGTTTTCTCGCAACCGGAGATCGGCACGATTGGCCTTTCGGAGGAAGAGGCGGCCAAGAAATATGCGGAAGTTGAGATTTATCGCGCGCATTTCCGGCCGATGAAGAACACGCTTTCGGGCCGGAATGAAAAAATGCTGACGAAGCTGGTGGTGGACGGGAAGAGCCGTAAGGTGCTGGGGGCGCATATCCTTGGACCCGACGCAGGCGAGATGGCGCAACTTATCGCCATAGCGCTGAAAGCAGGGGCGACGAAGGATGATTTTGACCGGACGATGGCGGTGCATCCGACGGCGGCGGAAGAGTTTGTGACGATGTACCAGCCGAGCTATCGAATTGTGAATGGCGAGCGGGTTTAGGGGGAGACTAACGGGTGGAGATAATCTCATCCATTGCTTTTCGAGCCCGGGGGCAAATATCTTTATGCTCCGTCTCTTAATGGTAATATTTATCTCTATGAACTCAATGACGACGGCACTTTAAACCCGAGGCTGCCGGCGACCGGCACCGCAACGGGGGCGGATAGCATGATGATATTGGACATATAGTCTGTAATGATCAGTTGGCCAATCGGGTGCAGCTTTACCCCGGTGGCGATCCACGAGGCGATGTGTTTCCTTGAAACCGTGTTCAAGAACAATCCGACGAAGCCGGACCATGAGCTTATCGCCAAGCAGCGGACTTGAGATTGCTGCAACTTAAAGTTTTTTTATTTGAAAATTCCCTCGACAGTAGCATCATAATTTTATAGAATGCGCAAGTATTTAAAATATTTCTCATATTAATAGGAGCTAAATTATGCCGAAATTTGCTTATGTCGTAGAGCCAAGTATTATCTATCGCTATTCTGTGCAGCCGGACGGCTCGTTATCCCCTTTAGATCCACCTGTCAGCTGCGAGAACGCGATTGGGATTGCTTGTTCGAATGCGTCGAGATTTCAGGAAGGAGGCGATTATATTTTCGTTGTCAGTAACGGCATCGATGGCGAAAGCGGAAGCGGAATAAGTATTTATCACGTCGAAAGTGATGGCTCACTGACTATGAGGATTGACCATTCTCAATCCGACACTGTGTCAGAGGACGCATTCTTTATCACTGCCATGTATTTGAGTGGTCCGAATGCGTATTTTATTTATATCGACAGCAGGAGTGCTAAGTCCAGAATAAGTGGTTATCAATTTATTGCGCCTAATTCCATAACGGCGCTTGGCCCTCGGGGCGAGCCGGCGATCTCCCTTCCTCCCGGCTTCCAGGAGCAGATGCTTAGCTATTTGGAAATTGTATCGCCGGATGGAGCGCCTTTGCCATATATTTATGCGCTTTATCCAGCGGAGCTCGTTTCTTATACGACCCGTGTCGATGGCCGTCTCAAATATGCCGGCTTCTCAGCAGGTGGTTACGATAGTGCCTCGCAGATAGCTGCACCCCCCAATGGTGATTTTGCCTACGTCCCATTTTTTGATGGTTCCGTTCTGGGGTACAAAATGCAGGCGGGCAATTTCAATCCGTTGGGGTCCGTCACCCAATTGCCGAGTTTTGGAACTGCGGCTATCACCAGCAGGGATGGCAAATATCTGTTTATTTCTGTCGCGGCGAGCCCCGTCGATGGAGGGGGAACCGATGCAGTATTTTCATTCAAGATCGGACCGGATGGCTCGTTGACGCCATTGGATCAAAAACCCTGTGGTCCGGTAACCACCATGCTCGTTACCGAGCCGGGCGGACAATATCTTTATGCTCTTGCCGGAGAAGGCGTTGGCATCATTTATATTTATGAGATCAACGCTGACGGAACCCTAACTCCCAAGCCGCCGGAATCGAAACACAGCGGGCGAAGCGTGTTCGGTATGGTCGTGCTGGAGATGTTGCCTGGGTAAGGATGTCCCGCCACGGGAAAAAGCTGGAGCAATCCGGCGGGTTTTCGCCTAGTATATATGTTAATTTTCCTTTATAGGAACGCAGCCTCCGTACCTGATGGTACGGAGGTGTTAGATTATTCCGTAAACGGGTGCTGTAATGACGAAGAACTGGACACCGCAATCCTGGAGAGGCAAGCCGATCAAGCAGGTGCCGTCCTATCCGGACGCACAGGTGCTGGCCGATGTCGAGTCCCGTCTTCGTTCTTATCCGCCGCTGGTTTTTGCAGGCGAGGCGCGCAAGCTCACCCGTCAGCTGGGTGAAGTCGCCGAAGGCCGCGCATTTCTGCTTCAGGGCGGGGATTGCGCCGAAAGCTTCGCCGAGCATGGCGCGGACAATATCCGCGATTTCTTCCGCGTGTTCCTGCAGATGGCGGTGGTGCTGACCTTCGGCGCGGCGCAGCCGGTGGTGAAGGTCGGGCGCATCGCCGGGCAGTTCGCCAAGCCGCGTTCGTCCGACACCGAGACGAAGGACGGCGTCGAGCTGCCGGCCTATCGCGGTGACATCATCAACGGCATCGATTTCGACCCGGCGTCGCGCATTCCCGACCCGAACCGCCAGGACATGGCCTACCGCCAGTCGGCGGCGACGCTGAACCTTTTGCGCGCCTTCGCGCAGGGCGGTTATGCAAATCTCGAAAACGTGCATCAATGGATGCTGGGCTTCGTCGGCAACAGCCCGCAGGGCGAGCGCTACGAGGCTTTGGCCCAGCGCATTTCCGAGACGATAGGCTTCATGCGTTCCATCGGTATTACGGCGGAGAGCAATGCGTCCTTACGCGAGACGGATTTCTACACCAGCCATGAAGCGCTGCTTCTGGGCTACGAGGAGGCGCTGACGCGCGTCGATTCCACCTCCGGCGACTGGTACGGCACGTCCGGTCACATGATCTGGATCGGCGACCGCACACGCCAGCCTGATCATGCGCATGTGGAATATTGCCGTGGCATCAAGAACCCGCTCGGCCTCAAATGCGGTCCTTCGCTCGATCCGGACGGTCTCTTGAAGCTGATCGACACCCTCAATCCGGAGAACGAGGCGGGCCGGCTGACGCTGATTGCGCGCTTCGGCTATGACAAGGTTTCCGACCATTTGCCGAAGCTCATCCGCGCTATTCAGCGGGAAGGGCGCAAGGTGGTGTGGTCGTGCGATCCGATGCATGGCAACACGATCACCGCCAATGGCTACAAGACGCGGCCTTTCGACCGCATCTTGAAAGAGGTGGAGACTTTCTTCGCCGTCCATCGCAGCGAGGGCAGCTATCCCGGCGGCATCCATATTGAGATGACGGGCAAGAACGTCACCGAATGCACCGGCGGCGCGCGCGCCATCTCGGCGGAGGATCTTTCCGACCGTTACCATACCCATTGCGACCCCCGTCTCAATGCGGATCAGGCGCTGGAACTGGCGTTCCTCGTCGCGGAACTCTTGAAGAAAGAGCGCGACGCGCAGCCGCAGAAGAAGGTTGCAAACGGCTGAAGCCTGCATTCAGATTTTCTCGATTGCCGAAACAGGGCGGGAGGATACACTCCCGCCCTGTTGTTTTTTTGGGGAGGGAAGAATTGTCTGAAAACGATCATCAGGACCGTCGCACGGGATCATGCCTTTGCGGGGCTGTGCGTTTTGAAACCGACGGCCCGCTTCGCGGCATCCTTTATTGCCACTGCACGCAATGCCGCAAACAGTCGGGGCACTATTTTGCCGCCACCAATGTCGGCGACGATGCCATCCACATCGATGGGGCGGAGAATATCACCTGGTATCAATCGAGTGAGAAGGCGCGCCGCGGCTTCTGCCGGATTTGCGGTTCGGTGCTATTCTGGAAGCGCGACAAGCGTGATGCTATTTCAGTCATGGCGGGCGCGTTTGACCAGCCGAGCGGGCTCCACGGCGAAAGGCATATCTTCACCGCCGATAAGGGTGATTATTACAGCATCGATGATGATCTGCCGCAGCACGAGGGCCGATAGCCGGGGTGCTTGACTTGCTACCTACTAGAAGGTAGGTAAAGTGCATGGGCAATTTATCGACCACCTCCGATGCCATTCTGACGTGCGCGCGTTCTCTGATCGTCGCTGGCGGGTACAACGGTTTCAGCTATGCCGACATCGCGGATGTGGTCGGGATTCGCAAGGCGAGCATCCACCATCATTTCCCAAGCAAGGTCGATCTGGTCCGAACGCTCGTTGCGCGGTATCGGGAGGAGGCTGAAGCGGGGATGGCGGGGCTCGAGCTTCAGGTATCCGATCCGCTCGAGCAGCTTCGATCCTACGTTGGGTATTGGGAAGTGTGCATCGCGGACGCCAGTGCTCCGTTTTGTGTCTGTGCGCTGTTGGCAGGCCAACTGCCTGTTCTGCCCGAGGAGGTTGCCCTGGAGGTGCGGGCGCATTTCCGCTGCCTGTCGCAGTGGCTGACATCGGTATTGGAGCGCGGCGCGGGTGAGGGGCGACTTCAACTGACGGGTACCCCTCGTGCCGAGGCTGAAGCATTCATGGCAACGGTTCATGGCGCGATGCTTTCGGCGCGGGCCTATGGCGATCCGAAGATTTTTGCCCTTGTGACAGCACCGCTTCTGGAGCGGCTGGCTCCGCGCTCCGCCTGATGAACGCTGCGATGGGAAGGCGGCTGCGAGATTTGCCTTTTAAAACTACCTACTGGTTGGAAGATGTCAAAGGAGACTGAAATGTTTGGGATTTCACCGATCGGCTGGGTGCATACGCTCGGCAGCTTGCCCGCCATTCCGCTGGCTATCTATATGTTCGCTCGCCACGGGCGGATCGTGCCCCGGTCAACGCCCGGCGCCGTCTATTTCGTCTCGATGCTGATCGGCGCGGTCACAGTGTTCCTCGTCGCGCATCAGCCGGTGAGCTACGGCATCGGCGCGGCAACGATCCTGCTGCTACTTGCGGGGTATGGTGTCGGCCGTATTTCTTTCTTTGGGCGTGCGGGCAAATATCTCGAAACCATTTTCCTCAGCCTGACGGCGTTTTTGCTGATGGTGCCGACCGTTAGCGAAACCCTGCGCCGGGTCCCGGATGGCCACCCCTTTGTTACAGATCCGAAATCGCCGCTTCTTCTCGGGGCGCTGGCCAGTCTCCTTGTCATTCTCATCGTCGGCTTGACGGTCCAAATCGTCTATTTGCGTCGGCAAGACAGGCTTCAATCCAGCCACGTCTTGATCTAGCTTATCCCCTAGTCTTTCGGGGGAATCGTTCATGGAGCGCATCTGGCTGGCGTTCATTAACTCGATGCGGGCGCTCAAGTGGCTGGCGCGGCATGAAAAGGCGGTGCAGCAGGAGCTGGCGCTGTTCGTCGTCTCGATACCCGTCGCGCTCTATCTCGCGCCGAACGCGCCGATGTTCCTGGCCATGATCGGGGCGATCCTGTTTCTGATCATGATCGAGGTGCTCAACACCGGCATCGAGGCGGCCTGCAACGCCCTCTCGCGCGAATTTCACAGGGATATCCAGATCGCCAAGGATTGCGGCTCGCTCGCGGTGTTGATCTCCATCATTCTGGCAGCCGGGGTGTGGGGTTACGCGCTATTCATCGCTATATATCAATAAGCTTGGATTGCGACTCTTCAACCCGCACGGTAAAGCTTGCCCATGACCAAAAAGACATTCGCACCCGACACTCTGCGCATTGCGATAGCCCAGCTCAATCCCGTGCTGGGTGACGTAGACGCCAATCTCGCCAAAGCGCGGGAGGCGCGCGCCGATGCGGCGCGGCAGGGGGCGGATGTCGTCCTCTTCACCGAGCTTTTCATCTCCGGCTATCCGCCGGAAGATCTGGTGCTGAGGCCATCATTCACTGCGGCTTGCGAGAAGGCAGTGCGCGAATTCGCGGCCGATACAGCCGATGGCGGACCGGGCGTCATCATCGGTACGCCGCTGAAGCGCGATACGGGGCTGCATAATTCGGTGATGGTGCTCGATGGCGGCGAGGTGATTGCCGAACGCTTCAAGCAGGATTTGCCGAATTATGGCGAGTTCGACGAAAAGCGGGTTTTCGTGGCGGGCCCGATGCTGGGACCGGTGAATTTCCGCGGGGTGCGGCTCGGAATTCCGATCTGCGAAGATATCTGGGGCGATCTCGGCGTCTGCGAGACGCTCTGCGAAAGCGGCGCGGAAATCCTGCTCGTGCCCAACGGTTCGCCCTATTATCGTGGCAAGGTGGATGTGCGCCACCAAGTGGCGATACGCCAGGTGATCGAAACGGGCCTGCCGCTCATCTTCGCCAATCAGGTGGGCGGGCAAGACGAGCTGATCTTCGACGGCGCTTCCTTCGGCATCAATGCCGACAAGTCGCTCGCCTTCCAGATGTCCGAGTTCGAGGCGCAACTGGCCGCTATTCCTTGGAAGCGGGAGCCCGATGGCTGGGTCTGCTTCGATGGGCCGATGGCGAGAATTCCCGAAACGGAAGAAGCCGATTATCACGCCTGCATGCTGGGCCTGCGCGACTATGTGAACAAGAACGGCTTTAAAAATGTCGTTCTTGGCCTTTCCGGCGGCATCGATTCGGCGCTGTGCGCGGCGCTGGCCGTGGATGCGCTGGGTGAGGAGCGGGTGCGCGCCGTGATGATGCCGTACCGCTATACGTCCAAGGATTCGCTTAAAGACGCGGAGGATTGTGCCCGCGCGCTGGGCTGCCGCTATGATATCGTGCCGATCCATGAGCCGGTGGAAGGCTTCAGGCATGCGCTCGCGCCTCTGTTCGAGGGATTGAGCGAGGATACGACCGAAGAGAATTTGCAAAGCCGCGCGCGCGGAACGCTGCTGATGGCGATCTCCAACAAGTTCGGCTCCATGGTTGTGACCACGGGCAACAAATCCGAAATGTCGGTGGGCTACGCCACGCTTTATGGCGACATGAACGGCGGCTTCAACCCGATCAAGGATCTCTATAAAATGCAGGTTTATGCGCTTGCAGCCTGGCGCAACAGCCATGTGCCGCCGATGGCGCTTGGCCCCTCCGGCGTGGTCATTCCGCAGAACATCATCGACAAGGCGCCATCGGCGGAATTGCGGGAGAACCAGACGGACCAGGATTCGCTGCCGCCTTATCCCGTGCTGGACGATATTCTCGAATGCCTGGTGGAGAACGAGATGGGCGTCAATGAGATCGCGGCGCGTGGACATGAGCCCGCTCTGGTGCGCCGCATCGAGCACTTGCTTTATCTCGCCGAATACAAGCGCCGGCAATCGGCGCCGGGTGTGAAGATCACCAAGAAGAATTTCGGGCGGGATCGCCGTTATCCCATCACCAATCGATTTAGAGATCGAGCATAGTCCAGGAATACCAATGACCGTCACCGTGCGTTTCGCC
Organism: Paramesorhizobium leguminum; assembly: GCF_003217235.1. Taxonomy (GTDB): domain Bacteria; phylum Pseudomonadota; class Alphaproteobacteria; order Rhizobiales; family Rhizobiaceae; genus Paramesorhizobium; species Paramesorhizobium leguminum. The sequence goes on along the minus strand of NZ_QJTF01000002.1, from coordinate 61,728 downwards.
CCGTCTCCGACGGGCTATATCCATATCGGCAATACGCGAACTGCCTTGTTCAACTGGTTGTTTGCATTGAAGAATGACGGGCGGTTCATCCTGCGTTTCGACGATACGGATGTCGAGCGCTCGAAAGCCGAATATGCCGAGGCGATTGCCACCGATCTCGACTGGTTGGGCGTAAAGCCTGACCGGGTGGAACAACAGTCCAAGCGGTTCGCCATCTATGATGCGGCGGTGGAAAAGCTAAAGCGGGCCGGGCTGCTTTATCCGGCTTACGAGACGGCGGAGGAGTTGGAGCGCCGGCGCAAGCTGCGGCTGACGCGGCGGTTGCCGCCGGTCTATGGGCGCGAGGCGCTGAAGCTGACAGATGCAGACCGGGCGGCGCTCGAGGCGGAAGGGCGCAAGCCGCATTGGCGGTTTCTGTTGCCTAATTTCAAGGACGATCCATTCTCGCCTGAGCGCACCGAGGTGCATTGGGACGATCTGGTGCGCGGGCCGCAGACTGTCGATCTCGCATCGATGTCCGATCCCGTGCTGGTGCGCGAGGACGGGACGTATCTTTATACGCTGCCGTCCGTCGCCGACGATATTGACTTAAGCGTCACGCATATCATTCGCGGCGACGACCATGTCACCAATACCGGCGCGCAGATCGCGTTGTTCCGGGCGCTGGGCGCGGAGCCGCCGGCGTTCGGACATCATAATCTGCTGACGACGATCTCGGGCGAGGGGCTTTCCAAGCGCAGCGGCGCGCTTTCGGTCGGCTCCTTACGCGAAGCCGGCTACGAGCCGATGGCGATCGCCTCGCTGGCGGTGCTGATCGGCACTTCGGAGAATGTCATCGCCGCGCCTGACATGGCAGCCTTGGCCACGCATTTCGACCCGGCGGCGACATCAAAATCATCGGCGAAATTCGATCCGGCCGAGCTCGATACGCTCAACCGCGCGCTCATCCATGCGCTGCCTTTCGAGGCGGTGAGGGATCGTCTTGCGGCGCTTGGCATAGAGGGGGAGAAAGCAGAGGCGTTCTGGCTCGCCGTGCGCGGCAATCTCACCCATGTCAACGACGCAGCGGCATGGTGGCGGATCGTCAACGAGGGCGCTCAATCGGCACCGGACCTTACCCCGGAAGATCTCACCTTCGTGCGGCAGGCTTTCGATCTCCTGCCGCCGGAGCCGTGGGATCGCGAGACCTGGAAAATCTGGACCGACGCCGTGAAGGAAGCGACGGGACGCAAGGGCAAGGCGCTGTTCATGCCGCTCCGTCTCGCGCTTACCGGGCTTCATTCGGGCCCGGAACTCGCAGACCTTTTGCCTCTTGCTGGTCGGGAAAGAATTTTGGCCCGACGACCCTGACCTTCGCCCCTGCGGAGTTGGCCATGGCGGCATCCTTGTCCGTCAGCCTTATCAGATCGTCCCGGTTGAGGCCGCCCTCGGTGTTGAGCATCGTTTCCGGATCGGCGGCGGGATCAGGCCGCCGGCGTGGGATGCCGATGAAGACGGACGTCTTGGCGGAGGCCGCATCGTCCTTTTCGCGTGTTTCGCTAGGCATAGCACTACTACCATTCGGGATCGGGGTGAATTTATTCGTCCCCGCGACGGGCTGGCTCTGCGGCGCGGCGGCCTGGCAGCTGCAGCCCGGGGTCGCCTTCAGCTTGCGATAATTGAACGCCGTCGGCAGATCCGCATAGGGGGTATTGGTAGCGGCGGATAGCATATCTTCCGAATCCTCGTCCCTCACATTGTGATAGTAGAGTTTTGTCTCGGTGCCCGGACACATGGCGGAGCAGGAACTCTCGTCACGAGCGAAGAATTTGCGGTCCGTTGAAAAGGATATGGGGAAATAATAGCCGTCGCAGGTGCGTACGCAGAGGGTGCGCAGGCCACCTTTGACGTTCAAGTTCTTGAGGGGCGACACGCTCTCACTGATCGCGGCAATCTTTTCAATGCGCCGGCTCACGGGCTCGGCGTCGCGCTCCACCACCCGCTCTCTGTCTCTTTCGCGGTTTCTGTCGCGCTCGCGCTCAACCAGCCGATCTCTCTCCCGTTCACGCTCACGATCAATCCGTGCTCTCGTTTGCGAGCGGATGCGCTCTTGCTCACGTTCCTTTTTCAGGCGGATAGCGGCGTTGCTTCTTTGCCGCGTGACCGGCGCATAGGCCGTATCGGAGTAGGAGGCCTCTTCCCTGGCTTGCCTTTGGTTGAAAAGCCGGGTGAAGAGTCCGACGGAGCGCTGCGGGGTTGCATCGCAATCATAGTTCGCGAGCGCCGCAAGCACCTGCCGTCGCTCTGCCGGCGATCCGGCAGGGCTATATCGCGCCGCCTGCTTCGCCTGGGCGATTTCGGCCTGGAGCCGCGCGATATCGTTGTTGAGACTCATGCATTGCGGCGAATAGGAGGGGCGCCGGAACAGCCCGCGGAGGCAATTTTCCTGCCGCGCCCATGCCCGCGCGGTGGCCAGCTCGCCCTGCAACTGCCTGACCTCCGGGGCGCGGGAAACGGAGCGGCTGCGGTTGCTGGAGAGGGAAGCCAATTGCCGATGCAATTTGGAGCATATGGCGGAGGCCGCCGCGCCTTCTCGTGTCGATGCGGCAACGGAGCCGATGCCCAGAAAAGCCACCGCAATCAAGAGTAAAAATCTGGTCATCATATCCGCCACCCTGCCTAAGCAATATCGACATAGTAAAGCGTAAATTTAAACGGTTAACAATTGGTTAATTTCAAGTTTTTTCGTTAAGTATTTCTGAATAATATTGAATGAAGTATTTATAATTATTTGCGGCTGAGAGCTTTCTGGTCGTCATTCTCGGTGCCAAGTCCGATAATGAGTAGCGTTTTTGCCGACGCTTATAAACTCAAGCCTCCAGCCGCTGTGATACCTCCACAACATTGATACAGCGTATAATAAAACACGAGGTACTATCCCCGTACCATCCCTTGCTCTTTGCACGGCATTTGACGAATACGGAAATGCCTATGTAACGACAGAATCTACCGGAGTAATGGCTATTATATGCAGTAAGATTAATTCAATGTAATATTTACTCCCTCTGGCCTTCCTAGGAAGGCCAGAGGGCCATGGAACGCTCAAGCACCCAATTTCTGCGAAGCCTCCACCACTGCCAGCGCCGTCATATTGACGATGCCGCGCGAGGTAACCGATGGCGTGAGAATATGGGCCGGCCTTGCCGCGCCGAGCAGGATCGGGCCGACATGCAGCGCGTCGGTGACGCTTTTCACCACAGTCAGCGTGATGTTGGCCGCGTCGAGATTGGGGAACACAAGGAGATTGGCCTCTCCTTTCAATCGTGAGGCGGGGAAGGCGCGGTCGCGCAATGCTTGGCTCAGCGCCGCGTCGCCATGCATCTCGCCATCGACCTCGAGGCCTGGATCGCGATCGCCAAGGATGGCGGTGGCGCGGCGCATCTTTTCGGCGCTTTCGGAATCCTTGGAGCCGAAATTGGAATGCGAAAGCAGCGCGGCCTTCGGCTCGATGCCGAAGCGGCGGATTTCATTGGCGGCGAGGAGCGTCATCTCGGCGATATCCTCTGCGTCCGGATCGACGCTGACATAGGTATCGGTCATGAAGAGCGTGCCGCGCTGCGATATGAGGAGGCTGAGCGCCGAGAAATCGCGCAAGCCCGGCGCTTTGCCGATGATCTGGCCCACCAGGCGCAGATGACGCTCGAAGCGGCCCTGCAGCCCGCAGATCATGGCGTCGGCCTCGTCGCGCATGACGGCGAGCGCGGCGATGGCGGTTGAATTGGTACGCACGATCGTTCGCGCGGTATCGGGCGTCACGCCATGCCGCCCGGCGAATTTCAGGTAAAGGTCGACATAATCGCGATAGCGCCGGTCATCCTCGGGATTGATAAGTTCGAAATCCTCGCCGGCGCGGATTTTCAGGCCGTAGCGCTTGAGCCGGGTTTCAACCACTTGCGGGCGGCCGATCAGTGTCGGAATGGCGATGCCTTCCTCAAGCACCACCTGGGCGGCACGGAGCACGCGCTCGTCTTCGCCATCGGCATAGATGACGCGCTTCTTCTCCGCGCTACGTGCGGCGGTGAAGACGGGCTTCATGACGAGGCCTGAGCGGAAGACGAAGCGGTTCAGCCGGTCGAGATAGGCTTCCATATCCTCGATGGGCCGCATGGCGACGCCGGTTTCCATCGCGGCCCTGGCAACAGCGGGCGCGATGCGCAGGATAAGCCGCTGGTCGAAAGGCGAGGGGATGAGATAATCAGGACCGAAGGTCGGCGTCTCGCCGGAATAGGCGCGCGCGGCGACGTCGGACGGCTCCTCGCGGGCCAGCGCGGCGATGGCCTTGACGGCGGCCATCTTCATTTCCTCGTTGATTGCCGTGGCGCCGACATCGAGCGCGCCGCGGAAGATATAGGGGAAGCAGAGGACGTTGTTGACCTGATTGGGATAATCGGAGCGCCCGGTGCAGATCATTGCGTCGGGACGGGCGCGGCGGGCCATTTCCGGCATGATCTCGGGCGTCGGGTTGGCGAGCGCCATGATGAGCGGCTGCGGGGCCATCTGTTGCAGCAGTTCAGGCTTCAGCACGCCGGCGGCGGAAAGGCCGAGGAAAACATCGGCGCCGGGGATGATATCGGCGAGCGTCCGCGCATCGGTTTTCTGCGCGTAGACCGATTTCCAGCGGTCCATCAGCGCGGTGCGGCCCTCATAGACCACGCCCTCGATATCGCAGACCCAGATGTTCTCGCGCCTAGCGCCGAGCGTCACCAGCAGATTGAGGCAGGCGAGCGCCGCCGCGCCGGCGCCGGACGCGACGATCTTGGCCGAGGCAATGTCCTTGCCGGCCAGTTCCAGCCCATTGAGGATCGCCGCCGCCACGATGATGGCCGTGCCGTGCTGATCGTCATGGAACACCGGGATCGCCATGCGGGCGCGCAGCTGCTCCTCCACCTCGAAGCATTCCGGCGCCTTGATGTCTTCCAGATTGATGCCGCCGAAGGTGGGCTCCAGGGCGGCCACCACTTCGACGATGCGGTCGATCTCGTTGGCATCGATCTCGATGTCGAACACGTCGATATCGGCGAATTTCTTGAATAGAACCGCCTTGCCTTCCATCACCGGCTTGGAGGCCAGCGGCCCGATATTGCCGAGGCCGAGCACGGCAGTGCCGTTGGAGACGACGGCGACGAGATTGCCGCGCACGGTGTAGTCGGCGACCGTCGAAGGGTCAGCATGGATGGCGAGGCAGGGCGCGGCGACGCCGGGCGAGTAGGCGAGCGCCAGATCGCGCTGGTTGCCGAGCGGCTTCGTCGGCTGGATTTCCAGCTTTCCGGGCGTGGGATAGCGGTGAAAGAACAGCGCGGCTTCATCAAAATCGGAAAAGGCGGGTTTTATGGTCTTGGTCATGATGAACTGTTTCCGGTCAAAAGGCGCTGTTGTAGGCGCCGCCATCGATGATGAGATTCTGGCCGGTTATATAACCGGCTTGGGCGGAGCAGAGAAACGCGCAAGCCTGCCCGAATTCCTCCGGCGCGCCGAAGCGACCGGCGGGAATTGCGCTCATGCGCCTTTCCGTCTCCTTCTCCGGCTCTATTCCTGCCCTTTCCGCCCCGAAGCGGATGCCGCTGCGAATGCGGTCCGTATCGAAGATGCCGGGCAGGATATTGTTGATCGTCACATTGTCCTTGGCGACCGTCCGGGCGACGCCAGCCAGGAACGAGGTGAGCCCTGCGCGCGCACCAGAGGAAAGATCGAGGCCGGAGATCGGCTTGTAGACCGAGGTTGAAGTAATGTTGACGATGCGCCCGAAACGACGAGCGGCCATGCCATCCAGCACTGCCTTGATCAACTCGATCGGCGTGACCATGTTCTGCGTCACGCCATCGAGAATCGCCTGGCGGTCGAGCTCGCGGAAATCGCGGAAGGGCGGCCCGCCGTTGTTATTGACCAGGATATCCGGTTCCGGGCAGGCGGCGAGCAGGGCCTTCTGGCCTTCCGGGGTGGAAACATCGGCAAGAACAGCGGTGACGGAGACGCCGGCGCGCATGAGTTCCTGCGCGGTGGCTTCGAGCGTCTCGACATGGCGGCCATTGACGACGATATCGCATCCGGCTTCGGCGAGCGCCGTGGCACAGGCCTTGCCAAGTCCTTTGCTCGAGGCGCAGACGATGGCCTTTCGGCCTTTCAGTCCCAGATCCATGGCATCCACTCCTTATGATGGGCTTTCATAGGCCAAAGAAGGCGTTTTGCAAATCCAAACCCGCGCGCTTCATTAACGCAGGCTACGCTTCAGCCTGGTGACGAATGGGTATATAGCGAGTTCCGCCCACCCAGGCGGAATCGCCCGCTCAGCCGTTATCGCGCACGATCCGATCCCATCGGATCCACGCCGCTTTGAATCAGGTCTATCCCGTGAACAGTTCATCCAGCGCCAGCCTAGACGTACAATCGCCGCCGCAACTAACCGCCTTTCAGCTCACGCTTGTCATTCTGGCGCTGGCTTGCGGCGGTTTTGGAATCGGGACGGGCGAATTCGCCATTATGGGCCTTCTGCCGGATGTGGCGCGCGGCTTCGGGATCAGCGTGCCGGAAGCGGGGCATGCCATCAGCGCCTATGCGCTCGGCGTGGTTGTCGGCGCGCCCGTCATCGCCATGATGGGGGCAGGGCGGTCGCGGCGGACGTTGCTGCTCGTCCTCATGGGCCTCTTCGCCGCCGGTAATCTTCTCAGCGCCACCGCCCCGTCTTTCTCGAGCTTCATTATCTTGCGATTTGTCACCGGCTTGCCGCACGGCGCCTATTTCGGCGTCGCCGCGCTGGTGGCCGCTTCGCTGGTGCCGTTCGACAAGCGCGCACGGGCCGTCGGCTATGTGATGCTGGGCTTGACCGTCGCGACCCTTGTCGGCACGCCGGCGATGGCGCTCTTCGGACAGCTTCTCGACTGGCGCGTGATGTTCGTCTCCGTGGGCGGGGTCGGCATCCTCACCGTCGTCCTGTTGTTCCTCTATCTGCCACGGGACGCCACTCATGAGCGCGCCGGGGTCCTGCGCGAACTTGCCGCCTTCACCCACCCGCAGGTGCTGCTGACCCTTGCCGTGGCGGCGACCGGCTTCGGCGGCATGTTCTCGATCTTCAGCTATATCGCGGCAACGGCGACGGAAGTGGCCGCGATGCCGGTGGCAACGGTGCCGATCGTCATGGCGCTGTTCGGTCTGGGCATGAATGCCGGCAATCTCGTGGGCACGCGCTTTGCCGATCGTTCGCTGATGGGCACGATATTCGGCATGCTGCTGTTCAATGTCGCCGTCATGACCTTCTTCGCCCTGACCGCGGAAAACCCCATTTTGTTGTCGCTTGCCGTGTTCCTCGTCGGCTGCACGTTCGCGGCGGGCCCGGCTATCCAGACCCGCCTTATGGATGTGGCGCGGGACGGCCAGACGCTCGCCGCCGCCTCGATGCATTCGGCCTTCAATATCGCCAATGCCCTCGGAGCCTGGCTTGGCGGTCTGGTAATTACCTATGGCTACGGTTATCCGGCCACGGGCTATGTCGGAGCGGCCTTGTCGGTGCTTGGAGTGGGTGTTTTTGCCGTCTCTTACGCCTTGGAAAAAAGGAGTTCGGCGGCCGGGGATACGTTGGTACTGAAGTCGTAAACATTTGCCCGTGGGGGCCATCGAGGCCGCGCAAATCATTGCCGTCATACGTTTGTGACATGAATCGGCTTTTAGTCGTCTCGAAAATAGGACCATCACACGACGGACGGAGCCGGCGATGGGCAAGAATACAGACGACGAAGCGAAGAAATACCGTACGCTTTTCATCTCGGATGTGCATCTGGGGTCGAGGGGCGCGAAGGCGGATTTCCTTCTCGATTTTCTGCGCTTCCACGATGCCGACACCATCTATCTCGTCGGCGATATCGTTGACGGCTGGCGGCTGCGGCGCAACTGGCATTGGCCGCAGGAGCACAATGATGTGGTGCAGAAGCTTTTGCGCAAGAGCCGCAAGGGCGCAACCATCATCTATATCGCCGGCAATCACGACGAATTCCTGCGCGATTTCCAGGGCACGCATTTCGGCGGTATCGAGGTGATGGACCGCACCGTGCACGAGGCGGCCAATGGCCGCAAGTTCCTCGTCATCCACGGCGACCAATTCGATGTGGTGGTGCGCAATGCGCGCTTCATCGCCTATATGGGCGACTGGGCCTATGACGCGGCCATCGCCTTCAACACTGTCATGAACAAGGTGCGCCGCCTGCTCGGCCTGCGCTACTGGTCGTTTTCGCAATGGGCGAAGTTCCGCGTGAAGAAGGCGGTCAATTTCATCGGCGCGTTCCAGGATGTCGTCTCGGAGGAGGCGCGCCGCGCCGGGGTAGACGGCGTCATCTGCGGGCATATCCACCACGCCACCATCGAGACGATCGACGGGATCGAATATATCAACACCGGCGACTGGGTGGAAAGCTGCACGGCGGTGGCGGAGCATTTCGATGGAACGATGGAGCTGATCTCATGGACGCATCTCATCGGCGAGCAGGCCGGGTTCGCGCCTGTCATCGAGCTTCAGGATCATCGCCCGGCGGCGCGCGCCATGCCAAGACCGGCGAATGTGGCTTAGAGCATGATCCCGAACCGAAGGTCAGCGTCAGCAAAAAGTTGCAGACTTTTCGGATAAGATCATGCGGCAAAACAAAGAGATAGAGCGGTTCTTCTGTTCTATCAAAAAAGGAACCGCTCTAATGAAGCCGCGCCTCGTCATCGTCACGGACGCCTGGCATCCACAGGTCAATGGCGTGGTTCGGACGCTCACGCATATGCGCGACCTGATGAGCGCGCGGGGCTATGCGGTGACGATCGTTTCGCCAAGCGATTATCGCTCGGTCCCATGCCCTACCTATCCGGAAATCCGGCTGGCGCTGACGCATCCGGCCGCGGTGCGCGCGGTACTCGCCAAGCTGCAGCCAGCCTATGTGCACATCGCCACGGAAGGGCCGCTCGGCATCATGGCCCGCCGCGCCTGCCTCAGGAATGGCTGGCACTTCACCACCAGCTTCCACACCCGCTTTCCGGAATATCTCTCCGAGCGTTTTCCGGTGGTGCCGCTCTCGCTGACTTATGGCTTTCTCCGGCGCTTTCATAATGCCGCCGCGTGTACCCTCGTGCCGACGCCATCGATCCGTGACGAGCTTGCCGCCCGTGGCTTCACCCATCTGAAAGTATGGACGAGGGGGGTGGACCGTGCTCTGTTCAAGCCGAAACGGGTCGACCTGAAGCTAAAGCACCCGATTTTCCTCTGCGTCGGGCGTGTCGCGCCGGAAAAGAACCTTGCCGCTTTTCTCTCGCTCGATCTGCCGGGAACGAAGCTCGTGGTGGGGGATGGTCCGAGTCTGGCGGAATTGAAGGCGCGCTTCCCTGAAGCCGTGTTTGTGGGCAAGAAGGAGGGCAAGGAGCTTGCCCGATATTACGCGGGGTCGGATGTCTTCGTCTTTCCCAGCCGGACGGATACGTTCGGTCTGGTGCTGCTCGAGGCGATTGCCAGCGGTTTGCCGGTCGCAGCCTATCCTGTGCCCGGCTCACAAGATGTGGTCGGCGCGACGGGCGCGGGTGTTCTGTCGGAGGATCTGGGTGAAGCTTGCCGTGAGGCCTTGAAGATGGGGCGAATCGACCCCGATACGGCGCTCAAGGATTTCACCTGGGAGCATTGCGCCGATATTTTTGAGGGTGTGCTGACGCCTGTTGTTGCCGATGAGCAGGCTAAAGCGGCTTGAAAAGGCAGTAGGGCGCTAAACGAATTACCCCACTGCCCAATAGCTTAAAACTGCTTGCCGATCTTGGCATCCACCGACTGGCTGTTTGCCCCGCGGATGACGAAGAAAAGCATGATCGCCGACCACAGGATCGATTTTTCGGCGCCCGAATAGCCTTGGCCTTGCACGCCCCAATGGAACCATACGGTGACGAGAAGGACGATCATCGTGGCGAAAGCCGCGGGGCGGGTGAAAAGGCCTATGGCGAGAAGGATGCCGCCGAAGAATTCGGTGGCGGAGAGCAAGGGCGACCAGAAGGTGCCCGGATAGAAGCCAAGGCCTTCGACCATTCCGCTCGCGCCGAATGGGTTGAGTATCTTGCCGTAGCCGTGGGTCACCAATGCGGCGCCGGCGACAAAACGCAGCAAGGTTTCGGCAAATGTGTGCAGCGACGAATAAATGCCGCCCAATGCTGGAATGAAGAGCTTTTGATTTTCGAGATGATGGCTCACTTTTTTGTCCCCTAAAATTGTTTGCATAATGCTGGCGCAATCCTTGGCGCTCTACCATCAATAAAACATGACATTCGGAGCCAAGTAAAATTAATTTGATTGCCACAGATAGCGCGAAATCACATGAGCCTGAAGGACTCGATCAGAATCGAAAAACTCTATAAGCATAAGAACATGTTGACCCATGCTGCGGACGATGGAAGCGCCGCTCCCGACACGAGCCCCAAGATCGACGTGACGCGCGATTCCGCCGGCGCGACGATTGCGCTTGCCGGGCGCTGGACGTCGCACAGCGTCCATCTGGTCGATAATGAAATGCGCAAATTGCAAAGCGAGCAGGGCTTTTCGAGCGCGACGATCGATCTTACTCACGTCGGCGGCCTCGATACGGCGGGCGCGTGGCTGATCGAGCGCCTCGGCCACGCTCTTAGGGCGCGCGATGTGGATGTCAAGCTCAAGGGCAGGCGCGAGGCTTGGCGGCCGCTGCTTGCGGCTGTCGGCGAGGCGGTGGACCGCGACAAGCCGGAGAAGCCGCCGAAGAAGCCGTTTTTCGTCATCCGTCTTCTCGAAGCGCTCGGCAAGCTCAGCTATGCGGCCTGGGATGATTTCGTGATGGCGATGCATATTCTGGGCGCGACCATTCGCGGATCGCAGATGAAGCTTGGGCGCGGGAGCGGCATCAGCTTCGCGCCTATCGTCACCCAGCTCGACCGCATGGGGGTAGGGGCGGTTCCGGTGGTCATGCTGATGTCGGCGATCATAGGCGGCATCATCGCCCAGCAGGGCGCCTTCCAGTTGCGCTATTTCGGGGCGGAGATATTCGTCATCGATCTGGTCGGTATCCTTGTCTTGCGCGAAATCGGCGTGCTGCTGACGGCGATCATGGTGGCGGGGCGCTCGGGCAGCGCGATCACGGCCGAAATCGGGTCGATGAAAATGCGCGAGGAGACGGATGCGCTCACCGTCATCGGGCTTAATCCCGTCGGTGTTCTCGTTTTTCCGCGGCTGGTGGCGCTGGTCATCGCCCTGCCGCTCCTGACAATCCTTGCCGATCTGGCGGCGCTTGCCGGCGCATGTTTCGTGGTGGCGACCTATTCACACATTCCGCCGGCGGCCTTTCTGGAGCGCCTGCGCGATGCCATTGCGGTCTCGACCTATCTCGCGGGGCTGATCAAGGCGCCCTTCATGGCGATGATCATCGGCATCATGGCTTCTGTGGAGGGCATGAAGGTGAAGGGAAGCGCCGAATCGCTCGGTCGCCGCGTCACCGCCTCCGTCGTCAAATCCATCTTCGTGGTCATCGTGGTGGACGGCTTGTTCGCGATGTTCTACGCGGCAATCAATTTTTGAGGCAGCACCGGATGGCCCACGCAATCGAAACCGAACGGGAACAGGCGGATTATGCCGCGGCGCCGGTCATTTCCGTGCGCGATGTCACCGTCTCGTTCGGCAGCCAGACCGTTCTCGACAAGCTTTCCCTCGATGTTTATCCGGGCGAAATATTGGGCTTCATCGGGCCATCAGGCGCGGGCAAATCGGTGCTGATGCGCACGATCCTCGGTCTCAACCAGAAAACATCCGGCGAGATACGCATCTTCGGCTACGATATCGACAAGGTCACGGATATCGAGAAGATGGAGATCGACATGCGCATGGGCGTGCTGTTTCAGCACGGCGCATTGTTCTCTGCGCTAAACGTGCTCGAAAATATCCAGGTGCCGATGCGTGAATATCTCGATCTGTCGCCACGGCTGATGGATGAGCTGGCGCGGCTGAAGATCGATCTTGTCGGGCTGCCGCAGAACGCGGCGGAGAAGCTTCCGTCCGAACTGTCGGGCGGCATGATCAAACGCGCGGCGCTTGCCCGGGCGCTGGCGCTCGATCCGGATATCGTGTTCCTGGATGAGCCGACTTCGGGTCTCGATCCCATCGGCGCCGCGGAATTCGACGATCTGATCGCGAATCTGCGCAATACAATGGGTTTGACGGTCTTCATGGTGACGCATGATCTCGATAGTCTCTTCTCCGTCTGCGACCGCATCGCGGTACTGGGCAAGAAGCGGGTGCTGGTCGATGGCTCCATCGAGGATATGCTCAAGGTTGATGAGCCGTGGGTGAAAGCGTATTTTCGCGGCAAACGCGCCCGCCAGATCGACCCGGCGGCCAAGAAGAGGCGCCGGGCGGAGGGCGGAAGAGATATGGAAGCCACTGGATAAAAGATGGAAACTAAAGCCAATTACGTTCTGGTGGGGATATTCACGCTGCTGGTGTGTCTGGCGGCGTTCGCATTCGTCTATTGGGTGGCCCGCTATGGTGAGAACCGTGATACGGCGCCACTGGAGATACGCATTCCGGGCTCCGTCACCGGCCTTTCCGTGGGCAGCCAGGTGCTGTTCAACGGCATCAAAGTGGGCGATGTGCGCAGGCTTCAGCTTGACCCGACCAACCCCAACATGGTGATCGCGCAGACCGAGGTGAACCGCACCACGCCGATCACCCGCTCGACCAAGGCCCAACTCGCGATGCTGACCCTGACGGGGCAGGCCTATCTCGAATTGAACGGCGGGAGCCTCAACGAGCCGAACCTTCTGGAGGAGGCGGCGAAGACGGACACGGTGGCGCGCATCAATGCTGATCCCTCCGCCTACACCAATCTGCTTTCGACGGCGCAGGACGTGGCGGCCAAGGCCAATAATGTGCTCGACGGGCTGCAAGGGTTCGTCAAGGACGTGCGCGGGCCGCTGACGGAGACGGTGAAAAATACCGAAATATTCACCGATGCGCTGGCCAAGAACTCCAAGATGCTCGACGAGCTTGCCGGAAATGCCGGCGACGTGCAGCAGATCGTCAAGGAGGCGCGGGAGATGATGGGCCGGCTCAATGCGGCTTCGGCGCGCGCCGACAGCGTCATGCAGAAGGTGGACGGGCTGCTTTCCGAAAACAACAAGGACAGCGTCGTGTCGCAAACCAAGGCGACGCTTCAATCCATCCAGCAGACGTCCAATACGCTCAATTCCCGTATCGGGCCCATTGCCGATAATCTGCAGCGTTTTTCGGGGCAGGGCTTGCGTGACGTGCAGGCGCTCGTCACCGACAGCCGGCGCTCGATCCAGCGCATAGAGCAGGCCATCACCGATCTGGAGCGCGATCCGCAGCGCCTCATTTTCGGTGGACAGGGCAACGTCCCGCAATATGACGGGCGCACACGACATTGATACTGATGTGATCCCATGAGATTGATCCTGTTGCAATCCCGTGACATGAAGAGATTCGGCGCGAGAAGGGCTTGTATTTGACCATGCTTCGACAATCCGGGCGTATCGCCGGTCTCATGCTGCTGGCCGTGACCGTCGCCTCTTGCGGTACGGTGCCGCTCGACACCTTCGATCTGACCGCTTCCAGACCCGCGGTAGCGGCGAAGAGCCGGAAGAACCTGCAGATCCTGATCCAGGCCCCCGCCGCGCTCAAGGCGCTGGACGGGCAGAACATCGTCGTCAACACCTCGCCGGACGAGATCGAATATCTCAAGGGCGCGCAATGGGGCGATCGGCTGCCGAGCATCGTGCAATCGCGCCTGGTGCAGGCGTTCGACAATACCGGCCTGTTGGGGGGGGTGGGGCGGCCGGGCGATGGACTCGCTATCGACTATCAGGTCATTACCGATATCCGCACCTTCGGCGTCGATGCATTCACCTCCAACCCCACGGCGACGGTGGAAATCGGCGCGAAGATCATGAACGACAAGAATGGCGAGGTCCGCGCAACCCGCGTCTTCACCGCCTCCGTGCCGGTGCGTGGAAGCGGCAACGCGGCTTACGTGCAGGCGCTCAACGCGGCTTTCGATCAGGTCACGGGTGAGATTGTAAGTTGGACGCTTTCGGTGATTTGAGGAGGCTTGCCGCGCCACTGAAACAGGATATGGTTCCCGAAATGCGCTTAAGTGGGGAAAACGCTGAGGGATGGATAAGGTGGGACAAGGCGGCCAATGGATAGCAGCCTCTCTCGTAGAGAACGGCTCGTTTCTGCTTTCGCTTGTTTCCGCACTTTTGACGGCACTCGGCATTCTTCTGGCCCTTTCGGGAGTCATTGCCTACATAAGGGTCAAGTCGGCGGCGCGAGCGATAGCGGTAGAAGAGGCGAGAAATACCGCTCAAGCTATCGCGGAAAAGGCAGCGAACGACTATCTGAGGCTGAAATCCCGGCTATAATCGCCGCATACTCGGCCTTGGGCCAATCAGCCGTAAGTGATGGTATTGCTGATCAAATTGCTGAGAATCAGGATGAAGGGAGATAGGCATGCGCATGTCCGAGCAGCTTGCTCTCATTAACAGATCTAAGCGTTCGGCACCTGTAGATGTGGAAACACTTTCACATGCTCTTGGCGTTCCGGTTCACTATGCGAATTTGGACAATGATACCTCCGGCATGATCGAGAAAACCGGGCCAAATGAATTTCGTATCATTGTAAATGCCAATCATCCAGAAACGCGGCAACGTTTCACGATAGCCCATGAATTGGGGCATTACATGCTTCACCGGCATTTAATTGGTGACGGCATTGATGAAAACAGAGCTTATCGCAGCAGCGTGAACGGCATTTACAAAAACCGCAACATAGGTCCAGCTCAAGAAACGCAAGCCAATAAGTTTGCGGTGAGTGTTCTGATGCCGGACGGATTGCTGAATATAGTTCGGGATAATCCGAACTATAATAGCCCCGCGGCTCGTGCGCGCGCTCTCGGAGTATCGGAACAGGCCTACTGTATCCGGTCCGGCATACCTCACGAAGCCTCGATGTTTTTCTGATAACGCTTTTTTTGATATTTACGGGAAACCAGCCGTTCTATTTTATCATGAGGCGAATAGAATAAAAAACGCGGCCCGAGAGCCGCGTTTTTCAATTCATCCCGTCATAGCTTCGTTACCGCAGCCGCCCGCTGGCGTGGGCGAGCATGGTGTAGACCTTGCCGGTATCCGAGGTCAGGTAGGTCTGGGTGACCATGTTGTCGCGGTCGTTGCGGGCTACGTCCTCGATCAGGCGCTGGAAATCGTCCATGTAGCGGTCCACCGCGCGGCGGAACTCGCTATCCGACTGGTACTTGCGCTTGATCTCGTCGAAGGTCTGCTGTCCCTTCATCGTGTAAAGGCGGCGGGTGAAGACGTTGCGTTCGCCGCGGCGGTAGCGGTCCCAAAGCTCGACCGATGCGTCGTGATCGATGGCGCGGGCGATATCGACCGATAGTGAGTTGAGTGACTCGACCACGTGGGCCGGGGAGCGCGATGCGCTGGATGGCGGAGCGCGGACAGGCTCTGGCTCTTCCTCACGCGAGGCGCGGGCCAGAAGATCGGAAACCCAGCCGCCGCTGCCGCTGCTGCGCGGTGCCGCAGCGGCGGCTATCGCCGCCGTTGTCCGATCCCGGCTATTGCCGACACCCATCGACTCCTCGAATGCGAAGCTGCGTTCCGGTTGACGGGGCGCCGGAGCCGCCGGAGCAGGAGCAGCCGGTGCGGGGCGTGGCGCCGGGCGGGAAACGGGCCGGTCCGCCCGGCTTTCGCCGACATCGACCAGACGGCCGGATTTATTGACGATTTCCGCCAATTCCCTCAGCGCGCTGATCTGTTCGGAAACCGCCTTGCGCATGGCCTTGGTGGATTCCTTGGCCTCGGCGGGCATATCGAGTACGCCGCGCTTGAGTTCGCCACGCGTCTCGTCGAGTTCGGCGCGGATTTCCGCTGCGGTGCGGCGGATATCCTCGGTGGCGCCGGCAAATTTCTGCGACGCCTGCTCGACCACGTCGGAGATGGCGGCGCGCATCTGCTCCGCCGACATCCGTGTGCGGCCTTCGGCGCGCTCGAAAGCGGTCGAAACCAGCTTTTCGAAGGAACGCATGAAGTGTTCGATGCCTTCGGACCGCTCGGTCAGGCCGGCGGCGAGATTCTGCAACGCCTGGCCGCGTTCTTCCAGGGTGACGGCCAGATTGTCCTGGGCGGCGCCGATCATCGAATTGGCGGAACCCAGAACCCTGCTGTGCTCCTCGAAGCGCTCGGCGATGTCGGCGATCTGTTTGAGCGTTTCATTGGAAAGACCGCTCAGCGTATGGATGTTGTCATCGATAAGCCTCGAGGAGGAGGCGAAGGTCTGGGCCGCGCGGTTTGTGTTTTCAGCAAAGACCGTCGTGGTGTTGAGCAGGCGCGTATCGATATTGCCAAGATTACGCGTGGCCATCTCGATGAGATTGCCAAGCTTGGCGTTGGAGCCTGCCAGGCGGTCGATGAGGTCATCGACATTTTGCGACAGGCCGCTTTTGGCCTCCTGGATGGCGGAAATGGTTTCCGCGGTGCGGCTGGCGAGGGCGCTGACGAGCGCCGCATTTTCCGCGCGCAGCCGGTCGGTCGCCGCGTGGGTGGCTTCTTCCAGCTGGGTTGCCAAGCCTCGGCCGCTGTCGGCAAGGCGCTCGACGAGCGGTTCCGCCGTATCGTTGAGAATGCGGGTGATCTCCTGCGAGCGCGCAGCGAGCACGGCGTTGAGTTCGCGGGTGCGCTCCTCCAGTGTCGCGGAGGTGTTTTCCGTCACATTGGCGATCCGTGCCTCGATGGAACCCAGTTCGGTCGCAACGCGCGAGCCGATTTCGCCAAGGTTCGATGCGATGGCGTCGGCGCGCTCGTTCAGGCGGGCTTCCGTTGAGGAGAGGTTCTCGATGAGATGGGCGCTGAAGAAATTGCCATACCCGTCCAGCGCCTCACCGGCCTTGGCCGCTTCGGCCGACAGCGTGCTGGCAGCTTCGTTGATTTTTTCACGCAGCGCGCCGGCAACCACCGATGCGCTCTGCTCAAGCGATTTGCGCACATTATCGACGCCCATCGTCAGCGCCTTCTGCATGGTCGAGGTGCGTTCGTCGATTATGCCGGTCTGCTGGTCGAAGGCTTGTTCGATGGATGCGCTGCTCTGGCCGATGGTCTCCTGCAGCATGGCCGTACGCTGCTCAAGAATGCTATTCTGGTTCAGGAGCGTTTCGCCCAGAGTTATAGCCGTATCCGCCAGGACCACGCGGATCTCAGCGGTACGATCCTCGATCAGACGTTCGTGACCGCCAAGTGTTTCGGCAATATTGGCGTGGTTTTGCGCGAGGATGGACCCGAAGAACTCCGTGCGGTCGTCCATGGCGCGGGCATGGTCATTGAGGGTCGCATCCAGCATTTCACGGCTTTGGCCAAGCGTGGCGTGGATTTCGGCAGTGCGTTCATCAAGTGCGCGCGCAAGGCCATCCTGGCCGGCGGACAGGATGCTGTGAACGTCATTGGCCTTTTCATCGATCGTGCGGACGATCGCATCCTGGCTGCCATCCAGGATTTCCCGGATGCCGCGGGTGCGTTCGTCAAGCGCGCGGATGAGCGCGTCCTGGCTCTCGCCGAGGATATTCTGAACCCCATGGGTGCCATGATCGATCGACCGGGCGTGCTCATCAAAGGCGTTCTGAAGGATCGCATTGTTTTGGGCCAGTGCCGTGCGGATGCCGATGACGCGCTCGTCCAGCGCGGCGCTATGAATCTGGAAAGTCCTGTCCAGAAGCTCGCTGTTATCCTCGATCGCGGCGCGAACAGCGGCGGTGCGTTCCTCAAGCAGCGAGGCATGGTTCTCGGTGACCCCGCCAAGGGCCGCCGCGCTGGCGGCAACCGCGTTCTGGATATTGGCCGTATGAGCGGCGAGGGTGTCGGCGTGATCGCGAATGACCGCCGAAACACGATCCGTCTCGCCGGAAAGCGACGCCGCCAGCGCATCCCGGCCTTCGGCCAATTGGTCTGCGAAGTTCGCTGCCTTCTCGTTGAGCAGGCTCCCGACCGAGTCGGCGATACCCGAGAGGTCGCTCGATATCCGCGTCTTGGTTTCGTCCATCACCTCGCTGATCGTGGAGCGGCCTTCGGAGAAGGTCTCGGCAATTTCACGGGTGCGGGCGATGAGGTTTTCGTTGATCTGGCGCGCGCGTGCCTCCAGCGCCGCATTGAGCTTCTCAGTGCTGGCATCGAGTGATTGCGCGCGGGTCTCGAATTCGTTCAGCAGGGAGCGTCCACGTTCAGCAAGCGTGTTGTCAAGATTGGAAAGACGCGAGTCGAACTCGCTGACCATGTTCTGCGTGGTATCTCCGAGAAGCGAGGCGATGCTGCTGGTGCGTCTGTCGAGCGAACTTTCAAGCGTCGTCACCACATCCTGCGTCTTGTCGCCAAGGGCGGTGATGCGCGTATCCAGGAGCTCGGCGAGCTCCTTTCCGGAGGTCGCGATACGCGTCGAAACATCGATGGCGCGGGTGTCGATCGCGGAGGTGATCGTATTGCCGCTCTCGGCGAGACGATGAACAAGATTTTCGCCGGAAAGCGCCAGCTGTTCCGTCAATTGCGACGATGTGCCAAGTACGTTGTCACGAATGGCGCTGGCGGCGGCGGTCAGTTCATCTTTCAGCTGTTCATGAGCGCCTGATATGGAAGAGCGAACCCGCTCGGCATGGGTGAGTACGGCCTCGCGCTCATTGCCGAGTTCGCCGACCAGCGTACGGATGCGGATTTCATTATCCGTATAGGCCCGCTCGAGTTCGTTGACTTCGGTCTGGACCAGCGTTTCAAGCTCGACGGCGCGGGCAAGCGTACGCTCGATTCCCTCGCTCATAGCCGCTACTTCGCGGCGAACCGCCTGTCCAAGCGTGGCGACGCGATCGCTGGATGCCGATTCCGGCTCGGCGAGACGCATTGCCGCCTCGGTCATCGTGCGCGCCGCGAACTGCATTTCCTGCGCGCGGCGCAGCATGTGGGCAAAGCCCCAGAACATCAGTACCGGAACGGCGATGCCGGTCGCCACCGCGAGGCCGGTAGGCGTTGTGAAGAAATTGCTTAAAGCGCTGGTGGAAGCGAGCGCGGCAGGGTTGAGAGAATGGCTGACGGCCAGGCCTCCGGCAGCCCAGAGCGCGCTTATGGCGGTCGTCGTCCAGTAGATCCGGCTCGATGGCCGTTGCGCGAGGCCGCGTGGTTGCAATACGCCGTCGCGGCGCAGATCGTCATTGGCCGGGGTCAGCGCTGCCGCCTTGGGCTGCGCAGACGATGCTGCCTGAGCACTCTGAGACGAGTGGGCTTGAGTGAGGAACGCGGGTGGCGCGTCTATCGGCTCCGACGGCGAGGCGGAAGCAGCCGCGGCTTCCTTGACCGTTGTGGTGGAAGATGTCTTTGCCGGTATACGGGGAGGCTTTGGGGGCGGAGGGGGGGATGCCACCTCGGCGCCTGCCGAAACTGCAAGCGTACCCTTCTTGTCACGCGCAAGTTCCGCTGCGGCGCGTGAAATCTGCTCCTCCAGCTCGCTCCGCAGAAAACTATCATCGAACGAGCCGAGGTTCATATCAATTCCCAGGTTCTCGTCGAAATCGAAATCGAGAGCCTTTTCCAGCGCTTGCTCAACTTCGAGGTCGATTTTCTCCACCGTGGTTTTGGGTGCCATCGCCGTTACTTACCTCGTACTCACCGCTGATGTGCATCGGCGTGGATGCCACATCGAACTCATTAACGCCCGCCTTGATCGTACCGGCACATATTCCGGAATGAAACAGTTGAATTCGCAACTGCTTAAAAGTTTAAATACAAGGTTAACGCTTACGGCCACAGGCCCTGCAAACTCCATGTTTTTCCGCGATTACGCCGTCTTAACCAAGTTGTGGAAATCTTGATCGGCGGGCCAAGCGCGAGCCGCGAATATGCCACTTTTCCAGCGAAACAGGAATGCACCACGCGGCTTCGTCCACAACGGATTTGCAGCATGAACGATGCGTTCATGAGCGGTTCATTGGTGGCGAAATAAACCGTTCTCAAGTTTGTTCCAGTCGCATTCATGCGCTGCCCGATAAAATACTCAAGGAGAATAAAATGGCGGTTGCCCATCAAAGCCAGGCTCAAGTTTCTCATTTGCAGAACCACGCAATTGCATTCACCAAACCTGGTGGTGAAGCCGCGCGCCCGTCCCGGGGACGCCCAATCGACCTGGTCCATCTCGCCCGCCAGACTCTTGGCGACCGGGCGCTCGAGGCGGAAGTATTGTCGCTGTTTTCCAGGCAGGCCGGCAGCATCGCCAGCCGGATCGGCCAGGGGATGGGGAAGGAAAGGGGACTTCTCGCGCATTCGCTGAAAGGTTCGGCGCGTTCCATCGGCGCTTTCCGCGTGGCGGAGCTTGCCGAAAGGGTCGAGGCCGATCCGGCCAATGACAACGCGGCAAGCACTCTGTGCGACGCGCTGACGGATGTGCAGCAGTTCATCGCCGCCATCAGCCGGTAGCCTGTAGCCGCCTTTCCGTCCCAAGTCAGAGAGGCGGTTGCACTCTGGCCGGCAAAGCAGTATCTGCGTGGCCAAGATACCGCTTGGGACCAGCATGACCAAAATCACCTTTGTTTCGTTCGACGGCGCGACGCGCACGGATGTGGAGGCGGAAAACGGCTCCACCGTGATGGAAAACGCCATTCGCAACGCCATACCCGGCATCGATGCGGAATGCGGCGGCGCCTGCGCCTGCGCGACCTGCCATGTCTATGTGGACGAGGCATGGGCGGACAAGGTCGGCGAGCCTTCGCCGATGGAGGAGGACATGCTGGACTTCGCCTATGACGTGCGCCCGAATTCGCGGCTTTCCTGCCAGATCAAGGTGAAGGACGATCTGGATGGCCTCGTCGTGCATGTTCCAGAGCGGCAGAGCTAGGATAACGAAATGAGCGACATCATCCGCACGGACGTAGTGATCATAGGCGCCGGCCCGGTTGGGCTTTTCGCCGTTTTCGAGCTTGGGCTCTATGATCTCAAATGCCATCTGATCGACATTCTCGACCGTCCGGGCGGCCAATGCGCGGAGCTTTATCCCGAAAAGCCAATCTACGATATTCCTGCATGGCCCGAGATTTCGGGGCAGGCGCTGGTCGATCGGCTAATGGAACAGATCAAGCCGTTCTCGCCGCAATTCCATTTCAACCGCATGGTCACGCGGCTGGAGCGCCAGGCGGATGGCGGGTTCCATGTCGAGACGGACGAGGGCGAAATCTTCGAGGCCAAGGTGGTGGTGATCGCCGCCGGCGGCGGCTCCTTCCAGCCGAAGCGTCCGCCGGTGCCAGGCATCGAGGCCTATGAGGGAACGAGCGTCTTCTATTCGGTGCGCCGCATGGAGGCTTTCCGCGACCAGGACGTGATGATCGTCGGCGGCGGCGATTCCGCGCTCGATTGGGCGCTCAATCTTCAGCATGTCGCCAAGAGCCTGACGCTCGTGCACCGGCGCGCCGAATTCCGCGCCGCGCCTGACAGCGTCAAGAAGATGTTCGAGCTGGTGGACAGCGGCGGCATCAGCTTCGAGCTCGGTCAGGTAACCGGCTTGAAGGGCGAGAACGGCGAATTGTCAGCCGTGACGCTTAAAGGCCCTGACGGCGAGAAGGAGCTTCCCGCCACGCGGATGCTGCCGTTCTTCGGCCTGACGATGAAGCTCGGGCCGGTCGCGGAGTGGGGCCTGAACCTGCATGAAAACCTCATCGCCGTCGATACGGAGAAGTTCGAGACCTCCGAACCCGGTATTTTCGCCATCGGCGACATCAACTGGTATCCGGGCAAGCTGAAGCTGATCCTCTCGGGCTTCCACGAGGCGGCGCTGATGACCCAGGCGGCAAAGCGCATCGTCAGTCCGGGCGAGCGGGTGGTGTTTCAGTATACGACATCCTCGACCAGCTTGCAGAAGAAGCTCGGGGTGCAGTGAGGTTAGTGAGCAGAGAACGGTGAGCAGTGAGCAGTGAGCCCCATTTCCTACCTTACTGCTTACTGCTCACCGTTCGCTGCTCACTGATCATCCGCTCCAGCCTGTACGTCAACAACCGCTCGAAGCGTTTTTCGAAATTGAGCGTCTCGACATAATCGAACTTCTTTTGCGCGATGTCGTGGGCCTTCATCAGTTGCTCTGTCACCTTGTTGATATCGGCGCGCAGGAGCGCGCAATCGGGCCGTGAAGGCAGCGCCCTGACGGCTCGTTCGATCTCGCTTGCATGGGTGCGGGCGATGATGATGTGGCTTTCCTCATGACGCTTGATATCCTGGGACAGCGTGTCCCAGACGAGCGCCAGTTGCGGCTCCGCCTTGCGGCGCTGTTTCCAGCGCGGCAGCATGACCTTGGCATAGACATTCACATAGACGCCGGTGACGCGGCAGGCCCGGCCATCGGAGCGATAGCGCGCCTTGGCATCGAAGCGGATCTGCGCCGCGCCCGGATGATGATTGCCGGTGCTTTTCAAGAGCGGGCCGCCGCGCGCAAGGCCCTTGTCGAGGTCGGCCGCCGTTTTGCCGGTGATGCTATAATAGCTATAGGTGCGATGAACGGTAGCGGCATCCGCCGTGGCGGCCGCGAAAATGAGGATGGCGGTCGCGGCCAGAACCTTGCGCAGGGAAATCATTTCCAATCCGGTTCCTTTGCAGCTTTACCGCATATAACAATTTCGGTGGCGGATAGGTTCACCATGCCCCACAATCGTCAAGAGAAATATAATTGTCGTGGGAATCGTGGTCCCGAAAATGCAGGGCAATCTGATGCGAAGAGAATGGAGGCTGGCGCATGGGCGCAGCCTGATTTTGGGAGAGGAGGCCGTGATCATGGGCATCCTCAACGTGACGCCGGATTCCTTCTCCGACGGCGGACGTTATGCCGATCTTCCGAGCGCGGTTGAGGCTGCGCAGACCATGCGGGCGGAAGGGGCTGCCATCATCGATGTGGGCGGCGAATCCACGCGACCGGGGGCCGATCCCGTCGATGCGGCGACCGAGCAGGCGCGCATCCTGCCGGTGATCGAAGCGCTCGCCGAGGATACCGATTGCATCATTTCCGTGGATACCTATCGGGCTGAAACCGCGCGGCTCGCCATCAGCGCCGGCGCGCATATCGTCAACGATGTCTGGGGTTTGCAGCGCGAACCTGATATCGCCGATCTGGCGGCGGAGGTGGGGGCAGGACTCGTCATCATGCATACGGGCCGCGAGCGTGAGCGCGAGCCGGATGTGATCGCCGACCAGTTCGCGTTTCTCAACCGCTCGCTTGAAATCGCGCACGCGGCGCATGTGGAAAACAGCCAGATCGTGCTTGATCCGGGCTTCGGCTTTGCCAAGGACACCGGCGAGGGCATTGCGCTGATAGCGCGGTTCGTGGAATTGCAGCGCTTCGGCTTTCCGCTTCTGGTGGGTACGTCGCGCAAGCGGATGATCGGTGCGCTGACGGGGCGGGACATGGCGGAGCGGGATGCAGGCACGGCGGCGACCTCCGCCATCCTGCGGCTTGCGGGCGCCGATATCTTCCGGGTGCACAATGTCGGCATGAACAGGGATGCGCTCAAGATTGCGGATGCGGTGCTGAACGCGCGTGCAAGCGCATGAGCGGGCAGGGGATTATGTGCAAAGCCTGGCTCGGTCTTGGCGGCAATGTTGGCGATCCGGTCGCGTCGATGGGGCAGGCGTTGCGCGCGCTTGATGAGCGCGAGGATACGCGTGTCGTAGCCGTCTCATCCGTCTATCGTACGCCGCCTTGGGGCAAGACGGATCAGGACTGGTTCCACAATGCTTGCGCGGAAGTTGAAACCAAGCTTTCGCCCGTGGCGCTGCTTGACGCTTGCCTCGATATCGAAAAGCGGATGAAGCGGCAGAGGGGAGAACGCTGGGGACCGCGCACCATCGATATCGATGTGCTGGCGTTCGAAGGCGTCGAGGAATTGCAGGCTCCGGCGCTCACCTTGCCGCATCCGCGCATGACCGAGCGGGCTTTCGTGCTGGTGCCTTTGGCGGAGATTGCGCCGGGGATAGTGGTTGATGGCCGGACTGTCGAGGAATGGCGGAGCCAGTGCGATGATGAGGGGGTGGAAAGGGTAGAGGGGGAGGGAATGTGGTGGAGTCCCGAATAGGAGTGATTTATTTGCAACCAAATTTCAGTTGCAAAAATCCGTCGTAATCGTTAAATTGGGGGAGGCGGTATGACGCAACTAGACAAGCTGATTGATGAGTTCAAGCGATGCGCGGGGCCGTTTCAGTACAAGAAGTTGGTCCGCATACTGGAAGGGCTTGGATATGATGAGAAGCCCACCAGCGGGGGCAGCAGGAGGCGCTTCCTCAATCCTGACACCGGCCACATCATTACCTTGCACGAGCCGCATCCAAGGAATGAAATCCATCTCTACCTTGTCAAACAGGTCCGGGATGCATTGATATCGAAGGGGTTGATATGAAGACGCTGCATTATCGAGGATATCAGGGGGCCGTCGAGTTTGAGGATGGTCACCTCTTCGTGCGCGTTCTGCATGTGGATGACGTTCTGGTGGCTCAGTTCGACAACGCAGGCGAAGCCCACAAGATTTTTCGTGAACTGGTTGACGGATATCTGGCGGATTGCACGGAATTCGGGCGAGAGCCAAACAAGCCGTTCAAGGGTTCGTTCAATATACGCATTCCGCCCGAACTGCACCGGCGCGTTGCAATATTGAGCGCCGAAAGCGGAATTTCACTGAACACATGGGTATCTGAAGCAATTTCAGAAAAAGCTGGACAGCAATCACATCATTGATTGCGTCAAAGGGGCGACGGTGGAGGCACGCCTTCCCTAGTTCTTCGCGATGCTGCTCACAGCTGCCGCATCGACGCGCTTCAGGCTCATGCCGATGACCGGCACGAGTTCCTTTTCCACGCGGACGGAAACCGTGACGTTCATGGTGTTTTCATCCGCGATGCGGGCGAGCATTGCGCCGTTCAGCTGCTTGCGGTTCAAGCCGAATACGACGCGGTCGCGGCTGACGGTGCCGGAGGTAACATCCAAGCCTTTGCCGGCGGCGCCATCGTTGAATGCGCCGCTATAGGTACTTCCCTTGCGCGTGACGGTCGCCTTCATCGGTTGTGAGAAAACGCCGACGCGGCAGGTGCCGTCCAGCGTCATGCCGATGTCGTTCTCAGGTGTAGAGCCGGCAAGCGTGCAGGTGAATTTGGTGCCCTTGTATTTTCCGGCGACGATTTCGCCTGGGCCGGTCCATTGTCCCTCGACATTACGGAAGAAGCGCTCATCCGTATCGGAGGCCGCCGCCGGGGAGGCCGCGCCTGCCAGGGGCAACAGGAAAAGACAAGCGACAACGCAATTTTTCATAAGGATGAACTCGGATTTTGAACGGGGGGCATTCAACTGACAATAATCGGTTGGATTGGTTAATGCTTCGTTTGTAACGCGCCGATTGTCAATGTTAGCCGCATGGTCTTGTCCGCAAAATCTGCAACTTTTCAGGATCATGCCTCGTCCTTCTTCTCACCACCGAGCTTTGCCAAGTCGCCGATAAAGTCGCCGATCCCCGGCCGTTTTTCGCCGATAAAGGGGAAGGGGCGGACGATATCCATGGCGGAGATGCCTATGCGCGCGGTCATCAGGCCGTTGATGACGCCTTCGCCAAGCTTGGCGGAAAGTCGTGAGGCGAGGCCATGGCCAATGATCTGCTGGACGAAACTATCCCCGACCGCGAGGGTGCCGGTGACGGCCAGATGGGCGATGACGCGCCGCACCAGTTTCAGGAAACCGAGCGTGCCGGGACGGCTGCCATAGAGCTCCGACAGGCGGCGGATCAGCCTTGCGGCCTCGAAGACGACATAGCCGATATCGACCAGCGCGCGCGGGCTGACCGCCGTGACGATGGAAACGCGCTTGGCGGCAGCGAGGATCAGCCCGCGCGCCTCGCGGTCGAGCGGGCGGAGGATTTCCGTCTCGGCGAGGCGAATCAGGTCGCGCCCGTCGATGATGTCGTCGCTCAGCGTATTCAACATTTCCCGCCCGCGCGCCGTGGAGGGCAGGCCGGAAGCGATGGTTGTCAGCTTCGATACGGCATCACGCGCGGCTTTTGCATCGTCACGCGTGGCCGCATCGGCGGCTTCCTCGCGCAGATGCTGCACGGAGGCGAGCCGTCTCAGCGCCAGCGTCTCGCGGACGATGATGACGAGGAGCGCCAGAAGCGCGATGCCGGCGACGCTCAAGCCCGCCCAGCCGAGCCATGTGGCGCGGTCGAACAGGGCGCGGACCAGATCGTCGGTCCATATGCCGATGGCGAGCGAAAGGAGAATGCCAAGCGCGCCCGCGAGGATACCGCCGAAGGGGAATTTCTTGCGCGGCGGCAGGGTAGGCGGCGGGGTGAGGGCGTCGAGCTCGTCCGTGTCCATGCCTTCCGCGTCGAACACATCGACGGGCGCCGGGGTGACCACGGCGATATCGCGGATGGCCGTCGGCTTGCGCGGGGCTTCCGGCTTTTTCTTCTCCGGACCGGGCGCGGCTTCCTTTCCCTCGACGGAAACCGTGGAACTGTCGAGGCGGAAGGCGGCGGGCCTGCGGGGCGGTGTCCCGGTCATGCGAGGCGGTCTCCGATCAGGAATTGCAGCGCGCGGTCGAGCCGGATGTGCGGCAGCGACAGCGTGATGCCCTCGGCGGTACGCTCCAGCCTCGGCGGGCGGAAGCGGACGAAGCGGATGATGTCATGGGCGGGATGGGCGGCTTCTTCAAAAATCGATTCCGGATTTGCCGGCAAGTCACCGGGAAATATGGCGGTTTCCGTTTTCCCATCGAAGATTTCGCCATCGATCATCTCGCCCTTCAGCGGTGTGCCGATGATGACGGGCAGGGTTTCCCGGCCCTGTTTGACGGTCGCCTCGCGGGTGGCGCGGACGGCGGCCATGGCCAGCACATCCACATGCGCGCCGGAAAAATCCGCGCGCTTGATCGCCCGGTCGACCAGCCGGCGGACGATGGCCTCCAGCCGGTCATGGCTTTCATGGTGCAGATGGTCCGCCTTGGTGGCGGCGACGAGAATGCGGCCTATGCGGCGTTGTACGAGGCCTGTGAGGAAATTGGTCCGGCCCGGACGGAAACAGGAGAGAATCTCGGTGAGCGCGCGTTCGAGATCGGCAACGGCGGGAGCGCCGGCATTCATCGCCTGCATGGCGTCGATGAGCACGATCTGGCGGTCGAGCCGCGCGATATGCTCGCGGAAGAAGGGCTTGACCACATGGGTCTTGTAGGCCTCGTAGCGCCGCTCCATCATGGCGGCGAGGGAGCCTTGCGGGAATTTCCCTGGCGTCAGGTCGGGCAGGGGCGCGAAGGTGAGGGCGGGCGAGCCGTCGAGGTCACCGGGCATGAGGAAGCGTCCGGGCGGCAGGGTGGAGAGCGCCTTCTCATCCGCCTTGCCGGCGCGCAAATAGGCGGTGAAGCTCTTGGCCAGCCGCTGCGCCATCAACTCGTCCGCTTCCGCCTCGGAATCGATGATCCCTGCCTCGGCCAGCCATTGCCGCGCGGGCTCCGCATGGGCGGGCAGGCGGGCCAGATCGAAGGAATCGCGCGAAAAATCCGCATAGGTTTTGGCCAGAAGCGGCAGATCGAGTAGCCATTCGCCGGGATAATCAACGATATCGACCGAAAGTCGGCCAGCAGAGAGGACCCTGTTCCACGCGGAGGCGGATTCATATTCGATGGTCAGGCGAAGTTGCGAGACGGCGCGGGTGGATTCCGGCCATTCCCGCTCATCGAGGAGCGCTTTCAGATGTTCCTCATATTGAAAGCGAGGAACGGCATCGTCCGGCTGCGGCTCCAGAAAGGCGCGGGAGATGCGGCCCTGTTTCTGCGCTTCAAACAGCGGCAGACGCCCGCCATGAATCAAATTATGCACCAGTGCGGTGATGAACACCGTCTTGCCGGCGCGGGAAAGGCCGGTGACGCCGAGACGCAGCGACGGGGAAACGAGGCCGCCCGTGCGGTCGACAAGCGTATCGAGGGCAATCTTCGCCTCGTCGGTCAGGGTGGTCAGTGTTCCCAATGTGCCCTCTTGGAATTGCTAACGGTCTGAGATCATAACCAAAACAGTTAAATATCGACTATATCGTCCGGCGTGATGAATGCGCGCAAGATTCCCTCGCGTGGCTGGGCATGTTCAAGGGGGGCGTGAAAATCGATGACTGCCAGGGCCGCTGTGGGGAAGCCGTGGAGGAGCCTTGCCAGCGAGGCCGGGTCGCCCTCCGCCGCGAGCATGAGCGCCAGTTCATGTATCGATGGGTTATGTCCGATCAAAAGCAGGGAAGAGAGGTTCCCGTTTTCATGGATCGCATCAAGATAGCCATCGGCATTGGCTGAATAGAGCGCGGCGCTTGTCATGGCAGGGAAGGGGGCGGGGAGCGTCAAGCGCAGATTGTCGAGCGTTTCGCGCGTGCGTTTCGCCGCCGAGCATATCGCCTGTTCGGGAGTAAACCCCGCCGCTTCCATGGCCGAGCCCATTTTTCGGGCGGCTTGCGCGCCTTCCTCATCAAGCGGGCGGTCGAAATCGTTCATTCCGGGCACGGCACGGGCCGCTTTCGCATGGCGTAGAAGATAGAGACGACTCATTTTCATACCCCTGATCGCTTCGATGCTGCGCTTTTTCATACCGCACACGCCGCCCCATTGTCGCCGGATCGCGATGCCAAAAGCACATTTTTGTGGATGGTAAAGGCGAGGGCGCTGCAATCACCTGCAAAATCAATGCACTAAAAAGTGGTGCTGCTCGCTTATTTCTTGTTGTGCGATGTTGCGTCTGGACCTATATAGGCGCTCGCGTCTCCTAGATGTGGGGTGATTCAGACATGAGTGAATTGATTAACCTTGACTACAGGCCCACTGAAGACGAACCGTTCATGAACGAGCGGCAGAAGTCTTATTTCCGCGCAAAGCTGGTAGCCTGGAAAAATGATATCCTTCGCGAGGCCCGCGAAACGCTCGAAGCCTTGCAGCAAGAAAACGCCAACCATCCAGATATTGCTGACAGAGCCTCATCGGAAACCGACCGTGCAATCGAATTGCGCGCCCGGGACCGCCAGCGCAAGCTGATCTCCAAGATCGATGCCGCCTTGCAGCGCATCGATGACGGCACATACGGGTTCTGCGAGGAAACCGGTGAGCCGATCAGCCTCAAGCGGCTGGATGCCCGGCCCATCGCCACGCTCTCCATCGAAGCGCAGGAGCGGCACGAGCGGCGGGAAAAGGTGTATCGCGACGATTGAGGGGGAAGAGGTTCTCTAAATCTTCCGCGCTGGCTTCAAATGCTGGGCTGCCAGGTGGGCCGCGAGGACAAATAGCGCGCCTATGACGCCGCCGAGAATGACATTGACAATCCGTTCGCTCGCCACGCTTACCGATTGGCCGGCAAGCATTATTGCGAGCGATACCAAGCCGCAGCGTACGCCGAAACCGACGACATAGCTGCGGAAGGCCGTCAATGTCAGGAAAACGCCAAGAATGACGACGCCATAGGTCGTTTCGGAGTGTGGTATGGCAAGACCGGCAAGGATGCCCAAGGGCACGCCGGCCAACGCGCCTATGGTGCGGTCGCGTAATTTCAGCCGTGAGCTTGCCGTATCTCCCGTCACGACACTCGCAGCCGACCAGATCACCCATTGCCCATGGTCGAGATGCCCCCATTCCACAAGGAATGCCGCCGTCCCCACCGCCAGGATGACCGCTGCCATATCCTCCAGATAGGGGACGTGATCTCCGAATGGATCGTTCTTCGTCAAACGCATGAAATGGCGCATGAAATGGCGAAGACCATCCGCCTTTTTAGTGTGCCAATGATCGACCACGGATTGCACCATGGTGGGAATGATCGCGATCGCAATATAAGGGAGAAATGCCGTCGCTGTCGGCCAATACAAATCACGGGGCAGCCTTTCCGTCATTTCGCAGGCAAGATAGAGAGCGGGAATGAATGTGAAATTGCCGAGCGTACGCAATTTGCTCCCCTCCGCCGCCATGCGGATCGTTGCCGCCGACATGAGCGCGCATCCCAGCACGAAAAGCGGCTGGAACAGGAGCGAAAGGAATAAAAACAGGAACCCGACGGCAATCGCAAGGCCATGCAGCAGAACGCCGAGCGGAGCCAGTTCGGTACGCTCCCAGGCGATCTGGATGCAGATCGCCACCAGGGCCACGTCGATCCAGAGCGGATTGTTCAAGACGAGCGATAGAAGAACAAAGGGCGCGACGACAAGCGTTGTCCTGAAAAGCGGGCGCCACGTGATTTCAGGAAGAGCTATAGCCTGCAAGTGAATCACATGCCTCGCATATCATCGACATGGATGATTTTCGCGATCCGGGTGAGGCGGTTGATCGCCGCTTCATGCTCTTCGCCGGTTGCCGCCGCGCAGGCGTCCTCCGCGATGCAGACCTCATAATCCCGATCATGCGCATCGCGCGTGGCCGCTTCAACTGCCCAAGTGCTGCTTACGCCGGCGATGACGAGGCGCTCTATCCGGTTCGCTCTAAGCGCCGCGTCAAGCCCTGTGCAGTAGAAGGGATTGACCCGTGGCTTGACGATGATGAGGTCTGCGAGGTCTGCTCTCAGGTCAGGATGAAACTCGGTGCCCGGCTTCCCAAGCGCCAGCGCGCCAAGTTCATTGGCGCGTCCGAAGAGCGGCGAGTTCTTGGGCTGGTCCTTGTAATTGTTAGAAAAGCCAACCTTGACGAGGATGCTGAGCCAGCCCTTTTCACGGGCGATAGCCAGGGCCTCGTTGGCCTTGGCTATGACGCCGCGCTCCTTCGCCTGCGCGGCGGAGGCGGCGATCTTGCCGCTTGGGTCCACTATATCGACGATATAATCGAGGCCGATGAATGCGGTTTTCATGACGCGTTCTCCTATGGCGATGAGCGTTTCAATGTCTCCCTCTACCAGCTATCCCCTTTCAGCACGTTTGGCTGGGCGTGACTTAACTTCCCCTGCTTCTCGACAGCTCGCCAAGCAGCTTTTCCATTTCGTCTTCGAGTTCGCTGATTGACTCCTCCTCCAGTTCATTCTCAGTGGAGAAGGTCTTTGGCTCAGTGGAGAAGGTCTTTGGCGCGCCGGGAAAGATGTTGAGCTCGCTCGTTGGCTTGTCGTACTCTTCGGGTTCTATATCGTCGATGGTGAATTCATCGAAGAGGGCGTCGTGCAGTTCGTCGCTGAACGTGTCGAGCCTATCGGAAATATCTTCCTTTGGGTGAGAAACGGAAGGGAATGGCGTGACGGAACTTTCCTCGGAGCGAACGGATGGCCGTTCATTCGGTATCTCGATATCCGGCGATATGTCGTTATCCGGAAAGGACGGAGGCGCTTTTGCGGCAACCGGTTCGGCCTGTGGCATCTCCCGGCTGGGCGCGATGTTGAGGCTTGCTGCGCCGCCCGATGCCAACGTTGCGCCGGACGTGGCGCTGATCACGCCCTGAGCCACCTGGCTCAACGGATAGGCCGGGTGAGCGCGAACAGACTGGATGCCGGGCTGCGGCGCCGCAGCGCGCGGCGTCTGAGGCGGAATGGGCGCGGGGCGAGGCGGCTGGCTGAACTGGGGCGCCGGCCGGGGTGCTGCCGGGGCCTGAACTGGCTGCATAACGGGCCTGACAGCTGACTGGACCGGTGGACGCACCGCTGCAACGGTGGGGCGCGGGCGTTCAGGCGCGCGCTCCTGGGCGCGTTCATATGTTCTTTCCGAAGGCTTTTCCGGGAACGGCGTAACGGAAGCAGGGGCTTGCTGCCTAGCGACGGGAGCCGGATTGTTTGCCGGCGTGGGCGGCGTCACGTGCGCGGCAGGCGCAGGCTCGATGGAGGGTTCGGCTTCACGCGTCTCAAGGGGTGGAGAAACTGGCGTGGCGGTGCGCTCCGCGCGCGGTTCCCGGCCAGGATTCGCAGCCGGAATACGGTCGTTTGCGGTCACGGCGTTCGCGGAAGTGCCTGAATGAATATTCTGCTCGACGACGATATCGGTCGGGCCGCCGATCAGAAGCAAATGTTCGACATCATCGCGCCGGACAAGGACGAGCCGGCGGCGGCTATCGACCGCAGCTGCATCCATGACGGACAGGCGCGGCGCGCGCCCGCGCCCGCCGGCGACGAAAGTGCCGCCGGCAAAGCGGCGGATGAGGCCCAACACCACGACGATCGCCAGCAGGACCAGCAGGAACAGGCAGACGAAACCCGCAATGCGTGCCGCATTCTCACCGACAATTCCACTCAGCCACTCGTACATAACGCTTTTCTCCTCAAGAAGCATGACCCCGAAAAGTTGCAGATTCTTCGGGATCGTGCAGCTTATCTTCTCAAAACACGATCCCGAACCGAAGATCAGCGCCAGCTTGGCGCATTTTTCGGCAAGTTCATGCGACTAAACTGGAATTGCAGCCATGGGCTGCCATCCCATTGCCTTGCCGGAAGGCTTTGCAATTTCATAATGTCAGGATATGCGACGAAAGGGATCAAAGGAAACAATCAAAAATTAAGTATTCTTGTTACCGCCCTGTAACCAACAGAAAATCCGGCGATTGGGGCGAGAATGCGGCCTGTTCGCACTCGAAGGTGGTGTTATGGTGCTTTCCTTGGCCAAATTTCCTTCGTATGGGTTCCGGAATTCGGGAATGTATGATCCAAGAATTTGAGAATCGCGTATTCCAGCATTTCGGCGATAGATTAGAATAAGGGGCTGAGAGCCATATGTCTCAAGCGGCACGGACCGATCTTTATCCAAAGCCGATCGTCTCGGGTCGCAGAGGCCCTGGTGCCGCGATCCGGCTTCTGGTTCTGGGTATTTTGCTAACGGGCGCAGCCCTTCTTTATTTCCTCTTTCGCGATGAGTTGGGGGAGCCCTTCCTGCTTGGGCTTCTCGGCGTTTTGGCGATGGTTGGCGTCTTCTATCTGTTCGGCGCTGCCATCGGCCTTATCCAATTCACGCCGCGCGCGATGGGCGACGATCTGGCCCATGCGTTTATCGATTCAATTCCCGAAGGCACGGTTATTCTGGATAGCCGGGGCAGGATCGTCTATGCCAACCAGGCTTATGCGGTGTTGACAGGCACGGCGGAAGCCACAGATATGCGCACACTCGATACGATCCTTTCCGTCGAGCCCGGCGCCTCGGATGCGATCTACCGCCTGGCGAATGCAGTGCGCGACGGCGTGCCTGCGCAGGAAGAGGTACGGCTTTCCCATCCGATGGCTTCGTCAGCCGATGGGCTGCGGGCGGCGGGGCCTACATGGTATCGCATCAAGGCGCGGCCTATCGCCTCGACACCGGATCACAAGGGACCGCTTTTTGCATGGCAGGTTGCCGATATCTCGGCGGAGAGGGCGGAACAGGAGCGCTTCTTCCAGGATCTGCAGGAGGCCATCGACCATCTCGACCATGCGCCGGCCGGGTTCTTCTCCGCCGATGCCGCGGGTCGGATTGTCTATCTTAACGCGACGCTTGCCGAGTGGCTGGGCGTCGATCTCACCCAATTCATCCCCGGATCGCTGACGCTTAACGATATTGTTGCCGGCAACGGCATGGCGCTGGTCAATTCGGTCAAGGCCGATCCGGGCTCCAGCCGCAACACCGTACTGGACCTCGATCTGGCGAAGCTGAACGGGCAGAGTCTCGCGGTGCGCTTCTACCACCGGGTGCAGGCGCAGCGTGATGGCAAGCGCGGCATGAGCCGGACGATCGTGCTCAACCGTGCCGAGGGGGAGGACGCGTCCGCGACGCTCAGGGCAGCGGAAGTCCGGTTCACGCGGTTTTTCAATTCGGCGCCGATGGCCATCGCCGCTGTGGATGCCAAGGGCAATACGTTGCGCACCAATGCGCGTTTCCTCGATATTTTCTCCTCCGCTGTCGACAATGATGCTCTCGACGGTGGCATAAAGCTGGAAAATGTCGTGCATGAGCGTGACCGCGAGGCCTTCTCCAAGGCGCTGACGGCGGCCTTTGCCGGACAGGCGGAAATCTCGCCGATCGATACGGTGCTTCCAGGCGATGAACAGCGGCATATCCGTTTCTATGTCAGCCCCGTCTCCGATGTCGGCGGCGAGGCGGCGGAAGAGGCGGCGATCGTTTCCGCGGTCGAGACGACGGAGCAGAAGGCCCTGGAAGGGCAGATGGCGCAGAGCCAGAAGATGCAGGCGGTGGGCCAGCTTGCCGGCGGCATCGCGCATGATTTCAACAATGTGCTGACGGCGATCATCATGTCGTCGGACCTGCTGCTGACCAATCACCGCGCGTCCGACCCGTCCTTCCCCGATATCATGAACATCAAGCAGAACGCCAATCGCGCGGCATCGCTGGTGCGCCAGCTTCTGGCCTTCTCGCGCCGGCAGACGCTGCGGCCGGAGGTGCTGGATCTCACCGATGTGCTCGCCGACCTTCGGATGCTGCTCGCTCGGCTCGCGGGCAAGGACGTTGAGTTGAAGATCGATCATGGCCGCGACCTGTGGCCCGTGCGTGCGGATCTGGGACAGTTCGAGCAGGTTGCCGTCAATCTCGCCGTCAATGCGCGCGATGCCATGCCCGATGGCGGCACGATCACGATGCGCACCCGTAATGTGAGCCAGGCGGAGGCGGCCACTTTCAATTATCGCGATCTGCCCGCTGCCGATTATGTTCTTGTCGAAGTCGAGGATACCGGCACGGGCATCGCGCCGGATGTGATCGAAAAGATCTTCGAGCCGTTCTTCACCACTAAGGAAGTGGGCAAGGGGACCGGACTCGGCCTGTCGATGGTCTACGGCATCATCAAGCAGACGGGCGGCTTCATCTATTGCGATTCGGAACTGGGTAAAGGCACCACTTTCAAGATTTTCCTGCCGAAGCATGTGGAAACGGCTGCGAGCGCGGCGGAAGCCCTGGCCGAGAACAACAGGAAAGAGAAGGAAAGAAAGGCTGACAAGCCCCGCGATCTTTCCGGCTCCGCGACCGTGCTCCTC
This sequence comes from Paramesorhizobium leguminum, assembly GCF_003217235.1. Taxonomy (GTDB): domain Bacteria; phylum Pseudomonadota; class Alphaproteobacteria; order Rhizobiales; family Rhizobiaceae; genus Paramesorhizobium; species Paramesorhizobium leguminum. The sequence continues at coordinate 26,718 of NZ_QJTF01000002.1, read as the reverse complement.
GTCGAGGACGAGGATGCGGTGCGCATGGGCGGGGTGCGGGCTCTGCAATCGCGCGGCTATACCGTGCACGAGGCGTCGTCCGGCGTGGAGGCGCTGGAAGTGCTCGCCAGCCTTGACGGCAAAGTCGATATCATCGTTTCCGACGTGGTGATGCCCGAGATGGACGGCCCGACACTTCTGCGCGAATTGCGCAAGGATCATCCCGACATCAAGTTCATCTTCGTTTCCGGCTATGCGGAGGATGCCTTTGCGAAAAACCTGCCGGCGGAAGCCAAGTTCGGCTTCCTGCCCAAGCCTTTTTCGCTCAAGCAACTTGCGACGGCGGTGAAGGAGATGCTGGAAGCGGAAGATTGATTGCTTGGCGTTCACCAAAATAGGAAGATTGCTGCTTGTGCGGCATGGAAATCGGAAGATTGATGCGTTATCGATTGCCATTCGCGGCATAAGTGAATTAAGTCACAAACGTCCGCTTCTATACCAAAACAAAAGCCCCAGGGGGGCTCGCATATTGGAGGGTTTCATGCGTTATTCGTTGTTTTCCACGGCTGCGCTTGCTGCGAGCGTCGCGTTCATTCCGCTTGCCCATGCAGATATCACCATCGGCCTGATCGCGCCGCTGACCGGCCCGGTCGCGGCCTATGGCATCCAGGTGAAGAACGGCACCGAGGCCGCCGTCGAGGCCATCAACAAGGCGGGCGGCATCAAGGGCGAGAAGATCGTTCTCAAGCTGATGGATGACGCGGGCGAGCCCAAGCAGGCCGTTTCGGTTGCCAACCAGCTCGTCGGCGACAATGTACATTACGTCGTCGGCCCGGTGCTTTCGGGAACCTCCGTGCCCGTGTCGGACGTGCTGGCAGAGAACGGCGCCATCATGGTGACGCCGACCGCGACGACACCGACACTGACCAGCCGCGATCTCTGGAACGTGTTCCGCACCTGCGGCCGCGACGATCAGCAGGCGCAGGTCGCCGCTGAATATGTCCTGAAGAACCTGAAGGACAAGCGCATCGCCATCGTCAATGACAAGGGACCTTATGGCAAGGGCCTGGCCGACGCTTTCAAGACGACGCTGAACAAGGGCGGCGTCAAGGAAGTGCTCGATGAGTCGGTCAATGTCGGCGATAAGGATTTCAGCGTGCTCGTCACCCGCCTGAAGGCGGAAAAGGCCGATGTGATCTATTTCGGCGGCTATCATCCAGAGGGCGGCCTGCTTGCCCGCCAGCTTAAGGATCAGGGCGTCAAGGCCACGATCATTGGCGGCGAGGGCCTGTCGAACACCGAATATTGGGCGATTGGCGGCGAGGCCGCTGCCGGCACGATCTTCACCAATGCGGTGGACGCCACCAAGAACCCCGCCGCGGGCGAGGTGATCAAGGCACTTGAGGCGAAGAAGATCCCGGCCGAGGCGTTTACGCTCAATGCCTATGCCGCGGTGCAGGTGCTGAAGGCCGGCATCGAGAAGGCCGGATCGGCTGACGACGCGCAGGCTGTCGCCAAGGCGCTGAAATCCGGCGAGGCGGTCGACACTGTCATCGGCAAGCTGACCTATGGCGCGAGCGGCGATCTCTCTTCGCCGAGCTTCTCCCTTTACAAATGGGAAGGCGGCAAGTCGGTCGCAGTCGAATAAGCTATTGCTGGTTTAGCTAAATTAAGAAGGCCGCCATTTCGAGCTTCGAAGTGGCGGTTTTTCTATCGGACGTATCGGAATTACGGTTCGTCCTCATCATCTTCCGATAACAGATCGATGAGTTCCGCAGTGCGCCCGGTGGCGTGTGGAATCCCCTCCCGCACCAGCGCTTCCTCGTTGGTGATCCATCCCCACGCCACGATGAGTTCCTCGGTCGTGGCACCCGATGCCAGGATCTCGGCGATGAGCGTGTCATCGACCGGTCCCAGCACCGCAATGATGTTCTCCCGCGTGATGGTCATAGGCAATCCTCCCTTCGATTTGGACTCAAGAGCAGGATGCAATCAAGTTGAATCGGGGATCCTGCTAACTTCTTTCAAGCTGCCTGATCTCATCCGAAAAACGCGCCAACGTTTTCGGTATCGTGCTTTAGAGCGGTATGCAATTAAGTTGAATCGGGCATCCCGCTCTAAGTCCTTGTTTTAGCCGCATGATCTTATCCGAAAAGTCTGCAACTTTTCGGGATTATGCTCTAGCCGATTATGCGAGGCCCAAGCGGTTCCGCCGATTTCGCCTGGCTGCAAATTTCTAATCGGGATTGGGCGCAACGCCTGTACGGCAGGGTTTGTTCCTTCACTTATGGAGTTGCTCGATCTTGTTGTTAAATTCCGCAAACTTTTGCGGATCATGGACTGATTAAACCGCATGATTTTCGGGATCATGCTCGGGAAACATAAAATAGGCCATTGAAGCGGCGGGTGGGTTCGGCTAAAACCGCAACGTATCCGATTTGCCTCGGATATCTGCACCCGTAGCTCAGCTGGATAGAGTGTCGCCCTCCGAAGGCGAAGGTCACAGGTTCGAATCCTGTCGGGTGCGCCAAAAATTTCAATAAAATCATATAGATAAAGTAAGAATGATTTGGTTGGTGAACCTTCGCTTCGAAGGTGAGCGCCAGGTAAGCGCGCAGATTAAAATCGCGCCATGGGCAACATCCGGAGGCTCCCAGTTCGACCCGCTTGCGGGAATGCCCTCCGTCCAATCCCGCAATGCTGCCGTAATCTTGAGGGCAGACAAGGAGGATAGCGGCCCAAGGGCGGGGAACGATGAGATTTTTACTGATAGAAGACGAGAAGGAACTGGCGGCCGCGCTTTCGACAGCGCTCGGCAAGCATGGGATCGTCACCGACCACACGATGCATCTGGCCGACGCATTCGAATTGACGCGGCAGAATCCTTATGATGCCATCCTTCTTGACCGCCGCCTGCCCGATGGGGAAGGGCTGTCTTTCATCCCGCAACTGCGGCGGGCAGGGGTTGATACGCCGGTCATCGTGCTGACGGCAAGGAATGAGCCGCTGGAGCGGGTTGAAGGGCTCAATGTCGGCGCTGATGATTATCTGGGCAAGCCTTTTCTCGTTGAAGAATTGATGGCGCGGGTGCGCGCGGTCTTGCGGCGACCGTCCAATCTGGTGGAACCGCGCATTGTTGCCGGTCGCATGGTGATCGATCCGTTGAATCTGAACGTCACGATCGATGAGGCTGCGCTCGATTTCCCCCGGCGCGAACTGCTGGTTCTCGTGGCCCTCGCCAAGCGGAAGGACAAAACCGTCCTTCGATCGACCCTTGAGAGCGCGGTCTATAATTACGAAGAAGAAATCCAGTCGAACGCGCTCGATGCGCATATCTCCCGGCTGCGCAAGCGTCTGCTGGAGATGGGCGCGGGCGTAACGATCCACGCTATTCGGGGCGTCGGCTATCTCCTGAGGGAAGAATGATGCGCGTGACGGTGAGTTCGAACCCGTCGCTTTGGTGGAAGCTGAGTTGGCAGCTCAGTCTGGTCATCATCGTCGTGGTTGTCTCGGTGATTATCGGACTTTCCATTTGGGCGACAACGGTGATGTCGCCGAACGTCGCGGTGGAGGATAAGATAACCGCCGTAATGGCGAACGCGGTGGAACGCGACAGCCGGGGAAATCTTCAATTGCGCGATACGCCTGCGCTAAAGCTGCTCAAAGAGAAGAACAGCGGGCTTTGGTATGTTGCCGCGACGACAGACGGGGCGTCTGTATCCTATGGAACCGTCCCGGCTCCCTATGCGGAACTTGGGCATCTGGCATATCTGTTCCAGGATGCGGACATCAGGGGATCGACGCGAACAGATGAGATTGCGTCGATTGAAAATGTCGATACTCCGGTGGGTGAGGTCCGCATTCTGTTTGGCGGCGTGACCGACATGGGCTTGCCGCCCGCTCTTGCCATTTTGGCTCGGGCCTATCCCATCTACATACCGTTGATCGCGATTGCCCTGCCTACGATCTTCCTCACCATTCCTCGTGTCGTGAGGCGTGCGCTTGCGAGGGTGAACGATGTCGTACAAAAAGCATCCCAGATCGAGCCCCGCCACCCGGAAGCGCGCCTTCCGGTGGAAGGGATTCCCAAGGAGGTCGCGCCGCTGGTGATTGCTTTCAACGGAACGCTCGAACGGCTCGAAACCGAGTTCAGGAAACGCCAGCGCTTCCTCATCGATGCGGCGCATGAGCTCAGAACGCCAATCGCCATCATGCAGACGCGGATCGACGGAATGCCCGACGGCCAGGAGCGTACGCGCCTGCTGGACGATGTGGCGCGCCTTGCAGAAACAGCGGAACAGCTCCTCGATTTCGAACGCAACGACCAGGCGGCCGATCCGCACGAAACGGTCGATCTTGTCGAAATCGCTCGTACCGTGGTTGCGGAGCTTGCGCCGCTGGCGATCGCCGCCGGCTATCAGATCGCCTTTCATAGCGAGGTGGAAAGTTCGATGCGCAAAGGCAGCCCGTCAGCCTTGCCAAGAGCCATCGGCAATCTGGTTCGCAATGCCATCGATCACGGCGGCAACCGCGGAACGATCACGGTCTCGGTTTCTGACGATGGGCAGATTGATGTGGCCGACGAAGGTCCGGGCATAGCAGAAGAACACCAGCAGCTCGTTTTCGAGCCGTTTTATCGCGTCACGCCCAAAAGCACCGGCGCCGGCCTTGGCTTGAGCCTCGTGAAGCAGGTGGTTGCCAATCACGGTGGAGAAGTTGCGCTCAAGAGCGATGTGACGGGAACATCGGTGGCAATCCGGCTCTGACCGCTGGTTTTTAGACGCATGATCTTATCCGAAAAGTCTGCCAACTTTTCGGGATCATGCTTAATGTAATGTTGCGGCAATTCTCGCCTAGCAATGTCCCTCCAGAACATCCGTCACAAAGGCTTGAGAATGCGCTGCAATCCATTGAACAAAGTATCCCGCCGGCATATCGGGCGCCCGTCAGCATCATTGAAGCTTGCCTTCATCCTGCCGGTCGTCCTGGCTGCGGGATGCGCCTCGGTGCCGCTGAAAGAGGGCGGCACGCTCACGTCCTACAGCAATCTCAGCGCGCCGAAGGGGAAGATAGCCAAGAAGCGGATTTATGCCGATGGGCCACGGCTGGCGGCGGTGAAGACGGTTAGCATCGTGCCGACGTCTTTCGTCCCCAGCGCCGCGGCCCGTGTCACATCGGAAGCCGACCGCTCGATGGTGGCGAACGCGCTCGACCGGGCGCTCTGCGTCGCGCTCAGCGACAAATATCAGATGGTCCCGGCGGGTCAGCCGGCGGATTTGACGATCCGCTCGGTCGTTACCGATCTTGTTCCCACGAACAAGACCATGGCCGGAGTCGCCACGGCGGTAAGCGTAGGCAGCGGCTTTGCCTTGCCCGTCAGCGTGCCGCGCCTGCCCATCGGGCTCGGCGGCTTGGCCATCGAGGCGGAGGCGGTCGATGGCAGTGGTGTGCAGAGCGCGGCGATGGTCTGGGCGCGGGGGGCAAATTCGATCCAGGACAACCCCCGCGTTTCGGAAGTAGGGGATGCCTATGGTCTGGCAGGAAAATTCGCTGATGATTTTTCCAAGATGGTCATCAAAGGCGAAGAGCCGAAGGGGCTGGATATTTCCATTCCTTCCGGACAGCGGATGAAATCCTGGCTCGGCGGCAAGCCGAAATACGCCGCCTGCGACGCATTTGGCCGGGCACCGGGAATACTCGGGGCCGTGGCAGGCAAATACGGCGCGCCGCCGCAATGGACGGAGAAGAAGGCTAAGCCAGCGGTGTAGTCGAGCATTCCATATTTAGCTGGAAGCGTTGATCTCGCTGGAACGCCCCTCATCCGCCTGCCGGCACCTTCTCCCCGTGAAGAACGGGGAGAAGGAGGAAACGGCGACGTCCATGCCTCCCTCTTCCCGTGAAGTACGGGGGAGAAGGAGGAAACGGCGACGTCTATGCCCCCCTCTCCCCGTTCTTCACGGGGAGAGGGTGAGGGTGAGGGGCAACTATTGCATCTTGGTCGCAGTGACATTCGGGCCTCATTGTGACAGTCATTTCGTATGAGATTCACGCGGCAACTCCTGAAAGACAGGCTATCGGCAGGCGCTATCGCTTTGCTGATGGCCTATCTTCTGGTGTTGCAGAGCTTGCTCGGAATCATGGCCCAGAGCGCCATGGCGACATCCGCGCTGGGTCCGCTGCATGTCATCTGCACATCGACCGGCGCGGAAGCAGCCGATCCCGGCGGGCAGGGCGGTCTACCGCAAAAGGCCCCGGAGTGCCCGTGCGCCTCGCTCTGTCAGCTTGCCTCGGGCGCGACGCCCGCCATACTGAACAGCAATCCGGACCTGCCTGTCATCGTCAGGTCCTATGCCGTTAAAATCGGCCCTGTCCTTCCCGATGCCGGGCGACACTTACCGCGCGGCCTGATCGGCCAACCAAGGGCGCCCCCCGTTTCTCTCTGACGTTGCAGGTTTAACCTAACCTTACGTTTGGAGAGAATTCATGTCCGATCTGACCCTCGGGCGGGGCAATGCTGGCGCAGCCACGCGGTCCGCGTCCGATCTCTACCGCGCCGTCTGGCGCTGGCACTTCTATGCGGGACTGCTCGTCCTGCCCTTCATGATCACGCTCGCCATCACCGGCGCGCTCTACCTGTTCCGCGATGAGATCGAAGCCATCGTCCATAGCGATCTCAAACGCGTCGTCGCGCAGGAAACCGTGGCCGCTCCATCGGCGATGGTGACGGCGGCGCTTGCGGCTTATCCCGGAACGGCGATCAAGTTCACCGATCCGCCGACGCCCGTCTCGTCCGCCGAAATCACCGTCGCAGTCCCAAGCGGAGAGAAACTCGCCGTCTATGTCGATCCTTACACTGCCCGGGTGCTCGGATCGCTGCCCGATCGCGGGACGATCATGTGGACCGTCCGCTATCTGCACAGCCTGAAATATTTCGGCTCCCTCGCGCGAATGCTGATCGAGATCGCCGCCGGCTGGTCGATATTGCTCGTCGCCACCGGCATTTATCTCTGGTGGCCGCGCAGACAGACCGGCGGCGTGGTGACGGTGCGCGGAACACCGAAGCGCCGCGTCTTCTGGCGCGATACGCATGCCGTCACGGGCATCTTCGTCGGCTTCTTCATCGTGTTCCTCGCCATCACTGGCATGCCCTGGTCGGGCGTCTGGGGCGCGAAGATCAACGAATGGGCGAACGGCAACAATTTCGGCTATCCGGCGGGTGTCCGCGTTGCCGTGCCGATGTCCGACGAGCATCTGGACCATGTGGCGAAGACGTCATGGTCGCTGGAACAGGCGCAGGTGCCGCAATCTCCCGCCCACGATCACGGGACGTCGCCTATCGGACTGGACCGTGCCGTCGCCATCTTCAACGACCTCGGCCTTCACCGGGGCTACGCCGTCAATATCCCGGCCACGCCTGAAGGCGTCTACACGGGTTCGGTCTATCCGGACGATCTTTCGCGCCAGCGGGTGGTTCATCTCGACCAGTATACCGGCAAGCCGCTCATCGACATGAGCTATGCGGACTATGGCCCGCTCGGCAAATGGCTGGAGTGGGGCATCAATGTGCATATGGGGCAGGAATTCGGCTTCGCGAACCAGCTCGTGCTGCTCGCCGCCTGCATCGGCATCATCCTGCTCGCCGTCTCCGCCGGCGTCATGTGGTGGAAGCGGCGGCCAAAGGGCTCGCTGGGCGTGCCGCCGATGCCATCCGACCGCCGGGTGTTCCGTGGCCTGATCGCAATCCTCGCCGTCGGCGGCATTCTCTTTCCGCTGGTCGGCTTGTCGCTGATCGTGATGCTGGTGATGGATTGGATCGGCTTGCGTCTGATGCGAGCTCGAACGGCATGATTATTACAGGCCGCCACATCCCGAATGCGGCGGCCCTGCAAACTTACGGAGCCGTTTTCCCAGCCAGGGGCGAAACTGCCATGCCGAGAAATACGATCATGGCTTGGTTGAGGCGAACCATGTCTTCGTCATCGAGGCGTCCAATCCGCGTTCCCATTTTCGTCCTGGGAATGGTGGCAAGCTTGTCCACCATCAGACGGCAGGTCACGCGCAGGCCGTTACGGGCATTTGGTTCAACGACAAGACGAAATAGCGGGGAGTCGACTGGATCGGTGGTGAAGCCGCAGATCGTTATCGAGTCGATTGCATCGAACCTGTCATCCTGGACGATAACAGCTGGACGCGGTTTACCCGCATAGTCCTTGCCGCCCGAAATCGTCCAGATCTCGCCGCGCCTCATTCGTCGTCCCATTCTGGCAGGGAGTCATCATTCCAAACCGATACGGAGTCGATGAAAGCTTGATCCTCATGAGCATGAGGGCTGGCAGCGACAGCTTTCGACTGACGCTGCGCCTCCGCCCGGAACGCAGGAGAGCGCACATCCGGAACCCAGATCTGGATTGGACGCAGCCCCTGCGCGCGCAGCCGCTTACGGTGCTCATGCACCTTCTCTCGAACGGTCTTCGGCTTTGATGAGGGTGTCATTACGAGCCTCCATGGCAAAGGTTACATGTAACCTACCATGAAAACATCGCGCAAGCCAGTGATTTCAAAAAATAAGCGAGCGGTGGGCGGCCACTCCGGCCATTGCGCCGTCGCCGATGGCGAGCGAAACGTTGCCGGCGCCACGGGCCGCATCGCCGCAGGCGAAAACGCCGGGAACTGTTGTCTCCTTCATGCCGTCCACGCCGATGTAAGGGCCAAGCGGACCATCCTCTATCGCGCAGCCCAATTGTTCGGCGAGCGGACTTGCCGGACGTGTGGCGGGCGCGGTGAAGAGGCCGGCGAGGGGGATGATGCGGCCATCGGCGAGGCGGATGTCGGCATGTCCGGTGATTTCAGTGACGGGCGCGGTTTCTACAGTCACGCCGCGCGCGTTGAGCTGCGCAGACTGTTCTTCGTCGGGGGCGAAGGCATCATTGAGGAAGAAGGTCGTCTTGCCCCAATCGGGCAGCATGAGCGCCTGATGTATCGAGTTGGGACCGACGGCAAGAACGCCGATATGGCCTTGGTTGAGTTCATAGCCATGGCAATAGGGGCAATGGTAGACGGCTTTCCCCCAACGTTCCTTCAGTCCGGGGAGATCGGGCAGTATATCCTCGACCCCAAGGGACAGGACCAGCCGCTTTGTATCGTAAAATTGTCCTGGCGTTTCGATGCGGAAACCGCTGTCGGTCTTGATGGCGTTGAAAACCCGGCCTTCGTTCCACGTCACGGTAGGGTAGGCGAGAAGCTGCTGTTTCGCCTCCTCCGCAATCGCGCCCGGCGCATGGCCGTCACGGCCAAGGAAGCCATATGAGCTTTCTGCAAAACGGTTGCGGCGCTGACCGGCATCGATCACCATGATCTTGCGGCGCGCCCGCGCCAGTGGCAGCGCCGCCGCCATGCCCGCATAGCTGCCGCCGATGATGATCACGTCATACTGCATCTTGTTTGGTTCCTTTTATCAGGCGCATGATCTTATCCAAAAAGTCTGCAACTTTTTGGGATCATGCTTTGTTCTGCTTATATGCGGCGAGGCGCCGGGTGAAATCCTCGGCCAGTTCCGCCAGCGTCAGGCGGCCGAACCGTTCCATCAGCAGGGCTTCGATATCGTGGAACGTATCGTCCAGCGCGGCGTTGACCGCCTGTTCGACAAGGCATTGCGGGTTCTCGTTGCGGTTTCCTATGGCGAAGACCGCCGGCTCGCCCAGCGCCTGATGGATGTCGCGCAACGTCACGCTCTTGAGATCGCGGCCAAGCGTCCAGCCGCCATTGTGCCCCTTTTCGGAGCGGACCAGCCCGGCATCGCGCAACCCCGCCATGGTGCGCCGGACGACCACGGGATTGGTGTTCATGCAATGGGCAAGCGCTTCCGATGTCATCGGGCGATCATGGGCGGCCATGTGCAGGAGCGCATGGAGGACGGAGGAGAGGCGGCTATCACGTTTCATGTAACTTCATATATTACATGAAAGAGCCGGGCGCAAGCTCGCTAAGGAGTTACAAACCTATTTTGAATGCCGGCCGGGTGACGTTAGGAAGAATGTGATATATTTTTGGGATATTATGAATCGTGCGTTTCCCAAGCGCATGATAATCCGAAGATCAGATACACGATCTTCAAAGAAAAGGAGAGTGCTGATGAAGAAGACATGGACAAAGCCGACCATGTGCCAGGTCGCAGCCGGAATGGAAATGTCCCGTTATCTTTCCGCCGAGCTGAAAGCAAAGAAATAAGCATCGTTCCGCCCCGCGCGAATATTGCGTGGGGCGGCGCAATTGCCTTGGAAGGCAATGGGGGCGGGAATGCATCTGAAGATCATCGGCTCAGCGGCGGGCGGCGGATTTCCCCAGTGGAATTGCAATTACCGTTTCAGCCGGGTGGTGAGGGAAGGGCAGCCAGGCTTTCAGTCGCGAACGCAATCCAGCCTCGCCGCAAGCGCCAATGGAACAGATTGGGTGCTGTTCAACGCATCCCCCGATATCCGCCAGCAGATCGCCGGCACGCCGGAACTGCAGCCGCGAACGGACGGCCCGCTGCGCGGTACGCCGATCCGGGCGGTGGTGCTCACCAATGCCGATGTCGATCACATCGCCGGTCTCTTGAGTTTGCGCGAACGGGAGCCGTTCGCGATCTACGCGACGGACCGGGTGCTTGAGGTGCTCGACGCCAATTCCATCTTCAACGTGCTCGACCGTTCGATTGTAGCGCGCCGCAGGCTCCCCTTGGGTGAGGGGACCGATATCCTGGATGCGGGGGGGAGCCCCACCGGGATCAGGGTAGAGACCTTCGCCGTTCCGGGGAAGGTGGCGCTGTTTCTGGAAGATGCGGCGAGGGATGGTTTCGGCACCGAGGAAGGCGACACGATCGGGGTGAGGATCGGGACGGAGAGCGCCGCCGGGACGGCACTCTACATTCCCGGCTGCGCCCGTATCGATGAGCCTTTGAAGCAGCGGATTGCGAATGCCGCCTGCCTGTTGTTCGACGGAACGGTCTATCATGACGACGAGATGATCCGGGCCGGCGTCGGCGCCAAGACGGGAGCCCGCATGGGGCATCTGCATATCGCAGGCGAAGGGGGCTCGATGCAGCTTCTTGCGGACGCGCCCATCGGGCGGCGCATTTATGTGCATATAAACAATACCAATCCCATCCTGGACGAAAATTCCGCTGAACATGCCGCAGTCAGCGCGGCGGGATGGGAAGTGGGTTATGACGGAATGGAGATCCGGCTTTGAAAGAGTTTTCCAGCGCCGCAAGGGATGGGCTGACGCCTTGGCAACTGGAAGAGGTACTGCGGGATGTCGGCGCGGCGCGTTATCACAATCTTCATCCGTTCCACCATCGGATGGTGAGCGGCGCGCTGACCAAAACGCAGATGCAGGCCTGGGCGCTCAATCGCTATTGCTACCAGTCGGTCATTCCACGCAAGGATGCGATGATCCTGAGCCAGGCCGAAGACCCGGCGTTTCGTGCGCAGTGGCGCAAGCGGATAGAGGATCATGACGGCGACGACGGCTGGAACGGCGGCATCGCCCGCTGGCTGAAGCTGGCGACGGGTCTCGGCCTCGACGCCGAAATGGTGAAAAGCGAACAGCTGGCGCTTCCCGCAACGCGGTTCGCCGTCGGCGCCTATCTCTCCTTCTGCACCAACCGTAGCCTGCTCGAGGCGGTGGCATCATCCCTGACCGAGCTGTTCTCGCCCGTCATCATCGGCGAGCGGGTGCCGGCCATGCTGGCGAAATATGATTATGTCTCGGAAGACATCCTCGCCTATTTCAAGCCGCGTCCAACGCAGGCCTCGCGCGACGCCGATTTCGCGCTCGCCTATGTCATGCAACATGCGACCACGCCGGAAAAGCAGCAGGCGGTGATCGACGCGCTGGTTTTCAAATGCGATGTTCTCTGGGCCATGCTCGATGCGCTCGATTATGCCTATGGCGGCAAGGGCCATGTGCCGCCGGGCGCTTTTAACCCGGGGGAGGGGTGATGGAAACCGCGCGCACCCGTGCTATCATATCGATGCAGTCGAGGCCGAAGCTCAAGCACCATGCGCGGTTGCAATATGATCCGGTGCGCGATGCGTGGGCGCTGCTGTCGCCCGAGCGGATATTCTGGCCCAATGAAGTCAGCCTCGATATTCTGCGCCTCTGCGACGGTACGCGCAATGTCGAAGAAATGATCGCATCGCTTGCCGATCAATATGGCGCTGATGAAGCTGACATAGCCGACGACGTGACGGCGTTCCTGCAGGAATGGTCGGACAACATGCTGGTGACGTTATGACCGAAGCCATTCTCCCACCGATCGCCATGCTGGCGGAGCTGACGCATCGCTGTCCGCTGCAATGCGCCTATTGCTCCAATCCGGTGGAGCTTCTGAAAGCCAATCGGGAAATGGACACGCAAGGCTGGATCGCGCTGTTCGAGGAGGCGGCCGATCTGGGCATCCTGCAGGTGCATCTCTCGGGCGGGGAGCCGACGCTGCGCAGCGATCTGGCCGAGCTTATCGCCTGTCTGGCGGGGCGCGGCGTCTACACCAATCTCATCACTGCCGGGGTAGGCATCGCCGAAGGGCGGATCGAAGCATTCGCCGCGGCTGGGCTGGACCATGTGCAGCTCAGTTTCCAGGGCGCGAAGCCCGAGACGACGGAGAAAATCGGCAATCATCGGGGCGCTCATGAAAAGAAGATCGAGACGGCAAGGCGCGTCCGCGAAGTCGGCTTACCCTTGACGATCAACGCGCCGATCCACCGCCACAACATGCACGAAGTGCCTGACTTCATCGAAATGGCGCTTGCGCTTGGCGCGGAGCGGCTGGAAATCGCCAATGTGCAATATGCGGGCTGGGCGCTCCTCAACCGTGATGCGCTGATGCCGGACCGGGACGCTGTCGAACGTGAGGTGCAGATCGTCGAGGAGGCGCAGGAGCGGCTGCGCGGCATCATGACCATCGATTTCGTCACGCCCGATTATTTCGCGATCTATCCCAAGCCCTGCATGGGCGGCTGGGCGCGCGATGCCTTCATGGTGGCGCCGGATGGAACGGTGTTGCCCTGCCATGCCGCGAGCACCATCAAATCGCTCAATTTTGAACGGTTCGGCGATTGGAGCCTTGGCCGCATCTGGCGGGATTCTCCCGCATTCAACGCCTTCCGGGGAACGGACTGGATGGCGGAGCCGTGCCGGAGTTGCGAGCGGCAGGAGATCGACTGGGGCGGTTGCCGCTGTCAGGCGATGGCGATTGCGGGCGACGCGGCTGCAACGGACCCGGCCTGTATCAAATCGCCGCTCCACGCGCGCATGGGTGCGCTGATCGACGAAGCCGCGAGGATGCCGGGGAATGCTCCCGATTTCCAATACCGGCGGATCGGGAAAGTCGTAGAATCCGCTGCTTGATTATCACCCGGCGCCATGCTCTTGCGTTGTTCAGGAATTTCCGGCCAAGGGGCTACCCATGACAAAGATGCTGGCGAGTGTGCGGGACCGCCAAGAAGCCGAAACCGCGCTGAAAGGCGGGGCCGATATCATCGACCTCACGAGCGCAGAGGGAACCGCCCTGGCGCTCAAAACGATCCGCGATACGGTCAAGCTCATCGCGGGCGCGCGGACGGTGAGCGCGCTTTGCGGTGATCTGGACCAAGCGGAGGAAATCGCGGCGGCAGGCGTCGATTATATCAGGAGCGGCTTTCTTCCATCGAAACGGCTGATTGCTGACGTCAAGGCGCTGGCCGGGCTGGCGGCAAGCACGAAACTCATCGGCGTGCTCTATGCGGAGCATGTCTATCCGGATGATTTGCCCGCGGCTTTCGCCGCCGCCGGGTTTCATGGAATCATGCTGGATACGATATCAGCCGGGCGATTGCTGGACCATATAAGCCTCGATCGGATAGGCTCGTTCATCGAGGCTGCTCACGGCTATTCAATGATCGCCGGCGTGGCGGGCGGTCTGGAAGCGCCGGATATTCCGCGCCTCTTGGTCTACAATACTGATTTTCTCGGTTTCAGCGGGCTTGATGCGGCGGGAATGGCCAAGATCAGGGCGCTGATACCGGAGAAGCAGAAGCGCGCGCCAAAGCGTAAAGTCTCCGAGCCCGAGGATGCGGACCTCGGAACGGACAAGATTTTCGTGCGTGACTTCGTGCTGCCGGTCCATATCGGAGCCTATAGCTTCGAGCACGGCAAACCGCAAAAGGTGCGCTTCGACGTGACGGCGGATGTGCGGCGTGTGACCAATGCACCAAGGGAGATGCGCCACGTCGTCTCCTATGATTTGATCATGGATGGGATCAGGGGCATCGTCGCGCGCGGGCATGTGGAACTCTCGGAAACATTGGCCGAGGAGATCGCGACGCTTATCCTGGCGCATCCCCGCGTGATGCGGGTGGTGGTGCGGGTGGAAAAGCTCGAGCTCGGGCCGGGTGGGGTTGGCGTGGAGATCGAGCGGCGCGTAGGGAAGAGGGATAGGATTTTTTAACCTTCTTCGACCCGCCAAGTGGTGGAGAATTGAATTTCTCGTAATGCGTGTTGCGTATTTAAATATTCAACGTTACATTGCCAAATGTAAGCGCTCTATCATATTTTTGGAAATTTCAATCAGGGATTTTAACAATGGAAAAAGCACAATACGTCTGGAATCCGAATGCCAATCAGGAATTTACGGTAGACACGGACCTGAGTCAGCCCGCTGCGACGTTCAATAAAAATGCCGGCTTTCAGTGTACCGTAGGACCATCAGCTAAAATGTCGTTGACAGTAACGGATGATGGAACAACCACATGGGGAAAACAACTGATACAGCATCAGAATCCCCCCACCAAGACAACTATTTTATCGATCACGCCTCAAGCTTCGCTGAAGATGGTGTCGCCTGGAAAGTTAGTCATTGGCGAGGATTCAGTACAAACACGAATATTGGTGATGGACTTTAAGAACTTGAACGTTCCGAATCTGCAGCTTTTTGTGCATGAGGTCTTTTTTTCCAATATGGAAATGGCTATTACCCAAAGCAATGTTGAAATGCGGGGGGACAATTTCTCATATTTGAATATAGGCAATGCCAGTATTAATGTTCAGAATAATAGTACTTGCCAAATAACGCCAAGTTTCGGTGAGAAAAAAATAGATATAGTGACTTATTTTCTCATGCAGGTGCAGGATAGTTCCTCGGCGCAGCTGGATGGCGTGTCGGTGCAGCCAGGCGCTAAGGTGCGATTTGATCTTCAGGCTAACGGCGAGCCGTTCACACCGACTATCAGGCTTTCCGGCATTGATTTCCTGGGGCCGGAATCTCAAAATTATCCAAAGGGCATGTTTAATTTCGTTACTTATGACGGCAAAAATAACAGAGGAACCTTTGTACTTGCCGGGATTGGCAATGCCTTCGAACTTAGCGCCCTGCGTAGTCTGCAATTGGTAGCCATTGATGGTAATACCGATCCATCCTATATCAATTCGAGACTTGATACCTCCAATATGTACCAAAATGGAGATATGATTTTAAAATTGCGGTTTCAAAAATAGTGATTGATGCATTTCCGGCATTTGTTTCCTGAACAAATGCCGGAAAATGCCATTGCCGCGCGTTTCTCGGCCGTTCCCATACACTTCCACCTTATTGCCGCGCGGGTGGGACACGATTTTTTAACCTTCTTCGATCCGCCATGTGGTGGAGAACTGAATTTCTCGCAATAAGTGTTGCGTTTTTAAGTATTCAACGTTACATTGTCGGATATAAGTGCTCCATCATATTTTTGGATATTTCAATCAGGGATTTTAACAATGGAAAAAGATCAATACGTCTGGAATCCTAATGCCAATCAGGAATTTACGGTAGACACGGCCCTGAGTCAGCCCGCTGCGACGTTCAATAAAAACGGCGGCTTTAATTGTACCGTAGGAACATCAGCTAAATTGTCGTTAACGGTAACGGATGATGGAACAACCACATGGGGAAAACAACTGATACAGGATCAGAATCCCCCCACCAAGACTACTTATTTCACGATCACGCCCCAAGCGTCGTTGAAGATGGTGTCGCCTGGAAAGTTAGTCATTGGCGAGGATACAGTGCAAACACGAATAAACGTGTTGGGTTCTAAGAACTTGAACGTTCCGAATCTGCAGCTTTTTGTGCACGAGGTCTTTTTTTCCAATATGGAAATGGCTATTGCCGAAAGCAATGTTGAAATGCTGGGGGACAATTTCTCATATTTGAATATAGGTAATGCCAGTATTGATGTTCAGGATAATAGTACTTGCCAAATAACGCCAAGTTTCGGTGAGAAAAAAATAGATATAGTTACTAATTTTCTCATGCAGGTGCAGGATATTTCCTCGGCGCAACTGGATGGCGTGTCGGTGCAGCCAGGCGCTAAGGTGCTATTTAATCTTCTGGCCAACGGCGAGCCGGACTACCCAACCATCAGGCTTTCCGGTATCGATTTCCTGGGGCCGGAAGCTAAAAATTATCCAAAGGGCATGCTTAATTTCCAGACTTATGACGGGAAAAATAATAGAGGAACCTTTGTACTTGCCGGGATTGGCAATGCCTACCAATATACCGCCATGCGTCAGCTGCAATTGATATCCATTGATGGTAACACAGATCCAACCTTTATCAATTCGAGACTTAATACCACCAATATGTACCAAAATGGAAATATGATTTTAACTTTGCGGTTTCAAAAATAGTGATTGATTCAGTTCCGGCATTTGTTTCCTGAGCAAATGCCGGAAAATGCCATTGCCGGGTGGGTGGGACACGATTTTTTAACCCTCTTCGATCCGCCATGTGGTGGAGGATTGAATTTCTCGCAATAAGTGTTGCACGTTTAAATATTCAACGTTACATTGCTAAATGTAAGTGCTCTATTATTTTTTTGGAAATTTCAATCAGGGATTTTAACAGTGGAAAAAGAACAGTACATCTGGAAACCGTATGCCACTCAAGACTTTAAGGTAGACACGAGCCTGAGTGGGCCCGCTGCGACGTTCAATAAAAACGGCGGCTTTTCGTGTTTCGTAGACGCGGGGTTGTCGTTAACAGTAACGGATGCCGGAACAACCGCATGGGGAAAGCAACTGATACAGCAACAGAATCCCCCCCATAAAAGCACTGGTATTATGCTCTCTAATGCAATGTCATCGCTGACGATGGTGTCGGCTGGAAAGTTAGTCCTTGGCGAGACTACCGTAACAACACACATAAGTCTGCTTGACAGTCAGAATCTACAGCTTTTTGTGCGCGAGGTCTTTTTTTCCAATACGCATATGCAGATTTTCGGCGGCAGTCTTGAAATGCTGGGGCCCAATTTCTCATATTTGAAGATAGACAATGCCGTAATTACTGTTGAGGATAATGGGGGGTGCCATATAACGCCAAGTTTCGGTGAACAGAAAATAGATATAGCGAAAAATTTTTACCTTATGGTGACCGATACTTCCTCGGCGCAGCTGGATGGCGTGTCCGTGCAGCCAGGCGCTAGTGTGCAATTCAATCTTCAAACCATCGGCGAGCCGGACACCCCAACCGTCAGGCTTTCCGGGATCGATTTCCTGGGAGAGGAATCTCAAAATTATCCAAAGGGCATGTTTAATTTCACCACCTATGACGGGAAAAATAACAGAGGAAATTTTGTACTTGCCGGGATTGGCAATGCCATCCAGTTTAACTACATGCTTCAGCTGGAATTGGTAGCCATTGATGGTAACAGCGATCGATCCTATGTCAATTCGAGAATTGATAATCAAAATATATACCAAAATGGCGATATGATTGTAAGGCTGCGGTTTCAAAAATAGTGATTGATGCATTTCCGGCATTTGTTTTCTGAGCAAATGCCGGAAAATGCCATCGCCGCGCGTTTCCCGGCCGTTCCCATCCGCTTCCACCTTATTGCCGCCGGCGGAGTTGAGTGTCTTTTTTTGCTATAAAAGAGATTGGATGGTATATTTAAAAATGCGCGGTATCATTATTTTATAGCTTATTTAATTTTTCAGCGAGGGAGTATTCGTATTTTCTGGATTACAGCGTTGTTGTGCCTACTTGGCAATATCTCTAATTCTGCATGTGATCCGCACACTTATTGAGCGTTATCGCACCAATACGGTGTGTAAACATATATATTAATTTAGGAGATTAAAATGAATAAGGCAAAGTTTGTTTGGGATCCGAATTCAAATCAAACATTTACACCCGCTGACGGCAATATGAATACTCCTCTTACGGGGCCAGCCGAGTCTTTTAATAAAAATGAAGGGTTTGGGCTCAATACGACCGGGGAGTTATTTATAGACGTCTCCGACAGTGGGATGACGGTTTGGGGCAGTCCGACCCCGAACCCTCCCATCGACGAAACCGTGTTCAAGATACTTCCAGATACAGGGTCGCTTAGGGTTGCTTCGCCAGGATCCTTGGCTATTGGCGAAGCATTCGGTGACCTAGCGGTAAAAGTGATAATGGAGGTGGCTCACGCAAACGGATCCGGAGATAATTCTGATCCGTTACATGAGCGGGAAGGTTTGGGAATTTCCGTTAATAGAGTGGTTTTTGGAAATGTAGAAATTAATATTAGCAATAGAAGCGGGCTTCAAATGCTGGGAACACAGTTTGGTGATTTTTCATATCTAAAAATAGATAATGCAAAAATTTCCGTTACTGGAAAAAGTTACTGCCATATAACGCCAAATGCAGGCGAAAAAAGCATAGATATAATGAATTTTGATCTATCATTGAGCGATAATTCATGGGCGTATATGGACTCTATGTCATTTTTGGATGGTGGTACCGCAAAGTTTTCGTCTATTGCGACTTCCGACGATGATAGTCCAATTTTTTATCTATTTGATTTCAATTTTATTGATGACACTTATCAAAAGGATTTGTTTAGTATTGTTACGCATAACGGAAATAACAAAGGTGGATTTACGTTCTTTGGAATAGGAAGTTCATTTTCTTTGACCGCCTTTATCGATAAACGGCTATTATCCATTGATGGAAATGACGACCCTAATTATCTTTGGTCCAGAATTAATCGGGACTCAGCTGTTATATATAAGGATGGGAACCTCAATATAAGGTTGAAATAAATATATATAGTTGGCTTTGCTCACGGCGCGACCGCGTCATAACTCTCGATTGTCCAGAGTAGATGGTTGAGGGTTATGACGTGTCGGTGATCATTCACACATGCCGCGTGATACCGCCATCGACGCGAATGTTCTGTCCGGTTATGTAGCCCGCGTCGTCTGAAAGCAGAAAAGCCGCAGTTGCGGCGATTTCCTCCACTGTGCCGATGCGCTTCATCGGCACGTCCTCTGCCGTTTCCGGTTTGTGGCCGAGGCTGTCTATATAGCCCGGCAAAAGGGCATTCATGCGGATGTTGTCGGCGCCGTAGCGATCGGCGTGGAGCTTGGTATAAGCGCCGACCGCGGCGCGATAGGCGCAGGATACCGGGAACTTCAGCGTCGGCTCGAAGGCCGCGAAGGTGGTGATGTTGACCCACGCGCCTTTGCCCTGCTTCAACATAAGTGGGTCACCAGGCGCGCCATGCGTGCGACATTCAGCACCATCTCTCATTGCCGAGCGCCCAGCCTTCATCGGTGATGTCGAGAAGGTCGCCCTTCGGCGGATGGCCGGTATGATTGACCACGGCATCGATGTGGCCAAAGCTGCTCACCGCCGCGTCCACCAGCGCTTCAAGGTCGGTCAGGTTCTGGGCCGATCCCTTGACGCCGACTCCATCCAGTTCGTCCGCCAACTCGATGGCGCTGCCGGAAGGCGACATAAGCGCGAGTCGCCCCGATCATGCAGCTTCCTGGCAATCGCGGCGCCCATCCCGCGGCCACCGCCCGTTATCACCGCCACTGGCTTTTCGATTTTCGCCGGCATCTGCTTTTTCTCCACGATTTGACCGTACCGCTTTTACTTGAGTATGAGAGCGACGTCGTTAACCAAGTTCCACCGTGTTGCCGCAATCGCTATTATGATACGCGACGCATACCAAATCCGGGGACCATCTCATGACCAAGAAACTTATCATTGCCGGCCTCGTTGCGGCGACCTTTCTCGCGGGCTGCACCACCGATCCTTATACGGGCGAGCAGAAGATTTCGAACACCGCGGGCGGCGCGGCGCTGGGCGCTGCCGTCGGCGCGCTGGGCGGCCTTGCAGTGGGCGGTTCGAGCCGCGCGCAGCGCAATGCCGTGCTGATCGGCGCGGGTCTAGGCGCGCTGGGCGGCGGGGCTATCGGCAACTATATGGACCGGCAGGAATCAGAACTGCGGGCGCAGTTGCAGGGAACCGGCGTCTCGGTCACGCGCAATGGCGACAACATCATTCTCAACATGCCATCGAACATCACCTTCGGCACCGACCAGGATACGCTGAGGAGCCAGTTCTATCCGACGCTCAATTCGGTGGCGATCGTGCTGCGCAAGTTCAACCAGTCGCTGGTCGATATATCCGGCCACACCGATTCGACCGGCAGCGCGAGCTACAATCAGCAGCTCTCGCAGCGCCGCGCGCAGTCGGTGGCCAATTATCTGGGCGCGCAGGGCATCGACCAGCGCCGCTTCGCCGTCACCGGTTATGGCGATACGCAACCTGTCGCGTCCAACGCCTCGGAAGCGGGGCGCGCGCAGAACCGCCGCGTCGAGATACAGATCTCGCCGCTCACCAACGGGCAGGGCGGCTACTAAGCCTTTTTGCCTGTCTTCAAATGCCAAAGCGCGGTCCTTCGGGGGCCGCGTTTTTTATGTGCGGTCCGAATCGCGAAATTCCCAAAAGGGAATGTAAAGTGTGCATTCAGCCGGGGCCTTTAAGAAAAAGACGCCGCATTTAAGCTGGAACGTATATGGAACATTTTTACAATATTTCGATTTATCAATGGGTTGCATGGCTTGCCAAAGCGGAACAAAACAAATACAAATAGTTTACCAAGAACGGGCTGTCCGGGCTTCATGCAGCATAGAGGGGTAGTGTAACATGGCGCAAAATTCATTGAAGCTTGTTGAGGAAAAATCAGTGGACAAGACTAAGGCTCTGGACGCGGCGCTGTCTCAGATCGAGCGGGCATTCGGCAAGGGATCGATCATGCGGCTCGGGCAGAACGATCAGGTGGTCGAGATCGAAACGGTTTCGACCGGGTCGCTTTCTCTCGATATCGCGCTTGGCGTCGGCGGCCTGCCCAAGGGGCGCATCGTGGAAATCTATGGACCGGAAAGCTCCGGCAAGACGACCCTGGCGCTGCACACCATTGCGGAGGCGCAGAAGAAGGGCGGCATCTGCGCCTTCGTCGATGCGGAACATGCGCTCGATCCCGTTTATGCGCGCAAGCTTGGCGTGGATCTGGAGAATCTGCTGATTTCGCAGCCAGATACGGGCGAGCAGGCACTGGAAATCACCGACACGCTTGTGCGTTCCGGCGCCATCGACGTGCTGGTGATCGATTCTGTCGCGGCATTGACGCCGCGGGCCGAAATCGAGGGCGAGATGGGCGATTCGCTGCCGGGTCTGCAGGCGCGCTTGATGAGCCAGGCGCTGCGCAAGCTGACGGCCTCCATTTCGCGCTCCAACTGCATGGTCATCTTCATCAACCAGATCCGCATGAAGATCGGCGTCATGTTCGGCTCGCCCGAGACGACGACGGGCGGCAATGCGCTGAAATTCTATGCCTCCGTCCGCCTCGACATCCGCCGCATCGGCGCCGTCAAGGAGCGCGACGAGGTGGTGGGGAATCAGACCCGCGTGAAGGTGGTGAAGAACAAGCTTGCGCCGCCCTTCAAGCAGGTGGAATTCGACATCATGTACGGCGCCGGCGTCTCGAAGACGGGCGAGTTGGTCGATCTCGGCGTCAAGGCCGGCGTAGTCGAGAAATCGGGCGCGTGGTTCTCCTATAATTCGCAGCGTCTGGGGCAGGGGCGTGAAAACGCCAAGCTGTTCCTCAGGGACAATCCGGAAGTGGCGCGCGAGATCGAGCTGACCCTGCGCCAGAATGCAGGCCTCATCGCTGAACAGTTGCTGGATGTCGGTCCGGGCGGAGATGAGAATGGCAGCGACGTAGCTGAAATGTAAGACGGGGCGTATTTCCCTCGACTACTGGCGGCCCGTCTCCTTTCAGTAGAGGGGGCGGGTTTTCCTTTTCATACCGGATGTTTCGGCAGCCTTTGCCGCTGGTCCTTTCGATTGCCGGATTGTCTGGACAGGGTTCCGTGGCATCGCTAAAAGCGGGCGGGTCCGGGCCTTTGCCCGAAGGAGCATTTCAAGAAGGCGAAGCTGGCCGGGGGCAAGCCCTTGGCGCGGTGAAAGCCCCAAAGGTTGGAACATGAGTGGCGTCAACGAGATCAGGTCGACATTTCTCGAATATTTCAAGAAGAACGGGCATGAGATCGTGCCGTCGAGCCCGCTCGTGCCGCGTAACGATCCGACATTGATGTTCACCAATGCCGGCATGGTGCAGTTCAAGAATGTCTTCACCGGGCTTGAGCAGCGCCCCTACAGCCGGGCGACGACCTCGCAGAAATGCGTACGCGCCGGCGGCAAGCACAACGACCTCGATAATGTCGGCTATACCGCGCGCCACCACACCTTCTTCGAGATGCTCGGCAATTTCTCATTCGGTGACTATTTCAAGGAAGAAGCGATCGGCCTTGCCTGGAACCTGATCACCAGGGAATTCGGCCTGTCGAAGGACAAGCTCCTCGTCACCGTCTATCATACGGATGAGGATGCCGCGAATTTCTGGAAGAAGATTGCGGGTTTGTCCGACGATCGCATCATCCGCATCGCGACCAGCGATAATTTCTGGGCGATGGGGGATACCGGTCCGTGCGGTCCATGCTCGGAAATTTTCTATGATCATGGCGACCATATCTGGGGCGGCCCTCCCGGCAGCGCGGACGAGGATGGCGACCGGTTTATCGAGATATGGAACCTCGTCTTCATGCAGTTCGAGCAGCTGACGAAGGAGGAGCGCGTCGCGCTGCCGCGTCCGTCGATCGACACGGGCATGGGGCTGGAGCGCGTCGCCGCCGTGCTGCAGGGCGTGCATGACAATTACGACATCGATCTTTTCAAGGCCCTGATCCGCGCTTCCGAAGAGGCGACGGGCGTCAAGGCGGAGGGCAAAGCCCGCGCCAGCCACCGCGTGATCGCCGATCATCTGCGCGCATCGAGCTTCCTCATCGCCGATGGCGTGCTGCCTTCGAATGAGGGGCGCGGCTATGTGCTGCGCCGCATCATGCGCCGCGCCATGCGCCATGCCGAGCTTCTGGGTGCGCGCGAGCCGCTCATGTGGCGGCTTCTGCCGGCGCTCATCCGTGAGATGGGCCAGGCCTATCCGGAGTTGATCCGCGCCGAAGCGCTGATCTCCGAGACGCTGAAGCTGGAGGAAACCCGCTTCCGAAAGACGCTGGAGCGCGGGCTCGGGCTTTTGGGCGAGGCGACGGAGAATTTGAGCGAGGGTGGCCGTCTCGACGGCGAAACAGCGTTCAAGCTGTATGATACCTTTGGCTTCCCGCTCGATCTGACGCAGGACGCGCTGCGCCAGCGCGGCATTGGCGTCGATACGGAGGGCTTCAACGCGGCCATGGAGCGCCAGAAGGCGGAGGCGCGCGCCAGTTGGTCCGGCTCAGGGGATGCCGCGACGGAAACCGTGTGGTTTTCCGTGCGTGACAAGGCCGGCGCGACGGAATTCCTCGGTTATGAGACCGAGAAGGCGGAGGGAATCATCGCTGCGCTGGTGCGCGATGGCGCCGTTGTCGATAGCGCCGGGGAGGGCGTGGCGGTTGCCGTCGTCGTCAACCAGACGCCGTTCTACGCCGAATCCGGCGGCCAGCAGGGCGATGCGGGAACGATTTCCGGTGAAGGTTTCACGATAGAGATCACCGATACACAGAAAAAGGGCGACGGCGTTTTCGTCCATCTTGGCCGCGTGACGAAGGGCACAGCTGCGACCGGGGCGGCGGTAGAGCTTGCCGTCGATGCATCGCGTCGCACACGCATCCGCTCCAACCATTCGGCGACTCACCTCCTGCACGAGGCGTTGCGCGAGACGCTTGGCACGCATGTGGCGCAGAAGGGCTCGCTCGTTGCGCCGGATCGCCTGCGCTTCGACTTTTCGCATCCGAAGCCGATTTCGGCTGAGGAATTGAAAGCGATCGAAAATATCGCCAACGAGATCGTGCTGCAGAACTCGCCCGTGACGACGCGGTTGATGGCCGTAGACGATGCCATTGCCGAGGGCGCGATGGCGCTTTTCGGCGAAAAATATGGCGATGAGGTGCGGGTCGTATCGATGGGCACGGCGACGCATGGGGATAAGGCGGGCAAGACCTATTCCACCGAGCTTTGCGGCGGCACCCATGTGCGCCGCACCGGCGATATCGGGCTGGTCCGGATCGTCTCGGAAGGTGCCGTCGCCGCCGGCGTTCGCCGCATCGAGGCGCTGACCGGCGAGGCGGCGCGGCGTTATCTGGAAGAGCAGGACGAGCGGGTCAAAGCCCTGGCATCCGCGCTCAAGACAACGCCTGCGGAGACGCTCGATCGCGTCAATGCGCTCATCGACGAGCGCCGCAAGCTGGAGCGCGAGCTGACGGAAGCGCGCAAGAAGCTGGCGCTTGGCGGCGCAACGTCGGCTGGCGAGAATGCCGCTGAAACCGTCAACGGCATCAGCTTCCTCGGCAAGGTTGTCACCGGCGTCTCGCCGCGTGATCTGAAACCCTTGGCCGACGAGGGCAAGAAGCAGATCGGCTCGGGCGTGGTGCTTTTCATTGGCGTCGGCGAAGACGGCAAGGCGAGTGCCGTTGCCGGTGTGACCGATGACATGATTGGCCGCTTCAGCGCCGTCGACCTGGTGCGCGCGGCTTCCGCCGCTCTCGGCGGGGCGGGCGGCGGCGGACGGCCGGACATGGCGCAGGCGGGGGGGCCGGACGGCGCGAAAGCCGCCGCCGCCGTCGATGCGGTGAAGGCCGTGCTAGCCGGCTGAGACTTTTACGAACAGGCCGGAATTACCGGCCTGTTTTATTTTATTCGACGGTATGGATGGCCCGGCTATCCGCTGGCGCTTCGTCACGCTCAATGAGCCCGTAATCGCGCAGGATGTGCGCCACACGCAGGCGATAATCCTCGAAGACGCCGTTGCGGCCTTCCGCTTGCGCGACGCGATGTGCGGGCAGGTTGCGCCATGCCTTGACTGCCCCTTCATCGCGCCAGAAGGAAAGCGACAGGAGTTTGCCCGGCTCGTTCAGGCTTTCGAAGCGCTCGATCGAGATGGAGCCGTCGATTGCCAGCAGATCTTTACGCAAGCTCCCGGCAATATCCAGATATTGCTTTCGCCGCGCTTCATCCGCAGGCCAGACTTCGAAAATGACCACGATCATGGCCGGATGAGCTCTCCATGCGGCGCGGAAACGAGCTTCAGGAAAATCCGGTCTTCTTTCAGGATGAACCGTTCCTTGCGGGCGAATTCATAATTGGCGCGACCAAGCGGGTCGTCGGACAGCCTTGCGCGATAGGCCTCGTAGGCGGCGAGGTTTTCGATGTTGTATATGCCATAGGCGGTGGTGGCGGAGCCTTCGTACGGGCCGTAATAGCCGATCAGATCCGCGCCGCAACGGGGAATGGCCTCGCCCCAATTGCGCGCATATTCGGCAAAGGCGTCTTGCCTGAACGGGTCGATCTGATAGCGGATGAAACAGGTGATCATTCATATACTCCATGTTTTGAAGACCTGCTTCTAGCGCTTGAATTTCATCCATGCTTCGGCTAGCGTCGAACTATGAAGGACGGTCCTGTCATTGCAAAGATCGCGGCGCTTATCGGGGATCCGGCGCGGGCGAACATGCTGACCGCGCTCATGGACGGGCGCGCGCTGACGGCGAGCGAGCTTGCGGGTCTCGCCGGCGTCACGCTGCAGACTGCGAGCGGGCATCTCTCCAAGCTGGGTGAGGCCAACCTCACGACCGTGGAAAAGCAGGGACGGCATCGTTATTTCCGCCTGTCGGGGTCTGACGTGGCGGAAGTACTGGAAGGGTTGATGGGCCTTGCCCAGCGCACCGGCGCGGTGCGGATGCGGACTGGTCCGAAGGATGAGGCGCTGCGTACGGCGCGCATCTGCTACGATCATCTGGCGGGCGAGCGCGGCGTCGAGATGCTTGATGCTTCCTATCGGCTGGGCCTGATCGAAGGCGCTGAGAAGCCCATGCTCACAGAAAAGGGGCGGGCGTTCTTTCGTGCTCTTGGCGTGGATATTGAGGCGCTGGAGAGGCGAAAGCGGCCTGTCTGCCGCCATTGCCTCGACTGGAGCGAGCGGCGCAACCATCTGGGCGGCGCGCTTGGCGCGGCGCTATTGGATAATTTCATCGCGCGGAACTGGGCGCGGCGGGAAAAGGGCCGGGTGATCGCCTTTTCCCCAACGGGCGCGCAGGCTTTCACCAAGACCTTTAGCTTGAAGGTAAGCGCGAATTTCTCAGCACGTTGAATCCCGGATGAGATCGTCCATCATTTGCGCGGCGTTGGATTTGATGGTGAGCAACGGTTTTTGCCGGCTCAGGTCGATTTCCTCCGGTCCTGGACTTCAGTGGTTATTTAAACATGTAAGCTTAACCACCTATTCGAAAATTATAATTCCATGGATTGATTAATTAGTCCGCTGGAATCTTAAATGCAGCATTGTTTATTGAATAATAAGGGGAGCGATCAATATG
The DNA here is from genome assembly GCF_003217235.1 of Paramesorhizobium leguminum. Taxonomy (GTDB): domain Bacteria; phylum Pseudomonadota; class Alphaproteobacteria; order Rhizobiales; family Rhizobiaceae; genus Paramesorhizobium; species Paramesorhizobium leguminum. The sequence goes on along the minus strand of NZ_QJTF01000002.1, from coordinate 42 downwards.
ACTGCAGGTCTTAACGCCGAACCGCGTCTATCTTATATTATT
>NZ_QJTF01000001.1 GCF_003217235.1 Paramesorhizobium leguminum | reverse complement strand
GAGGAATGCCTTGTATGCCGCGGCCAGATCATTTTTGCCGCGGATGGCGGTCAGGGCTGCGATGAAGAGCATCGGCCTGATGTGACGGCGCCCGCCCGTGGTGGTTCTATGGCCGGTCATCCTGCCGCTATCGCGGGGGTGGGGTGCGCAACCGGCCAGACAGGCCGCCTGTCTTCGGTTCATGGATCCCAATTCCGGCATGGTGGCGATGAGGAAAGCGGCAATGGTTTCACCGACGCCGGGAATGGTGCGCAGGGCGCTTTCCCGCTGCCGAAGGCCAGGGTCGTTGTTGATGAGGGTTTTGATCTCCAGTTCAATCGCATCGATGCGGCGTTCGAGTTCGGCGATATGGTCCTTGATGTCGACTGCGATGGTGCGCGCGCGGGGCGCCTTAAGCCGGTTCTTTTCCTGGACCCGCATGGCGACAAGATCCATCCGGCGTGCAGCCAGCAGGGATATCCGGCTGTGGTTGGCCTCGGCGGGCCGCCATGGCGCCAGCGTCCGGCCCCGGTCACACCCATACCGGGCGAGCCATTGGGCATCGATGGCATCGGTCTTGGCCCTTTTGCCGAAGGAGCGGATATAGGACTTCACCTTGGCGGCGTCGGCGCGATGGGCTGGAATGGCCAGCATGGCCAAGGCCGCCAGGAGCTCGTCTTCATATCCACCGGTCGCCTCGCAAACCGCCAGAAGGCCGCCACGCCCGGCGAAAGCCTCCAGCGCGCTGCGCAGCTCATCGCAGCGATTGGCGACCGTCATGGTTTGGCTGGTGAGGCTATCGAACAGGGTGACGGTATCGCAGGATACGTCCAACCCGATAACAGACTGGATTTCGTCATCAATTGTCATCATGATGCTCCACGCTTTGCATTGTCTGCGGGCGTCAATGCCCATTCAAGTCAACAAGCGATGCGAGGCTGCGCGGCTGGGGCCCAAGATGACGAGGGTCGCAAGACCTATTCCTGTACGGGCGCCCAGACCACGGCGATTCCCGGGGTGGCCATCCCGGGAATCGCATCCAGCCTCAGCGCCAATTAAGCATGAAACAAACAGACAATTCCTGTGCTTGTCACAGGAATCCATGCCTCAACGGTGAAGTTGCCGCACCCGACAAAAGCCGCGGTGGCGCTTTATGCCCCTGCCGGCAGCATCCTGAGGCGGATCTGGCTGCGCAGGTCGTCGATCGGCTTGAGAGTGCCTTGCTCTTCATAATGCCAGAAGGTCCAGCCGTTGCAGGCGTCCAGCCCTTGCACCTTGGCGCCCATGCGGTGGATCGATCCGGCTTCACCATTGGCGGCGAGCGTGCCGTCGGCGCGGACGATTGCCGCATGGCGGCGGCGGGCGTCGGAGAGCACCGTCCCCGGACGCAGCAGCCCGGATTCGATGACGCTGACGAAGGCGACGCGCGGTTCGGCGCGCTTGCCGGTCATGACGGTGAGTTCGGCCTTGCCCAGCGGCTCTACAGCCGCGATGCGGGCCGTGGCGGCATCGATATAGGCCTGCTCGCGCTCGACGCCGACGAAGTGGCGGCCGAGACGCTTGGCCACCGCGCCGGTCGTACCTGAGCCGAAGAACGGATCGAGCACCACGTCGCCCGGCTTCGACGATGCCATCAGCACACGGGCAAGCAGGGCTTCCGGCTTCTGGGTCGGATGGATCTTGTCGCCATTGCCGTCCTTCAGCCGCTCATGACCGGTGCAGATCGGGAAGAGCCAGTCGGAGCGCATCTGAAGGTCGTCATTGGACGCCTTCAGCGCGTCGTAATTGAAGGTGTAGCCCTTGGCATTCTGGTCACGCGAAGCCCAGATCATGGTTTCATGCGCGTTCTGGAAGCGGCGGCCGCGGAAGTTGGGCATCGGGTTGGTCTTGCGCCAGACGATGTCGTTCAGCATCCAGAATCCCAGATCCTGCAGCGAGGTGCCGACGCGGAAGATGTTGTGATAGGAGCCGATGACCCAGATGGTACCATTGGGCTTCAATACGCGGCGGCAGGCGAGCAGCCAGGCGCGGGTGAAGGCGTCATAGGCCTGGAAGCTTTCGAACTGGTCCCAATGATCATCCACGGCATCGACCTTGGACTGGTCGGGACGGTGCAGATCGCCATCGAGCTGGAGATTGTAGGGCGGGTCGGCAAAAATCACATCGACGGAGTGATCGGGAAGCCGTTCGAGAGCCGCGACGCAATCGCCCTTGAGGATCGTGTCAAGCCAGGAGGACTGTGGCGCTGCATGGGGCAGCTCATTCACTTTACGAACAACAGGCATGAGATACTCGGCTACTAGAGGACGCTTACCAAGCCTAAATCCGGGGAAAGCGTGGAGCGCTTACGCGGGACAATCAGCCACCGGCTGATTGTTAATCCGCGCTGCGTTCCATCCGGACTTGCGGCTTTAACTTGGCCTCATGGTTACCGAACAGGGTAAACATGCCGTTAAACGGTCGCATCTCTCGCCATAAAACTTTGACGCTCACGGAATAAAGGTGTAGCTCGAAACCCTTCAGTTTCCCCCTTCCCCTTGCCTTGAAACGACAGGATACCCCGGATATGGCCGCACCTGAGCTCATCATCTTCGACTGCGACGGCGTTCTGGTCGATTCGGAAATCATTGCCGCGCAGGTCGAATCCGAGCTTCTGACAGACGCGGGTTATCCGATCGCGCCGGATGAAATCTCCGAGCGGTTTTCCGGCCTGACCTGGCCTGACATATTGATGCTGGTGGAACGGGAAGCCGGAATTCCCCTTTCCGCCTCGCTGATCGAGAAATCCGACCGGATTCTCGACGAGAGGCTGGCAACCGAAGTCGAGGCGATCGAGGGCATCGCGAAGGCCGTCTCGGCGTTAAAGCTGCCCAAATGCATATGCTCGAACTCATCGAGCAAAAGGCTTGATCTGATGCTGAAGCGGACCGGGCTTTACGATCTTTTCGCGCCCGACATCTTCGCCGCGCGCGAAGTCGGCACCAAGAAGGGCAAACCGGCGCCGGACGTTTTCCTTTACGCGGCGGAGAAATTCGGCGCCGACCCGAAGAAGACAATCGTGCTGGAGGATTCGGTCCACGGCGTCCATGCCGCACATGCGGCGGGTATGCGCGTCATCGGCTTCACCGGCGGCGGCCACACCTATCCCGGCCATGCCGACCGCTTGACGGAGGCTGGCGCAGAAACCGTCATCAACCGGCATAAGGATTTGCCGGCGATGATCGAGGCGATGGCGGTTTGGTCGGAAGAGGTGTGATAATCGATTTTGGAGGTGCAGATGAGAGGGAGCACATTCAGTTCCCTCTCCAGCGACATTGATCATGTCTCTTGTATAAGAATGCGCTTGTTTTTTCTCGCTATCCTTGTATATATAAAAAATAACTCTTTTTAAGAGCAAATATTATTATTCATGAATTTTATCGCCGGTCTGCGCTGCGCCCAGGTTGAGCGCGCTCTGTTACCAAAGCGACATCAAGGGATAATCACGATGAAAAAGCCGGCTGCCGGTCAGAGCAAGACGCAAGAAACCACCCCGACCAAGATAGCCGATGGTTTTTCCTGGAACCCGAATGCGGATCAGACCTTCGACGACAGTTACGACGCGCAATCGATCGGGCTGCCTCCAAGCCAACTCGGCAAAGCGATGGGAACGTCTTTTACGATGAATTCGCAGAATTCGCTGACGTTATGGCCGCAAGCGGTTCCCGGTGATTCTGTGCAAATATTCGGCAGCAGTGATTCAGGCCGACAAGGCCCGACAAATATCACAGTGCTGAACGGCTTCTTCACGATCGCCGACAATATCGTTACAAGCACGAACGCACTAGAGTTCATCACGCAGCCGGGGGAGCAAATCAATATCGAAACGAGAAATTTAAGCCGTTTCGAAGCTTACGCATACTCCATCTCCGGAAGGACGGATCAAAATAGCTTAAATATAAATATGTATGATAACAGCTTTGTCAGATTCACCTGCGCGAAATTTTCCGCCTCCTTGACGGCCACCATCACTGTACCTGGGGGGATGCCCCCCATATTGTCAGGGCCGTGCCTCAGCATCTGCTCAACGAACACTGCGGACATTGGACCATATTCCAAAATTACGTCCAAAGGAGGCGACGTATATCTCGGCGGCGCCAGCTTCCCTGGAAGACCGTTCACGCTGAGCGCGCCCCATGTAACCATTGAACATGATGTTGAAATCATTGCAGCCCAGAATTACGAAATAGACATATGGAGCCAAGACGTAGCCATTGGACAAAACAGCACCCTGGTGGCGCAAGATAGCGCACAGTTTTATATCAACGGCTCCATCACAGCGACAAGCGCTGGCACGTTCAATGTAGATTCCTCGGCAGTATTTACATTCAACTCTGGAAGCTTTCAATCAGCCTTCGATTTCGCGAATCGGGACTATCCCGAGGGAATGTTCAATTTCATAACTCAGAAAGATAATAACGGCTCTTTCAAACTCTATGGCGATGAATTAAACGCCGATATCATCAAGAGCAAAAATCTCGTCTTTATCAACGGCGCGCCGCCGCAAGACCTGGGCACAATCTCCTTCACCGTTGGGGAAGATAGCTTTGTTCTCGGCTCAGCTCAATATCAGTATTTGCAAATCAGCCTTAATAATGGCACGAAATCCGCAAAAGGTAGAGACAAGATCAGCGCGCCCCCGAGCGCCAGGGACCTAAGATCGCTCCGTATAAGTGCTGCGGCGCATGACGCCAACCCTTCCTATGCCACATATACTATGCCAAACAGCGAAATATCTTCTTCGAATATTACTCATGATGCTCCCCCTCCTGTTCCCATGAGGACAAACTTTGGGGTTACTCGTGCTATATTGCCAAATTCTATGCTGGATATCGGCTGTAATTATGGGATTTTCTTCAATAATAGATATTATTATTCATTAAACGTAGATAATGCGTATATAAATTTTAGTGGGATGGATCAGATCAATCATTGCACCAAGGGACTCCAATTTGGGAATCAAGGCGTTCGATATGTTTACAATATCACTGTCGATGAGAATGAACGAACCATTACTTTCTGGAATCAAGATGTTTGCTATGGTCTCTACACCGTGAGCTGGGACGTGTTTCAGGATGCCGCAACAATCACCAGCGTGCAGCCGTCGAGCGGTTCGGTCGAGGGAGGAACGCAGGTCACCATCAAGGGAACGAATCTGAGCGGGGCGACCGAGGTTGATTTTTCGGGAACCGCCGGCACCAACCTGCAGGTCATATCGGATACCGAACTTGTGGTGACCACCCCGCCCCATTCGGTTGCATCGGTCGACATATATGTGCAAGTTCCCGATGGAGGCGGCATAGCCCCCTACGCTTATCGATATATCACGGAGTTCAGCGAACCCACCGATCAAGCCGATCGGGGTTGATATGATCAACGGTGCGGGAAATTGGCGGCCGCTACTAAGCGGCCGATCTTTTCCGCACCTTCGGCGGGGCATTGAGGACGGCGAGCGTTTCCTCCGCCTCTTCAAGCGAAAGGCCGATCATCAGCTTGGTGCCTATGATAACCGGAACGCCCGAGACCAAATCGAAAATGGCCCAGGTGTCGGTCGGCTCAAGAATGCGTTCGAATCGTGATTTCATGATTTGGATAGTAGCGTAATCCGGTTGATATTATCTTGATGCGCACGCCTGTTTTTTAATCAAATTTTGTTTAAATCTTAACCGATATCCTATCGAGAACGATCCTGAAAAACCAGCCGCATGTCTTACCCGGCCTGCGTTCCCGGACGATTTTTCTTGCGATGCTTTCGCAGTGCGATAATCCCATCCTGCTGTTCCAGCCGCTTGATCAGTCTGGGAGCGGAAACGGGGCGGCCGTAGAACCACCCCTGCCCTAGTATGCGCACGGGAAGACCGCGAAAATAGGCGGCTTGCGCCTCGGTCTCGATACCTTCGGCGACGATGGCAAGCTTGTGCTTGGTTGCCATGTCGATGATCTGCGGCACGATACTCACCGTTACCGCATCCGTGCCGACGGTGCGGGTGAAGGCGCGATCCATCTTCAACGCATCGACTTTAAGTTCGCCAAGGTAGGAAAGACTGGAGTAGCCGGTGCCGAAATCATCGATATAGACGGAATGTCCGCGTGCCCTCAGCCGGGCGATGCCTTCGATGGCCGCATGCGAATCCGCGGCGGAGCGCTCGGTCAGTTCGATGCCGATTTGTTCCGGCTCGATTTGCGCGTAATGCAGCCCTTCCTCGATCGCCGCCAGGAATTTCGGATCGTTCAAATCGGAGGCGGTTACGTTGATAGTGATGCGGAAATCCCGGTGCAGACGCAGCGTTTCGCCCATTTCCTGGATCACATGATCGAGCACATAGCGGGTGATCTGCCCGGCCATGCCGCGCTGCTCGGCCAGCGCAATGAAGACATCCGGCGGGATAAAATCCCCATTGCTCCACCAGCGGATCAATGCCTCCGCCGCAACGATCCGCTCATCGGCCACATCGACCACCGGCTGATAGACCAGAGTCAGTTCCTCACGGGCAAGCGCCCGGGAAAGCCTTGCCATTAAAGACTGGTCGCGGCGGCGGAAATCGATCCAGCCCAGACCGCCGAGCGCACCCAATGCGGCACCCAGAGCCGTGATCGCGTTGACGTAGTTGTCGGTGCCGAGCGCATCGGCATCCGCCCAGACGGCGATGCACAATCCGGAACGGCTATCGCAGCTATCGCGGCGAAGAATGCCGTCCTGCAAATCCCACGCCTCGGGACCCGATGATTGCGGAGAACCCGCACCCTTGTCGCCGAAAATCTGCCCGAAGCGCTGCGCGTCGATATCGCCATAGAAGACGGCAAAACGATATGGCGCTTCCTGCAACGTGTCGAAGGCCCTGGGATCGATAACGGCGTCGGAGTTTGCCTTGCTCAGGATCGTGGCCTGGGTGTTGGAAACCGCCAATGGAACGTCGGGATAAACTTTCAACCCATCGGCCAGCTCGATAGGAGCTGCCCGCGGCATCCGTACATGCCGGTCTGGCTTCCCCAGGATGGTGGAACAAACAACGTTGCCATCCCTGATGCGTCCTATGTCCTTCACATTGCGGGTCTCGAACAGGATGTTACGCAGCAACTCGATCTCCGCCGCCGAACAGAAAGGATAGGGCGAGGCATTGGCAATATTAAGCGCGCCCTTGGCCGCGTTGATCACGCTGGTGGCATGAGTCATAAGCTGGTTTGAATAGGTGGTCATGTCTTCCTTGTCCGAGGACATGCGCATACGATTGCCAAGCACATGGCCGAATGCGCCCCCCACCAATGCTGTCAGAAGCACCACAAGGAGAATGGGGGAAGTTCGGAAGATGGGGCGCAAACGATCGATCACTGAACTTACTGCCTGCCATGCAAGGGAAATTTGCAACCTGCCAAACGAGATAAAAATCTCAGGGTTATTACAATTTTAATCAAAACCTATAATAAAATCGTAAAGCACTATAGAATTAAAGGAATTTGTCTATAATATAACTAAAGAAATGTGGCTATAGCGAGGCAATATTCTTAGAGCGCCGCGCGGCCCAGCCAAGCACGCAAAAGGCGCCCCAAGTCTTTGAGTTTACACATCAGTCAGCCCCCGGCATCGGGCCGGTCCTCGGGCCGATGCGAAAGCCGCTCCCAGATCATGGGGCGTGATTATTTTATGATTTACTTTGCCTGAGGCCCTTCATCATAGCCGACGAAGACTTGTACGTTCTTATCAGCCGGCATAGGGAAGCTTATGCCCTTGTCGTTGAAGATGAACTGAGTGGCAGTGGAAGGATCGCTGACACTGACCTGATACTTGTGCAGCTTCGAATAAAGGACGGCATCGCCTTGCATCGCCACCACGCGGATGGGCATGGTGATCGCGCCCGCCTTGAACTGTGGGCCGGGAACAATCCTGCCCGCCGCCGCGACATCCATTGTCATCGTGCCCGGTCCATATTGGCAGGCGCGCGTTACATCCGTGATCGCCGCCTGATAGACAATGCGGGCGCTGTCCTTATCGCCGCCCTTCTCATATGTGCGGAAAAACGCCGTGCCTTCACGCAATATCACGCTGGGGCAATAAGCGCGCAGCTCGGCTTCCGAAATCCGCGCCTCGCCCGTCGTGGAGCTAAGCGTTCCGCCTGCTCCGCCTTCCTTCGTGGTGCAGCCGGCGGCGGCCGCCACAACCAGCGCCATCGCAAAAACTTGATGAAATGCGGAACGATTGTATGTTGCTTTATTCATGAACCGGACTTCCCTGCACTAATGAACCTGTTCTATACCAACACGTGGACCAACGCCATTGGGACCAACGCCATGGGGACCGCGCGACGGTGTTTTCCCGTTTTTTGCCAGACAGGGCAAGCCTCATGCCGCGCCGGACCCATGACCTGCTATTATAAAGAGTCAGGATGACATGAAATACGTGAGTAGCCGCGGCGAAGCGCCGGTCTTAGGATTTTCCGATGCGCTTCTGGCGGGGCTCGCGCGTGACGGCGGGCTCTACCTTCCCCAGGAGTTCCCCAAACTCTCGCCTGACGAAATCCGCGGGCTTCGCGGAAAATCCTATGCCGATATCGCCATCCGGGTTCTGACCCCCTTCATCGGCGGCGAAATTCCTCAAGCCGAATTCGAGCGCATGGTCCGCGAGGCCTACGCCACGTTCCGCCATGCCGCCGTCTGCCCGCTGGCGCAGACCGGGGCGAACGAATTTGTCCTGGAACTTTTCCACGGCCCGACGCTCGCCTTCAAGGATGTGGCGATGCAATTGCTGGCGCGGCTGATGGATTATACGCTTGCCGAGCGCGGCGAACGGGCAACCATCGTCGGCGCGACCTCGGGCGATACGGGCGGCGCGGCCATCGAGGCCTTCGCGGGCCGCGACCGGACCGACATTTTCATCCTGTTCCCCCACGGGCGCGTCTCTCCTGTCCAGCAGCGGCAGATGACGAGTTCGACCGCCGCCAATGTCCACGCGCTTTCCGTGGAGGGAAATTTTGACGATTGTCAGGCGCTCGTCAAAGGCATGTTCAACGATCTCAAGTTTCGCGACGCCCTGTCGCTCTCCGGCGTCAATTCGATCAACTGGGCGCGGATCATGCCGCAGGTGGTTTATTATTTCACCGCCGCGGTGGCGCTCGGCGCGCCGGACCGTTCGGTTTCGTTTACCGTGCCGACGGGCAATTTCGGGGATATCTTCGCGGGCTACGTCGCCAAACGCATGGGCCTGCCCATAAACCGGCTGGTCGCCGCGACCAATGATAACGACATTCTCCACCGCACACTGCAATCGGGCCGGTATGAGACGCGCGGCGTCTTGCAGACCACCTCGCCGTCAATGGATATCCAGGTTTCGTCCAATTTCGAAAGGCTCCTGTTCGAGGCGCATAAGCGTGATGCGGCGACGGTGCGCGGGCTGATGGACGGGCTCAAGCAATCCGGCGGCTTCACGATCGGCGAAGAACCGCTCTCACGAATCCGCGCGGAATTCAGCACTGGGCGCTCCACCGTAGCCGAGACGGCCCACACCATCCGCTGCGTGCTGGAAACCACCGGCTATCTGCTTGACCCGCATTCGGCCATCGGCGTCAAGGTCGGACGTGACCAGGCGCACGAGGAGCCGATGGTGGTGCTCGCCACCGCGCACCCGGCCAAATTTCCCGACGCGGTCATGGAGGCGAGCGGCGTCACGCCGGCGCTACCAGCCTGGCTCAGTGACCTTATGGCAAGAGAAGAAAACTACACCGTGCTTCCCAACGATCTCAAAATCGTGGAAGATCATATCAGCCGCAATTCCAGGGTTCTGTCCTCTGGGGTCGTGCGGGAGGGAGTTTAGCAGGAATGGGCGTTGAAGTAAGCCGTCTATCTAACGGGTTGACCATCACAACCGAGGCGATGCCGAACGTTGAGAGCGTCGCGCTGGGCATATGGGTCAAGGCCGGCTCGCGCAACGAAGCGAACGACCAGCATGGCATCGCCCATCTCCTCGAACACATGGCCTTCAAGGGAACGGAGAACCGGACTGCCTGGCAGATCGCTGCTGACATCGAGAATGTCGGCGGAGAGATCAACGCCGCCACCAGCGTCGAAACCACCTCCTATTACGCGCGCGTGCTGCGCAATGACGTGCCGCTGGCCGTCGATATCCTGTCGGACATATTGACCTCGTCGAAATTCGACGCCGACGAACTCGAGCGCGAGAAGCATGTCATCATGCAGGAGATCGGCGCGGCACACGACACGCCGGATGATATCGTCTTCGATCATTTCACCGAAACGGCCTTTCGCCACCAGCCGATCGGACGCGCCATTCTAGGTGAGCCGGAAACTGTGGAAGCCTTCACCTCCGCCGATCTGCGCGCCTATATGGACACCCAGTATAGCGCCGACCGCATGGTCGTGACGGCGGCGGGCGCCATCGACCACGACGCTTTCGTCCGCGAGGTGGAGCAGCGGCTGGGCGGTTTCCGCGCCCAAAGCACCGCCCCCATGCCGGATCTCGCCCATTATGTCGGCGGCGATTTCCGCGAACATCGCGACCTGATGGACGCGCAGGTGCTTATTGGCTTTGAGGGCCGCGCCTATCATGTGCGCGATTTCTATGCCTCGCAGATATTGGCGATGGCGCTTGGCGGCGGCATGTCGTCGCGGCTGTTTCAGGAAGTGCGCGAAAAGCGCGGCCTTTGCTATTCGGTCTACGCCTTCCATTGGGGCTTTTCCGATACCGGCCTGTTCGGCATCCATGCGGCAACTGGACGGGATGATCTGACCGAACTTGTTCCCGTCATCCTGAACGAGCTGCATGAGGCGGCCAAGCACATCAGCGAGGAAGAGGTGAACCGCGCCCGCGCCCAATATCGCGCGAGCCTGCTCATGTCACAGGAAAGCGTGGCGAGCCGCGCCGGTCAGATGGCGAGGCAGATCCTGCTTTATGGCCGCCCGGTCACCAACGACGAACTGCTGGAGCGGCTTTCTCTGATTACCGCGGAACGGCTCACCGACCTTGCGGGACGGCTGTTCCTCGACACCAAGCCGACAGTCGCCGCCGTGGGACCGATCGGAAAGCTGATGAATTTCGACGGCGTGCAGGATGCGCTGTCGACACGGGCGCAACCGCGCAAGATGGCGGTTTAGTGAGTGGTGAGCAGTGAGCGGTGAGACAGTGAGCAGTAAGATGGCCTTCTTTTTCTGCTCACTGTCTCACCGCTCACTGCTCACAATAGGCAAAACAAACGTGTAAAGCCATGATCGCCCTGCCCTTCGCCAAGAGCGGTAGCCAGTCATTCCTGAGGGGAGACCGCGTCCATTTGCGTGCGCCGGTGGGTGGCGATTATAAGGCGTGGGCGGCGTTGCGCGCGGAAAGCCGGGCGTTTCTCACCCCCTGGGAACCCCTGTGGAATGAGGACGATCTGGAGCGCGGAGCCTTCCGCCTGCGCATCAGGCGCTATCAGGAGGAGGCGCAATCAGGCACCGGCTATCCCTTCTTCGTCTTCCGCAATTCCGACAGCAGGCTCCTGGGCGGCATCACGCTCGGCAATATCAGGCGCGGCGTCGCGCAATGCGGCCAGATCGGGTACTGGTGCGGCGTGCCATTCGCCGGTCAAGGGTACATGACCGAGGCGATAGGATTGGTTATCCCCTTTGCATTCGAGCAGTTGCGATTGCACCGCCTCGAAGCTGCCTGTATTCCCCATAATAAGCGATCTACAAGGCTTCTCGAAAAAGCCGGATTTCAGAGAGAGGGGCTGTTGCGTTCCTACCTCAAAATCAACGGCCTGTGGCAGGATCATCTCCTGTACTCGCTCATCGAAAACGACCGACGTAGTACGACGAACAATAAGGGCGCCCGCTAGTGTCACGATCTTTTAGAGCGATTCTTTTTTTGATCGAATCGGGGAACCGCTCTAAATCTTTGTTTTTTCGCAAGTCCGAACGAAAAATCGCTTGCTCCAGCAGCCCGCTGAAAGCGCTTTCCCGCATTTTTCTGTTCGTGCTGTTTGCCGCCGGGGGCGCCGGCACCGCGCTTGCGTTCGAACCTGTCAAAATCTCCAAGGACGATACCGCGCTGGATCTTTCCCGCGCGGTGGAAATCTTCCGCAATCAGGGCGAAAGCTTCCAGGTTTCGACGGCGCCCGGCTCCGATGGCATCGTACGCCGCATCGAGGTGCAGGCCAACGACAAGCGGGGCCACGGCGACTGGGCGGCCTTTGCCATCGCCAATCCGACCGACGAACAAATCGACCGGCTGATCGTGGCGCCGCATTTCCGCCTGGTGGGATCTGGCTTCGTCTGGCCGGATCTGGGCTCGACCCGCATCAACTCGATCACCCCCAGCGAGGGTTTCGCGCTGGACCGGCAGGCGAGCCCGGATGCCGATGTGTTCCGAATCACGCTCAATCCGGGCTCCGTTGTGACGTTCGTCGCCGAGCTCACCTCCCCCAACCTGCCGCAGGTCTATCTCTGGGAGCCGGAAGCCTATAAGGACACGATCAACGCCTATACGCTCTATCGCGGCATCATCCTTGGCATTTCCGGCCTGCTGGCGCTGTTTCTCACCATTCTCTTCGTCGTCAAGGGCACCTCGCTCTTCCCCGCAACCGCGGCGCTCGCCTGGGCGGTGCTGGCCTATATCTGCGTCGATTTCGGCTTCTGGAACAAGTTGATCGCAATCACACCCGGCAACGAACAAATATGGCGCGCGGGAACGGAGGTAGGACTCGCCGCGACGCTGGTGGTCTTCCTGTTCACCTATCTCAATTTGAATCGCTGGCACGATCATTTCAGCTATGGCGCGCTGACCTGGGTTCTGGGTCTCCTGGCGCTCATCGGCGTTGCCTTCATCGACCCGCCGATCGCGTCCGGGATCGCGCGCTTTTCCTTCGCGCTGACCGGCGTCGCCGGCGTGGCGATCATCGGCTATCTCGCGCTCAAAGGCTATGATCGCGCGGTGATGCTGATCCCCACCTGGATATTGATCCTCATCTGGACCGTAGGCGCATGGCTAGCCATCTCCGGGCGCCTCGACAACGATATCGTACAGCCGGCGCTGGGCGGCGGCCTCGTGCTGATCGTGCTCCTCATCGGCTTCACCGTGATGCAGCATGCATTCGCCGGGGGCGCGCTGCATCACGGGCTGTTCTCCGACATGGAGCGGCAGGCGCTCGCCATCATCGGTTCCGGCGACATCGTCTGGGACTGGGACGTGCCGCGCGACCGCGTGGTGACGACGCCCGACATCGACACCCTGTTAGGGGCCAGCGCAAGCCAATTGCAGGGGCCGGTGCGCAACTGGCTGCCCGCCATGCATACCGACGACCGCGACCGCTTCCGCTCCACACTCGACGCCATTCTGGAAAATCGGCGCGGGCGCATCGCGCAGACCTTCCGCTTGCGCGCCAGCGATGGGCATTATCACTGGTTTGCGCTGCGTGCCCGCCCGGTCATCGGCTCAGACGGCGAGATTGTCCGCTGCGTCGGCACGCTGATCAACGTCACGGAGCAGAAGAAGGCGGAGGAGCGCCTGCTGCACGATGCCGTGCATGACAACCTGACCGGGCTGCCGAACCGCGAATTGTTCCTCGACCGGCTGAATAATGTCATCCACATGGCCCGCAACGAGAGCAAGCTGCGGCCGACGGTCTTCGTCATCGACATTGACCGCTTCAAGCAGGTGAATGACAGTCTCGGCATGTCGGCGGGCGATACGATCCTGCTTACCATTTCGCGCCGCCTGCATCGATTGCTGAAGCCGCAGGACACGCTTTCCCGCCTCGCCTCCGACCAGTTCGGCCTGCTACTCACCTCGGAAAACGACCCGGCGCGCATCGCCGCCTTCGCAGAAGCGCTCAAGCTGGCCGTTCGCGCGCCCATCGCCTATGCCAAGCGCGAGATCGTGCTGACCGCATCCATCGGTCTCATCACCTGGACGAGCGCGTCGGCGAACGCCGAAGACCTTATCAAGGACGCGGAACTGGCGATGTATCAGGCCAAACGCTACGGCGGCGACCGCATCGAGCCGTTCCGGCCCGCGTTCCGCGCGATCGGCAGCGACAAGCTGCAAATGGAATCGGACCTGCGCCGGGCCATCGAGCGGCAGGAAATCGCCCTCGTCTACCAGCCGATCGTACGGCTGGAAAATGGCAGCATCGCCGGCTTCGAGGCGCTGTTGCGCTGGGAGCATCCACGACGCGGCGCGGTGCCGCCTGCCGAGTTCATCCCGGTCGCCGAAAGTTCCGGTCTCATCGTTCAGCTCGGCCTTTTCGCCATGAGCCAGGCGGCTCAGGATGTTTTCAGCTGGCGCGAGAGCTTTCCCGACATGGATGTCTTCGTCTCGGTCAATCTCTCCAGCACGCAGCTGATCCGCCAGGATCTTATCAACGATGTCCGCTCCGTACTTTCGCGTACGCATATCGCGCCTGATAGCCTGAAGCTGGAACTAACCGAATCCGTCATCATGGAAAACCCGGAGCAATCCGCGCACGTGCTGGCGGCCATCAAGGATATGGGCGTGGGCTTGTCCCTCGATGATTTCGGCACCGGCTATTCCTCTCTGTCCTATCTCACCCGTTTTCCTTTCGACATGATCAAGATCGATCGCTCCTTCGTGCGCGGCGACCAGGCGCAAAAGCAGACGCTGCTGCGCTCCATTGTCAGCATGGCGCATGATCTGGGCCTCGCGGCGGTAGCGGAAGGTGTGGACAACGAAACCGACGCGCTGCACCTGCGCCAGCTCGGCTGCGAATATGTGCAGAGCTTCATGTTCGGTCAGCCGATGCCGGCGGAAGCAGCAAGCCGGCTGTTGAAAGACCAGATGGAACCGGCGGCGGCTTGAGAAATTTTTTCAACGCAGCGTAGGCGCCGCCGTCGACAATTTCCGGCTACCGTGCAATCCATATCGTGTTGAGAGCAAAAAGCAGTATGCGCCGAGGCCAGCCGGCGCGCTGGCGATGATGGTCGCGCCAGCCAAGGCAAGAGGCCCTTGCTCTCGATACGGAGGATGGCTATGTGGCGAAAGCTTTCTAGCATCACCTTTACAATACGAAAGACCCGGACAAGCTGGTCAATAACCGTCCGGGTCAATCGAAAAGACTAAGGTAAGGGGATCAGGAGGTTATCGCCTCCTGATCCACTCCGTTAATCTACTGTACCAATAGGCTGATTTCAAGACCCGACAAAAACTCAAGCATGGCCCACATCGTTGACCAGCCGTGACGGATCAATGCCGATGTAATGCAGAAGGCGGTCATATTTCGTGGAGATATCTGCATCGAAGAGCAGTTCGCGGGAGGCCGGGCAGGTCAGCCAGCCGTTTCCGGCAATTTCGGCTTCCAGCTGTCCCGCAGCCCAGCCTGAATAGCCCAGCGCCATGAGCGCCTGCGAAGGTCCGCCATTGCCTGCGATGGCGCGCAGGATATCGACGGTCGCGGTCAGGCAGATATCGTCGGCCACCGGCAGGGTGGACTCCACCATAAAATCGTCGGAATGCAGCACGAAGCCACGGCTGCGGTCCACCGGACCGCCATTGCGCACCTGGATATGGCGCATGGCGTTGGGCAGATTGATTTCCGCCTCGCCGATAACACCCAACTGCACCAGAAGATCGGAAAATCGCATGGGCTGGAGCTGGTTGATGATGAAACCCATCGCCCCTTCGGTAGAATGGGCGCAGATATAGACAACCGCCCGCGCGAACCTGTCATCGCCCATGCCTGGCATGGCGATGAGGAACTGTCCGTTGAGAAACCCGTTGTCTCTCTGCGCCGGTTGCAAAATATCCATAAGACAAAGGTAGCAACGGATCGGCAAATGGCAAAGGAATTTCCGTGAACGCGGTTTATTCTTGTTAATGGACGACTTGATCGGGCAACCGTTTCAGGTCACTTTCCGTCCATGAAAAGCCGAATTTTTCTCCTCGCCGCCCTCTTCGCAATAATCCTTTCGCCGGGCGCCGGCCATGCCGCGTCCTCCCCTTTCGTGGAGGCAATGGGCGGCAAGGTGCGGTTGCTGCTCAGTGTTCCGTCGCATCCGGACAAAGTTTTGCGCGGCGCGATCCAGATCGACCTTGCCGATGGGTGGAAAACCTATTGGCGCGATCCGGGCGACGCAGGCGTGCCGCCGCAGATCGACCTCACGGGAAGCAGCAATGTGGAGAAGAGCGAGATCCTCTTTCCCGCGCCGCAGCGTTTTCATGAGGGGCGAACCGAATGGGCCGGCTACAAGCGCTCCGTCCTGCTTCCCGTCACGTTCGAGCTTAAAGAAACGAATGCGCCGACCCGTGTCAAAGGCCATGTCTTTTTAGGGGTATGCGAGACAATCTGCATTCCCGTGCAGGCGGAGTTCGATCTTGCGGTTATACCGGGGACAAGCGATCCCCTCGCGCATACATTGGTCAACGCCGCCTTCGACCGGCTGCCTGAACCCGCCTCGCCGGAATTCGGAATAGCGCAGGCGCAACGCAAGGATGGAAACGCGGTTTTCGACGTCCGGCTGCCATCAATGGACGATCAAGCGCAGGTGTTTCTCGCCAGCGGCTCCATGGCATTCTCAACACCGGCATATAAGGGGGACAGCTTTTCAGCAAAAATCCTGCGCGGCGCTTCGGATAGGCCTGCAAGGATCGACTATACGCTGGTCCAAGGCGACCGGTCCGTATCAGGAACGGTGGAATTGCCTTGACGGAAAGGAGGCAGACCTTATGTCTAGGCCATCCAATATTTGCAGGGAGAAGCTTTCATGACGATCAAGGTTGGCGACAAGATTCCGGCGGCGACATTCAAGGTCAAAACGTCCGATGGCATCAAGGACATGACCAGCGACGAGCTCTTCAACGGCAAGAAGGTCGTGCTGTTCGCGGTTCCCGGCGCATTCACCCCCACCTGCAGCCTAAACCACCTGCCCGGCTATCTGGAAAATTACGATGCCATCATTGCGAAGGGCGTGGATACGGTGGCTGTGGTGGCGGTGAACGACCCCTTCGTCATGGGCGCCTGGGCGCTGAGCACCGGCGGGGAAGGCAAGATCGTTTATCTTTCCGATGGCAATGCCACCTTCACCAAGGCCATGGGGCTCGATGGCGACATGTCGGGCGGCGGCATGGGCACGCGTTCCAAGCGCTATTCGGCCATCGTTGACGATGGTGTGGTGAAGGCGCTCAATATCGAGGAGAAGCCGGGACAGGCGGTGACATCTGGCGCGGCGGCGTTGCTGACGCAGCTTTAAAAATTGCACTGCCTTTTGCGCGGCGCCAAGTGCCCCTCACCCTTACCCTCTCCCCGTAAAACGGGGAGAGGGGCCGTCCCCGCTGGCGCTTATGCACAAGGACGAGGTGCGGCGTTTACGTCTCCCTCTCCCCGCAATGCGGGGAGAGGGTAAGGGTGAGGGGCACTTGGCGCCACCAGCATCACCCAGCAGCGCTATTCAGCAAACCCAGCCCCCGCAGAAACCCTCGCCCCTCCCCGCTTGAACGGCGCCATTCCAGCCCTCGCGAGTGCGTCGGCCCGCTCATTCTCCGGATGACCGGCGTGGCCCTTCACCCAATGCCAAGTGACCTTATGGCGACGGTTGGCCTCATCCAGCGCCTGCCATAGCTCGCCGTTCTTCACCGGCTTCTTGTCCGCTGTCTTCCAGCCGTTTTTCTTCCAGCCATGAATCCATTTGGAAATGCCGTCCATGACGTATTTGCTGTCGGTATAAAGCTGCACCTCGCAAGGCTCCTTCAGCGAGGCGAGCGCGGAGATCGCCGCCATCAGTTCCATGCGGTTGTTGGTCGTGTCAGGCTCGCCGCCTGAAAGCTCCTTCTCGGTGCCGTTCCAGCGCAGGACCGCGCCCCAGCCGCCCGGCCCCGGATTGCCCGAACACGCGCCATCGGTGAAAGCTTCAACCGTCTTCATTTAATTTCCTTATTTAATGCAAGGCCATATTCGGCGGCCGAATTAATCTGGCGGTGGAAGCGCATGCGGCGGACATATTCCATCGGGTCTTTTTTCACGACGAAGCTGCCATCGGGAACGTTGAGCCAATCATAAAGCCGGGTCAGCATGAAGCGCAGCGCCGCGCCGCGGGCCAGTACCGGGAGCGCAGCCGCCTCTTCCTCACCAAGCGGGCGAACCGAGGTGTAGCCACGAAGGAGCGCGGTTCCCTTCGTCAGGTTGAAGGAGAAATCCTTCTCGAAGCACCAGGCATTGAGGCAGACCGCCAGATCATAGGCGAGAAGATCGGTGGAGGCGAAATAGAAATCGATGAGGCCGGAAAGCCGATCCCCCAGAAAAAAGACGTTGTCGGGGAAAAGATCGGCATGGATCACGCCGCCCGGAAGGCTGGCAGGCCAGCTGGCTTCGAGAAAGGCGAGATCGGCTTCTGTTTCCGCCCCAAGTCCCGGCTCCACCTCGTCGGCGCGGTCCTTGGCGTTGTCCCACAGCGGACGCCAGCCGGAAACGGACAGCGCGTTTTCGCGTCGCATGGAGAAATCCAGCCCCGCCAAATGCATCCGTGCCAGCGCGTCGCCCACGGCATGGCAATGAGCCACCGTTGGACGGCGCATCCACATGCCCTCCAGAAAGGTGACGATGGCCGCCGGTCTTCCGGCGAGTTCGCCGATCGTCGCGCCATCCTTGCGATGGACCGGCAAGGGGCAGTCTATCCCCTTTTGCGCCAGATGCTGCATCAGCCCGATGAAAAACGGAAGATCGTTCCGGTTCACTCGCTTTTCATAGAGCGTCAGGATGAACGAGCCCTTGTCGGTATGCAGGAGATAGTTGGAATTCTCGACGCCCTCGGCAATGCCCTTGTAGGAAAGAAGGCAGCCGATATCGTATCCATCCAGAAACGCGGCAAGCTCGATTTCGTTGATGTCGGTGTAGACTGCCATGGGAATCCAGTAAAATAGTGAACAGTGAGCTGTGAGCTGTGAGCTGTGAGCTGTGAGCTGTGAGCTGTGAGCTGTGAGCTGTGAGCTGTGAGCTGGAAAGCCGGAAGAGCGGTCTGCTCACTGCTTACTGTTCACCGCTCACTATTCCTATCTCTCTCCATTCACAAACGCCATGTCTCGCGGCGTCAGTTCGACATCGCGCAGCTCGCGGTTGACGAGGAAATTCTCCGTCTCGATGGTCGTTTCCGCCAATTCGATCGTGACCTCATAGCGGTCTGAAAAGGCCTCCATGATCTCGTCTACGATGATTTCCGGCGCGGATGCGCCGGCGGACAGGCCGACGACCGAAATGTCGCCGACCAATTCCCATTCGATATCGGCGGCGCGCTGCACCAGCATAGCCTGGCGCGCGCCGGCGCGCTCGGCGACCTCGACCAGCCGCTTGGAATTGGATGAATTGGGCGCGCCGACGATGAGGAACAGGTCGCAGCCGCTGGCTGCCGCCTTCACCGCGTCCTGCCGGTTGGTCGTGGCATAGCAGATCGATTCGGCGGCGGGCGCGGTCAGCTCCGGAAAGCGGCGCTGCAGGACGGCGACGATGCCGGCGGTATCATCGACGGACAACGTGGTCTGGGTGACGAAACCCAAGCGCGACGGGTCCTCCGGCTGATAGGCTTCCGCATCCGCTATCGTCTCGATGAGCGTGACCGATCCCTCCGGCAATTGGCCCATGGTGCCGATGACCTCCGGGTGGCCGGAATGGCCGATCAGGATGACATGCCGCCCAAGGCGCTGATGCCGCATGGCCTGCTTGTGCACCTTCGACACCAGGGGACAGGTGGCGTCGAGATAGAAAAGATTCTTCGCCATTGCATCCTCCGGCACCGATTTCGGCACGCCATGGGCGGAGAAGACGACAGGCTGGCCGCGATGCTGCTCAGGGATCTCGTCCAGTTCCTCGACAAAAACCGCCCCCCTCGCCTGCAAGCCCTGGACGACGTAGCGGTTATGCACGATCTCATGGCGGACATAGATCGGCGCGCCGTATTTCTTCAGCGCGAGAACCACGATCTGGATCGCCCGGTCCACACCGGCACAAAAGCCGCGCGGGCCGCAAAGGCGGATGGTGAGGGGTTGTTTAGCGATCATTCTTGAACCTTGTTTCATGTCGAGGCTTTCATCCCACCCCCCTCTGGCTTGCCAGCCATCTCCCCCTCGCGGGGGGAGATTACGCCTTCATGGATGTCGGCACAAATCGCAGACGTTGAAAAATGAGTAGCATGGTTCGTGTCAGCTAATCTCCCCCCGCGAGGGGGAGATGCCCGGCAGGGCAGAGGGGGGTGGGATGACAAGCTCACTATCAAACCTACTCAACCCCTTTGGCCCCGCCGCCAGAACCACACACCCGTGACGGCGGCGAGAGCCAGCGCCAGACCATACCATGTGACGGCGTATTGCAAATGGTTGTTGGGCAAATCGATGATGGTGACGCCGCCGACGGGGAGCCCACCCGGATTGGGCGCGGTATCGGCATCGATGAAGAAAGGAACAGTTCTGGCGGGATCGAGGCCCGCCGTCTCCACCATTGCCGCCCAATCCTTCCAGTAGAACATGTTCTTGGCCGGGTCATTGTCCGGCACCAGCGAGGACGGCTTCCCCTTCAAGAGATAGCGGGCAAGACCTGTTACTGTCACTTCGCCGGCGACCTGGCCCTCCACTCGCGTCGGGGCATTCTTGCGGTCATAGGGGACGAAGCCGCGATTGATGAGGACGGCCCGGCCATCGGCCATTTGCAATGGCGTATAGATGTAAAAACCGGATTGGCCTTGGTGGGTGGCGAAGAAATGGCGCTCGTCCTGATTGAGGAAGCGGCCTGTTGCCTTCACCGGCCAATATTCAACATCGCCGGATTTGGCATAAAGCGCCTCGATTTGATCAAGCGGTCGAGGCGGAGAAGCGACGCGCTCCTTGATTGTTGCCAGCAGCGTCTCCTTCCAGCGGAGGCGCTCGACCTGCCAGGTTCCAAGGGCGATCAGGAGGCAGAAGGCGGCAAGGCTCAGAATTGCGACTGCCCAGGGAAACCCCATTTCAGAACCGCGCTGGTTTGTTTGGATTGCCCTGTTCATTTGCTATCGTCCAGACGGCCTTGCGCCGCCTTGTTGCTATATTGCAGGGTGATCAGGATGCCCTTGATGCAGCGCAGGAAAGCGAGGCTCAGGATAATCGCCAGCGGGACCCAGAGAATGAAATGTACCCATAGCGGCGGGTTGAGCGCCACTTCCATCCAGAGCGCGAGGCCGACCACGAGAAAGCCGACGATGAGGATGACAAAGGCAGCCGGGCCATCGCCGGAATCGGCGAAGGAATAATCCAGCCCGCATTTGTTGCAGCTCTTGGCGGTGTTCAGGTAGCCCTCGAACAGCCGGCCTTCACCGCAGCGCGGGCAGCGGCCTAGGATGCCGGCGCGGATGGGGTCGACTGGGGGATGGGAGGGCTGGATGTCGGGCATGAAACTTCCTTGAAGGGCGGGTCGCTGGACCGATTCGCGCCCTCCCTCCCCCTTGCGGGGAGGGTGGCCCGTAAGGCCGGGTGGGGGTGGTGACGGTTACATCCTAACGCCGATCCGTAGCGCACTGCCTTTACCACCCCCATCCGCCCGCTACGCGGGCACCTTCCCCGCAAGGGGGAAGGAGGGCGCGCGCCGAGCCGCCTCAGCCCTCCGCCATCGGTGCGCCCCAGCCGCCCCAGACGTAGACTGCGAAGAAGAGGAACAGCCACACCACGTCGACGAAGTGCCAATACCAGGCAGCCGCTTCGAAGCCGAAATGGTTTGTCGGCGTGAAGGCGCCGCGCATGGCCCTGATCAGGCAGACCGCCAGGAAGATGGTGCCGACGATGACGTGGAAACCATGGAAGCCGGTCGCCATGAAGAAGGTTGCGCCGTAGATCGAGTTCTTGAACTCGAACGGAGCGTGCATGTACTCATAGGCCTGAACCGACGAGAACAACAGGCCGAGCGCAACCGTGAGGGCCAAGCCCCAGATCAGACCCTTGCGGTCGTTATGCAGGAGCGAATGGTGCGCCCAGGTGACCGTCGTGCCCGACAGAAGCAGGATGACAGTGTTGTAAAGCGGCAGGTGCAGCGGATCGAGAACCTCGACGCCCTTAGGCGGCCAGACGCCGCCGGTATACGCGGCGCGGGCAACCTGATGCGCCTCGTTGGGGAACAGGCTCACATCGAAATAGGCCCAGAACCAAGCGGCGAAGAACATCACCTCGGAGGCGATGAACATGATCATGCCATAACGCAGGTGCAGCGCCACGACGCGGGTATGATGACCCTCGCGGCCTTCCTTGATCACCGCCGACCACCAGCCATACATGGTGTAGAGCACAAGGATGAGGCCGATGACGAACAGCCACGGGCCGACAAAATTGATGCCGAAAAGATGCAGGTCGCTCTGGTTAAGCCAGCGCATATAGGCGATGCCGCCGAGCGCCAGCACGAATGCGCCCATGGAACTCAGAAACGGCCACGGGCTTGGATCGATGATATGATAATCGTGATTTTTCTGGTGGACGTCAGCCATTTCAATCCCCAAGGTTCATCTTCATCCCCCGCTTCGCCCGGAGGCGGAGCTGGCTCTAACTCTATAACTTTCCGCTTTTCCCTGCCCCAGTTTTCGCGCTTTGCGCGACAGGCTGCGGCTTGTCAATGGGGAAGAACGTATAGGAAAGCGTGATCGTCCTTAAATCCTTCAGGTCCGGGTCGTTGACGATCTCTGGATCGACGAAGAACACGACCGGCATGTCCATCTGCTCGCCCGGCTGCAATGTCGTATCGGTGAAGCAGAAGCACTGCACCTTGTTGAAATAGGCGCCCGCACGCTCCGGCGTCACGTTGAAGGTGGCGCGGCCCGATGTCGGATTGGCCGCCAGATTGCGGCCTGCATAGCTTATCTGCTTCGTCTCGCCGATCTTGAGCGTCACCTGCCGCTCGACCGGTTTGAAATCCCATGGCAGCGCGCCGGAGGTATTGGCATCGAAGCGGACATTGATCGTGCGGTCGAGGATCACATCCGACATCTGCTCGACCCGCTGCGTCGTGCCGCCATAGCCCGTCACCTGGCAGAACATCCGGTACAGCGGCACGGAGGCATAGGCCGCGCCGACCATAGACGTGAAGAAGACGACGCACGCGGCGGCGACGCGGCGGTTGGAGCGGTGGGTTGTTGCTTGTTTCTCCCCCGTCATGGAATCACCCAGCACAGTCTGAGATGGAAACACTAGCTGGATGCCCCTCATCCGCCTGCCGGCACCTTCTCCCCGCACGCGGGGAGAAGGAAGAGGTGGCAACGTCTATGCCCCCCTCGCCCCGCTTGCGGGGAGAGGGTAAGGGTGAGGGGCAAATGGCGCGCGATCCCAGCAACAAAAATCTCCCTACAACGGCCTTGCCAACACATTGGCACCCAGCTTTGCCCATGTGCCGACATAGACAATCAGGACGAAAAGCCCGAGCGCGATGCCGAGGGCCACGGAGCGGTTGCGCTGGGCCTTCTTCTGCTTGTCGCTCTGGCTGATGGTTTCCAGTTCCGTATCCGTCATGTTCATGCGCCTATCCAGTGCGGGATGCTGCGCGCGATTGTCTCGCCGAGGAGGACCGCGAACAGGCCGAAGAGATAAAGAAGGGAGAAGCCGAAAAGTTTCTTTGCGCTTTTCAATGCGGCTTCCGCCGACGATGCGCGCCACAGCCCCCACGCATAGGCGATGAACGTAAGGCCCAGGCCCAAGGAGACGACGCCATAGACCGGCCCGGCGAAGCCCATCGCCCAGGGCAGCACGCCGACCGGCGCGACGATGAGCGTATAGATCAGGATCTGCAGCTTGGTCGAAGCCTCGCCATGCACATTCGGCATCATCGGCACGCGGGCGGCGGCGTAGTCGTTGGTGGTAAACAGCGAAAGCGCCCAGAAATGCGGCGGCGTCCACAGGAAGATGATCGCGAAAAGAACGAGGCTCTCCCAGCCGATCGTACCGGTTGCGGCGGCCCAGCCGATGACAGGCGGAAACGCGCCTGCCGCGCCGCCGATGACGATGTTCTGCGGCGTGGAGCGCTTCAGCCACATCGTATAGACGACGACGTAAAAGAAGATGGTGAAGGCGAGAAGCGCTGCCGCGAGCCAGTTGACGAACAGGCCCAGCACCATCACCGAAAATGCCGAGAGGACGAGGCCGAAGACCAGCACTTCCTCGCGCGAGATGATTCCCGCAGGAATAGGCCTGTTGCGGGTGCGCTTCATCACGGCGTCGATATCGGCATCGTACCACATGTTGAGCGCGCCAGACGCGCCGGCGCCAACGGCGATGCAGAGAATGGCGATGGCGCCCAGCACCGGGTTCACATGACCAGGCGCGACCATGAGACCCACCAGCCCGGTAAAGACGACGAGCGACATCACCCGCGGCTTGAGAAGCGCGAGGTAATCACTCGCGCGCGCCTCGGAAAGGCGGGCGCCGTTTTTGCCGTTTTGCTCAACTAGGGACATGGGTCTGGGCCTCTTCATCAAGGGAGTAAGTGAGTAGGGGAATAAGGGAGTATGTTGGCAAAAACCTGTTCCCCTACTCACTTACTCCCTTACTGCCCTATTGCCTTACCTGATCCTCGGCAGCTGTTCCCACTGGTGGAACGGCGGCGGTGAGGAAAGCTGCCATTCCAGCGTCGTCGCGCCTTCGCCCCATGGATTGGCTCCCGCCTCGCGCTTCTTGGCGAATGCCTCGAACACACCGTAGAGGAAGATCAGCACCGCGAAGCCGGAGATGTAGGAACCGTAGGACGATACCAGATTCCAGCCGGCGAACGCATCCGGATAATCGATATAACGGCGCGGCATGCCCGAAAGTCCCAGGAAATGCTGCGGGAAGAAGACCAGGTTCACGCCGATGAAAGTGACCCAGAAATGCAGCTTGCCGACGAATTCGTTGTACATGTAGCCCGACATCTTCGGGAACCAGTAGTACCAGCCGGCGAAGATGGCGAAGACGGCGCCGAGCGACAGCACATAATGGAAGTGCGCGACGACATAATAGGTGTCATGCAGGGCGCGGTCGAGCCCGGCATTGGCGAGCTGGACGCCCGTGACGCCGCCGACGGTGAAGAGGAAGATGAAGCCGATTGCCCAGACCATCGGTGTGCGGAAGGTCAGCGAGCCGCCCCACATGGTTGCGATCCAGGAGAAGATCTTGATGCCCGTCGGAATCGCAATCACCATCGTCGCGAAGACGAAATAGCGCTGCGTGTCGAGCGAGAGGCCAACCGTATACATATGGTGGGCCCAGACGATAAAGCCGACGACGCCGATGGCGACCATCGCATAGGCCATGCCCAGATATCCGAACACCGGCTTGCGCGAGAAGGTCGAGATGATGTGGCTGACGATGCCGAAGCCCGGCAGGATGAGAATATAGACTTCCGGATGGCCGAAGAACCAGAACAGGTGCTGGAACAGGATCGGATCGCCGCCGCCATCAGGCGCGAAGAAGGTCGTGCCGAAATTGCGGTCGGTGAGCAGCATGGTGATGGCGCCCGCCAATACGGGGAGCGACAGCAGCAGCAGGAAGGCGGTGATCAGCACGGACCATGCGAAGAGCGGCATCTTGTGCAGCGTCATGCCGGGGGCGCGCATGTTGAGGATCGTGGTGATGAAATTGATCGCGCCGAGGATCGACGAGGCACCGGCGATATGCAGGCCGAGGATGACGAAATCCATCGCCGGTCCGGGCTGGCCGGATGTCGAGAACGGCGGATACATCGTCCAGCCGCCGCCCGCTCCCCATGCGCCGGCGGGGCCCGGCACGAACATGGAGATGATGACGAGCAGCAGCGCCGGGGGCAGCAGCCAGAATGAAACGTTGTTCATGCGCGGAAACGCCATATCAGGCGCGCCGATCATGAGCGGGATCATCCAGTTGGCGAAGCCGCCGATCAGCGCGGGCATGACCATGAAGAAGATCATGACCAGCGCGTGCGCCGTGGTGAACACGTTGAACATCTGCTTGCCGGCATCAAGCGCCGCGTCGGCACTGACGCCGTACACCATGGAGGCGAGGCCCTGGAAAATCTGGATGCCGGGCTCCTGCAGCTCGGCTCGCATGGCGATCGACAGCGCGCCGCCGATGATGCCCGACATGATCGCGAAGATCAGGTAGAGCGTGCCGATATCCTTGTGGTTCGTCGAATAGACCCAGCGGACCCAGCCATGCGGCTTGTGGTCGTCGTGGGCCGCGTGAGCAGCAGTGCCTGCCATGAGATCGCTCCCGTTTTCTCTATTTAAAGGGAGTAGGGGAATAGGGGAGTAAGGGAATATGTTTTTTGCCCCCTTACTCCCCTACTCCCTTATTCCCCTATTCCCTTCTATGACAGCCGGATCAGTTGCCGGCCACAGTCACGTTCTTGTTCGCCTCGACGGAGGCCATCAAAGCCTTGTTGGCGCCCTGCAGATCGTTGCGGGCAGCCGCCAGCCAGGTGTTGTACTGGTCCGGAGAGACGACGCGCACGGCGATGGGCATGAAGGCATGGTCCTTGCCGCAAAGCTCCGAGCACTGGCCGTAGTAAAGGCCGGGCTTGTCGGCCTTGAACCAGGTTTCGTTGATGCGGCCGGGGACGGCGTCCATCTTGACGCCGAAAGCGGGCATCGCCCAGGAGTGGATGACATCGGCGCCCGTCACCAGAAGGCGAACCGTCGTATCGATGGGAACCACCACCTCGTTATCCACAGCCAGAAGGCGCGGATAGACAGCGCGATCTTCCTTGCCGGCGCCGGCGCGGTCGGCATCCTGCAGCAGCAGCGAATCGAAGGTCACAGGGTTGTCGACCTGATATTCATAGCCCCAGTACCACTGGTAGCCCGTCGCCTTGACGGTCAGACCCGGCTCATCGGGAGAATATTGCGCGGTCAGAAGCTGGAAGGAAGGGATGGCAAGGAACAGAAGCACGATCACCGGGCCGACGGTCCAGACGATTTCGACCAGCGTGTTGTGGCTGACCTTGGACGGCTCGGGATTGGCGCCGGCGCGATAGCGCGCGATGCACCAGAGCAGAAGCAGAAGGACGAGAACCGTTATCGGGACGATGAACCAGAGCGTATAGCGCTCGAACCAATGGATCTGCTGGGCAATGCCGGTGGCCGCATCCTGAAACCGGTATTCCCAGGGCTTCGGCTGGTCCGCATGGGCGGCCTGGCTGGTAAAGAGCACCGCGAGAGCGCTCCCCAAAGCACTCATCGACGTGACAATATTCTTATTCACCTGGATATCTCCCGATTGCAGGCCTTGCTTCCATATCGTCTCGCTGGGCGCCACTCCTCACGCCCAGTTTACCTTGCCGTGTTCAAACCACACATTATCCCGCGCCGCAAGGAAGGCGAACATGATCCCATGCGGCATTTTTGCGCGTTTTGTTGTGCATGAGGATGGCGGGACTTGCCCTCCCCCTTGCGGGGAGGGTCGGCGCGGAGCGCCGGGGTGGGGTGGTGAAGGATAGAGTACAATCGTCACCACCCCCATCCGCCCGCTCCGCGGGCACCTTCCCCGCAAGGGGGAAGGAAATGCATCAGCCCATAATCCAGCCATGTTTTGCCCGCACGGGCTAATCAAGTGTCTTCTTTCCATACCCGGCGCAGCGCGTTAACGTCTCAAGTGATTCGACCTGGAGCTTTCATGACCCTTCGTACCTTTGTCCTGCGTCTTGCTGCGGCCGCAACGCTTCTCACGGCGATCGCGCCGATAACTGCTTTCGCCCAACAGAATCAGCCAGCCACCGCAGCCGCGCCGCAGCAGAAGGGCACCATGCGCTCGCAGCATGGCGCATGGTCTATCCTGTGCGATACGCCGGCGGGCGCCAAGACAGAGCAATGCGCCCTGATCCAGAACGTGGTTGCCGCCGACCGGCCGGAAGTGGGCCTCTCGGTGGTGGTGCTGAAGACGGCGGATAACAAGGCGCGCATCCTGCGCGTTCTGGCGCCGCTCGGCGTGCTGCTTCCCAACGGGCTCGGCCTCAATGTGGACGGCAAGGATATCGGCCGCGCCTATTTCGTGCGCTGCTTCGAGGATGGCTGCTATGCGGAAGTGATCCTGGAAGATCAGCTGATCCAGACCCTGCGCACCGGCAAGGCCGCCACCTTCATCGTCTTCCAGACGCCGGAGGAAGGCATCGGCATTCCGGTAGAGTTGAACGGGTTCGGCGAAGGGTTCGACAAGCTGCCCTAAGCTTGGCACCCTCCTTCCCCCTTGCGGGGAAGGTGCCCGCGAAGCGGGCGGATGGGGGTGGAGACGATTGCGCTCCATCCTTCACCACCCCCACCCCGGCGCTCCGCGCCGACCCTCCCCGCAAGGGGGAGGGTTGCCCCAACCGTCCCAACACCTTACATCCGCTCACAACGACAAGAACGGATGAGCCCCATGAAAAGCCTGATCGACAGTTTCGACGTCTCCCCCGACGATATCCGCAAGACCGTGGCTGATAGCCTCAGGGGCAGCGACGACGGGGAACTCTTCGTCGAATATCGCGAGGCGGAATCGCTCGTTTTCGACAATGGGCGGCTGAAGACCGGCTCTTTCAACCAGGAACAGGGTTTCGGCCTGCGCGCGGTTGCGGGCGAAGCGGTGGGCTATGCCCATGCGGGCGAACTTTCTCTCGCCGCGCTGAAGCGGGCGGCGGATGCGGCCTCGGCGGTCGCGACGGGTCATTCCGGCGTCTATGCCGCCCCTCCCCCCGGCACCAATCGCAGCCTTTACGGCGACGAGAACCCGCTCGGCAGCCCCGGCTTCGAAGCCAAGGTGAAGCTGCTGCAGGAAATCGACGCTTATTTGCGCGCCAAGGACCCGAAGGTCCGGCAGGTGTCCGTGTCGCTCGGCGCATCGTGGCAGCATGTGGAGATCCTGCGCGCCGACGGTCATTTCGTGCGCGACATCCGCCCGCAGGTGCGCCTTTCAGTTTCCGTGGTGGCGGGCAATGGCGATCGGCAGGAATCGGGCTCCTACAGCATGGGCGGGCGCAAGGGTTTCGGCGATTTCATCGCCAGCGACAGCTGGCGCCATGCCGCCGACGAGGCGCTGCGCCAGGCATTGGTCAATCTTGAAGCGATCCCCGCCCCCGCCGGCACCTTCGACATCGTGCTGGCCAATGGCTGGCCGGGCGTGATGCTGCATGAGGCGGTGGGGCATGGGTTGGAAGGCGATTTCAACCGCAAGAAGACCTCCGCCTTCGCCGGACTTCTCGGACAACAGGTCGCGGCCAAGGGCGTCACCGTGGTCGATGACGGAACATTGGCTGAGCGGCGCGGATCGCTGACGGTCGATGATGAGGGCACCCCCTCCAACCATACGGTGCTGATCGAGGACGGCAAGCTCGTCGGCTATATGCAGGACAGGCAGAACGCCCGGCTGATGGGCATGAAGCCGACTGGCAACGGACGGCGCGAATCCTACGCCCATGTGCCGATGCCGCGCATGACCAACACCTATATGCTCTCCGGTGACAAGACACCGGAAGAGATCATCGCTTCGGTCAAGAACGGCATCTACGCCGTTTCCTTCGGCGGCGGGCAAGTGGATATCACGTCGGGCAAATTCGTGTTCGGCTGCACCGAGGCCTACATGATCGAAAACGGCAGGATCGGCGCGCCGCTGAAGGGCGCGATGCTGATCGGCAACGGCCCGGACGCCATGCACCGCGTTTCGATGGTCGGCAACGACATGAAGCTCGACACCGGCACCGGCAATTGCGGCAAGGGCGGCCAATGGGTGCCAGTCGGCGTCGGCCAGCCGCATCTGCGCATGGATCAGATGACGGTGGGCGGCACGGCGGTTTGAGGGGCGGCTGTATAAGTAAAACCAGAAATTACATATACCGGGTGCGCGCCAGATTTTCACAGCCTCTTAAGGTTACAGACAAAAAGCCGTTTACTGTCTGTAACCTTTGTGTTACAGACAATAATCCGATTTTTGTCTGTAACGATATGAAGCCGATATCACCGACCATCCAGACGCTCTATCAGGATCTCGTCCAGCAGGTGCACGCTGCGAACGAGCGCGCTGGCTCGCTATATACCAGAAGCATCAAGAACATTGACTATGTCTATTTGAAACGTACGGTTGGCAGCGCACGTCGCGACATATTCATCGGGCGGGCGGATGCCCCAGAAGTACAAGCTCGCACAGAACAGATCCGGCAAGAAGCGATCCGCGCCAAGGAACGCCGCAAGATCGTCAGCACGCTTAAAGCGGCAGGTGTTCCAGTTCCCACCTATGCGCTGGGCGCCGTTCTGGATGCCGTGGCGGATGCCAGCCTTTTAAGGCAAGCCGTCGTTGTCGGTACAGCCGCCTACCAGTGTTTTTCGCCGATTGTCGGATTTTCGCTGCCCTCGGCGGCCTTGATGACCCAGGATGCCGATTTGGCTACGGCGTCGCTTGCTTTGGCAGGCGACGATACAACCGAAACCATGGAAACCATCCTTCAACGCGCCGATCCAACTTTCAAGCCAATACCTGGGCTCAGCCCAAAGGCGCCGCCTTCAAGCTTTCGCGCTGCAAGTGGTTTTGTGGTCGATCTTTTGACGCCCCAGTTGCGGCGCAACGATACCAATCCGATGCCGCTACAGAATCTTCATGCGGGCGCCGTACCCCTTCAACATCTGCGCTGGCTTATTACCGATCCTATACCAGCCTGTGCGCTATACGCTTCCGGCATCCCTCTCCGGGTTCCGATGCCCGCACGTTTTGCAATACACAAATTAATTCTCGCCCAGAAAAGAACCGGAGATCGGTCGAAACGGACCAAGGATCTTCTGCAGGCCAAAGCACTTATCGAGGCACTTCAATTTTCCGATCCATGGGCATTGGCCGATGCCTATGAAGAAGCTTGCGCACAAGGCATCGGTTGGCGACAACCGATCGAAAGGTCGCTACAAGAGCTGAAAATCAATGCCGCACCGTCCGCATCCTTCGGATGATGCGAGTTATACATTTTTTGCAAATTATGTATAACCGCCCTTCCTCTACCGTCCCTTCGACAACAGCGCCACCGCCTCCACATGCGATGACCAGAGGAACTGATCGATCGGGACCACCTTGTCGATGCGGTAGCCGCCTTCGACGAGGATCGCGAGATCGCGGGCGAGCGTTACCGGGTTGCAGGAGATGGCGGCGACTTTTGCGACGGTTGATTTGGCGATTTCCTTTGCCTGCGCCTCGGCCCCGGCGCGCGGCGGATCGAAGACGAGGCCGTCGAAGCGGTTGAGTTCCTTCATCGTCAGCGGGCGGCGGAAGAGGTCGCGACGCTCCATCGTGATCGGCTTCAGCCCTTGCGTGTTGCGCGCGGCGTGATCGAGCGCGGCGAGCGCGGCGGCATCGCTTTCCACTGCGTGGACGGCCATCTTTTCTGCCATGCGGAATGTGAAAGCGCCGGAGCCGCAAAAGAGATCGGCGGCGCGTTTGGTCCTGGCGAGATGGCTCATCACCAGCGCAGCCATGGTTTCTTCCGCCTCGACAGTCGCCTGCAGGAAGCCGCCCGGCGGCACCTGAACCGCGACCTTGCCGAAATGCATGAGCGGCTTCTTCGGCTCAAGGATGATTTCGCCTTCGCATGTGAGGCGGGCGAAGCCCTTTTCCAGCATGAATGCCGTCAACGCCCGGCGCTTACCCGCCTCGGGCAATCCGCAGCCCGTGGCGGCGATGTCGAGACCGGATGCCGTTGATGTCACCGTCAATTTGAAGGGCTTGGTTCCCGTTGCAACCAGCGTTGCCAATTGGCGCAAATCGCCGAGACGGCCGACTATGGCGGGCACCGTTACCGGGCATTCGTGGATATCGATGATCTCGTGGCTCTGGTGGCGGTTAAAGCCGAAGAGCATGCCCTGCTCCGACCGGCGCGCGGCAAAGACGGCGCGGCGGCGCGTGTGGGGCAAGCAGGGCACCAGCGGCTCCAGCACGAAATCGAGCCGGCGTCCCGTCAGCGCATCGTTTACCAGACCGCGCTTCCAGGCTTGATAGGCATCCGCCTCCCAATGCTGGAGCGCGCAGCCGCCGCAGGCCTCGAAATGGTCGCAGGCGGGGTCGATGCGCTCAGGCGAGGCCTCGATGAGCGCCATCAGTGTGCCGCGGTTCTTCTCGCGCGCGATGTTCGCCACCTCGCCCGGCAGGGTGAACGGCACGAAAACCTGGCCATCCGGCAGATTGGCGACGCCATCGCCGCCCGCGCCCATCGAAGTTATCGTCACGCGCGTGGTCATTGGTCTTTTATCCCTGCTAGAAGAAATTCGCGGTTGCCATCGCCGCCTTCGATTGGTGACGGGCAAAGCCCCAACACGCGCCAGCCGGGCATCGTGCCAAGCCATGCCGCCAGATCGTCCGCCACGCGCTCGCTTATTGCGGGATCGCGCAGCAGGCCGCCCTTGCCTATCGCCTCACGCCCGGCCTCGAATTGCGGCTTTACCAAAAGAACGCAGTGGCTGCCCGGCTCGGCCAGCGCCAGCGCGGGCGGCAGCGCCAGCTTCAGCGATATGAAGCTGACATCCGATACGACGAGGTCGATCTTATGGCCTTGGAGGTGGCTTGCATTGAGCGTGCGGGCGTTGAGGCCTTCGTGATTGGTTATGCGGAGATCATCGCGCAGGCTTTGATCCAATTGGTCATGCCCGACATCGACGGCAATAACATGCGCCGCGCCATGTGTCAGCAGAACCTGTGTAAAGCCCCCAGTCGAGGCGCCGATATCGAGCGCCGTGCGCCCTTTTGCATCGATAGCGAAATGGTCCAGTCCGGCGATGAGTTTCAGAGCGGCGCGCGAGACATAGGCGCTTGCGGGGTCATCGACCACGATCTGCGCATCGATGGAAACGGACATGCCCGGCTTCGTGGCCGGTTTGCCATCAACCTGAACAGTACCCCGCGCGACAGCATCCCGCGCCCGCGAGCGGGTGGCGAAAAGGCCGCGATCGACGAGGAGTTGATCGAGGCGGGGGCGGGAGGGGGTGGGGTTATCGTGCATCGCGTTTTCATGAAGGAGTGGGAGATGAAGGGCAAGCGGGGAATGTCTTGATGGAAACGCTGCCGCGACTCGCGCCTTCCCTCCCCCCTGCGGGGGTCCGAAGGACGGGCGAGACCCGTGGCTCGCCCCGGCAAGTGGCCCGAAGGGTCGGGTGGGGGTGGTAACGTTTGCGCAATGGTCTCCAGCAGAGGTGTAAGCGTCACCACCCCCATCCGCCCGCTCCGCGGGCACCTTCCCCGCAAGGGGGAAGGAGGGCGCATCCCCTCCTATGCCCGCGACGGCGCGGCAATCCGTTCCTGCCCCAGCGCCGCAAACACTGCCTGCACTATCCCCGCGCTGTCCAGCCCGGCGCGCTTGTACATCGCCTCCGGCTTGGCATGGTCGAGATAGACATCCGGCAGCGTCAGCGGGCGCACGCGCAGGCCGCCGTCGAGCAGTCCGTCATGCGCCAGGAAATGCAGGACATGGGAGGCGAAGCCGCCGATGGCTCCCTCTTCGACTGTAACGAGCACTTCGTGTTCGCGCGCGAGGCGGCGGATCAGGTCCTCATCGAGCGGCTTGGCGAAGCGAGCATCGGCAACGGTGGTGGACAGACCCGCGGCATCCAGTTCCTCGGCGGCGGCAAGGCATTCAGCCAAGCGCGTGCCGAAGGAAAGGAGCGCGACCTTGGTGCCTTGCCTGACGATGCGACCCTTGCCGATGGCAAGCACCTCACCCCGCTCGGGCATCTCGACGCCGACGCCCTCGCCGCGCGGATAGCGGAACGAGATCGGGCCTTCGTCATATTCGGCCGCCGTGCGCACCATGTGGCGCAGTTCCGCCTCATCGGACGCGGCCATCACCACGAAGCCGGGCAATGCGGCAAGGAAGCCGGTATCGAACGAACCGGCATGGGTGGCGCCATCGGCGCCGACAAGCCCCGCGCGATCGATGGGGAAACGCACCGGGAGGTTCTGTATCGACACATCATGCACGACCTGGTCGTAACCGCGCTGCAGGAAGGTGGAATAGATCGCCGCAAAAGGCTTCAGCCCTTCGCTCGCCAGCCCCGCCGCGAAGGTGACGGCGTGCTGCTCGGCAATGCCGACATCGAAGGTGCGGTCCGGGAAGACCTCGCCGAAGAGATCAAGCCCGGTACCGCCCGGCATCGCCGCCGTGACCGCGACGATGCGCTCGTCATGCCGAGCTTCCTCAATAAGGCTCGTCGCGAAAACTTTGGTGTAGCCCGGAGCGTTGGCCGGCGCCTTGGCCTGCGCGCCGGTGATCACATCGAATTTGTTGACGCCGTGATATTTGTCGGCGGCGGCTTCTGCCGGGGGATAGCCCTTGCCCTTTTGCGTGATGACATGGATCAGCACCGGGCCGTCTATCATATCGCGGACATTTTTCAGGACAGGCAGCAGATGTTCGAGATTATGCCCGTCGATGGGGCCGACGTAATAGAAGCCCAACTCCTCAAAGAGCGTTCCGCCCGTCCAGAAGCCGCGGGCATATTCCTCCGAAAGCCGCGCCTTTTCCTGCAGAAATTTCGGCAGGCGCTGGGTCAGCTGCTTCGCCGTCTCGCGCAGCGTGCGATAGGTGGGGCCGGAAACGAGGCGCGCGAGATAGGCGCTCATCGCGCCCGTGGGCGGCGCAATGGACATGTCGTTGTCGTTGAGGATGACGATCAACCGGGCATCGAGCGCGCCGGCATTGTTCATGGCCTCATAGGCCATGCCCGCCGACATGGCGCCATCGCCTATGACTGAAATGACGTTGCGCTTGACGCCGGTCAGCTCGCTCGCCACGGCCATGCCGAGCCCGGCGGAAATGGAGGTGGAAGAATGCGCCGCGCCGAAGGGGTCGTAGTCGCTTTCGGAGCGCTTGGTGAAGCCGGAAAGCCCACCCTCCTGCCGCAGCGTGCGGATGCGGTCGCGCCGCCCGGTCAGGATCTTGTGCGGATAGGCCTGATGGCCGACATCCCAGATGACGCGGTCATGCGGCGTGTCGAAGACATGGTGCAGCGCGACCGTGAGCTCGACCACGCCAAGACCCGCGCCCAGATGCCCACCGGTGATCGAGACAGCATCTATCAACTCGGCGCGTAGCTCGGCAGCCAGTTGCGGCAGATCGCTTTCAGGCAGCTTGCGCAATTCGGCCGGCGTCGGCGCACGATCAAGCAGCGGCGTCACGGGTCTCGATGTCAATCTGGTCTCCCTTTGTAAGACGGTAAGGCAGTAGGGCAATATGTATTGCTAAATGGGCTGGCAAGCCAATTAAAACGTACTTCCCCACTGCCCTGCCCTATTCCCCCTTCGCAATCCCCACAAGTGCGGCGATTCTATAACGCAACCAGCAGGCTGGGAAGCCGAACCGAAAAGCCTTTTTTAATATCCGATTTACGCTCTTTCCTAAAATGGATTGCGCTCGCATATCAATGTATGCACCTTTTGCGTGTATTATTTATATAAATACACGTAGCAATATATTCACTCCCAACGCTGAAAGGCGACAATTATGTCAACAACCGCGACTTTTCTTCCCGATCCGACCAATCCGCTTACGAAGCTCTATCAGGGCCAGAAGCTGCTGGTTACGGTGAATTTAACTTCAACGACTCCTCTTTCCAATGGTATGTTCGTGAGGCTCATCAACCTCGGAGGGGGATTTCTC
This sequence comes from Paramesorhizobium leguminum, assembly GCF_003217235.1. Classification (GTDB taxonomy): domain Bacteria; phylum Pseudomonadota; class Alphaproteobacteria; order Rhizobiales; family Rhizobiaceae; genus Paramesorhizobium; species Paramesorhizobium leguminum. The sequence goes on along the minus strand of NZ_QJTF01000001.1, from coordinate 274,482 downwards.
TATGATCAAAGCGCCGCTCAGCCCAATTATGCCAATCCGAGGCCGATAACTGTAAATCCCAACGACAACAAAACTGCTTACGTGGAGTTTGTCCTGGATGTTGTGCCGAATGCGCCTACGAATTCGGCCACGAACCTGACGTTCACTGCCTACTCGGACTCCCCGGGAATCGGGCTGCCAAGAACAACCGCGAACTATAAAATTCTGGCTCCCCGGATCAATCCCACCTTCGTGGGTCCAACTCCAGGGACGGTGCCAATACCGCCGACGACTTTACCTACCCCCCTCACGCCGGCTGAAGGCCCCGGATATACAGTTTTCGTGTCAACCACGATGACGGATGACACCAACACCCCTGTCCAGTATTGCGTCATAGACTGGGACCAGTATGTCCCCGTTGTACCGAAGCTTTACACAACCGAGGTTTATACCTATCTGAATAGTACCGACACTGTACCGATCCAAGACAATCCCAGATTCTACTGGCCGAATGGCCCTCTTAGCTATGGTCCCGACGGTCATCAGTTCATCCGCACGATAACCGGCAGCGACGGCGTCGCGCGCCTCTATCTGGTTGGAGACAATCAAAACCCGCAAGGGGGAGCCGCCAGCGGCAACATCCAAACATGGAATTGGTATGATTTCGCCTCTGGTGCCGGACCATTTTCCGTCGGCTAGTTCCATGCACTGGCTCGTTTAAAACATTGGCTCATTTAAAACAGAGCGCAATCAAGTTGGGCATCCCAAAACGAACCACCCCCTCGATGGATTTTTCACCGAGGGGGTGGTTATCTCCAGACCTGTTAAATTAGCCTAGCTCTGGAACATCTTCGCGACGTCCTGCTCGCTCGGTATCTGGCCGTTCTGCGTCAGCTTGTCGACGACGCCGGGCAACGCCTGCGAGAGTTGCGTCAGGAGATCAGGTTCGCTCAGGCCGGATTTCTGCGCCAGATCGCTGACTGTCTGCGGCCCGAGGGCCTGGCCGAGATGCGAAGGATCGATTGGCGCGTTCGGGCCGTTGCCGACCCAGGAACTCACCGCATCGCCATGGCCGGCATTGCTCAGCTTGTTCAGCAGGCCGCTCAGGCCGCCGCCCGAACCGGCAGCTTGCCCGTCCGATGTATCCGAAGAAGAAGCGGAGCTGCCGCCGCTCAACATATGACCGACGAAAAGCGCGCCAAGGGCGAGGATCAAGGGTTTCGCGAGCCCGCCGCCCGGAACCGCCTGGCCCGATGCACCGTCAAATAGTCCCATAGGAATCTCTCCTTAAAATAATTACCCGTCCATATACTTATAGTTATCAATACAACAGTATTTGGCAAGCATGTCTCCTTGCCAAATACGTCACAGTATGAAAATATATTTAATGTTATGCATAGGAGAGGGTTCCAAATGGGCTTTTTAAGCTGGATACTACTTGGTCTTATTGCCGGTTTCATCGGAAGCAAGATCGTGAACAAGAGCGGTCAGGGCATGTTTCTCGACATCGCTCTTGGCATTTTCGGAGCGATTATCGGGGGACTGGTGTTCAGTCTTTTCGGGGCAACAGGTATCACCGGTTTCAACATTTACAGCCTTATCGTTGCAGTGATCGGCTCGGTTGCGGTGCTTTGGATATATCATGCAATCACCGGCCGCAGCAGCATCGGGTAGCGTGATTCTTGACATGGCGTAGACTGCCCTATGCGTTCCAAACGGACGCATGGGGCTTTTTTTTGTCGCGTTCTTTTTTGTTTGTCGGTTTCAGGGGGAGCGGGGACCCGTGCATCTGATCCACTCTTATATTGTCACCTATGGCGCAATTGCGCTCTTCGTCATCATCTACTTCGAATCGCTCGGCGCGCCGCTGCCTGGAGAAAGCGCGCTCATCGCCGGTTCAATCCTGGCGCTGCATGGCGATTTGAATCTCTATCATATGCTGATTGCCGTATTCTGCGGCGCGGTGCTTGGCGACAGCACGGGCTATCTGATCGGCCATTTCGGCGGGGTCAAACTCATTGCCCGCTATGGCTACCTGGTGCGCCTGACGCCCGAACGACTGCAGGAATTTGAGAACATCTTCAAGAAAAAAGGGCCATATATCGTTGCCACCGCGCGGTTCGTGCCCATCTTGCGGCAGTTGAACGGCATTGTCGCCGGCTCGTTGAAGATGCCATGGCCGCATTTTTTCATCGCCAACGCAGCCGGCGCGGCGGCCTGGACATTGCTATGGGGCGCTGGACCCTATTTCTTCAGCGGGTTTTTTCATCCGATTTATGAGAAGATGAGGGAGTAAGCAGTGAGCGATAAGCAGTGAGCTAATTACATTACTGCTTACTGCTTACTGCTTACCGTTTACTGCTCACCGTCCAACGGCTCTACCCCCACCGGCTGTCCATCCCGTCCGAGCCTGATCTTCTCGACCTTGTCTTCAGCCGCCTTCAGCAGCGTGTCGCAATGCTTCTTCAGCGCTTCGCCGCGCTCATAGATGCGGATCGACTGGTCGAGCGGCACATCGCCACGTTCCAGATCCTCCACGATCCGTTCAAGCTGTTCCAGCGCCTGCTCGAAGCTCATCGCGGCGATGTCGGCATTGGCTTTGTCGTCGACCATGATTCACCCTTTCATCAAACGGGTAATATGCGCTGCGGCGGACCCAGACAAGCCCTGAAGATCATAGCCGCCTTCGAGAACGCTGACGAGACGGTTGTTTGCAAACCGCCCTGCCCTGTCCATCAGCTTGCCCGTCGCCCAATCGAAATCGCTTTCGTCGAGATTAAGCTCAGCCAGAGGATCGCGGTGGTGCGCGTCGAAGCCGGCGGAGATGATGATGAGATCAGGCCGGAAATCATCGAGCGCCGGCAGCACCCGGCTGGTGAAAGCCTCGCGGAACTCACGACCACCCCCGCCTGAAGACAGCGGCGCGTTGACGATATTGCCGACGCCGGTCTCGTCCTTTGCTCCAGTGCCGGGATAAAGCGGCATCTGGTGTGTCGAGCAATAGAGCACGGTCGGGTCGGCCTCAAAGATATCCTGCGTACCGTTGCCATGGTGCACGTCCCAATCGACGATGGCGACCCGCTCGGCGCCATGCTTGCGCTGGGCATGGCGGGCGGCGATGGCGGCGTTGTTGAAGAGGCAGAAGCCCATGGCCTTATCGCGCTCGGCGTGGTGGCCGGGCGGGCGCGAGGCGACAAACACATTGTCCGCCTCGCCCTTGAAGACCGTATCGATGGCGGCATTGGCCGCGCCGATGGCGGTCAGCGCCGCGTCCCAGCTCTTCGGACTGACGAAGGTATCTTCATCGATCCGCATTAGTTCCAGCTGTTCGCTTTCCTTGGGGATCGCCGCCTTGATCCGCTCCACGAGGCTTTCGCTATGGGCGTAAAGGATCGTCGCCTCGTCACCCATCGGCGCTTCCACCCGATCGAGACGATAGAACTCCTCGCCTTCGATGGCGCCGTGAAGCGCGCGCAGGCGATCCGGCCGCTCGGGATGACCGGGCGGCGTCAGATGCTCGAGGTAGATGGGGTGCCAGTAGAGCCGGGTTGTCATGGTGGGGATATTAGGGCGCGATGCAGAAAAGTGTAAGGGAATTTTGCGCGATCACCCTCCCTCCCCCCTTGCGGGGAAGGAGACGCCCAGCCCTCACAAAATCTCCGTCTTCACAATCCTGATCCCGAACCCTTCCAGCCCGACATAATGGCGCTCGCGGGAAGCCAGCAGGCGGATGGAGGCGATGCCGAGATCTTTCAGGATTTGCGCGCCAAGGCCGATCTGCCGCCATTCTTCCTCGCGGGCGCGGGCTTCGGCGTGGTCTTCCTTCTCTCCGGGAATCGCGTCGCGGGCGCGGGCATCGCTTTTCTCCTGGCGGACGCCGACGGAGCCTTCGCGCAGATATACGAGCACACCGCGCTTGGCCTCGGCCATGCGCCTCAGGATCGCGTCCACGCTGCACTCACCGCCGAATACATCGGCCAACACGTCCTCGCGCTGGAGGCGGACGGGCACATCCTCGCCATCGCGGATATCGCCGAAGACGATGGCGACGTGCTGCATCGGCTCCCAGGGCAGCTGGTAAGTATAGGCCTTGGCCGGACCGGCGGAGGTTTCGACAGATGTCTCGCTCAGCCGTTCGACCAGCGTTTCCTTGCGCTGGCGATAGGCGATCAAATCGGCGACGGTCACCGTTTGCAGCCCGTGCTGCCCGGCAAAATCGTTTATCTGCGGACCGCGCATGACGGAGCCATCATCGTTGACCAGTTCGCAGATGACCCCGATGGGCGGCAGGCTGGCAAGCTTGCAGAGATCGACCGCTGCCTCGGTATGCCCCGAACGCATCAGCACGCCGCCCTCGCGGGCAACGAGCGGAAAAATATGGCCGGGGCGGGTGAAATCGGACGCGCCGGCGTTGGGATTGGCGAGGTTACGCACTGTCAGCGTGCGATCGTCGGCGGAGATGCCGGTCGTGGTGCCATGCTTGTAATCAACTGTAACGGTGAAGGCAGTGGTATGCGCGGAGTCGTTTTCCGCCACCATAGGCGCCAGATTGAGACGTTTGGCCTCTTCGCGCGGCATGGGCGCGCAGACGATGCCGGACGTATGGCGGACGATGAAGGCCATCTTTTCCGGCGTGCAATGCACCGCCGCGACGATCAGATCGCCCTCGTTCTCACGCCCATCGTCATCCGTGACGACCACGATCTCGCCGCGTTCGAAAGCGCGGATCGCGTCCACGACTCGTTTTTGATCGAAGGCCATGTGGGTACCTTGTAGTGAATGGTGAATGGGAAAATGGTGACGAGTGAAACGGGCAGAGTGAATAGCGAATGTTCCATTCACTATTCACCATTCACCCCTTCCCCGTCTGGCCGCGATGTCTCAGATAATGATCGGCGATGGCGCAGGCGACCATCGCCTCGCCGATGGGAACGGCGCGGATGCCGACGCAGGGGTCATGCCGCCCCTTGGTCATGATATCCACTTCCTTGCCATCGGCATCGATGCTTTTGCGCGGCGTCAGGATCGATGAGGTCGGCTTGACGGCGAAACGGGCGACGACAGGCGCGCCCGTGGCGATGCCGCCAAGGATGCCGCCCGCATGGTTGGAGAGGAACACTGGCTTGCCGTCTGGTCCCATGCGCATCTCGTCGGCGTTTTCCTCGCCGGTCAGGCGCGCGGCCTCGAAGCCATTGCCGATTTCCACGCCCTTCACGGCATTGATCGACATCAGATAGCTGGCGATATCCTGGTCGAGCTTGGCGTAAATCGGCGCGCCAAGGCCGGCCGGAACGCCCTCCGCGACGATCTCGATGATCGCGCCCACGGACGAGCCCGCCTTGCGCAGGCCGTCGAGATAGGTGGCGAAGGTTTCGACCGAACCGGCATCGGGCGTGAAGAACGGGTTGTTGTCCACCTCATTCCAGTCCCAGCGCGAACGGTCGATATCGTGGATGCCCATGGCGACGAGCGCGCCGCGCACTTCGAGACCCGGCACGACCTTGCGGGCGATGGCCCCTGCGGCGACTCGCGCCGCCGTCTCACGCGCCGACGAGCGGCCGCCGCCGCGATAATCGCGGATGCCGTATTTGACGTCATAGGTATAATCGGCATGGCCGGGGCGATATTGGCGGGCGATCTCGCCATAATCCTTGGAGCGCTGATCGGTGTTCTCGATCATCATCGAAATCGGCGTGCCGGTGGAAACCATGGTCACGCCATCATCTTCCAGCAGCACGCCGGAGAGAACCCGCACCTGATCGGCCTCGCGGCGCTGGGTGGTGTATTTGGATTGGCCGGGCTTGCGCTTGTCGAGATAGGACTGAATCTCCGCCTCGCTGAAGCGGATGCCGGGCGGGCAGCCATCGATGACGCAGCCCAGCGCGATGCCATGGCTTTCGCCCCAGGTGGTAACGCGAAACAGATGGCCGAACGTATTGTGAGACATGGCAAAACCCTTCGGGCAAAGAGAACCGGGTTTTATTGGGGTTTTGGCCGCCGGTCAAATCCGTGCCGCGTCCGTTCGAGGAAATTCCTTGGTATAAAGCAATTTCCATATTTCTTTTGACATATTCCGCTGACTATTCTTCACTGGAGTCTGTGAATCCTTATCAGGGGAAGACCGTCATGCGCATTCTCATTACCCTGTTCTTCATTCTTTCCACTCTCTTTTCATCCGTCGTCATGGCCGATGACGTCCAGGGCAAGATCACCCGCATCGACGAAGAAAACAACACGATCACGCTCGATGACGATGAAATCTATAAGCTGCCGGGCGAATTCGACTATAGCGCCATCAACGAAGGCATGAAGGTCGCAGTTTCATTCGATGTGGTGGACAAGGACAAGTTCATCACTGATATCGAAGAGGCGGATTAGGCTATCAAAGGCTCAAACTACATGGTCCGAATCGCGATCAATTGAAGCCGCCCATCCGCCGGCCGATGCCTTCCGCGAGCAGAGTGGTCACGAGCATATTGAGTGACACACCTTCACGCTCGGCTCTGCGAGCCAGCGCGGCATGAAGCGATTTCGGAACACGTTGACGCCATTGCCCGCCGTAGACCTCACCGCTTGCAGGAATGGGGCGACCGAGTTCCTGCAAGGTGTCCAGATAGGATTTCAAGGCATCCACGCCTTCTTTCATAGCCTCTTCCGGGGTCTCCCCGTCCGCTATGCAGCCAGGATATTCAGGAAATTCAATAAGGTAGCCTCCCCCTTCCTCTTCCGAGAGAGGGCGCATTTCAAAGCGGGGCAACGACATTTCAATCGCCATCGTCTTCTCCTATGCGGTCGATGTCTTTCCTGCTGGCCAGTATTTTCAGAGCCTGTCAGACCTCAATGAAACGCCGATAAGTGATGGCGCATAGTTCTGCCGTCATTCTCGGGCTTGTCCCGAGAATCTGCCATAAGAAAACGATAAGCGATTACCGTCCTGACAGATTAGGCCACGGTAGATTCTCGGGACAAGCCCGAGAATGACGGCGTGCACTGTAAAGGTTCAATGATACCTAGGGCGCGCAGTGGGCAAAACGAAATGAAGTGTTTCAGAGCCAGGTCAGCCGGCCATTCTCAAGCCGCAGCAATTGGTCCTGCGGGATGGATAGATTGGCTGCCTCGTGGCCGGGCATCTTCTCGATGAGATAGAACAGCGTGCGGATGCAGCCGCCATGGGTGACGCAGACCGTCGGCTGTTTCACATGTTTCAGCCAGTCTCCCACGCGGTCCGCCAGCATCATGTAGCTTTCCGCCGTCTCGCCGGGCGGCACGAAATTCCACTTGTCGCGGGCGCGCGCCTCGACGAGGTCGCGGCGCTCCTGAGCGATATCGTCGAGCATGTAGCCCTGCCAATCGCCGAAATTGACTTCCATCAGCTCGGGATCGGTGCGGTAGTCGTAGGGGTCGAGGCCCATCCGGGCGCGGATGCGCTCCATGGTTTCGCGCGTCCGCCTCAGCGGACTGGCGACGAAATCGAAGCCTGCCCCCTTGCCGATCAGCGATTTCAGCTTGTCGCCATTGCGGTCCGCCTGGGCGCGGCCATTGGCGTTGATATCGATATCGATCTGCCCCTGGATGCGCTGCGACACGTTCCAGTCCGTCTCGCCGTGACGCGAGAAATAGATAAGTTTCCCTGCCACCGCGCGAGCTCCGCTATTCCTTGACCACGGATATATCCGGCGCATCGACGGCTTTCATGCCGACGACGTGATAACCGGAGTCCGCATGATGCACCTCGCCCGTCACCGAACGCGACAGATCGGAGAGGAAATAGAGGCCGACATCGCCCACTTCCTCGATCGTCACCGTGCGGCGTAGCGGCGCGTTATATTCGTTCCACTTCAGGATATAGCGGAAATCGCCGATGCCGGAGGCCGCCAAAGTCTTGATCGGCCCGGCGGAAATGGCGTTGACGCGGATGTTCTGGGGCCCGAGATCAACGGCGAGATATTTGACGCTCGCCTCAAGCGCAGCCTTTGCAACGCCCATGACGTTATAGTTAGGCATCACCTTCTCGGCGCCGTAATAGGTCAGCGTCAGGATCGAGCCGCCACCGGCCATCAGCTTTTCGGCGCGCTTGGCGATGGCCGTCAGCGAATAGACCGAGATCAGCATCGTCTTGCAGAAATTGGCTTCCGACGTATCGACATAGCGCCCGGTCAGTTCCTCCTTGTCGGAGAAGCCGATGGCATGGACGACGAAATCCAGCTTACCCCACTCTTTCTCGAGCGCGTCGAAGACGGCGTCGATGGTGGCGGCGTCAGAGACGTCGCAATGGCCACAGACGAAAGCGCCCAGTTCCTCGGCCAGCGGCTCTACGCGCTTCTTCAGCGCATCGCCCTGATAGGTGAACGCAAGCTCCGCGCCTGCGTCATGCGCAGCCTTGGCGATGCCCCACGCGATGGAGCGATTGTTCGCGACACCGAGGATCAGGCCGCGTTTTCCCTGCAACAAACCAGATTTGGCGGTCATTATTTTACCCGACCCTCGTCAAAATTGTTCTGAAGCGACATAAGCGCCCTATCGCACAGGCTTGAACAGGCTTCAAGCGGAGCGAGCAAAAAAGCCGGATTTATCAGAAACTTGATATATCTATTTGTAACTTGGGCTCTAAATTTGGAGGTCGCATGATCTTATCCGAAAAGTCTACAACTTTTCGGGACCATGCTCATGCCGCCCGCTGCTTCTCCATCAAGGCCTCCAGTTCCGGATCGCCGCCCTCGGGAAGCATCACGCGGACATGCACGAAGAGATCGGCGCGCTCACCCGCTTTCACCGGCAGGCCCTTACCCTTCAACCGCAGGACGCGGTCGGAGCTTGACCATGCCGGAACCTTGACCGCCACCCTGCCATCCAGCGTTTCCACCTCGATGCGGGCGCCCAGCACCGCATCGGCAAGCGAAACCGGCAGATCGAGGTGCAGATCGCGGCCTTTCAGCTCGAAGCGCGGGTGATTCCGGATATGAATCGTCACCATTGCGTCGCCCGGCGTTCCGCCAGGCATCGCGTCGCCCTGCCCTTTCAGGCGGATTGTCTGGCCGTCCTCGACATATTTCGGCAGCTTGATCGCCAGCCGTTTGCCATTGGGGAAGACCGCCTCGACCTTTTCCGCGCCGACCGCCTGCTCAAGCGAGATTTCGATGGAGGCCATGAGATCGGCGCCCTTGGCCGGGCGCGCGCGGGCTCTGGCACCACCAGCGCCGCCGCCAAAAAGATCGTTCAGGATGTCTTCCGCCCCGGCAAACCCGCCCTGGCTGAAGCTTCCGCCCGGCCCGGTACGGAACTCGAAACCGCGACCGCCAGCCCGGCGCGCGTAATCGGCAAAGGGATCGCCCGTACCGCCTGCGCCGCCCGGATGGAACCCCTGCGGATTGAACCCCGCAAACGCGGGCTTGCCTTCCGCATCGATCTCACCGCGGTCGAACTGCGCCCGGCGCTCCTTGTCGCCCACTATGTCATAGGCCTGGCTCGCCTCGGCGAAGCGTTCCTTCGCCTTGGGATCATCCGGGTTCTGGTCGGGATGAAACTTCTTGGCGAGCTTGCGGTATGCCGATTTTATCTCTTCGGGCTTCGCCGTCTTGGCGACGCCCAGCACGCTATAGGGATCGCGCATCATGTTCCTCTTTGCCGAAGAAAACAGCCGGAAAACTCAAAAATCGTCTCTCATATGCGTATTTTCCGGCGGAACTTCCAGATTTGCCGTGGAGAATCCGCTGCTTAGAGTTACTTTGACTGACGCAGCGCCAAGCGCCCTCGCCCTTCGAGGCTTCGTTTCGCTTTGCTTCACTACGCACCTCAGGATGAGGGCTACTGAAACGCCGGCGCTCTTCCATCCTCATGGTGAGGTGCGAGCGTAGCGAGCCTCGAACCACGAGGATGGAGGGAGGATAGTTCGCCACCGTTTCCAACTCAAAGCGGCGCGAATGATTTCAACATCCATGCGCCGTCCTTCTCCAAGCAGGTTTCGCCGCGATAGAGCGAGACGCCGTCAAAAGCCTCGCGCGAGGTCTGGAAGCGGCGGCAGAGCCCGGTATCCGTCTTGCTCTCCGCCACGGTTGTGATGGTGCCCTGGCTGCCCGTCTCCGGGTTGGCCCAGGGAATCGGCGTTTCGCCCCATTTGCGGAAGTCGAGCGCGGAAATGACATTGCGGACAGTCGCCTGATCGGACAGCTTGCCCTTGTCGGGCTCGCCCTGTTGCGCGGCTGAAACGGACCCGGTAATGGTCGCATCGTCGGGAACTGCATCCTCGATACTGAAACCCTTCATGGCACAACCGCTCAGGGCACCAAGCATCAACACCGCTGACAGGCGGATGGCTGAGAACTGTCGGGCGGTGCGCGCATTTTTAGATGCCAATGCCTTTCCCTTTTGCTTGAGCACGGTCCAAAAAAGTTGCAGACTTTTTGGATAAGGTCATGCTGAAATTTGCTGACGAGGCGGAACTATGAGCGATATCGAGTTAACAAGCAGTGACTTTACGCAGGCGCAAGAGCCGTTTCAACTCTTCGCCGAGTGGCTTTCGGACGCGGCGAAATCAGAACCGAACGATGCAAACGCTCTAGCGCTCGCGACGGTCGATGAAAACGGCATGCCCAACGCCAGAATGGTGCTTTTGAAGGACTTTGACGAGCGCGGGTTTACCTTTTACACAAATTATGAAAGCCAGAAAGGGCGCGAGATACTGGCTTCGCAAAAGGCCGCCATGTGCTTCCACTGGAAATCGCTGCGCAGGCAGGTGCGGATACGTGGGCCGGTGGAGCAGGTGAGCGATTCGGAGGCCGATGCCTACTACGCCTCGCGCCCGCGCGGCAGCCGCATCGGCGCCTGGGCCTCGAAGCAATCGCGCCCGCTGGAAGGCCGCTTTGCGCTGGAAAAGGCCGTCGCCGAATATACGGCGCGCCATGCCATCGGCGAGATTCCTCGCCCGCCGCATTGGTCCGGCTTCCGGCTACGCCCCGTCTCGATCGAGTTCTGGCATGACCGTCCTTTTCGGCTGCACGATCGGGTGGTGTTTACGCGGGAGACGTCCGAGGGGGGGTGGGAGAAGGCGCGGCTTTATCCGTGAGGCAGTGAGCAGTGAGCAGTGAGCAGTGAGCAGTTTCCCACACTATCTCACTGTTCACTATCTCACTGTTCACTATCTCACTGTTCACTATCTCACTGTTCACTATCTCACTGTTCACTAAACCACTGGCTTCAATGCCACCCATAACGTCCCGAGCACCAGCCCCAGGAAAATCAGCCAGCCGACCATATTGTTCGACTTGAACAGCCGGAGGCATTCGGACGGATTGTCGATATCGAGTGTGGCGATCTGGCGATACATATGCGCGCCGGCGGCGAGCAGGCCGGCGATTGCCGGGAACGGCACATCCGCCGTGGCGAAGGCGGCGAGGAATAGCCCCAGCGCGCCGCCATAAAGCACGAGCAGCGCTTCCTTCGTCCGGGTGCCAAACAGGCGGGCGGTGGAGCGGACGCCGACCAGCGCGTCGTCCTCCTTGTCCTGATGCGCGTAAATCGTGTCGTAGCCGATAGTCCAGAGGATCGCGCCGGCGTAAAGCAGGAGCGGCGGGAGGGCCAAGCTTCCCTTGTCGGCGGCCCAGCCCATGAGCGCGCCCCAGGAGAAAGCGAGTCCCAGCACCAGTTGCGGCCAGTTGGTGATCCGCTTCATGAAGGGATAGGCCGCGACGATCAGGAGCGAACTGACGCCAAGCACAATTGTGAACAGGTTGAACTGCAGGAGCACGGCGAGGCCGATAAGCGCCTGCAGGACGAGGAATATCTTTGCCTGGCGGCGCGTCACCTGCCCTGACGGCAGCGGGCGCGAGCGGGTGCGGGCCACCTTGTCGTCGATCTCCTGATCGATGAGGTCATTATAGGTGCAGCCCGCGCCGCGCATGGCGATTGCGCCGATGAGGAACAGGACGAGATGCCATGGCGAAGGGATGAGCGACCAGTCGCTTACCCCAGGCCTGGTGGCTCCCGCCGCCGCGACCAGCGCGACCGACCACCAGCAGGGCCAGAGCAGCAATTGCCAGCCGATCGGCCTGTCCCATCGCGCCAGCTGCGCATAGGGCCACAGCCTTTGCGGCAATGCGCGGTAGACCCAATGGCCGGAGGGCGCATCCATGACGCGGCCTTGTGCATTGCGCGACTGAATCGTTCCGTGTAGTTCGTCCTGCGCCATGACGGTTCCTTCAATTTCGACCATTTCCTATTCTTCTAACGTAGATGGAGCAAGGCCCATGAAAGTCCTGTTGATCGGTTCAGGCGGACGCGAGCACGCGCTGGCATGGAAAATCGCGGCCTCTCCGGTTCTGGAACAACTCTATTGCGCGCCGGGCAATCCGGGCATTGCCGAGGTCGCGACCTGCGTTGCGCTCGATGTTGCCGATCATGCTGATGTCATCGCCTTCTGCAAGGAAAATGCCATCGATCTCGTCGTCGTCGGCCCGGAAGCGCCGCTCGTTGCCGGCATTGCCGACGATCTGCGGGCGGCTGGCATCAAGGTGTTCGGCCCTTCCAAGGCGGCGGCGCAGCTTGAGGGCTCCAAGGGCTTCACCAAGGATCTCTGCGCCCGCTTCGACATCCCGACCGGGGCCTATGGCCGCTTCAACAATGCGCCGAAGGCGAAAGCCTATATCCGCGAGCAAGGCGCGCCCATCGTCGTCAAGGCGGATGGGCTTGCCGCAGGCAAGGGCGTGGTGGTCGCCATGACGCTGGACGAGGCGCTCGATGCGGTCGATGCCTGCTTCGAGGGCGCGTTCGGTTCCGCCGGGGCGGAGGTGGTGGTCGAGGAATATCTCGACGGCGAGGAAGCAAGCTTCTTCTGCATCTGCGACGGCAAGACGGCGCTGCCCTTCGGCACCGCGCAGGACCACAAGCGCGTGGGCGACGGCGATACCGGCGCCAATACCGGCGGCATGGGCGCCTATTCGCCCGCGCCCGTGATGACGCCGGAAATGGTGGATCGCACCATGCGCGAGCTGATCGAACCGACCATGCGCGGCATGGCGGAAATCGGCGCGCCTTTCTCCGGCGTCCTCTTCGCCGGGCTGATGATCACGAAGGATGGCCCGAAGCTCATCGAATACAACACCCGTTTCGGCGATCCGGAATGCCAGGTGCTGATGACGCGGCTGAAGGACGACCTGCTGCTCCTGCTCAACGCCGCCGCCGATGGGATGCTCGACCAGATCTCGATCCGCTGGAGCGATGATCCCGCGCTGACCGTGGTGATGGCGGCGAAGGGCTATCCGGCCTCGCCGGAAAAAGGCAGCGTGATCAAGGGGCTGGATGAGGCTTTGAGCCTGCCCGATGTGCAGGTTTTCCATGCAGGCACGGCGATGAAGGACGGCGAACTCGTCGCCAATGGCGGTCGTGTGCTCAATGTCACCGCTACGGGCAAGACGGTGGCGGAAGCGCAGGCCAAGGCATATGCCGGCGTTAACGCCATCGATTGGCCCGGCGGCTTCTGCCGGTCAGATATCGGCTGGCGGGCGGTGGAGCGGGAGAAGGCGGACAGCTGACGCTTAGATTTTGTCAGAACAGCCTCGCTCTGGCCGTCATTCTCGGGCTTGTCCCGAGAATCTACCGAGGGTTGATCAGTCAGGACGGTAATCGCTTATCTTTTTCTTATGGTAGATTCTCGGGACAAGCCCGAGAATGACGATAGGACAATTGACGTTTACGTAATGAGCCGATAGCTCTTTTCCTGGAACGACCGGAGGAGAATTCATGTATCGCGCGCCCATCAAGGATATTGCCCATACGCTGAAGCAGGTTGCCGGGCTGGACGAAGCGCTTGAGGAAAAGCGCTTTGGCGAGCTTTCCGCCGATCTTGTCGATGCCATTCTGGAGGAGGCGGCGAAATTTGCCGGTGAGCGGATCGCGCCCCTGGCTGAAACCGGCGACAAGCATGGCACGAAGCTGCAGGATGGCGTCGTCACCACCGCGCCGGGCTGGAAGGAACTCTACACCGACTGGGCCGCGGGCGGCTGGAATGCGCTGACGGGCGATGAGGCCTATGGCGGCCAGGGGCTGCCGGCGATGCTTTCCGTCGCCGTATCGGAGATGTGGAACGCCGGTTCCGTCGCCTTCGCGCTGGCGCCGACGCTCACAATGGGCGCGGTCGAAGCGCTGGAAAAACATGCTTCCGATGAGTTGAAGGCGCTTTACCTGCCAAAGCTCATCTCCGGTGAGTGGACCGGCACGATGAATTTGACGGAGCCGCAAGCGGGCTCCGATCTTGGCGCACTCAAGGCGCGCGCGACGCGCAATGGCGACGACACATACAGCCTCTTCGGCCAGAAGATTTTCATCACCTATGGCGAGCACGACATGACGGACAATATCGTCCATCTGGTGCTGGCAAGGCTGCCCGACGCGCCCGCGGGGACAAAGGGCATATCGCTGTTTCTCGTACCGAAGTTCCTGGTAAATCCCGATGGCTCGCTTGGACCGCGCAATGAGGTGTTCTGCGCCGGCATCGAGCACAAGCTCGGCATTCACGCCTCCCCCACCTGCACCATGATCTATGGCGACGGCACATCCGGCGAAGGCGCGAAGGGCTGGCTGGTGGGCGAGGAAAATCACGGCCTCGCCTGCATGTTCACGATGATGAACAATGCCCGGCTGCTTGTCGGCATCCAGGGCGTGGCGGTGGCGGAAGCGGCCTACCAGAAGGCGCTGGCGTTTGCCCGCGAACGGCGGCAGGGCCGCGCGCCAGGGGCTAAGGCCGGCGGCGAGATGAGCCCGATCATCGAGCACCCCGATATCCAGCGCACGCTGCTGACCATGAAGGGGCTGACGCAAGGCGCGCGGGCCATCGCCTATGCCTGCGCCCATGCGCTGGACATGGCGCGCGTGAGCGAAGGCGACGAGGCCCGTCATTGGGCCGACCGCGCCAGCCTGTTGACCCCGGTGGCGAAGGCTTTCGGCACGGATGTCGGAATGGAGGCCGCTTCGCTCGGCATTCAGGTGCATGGCGGCATGGGCTTTATCGAGGAGACCGGCGCGGCGCGGCTCTGGCGTGACGTGCGCATCACGCCGATCTATGAAGGCACCAACGGCATTCAGGCGATCGATCTGGTGCAGCGGAAGCTGCCGCTTGGCAATGGCGAGCATGTGAAGGGCTATATCGCGGAACTCGTCGCCATTGCCTATCAGGCGGCAGCGAGCAATCGCCCGGAACTGGGCGAAACCGCCAAGTGCCTTTCGGCAGCGCTTGCCGATCTCGAAGAGGCGACGCTGTACCTGCAAAAGGCCTTGGCCGAAGGGCAACTTGCCGAAGCGCTTTGCGGCGCGACGCCTTATCTGAGGCTTTTCGGACTTGCCGCCGGGGGCGCTTATCTTGCCAAGGGCGCGCTTGCCGACGGTGATGCCGCGCGTTCCGCGATTTGCCGTTTCTATGCGGAAAATCTCCTGAACGAAACGACGGCGTTGAAACATCGCGTCATGCATGGTGCTGAGAGCCTCATGGCCGCCGGTGCGGCATTGCAGGATTGAACTCCTCCCTCCCCCTTGCGGGGAGGGTGGCCCGAAGGGTCGGGTGGGGGTGGAGACGTCTGTGTTACGATCTTTGTTGTAAGCGCGCACGTCACCACCCCCATCCGCCCGCTAACGCGGGCGTTCGTCGCTGGAAAAGCCAAATCGTTGGCTTTTCCTCGGCCTGCGGCCGAACGCTCCTCAACCCCGCAAGGGGGAAGGAGGGCGCAATAGCCGGAATCGACGCATTAAGGAGTGAACTCGAGTGTCCGAACACATCATCATCGAACGCATCAAATCGGTACAGGTCATTCGCATTGCGCGTCCCGAAAAAAAGAATGCACTCACCCGCGCCATGTATGCGGCGATGGCCGAGGCGCTACGCACGGGTGACTCCGATGAGACTATTCGGGTGCATGTTTTTCTAGGTCAGCCCGGCGCATTTTGCGCCGGCAACGACATGCAGGATTTCATGGTGGCGGCGAGCGGCGGCTCGCTTGGAGCCGAAATTCTGGATTTTCTCCATGCGCTATCAACCGCGAAGAAGCCGGTCGTCTCCGGCGTGGACGGCCTCGCCATCGGCATCGGCACCACGATGCATCTTCATTGCGACCTGACCTTCGCCACGCCGCAATCCCTGTTTCGCACGCCTTTTGTCGATCTGGGGCTCGTTCCGGAGGCCGGGTCGAGCCTCCTCGCGCCCCGCTTGATGGGTCACCAGAAGGCCTTCGCGCTGCTGGCGCTGGGGGAAGGGTTTTCGGCAGATGCTGCCAAAGAGGCAGGGATCGTTTACCGCATCGTCGAGCCGGCGGAACTGGAATCCGCCGTGCTGGAAGCGGCGCAAGCCATCGCCGCCCGCCCGCCGGAGGCAATGCAAATCACCAAGGCGCTACTGCGCGGCCCAGATGAGCCGGTCAGCGAGCGCATCGCGCGGGAGGCAAAACATTTCGGTGAACGTCTCACCTCGCAGGAAGCCCGCGAGGCGGTGATGGCATTTTTGACGAAGGGCAAGGCAGTAAGGCAATAGGGCAGTAGGGCAGTATGTTAAAAAGAACACATATTGCCCTACTCACTTACTGCCCTACTGCCCTAATCTTACCTCCGCGCAATAATCTCCGCGCCTGAGATCACCAGCCGGACACCCAGCGTCCCGGTCTTGCGGCGCGCCAGGAAGCGCGGGCGGCGGCGGCGGGGTTCCTGGCCCTGGCGGCGCGGCTGGGGCGTGGAGACGCCGACAGGGCCAGTGCTTTCGTCCAGCGGACGGGCGACGCCGTCTTCCTCCACCAGCATCATCGGCAGGTTGAAAGCCGCGGACCAGGCGCGCCAGTCGGCGGCCACATCGTCGAGATCATGCGCAACGAGCAGCGGAACAGAAAGCTGCGGGTCCGTGTGCATCAGTTCCAGCGTCACGGTGATCTCGCCAAATTCATCCTCCACCGCGCGGGCCGTGACGCCCTGGAAGGCGCGGGCGGGCAGCGCGATGGACATTGGTATCCCGCTTTCCGGCAAGATGCGCCGGATCACCGCGCCACGCTCGTTGATGGTGAAGGTGATGTCACCCTCCTCATCGCGCGTGGCATAGGTCACCACCTGCGGAAAATGAAATGGATCCAGCCGCAATTCGCGGCCCGCCCATACTGGCTTAAGCCCTTGGTTCATCATGTTCTAGACGCCTCTGTCTCTCCTGAGAGCCGGTATTCCGGTCTCCCTGCCGTTCAGGAGCCGGTGTTCCGGTCTCCCGTCTTTTTCGGGCCGTTTCCGGCCTCGTTGGAGATGACAATAGGCCCGCTTTATTACCGTCGAGCTTAATTAGTTAGGTTAAATTTTCCTGATTTGGCAGATGGTTAGCAGAGTGGAACTATTGGGGTAAGGTTTTGGAAAGAAACTGCTTAACACTTTTATTAAACTTGCTCTAATGTCACGAAATCGAGAGCGGAAGCAGCATGCGTCAGGAGCCAGCCCTGACGCGCTGGCGAAGATGGGCTGCGCCAGCGCAGGCGAGCGCCTCGCCTTCGAACGGAGTGAAAATGATGAGCATAGCCATCAGGATCACGCTGACGATAAAGAAAACCCGCACGGGCTGGCAAGCTATCGTGCGGGTCCAATTCTTTATCTAGCGAAACGAACCGGGGGAGAAATCTCCCGGTTCACTCTGGTAATTTACTACGAGCCATGCGTAATTTCAAGATCAGCCTACGCACCACGCGTCGTTTCCAAATTCCACCGAACCAAAGCTCAAATCACCTTGCCCGGATTCATAATCCCCGCCGGATCGAAAGCGGCCTTTATCTTCTTCATCAGCGCCAGCGCCACCGGGTTCTTGAAATGCTTGAGCTCCTCGCGCTTCAACTGGCCGATGCCATGCTCGGCGGAAATCGACCCGCCATAGCTTGCGACAATCGTATGAATACGATGGTTGAGTTCACCCCAGCGGACGAGGAAGGCCTGCTTATCGGCCCCTACCGGCTGCGAGATGTTATAATGCAGATTGCCGTCGCCCATGTGGCCGAAGCAGACGATGCGGGCGCCTGGGATCATCTCCAGAACCGCCCTGCCCGCCTCATCGATGAAAGCGGGGATGGAGGCGACCGGCACGGAGATATCGTGCTTGATCGAGCCGCCTTCCGGCTTCTGCGCCCACGACATCTCCTCGCGCATTTTCCAAAACATCTTTTCCTGCGCCACACTTTCGGCAATTGCGGCGTCCTGCACGAGGTCGGCTTCATAGGCCTCGGTCAGGATCGTCTCAAGGATGGCGCGAGCGTCGTCGGATGAGCGCGAGGAGGAAATGTCGATCAGCGCATACCATTCATGCGGGCTTTCCAGCGGATCGCGCACGCCCTCGACGTGTTTGGCGGTGAATTCGACGCCGATGCGCGGCATCAGCTCGAAACCGGTCAGCGCGGGGCCGGCATGTTCGGTGGCAAGGCCCAGGAGCTTCAACGCATCGGCTGGGGTCTTCAGACCCGCATAGGCGACGCCCTTGCCCTTCGGCTGCGGATAGAGTTTCAGCACCGCCGCGGTGATGACGCCAAGCGTGCCTTCCGCGCCGATGAAGAGGTCCTTCAGATCGTAGCCGGTGTTGTCCTTCTTGACGTAGCGCAAATCCTCAAGGATTTCACCGGTCGGCAGCACCACCTCCAGCCCAAGGCAGAGCTCGCGCATATTGCCATAGGCGAGAACCGCCGTGCCGCCGGCATTGGAGGAGAGATTGCCGCCGATCTGGCAGGAGCCTTCCGCGCCGAGCGACAACGGAAAGAGCAGACCCACCTCCGCCGCCGCGTCCTGCAGGTTTTTCAGCACGACGCCGGTCTCCACCGTCGCCAGATTGCCTGCTGTGTCGATGGAGCGGATGCGGTTCATGCGCGACAGGGACAGGATGATGGCGCGGCCGGTTTCATCCGGCTGCTGTGCCCCGACAAGGCCCGTATTGCCGCCCTGCGGCACGATGGGCGTGCCGGTTTCGGTGGCGAGTTTCAGGATTTGCGCGATTTCCTCAGTCGAGCCGGGACGCAATACCAGCGCGGCGCGCCCGTGATAGAGGTCGCGCTGTTCGATGAGATAGGGCGCGATATCGCCGGGTGTGTGCAATGCGTTCTTTTCGCCAACAATGGCGGCAAAGCGGTCGAGTACGGTCTTATCGGGACTTGCCGGCTGTATCGTCATGGCGTTTGCTTTCTCTTTCCGGTGCGGAGATCACCCCCCTCTGTCCTGCCGGACATCTCCCCCTCAAGGGGGGAGATTGGCCTTCATTAATGGCGGCTTCCATCCTGCAACGCCGGCAATTAGCGGCGGCGCTTATGACAGCCTGATCTCCCCCCTTGAGGGGGAGATGCCCGGCAGGGCAGAGGGGGGTGTTCGTATCGGGCTTTCATCTAAAACTATTCCCTCGGAGAGGCGGCGCGGGCGAGCCGGTCGTTGATCGCCTCGCCCAGCCCTTCATGCGGGATCGGCTCGACGGCGATGGTGGCGACGCCTGCCGCATCGAGCCGCTTCATATAATCGAAAAGATGCACCGCCGCCTCGCGTAGGTTTCCCGTCTCGCTCAAATTGAGCTGATAGGAGACGTTTTCCGCGTCTTGGGCCCGGATAGGCCCGAAAGCGAGCAGCGCCTCGCCGGGTTGGACTTCGCGCACGTCAAGGCGCATGGCGGCGCGTGGTGCGTAGTGCGAAGCGAGCATCCCCGGCGCCTGAATGGCGGCGCGCTGGTCGAGACGCTTGAGCGGCATACCGGTCAGCGCCTCGATCTCTTCCGCCGCCAATCCGCCGGGGCGAAGCAGGGATATGGTATCACCCTCGACCTTGACGATGGTCGATTCCAGCCCGACCGGGCATGGACCGCCATCGAGGATCAGATCCACCTTCGCGCCCAGATCATCAGCCACGGCTTCCGCCGTCGTGGCGCTGATGCGGCCGGATGTGTTGGCGCTGGGGCCGGCAAGCGGGCGATCGAGCATGGTGATCACGTCTCTCGCCACGCCTTGCGGCATGCGGAGCGCCAGTGTGGAAAGTCCCGCCGTTACCAGCGGATGCACCGGCGCGTTTTCCTTGATGGGCAGAACAAGCGTCAGCGGACCCGGCCAGAAGGCATCGATCAGGCGGCGTGACAGCGGATCGATCTCGACGTAGCGCTCGGCCATGGCGATGCTCGATACATGGCAAATCAACGGATTGAAGCGCGGACGGCCCTTGGCCTCGAAAATGCGCGCCACCGCCTCGCCATTGGTGGCATCGGCGGCAAGCCCGTAGACCGTCTCGGTGGGGATGGCGACCAACCCGCCCTCGCCCAGAACCTTGACTCCACGGGCCAGCGCCTCGCCGTCTATTTTCGAGATATCCGCCAAATCCATTCTCCTTCGGGCAAAAGGCCTACACAAGGGAATTACAAGGCGCAAGCATTGCGCGGGATCGTTAAAATTCGAGCGGTTGTCGAGACGGGATCGCAAGGTCCGGATGCTAGGGTTTCCCTGGTTTTAGACGCATGATCTTATCCAAAAAGTCTGCAACTTTTAGGGATCATGCTCTGATTATGCGGGGAGTGAATGATGTTATCTCGATTCATCGCGATTTTTGTTCTGGCGCCGGGCTTCATCGCGCCGGCTTATGCGGGTTCCATAGAGACGCCGACGGAGCCGCGACAGGTTCGTTCCATCGATTATGTCGGCTATGACGGCGTGGATACGGCGGGAAATCCGATCTGCCGGGTGTGCGAAGCGGACAAGGCGGCGGGGGCGGCACGGCGCATGGCGCTGGAGGAGCGGCGCAAGCGGGCGCGGGCTTATATGGCGCGGATGCAGGGACAGACGGCGGGGCCTGTGGATACGATGCCGGTCGGCGCGCTGACGGACGAGGCGCTGGGGGATGTAAAGCTACGGACGAGGGTGGAGTAGCCCCAAGTTAATTCAGGTCGGTGGGGCACTTCACCCCCCTCTGGCTTGCCAGCCATCTCCCCCTCAAGGGGGGAGATTAGCCTGCATCGATGAAGGTACTTATTCTGCAACGCTGGCGATTGGCACCGGCATTCATGAAAGCTTAATCTCCCCCCTTGAGGGGGAGATGGCTGGCAAGCCAGAGGGGGGTGAAGTGCCCCACCGACCTGGCCAGTCGCTCACCCGGCAATCTTCGAAAAATCCGCCACCTTACCCGTCGCCTCGCGAATACGCGCTAACAGCGCCAGGCGGTTGGCCCGGACCTTCTCATTCTCATCATTCACGAGCACTTTCTCAAAGAAAGCATCGACCGGCCCGCGCAGTTTGGCGAGCGCCAGCATGGCGCCGGAGAAATCTTCCCGTTCAATCGCCTCGCCCGCATCCTTTTCAGCCTCACCGATAGCGGCAAAAAGCGCCCTTTCCTCGTCTTCGCTGAAGAGCGCGGGATCGACGCTATCGGCCACCCGTGTGCCCTTCTTTTCCTCGGCGGCGAGGATGTTGGCGGCGCGCTTGGTGCCGGCGAGGAGGTTTTTACCGTCCTCGGTGTTGATGAAATAGATCAGCGCCTCGACCCGGCGGGCGATGAGCAGCAGATTATCGGCATCGGGCGACAGCACCGCATCGATGGCATCGTAGCGCGCGCCTTCGTCCTTGAGGTAGACCTTCAAGCGGTCGTGGAAGAATGACAGGAGGTCGGCACTCGAAGCTGATAGAGCTCGCAAACTACCAATTGGTACAAAATTTTCGCGTGTTTTATCTTGCCGCTCAATCAAAGCGAAATCGTTGTTCCACCCATAATTGAAATCAACATCGTTCATCGTCTCTGGGTTGAAATTAGAGCGAAGTGCTAGATAGTGCTCTTGGAAAGAGCCAAATAGCAAACTTGCTGCTCTTTCTGTTATCTCAGCCAAAGGCAACCGCACATCATTCTCCAGCACCAGCCGGATTACACCCAACGCCGCGCGGCGCAGCGCGAACGGGTCCTTCGAGCCGGTCGGCTTTTCGTCGATAGCCCAGAACCCTACCAGCGTGTCGAGCTTGTCTGCCAAGGCAACCGCAATCGATACGGGATCGCGCGGCACGGCATCCGATGGGCCTTGCGGCTTGTAGTGCTCTTCGATGGCGGCGGCGACGGAGGGATGTTCCCCCTGCAACAGCGCATATTTGCGGCCCATGCCGCCCTGCAATTCGGGGAATTCGCCTACCACTTCGGTTGTCAAATCCGCCTTGGCGAGCAATGCCGCGCGTTCCGCCAAGTCGGGGTCAGCGCCGACGAGCGGGGCGATTTCCTGCGCCAGCCGGCGGATGCGTTCGATGCGTTCGCCTTGTGTGCCGAGCTTGGCGTGGAAGGTGACGCCAAGCGCATCCAGCCGCGCCATGCGCTGGTCGAGCGGCTTTTTGAGATCGAGGGCGAATTTTCCCGCCGAGGCTTCAAGCTTTTCCACATCGGGCAAATCAGCCTGATCGGTCTTCCAGAAATAGAGCGCGTCGGAAAGGCGGGCGCGGACTACCTTGCCGTTGCCATGAGCGATTTCCTTGCCACCATCCTTCGCCTCGATATTTGAGATGAGGATGAAGCGGTTGGAGAGCCTGTCGGTTTCGCCCTGCTTGCGGGTGACGAAGCATTTCTGGTTGGTGCGGATGGTCAGGCGGATCACTTCGGGCGGGATGGCGAGGAATTCTTCCTCGAACGCGCCCATCAGCACCACCGGCCATTCGACAAGGCCGGAAACCTCTTCCAGCAGCCCCTCATCCTCGACCAGTTCGAGGCCGGAGGCGAATGCCAGATTGCGGGCGTCGTCCGATATCATTTCCTTGCGCCGGTCGGCGTCGAGCACGACCTTCACCTTGTCGAGCTTGGTGACGTAATCATCGAAGCGGCGCACGGTGATCGGCTTGCCATCGCTCATGAAGCGGTGGCCGTAGGTGACATTGCCGGAGCGGATGCCGTCTACCGCGAAATCGACCACCACGGGCTCTTCGGTTTCGGGGCCGAAGGTGCAGAGGATCGATTGCAGGGGGCGCACCCAGCGCAATGAGCCGGGCTTGCTTGAGGCCGCGCCCCAGCGCATCGATTTCGGCCAAGGGAAATCGCGGATCACCCTTGGCATCAGCTCGGCGATGATCTCTTCCGCCGCACGGCCCGGCTTGACGATATGGGCGACGTAGAAATCGCCCTTCTTCGGGTCGCTGTGGACATGGGCCTGCGAAACGTCGGTCAGGCCAGCCTTGCGCAGAAAGCCCTGAACGGCCTGATCCGGCGCGGTTACGGATGGCCCTTTGATATCCTCTTGCACATCCTTGGAACGGATGGTCAGGCCCCTGATATCGAGCGCCAGCCTGCGCGGCGTCCAGTATTCGCGCGCGGCCTCATAGGTCAGTCCTGCCTCGACCAACCCATCGGTAACGAGCTTCTTCAAATCGCCTGCAGCCTTGCGCTGCATGCGAGCAGGTATCTCTTCGGAGCGTAGTTCAAGAAGAAGATCAGGCATCACGCAGCCTCGTTTTTATAGTTGAAGCCGCCCGCATCGGTCTTGAGGAACGCCTCGCCGCATTGGCGGGCGAGGTTGCGCACACGCAGGATGTAGCTCTGGCGCTCGGTGACGGAGATGACGCCGCGGGCATCGAGAAGGTTGAAGGCGTGGGAGGCCTTGATGCACTGGTCATAGGCCGGGAAAACCATCTTATGGAGCGATGCATTCGCACCCGCCGCCGGCGCGCCGGCTTTCAGCAGCGCCTCGCATTCGCGCTCGGCATCCTCGAAATGCCGGAGCAGCACATCCGTATTGGCGTGTTCGAAATTGTGCCTCGAATATTCCTGCTCGGCCTGCAGGAAGACGTCGCCATAGGTGACCTTTTCGTCGCCTTCCAGCCCGTTGAAGTTCAGATCATAGACGTTATCGACGCCCTGCACATACATGGCGAGGCGTTCCAGCCCATAGGTCAGTTCGCCGGAAACCGGTGAGCATTCGATGCCGCAGACCTGTTGAAAGTAAGTGAACTGCGACACTTCCATGCCGTCGCACCAGCATTCCCAGCCGAGGCCCCAGGCTCCCAGCGTCGGGCTTTCCCAATCGTCCTCGACGAAGCGGATATCGTGGAGCAGCGGATCGAGGCCGATGGCCTTGAGCGAACCCAGATAAAGCTCCTGCAGGTTCGGCGGCGACGGCTTTATGATCACCTGATATTGATAATAATGCTGCAGCCGGTTGGGGTTTTCGCCATAGCGTCCATCCTTCGGGCGGCGCGATGGCTGGACATAGGCCGCCTTCCATGGCTTCGGCCCCAGCGAGCGCAGCGTTGTTGCCGGATGGAATGTGCCGGCGCCGACTTCCATGTCGTAGGGCTGGAGAATGATGCAGCCGTGCTGCGCCCAATAATTATGGAGCGTCAGGATCAGCCCCTGAAAGGAGCGGGTCGGATGCATGTGGTCGGGTAGCGTGGCGGACATGGGGCGCCCTCATGGGAATTCAGGATGCCACGTCGTAGTTTGTCGGGATTGCGGGGTCAAGGGTTGCGGCGGTGGCGGGCGTTGGTGCGCTTCATCCCACCCCCCTCTGCCCTGCCGGGCATCTCCCCCTCGCGGGGGGAGATTGGCTGACATGAACTATGCTGCTCATCTTTCAACGTCTGCGATTGGTACCAATCGTCATGAAGGCGTAATCTCCCCCCGCGAGGGGGAGATGGCTGGCAAGCCAGAGGGGGGTGGGATGACAAGCACCCACACCTGCGCCCTACTCCTTCACCTCCGCCTTGCGCGTAGCATCGGCGGGGAGCCCGGTTTTCAGCTTTTCCTCGATCTTCGCCAGTTCTTCCGGCTCTGGCTTCGCGGTGATCGCGTGGTGCCATTGGAAGGTCGCCTCCAGCTTGCGGCCCGCGCGCCAGTAGGCATCGCCCAGATGGTCGTTAATCGTCGCATCCTCGGGGCGCAGCTTTACCGCCTTTTCCAGCTCGGTGACCGCCTCGTTATAGCGGCCGAGGCGATAATAGGCCCAGCCCAGCGAATCGACGATATAGCCATCCTGCGGGCGCAGCTCGACCGCCTTGCGGATCATGTCGAGTGCTTCCTCAAGGTTCTTGTTCATGTCCACCCAGGAATAGCCCAGATAGTTCAGCACCTGCGGCTGGTCCGGATAGAGTTTCAGCGCCTCGCGAAAGTTCGGCTCGGCTTTGTCCCATTCCTTGAGGCGTTCATAGGCGATGCCGCGCTGATAGAAGAGGCCCCAATCGTCCTGCTCCGGCGTGCCGATCGTCTTGACCGCCGCGTCATAGGTTTCAGCCGCGTTGCGGAAATCCTTTTTCTGGGCGTAAACCGCGCCTAGCGCCAGATAGGAGCGGACGTCGGACTTGTCCTGATCGACCAGCACCTTCAAATGCTTGATCGCCTCGTCGGTCTTGTCGGTCTCGGCGAGATTGAGGCCCAGCTGCATTTCCGCGTCGCGGCGATAGACCGAGTCCTTCGGAACAAGGCTGTAATATTCAATGGCCTTTTGCGGCTGCTGCAGCTTGGCGGCGATATCGCCCAGCTGGAACAGCGTGGCATCGTCATTGGGACGTAGCGGCAAGGACATCTGGAGATAGAGCTTGGCGAAAGCCTCCGCGCCGCCGCGGTTGATCGCGGTTCCCAGCGTATAGAGCACCTCAGCCGCGCCCTGTTGCGGCGTGGCTACGAGGGGCTTCAACCTGTCACCCTTTTCCAGCTTCGCCCTGAACTCGCGCAGCGCCAACCGGCCGGAAAGCAGTTCCTGCGCCTGATCGAGCAGTTCTATCGCGCCCTGCCGATCGCCATTGCGCGCCTTGAAAGAGGCATAGGCTTCGACGATGCGCTCATAAGTATCGGGCGCAGCGCCGCCGCCGGAACGGTCGTCAAAGGCTTCCTGATAGAATTTGGCCGCGGTCTTCTTATCGCCCGCCGCATCGCTCATGAGCGCGGCGTTGTACACCTTGAACAGATTGTACCAATCCGGCCCTTCCAGCTTTTCGATCTTATCCAGCGCATCCCTGGTCTTGCCTTCGCCTGATATCGCCCAGGCGGACATCAGTCCGGACGATAGTCGGTCCATATCCGATTGGAGCGAAAGCATCAGGAGCGGACCGGCCTTGCGGTATTGCTTTTTCGCGATGGCATCGATGGCGAGCGCGACGCGGGAGAAACGCTCCACCTCCGGCACGTTCTTCAGCTCTTCCGCCAGCGGCAGCGCATCGGCGAACTTGCCGTCCGTCAGAAGCGTGATGAGCAGATCCTGCTTCATCGACTGGTTAGCCGGATCGAAAGCCAGCGCCTGGCGATAATAAGAGACGGCAGCGCTCAAATCATTATCGCTCTCGGCAATCCGGCCCGCGAGATAAGCGCCGGCGAACGAACCCGCGCGGAGGGGAACCAGCGCATCGTTGGCGCGGGCAAGCGCCTCGGACGCCGGCAGCGCCATGCTGGCGGTTGCGGCAAGAAGTAAGCCAGAGAGGGGACCGTAAATCGGGCTCAGCCGCATTCCGCTATTCCTTTTCAATCGTTCGAAATATTATCACCGACAATATTCGCAGCATGACCATTTAAACAAGGCACAAGGAAGATCAGAAGGGCTAGTTCACCCGGCTGATGCAGAAATCGATCACGTCGAGAAGCGCGTTCTTTTCCGGCGTCTGCGGCAGGGGCGCCAGCGCATCGCGGGCGATCTCGCCGAAATGGCGGGCGCGCTGCACCGTATCGCTAATGGCGCCATAACGCGTCATCAGGCCGATTGCCTTTTCAAGCGAGGCATCGTCGCTCGCCCCCTCCTCGATCGCCTTTTTCCAGAAGGCACGCTCCGCAGCTGTTCCTCTGCGATAGCTTAGAAGCAGCGGCATGGTGATCTTTCCCTCGCGGAAATCGTCACCAATATTCTTGCCCAGATCGCGGGCGCTGCCGCCATAATCGAGCGCATCATCGACGAGCTGGAAGGCAAGGCCGAGATTGAGACCGTAGGAGCGCAGCGCCACGCGATCCGCGCGAGCCGCGCCGGCGATGATCGGGCCGACTTCGGCGGCGGCGGAGAAGAGCGCCGCGGTCTTGGCCTTGATGACGGCGAGATATTCATCTTCCGTCGTTTCCATGTTCTTGGCGGCAGCAAGCTGCATCACCTCGCCCTCGGCAATGATGGAGGCGGAGGTTGCCAGCACATCCAACGCATCGAGCGAGCCGACATCGACCATCATCTTGAAGGCCTGGCCCAAAAGAAAATCGCCCACGAGAACGCTTGCCTGGTTGCCCCAGATCATGCGCGCGGTGCTTTTGCCGCGCCGCAGATCGCTTTCATCCACCACATCGTCGTGCAGGAGCGTGGCGGTATGCATGAACTCCACGCTGGTGGCGAGCTTGACATGGCCATCGCCTTTGTAGCCGCACATGCGCGCGGCTGCCAGCGTCAGCATCGGACGCAGGCGCTTGCCGCCGGACGAGATCAGATGATTCGCCACTTCCGGGATCATCTCAACATCCGATCCCGCCTTGGACAGGATCAGCTCGTTGACGCGGCCCATATCGGCTTTCGTCAGGTCGATCAGCGGCTGGATCGATCCTTCATGCTTTTTCTTCTCGTCGAGGCTGAGAACCACACCCAATGCTGCACTCCCTGGAACGGCGACCGCTCCATGCTGATTACCCGCATGACCTTATCCGAAAAGTCTGCAACTTTTCGGGATCATGCTGTTGTTTTCCGCATGACCTTATCCGAAAAGTCTGCAACTTTTCGGGATCATGCTGTTGCTTTGCGCATGACCTTATCCGAAAAGTCTGCAACTTTTCGGGATCATGCTAGTCAAATTTGCCGCCACATTATTGGAGCGGGCCTTCATGCTCAAGCCGCAAATGGTCACAATCCGTTCCGCCCACAGAACCTGATCTTGCCAACATCGGCACAAACTGCATTCTATAGATATGATCGAGATGATGCGAACCAACGACCTTGTTCTGATTTCCTTTGCCGAGGCGCTTTTGACGGAAGCGGGCATCGGCCATTTCGTCGCCGATTCGAACATGAGCATCATCGAGGGATCGCTGGGCGTCCTCCCTCGCCGGCTGATGGTGGACAAGCAGGAAGCAAGGCGCGCTCATCGAATTCTTACCGATGCCGGCCTGGAGCATGAATTGCGGCCTACCGCACGTCCAATTGGACGCGCGGGGGATACGGTATGAGCATTCTGCCAGAATCCGAAACCCTCGACGCGTTTCATCGCGGCGCGTTCCATCTCGTGCAGCCTGCGCTCAAGGGCCACCGGGCCGGTGTCGATGCCATGGTTCTGGCAAGCGCCGTGCCGGACGGTTTTTCCGGAAGACTGGCGGATCTGGGCGCCGGAGCAGGCGCGGCGGGGCTTGCAGTGGCGGCGCGCTGCCCGGCTTCAACCGTGACGCTGGTGGAGCGCTCTGCTTTCATGGCCGGTTTCGCCCGAAAGACGCTGGCTCATCCGCTCAACGCCGATATTTCGCGGCGCGTGAGCCTTGTCGAAGCCGATGTGACGCTGACGGGACGGGCGCGTGTGGCCGCCGGTCTGCCCGACAATGCCTTCGATTTCGCGATCATGAACCCGCCCTTCAATGCGGAAGGCGACCGGCAAACGCCTGATGCCGTGAAGGCGGAGGCGCATGTGATGCCGAAGGATATGTTCGAGCAATGGATCAGGACGGCGGCGGCAATGGTCAAGCCCGGCGGCGGCATAGCCATTATCGCGCGGCCAATCTCGATCGGGGAAATTCTAACCGCGCTCTCAGGGCGTTTCGGTGGCCTGACGCTTGTTCCCGTCCAACCGCGTGGCCATGAGGCGGCGATCCGCATCGTGGTGCGGGGCGCACTCGGAAGCCGCGCCAGGCTGACGCTCGCGCCCGCGCTGGTGCTGCATGGGGAAACAGGGAATGCTTTCACGGAACGCACTGAGGCCATCGGCAACGGTCTAAAAGGGCTATTATAGGGCGTGGCGGTTTCCCGTTTCACCCGATCTGTGATAGTTCCGGCCTGCGAACACTCGGATATCGCCGCCGCGTGACGATCGGGTTCGAGGTGGCGGCTGATGTCGTGAATATCATTGGCGTTTTTTATGGCGGCCAGGACTATGAAGCAGCCTTGCAGGACAATGAAGAATAGAGTGCACCCATGAACATAGCCTTGAACCGCCCGCCCTCCGTCCTGCGCCGTTTTCTGGAAAGCGAGGCTTCCGGCGGCATTGTATTGATGTTTTCCGCCGCGCTGGCGCTTCTCGTCGCCAACTCGCCCTTCGCCGAGACGTATTTTCATACGCTTCACGTCAAGATCGGGGGCTTAAGCGTTCTGCACTGGATCAATGACGCGCTGATGGTTCTCTTTTTCCTGCTCGTCGGGCTGGAAATCAAACGCGAGTTCCTCGACGGGCAATTGGCGAGCTGGTCCAACCGGATGCTGCCGGGTATTGCGGCGGCGGGCGGCGTGGCGGTTCCGGCGCTCATCTATTTCTACATGAACGCCTCCAATCCCGGGACCATTCGCGGCTGGGCTATCCCATCGGCGACCGACATCGCCTTCGCGCTTGGCGTCATCTCGCTTCTGGGATCACGCGTGCCCACGAGCCTCAAGGTTTTTCTGGCGACCCTCGCCATTCTGGATGATCTCGCGGCGGTGGCGATCATCGCGGTCTTTTATACCTCGGATATCGCCCTGCCCTATCTGGGCGCCGCCGCAGTCGCGACGCTGGTGCTCATCGCCTTCAACCGCATGGGTGTGATGAAGCTCCTGCCCTATCTGATCGTCGGGTTCATTCTCTGGTATCTCGTGCTGCGCTCCGGCGTCCACGCGACGGTCGCCGGCGTCATCCTGGCGATGACCATCCCGCTCAAGCCTGCTCCAAGCAGGCCTGACGACATGACCTCGCCGCTGCACAAGCTGGAGCACGCGCTCTCAGGCTGGGTGTCGTTCCTCATCGTGCCGATCTTCGGCTTCGCCAATGCGGGCGTATCGTTTTTCGGGCTCGATACCTCGATTTTCCGGGATACGCTGACGCTCGGCATCGCGCTTGGCCTGTTCCTGGGCAAGCAGATCGGCGTTTTCGGCGCCGCGTGGCTTTCGATCAAGCTGAGATTGACCGCCATGCCGATGAACGCAAGCTGGATGCAGCTTTACGGCGTCGCGCTGCTTTGCGGCATCGGCTTCACCATGAGCCTATTTATCGGCCTGCTTTCATTTCCATCCGAGCATTTGCAGGATGCGACGAAGATCGGCGTACTCACCGGGTCCGTGCTTTCGGCCATTTGCGGCTATCTGCTACTGCGGTTCTGCGGAAGAAAGACAACGATAGGGCAGTAGAAAGATCATTGAGCACAGGCAGAAAAGCAATATAAACATAATGCCTTATTGCCATACTGCCCTACTGCCCTTTGTTTCGGAGATCGCCCGTGGAGTTTCAACTGGAGTTGCGAATGCCAAAGTTTCTTACTCGGCTCGTACCGCGCCGTTTCCGGGGAAGCAGCGTGGAAATTCCCGTGGTGCGCCTCAATGGCACGATCATGCCGGAAAGCGGCGGCATGTTCCGCTCCGCCTCGCTGTCGCTCGCGTCCGTGGCCGCCGTGCTGGACAAGGCTTTCAGCGACAAGGCGGCCCCGGCGGTGGCGATTTCCATCAACTCGCCGGGCGGATCGCCGGTGCAGTCGCGGCTGATCTACCGGCGCATCCGCGACCTGGCGGAGGAAAAGAACAAGAAGGTTCATGTCTTCGTCGAGGATGTGGCGGCATCGGGCGGCTACATGATCGCCATCGCGGGCGATGAAATCATCGCGGATCCATCTTCCATCGTCGGTTCCATCGGCGTGGTTTCCGCCGGATTCGGCTTTGAGGAACTGATCAAGAAGATCGGCGTGGAGCGGCGCGTGTTCACGGCGGGCAGGAACAAAATGATGCTTGACCCGTTCCTTCCGGAAAAGAAGGACGACGTCGAGCATCTCAAGGCCCTGCAGATCGAGGTGCACGAAACCTTCATCGATATCGTCAAGGAGCGGCGCGGAGCAAAACTCACCGACGATCCAGACCTCTTCACCGGGCTTTTCTGGACGGGGGTAAAGGCAAAATCGCTGGGGCTTGTCGATGGGCTTGGCGACATGCGCTCGCATTTGCGTTCCATCTATGGGCCGAAGACCGAACTGAACCTGATCGAGCCGTCGCGGAGTATGTTCGGCTTGCGCGCCTCCCCCGCCGGGCTTCACAAATCCGACACATTGGCGCAAGCTGCGGCAGGTGCTACGCAGGGGCTGATTTCAGCCATCGAAGAAAAGACGCTCTGGTCGCGCTACGGGCTGTGATTACCGGCGCAAGCCAAGTTTCAGGGATTTGAGGCCAAGGATAGAAGGCAATGCCGTCAGTCATCTTTTTCATCGTCGTCATTCTGGCAGGCTGGTACGGCTACCGCGCCTTCAAGCGGGAGGCCGCGCGGGTTTCGCAAGAGGTGCGTCAGGCCGAAAAGGAAGCGCAGAACCGGGCCAACGGCACCTTGGTGCAGGATCCTAAGACGGGTGAATATCGTCTGCGCAAGGATTGAGATCTGTGCTTGATGCCCCCTCCGTCGGTCCTACCGGTTTCCGGTTAAAGCCTTTCACATCCCTTCACCCCCGTCCTTCGAGGCTCGCTTCGCTCGCACCTCAGGATGAGGGTGAAGGGCGGCGGCGCTCCAGTAGCCCTCATCCTGAGGTGCGGAGTGGAGCGAAGCGAAACGGAGCCTCGAAGGACGAGGGCGCTTGGCGGGGCACCGGTCCATGAACCATCACGCCCCTGCAAGCGAAACCATCTCCCTCCTGGCCCCCGCCAAGATCAATCTGGCGCTGCATGTCACAGGCCGGCGCGATGATGGCTATCACTTCATTGAAAGCCTTGTGGCGTTTACCGCGTTCGGTGACCGGATCGATGTTTCGCCTGATTCCGAGGACCATTTCACGATGACCGGCCCGTTCGCCGCTGCCGTGCCGGCGGATGGCGCTAATCTCGTGCTCAAGGCTCGCGATGCGCTGCGAACACGATTTCCCGGACATGCGACTCCGGTCGAGATCAGGCTGGAAAAGAACCTGCCTATCGCATCCGGCATCGGCGGCGGATCGAGCGACGCGGCGGCGACGCTGATCGCGCTCAACAGATTGTGGGGGCTCGGCCTCGACATGCCGGCGCTAAACGAAATCGGTCTGGCGCTCGGCGCCGACGTGCCGATGTGCCTGCATGGCCAACATTCCCGCTCTCCCCTCATCGCCCGCGGTATCGGCGAGGCGCTCGATGCCCTGCGCCGGTTTCCCCGTCTGCCGATCGTGCTTGCCAATGACGGCACGGGGCTTTCGACGCCGCAGGTATTTCAGGCGCTCGCACGGCGGGATAACCCGCCGCTGCCCTCCCCGCCTGAGTTTGCCACCATCGAGGCGGTTTGCAGCTATCTCAAGCAGACCCGCAATGACCTCTACGCCGCATCGCTGACGCTTGCGCCTGCCCTCTCCCATATGCTCGATCTTTTCACTGAAACCGGCGCTTCCTTCGCGCGGATGTCGGGATCGGGCGCGACCTGCTTTGCGGTTTTCCCGGACAATGCGGCAGCGGAAGCAGCGGCGGCATTTATCAAACAGCGTCACCCGCAATGGTTCGCGGTGGCAACAGAGACGAGGTCCTGAGCGCAATGGCGGCTGAAAAACGTCCCTTCATGCCCATCGGCATCGCGGTGTTGACGGTCTCCGACACCCGGACGCTGGCCGACGACAAATCCGGGGACACCCTCGCCGGGCGCATAGCCGAGGCAGGTCACACGCTCGCCGCCCGCGATATCGTGCCCGACGATATGGGACAAATCCGCGACAAAGTGCTGTTCTGGTCGCGCGATCCACAGATCGACGTCATCATTACCACCGGCGGCACCGGCTTTACCGGGCGCGATGTGACACCGGAAGCGCTGGAGCCTATCTTCGACAAGCGCATGGACGGTTTTTCGGCGGTCTTCCACCGCATATCGTACGAGAAGATCGGCACGTCCACCATTCAGTCGCGGGCGACGGGCGGCGTCGTCAACGCGACCTTCGTCTTCGTGCTGCCGGGCTCACCCGGCGCCTGCCGCGATGCCTGGGACCACATTCTACGGCTCCAGCTCGATTATCGCCACATGCCCTGCAATTTCGTGGAAATCATGCCGCGGCTGGGGGAACATTTGAGAAGAAGAGTGAGCAGTGAACGGTGAGCAGTGAGCTGGCAATTCTTCTGCTCACTGCTCACCGTTCACTGCTCACTATTTCCGCCTTTAATTGCCGCATTGCGAGGCCACGCGCCAGATCGCTTGCGCCATAACCCGGCTTCATGAGCGCGATTGCCTGGCGCTTCGATATCAGCAGACCGTCGCCCAGCGGATCATTGCCGCCGAAAATCCGCTTTAGAAATGGCGGCCTGTTGATGCGCGAACGCGTGAAGCGAGCCGGTCCCGGCGACACCTCGACATGGTCCCGCACCGCCTCGGTCCAGCCTTCGAACAAGCGGGAACCCGGCTCCAGCAACAGGAGCCATTCGCCCCTCGCTTGGCCGAGCGCATCGGCAAACACCCCGTTTTCAAGGAAAACACAGCCTGCCGCATCGGCGATTTCGCGCGTGTGATCGCTCGACCCGTGATCGACGATAATGACGTCCCGAACCAGTCCCACCACCGCGCCATTGACCAGCCCCGCCAGGGTGCGGGCCAAGGCTTCCTCGTCGTTTCTGGTTTCAATGACCACGGATACCATGACTTTCGCTTAATACATGTATGTGGAAAATGCCACATTTCCTTCATATAAATTAGTTCCCTTTTTGTTTCAAAAAGTTCTTGCTTCGTTCCAAATCTCCGCATAGGTATGGATTCATCTCAGGGTGATCGTTCACGCATCGCCAACAGGAGAAGACAATGGATGCCATTCACCATGCCGACAGGGCAGCGTTTTCGGAAGGCCGGGCGGAACAGGCCAATGCGCTGATCGAGGACGCGGGCTTGCGCATCGACCACGGGCGGCGGCGCGGGCGTGGCGCGGGCATCAACCCGACCGGGCGCTTCGAGCCGACGACCCGGCATGTCTTCGACGACGGCTGGAATTCGCTGGAGGAGCTGCCGCCCTTCCAAACCGACGTGCAGATCGAAAAACCGCGTACTATCATCACGCGCAACGATTCTCCCGATATCAGCTTCGACCGCTCGATCAATCCCTATCGCGGCTGCGAGCATGGATGCATCTATTGTTTCGCCCGTCCGACCCACAGTTATATGGGTTTGTCTGCGGGGCTTGATTTCGAAGCGAAGCTCTTCGCCAAGCCGGACGCGCCGCATCTTCTGGAGCGTGAGCTGTCGAAGCCGGGCTATATGCCGAAGACGATTGCCATCGGCACGAACACCGACCCCTATCAGCCGATCGAGAAGAAATGGCGCATCATGCGCGAAGTTCTCGAAGTGCTGGAAGCGGCCAATCATCCCGTCGGCATCGTCACCAAATCCGCCATGGTAACGCGCGATATGGATATTCTCGCCCGCATGGCCGAAAAGGGTCTAGCCAAGGTGGCGCTCTCGGTCACGACGCTCGATGCAAAGCTCGCCCGCACCATGGAGCCGCGCGCGTCGACGCCGACGCGGCGGCTGGAGGCGATCCGCGCGCTTACCGAGGCGGGCATTCCGACGGCAGTGATGATGGGGCCGGTCATTCCGGGCATCAACGATCATGAGATCGAGCGTATCCTCGATTCAGGCCATGCGATGGGCGCCAAGAGCGCGGGCTATGTTCTCCTGCGCCTGCCGCTGGAAGTGGCGCCCCTCTTCAAGGACTGGCTGTTGCGAAATTATCCTGATCGCTACCGCCATGTGATGTCGCTCGTGCGCTCCATGCGCGGCGGCAAGGATTACGATGCCGAATGGGGCAAGCGGATGCGCGGTGAAGGCCCTTATGCCTGGCAAATCGGCCGCCGTTTCGAAATCGCCGCCAAGCGGCTCGGCATGAACGGGCAGCGTGAGAAGCTAAGAACCGATCTCTTCACGCGGCCGACGAAGTATGGAACCCAGCTCTCGCTTTTTTGATCCATGAAAGGGAACCTTGCAGCGCCATCAATGATTTTAAGGCCCGGACCTAAACCTTTGATTTCCCATCAGGCGCCCGAGCCCCGCGCCTGAAGGTCTCCTGCCCTTCCCCTCGGCAGGAGGTCTTGCGGAGAATCGGTAGCAATGCGACTGTCGCCGCACAATGACTCGCGCGCTTACCGATTCTCCGCTTCTCTTCGATATTCCGCTCATCCCGGATTTTTCCTCCGAGCTGCGCCTTATGAAAAGAGGCGTGCGGCCTATTGCCGGCCTGGACGAGGCGGGACGCGGGCCGCTGGCCGGGCCGGTCGTGGCGGCGGCGGTGATTCTTGACGCGGAACGTTTGCCGAAAGGGCTTGACGATTCCAAACGGCTGACGGCGGCAGCGCGTGAAAAGCTCTTCGAGATCATTCTTGCAAAAGCGCTCGCCGTATCGGTGGCGAGCCTCAGCGCGCCAAGCATCGACCGATCGGATATCCGCAAGGCATCGCTGGAAGCCATGCGGCGGGCGGCGGCAGGGCTGACGCTCGCGCCCTCACATGCGCTGATCGATGGCTGCGATGTGCCTTGGGGTCTTCCCTGCGAGGGCAGCGCGCTTGTAAAGGGCGACCAGCGCTCGATTTCCATTGCCGCGGCCTCGATCGTCGCCAAGGTCACCCGCGACCGGATTATGCGACGCGCCGCCACTTTGCATCAGCATTACGGATTTGAAGCGCATGTGGGCTACGCCACCGAGCAGCACCGGGTGGCGATTGAAATCCACGGCCCCCTGCGCGGCCTGCACCGCTTCACCTTCTCGCCAATCAAGGGACGTTTTCCGGCGGAGTGAATTACAGGTCGAGTTGTGAATGCGAACCGAGCCGCGCGAGGATCAGTCTATCTTCACCAATGAGGCGATAGATCAGCACCAGATCGGGCCTTATATGGCAATCCCGATAGTCCTTCCAATTGCTGGTAAGCGCATGGTCGCGATGACGCGGTTCCAGCGGCGTATCGGTTGCCAGCGCCTCGATGATTTTCCGGACATCCGTGTTAAGAAGCTTGCGGTGCGGCCCGCTCGCTATCCGTTTAAAATCGCGTTTGAACGCCGTTGTACGCTCAATCTTCCGCATTGAGGTCATCGAACAGGGCATCGACAGAATCGAACTGCTTGAGATCGCCGCGCTCGACCTCGGCGAAGGCTGCCAGTGTTTCCGCGTTCGGTTGGAATAGCGCCGACGGAATAGCCTTGTCCTGCGCAATACGGGTCATCAGCACCCGTACGACATCGCTGACCGTCAGGCCAGAAGCCTGGATGACCTGATTGGCTGCATCCTGAATGTCGCCCGGCACACGCGCCTGAACCATACGGCTGGTAGCCATAGTGCCATCCTTCTATGTGTATTTCACTGCAATACATATAGAGATAAGGCGCTCGTTTGTCCAGTTCGCCAACAACATACCCCAAACAAAAACGCCGCCTTGCGGCAGCGTTTAGAGCGGTATGCAATTAAGTTGAATCGGGGCATACCGCTTTAAGTCTTTGATTTAGCGGCACGATCTTATCCGAAAAGTCTGCAACTTTTCGGAATCATGCTCTAATTTATCCGGCAAGATGGGACCAGCTCAGTTGAGTCGCGACCCAACCTCGTCGACCGATTTCTTGAACAGTTCGTTCGCGGTCTTCGGGTCGAGCTTGCCGGCGATGAGCTTGCCTGCGGCGGCCACCGCGATATCCACGGCGGAGGAGCGCACCGCATTGACCGCTTCCGTCTCAGCCTGGGCGATCTTCTGCTCGGCAAGCTTGTTGCGGCGGACAACGTAGTCGTCCATCTTCTGCTTGGCGTCCTGGAGAAGCAAGGCAGCCTCGCGCTCAGCGGCGGTCAGGATATCCGCTGCCTCCTTTTCGGCCTCCCGGCGCTTTTGCTGATACTCAGCCAGCAGCGCCTGGGCTTCCTCACGCAGGCGGCGGGCATCGTCCAGTTCCTTGCCGATGCGCTCGGCACGCTCGTCCAATGAGCGGGCGAGCATTCCCGGCACCTTCATATAGACGACGATGCCGATGAAGATCACAAGAGCGATGAAAGCCCAAAATGTAGCGTCCATGTGGTGCTCCTTCAGCTTGCCGCTTTGACCGCGGCGGATACGGACGCCTTGTCCGCAATGCCGCCAACGAGATGTTCAACGATATCAGCGGCTGTGCCCTCGGCAATGCTGCCGACATCCTGCATGGCCTTTTCCTTGATCGCGGCAATGCGCGCTTCGGCTTCGGCAAGCTTCGCCTCAAGCGAAGCCTCAACCGTTGCCCGCTCGGCATCCGCCTTCGTCTTGGCCTCGTCGCGCGCCTTGCCCGCAATGCGACCGGCCTTCATGCGCGCCTCGGCCAGCTCCTGCTCGTAAGCCGCGATGGCATTATCGGCATCTTCCTTCATGCGGCCGGCATGGTCGAGATCCTGCTCGATCTGCCCACGCCGGGCCTCGATCACCCCGCCAAGACGGGGCAGAGCCACGCGTGACAGGAAGAGATAGAAGGCGCCGAAGGTGATGGCCAGCCACAGAAGCTGGGAGGCGTAATAAGTGGAATCGAACGGAGGAAACACGCCGGTGTGGCCGGCATCGTGCGGCACGCCCGTTTCGGTGTGCAAGGTCTCAGGCGCCGCTCCGGGCGCACCATGTTCAACCGCCTGGGTTTCAGCCGGCTGAGAGTGGGTTTCGCTTTGGGCAAACGCCGCGGACACGAACATCCATCATCCCCTTATAAAACTTTTATAGGCATGACCTTATCCAAAAAGTCTGCAACTTTTTGGGATCATGCGCTAACGCCGACGGCGGCAACACCAAGAGGTTCCCGCGCGCCGGCGATTTTCAGGTTCGTCGATTTAGACGGCGCATAATCTTGTCCGAAAAGTCTGCAACTTTTCGGGATCATGCTTTAGAC
The DNA here is from genome assembly GCF_003217235.1 of Paramesorhizobium leguminum. Lineage (GTDB taxonomy): Bacteria > Pseudomonadota > Alphaproteobacteria > Rhizobiales > Rhizobiaceae > Paramesorhizobium > Paramesorhizobium leguminum. Next base: position 236,631 of record NZ_QJTF01000001.1, on the reverse strand, counting down.
GGCGAACAGAAGCAGAAGCGCGATGAGCAGCGAGAAGATGCCCAGAGCTTCCGTCACGGCGAAGCCGAACACCAGGCGGCCGAACTGGCTGTCAGCGGCGGACGGGTTGCGCAGGGCGCCGGAGAGATAGCTGCCGAAGATGTTGCCGAGGCCGAGGGCCGTACCGGCCATACCGAAACAGGCGAGACCGGCGCCGATGTACTTTGCTGCGATGGGATCCATGATTAGCTCCTTTTGGATAATAGCGCGGATTTTTTGTTCTGACGGTCGCCCGCCGGTTTGAACTTCTTAAACCGTCCTCAGTGCCCTTAAACCGCATGATCTTGTCTGAAAAGTCTACAACTTTTCAGGATCATGCTCAGTGCCCCGGATGTACCGCGTCGTTGATGTACATGCAGGTGAGAACGGTGAAAACATAGGCCTGGAGGAAAGCGACCAGGAATTCGAGAGCGGTGATCGCGACCGTCATCAGAAGCGGCAGAACCGCGCCGCCGATGCCCCAGACGCTGCCAAGGGCGGAGAGCGTAACCACGAAGCCCGCGAAAACCTTGAGCGTGATGTGGCCGGCCAGCATGTTGGCGAAAAGACGAACCGAGAGGCTGACGGGGCGCGAGAGGAAGGAGATGATCTCGATCAAAACCACCAGCGGCACGATGACAGCGGGAACGCCGCTCGGCACGAAAAGCTTGAGAAAACCGAAACCGTGCTTCCAGAAGCCGTAAATAATGACCACGCCGATGACGAGAAGCGCCAGGGCAAAAGTGACGATGATCTGGCTCGTCACCGTATAGAAATACGGGAAAAGGCCGAGAAAATTGGCGACCAGCACAAACATGAACAGCGAAAAGACGAAGGGGAAGAACTTCATCCCCTGCTGCCCCGCCGACCCGCGCAAGGCCCCCGCCACGAACTCATAGGCCATTTCGGAAACCGACTGCAACCGGGATGGCACAAGGCCACGGTTCATCGAGGATAAATAGAGAAAGGCGGAGGCGGCCACGACCGTCAGCACCATATAGGCCGAGACATTGGTAAAGGACAAATCCAACCCGCCGGCATGGATGGGAATCCACCTGGCGACCTGAAACTGATGGATCGGATCGTTAGCCACCTTAACCTCGTCTGTCGTCCCTGCCCGAAGGCGTTTCAGTGTCCGGCCCTTGAGGGCCTTTTTTGTTTTCGCCCGGCGCTCGCCCGGGCTGAATGCCGCCTTCGGCGACATGCCCCATGGAGCGCAGAATATTGAGCACGCCGGCGCCGAAACCGAGGAGAAGGAAGACGATCAACCCCCACGGCGACGTTCCGGCGAAGCGGTCGATCACCCAACCGATCACCGCGCCGACCAGAATACCGGCGATGAACTCGCTCGACAGTTTCATGGCCTCCGCGACCCCGGCGGATGTATCCGGCCGCTCTTCCGGAGAGCTTGACTTCTTCCGCACACCCTTTTTGGCCAATTCGGCTTCAAGACGGCGGCGGCGTTCATCCAGCTCTTCGGGAAGCAGGTCCGGCTCTACACCGCCCGCGCGAGATTTGCGATCCGGCCGATCGGGCTTCTTTCCCGTTGCCATAACGCCTCCTGACACGCGTTGGTGCAAGGCTTCAGCCCCGCTTCAAAGTCGCGCGCAACATATTGTCAGGCCGCCTGCTAGTCAAGGCGCTGCAACTATCCCTTTCAAAGGATTTTTCTTATTTCAAATCAGAGATTTAAGAGAAATTACACTCCAAAGTCCCGGCAATTGTCCACGACAGTGCGCCAATGAGGCGCAGACAATTGCTGGATGATCTATGGATTGCGGAGGATTATCGGGCGGTATGGGCCGCAATAAGGCCATCCCAGGCGGCCATGGCGGAATCGGCGACCTGCAAAAGCACCTCTCGCGTAGCGCCATCGCGCGCCTGAAACGACATGCCCTGCTGCACGGTCATGTAGAACGAAGCCAGCGCGCCGCAATCCAGCCTTTCCGGTAATTCACCCTCCTTGACCGCACGCTCGAGTCTTGCCTGCAAGACGCACAGATTGCCCAAGCGATGCTCTCGCAGCATCCGCATGGAGCGGCTATTATCATCATCCTCGTGCAGGATGCCGAGGACAACCAGACATCCGCGGGGCTTGTTGCCCGAAGTGTAGGATAGCGCGCTCGACCGCAGGAGATACTCCACACCAGCCTTTGCCGTCGGCGAATGCGCTATGCCCTCCCACAGGCTCGCGCCGCGCGCGGTGTAGAGATCGACCGCCTCGCGGAACAGCGCCTCCTTGCAGCCGAATGCGGCATAGAGGCTGGGCGAGTTGATGCCCATGGCCTTGGTCAGATCCGCGATTGCCGCGCCATCATAGCCCTTCTCCTCGAACACCTCCATGGCGCGTTCGAGTGCTGCATCCCGGTCAAACCCGCGCGGACGGCCCCTTTCGGACATGTGCATTCCTTTCTGTATTACCCGATACATAAATCGCTTGACGCCGCCGGGCAAGCCTGAAATGTTTCTGTATCGATCAATACAGAAAGGATTCGATATGAGTGGGTTACAAGGAAAAGTGGCTTTGGTGACAGGTGGAAGCCGCGGAATGGGCGCTGCGATCGCGCGAAGGCTGGCGGCGGATGGGGCCGATGTGGCGCTGACCTATGCGCGTTCGCCGGAAAAGGCGACGAGCGTTGCCGCGGATATCCAGAAGATAGGCCGGCGCGCGCTGGCGATTCAGGCTGACAACAGGGATGCGGCGGCAATCGAGGCGGCTGTGGCGAAGACCGTGGAAGAGCTCGGGCGGCTCGACATTCTTGTCAACAATGCCGGTATTTTTTCGGTCGCGCCGATCGAGGACGTGACACTTGAAGCCTATGACGAGATGATGGCGATCAACACACGCGCCGTTTTCGTCGCGATCAAGGCGGTGGTCCCGCACCTGCCGGAGGGCGGACGGATCATCACCATCAGCAGCAATCTCGCCGAGCAGGTGCCCTTTGCCGGGGTAAGTCTCTATGCCGCGAGCAAGGCAGCGCTCACCGGGCTCACCAAGGGCGTCGCGCGCGATTTGGGGCCAAAGAGGATCACCGTCAATCTGGTCCAGCCCGGCTCAACCGATACGGACATGAACCCCGCCGACTCGGACCACGCGGACGCACAGCGCGAGCGGATGGCCATCCAAAGCTATTCGACCCCGCAGGATGTCGCCGGTCTGGTGGCATGGCTTGCGAGCGAGGAGGCCCGCTTCGTGACCGGGGCGACGCTTGTGATTGATAGCGGGGCGAATATTTAGGGCAGTAGGGCAGTAGGGCAGTAGGAAAGATTTACCGGGCGGCGAAGGCAATACATATTGCCCTACTGCCTTATTGCCCTACTCCCTGAACTCAACTCCAGCCGCCCCCTTGGGTGCGATAGAAGATATGCAGGCCGATCTTCTTGACGCGTTCCATGGCGGAGGCCCAGCGCGGTTTGACATAGGCCGCATGATAGTGCGTGGCGGAGCCGACTTCCGGCAGCCAGATCTGGCCGGAGGATACGGCTTTCGCCACTTCCTGCGCGGTGCTCCAATGTTCCGGCTCGGTCACGCGCTGGCGGCGGCCGTCACAGGCGAACGAGAACTGGCAGCGATTGCGCCAGTTGTCGTTCTGATAGACCACGCCGCAGACGGTTTTTGGAAAGGCCGGGTTGCGGACGCGGTTGAGTATGACCTGCGCGACCGCTGCCTGCCCTTTGATAGACTCTCCGCGCGCCTCGAAATAGATGCCTTCTGCGAGGCACTTCTGCTCCTTCGCGGTGAAGACCTGCGCCGGCAGCGGTGCCGCCGCCCAGGAATGATCCCCAGGCTTGAGCGGCGGCGTGAAGCGGCCTCCGCTTCCGTCTCTCAGGATGCTCGCGAAAGGCGAGACCTTGGTATAGTCCGGCTCGACCGGTGCATAGCCCGTTGCCAGAATATCAGGATTGCCGTTGTTGATAAGCTTCGCCAATTGAACCGGCATAGCGGGCGCGGGTTTCGGCGGCGCGGCCTTGTGGAAGGCGAGCGCAATGTCGATCTCCTTGCGCCGTGACTTCGACGGCACGAAAGCCATCTTCACTTGCCGGGCCTCGACGGGCTGCAGCAACATGCTGGAGCGTTGCAACACCGAGCCGGCATTGAAGGATTTCGGCGGCGCCTTGGGCAAAACCGAGACGAGACGCCCCCCCTTATCTGCTCGGTTGACGCGGCTTTCATCAGGGTTCGGATCGTTTATGCCAAGCTTTTCACCCTGCCCGCTTCCCGAGGCGAAAGCGACGCGCGCCCTGCCCGCCACATCAATGCCGCCGGTCGTAAACGACGGATCAACGAAGGGCTTTTCCGCGCGGTGAACCGAGCCGGCGGCAACCAGGCTCGCCATATCCTGATGGGCGGCAACTGTAGGATTGAAAAAATAGATCGCCGCACCCAGAAGGGCGGGAGCGGCCAGGCCATGGGTTTCCCGCAAAGTAAAATGGCGCCGTTCCAAAGACGACAAGACCGGACGGACGAACAAGGTCCGCAAAGACGCAAGGCGCACCTGACACTCCACTCGAAACACGCTGACCGAATGGTGTGACAATGAAGCATTAACCTTGATGGATTCTTAACGACCGGATGGCAACGGGAGCGCATGCCTCTTTTCTTCGCTCTGTAAAATATGGATATTATGGATATTACGGAAATCGACCGGCTGACGCGTGGCGGCAAATAACAGGGAAATACGATGATCGGCTATATAATGGTGGGAACCAACGATCTCACGCGCTCGCTCGCGTTCTATGATCCGATCTTGGAGGCGATGGGGCTTGAGCAATGCTGGCGGGATGATCTTTCCGCATCCTGGGGCAAAAGGAATGATGAAACCATTCCCCGTTTTTTCACCGGCTATCCTTTCGACGGAAAAGCCGCCTGTGTCGGCAATGGCGGCATGACTGCGTTTCAATTAAAAAATGCCGCGACTATTGACCGGCTTTACGATTTGGCGATGCAGAATGGCGGCAGCGACGAAGGCAAGCCCGGCTTCCGCCCGCAATATGGAGAGGGATTCTACGGCGCTTATGTCCGCGACCCCGACGGCAACAAGATTGCTTTTGTTTGTTTTGATGTGAGAATAGCGGGTTGATATATTTGCGCGAGGGCTACCCCCCTCTGCCCTGCCGGGCATCTCCCCCTCAAGGGGGGAGATTACGCCTTCATATACGCCCGGCACCAATCGCCGGTGCTGCAGAAAAAAGGCCGAGGGCAGTGTCAGCTAATCTCCCCCCTTGAGGGGGAGATGCCCGGCAGGGCAGAGGGGGATAGGCCTTGCGATTCCGTCAAACATGAATCGCGCTAACGCTTCTTCTTCGCCCGCCCGGCAAACGGATTGTCCGATGTCCTCAGTGACAGCCGGATAGGAACGCCGGGCATGTCAAAGGTCGTACGCAATCCGTTGATCATATAGCGCAGGTAGGATTGCGGCATGGCGTCCGGCCTGGAGCAGGAGATGACGAAGCCCGGCGGGCGCGTTTTTACCTGCGTCATGTATTTGATCTTGAGCCGGCGACCCGAAACAGCGGGGGGCGGGTGATGCGTGAGGATGCCTTCCAGCCAGCGATTGAGCTTGCCGGTCGAGATGCGGCGGTTCCATATCTCATGGGTGGAAAGGACATTTTCCATGAGTTTGTCGATACCCTGCCCGGTTTCGCCCGAAAGCGTGACCGCACGAATGCCGCGGATCTGGGGCAGCAGCCGCTCGGTCTTCTCGCGCAGTTCCGCCAGAACTTCCTGGCGGTTCTCGATCAAATCCCATTTGTTGAAGGCGAGAACCGGGGCGCGGCCTTCGCGCACCACGAGATCGACGATCTGCAGATCCTGCTTCTCGAAGGGGATCGTGGCATCGAACACGATGATGACGATTTCCGCGAAGCGGATGGCGCGAAGGCCGTCGGCGACCGACAGCTTTTCCAGCTTTTCCTGTACGCGCGATTTGCGCCGCAGCCCCGCCGTATCGAACAGCTTGATGCGGCGGCCGTGCCATTCCCAGTCGACCGAGATCGAATCCCGTGTGATGCCCGCTTCCGGGCCGGTCAACAGGCGATCTTCGCCCACCATGCTGTTGATCAGCGTCGACTTGCCGGCATTGGGGCGCCCGACAATGGCAATGCGCAGCGGCTTCGAGGTGTCGTAGGCCGGAATGTCGTCGGCATCAGGATCGTCGATGTCATCGCCGATCAATACCGTATCCGGCATGGAAATGGCGGGGCGATCCTCGGCTTCCTCGTCATCCTCATCCGGGCCGAAGGCAAGCTCCTTGCCTATCGCCTCAACGATCGCATCGCGCAGGTCGGGAATCCCCTGCCCGTGCTCGGCGGAAAGCGCGCAAGGCTCACCAAGGCCAAGCCGGTATGCATCGTAGAGACCCGCTTCCGCACCGCGGGCTTCGGATTTATTGGCCACGAGAACGACGGGCTTTCCGGATTTGCGAACCAGATCCGAGAATGTAATATCGGCGGGCGTGATGCCGGCCTTGGCATCGATCATGAACAGGATCACATCGGCTTCGGCGATGGCGATTTCTGTCTGGGCGCGCATCCGGCCTTCCAGCGTCTCGCTGCCCACCTCTTCAAGACCGGCGGTATCGACCACCTGGAATCTCAAATCATAGAGCTTGCCGTCATGCACGCGACGGTCGCGGGTGACGCCGGGCGTATCATCGACAAGCGCAAGCTTCTGCCCGGCAAGCCGATTGAAAAGCGTAGATTTGCCGACGTTCGGGCGCCCGATAATGGCGAGTGTAAAACTCATGATGGTCTTTCTCACGCAAGTCCGGACGGAAAACCGGTTCCCACTTTTCCTGGACTTGCTTATTTGGTCGCCACAGTACCGTGGATCAGATCGAGCATGACATTGGCGCGCTGGCTGATATCGGCGGGTGCGCCGGAATCATCGGCCAGCTGCTGGAAGAGGCGCAGTGCATCGTCTGTGCGACCGGCCTTCCAGGCCGCAAGGCCCAGCACTTCCCGCGCGGAAAACCGCATCGGGTCGCCATCCGCGGTGATCGGCTCGACGCGCTTGGCGACATCGTCATAAGAGCCGGTATCGACCAGGATAAAAGCGGCGCGCAAGCGCGCGATATCCTGGATGGCGGGAGGCACCGAATTGTCGGCTGCGATCTTATCGAAGGCGGCGACGGCGCCCGCGGAATCACCTTTCTGGAAGATCAGCGTTGCCGCGCGCATCCGCGCCAGCACGGGATATTCGCCGTAGCCATCCTTTTCCAGCGCACTCAACGCGGCAAGCGCCTCGTCGTTCTTGCCCTGATCCGCCAGATCGAGTGCGGACAAATATTTGTCGCCGGATGTCGATGCCTGCGAAGCGCTCCAATGACGATAGACTACCATTCCCGCGGTGCCGACCACGATAGCGACGGCGGCACCGATGAGCAGAGGACCGAACCGTCGCCAGACGGCCTTCGCCCTATCGGAGCGGATTTCCTCATTTACCTCGCGGAAGAAGCTATCGTCTGCCATGGACCCTGCCGTCAATGATGATTTTTCCCATTGCCCGCCACTCTCGGCGCACAACCTATTCATGTGCTTTTAGTAGGAATCTGGGCCGGATGTAAGGCCCGATATTACAAATAACAGCGAGATCATGAGCTTATCGAGTCCGACCCTTGCCACATTCAGGCCAACTTTTCTGGATCATGCTCCAGCCCCTGTTATAACCGCATGATCTTATTCGAAAAGCCTGCAACTTTTCGGGATCGTGCTTCATCTGGAATTCATGCGCATTTTTTCCCGTTCCATTATTACAGCCATTTTCGCTTTCCTGCCCTTGGGATCCGCTTTTGCCACGCAGTCAAACGGCGGCAAGCCATCGCCGCAATATGTGCTGATTTCTTTTGACGGCGCACATGACAACAAGCTCTGGCAGCGGAGCCGCACGCTGGGGCGGAAGACCGGCGCCCGCTTCACTTATTTTCTCTCCTGCGTGTTCCTGATCGAGCGCTCTGAGCGGGCGCGTTATCACCCGCCGCGCATGGCGGCCGGCCGCTCCAATGTGGGCTTTGCCTCCAGCCGCGAAGAAATCGCGGAACGGCTCGACAATATCTGGGGCGCTCATCTGGAAGGCCATGAGATGGCCAGCCATGGCTGCGGCCATTTCGACGGGACGGACTGGAGCACTGCGGACTGGGACCAGGAGCTGAAAGCATTCCGCCGGATCGTCGCGGACGGATATTCGGCGAACGGCATCTTCGGCGAACCGCAAGGCTGGCGCGCGCTTGCCGAACAAGGCATCACCGGTTTTCGCGCGCCTTATCTCGCCACAGGCAAGCCGGTGCAGGAAGCGCTCAAGGCCAACGGTTTCCGCTATCAGGCAAGCGGCGTGACCCAAGGACCGGAACTGCCGCAGCGCGACGGCGAGCTTGCGAGTTTCGGCCTGCCGATGATCCCGGAAGGGCCAATGCCGCGCCCGGTCATCGCCATGGATTACAATCTCTACGTCCGCCATTCAGCCGGTTTTGAGAAGCCATCGCGCTCCCGGGAATTCGAGGAGCGAACCTACCAGGCATTCAAGGCGGCCTTCGACAAGCAATATGCGGGCAGCCGCATTCCGCTGCAGCTTGGCTTCCATTTCGTGGCGATGAATGCCGGCGCCTATTGGCGGGCGCTGGAGCGCTTCGCCGGCGAGACCTGCACCAAGCCGGACGTGCGGTGCGTCACCTATAGCGAATATCTGGCGAATACCGCCCCGGCGGAGCGGCACGCCGAGCAATAAGCGTTTGCTCCCATCAGATCGCGGCGGGCTGCGTTTCGAGATATTCCTGATCGATTTGCGGCAGCGGCTCGCCATCAATGGCCGCCTCGAACGCGCGCAACCGCTTGTAGATCGAGAGGAGCTCGACGATGGTGGACCATGAATTGGCCAGATATTGAAACGAACCGCTGACCTGACTGAAGACATTTTGTATCTGGTTCAGCAACCCCAAGGTCAGCCGCCCCATCGCGATCGCGGGGATAAGGATAACGAGGGCAAAAATATTGTCGGCCTGGAGATAGAGAATCCGGGCGATATTGAAATAGGTATAGTGGAAATAGAGGCGGAAATAATTGCGCCGCACATTATCGAACAATTCCGCCAGCGTTATGGGATGGGCCCGCTCCGCATAGTCTTCGCCATAGACCAGTTCCTTGCGGTAGGCCGCTTCGACGCGCTGGTTCTTGAAATCCAGGCCCGGCAGCTTGATCCCGACCAGCGCAAGAAAAGTCGTTCCGAAAAGCGACCATAGAATAGCGGCAACCACCAGCGCATGCGGCACCGTGCCAATCAACGGCAGCGCAGTGACCTGCTTGGAGAATGTAAACAGAACGGGCAGGAAGGCAATCAGCGTCATGACCGAGTTGACCAGATTGAGACCGAGGCTTTCCACCGTGGTGGAAAATCGCATGGTATCTTCCTGCACACGCTGCGAGGCGCCTTCAATATTCCGCAGCTTATCCCAATGGCTTATATAATATTCATTCATGGCGGTGCGCCAGCGGAAGATATAATGGCTGGTAAGGAAAAGCGTGAGGACGGCGATCGTCACAGCCACGAAGGCGATGCCGGCAAAACTAAGCAGGCTCTCATATAGCTGCGGCGCAGTTACAGACCCGGTTTTTGCCAATGCCTCCTGAATGAGATTGTAGAACGGCCCATACCACGCATTGACCGCCACGCTGACCTGTACCTGAAAATAGGTGGCGAAAAGGAGCACCGCCGATCCGAAGATCGACCAGCGTCGCCATTTATGCGGCGCGTAAAGGGCCCAGAAGGCATAGAAGGCGCCTGCGGTCACCGCAAAATAGATATAGAACCACAGGAACGGCGCGGACCAGAAAACCGACACGCCGATAATCGGCGCGCTACCCGGCGCTGCCGGCGGCAGGCCGAACCGGGCGCCCAGCCCCTCGCCGCCAAAGAACCAGGCGAAGACCGCAAGCAGACTCCAGAGAATAGCGGAACTGAAGAACAGCTTCGGCTTGGGGAAAAAGGAAACGAACACGGCATACCCATTCACTGATCGGCGGCCCCTCCCGGCCGGGATAGCAGCAAGACGCAGCGAACCGGAAATTAAGTTGCATAACATTTTCGGGAGATCCGCCCCTCTCCCAATTTGGCGGCGCTCTACGCTTGCGCCACGCGCCGGCTCTGATATCCGGCGAAGAGCGCTATCGCTGCGGCAAGCACGAGGGTGGCGGCGGCCAGAAGGCTTGCCGACCGGAACGAACCCGAGACGCTCGCCATATAGCCCGCCACCAGCGGACCGACGATCTGCCCTATGCCGAAGCAGGCCGTCATCGTCGCCATCGCCCGGCGGGGTGATAGCGGCGCAAGCGACCGCCCCGCTTGAAGCCCATAAGCGGTGATGACCATGAAGGTGCCCCCCAACAGAACTCCGGCCGCCAGCGGTCCCACCGGCAATGGCAGCATGACACTCACGGCCACGCCCGCCGCCTCAATGAAACAGGCGATGGCGAAGCCGGCGAACAGGCCGATGCTGCGAACGACGGACGATCCGAGCCAGATCGATATCGCCGCAGTCAGCCCGGTCGCCACCCAGACGGCGGCTTCCAGCCCCTGCCCGCCATGGCCGTTACGGACGATTGCGATCAGGAAGGTTGCCGTTATGACATAGCCGAAACCAAAAATGCCATAGGCCAGCGCAAGCGCCAGAAAGGCTGGCGAGCGCGGCAGCGGCGGCTCGCGCAATTGCGACCCATTGCGCAGCGGACCTTCCTTGATCAGCGGCACAACAGCCAGTAGCCCGCCGAATGAGAGCAGCCCCGCGCCGATCCATTCGGCGCGCCAGCCGAGATTAAGGTTTCCGATAAGCGCAACGAACAGCGCCGAAAACGCTATCCCAAAGCCGACGCCCCCGAAATGCCAGGCGTGCAGATCGTCCCGCTTCATCGCCGCCAGATGGCTGAATACGATGGTTGTGCACATGAGCATGGCGAAGGCGCTGGCGATGCCGGCGAGGAAGCGGACCGCCGCGAAGGCCCAGACGCTATCGGTCAGCCCCATGGCGAGGCAAAGCGCGGCGCTTGCGGCCAGCCCGCCGAAGACAACCAAGCGCTCGATGCCCGCCGCCCAGCCATAGCCGGCAACGACCGCCCCGATGAGATAGCCGACATAATTTGCCGAAGCGATGAAGCCTGCATCGGCGGGCGATATATTCAGCCCCGCCATCATGCCGGGAAGGATCGGCGTATAGATGAAACGTCCGATCCCCATGGCCACAGCCATGGTGACGAAACCGCCGAGAGCGAAACGGAAAGCGCTGTGCGAAGAGGTCTGCATGCGGCGCACAATAGAAGCGCGATGCATTGGCACAATTGAATTTATTTGATGGATTTATCGGATTTGCCGAAGGTTACTTTGCATCGTGAAAAATGATGCCGACCGTATGCCTGATGCCGGAACGAAGCCGGCTGACGCCATGGCGCATGTTGACCCGGTAGTCGCCTCGCGTTCCCGCCACCGGACGATTGTGCACGGCGAAGATCACGGCATCGCCCTGCCTGAGCGGCACCACCTCGGCCCGGCTCTGCATGCGCGGGCGCTGCTCGGTGAGCACGAATTCGCCGCCGGTGAAATCCCTCCCCGGCTCGGAAAGCAGGATCGCCACCTGCAGCGGAAACGCCAGATCGCCGTAAAGATCCTGATGCAGGCAATTGAAATCTCCGGGCACATATTGGAGGAGCAGCGGCGTCGGACGAAGCTGGCCCGCCTCGTGGCAGGCCTTTAGAAAATCCGCGTGTTGCGCGGGATAGCGCGTATCGTCGTTCAAGCGCTCGTTCCAGCGATTGGCTATGGGTGCCAAGCGCGGATAAAGCGCGGTGCGAAGACCGGCTATAATATCCGGCAATGGATATTTGAAGTAGCGATACTCGCCCTTGCCAAAACCATGCCGCGCCATGTGAACATGGCTGCGGAAATGCTCCTCATGGGGATAGAGTGCGGCGATTGCCCGGCATTCTTCGGGCGTGAGCAGCTTCTCGATGGCCGTCGAGCCATGTTGATCGAGGTCGGCGCCAAGCGATACCCAGTCATACCGGCTGATGCGCTTCTGCGCTACCGCGGAGGCGGGTTCATGAAATGGGGCGATAGCGGAATTCATCTTTTCATCCTCGGATGTTGATTTTTCCTGCTATCGCATCGGCTGATTATCGGCACTCCGATGCTTGCTTTCAAATCCGGTTTGGATGGTTATTCCTCAGGACGGATCATCCCCTCGCCCCTTACGCGGATGGTGGGGGCATCGTCGAGTTGCGGCTCGGTCTGGCTTGAGGAAAATGGCGGGCCCTCGGGCTGGGGCGGCTCCTGCGGGTTGGGAGCACCTCCTGCGGTCAGCACCTCGCGCATCAGCGCCTTGGCTTTTGCAACGAATGCATCGCGCATATCGGGCTCGGCCGGTTCCCCCATGCCGAACCCTTCATAGAGCGTAACCGCCACAAAGGTTTTGCCCCGACGGCGAAATTCCACCGTGTAGGCACCAACGCGACCGTCAGTACCGACGATCGCAGGTCTTATCCGGGTTTCAAAATCCTGCATTTCCGCCTGCCTCGCTTCGGAAAACGAAACTCGCCAAGCGGAAATTGGTTCCCCTAACCCACTCAGATCGGGCGCGGGTAATCGCGGTGGATAGCCGCGATTTCAGCCAGATCATCTGCCGTAAGAATAATATCGGCGGCGGCTATATCGGCCTTCAACTGATCGAGCGAGGTTGCGCCGATGATGACCGATGTCATGAATGGTCGCGACAGGCTGAAGGCAATGGCGAGGTCGGCGGGGTCAAGCCCGTGTTCGCGAGCGAGATCGACATAGCGCCTCACCGCCGGCTCGGAATGGCTGCTTTTGCGCCAGAAGCCATCCTTGGCAACAGTGGCGCGCGATCCCGCCGGGATTTTTCCATCCAGATATTTGCCGGTCAACACACCCGCCGCCAAGGTGGAATAGGCAAGCAGCCCGACATCTTCATGATGGCACAGCTCGGCCATGTCGAGATCGAAATGACGCTGCAGCAGGCCATATTCATTCTGAAGCGAGGCCATGCGCGGCAGGCCCTTCTGTTCGGCCAGTCGAAGCCACTGCATGGTGCCCCAGGCGGTCTCGTTGGAGAGGCCGACATGACGGATCTTACCTTCCTTCACCAGAGCACCGAGGCTTTCCAGCACCTCTTCCATCCGGGCGAGGACTTCCGCCCGGTCGGTCTGCGTCGGGTCATAATTCCAGGAATTGCCGAAATTATAATGCGGGCGCGCGGGCCAATGGATCTGATAGAGATCGATGTAATCGGTCTGGAGGCGCTTCAAGCTGCCTTCGAGGGCAATCCGCACGGTTTTGGCGTTCGGCGCGCTGCCGTCGCGAATCCAGTGCTGTCCGCCACCGCCGGCGATCTTGGTGGCGAGAACGATCTTGTCGCGCTTGCCCGGCCTCTTCAACCAATTGCCGATATAGGTTTCCGTCTTGCCGTAAGTCTCCGGGCCGATCGGTACGGCATAGGCTTCCGCCGTATCGATGAAATTGATGCCCGCATCGATGGCGTAATCGAGCTGCGCATGCGCCTCGGCTTCCGTGTTCTGCACACCCCAGGTCATGGTGCCCAGGCAGATTTCGGTGACATTGATGCCGGTACGGCCAAGCGGTTTCATTTTCATGAGATCATCCGGTTCGATATGGGGAAACTTTTACGGTAGGAAATTGAGCGGCGCACTTTAACGCGCTCTACGAAAGATGCGAGCCGCTCACGAAGATTTTTCGGAAGCCTTTGTATCGCCGCATGATCTTGTCCGAAAAGTCTGCAACTTTTCGGGATCATGCTTCAGAACGACGCGCCGCAATTTCGGCGCCGTGCTTCTTGCCCCAGTTCGCCAGCGGTTCGAGGGCGTTGTCGAGCGAGATGCCCAGTTCGGTTGCGGAATATTCCACTCGCGGCGGCATCTCGTGAAACACTTCCCTGCGGATCAGCCCGTCCGCTTCCATCTCGCGCAAATGCTGGATCAGCATTTTCTCACTGACATCAGGCACCAGCCGTTTCAACTCGCCGAACCGGCGCGGCTGCAGATGCAGCAGCCACAGCAGCAGCCCCTTCCATTTACCGGCAATCACCTCGAAGGCCGGCCCCAACCCGCAGCTCTCAGGCTTGACTTTCTTTCCCATGAAAACCCCAATTCTTACCTAAAGGTGGGTATCCTACATTATTGTAAGTACTTGATAAATATTCGATATTCGCCAATTTGCCAGAATGGAGCGGCGGCGATTAAGTCAAACACTTAAACGACCGCCCTTTCTTATCCCAGAGATTTTTCATGGAGTTAAAAAATGGAACCTGTGCTTTTCTACGGTGTGCCGCATGGCTGCTCCTTCGGGTCGATCGTGGCGCTGGAATGGCTCGGCCAGCCCTACCGCCTCGTGCGCATCGATATGCTTTCGAAGCCCGATAGCGATATATTTCGCCGCGTAACCCCGCTCGGAGCCACGCCGGCGCTTCTTCTTGATGATGGCGAGGCGCTGACGGAGAGCTTTGCGATCCTGCACAACATCGCCAAGCGCGATCTTGGCCGAAAGCTGGGCTTCGCGCAGGACACGCGGGAATTCGACCGGTTGAACCGGATGCTCTCCTTCCTGCATACGGATTTTCACTCGGCCTTCGTACTGGCCTGGAATGCCTACAAGCTTGCCGAAGATGATCCGAACCGGGAGGTTTTGCGGGCAATGGCGAGGGAGAAGGCGGCCCGCTGCTACCGCTATCTCCAGGAACTGATCTCCAGCCGCGAATGGCTCGTGGGCGAGGACAAGACCGTGGCGGACGCCTATTTCATCGGCATTGCCCGGTGGGGCGAGGACCTTGGCCTCTTCGATCTCAAGGCCGAGTATCCGCGCCTTCATGAATTCCAGCAGAAGCTGGAAGCGGACAAGGCCGTGATTTTCGCCCACGCCATCGAGGAAGGCTGGCCGGCGCAATCGAGCGGCGGGTTCCTGGGGCATATCGAACTCGACGCACTCAGCCCGCGTCTGGCGGCCTAGAGCTGCCCCTCACCCTTACCCTCTCCCCGTAAAGAACGGGGAGAGGGAGGCATAGACCTTGCCGCTCCGCCCTTCTCCCCGTTCCTTTACGGGGAGAAGGTGCCGGCAGGCGGATGAGGGGCATCCAGTCAGATCAGCATTTAATTTATGCAACCAGCCTGCCCATGGCCTCTGGTTGCGCGTAAGCCTTGCCGAAGCGGTTCGCCAGGAACGCATCAAGCGGGATTTCTTCCTGTTTGACGAAGCCCTTTTGCGGCAAATCGCCATTCGCCAGCATATCGAGCACCGCGCAGATGGCCGACGCAGTGGTGATCTGGATGGCGCTGCGTGTCATCATGCCGATGCGGCGGCTATAGATCTTGTTGGCATAGGTCTCCTGCATCAGGCGGCCGTTCCTGCGTCCGCTGACGGTGACGAAGACGATAACGACATCCTGCAACGTCGCAGGCAGCGCATTTTCCAGAATATCCTTCAGCACGTCGCGGCGATAACGCAAGCCCAGATCGTTGAGCAGCGCCTTCATGACCGCGGCGTGGCCTGGATAACGGATGGTGCGGTAATTAAGCGTGCGCACCCTGCCCTTCAGGGTCTCGCATAGGGTACCAAGGCCGCCGGAGGTGTTGAATGCCTCGTAGATCACGCCATCGAGCGAGAATTCCTCGCGCTCCTCAAGTGGCGGCACCTCAATCACTTCGCCCTCGACGATGGCCTCGCAGGGCTCGCAATATTCATTGATGACGCCGTCGGTGCTCCAGGTCAGGTTATAATTGAGCGCATTGGAGGGGTATTGCGGCAACGCGCCGACCCTCATCCGCACGCTATCGAGCGTATCGAAGCGCGAAGCCAGATCGTTGGCGACGATGGAGATGAAGCCCGGCGCCAGGCCGCATTGCGGGATGAAAGCAGTCGTAGCGGTGGCCGCCAGTTCCCTGACCCGGCGGGTGCTCGCCACATCTTCGGTCAGATCGAGATAATGGACGCCCGTTGCGGCAGCCGCTTCGGCGATGCGCGTAGTGAGATGAAAGGGGGCGGCGCTTAGAACGGCGAATTTACCCGCGAGAACCGCCTTCAGCGCGGTTTCATCTTCAATATCGACGCATTGCGTCCTGATCACGCCGGTCGCTTCCATCGTATCGAGGTGCTGCTGCGATCGGTCGACGACCGTGACGAGGTAATCGCCCGTATTCCCCAGGAGATCGGCGATGGCGGCTCCGATCTTTCCTGCGCCGACGACGACAATCTCTTTCTCTTTCATGACATTCCCCTTTGTGAAACTTGTAATGGCAGAAGATTCGCCGGTTTCGTCGTCGGATAGAAGCCTCTGTTATGACGAAATCACCCTGTCATTTTAGCGAAACGACGCCTATATATGGCATTATGACGACAGATGCCGATCACCAGCTTCTCGCCCTCCTGCGCGAGAACGCCCGCGCCTCGACAGCCGAACTCGCGCGCCGGCTTGGCGTGTCGCGCACGACCGTGCAAAGCCGCATTGAACGGCTGGAGCATCGCGGCGTCATCAAGGGCTATACGGTGCGGCTTGCCCCAGAGCACGAGCGCAATCTGGTCAAGGCGCATGTGCTGGTGACGGCGCTTCCGAAGCTCGCCCCAAGGGTGGAAAGCGCATTGCGCGGCATGATGGCGGTCCGGACGCTGCACTCCGTCAGCGGAAATTTCGACATGATCGTCATCATCGAAGCGCCGTCGATCCGGGAGCTGGATGTGGTGCTGGACGCCATCGGCGCGCTCGAAGGGGTGGAGCGGACGATGTCTTCGATTATTTTGTCGACGCGGATTGAGAGGTAGCGCTAAACTTGCCAAGGAAAGTCGCCATATCATATGATGCCTCGTAGTTTGACGCGAGACTCAAGATATGGCGAAGCAACAAGACAAGCGCCTCGGCAAGACGATCTCTGGCGGTATGCGCAATGGCATCCCGCTCCTGTCGCCATGCCCCGGCGTACCGCCTATTACGCTTGAGACAGTCAATACATTGCGCGATGAATTGCCCGGATGATTAAGGGAGCGCGTTTTTTTACGCACACTCCCCTATTCCTTAATTCAGCCCCAGTGTGCCCCTCAGCGTCGAGAGATCTTCCGCTAGCGTCGTTACCGGGCCGGCCAGCGCCTTGCGGTCGTCGTCGGTCAGCTTGTCATAAGTCTCGAAGCCGTCCGCCGTCCTGTATTTGGCGAGAATACCATCGACGGTGGCGAAATTGGCGTCCACCTTCTTGAGCAAATCCGGATTTTCCTTCCCGACCAGCGGCTTGAACAGCGTGACGATTTCCTGCGCGCCGTCGACATTGGCCTGGAAGTCCCAGAGATCGGTGTGGCTGTAGCGGTCCTCCTCGCCGGAAATCTTGCTGGCGGCGACTTCTTCCATCAGCGCCGCGGCGCCGCCCACCACCTTTTCCGGAGGGACGGTCAGATCCTTGACCCGCTTTTGCAGTTCCAGCACATCGGCATAGAGCTTGTCGGCAATGGGAGCCAGGCCCTCCGTCGAATTCTGGGCAAAGAGCCCATATTCCAGACGATGGAAACCGATGAAATCCGCCGATTTCTCCCCTGCCTCATGATCGTCGGCTCGGGAATCGATCGAGGCGTCGAGATCAGCGAACAATTCGGCGATCGGCTCCACCTTTTCATAAGGCATCCGCGAAGGCGCATAGAGCGCCTTGGCCTTTGCCAGATCGCCCGCCTTGACGGCGTCGGTGAAAGCCTTGGTGTCCTTGACCAGGAGATCCAGGTTCTGCTGGACATAGACCTTGTAGTCGGCGATCGGCTGGACCAGATCGAGCGGCGAGACCTCCGCGCGGGCGGGACTGAGGGCGGCGGTGAGCGCCAATATGGCGACTGATGCGAGCATATGTGGTTTCATGTGTGTCCTCTCCTTGAGTGTACTAAAAAAGAAACGCTGGCGGAACAGCGCGCGTGCCGGATAGGCTAGCGCCCTCCCTCCCCCTTGCGGGGAGGGTGACCCGAAGGGTCGGGTGGGGGTGGCGACGTTTGCGCAAGGTCGCCGGCAGATGCGCAAACGTCACCACCCCCATCCGCCCGCTAAGCGGGCACCTTCCCCGCAAGGGGGAAGGAGGGCGCTCACATAACTCATGCCGTCGCTTCCAGAAGCGTCCGACCAAGATAATCCTTCTCATCCTTCACACCAGGCAATGCGAAGAAGAAGCCGCCGCCGACGGGTTTGATATATTCCTCCAGCGGTTCGCCATCGAGCCGCTTCTGGACGGTGATGAAACCCTTTTCCAGATCGGCCTGGAAGGCGATGAACAAGAGACCCATCTCCAATTGGCCGGACTTGCTGATGCCGTTGGAATAGTTGAACGGGCGGCGCAGGATGAGGTGCTGTTCGGCGGTCTTGTCGCGTGGATTGGCAAGCCGGATATGCGCGTCGAGCGGCGTGACCTTGCCGTCTGGATCGGCGGCATAGTTGGGCACGTCGGCCTCCGTCTTGCCATCGAATGGCGCGCCGCTCTCCTTCCTGCGACCGAAGATCGTTTCCTGCTCCTGCAGCGGCGTGCGGTCCCAGCGCTCGACGAAATTGCGGATGATGCGAACCACCTGGTAGGTGCCGCCCGCCGCCCAGTCCGGCTCGCCGCTTCCCGGTTGCACCCAGACGACCCGGCTCATCAATGCGTTGTCGCCAGCGTCCGGATTGGCGGAGCCATCGCGGAAGCCCAGGAAATTACGCGCGCTTTCATCCGCCCGCTTAGGCGGCTGCACCGGCACGGTGCCCTCCTGCTTCCAGCGCAAGAGAAGCAGGCTCGGAGTGTTTTTCACTATATCGCGCAAAGCGTGAATATTGGTGTCGGGGGTGTTGGAACAGAACTGTATGAGGAGATCGCCGTGGCAAAGTTCCTTCTCCAGCGCGTCATTGGGAAACCGCTTCATGCGGGTGAGGCGCAATGGCTTCGCCGGCTTCAGGCCGAAACGATTATCGAACAGACTATCGCCCAGCGCCACCGTCACCGTCAGATTGTCGGGGATGATATCCGGCCCCAATATGCCGGAATCGGGCGGCGGAAACTTGGGATCGAGTTGCGACGCCTTGCCGCCCTGCATGAGGAAAGCGATGCGCTCGGTCAGCGTATGCAGCAATTTTTCCAATTCGCTCCGGTCACGCGCCAGCACATCGAATGATGCGATCATGCCTGCGGCCGGGCGCGGCGTGAGGATGCCGGGCTGATGCGGTCCATAGAAGGGCTGGCGTTCCTGCGTCTTGTCGCTTTCCGGGGCGTTGGTGACGGCGTCACCAGGAAGTTCCGAGGCGGCCAGCGCTTGAGCGGCGGCGGACGCGGCCTGCGGCATGAAGGGACAGCCGGCGGCGGCGATAGCGCCTACGCCCGCGCCTAGCAGCAGCCTGCGGCGGCCTGGAGAGATCGGCGCGTTTCGGTCATGCGATTTGTTATCTTCTTCCATCAATTCAGTCTCATCAATCCAGTCCAAGGGCGTCGCGCAGCTTGCCAAGATCGGCAGCAAGGGTCGCGGCTTCCTTCTTCAATTGCGCCTTGTCGGCTTCGTTAAGCTTGTCATAGGCGGTGAATCCCTCTCCTGCCCTCATCGTATTCATCGTCGCGTCGAGCGCCTTGAAATCCTTGTCGATCGCCGCGACCTGAACGCCATTTGCCTTCATCGCCACCGGGCGGATGAGATCGACAATCTCCCGCACGCCGGCGAGATTGGCCGCGAATGAATCGAGGTCGGTATGCGCATAACGGTCCTGCTCGTGGCCCGGCGCCTGCGTGGCGAAGCGGTTGATGAGCGAGGCCGAGCCGCCGATCATCTTTTGCGGCGGAATGCGCATGTCATGGATGCGGCCCTGCAGGCTCGCGACATCGGCGACGAGTTTGTCGGCGACGGGTGCCAGCCCTTGCGTGCTGTTTTGCGCAAAAAGCCCGTACTCGATGCGGTGGAGCCCGCCGAAGGCCGGATCGGCCTCATGCTTTTCGAAATAATCGGCGCGAGCATCGATTGCAGTGTCGAGGTCGGAGAAAACCTCCGACACCGGCGCGATGCGGGCATAAGCCGCGCGGGCGGGCTCATAAAGCCGCTTCGCCTCATCGAGATTGCCGGATTTGATGGCGGCGGCCAGATCACCCACGGCCTTGGCCAGATCGCCGGTTTGCGCTGCCAGATAGAGCTTGTATTCAGCCAGCGCGCCGATGAAGGCCATAAGCTGCGGACGGGCGCTATCTGCGGAACCTGCCGCCGATGGCGTGACGATCAGCTTGCCGCGCGGATTGCTGAGAAGGCCGCAGGTCATCTGGTATTCACCGGGCTCCAAGCGGGTGGTGAGCCTCTGGCTGAAGCCCGGCGCGATGTTCTCGCGCTCGTCCACCACCATCACGCCATCGAGAATTTCCCATTCGACCGCCCGTTCGGAACGATTGACGATCTCGAAGGTAGCGCGGCCAGCGGGCACGCTCAGCTCATTGGGGTTGCAGGACTTGTCCGTGATGGTGACACGCGCCGTATCGCCTGATGTCACGCGGCGTTCCTCGTTCGCCCGTTTCGACGCATAGTAGAAGGCGACACCGGCGCCGATGAGCAGCACCAGCGCCAGCCCCAGACCGGCGCGGATGATGAGTCGCGGCATGGGATCGATGGTCTTCTTTTCCGACATTTTCGCCTGACCTTTTATGAACCTTGGCCTACGCGCGCCGCTTTCGGCGCGCCGGAAGGCGGAGCCAGGAAGAAGACGAGCGCGGGGATGATGAACGCCACATAGGCCGTAAGTTCGCTCACCGTCGGCGTGTCGATATAGCCGAACATGCCTGACAGCAGCGAACCGAGCGGGCTATCGAGCGGCAGGAGATTGCTCATGTCGAAGACGACTGTTTGCAGATGATTCCATAGCCCCGCCTCATGCAGCGCCTTGACGGAATTGGCGAGGATGCCGGCGGCGACGAAGAGAATGAAAACGCCCGTCCAGCGGAAGAAGCGGCGCAGATTGAGTTTCAACCCGCCGATATAGATGCCATAGCCGATGGCGATGGCGGCGATGACGCCCAGAAGCGCGCCGAGCGGACCGGCCATGCCATCGCTCTGCTGGAAGGCGGCGAGCAGGAAGAAAACGGACTCCAATCCTTCACGCGCGACGGCGAAAAACACCATGAGAATCAGGCCCAGCCCCCTGTTGGTGGAGGTCTCAAAGGCGGCATCGATGGATTGGTGCAATTCGGCCTTGATGGAGCGGGCCGCCTTGCGCATCCAGAACACCATCGACGTCAACACGCCCACGGCGACAATGCCGATCACCGCCTCGAAAAGCTCTTGAGTCTTCTGCGGAAACTCCGCGCTCGCGAACTGCAAGGCGGCGCCTACGGCAAGTGACAGGGCAAGCGCCAGGAGAATGCCGATCCAGACGACCGGCATCCACGCGCCGCGCCCCGTCTGCCGCAAATAGCTCGCTATGATGCCGACGATCAGGGCAGCTTCCACGCCTTCACGCAGCATGATGAGAAAAGGTACGAACATTCGATCCAATCCAAGCCGTATTAGAGCGGCAGCGCGCCCTTTCATCTCGTGGCGCACAAAACCTTCGTTATTTTCTCATCTTTTAGCGAGGCCGGCTGTGCTTGCCAAGAAAATTGCGCGCGGTTTGTTCAAACCTAATGTGATCGGGAGTTTATCTAGATTTGATCGGGTCAAACAACATTTGGTACAGCTAATATAACCCGCCGATGCCTTCAGTATTGCCCGAAAGGTGACGGCAGCGGACCAGACCGCGCTGCACAAAAATTTTTCACCTGAAGGCTTGAAGATGACAAAACCCTTCGCCATATCAGGGCAGCTTGCAGGCGCGTCTCCTCCCATTGCGCGCGGCAAGTGTTCCCCTCTGGAGGTTTTGCCCATATGGGCACCTTCATAACTTGAAGCCGGGCTTTTCCAAGTCCGGCTTTTTTTTGCCTTGAAATTTCCCGATGCCGCAGTTTGCAGCCCTATTGCGCCGCAACACCCATTGCGCGAGAGCGATGATGACAAAAAGATGTCCGAAAACAGTGGCTTCTCAGCATTTCCTGCAAGGCAGCCATGCAAATTTGTCTCTGCACATTTTTGCGATGCGGGAATATATCTAGCTTCCAAGAAAACAAATAAATAAATCTAGGTGAGAGAAATGAACCTGATCCGCTCCTACAACAATTGGCGCCGTTACCGCGCCACCGTGAATGAACTGAGCCGCCTGTCGAACCGCGAGCTGAATGATCTCGGCATCCTCCCCGCCGAAATCCCCTACGTCGCCCGCAAGGCCGTCGCCCGCTAAGGCGCGCAAGGATGCGCGGCCTTGCGTCCAGGGTCGCGCTCATGATTTTCAGAGATATCGCCGGGGTCCCTCCTCCTCCCAGATCCCCGCGATAAAAGACCGGCTCCTCCTCCTCCCAAGCCGGTCTTTGCAAAATAGCACCCGCCGCACCTCCTCCCGCGGCGGGTGTTGTTTTTTGAGGTATCGCTATCCCCTTTCCGACATCGGGTCTCCGACGATTGGCGTGAACCCTCCATAGATCATGCGCTTGCCATCGAAGGGCATGCCGCCGTCGGGCATTTTCATGCCCGGATCTTCCATGACTTTCTTGTTGCCCTCATCGCGCACCGCGCGCGAGGGCCAGACAATCCAGGAAAAGCACACGATCTCATCCGGTTGACACTTCACCGCCATGGGAAACGAGGTGACTTCACCGTCCGGCACGTCATCGCCCCAGCATTCGACAACACTCAACGCGCCATGCTTCTTGAAGATTACCGCCGCGTCCTCAGCGAGCTTTCTAAAGGCCTCGCGGTTTGCCTTCGGTACCGCCAAAACAAAACCATCGATGTATGACATGATCTCTCCTTCTCCATGATGTTGCGGTTTGCGGCGCTGAAGTTAACGCTCATCCCGTGCTTCGCGAAGTAAAACCTCTGATGGAGTATGTTTTCGCCCGGCAGTCAGCTTGCGCAATTCTGCAGCCAGCTCATCGAAAGTCGCTGTCTTTTCCTCAATCGCCTGCCGCAGGGCTTCAATGCGCTTATCGAGAGACATCATAGCTTCAACTCTTGGCACCGTTTCGAACAATAGCATTATTGATTCCCACCAACAAAATTACCACCTTTCATTCAACTGAACCATTCAACGCCTGATGCGTTTGAATTATTGAAATACCAGTTTCGGAGGTGTGACATGCCCGCGAAATCACAAAGCCAGCAGGAAGCAGCCGCCGTTGCCCTTGCCGCCAAGCGCGGCGACAAAAAGGTGAGCGAGCTGAAAGGCGCGTCGAAGTCGATGTATGAATCAATGACGGAGAAAGAACTCGAGGAGTTCGCCTCAACCAAGCGCAAGGGCCTGCCTGACCACGTCAAACACTAGATCTGGAGCCTCAAGAGGTTGTCCCTTCGGTCCGGGTCGGGAAAGCTGAGGTTGTAGCGACAACCGCCATTTTATTCATCGGGCGCGGGGTTGCCGAAAAACCCGACTCAGCGCAGGGAACGACGCCGGGCGCATCGGAGGATGCGCCCGGCTTTTATCGTTGGGCGGTACGAGGTTCGCAAAAATAGCTTCGATCTATTTGCTTCGCTGCGACGCCAATGCATCTTGATATTAATTAATTTATATACCAAAATAATTTAAATTTAACTTCCAGTAGAATCAACTTCAAGAAGAGAGAATACATGGCTAGACTTGCAGGTACCCCGCGTGAAAAGTTTGTTGCTTTTACGCTGACTGTTCTGGCGCTGGTCGCAACGGCCGGAAGCGCGCTGGTGCTTACCGGCACGAAGCCGGCTCCGGCGCAAGCCGAGGGACCGAGCGCGCTTTCCGAAACGTTCGGGGACTGGATGGTCAATTGCCAGCCCGCAGCCGATACCAAAAAGCGCGTTTGCCAGATGACGCAGGAGCAAGTCGACGGCAAAACGGGGCAAAGGGTGCTGATGATCGCGCTGGGCGTCCCCGACACCAAGACCGGCGTCGCATCCTCCACGCTGGTGCTGCCCTTTGGGCTCGATTTTTCAAAGGGTATCGGGATCAAGGTCGACGACACGGATCTTGCCCGGGCCAATGTCAGCACATGCGTACCGCAAGGCTGCATCGCACCGCTTAGCTTCGATGGTAAAGCTTTGGCCGCACTGGCAAAAGGCAAGCAGGCCGTCATCAACATGACCGCGTTCAACGGCGGCAAGGATGTGACCGGCAATCTCTCGCTCAAGGGCTTTTCCGCCGCCTCGACGCGACTCGCAGCATTGGCGGCATCGTAAAATTAGTAAGATAGTGAACAGTAAACAGTGAGATAGATTTTGCTATCTCACTGTTTACTATTTCACTGTTCACTTTTTCGCTTCGTCTGGTCGTCCATCAACTCATACCACATGGCGTTGAGGACGGCGAAGGCCACTGCCAAAGGCAGTCCTAGAAGCCAGGAAAAATACCACATCGTTTGGTCTCCTATTTTTAAGGCAGTAGGGCAGTAAGGCAGTAGGGCAATATGTTGTTTGTCCTAAAACATACTGCCCTACTGCCCTACTCCCCTCAATACGAATGGCTGTTCTTATCCAGCACGCCCGCCTCGTCCACCTTGCCCCACAGCACATGGTAGACCCAGCTCGTATAGGCGAGGATCAGAGGCAGGAAGATTGCCGTGCACACCAGCATGATGAACAGCGTCACATGGCTGGAGGACGAATCCCACACAGTGAGGCTCGACTTCGGATCGATCGACGACGGCAGGATGAATGGAAACATCGAGACGCCCACCGAGGAAATGATGCCGAAAATGGCAAGTTTTCCGATGAGGAGCGGCAGGATTTCCGCCTTGCTGCGCAGCGCGAAGAAGACGCCGAGCGGACCGAGCACACCCAGCGCCGGCGCAATCATCAGCCAGGGATGAGCGGCGTAATTGACGAACCAGGCGCCATGCTCCGCCACGACCGTCTTCAACAGCGGATCGGACGGGCCGGAGGGATCGATCGGGCTGGTAATGCGGTAGCCGCCGATATGCGTCCATAGCACCGCGCCCGCCACGAGATAGAACAGGATGGTGAGAAGCGCGGCGATGCTACCGAAACGGCGCGCCCGCCCCGAGACAACGCCGCTCGTCTTCAGCGCCAGCCAGGCGCTGCCATGCATGGCGAGCATCATGACCGACAAGAGACCGCAGAGCAGCGCATAGGGATTGAGAAGGCCCAGGAACGAGCCTTCATAGATGATGCGCATATCCTCATCGAAGCGGAACGGAACGCCTTGCAGCACATTGCCGACGGCGACGCCGAAGATGAGCGCCGGCACGAAGCCGCCGATGAACAGCGCCCAGTCCCAGGTCGAGCGCCAGCCCTTATGCTCGCGCTTGCTGCGATATTTGAAGCCGACGGGACGCATGATCAGCGCTGCCAGGATCAGGAACATGGCGAGGTAGAAGCCGGAAAAGGACACCGCGTAGAGCGGCGGCCAGGCGGCGAAAATGGCGCCGCCGCCAAGGATGAGCCAGACCTGATTGCCTTCCCAGACCGGGCCGACCGTGTTGATGACGACGCGGCGTTCGACATCGCTCCGGCCCACGAAGGGCAGAAGCATGCCGACGCCGAGATCGAAACCATCCATGGCGGCGAAGCCGATGAGCAGCACACCCAAGAGAACCCACCAGATGAGGCGCAGGGTTCCATAGTCGATCAATTCACTGAGGATCATGATTTCTTACTCCGCCGCAACGAGATGGGGTGAAACGAGGATCGCTTCGGGATCGCGGTCAGGTTCCGGACCGTGCTTGATGGCCTTGATCATCAGGCCCATCTCGACGATGAAGAGCACGGTGTAGATGGCCACGAAGCCAGCGATGGTCGCCAGCACGCTTGCCGCGCCGAGATCGGAGACGGCGACCGCCGTCGGCAGGACGCCTTCGATGATCCAGGGCTGGCGGCCGAATTCCGCGACGAACCAGCCCGCCTCGATGGCGATCCAAGGCAGCGGGATGGCCCAGAGCGCGACGCGCAGCAGCCATGGATGACGGTCGAGCGAGCGGCGCGCCGAGAGGACGAAGAAGGTGCCCGTCAGCAGGATCAGGAACATGCCGATGCCCACCATGATGCGGAAAGACCAGAACAGCGGGAAGACCTGCGGCACCGTATCGTTGGCGGCCTTGGTGATCTCAGCCGGCGTCGCCTTGCCCGGATCGTCGACATAGCGCTTCAGAAGCAGCGCATAGCCGAGCCATTTTGAATTGTCCTCGAAGGCCGCGCGCGTCTCGGGCGAGACCTCGGTCTCCCTGCCTGCCGCGCGGATCTTCTGAAGCGCGTCATAGGCAACGATGCCTTTTACGATGTGTTCCCGCGCGGCCATTACCTGCTGGTTGATGCCGGGGATCTGGGTATCGAGCGAGCGGGTGCCGATCATGCCCATGACCCATGGGATATGCACGGCATAATGCGTTTCGCGCGCCTGCTGGTCGGGGAAGCCGAAGGCGGTGAAGGCGGCGGGGGCTGGCTCGGTGTTCCACATCGCCTCGATCGCCGCCAGCTTCATCTTCTGATGCTCGGTCGAGAGATAGCCGCTCTCGTCCCCCAGCACGACGACCGACAGCGAGGCGGCGAGGCCGAAGGAGGCGGCGACCGTCATCGAGCGCTTGGCGAGTTCGCTGTGTCGACCTTTCAGAAGATACCAGGACGAGACGCCCAGCACGAAGACCGATGCCGCGACATAGCCCGCCGAGACGGTATGGACGAATTTGGCCTGCGCGACGGGATTGGTCACCACGGCGAAGAAGTCGGTGATCTCCATGCGCATGGTCTGGGGATTGAATCTGGCTCCGACCGGGTTCTGCATCCAGCCATTGGCGATGAGGATCCAGAGCGCCGAGAAGTTGGAGCCGGCGGCGACGCAATAGGTGGCGACGAGATGGCCGACCTTGGAAAGCCTATCCCAGCCGAAGAAGAACAGGCCGACGAAGGTCGCCTCCAGGAAGAAGGCCATCAATCCTTCGATGGCGAGCGGCGCGCCGAAGATATCGCCGACATAGTGGCTGTAATAGCTCCAGTTCATGCCGAACTGGAATTCCATGACGATGCCGGTGGCGACGCCCATGACGAAGTTGATGCCGAAGAGCGAGCCCCAGAACTTGGTCATCTGGCGCCAGATCTTGCGCCCCGTCATGACATAGACGGTTTCCATGATCGCCAGCAGGACCGAGAGGCCGAGCGTCAGCGGCACGAAGAGGAAGTGATAAAGCGCCGTTATCGCAAATTGCAGGCGTGACAGCGTGACAATGTCGAATTCCATCGGGTTTTTCGCCGGGTCCGCCGGCGCTCCTTCTTAGTTTTTCGCAAGTCCGGACGGAAAACCGCTTCACACTTTTCCTGGACTTGCTTTGTGCGGTTCACTCCTCCCGCAAACTCGAAATCATGTGCCGGAAGGCCGGATCAGCCCTCCCGGCTATTGCGACAACCCTTCCCTTCTCCAGCATGACAATGCGATCGGCGCGCTCCGCCTCGCGCCGCTTGTGCGTGGCAATGACAAGCGCGCGGCCTTGCGCCTTGCGTTCCAGACGGGTCAGCACGTCCCGCGCGGTCGCCGCGTCCAGCCCCTCGGTCGGCTCATCGAGCAGCCAGAGCGGCGTGTCGCGCAGGAATAGCCGGGCGAGCGCCAGACGGCGGGACTGCCCCCCCGAAAGACCGAGGCCCCCCTCCCCCAAACGGGTGCCAAGGCCATGCGGGAGCGCCGTTATCGTCTCGCTAAGTCCCGCATCTTCCAGCGCCGCCCACAGAGCGCCATCGTCCGCGGCGGGATTGGCGAGCATGAGATTTGCCCGTACCGTGTCTTGGAAAAGCTCGGTGCGCTGGGTGATGAGTGTTGCCGGAAGCGCTTCGACAATGCCGGTTACGGGCGCGATTTCACCGGAGAGCAAACCAAGAAGCGTCGATTTTCCCGCTCCGCTTATACCCGCCAAGGCGAGCTTTTCGCCTTGACGAAGGTCAAGAAAGATATCGCGCAGCACGGGCTTGCCAGAGCCATGATGGCAGGCAGTAGCCGCGGCAAGGCGGCCGGCCGTGTGGGCTCCAAAATGCCCCTCACCCTTACCCTCTCCCCGCAGGCGGGGAGAGGGAGACATCAGCGTTTGCGCCTCTTTTTTCGTCCCCTGCACCTGGCAGCGAGGAGAAGCGGCTACGTTTATGTCCCCCTCGCCCCGTTTACGGGGAGAGGGTAAGGGTGAGGGGCAATTTGCGCGCTCATCCGCGCCAAGACGCGGCCCAAGCCTTTGCGCGGCCAGCGCGGTGCGGCCAAGCTCCATCGCGCCGCGCCGCAAGGCGGCGAAGGGCTCCATCGCGGCCATTGCCACGAGAAGGCCGAGAGCCGCGACTGGTGCGCCGATCATGCCTTTTTGTGCGAGCGCCGCCATGGCGATAAGCGTGCCGGCGAGTAGCAATGCACCGCCCAGGCCAAAGCCAAAGGCGACGCCCGCGTCGATCCGGTTGAGCCGGTCATCGGCTTCGGCAAGCTTATTGTCGGCATAGGCAATAGTTTCCGCCTTCGCGCCAAGGCGTCCAGTCAAGACAAGTTCCGTTTGGCCGGCGACGAGATCGATGGTGCGCGCACGCAGCGCTTCAACCGCCTTGGCGCGGCGGCGCATCGGCTTTTGCGCGATAATGGCCGCGATGATCGGAAGGCCAAGCCCCACCAGCAGAAGCGAGATAGCTATGGCAAGCCCCAGGAACGGCGACATAAAATAAAAGGTAAGGCCTGCCGCGATGGCCGTAACAAATGCGGCACCCGCCGGCACCAGAACCCGGAGATAGAGCGAATCCAGCGCGTCGATATCGGCGGTCAGGCGGAACAGGAGCCGTGCCGGGCGCATGAGGAGATCGTGCGCGGCGGCGGGCGCGGCCCAGGCGCGGAACAGCTTTTCCCTTAAAGACGCCAGCACGGCCAGCGTCGCATCATGGGTGACGAGTCGCTCGCCATAGCGCGCGCCGGTGCGGGCCAGCGCCAGGAAGCGGATGCCTGCGGCGGGCGCGAAGACATCGAAGGTGAACGCCGTTGCGGCGGATAACCCTGCTATAGCCGTGGCGGTGATGAACCAGCCGGACAATCCCAGCAGCGCGATGCCGGCCAGAACCGTGGTGGCGGCGAGGACCGCACCGCCAAGCATCATGCCGCGACGCTCACGGTAGAAAAGCGCCAGGATGGGGCGCAGATGACGCAAGGTGTGCATCGATCAGGCCCTTCCCGTATTCTCGAAATCGAGCCGGACGATCCGGTCCATGCGGGCTGCCAGCGCCTGGTCATGGGTGGCGACGATCAATGTCCGGCCTTGCGCCAGCGTCAGCAGGCTTTCGTTAACCTTCGCCGCCGTTTGCTCGTCCAGATGCGCGGTGGGTTCATCGGCCAGAATAATGGCGGCTTGCGTGTTGAAGGCCGCGCGGGCAATGGCCAGACGCAACGCCTCGCCACCGGAAAGGCCGATGCCGTTTTCTCCGAGCGATGCGCGGGCCTCAATGACATCGGTGAGCGCGGCCACTTCCAGCGCCGCCTGAACCTGCGCCTTGCTTCCCCCTCGCCCGAGCGTGACATTGGTTTCAACCGAGCCGGCGAAGACATGCGGCTTCTGCCCCACCCAGGCCATGCGCTCCCGCAACTCCGCCGCAGTGTCGGGAAGAAGCGGCACATTGCCTATCGTGAGGTGGCCTTCTTCAGCGGTGACAAGCCCCGCCATCAGCGCCAGCAGGCTCGACTTGCCGCAGCCGCTCGGGCCGAACAGGGCGATGTGCTCGCCGGGCGCGATGGAGAGGTTGAAGTCGTCGAAGAGCAAATTGTCACTGCCGGCATGGCGGAAGCGGAGGTTGGAAAGCTCAACAGCCAGTGGAGCATACCCCTCATCCAACCGCGCCGCGCCCTCCTTCCCCCTTGCGGGGAAGGTGCCCGCGGAGCGGGCGGATGGGGATGGCGACGGTTGCGCTCGATTCTGAACCACCCCCACCCCCGCCCTCCCCGCAAGGGGGATGGAGCGCGAAGCGTAGATCAACGGCGCGCCGTCCTCACCCAGCGCCTCGAGTGCCTTCATCGCCGCCTCGCCCGAGGCGCGGTCGTGCCAGACGGCGGAGAGATCGCGCAGGGGTTCGAAGAAGGCGGGCGCCAGGAGGAGAATGAAGAAGCCATCGGAAAGCGAAAGCTTGTCGCCCCATGCGCCGAAATCGAGCGACCCCAGGAGATGAAAGCCGATATAGACGGCGACCATGGCGACGCCCAAGGCGGAGAAGAGTTCCAAGACTGCCGACGAGAGAAAGGCTATGCGCAGGACGGCCATCGTGCGCTTGCGCAAGCCTTCCGCATTGTCGCGCAGGCGGCGGGCGGTCAGATCGACGGCGTCGAAAGCGCGGATGGTGGCGAGGCCGCGCAGGCGGTCGAGCAGGAAGCCGTTCATGCCGCCGAGTTCCGCCAGTTGCGCCTCGCTCGCCGCCTTCGCGCGCCAGCCGATGAGCGCCATGAAGACCGGGATGAGCGGCGCCGCAAGCAGCAGAACCAGCGCCGCCACCCAGGAGAACCACAGGACCGCCGCGAGGAAGACCAACGGCACCACCGTCACGCGCAGCCGCACCGGCTGAAAACGCGCCAGATAGGGAATGATCGCCTCCGCCTGTTCGGCGATGACGCTGGCAGCCATGCCCGATGCCGGGCGCCCGCTATCGAGCGGGGATCTGGAGCCGAGCGCGGCGACCGCGCGTTCACGCATAAGGCCAAGGGTTTGCCGCGCCGCCTTGAAGGCGATCCGGCTTCCGGCAGCATCGAGCGCGGCGCGCAGAATGCCGAAGCCGAAGACCGCGGCGGCGATCAAGATGATCCGCCGCATCGCGCCGTCATTCATGATGATGCCCAGCGCATAGGCGAGAAGCCCCGCTTGCGGCAGCCAGAGCAAGGCGGCAACGGCTTGTAGCGCCGCGCCCGCCCTGGGAGACGATTTTCGAGAGGTTGCTGTTTTGATGGAATCGCCAAGCGCACCCCCCTCTGCCCTGCCGGGCATCTCCCCCTCAAGGGGGGAGATTACGCCTTCATGAACGCTCGGCACCAATCGCAAATGTCGCAGAATGGATGCGGAGAGCCGTGTCAGCCGATCTCCCCCCTTGAGGGGGAGATGCCCGGCTGGGCAGAGGGGGGTACTGCCCAGCAAACGTTTCCAAGCAACAGTGGTCACTCGATTTCACCCTCATGCCTGCGCGACTTCCGTCCTTTGCCGAACGAGACAATCTTGTCCTTCGTCTCCAAGAGGCGCGTCACCTTCGCGCCAAGCGCCAGCAGGGTCGCCAGCCGGTCAGTTTCAAGCTTTTTCACGTCGTCGTACCAATTGGTCAGCTGTTCGATGAGGCCGTACATGTCGGACATGCGGCTTTGCGCATATTGCTCGGTCTCGCTGGCGGGACGCTGCATCAGGATTTCGCGCAGCACGGTCATGGTGGGGTCGATTTCACGCTTCTTGCGCTCCTCCGCCAACGTGCGCAGGATCTGCCAGACATCGTCAGGCGTGGTGAAGAAATCGCGCCGGTCATCCGGCAAGTGCTTGAGCAGGACGAGATTCCAGCCCTGCAATTCGCGCAGGCCCATCGACACGTTGGAGCGCGAAACGCCCAGCGCCTCGACGATCTGGTCGGCGCAAAGCGGCTCCGGCGAGACGTAGAGCAGCGCATAGATCTGCCCGACCGTGCGGTTGATGCCCCAACGGCTGCCCATTTCACCGAAATGCAGCACAAAGGACTGAACGATGGGAAGAAGCTCCATAACACTCTCTTCTGAATTTTCAGTAATTTCTGAAATTACAGTACGTGTGAATTTTTCCCGGATCAAGCGGATTGCGAAAAGGTCGGGGTGGGTTGCGGCGCCACGCCGCATGGGGGATGATTCCGCAGCCGGACGGACACGCCGCTGCGATCCCCTTCTCCTGGACTTTTCTAGTATTTTAGAGCCGGGAGATATCGCCGTCGCGACGTTGCTGACAAATCACGGGTGTTCACGATTGGCAGAAGCCGATACGCCGCCCGCTGCTCGTTTGAGAACTGCTCCACTCATGATAAATCCCCAAGCTACCCATTTCCACGATAACGCGAGTGCCGGGAATCGCAAGGCAGGCCTATCCGCTTCGTTTGCGCCTCTTTCGAACCCTTGCGCGCTTCTCCGGTGGATCGCGATGAAGCGCGGCGCGGGTGAGCAGCATCAGCGTTACCGGCGTGGTGATCATGATGAAAATGCCAAGCAGCACGTCGTGCAAGGCGAGCCTTCCATCCCGCGCGCTGAAGAAGATGATCGACGCCGTGAGGACACCGCCCGCGCCCAGGCTCGTGCCCATGGCCGGGGCGTGGAGACGCTCGTAGAATGTCTTGAAGCGCAAAAGGCCGATCGCGCCCATCAGCATGAACGCCGCGCCGGCAAGGAGGAGGAGGCTTATCAGAAGCGCCGCCCAGAGCGGCAGGCCGGCCACATCGTTCATTCGATCACCTCCCCGCGCATGAGGAACTTGGCCGCGGCCAGCGTGGAAACGAAGCTCAGGAGAGCGATGATGAGCGCCGCCTCGAAGTAAAGCGTGCTGCCGGTCCTGATCCCGAACGTGACCAGGAGGAGCATGGCGCCGATATAAAATGCATCCATGGCAAGGACACGGTCTTCCGCGCGGGGACCGAGGATGAGCCGGACGACGGCAAGCGCCATAGCCGTGACGAGCATCAGCTGGGCAATCAAAAGCGACCAGAAGAGAATGACCACGCTCATTCGCCGATCTCCCCGAATATTTCCCGCAAAGGCTGCTCATAGCGCTTCTTGATCAGTTCGCGCCAATAGCGCCTGTCATGCATGTCAAGCACATGCAGCAGCAGTTCGCCGCTGCGGGCATTATATTCGATCCATGCGGTGCCCGGCATCGCGGTGAGGATCACGGCCAGCGCGCTGAGCCCTGTGGGATCGCGCAAGGCAAGGCGAATGCGCAGGAAGGCCGACCTGGGGCGTTTTCCCGGAATAAGAATCAGGCGCGCGGCGTCGATATTGGAGCCTATGACGTCGATGAAAACCCGGACGAAAAGCACCGGGATCATACGCCAGCACCTGATGCGCGGCTTGGAGGGTTTGAGCGCCCGCATGGACCATGACGCGAAAATGGCGACGAACCATCCAAGCGCGAACTGCCCGGCGGAAACGCCATTGAGCAATAGCCACATGACCAGCAGCGACAGCGACAAAAGCGGATATGGCAAAAGTCGCGTCATGGGCCTGCGTCCTTTACCCGCGCAGCATCCATAACGCTGCCGATATAGTCCCTGGGCGCATGGAGCGACTGCGCCGTTTCCTGCATGTAAGCCATCATCGGCCCCGCCCCCGCCATCAGCGCAAGGCAGAGCATGAGCAACCCGGCGACGGGCGCGATTTCGACCAGCAGCACGCGCGGCACGTCGCCATCGGGGGATGCCCAGAAGATGCGGATGCCCATGCGCGTGAGCGCAATGAGCGCCGCCAGCCCGGCGATGGCGATCAGCGCGATGAGCGCCCATGCGCTACCGGATACGGGCAAGGGGTGCCCCAGCCCCTTCGGGTTAAGGATGGAAGCGATCAGGAGAAACTTGGCGACGAAGCCCGAGAAAGGCGGCATCCCGATCAAGACAATGGCGCAAATGGAGAAGCAGGCGCCAAGAATGGCGAGCGTGGCCGGAATGGCCAGCCCCACCTCCTCTTCAATCGCCTCTTCATCGTCCTCGCCGTAGAGCTCCATCGTCACGGCAAGCATATTGGCGGCGGTATCCTGGCTGCGCCCGATAAGCTCTGCCAGCAGGAAAAAGGCGGCGACGGCAAAGGTGGAGGATGCCATGTAATAAAGCGCCGCGCCGGTCGTCTGCGTTCCTCCAATGCCGATGGCGGCAATGAGCGTGCCGGATGAAACAAGGACAAAATAGCCCGCGAGCCGGTCCATCGCCTGCGACGCCAGCACGCCGATGAGGCCGAAAGCCAGTGTCGCCATGCCGCCAGCGATGAGCCATCCGCCACCGAAACCGGCGAAAGCGCCGGCGCCGGAGAGCAGAAGCGACAGTCGCAGAAGCAGATAAATACCGACCTTGCTCAGGATTGCGAACATGGCCGCAACGGGCGCGGCGGCGGCGGCATAGGCGGGGACCAGCCAGAAGCCGAGCGGCCACATGCCGGCCTTGACCAGAAAGGCGACGCCCAGAATGGCTGCGCCCGCCTCGACGAACACGCGATCCCCCGGCGCAACCAGCGGAAGCTGCCTTGCGAGGTCGGCCATGTTGAGGGTGCCGGTGATGCCGTAAAGCAGGCTGACGCCGATCAGGAACAGCGCCGAGGCAGCCAAATTGAAGGCGATATAATGCAGCCCTGCCCGGACGCGCCTGGGGCCTGATCCGTGGAGAACGAGGCCATAGGAGGCCGCCAGCATCACCTCGAAGAATACGAACAGGTTGAAGAGATCGCCTGTCAGGAACGCGCCGTTCAGCCCCACCAGCAAGAACTGGAAGATGGTATGAAAATGCGGTCCGGCGCGATGCCAACGCGCCAGGGCGAAGACGAGCGAGGCGATGGCGAGGATGGCGGTCAATACCAGCATCAGGGCCGAAAGCCGGTCGAGCACCAGAACGATGCCGAATGGCGCGGGCCAATTGCCCAGGAGATAGACGCTCGCCGCCGGGGCGACCGCGCCGGCCAAGACCAACAACGCGACCGCAACGCCCAACAGCAAAATAGCGGAGGCAAGGCTGGTTACGGCTTTCAGTGTATGCCGGCGCTCGTCGAAAAGCAGCATCAGCGCACCCGCCACAAACGGCAACACGATCGGCGCGATAATGAGATTGTGGAGCCAGGGGGCCGTCATCGCTGCTCCCTGCCGTCGACATGATCCGTCCCCGTCAGCCCGCGAGAGGCGAGCAGGACCACCAGGAAAAGCGCTGTCATGGCAAAGCCGATGACGATTGCCGTCAACACCAACGCCTGCGGCAGCGGATCGGCATATAGGCCGGGCTCGCCGACGCCCGGATGGCGCAGCACCGGCGGGGCATTCACCCGAAGCCGCCCCATGGCGAAAATGAACAGGTTGACGGCATAGGAGATGAGCGACAGGCCTGTGATGACCTGAAAGGTGCGAGGCCTGAGCAGCAGCCATATGCCCGATGCGGTGAGAATGCCGATCGCGAGGGCGACGACGAGTTCCATCAGCGCTCCTCCCCCGAAACGGCCCGATGCCTGCGGATCGACTGGTGCGCGAGCGCGATCAGCACCAGCACCGTGGCGCCGATGACAAGCAGGAACACGCCCAGATCGAACAGGAGCGCGCTCGCCATTGGCACCTTTCCGATGAGTGGCAAATTGGCATATTCGAAACGCGAGGTGAGAAACGGGTAGCCGAACGCCCAGGACCCCATGCCGGTAGACGCTGCGATGAGAAGACCTGTCGCGATCCAGCGTAGCGGCAGGATGCGCATATGGCTCTCGACCCAGCGGGTACCGGCGGCCAGATATTGCAGGATAAAGCCTATCGCCAGCGCGACGCCCGCCGCGAAGCCGCCGCCCGGCAGATCATGCCCGCGCAAAAACAAGTAGATGGCGAAAACGACGATGACGGGGAAAAGCCATTGCATGATGACGGAGGGGACGGCGAGATAATCGCTCAGCGTATCACCCGGCCGGCGATCCGCTCGGGCCTCGTCACTGGCATCCTGGATGTGCTGCTGGAGGGGCGCGCCGATGCTTTCCGCCGCGGGGCGGAAGCGGCGCAGAAGGGCGAAGACGCTCAAGGCCACGACGCCAAGCACGGCGATTTCGCCGAACGTGTCCAGGCCGCGAAAATCCACCAGAATGACATTGACGACATTCCTTCCGCCGCCTTCCGTATAGGCGTATCGGACGAAGTAATCGCCGATATTGCGCGTATCCGGCCTGGTCATGACCGCGTATGCGAGAAAGGCCATGCCCCCTCCGCCTGCGACCGCCAGAAGAAAATCGCGAAGGCGCCTCATGCGGGGGCCGGTCTCCATCGGCATCTTTTCCAGCCCTTCCGGACGCTTCGGCAGCCAGCGGAGGCCGAGCAGGATGAGAACCATCGTCACGATCTCAACCAGAAGCTGGGTCATGGCAAGGTCCGGCGCGGATGCCCATGCGAAGGTGATGCAGACGACGAGGCCGGCGCAGCCGAGCATGACCAGCGCCGCCAGGCGATGGAACGTGGCGTTCATCGCCGCTCCCACGGCGCAAATGCCGCCGAGCAGCCAGAGCGCCACGAACACCGGATCGACAGGGAGCATCGGCACCGTGCCTGCGGATGCATCCGCATGATAGAAGGGCAAAGCGCCCGCGACGACCCCGATAAGAACCAGCAGCCGCAATTGCGGCTGGAGGCGGCGCGTGCCGGCCCAGGATCTGGCAAGGCGCGCCCAGCGCCAGGATATCGTGACGAGGACGCGGTCAAAAATGCGTCTGCCGCTGATATGGCGGAACCAGGGAGGCCCGTTTTCGCTGGTTGCCAGATAATTTTCGAGCAGGAAATAGAGCGCCACCCCGACCGCCAGCGCGATCGCACTCATCAGCATCGGCAGGTTGAACCCGTGCCAGATGGCGAGGCTATAGGGCGGCGTTTCGATGCCCAGAACGCCGATTGCCGCCGTGCGCAGATATGGACCGACCGAGCGGGCGGGAAAAATGCCGATGACAAGGCAGGCGAGCACCAGGAATGCGATCGGAATATACATCCAGTGCGGCGGCTCGTGCGGATCGCGCGGCAGATCGCGTCGCGGCGGCCCGAAGAAAACGCAATGAATGAAGCGTGTGGAATAAGCGACGCTGAATATGCCGGCGAGGATGGCGAGATAAGGGGTGACGATATCGAGAATGTTGTCACGGTGGGTTTCGACGGCCTCGGCAAAAAACATCTCCTTGGAGATGAACCCATTCAACAGCGGCACGCCGGCCATCGCCGCGCTCGCCACCATGGCAAGCGTCGCAGTGATGGGCATGAAGCGGAAAAGGCCGCCCAGACGCCGCATGTCGCGCGTGCCGGTCTCATGATCGATGATGCCGGCGGCCATGAACAGCGAGGCCTTGAAAATGGCATGGTTGAACATGTGAAAGATGGCGGCGACGGCGGCGAGCGGGCTGCCTAGGCTCAGGAGCACGGTGATGAGGCCGAGATGGCTGATCGTCGAATAGGCGAGAAGGCCCTTGAGGTCCTGCTGAAAAAGGGCGAACCAGGCGCCCAGTATCAACGACGCAAGGCCGGCTATTCCAAGAATCCAGAACCATTCCCGCGTGCCGGAGAAAACCGGCCAGAGCTGCGCGAGAAGAAATACGCCGGCCATCACCAGCGTCGCCGAATGGAGGTAGGCCGAGACGGGCGTTGGCGCGGACATGGCATTGGGCAGCCAGAACTGGAACGGAAACTGCGCGCTTTTGGTGAGCGCGCCGAGCAATATCAGGAGTATCACCGGCAGGAAGAGAGGATTGCGACGAATGATACCGCTGGAGGCCAGCACCTGATCCAATTCGTAACTGCCGACGATATGGCCGATAATCAGGATGCCGAGCAAAAGCGCGATGCCGCCCACCCCGGTGACGATCAACGCCATGCGCGCGCCATCACGCGCGCCTGCATTCTGATACCAGTAGCCGATGAGCAGAAAGGAAAAAATGCCGGTCAGCTCCCAGAAGATCGCAAGCAGGACCAGGTTTCCCGAAAGCACCAGGCCCAGCATCGAGCCCATGAAGGCAAGGAAAAAGCAGAAGAAGCGCGGCACGGGATCGGCGGGCGACATATAATAGCGCGCATAGATGATGACGAGCAGGCCCATGCCCGTCACCAGGATGGCAAACATCCAGGCGAAGCCGTCCATCCGCAGCCCGAAATTCAGCCCGTAAGCCGGTAGCCACGCGATCTCCTCACGCACCACTCCGCCACCGGCAACGCCCGAATAGAGCAGAACGGCGAGGCTCAGGGCAGCAATCGCGACCGCACTTGCGAAAATAGCCTCGACATTATGGGCGTTCGACCGAAAGAAGGCGACGACAATGCTGCCTGCGAAAGGGATAAATACCAGCAGAAGCAACAGGCCGCCATTGGTTATCATCCGCCGTCACGCCTTTCTGAGTGAGATAGTGAGTAGTGAGCAGTCCGATAGTAAAAAAATAACTGTCCGCCGTGCAATACTTACCAGCACACTGCTTGCTGCTCACTGTCCTCCCTATTCACTACCTTACTTTTAAATGGAGCCAAAATGAGAAAGATCATCGTAGGCGCGTTTACCAGCCTCGACGGCGTGATGCAGGCGCCGGGCGGGCCGGAGGAAGACCCGACCGGCAATTTCAAATTCGGCGGCTGGGTGCCGCATTATTTCGACAAGACACTGGAGGATATGGTCGGGGAAATGTTCTCCAAGCCGTTCGATTTGCTGCTTGGGCGCAAGACCTACGATATCTTCGCCGCGCATTGGCCCTATGCGCCGGAGGGCGATGCAATCGGCCCGTTGTTCAACCGCATCAACAAATATGTCGCTACCCGTAACCCCAATCTGAAGCTCGACTGGCAGAACAGCCACGTCTTGCGCCCCGATGCGGTCAGCGCCGTCAAGGCGCTGAAGGACGGCGACGGGCCGGACCTGCTCACGCAAGGCTCGACAGATTTTCTCAAGACGCTGTTTCAGTACAATCTCGTCGATGAGATCAATGTCGCGGTCTTCCCGCTTATCCTCGGCCAGGGAAAGCGGCTGTTCGGCGACGGCGCGTTCCCGCATGGCTGGAAGCTCGTCAGCTCGAAGGCGTCGGATAACGGCGTGACCATCAACAAATATGCCCGCGGCGGCGAGATCGTCACCGGGTCGTTCGCATTCGATGAGCCGACCGAGGCGGAATTGGAGCGGCGGCGAAATTTGACATGACATGAGCGATAGCGAACAGGACCACCGCGTCGCTCACGGAATGTTGTCAAACTGACATATGCGTCCGCTAATGAACGTTATCTGACATTTTGAATGTCCGAATACGATCATTAGCAGTGGGGCATATTATGCGGAAAAATAACAGCAATTTCATGACAGCCGCCAGAATCGGCGCGGCTGTCGGAGCCTTTGTGGCTGGGACTTCGCTCGCACAGGCGCAGGAGACCGGTAAAAAAAGCCATTCCCTGACGATCATGGGCTTCAATATCTGGAATGTCAGGAATGACTCGAAGATATGGGACCCCGCCGAACTGGCGAAGGGCAATTTCGTTTACAACAAAACGATGCAGGATCTCCTGCGCGGGGTCGCCCCGGATGTTCTCGTCATGCCGGAGCTTTACAACAACAGCGAGACGAAGACTCAGCCAAACGTCATCGGAGACCATGTCCGGAACACGCTCGATATCCTGAACGGCCTTCCGGGCAAGTCCGGCAGCTATCAGAAGAATCCGGATTTTGGCGACCGCGAGGGCAGCGGCATGGTTTTCGCGGGCGGAAACACGCAGAATCTAGGCGGCAACACAGTCCGCGTGAACCCCGGCAACGGCTTCTCGGATGTCGTCATAGAAGGCCGTCATTTCAACTATCAGGATGAAGCAAGCAGCCGGACGGCACAGGCCAAGGAACTGGTTGAAGCCGCCCGGGGCCGCGCCCTTCCGACGATCACGGTCGGCGATTTCAATGCAGGCGATCTTTCGGAGCGCGGCCTGCTCAGCATCGACGCCCAGATTCAGGTCATCCAG
This sequence comes from Paramesorhizobium leguminum, assembly GCF_003217235.1. Classification (GTDB taxonomy): domain Bacteria; phylum Pseudomonadota; class Alphaproteobacteria; order Rhizobiales; family Rhizobiaceae; genus Paramesorhizobium; species Paramesorhizobium leguminum. The sequence continues at coordinate 196,923 of NZ_QJTF01000001.1, read as the reverse complement.
GAGGGCAGCGACAGCCCGCTCTACAGCTCTCTTGCCGAGCAATACATGAAAGCCGGTGACGAGGCCAAGGCCCGGCAGGTGATCGAGGAAGCCTACCCGGGCAAGGATTTCGACAGCCTGACCTGGAAGGAAAAGGGCGACGCCCTGAAAGCCGCCTATCTGGCGGGCAAGGATATCGGCCTCAAGGACGAAACCTATGCGGTGGCAAGCAACCAGCCCCTGACGTTGAATATCCTCAAAAAACAGTACCAGTTGATGCAGCTCGATCGTAATCGCGAATTGTTCAAACCCAGCCAGATGGGCGACGGGCGCGCCACCTGGACGAGCGATGGCGAGGACGCCACGAATACCTGGACGAGCTGGGACCGCGTGAATATCGACCATATCATGGTGTCCCGCCCCTATGCGAAATGGGTGGGCCTTGCCGACAACGGAAAATGGTCCGGCACGCTCACCGAAGGGGCGAGCCTGCCGGGCGGCGGCTCCCTTTCCGACCACGAGCCGGTGGCGCAAGAGCTGATCTGGAACGGCCCACGCGTGGAAGAGATGGAAGGCGGCAAGGTGCGGCTCACCTTCGACAACGGGGCCAGCGGCTTCGACGGCGCGGGCGAGTTCAAGCTTTCGCGCAACAATAAGCGCACGGATGCGTTTCTAGGACAATTGTCCGATGAAAACGTGCAGCCGATTTACCAGAACCCGGATTTCGTTCCACAAGGAAAAAAAGAAATCACGCAGGACGAGTTGGCTGTGATGGTTTCCTACGCGATCTATGACCGGCACGATATCACCAAGTATCTCGCTGAATTGAAGCCATTCATTCCCAAGGACAAGATGGAGGCTTTCAATCAACGCCTGGCCGGATTGCTCGTTGGAGCTGACACTGGCAACGGAGCTTTCCGCAAGGTTATCGACGATTATTTCCAGGCGCATCGCGACGAATTCCCTGACATCAGCGACTACACCAAGATGAGCTGGAAGCAATGGGGTTATATCCTCATAGACCATTTGAAGACGGACCTGACGTTCAATACGGTTGCGCCGGATATCGACCCTGACGTTCTGGAAGCAATCAAGAAAAACTGGAACGAACTGCGTGCCACGCTCGGCCTCGATGACCCGGCCACGCGGGCTCGCCTCTCCCAACTCACCGGCATCGATTTCGAGAACGATCCCAACGCGCCGCTGAAGCTGCAGCTCGCTTGCCTCGACAAGCAACAGCTGTCGCTGCAGGGCGCCAGGGAGATGTGCGTCGATGATCACAGCCGCTTCAAGGATATCGTGATCGCCGACGGCAAGACCGTGGCGATCGATGAGAGCGAGGCGCTGGGTTCAACCGACGGCACCATCACGCTCGCCGATGGCGGCATCCGCACGGCGGGGCCGGATGACAAATGGGCAAGCTGGGTTGATCCGGTGACCAAGATCGACAAGGCCGTCCGGCTCGAGGGTCTGGGCTGGATTGATATCTCGCATCCCACCGTTCCGGTCGCGATGATGCAGGCGATTTCCGGGAAGGGAACGCTCGAAAAGCGGGGCGCGGGTACGCTCAACCTCATGGCCGCCAACAGCTATACCGGCGGCACGATCGTCACGGCGGGCACATTGCGCGCCGGTGTGGCGGGCGCATTCGTTGACAATACGGCCTATGCGGCCAATGGCGGCGTGCTCGATCTCAATGGCTTCGATCTCACCATGTCGTTCCTGACCGGCGCGGGCGGGACGGTTAGAACCGGCGGCGCAGCGCTCGATATCGGCACGCTCGCGCCGGGAGGCGACGGCATCGGCACGCTGACAATCGATGGCGATCTCACACTCAAGGCTGGTTCAACCTATCTTGCCGATATCGCGCCTGATGGCAAGAGCGACAAGGTGGCGGTGACGGGGAAGGCAGCGCTCGAAGGGGGAAATGTCTATATCTCCAAGCTCGCCGGCACTTACATGCCGGGGCAGCGCTATACGATCCTGACGGCCGATGGCGGCATTACCGGCACGTTCGGCAATCTTAGCCAGAACATGCCGTTCGTCGATCTCGGCCTCACCTACGATCCGCGCAATGTCTATCTCGACATCGCCCGCAATGATGTCGCCTTCGCAGGCGTCGGCGAGACGCGCAACCAGAAGGCAACCGCCGCAGCCATCGAGGCGCTGGGCGCCGGCAATAAGGTGTTCGACACCGTGGTGCTGCAGGACAGCGAAGCGGATGCGCGCATGGCCTTCGACCAGCTTTCGGGCGAAATCCATGCTTCGGCAAAAACCGCGCTCATCAACGACAGCCGGCTCATCCGCGATGCGGTCAATGACCGGCTCAGGGCGGCCTTCGATGATGTGGCGGCAAGCGATGTGCCGGTCATGAGCTTCGGCCCGGATGCCAAGCCGCTTGTGAAGGGCGACGCGCCCACCATGGCGGCGTGGGGGAAGGCCTTCGGCACCTGGAGCGAGACGGAAGGCGACGGCAATGCCGCCAGTCTCGACCAGTCGACCGGCGGCTTCGTCACCGGCTTCGACGCGGCGGTGGCGGGCGACTGGCGTCTCGGCGCGATGGCCGGCTACAGCCGCACCAGCTTCGATGCAAAAGGTTCCGGCAACAGCGATAATTACCATGCCGGCGTCTATGGCGGAGCAAAGTTCGATGCGCTCTCGTTCCGCTCCGGCCTTGCCTATAGCTGGCATACCATCGAGACGTCGCGCTCGGTCGCCTTCCCCGGTTTCGAGGACAAACTCAAGGCCGATTACGATGCCGGAACGTTCCAGGCCTTCGGCGAGCTGGGCTATCGGATCGACATGGAGCGCTTCGCCTTCGAGCCTTTCGCAAACCTCGCCCATGTGCGGTTGAAGACGGACGGCTTTAGCGAAAAGGGCGGCGCGGCGGCGTTGACGGCGGAAAGCGAGACGACGGGCACCACCTTCACAACGCTGGGTCTTAGGGCCTCCGCGCCGTTCACGCTCGGCACCGTGGACGCGGAAGCGCGCGGCACCATGGGCTGGCAGCACGCCTATGGCGATACGGCGCCGGTCTCGACGCTGGCCTTCGATGGCGGCAACGCCTTCACCATCGCCGGCGCGCCTTTGGCTGAGGATACCGGCCTTGTGGAAGCCGGATTCGACGTCAAGCTCAGCAAGCGCACCACGCTGGGCATGAGCTATACGGGCCAGTTCGGCTCGGAAGTGAAGCAGAATGGGGTGGATGCGCGGTTTAGTGTGAAGTTCTGATGGTGTGACTGTCTGAAGGTAAAGTCCGGGCGCTCAAAAGGCGTCCGGGCTTTTTCGCTGTATATCGGATGCTGCGGGAGGGCCAGCTAGACTTAATCATTCCCAATCACTATGATTAGTTTTGAATCGGCGAGGTTTTTTGATGGAAACAAAAGTCTTAACGGCTCACGTGCCGCGACCGCTGGCGGAGAAAGTGGATGAAATCGCTGCCCGGTTGGAACGCTCCCGCGGCTGGGTTGTCAAGCAGGCGCTGTCTGCCTGGGTTGACCAGGAGGAAGAGCGCCGGCGCATGACGCTGGAGGCTCTGGCGAACGTGGACGAGGGCCAATTTATCGATCACCAAGCCGTCGAAACCTGGGCCGCCAGCCTCGATAGCGATAAGCCTCTGAAGCGGCCCCTATGATGGAAATCAAATGGACGACCGAGGCGGTTTCGGACCTCGGTCGCCTGCATGATTTTCTCGCACCGGTCAATCGCTTGGCTGCAGCGCGGACAGTCCAATCATTGACTGCCGCGCCAAAGCGCCTGCTCGAACACCCGCGTCTTGGCGAACGGCTTGAGGAATTCGAGCCCCGAGAAATCCGGCGAATTCTCGTTGGCCATTATGGGATACGCTATGAAATCCGGCAGTTGACGATCTACGTATTGCGCATTTGGCATACGCGCGAAGATCGCTCCAACCCTCCGAGATGACGTTCCATCACATTCGGCGGATGGGTGCCGGATACCTAGCGACCGTCTCGTCCAGGGTCAGAAGCGTAATGCCTTCCACGATTGATTGAGCGATGAGGAGCCGGTCAAAAGGATCTTTGTGAATGGGTGGCAACCCATCCACCGCGACAGCGTGCTCACTTGTAACGGGGAGTTCGAGATAGCCGTTATCGATTAGGCCCCGGCGCAGCAGACGGGGATCAATGGTAAAGTCCGCACGGCCAAGTCCGCGTTTGATGGCCACTTCCCAAAGGCTCGCAGCGCTAAACAGAAGTTCATTGTCGAGGTTTTCGATTTCGGAGCGCGCCGCAGGCGGCAGTTTTTTGGATTTCGCAACAGCCCAAAGCAACAGATGCGTGTCCAGTAGAAACTTCATTCCTTGCCGCCGAATAGTTCCTCGATATCCTCACGCCCCATATCATCGAAATCGTCCGGAATGGAAAAATGACCATCCAAGAACCCGACACGACGGGTTTCACTGGTGGCGGGGGCATTGATGGCGACGACCTTCACCATAGGCTTCCCCGATTTGGCGATGATGAAAGGCTCGCCTTTAGCTGCTTTATCTATGAGGCGCGAAAGATGCGTCTTGGCCTCGTGGATATTGACGGTCTGCATGGTATGATCCTGACTTAGTTTGCTAAACTTAGTCTATTTTTTGCCCGTTATCAAGTGTGTTAACAACAGCAGCACCAAGAGGCTATATCCCCTCCCCCTCCTTCACCAGCGCCGCTTCCTGCGTCAGCGTGGCGATGAAGCGCTTGGTGCGTTCGTGCTCGGGATTGCTGAAAAGTTGCCGCGCGGGGCCTTTTTCCACCACCACGCCACCATCGAGGAAGACCGCTTCATGGGCGGTCGTCTTGGCCAGCCGCAGATCGTGCGTGGCGATGACCATGGTGGTGCCTTCGCTCGCCAGTTTGCTCAGCACATCCACCACTTCCTGCGCCAGTTCCGGGTCAAGCGCCGAAGTCGGCTCATCGCACAGCAGGACCTTAGGTGACATGGCGAGCGCGCGGGCGATGGCGACGCGCTGCTGCTGGCCGCCGGAGAGCGTTGACGGCCAGGCATCGGCCTTGTGCGCCATCCCGACCTTTTCGAGCAGCATCATCGCATGTTCGCGGGCGCGGGCGACCGGCCATTTCAGTACGGCAACCGGGCCTTCCATGACGTTTTCTATCGCGGTGCGATGCGGGAAAAGCTGGAAATTCTGGAAAACCATGCCGGTCTGGCGGCGAATGCGCTGGATATCGGCGGTGGCGGGGCGCTTGCCCGGCTGGAAATCGATCCGGTCGTTACCAATGCGCAATTCGCCTGAGGTCGGGATTTCGAGCAGGTTGATGCAGCGCAGGAGGGTGCTCTTCCCCCCGCCGGAAGGGCCGACCAGAGCGGTGACGCTCCCCTCGTTCATGGCGAGGGTCACCCCTTTCAGAACGGTCAGGTCGCCGAAATTCTTTACGATATTTTCCAAGCCGATCATGACCGCGCCTCAATGAAACCGCCATAGCGCCCCAGCCGCTTTTCGAGCCGGACCTGCAGATGGGAAAGAACAGAACTCATCGCCAGATAGATGATCGCGGCCTCGATATAGAGGATCAGCGGCTCATAGGTGGTGGCGACGATGCGCTGCGCCGCCATGAACAGCTCCGGCACGGTGATGGCGGCGGCGAGCGACGTGTCCTTGACCAGCGAGATGAAGGTATTGGAAAGCGGCGGCACGGCGACGCGCGCGGCCTGCGGCAGAACCGTGCGGCGCATGGCCTGCGACCACGTCATGCCGATGGAATAGGCCGCTTCCCACTGGCCCTTCGGCACCGAGCTGATCGCGGCACGGATGATTTCCGACGTATAGGCGCCGACATTCAGCGTGAAGCCGATGAGCGCGGCGGGAAAGGCGTTCAGCACGATGCCGGCGGCGGGCAGGCCATAGAAGATCAGGAAAAGCTGCACCAGCAGCGGGGTGCCCCTGATAATCCAGACATAGAAGCGCACGAGCGCTACCAGCGGGCGCGGCCCGAACAGGCGGATGAGCGCGACGACCAGCCCCAGGGCAAGCCCCAGGGCGAAGGAAAGGAGCGTCAAGGGGGCGGTAAACCACAAGGCCGCCGACAAGAGCGGCCCGAGCGATTCCAGCATGAGCTGTAGCCAGTTAGGCAAGGACGTGATCTCCAGTGCTCCGTAGAACGGCTCCTGATGGAATCGCTCCCTATATTAATCTGAACCGTGTTCCGGTGGTAATGTCGAGGCATGGATTCCTGTGACAAGCACAGGAATGACGGATTTGGATATATCGCTACCCCAGACGATTGGCCATTTACAGCCAAACTGTCGTCATTCCTGTGCTTGTCACAGGAATCCATGCCTCTACGCTGCCACAGCCTCTACATAGAAAAACCGACCAGTCCATAAAACCGGCCGGTCTCTCATGCGCAAACCCGAACTTACTTCGAAACGTCCTGTCCGAAATATTTATCGGAAATTTTCTGGTACGTGCCGTCGGCCTTGATCGCCTTGATCGCCTCATTGAGGGCGGCGAGCAGTTCCGGCTGGTTCTTGTTGATGATCACGCCGGAATAATCCGCATTGGCCTCGGTGGCGACGATCTTCACATTGGCATCGGGCTTGTGCTTCTTGAAGTCGAGGAAGGAGAGGCTGTCATTGACGGTCGCATCGGCGCGGCCGTTGAGAACGAGCTGGATCGACTGGTCGAATCCATCCGTACCGACGAGCTCGGCGCCGTTGGACGACGCCAACTTGCCGAAATTGCTGGTCAGCGACTGCGCCGCCTTCTTGCCCTTCAGATCGGCGAAGCTCTTGATATCGGTGTTATCGCCGCTGACGATCAGGACCGCCTTGGAGGCGATGTACGGATCGGAGAAATCATATTTCTTCTTGCGCTCGTCGGTGATGCCCACCTGGTTGATGACGGCATCGTAGCGGTCGGCATCAAGACCTGCGATAAGCCCGTCCCAGCGGCCTTCCAGGAACTGCGCCTTGACGCCAAGCTGCTTGGCGATCGCCTCGCCGATCTCCACGTCGAAACCGACGAGCTTGCCCGTATCGTCATGATAGGTGAAGGGCGCATAGGTGCCTTCGGTGCCGATGCGGAAAACGCCCGAAGATTTGATCTGGGCGAGATCGGCGGCGGAAGCGGGAGAGAGCACCAGAACTTGCAAGGCGCCGGCGACGAGCAGCGAAATCAAGCGTTTCATAATTTGCGATCCTGAGAATTTCGGCTTGTGAGGAGCCGGTTCAATTGCATGGAACCCAGAAGATGACAAAACCATAGCAGGAAGGAAACGCGAATGGTTTTCTAATCACACCAAAAATTGGAATTTGAATCGCTTTACTTGTTTAATTAGAGAAAAAATTTCTCCACTCCGCGATGAGGCGGTGACATGGCGGAAAAACCTGTTCGAGAATTCCCAGCAGAATGGGCATGGAACCCGCCGGATGGCAAATCGTTCTTTCGATAAACCAACCCTAAAAAGGAGAATTGAGATGAACTGGGATCAAATCGCAGGGCAATGGAAACAGGTTCGGGGCAAGGTCCGCGAACAATGGGGCGACCTTACAGACGACGACATCGACCGCATCGCGGGCAACCGCGATCAGCTGGTTGGCCGGATTCAGGAGCGTTACGGAATAGCCAAGGAAGCGGCCCGGCAGCAGGTGGACGACTGGTCGAAATCCCAGCAGTGGCTGTGAGCCTATTCAGACGGTCAGGCCGCGAGGATCGTCTCCGCTTCCATCATATCAAGGCCGAGCGCTTCCGCCACGGGGCGATTGGTGATGCGGCCCTTATGCACATTGAGGCCGTTGCGCAGATGCGGGTTGTCGACCAGCGCCTTGATGCCGCGATCCGCCAGTTGCAGCCCGTATTGCAGCGTGGCGTTGTTGAGCGCCTGGGTCGACGTAACCGGCACGGCGCCCGGCATATTGGCGACGCAATAATGGATGATGCCGTCGACCTCGTAGATCGGCTCGGAATGGGTCGTCGCGTGGGATGTTTCGAAGCATCCGCCCTGGTCGATGGCGACATCAACGATGACGGCGCCCTTTTTCATGCCTGATAGCATTTCACGCGTGACGAGCTTGGGCGCCGCCGCGCCGGGAACCAGCACGGCCCCGACAACGAGGTCGGCTGAGAAAATTTCCTCGTCCAGCGCTTCGATGGTTGAGTAACGGGTGTGGACGCGGCCACGGAAGAGGTCATCGAGTACGCGCAGCCGCGGGATTGAGCGGTCGAGAATGGTGACGTCGGCGCCAAGACCAGTCGCCATCATGGCCGCATTGATGCCGACGACCCCGCCGCCGATGATCGTAACCTTGCCGGGGAGAACGCCCGGCACGCCGCCCAGCAGGATACCGCGCCCGCCATTGGCCCTCTGCAGAGCCGTCGCGCCGGCCTGTATCGCAAGCCGTCCGGCGACCTCGGACATCGGAGCGAGCAGCGGCAGGCCGCCATGGTCATCGGTCACGGTTTCATAGGCGATTGCGGTGACGCCCGATGCGAGCAGCCCCTTGGCCTGTTCGGGATCGGGAGCCAGGTGCAGGTAGGTATAGAGTATCTGCCCTTCGCGCAGTTGCGCCCACTCCGATGGCTGCGGCTCCTTGACCTTCACGATCATGTCGGACTGCTTGAAGATTTCTTCGGCGCTCCTGACCACCTTTGCGCCCGCCGCCTTGTAGGCATCATCGTCGGCACCAATTCCCGCTCCGGCACCGGACTGGACGATGACCTCATGGCCATGCGCAACATATTCGCGCACGGCCCCCGGCGTGAGGCCGACGCGATATTCATGATCCTTGATTTCCTTGGGGCAGCCGACGCGCATCACGTCTTCTCCTTGTCGTTCTTCAGAGGGATTTCCTGATTAGAAAGATAGGAGCAGCGGCGGAAGTTTCCAATAATGCGCGCTGGGCATGAACTAGCCCCTCACCCTTACCCTCTCCCCGCAAGCGGGGCGAGGGGGACGTCGACGTTGCCGCTTCTTCCTTCTCCCCGTATGCGGGGAGAAGGTGCCGGCAGGCGGATGAGGGGCATTCCGAGCCACCGCTTCCGTCAGATGCCCTGGCCGCCGGACACTTCGATGCGCTGGGCATTGATCCAGCGATTATCCTGCGTGAGCAAGCTTGCGATCATAGGGCCGATATCTGCAGGCACGCCCACCCGTCCAAGCGCCGTCATTTCGGCGAAGAGCTTGTTAAAATCCGGCGTATCGCGAACGGCGCCGCCGAAGAAATCGGTTTCGATCGCCCCCGGCGCCACCGTGTTGACGGCGATGCCGCGGCTGCCCAGTTCCTTCGCCATGTAGCGGCTCAGCACCTCGATAGCGCCCTTCACCGCCGCATAGGCGGACCAGCCGGGCGCGGTAATCCGGGTCAGTCCGGTGGACAGATTGACGATGCGGCCACCATCCGCGATCAGCGGCAACAGCGCCTGCGTCAGGAAGAACACGCCCTTGAAATGAACGTCGACCAGCCGGTCGAACTGTTCTTCGGTGGTTTCGCCGATGAGGGCGAAATCGCCATGGCCGGCATTGTTGACCAGATGGTCGAATGTCTCGCGGCCCCAAGTTTCGCGCAGCGCGACGCGCAGGCGCTCGGCAAAGGGCGCGAAGGCGGCGACATCGCTCATGTCCAATTGGAAGGCGAGCGCCCGGCGGCCCATGGCCTCGATTTCCGCGACGACGCTATCGGCATCCTCACGCCGGCTTTGATAGGTGATGATGACATCGCCGCCGCCGCGCGCAATGCTGAGCGCGGTGTTGCGGCCAAGGCCGCGGCTGGCGCCGGTGATGAGAGCAATTTTGGTCATGCTGGAACTCCTGTCGAGCATGATCCCAAAAAGTTGCAGACTTTTTGGATAAGATCATGCGGTTGGAAAAGAATGCAGGACTCCTATCGACCATGCGCGCCGCGCTTTGTTGCCGAAACCTCGCCATTCCTTGCCTAATCCTCCAAAGCAGGTGCATTGCCGGCAGCGGTGGGGTAAGCTTGTTTCATGACCATGCTGCTCGATACCGCTCGCCGCTATGCCGAAACCCATGCCGACAGCGCCGGCATCGCGCGAACGCCGATCCCCGGTTTGATGCTCGTGCGGGCCACCATCCCAAGCGGCCTCGAATACGCGGTTTCCCGCCCCCTCGCCTGCCTCGTGCTGCAGGGAGCCAAGCATGTCGCGATGGGAGCGCAGGCATTTGCATTTTCCGCCGGGGATTCATTGCTGATCGCGGCTGACGTGCCGACGGTGAGCCAGATCACGCGGGCGAGCCCCGTCGCGCCCTATCTCTCGCTGGTGCTGGAGCTCGATCCGGCTGTTATCGCGGATCTGATGGCGGAGATGAAGGCCGTGCCCGAACAAGCCGGCATGTCGCCCGTGCAGGTGGAGCCGACCGAGGCGGACGTTGCCGACGCGGCGTTGCGCCTGATGCGGCTTATCGACCGCCCGGCATCCATTCCGGTATTGCAGGCACAATTGGTGCGCGAGATGCACTATTGGCTGCTGGCCGGACGGCATGGAGCGGCCATCCGGCGCCTTGGGTGGCCGGATGGCCATGTGCAGCGCGTGGCGCGCGCGGTTGCAATGCTGCGGGCCGAATTCGCTCAGCCTTTGCGGATCGAGCGTCTGGCGGCGGTGGCCGGGATGAGCCCCTCCTCCTTCCACCAGCATTTTCGCGCCGTGACGTCTCTTTCACCGCTGCAATTCCAGAAGCAATTGCGCCTGATCGAGGCAAGGCGGCTGATGCTGGCTGAGCAGATGCCGGCAAGCAGCGCGGCCTTCACCGTCGGCTATGAGAGCGTGCCGCAATTCACCCGCGAATATGCCCGCATGTTCGGCCTGCCGCCGGTGCGCGATAAAAGGGAAGCGAAAGCCACGATGGCGACTGTGGCTTGAGCCATCAAGCCGTAAGGCGCTCATCCCATGCCGAGGCCGTGTCCTGAACGAAATGGCCCGGCGATACTTCCTGGTAAGTCCGCTTGGGCGGCACGTAGTCGAAGGGGCGCAGCGGGCTTTTGATTTCCTCGCTTAAAAGTGGGCGCGCCATGGCGCGGCGCGACGGATCGGGGATCGGCACGGCTGAAATCAGGCGCCTCGTATAGGGGTGTTGGGGATTGTCGAAGATGGCGGCGCGTGGGCCGATTTCGACGATTTCACCCAAATACATGACGGCGACGCGATGGCTCATGCGCTCCACCACCGCCATGTCGTGCGAAATGAACAGATAGGAAAGCCCGTGCTTCTCCTGAAGATCGAGCAGCAGGTTGGAAACCTGCGCCTTGACCGAGACGTCCAGCGCCGACACAGCCTCGTCCGCGACGATGAGTTTCGGCTCCAGCGCGAGAGCGCGCGCGATGGAAATGCGCTGGCGTTGGCCGCCGGAGAATTCATGCGGATAACGATCAGCGACTGCCCCTGAAAGCCCGACTTGCTCAAGAAGCGCGGCCACCCGCTCCCGCGCCTCGCGCTTGCCCGCCAAGCCGTGGGAAAGCATCGGCTCGGCAATGGCGGAACCGATGGTGATGCGCGGGTTGAGCGAGGCGAACGGGTCCTGGAAGATCATCTGCGCGTGACGGCGAATGGCCCGCAGCTCTTTCGTGCCAGCCGATGCCACATCCTGTCCATCGATGACAACAGAGCCGGCGCTGGCATTCACCAGCCTCAGAACCGCGCGGCCCGTTGTCGATTTTCCGCAGCCGGATTCGCCCACCAGCGACAGCGTCTCGCCGGGCTTCAGATCGAAGGACACGTCCTCTACCGCATGGACGCGCCCGTTCGGTGCGTCGAATCTGACGGCGAGATTGGCGACTTTCAGGATTGGGGCGCTCGTCTGCGCGACATCCTCCATTTCGCGACCGTCAACGGCCTCGCCGGTTTTCGCATCGACTTCCGGGAAGCGTCGGGGCGCTTTTGCCTCTCCCATCGTTCCAAGACGCGGGATCGAGGCGAGCAGCGATTTGGTGTAGACTTCCTTTGGCGCGGCAAATATCTGCCCCGTGGGTCCGCTTTCGATCATATCGCCCCGGAACATCACCACCGTGCGGTCGGCGACCTCAGCCACCACGCCCATGTCATGGGTGATGAACAGGACGCCCATGTTCTCTTCCCGCTGCAATTCGCGGATCAGGTAGAGGATTTCCGCCTGAATGGTCACGTCGAGCGCCGTTGTCGGCTCGTCGGCGATGAGGAGCTTGGGCCGGCAGGCGAGCGCCATGGCAATCATCACGCGCTGGCGCATGCCGCCAGAAAATTTGTGCGGATACTCATTGAGCCGCGCCTTCGCGGCGGGAATGCGAACACGCTCCATCAGCCGGACGGCCTCGGCTTCCGCCGCGCTCCATGAAAGGTGCTGGTGGATGACCAGCGCCTCGGCGATCTGGTTGCCGATGGTGAAGACAGGATTGAGGGAGGTCATCGGCTCCTGGAAGATCATGCCGATGGAGCCGCCGCGAACCGACCGCATCTCGGCTTCGGAGGCTTTGAGCAGATCCTTGCCTTCAAGCAGAATGCGCCCCTCGCACCGGGCTTTGCCTGAAGGCAGGAGGCGCAAGGCGGAAAGCGCGGTCACGCTTTTGCCCGAGCCGGATTCGCCGACGATGGCGACGGTTTCGCCGGCATTCACGCTCAGGCTGATATCGCGGATGACGGCGCGCCAGCCTTCAGCCGTCTTGAACGAGGTGGTCAGATTCTCGATTGCCAGTACGGGTGCCATGGTCAGCTTTCCTTCGCAAGGCGCGGATCGACCAGATCGCGCAGGCCGTCACCCAGCAATTGCAGCGAGAGGACCGAGAAGACGATTGCCAAGCCCGGAAACACCATCAGCCAGGGGGCATTGTTCATGTATTCGCGCCCGGAGGCGAGCATGGTGCCCCAGGTCGGCATATCGGCGGAAACACCGACGCCCAGGAACGACAGGCTTGCTTCCGCCAGCATGGCGGAGGCGAAGACGAATGTCGCCTGCACGAGGATCGGCGACGCCAGGTTGAGCAGCACATGGCGGGTGAGGATCTGCCAGGTGGGCAGGCCCATCGCGACAGCGGCTTCGATATAGGGTAGCTCCCTCAGAACGAGGGTAGACCCCCTGACGATACGGGCCAGACGGGGGGCATAGGTGATGCCCAGCGCGAGGATGACCGTAGCAAGCGACGGCCCCAGCGCCGCGACCAGCGCAATGGCCAGAAGGATATCCGGAAAGGACATCATCGCATCGAGCAGGCGCGAGATCGGCGCATCGAGCCTGCGGAAATATCCGGCGGCGACGCCAAGCACGATGCCCAGCACGGTGGAAATACAGACCACGCCCAGGCTGACGAGCAGCGAGGCCCGCCCGGCGAAGATCGCGCGGGAGAAGATGTCCCGGCCGAATTCGTCCGTGCCGAAGATGTGAGACAGTGACGGCCCCTTGAGCTTGTTCACGATCGAAAGCTTGTTCGGCGCGTAAGGTGCGATCCATGGCGCAAGAAGGGCAGCCAGCACGACGGCGGCAAGAATGATCGCTCCGGCCAAAATGGCGCGATTGCCGAAAAGACGCCTGAGGCTTGCGGCATAGGGCAGCGTGAGAGAGCTTAACGTCACAGGCGCACCCTCGGATCGGCAAGCATATAGAGAATATCCACGATGAAGTTGATGAGCACATAGATCGCCGCGACGACCAGCAGTGCGCCCTGGATCACAGGATAATCGCGGCGCAGGACCGCCGAGACCACCAGGTTGCCGATGCCGGGCAGGCCGAACACGGTTTCCGTGACAACCGCGCCAGCAATCAGCATGGCGATGGAGAGACCGATGACGGTGATGATCGGGACCATCGCGTTCTTCAGCGCGTGCTTGAGAATGACCCGGCGCTCAGTCGCGCCCTTGGCGCGGGCGGTGCGGACATAATCTTCGCCAAGGACGTCGAGCATCGCCGCGCGGGTAAAGCGGATGATCAGCGCCGAATTGACGACGCCAAGCGCCACCGCAGGCAGAACGAGGTGATGCAGCCTTTCAAGAAAAGACGTGTCGGGACCGCCATAGCCGGAGGCCGGGAACCAGCCCTGTCCCACCGCCAGGGTCTGGATGAGCAGGAGGCCGAGCCAGAAGCTCGGCACGCTCGCCGCCACCATGGTGAGCGTGACGACGATCTGGTCAAAGAGCGTACCGCGGCGTACGGCAGAGAATATGCCCACCGGCAGCGCAATCGTCACCGCGATGAGGATAGAGAACAGCGTCAGGAAGAAGGTGGGCTCCGCCCGCGCCGCCAGAGCTTGCGTCACGGACTGGCCGAGGAAGATCGACTGGCCGAGATCGCCCTTCAATATGCCCAGCAGAAACTGGAAATATTGCACCAGAAGCGGCGCATCGAGCCCCATCTTGGTGCGGAGTTGCGCGATATCCTGCGGCGTAGCATCCGACCCCAGCATGACCGCAGCCGGATCGCCCGGCGTCACCCGGACGATGACGAAAACGACCGTCGCGACAAGGGCAAGCACAACCACCATGCCGCCAAGCCGTTTCAACAGCGCCAGAGCGAGCTTGGTCATGGTTTTGGAGCTTTCAGATTATGGAAAACGAAGGCACCCCCCTCTGCCTTGCCAGGCATCTCCCCCTCAAGGGGGGAGATTGGCTGACATATCCCTCCGCCATCATTCTGCAACATCTGTGATTGGTGCCGAACATAGATGAAGGCGTAATCTCCCCCCTTGAGGGGGAGATGTCCGGCAGGACAGAGGGGGGTAAATAGCGCCAACGCTTCCATTTGATATTTCAGCGCCTCACTTCGGCGTCACATTCCAGAAATGCGGCCAGTAGGTCGGCATATAGCCTGAAACCCCTGTCGCAACGCCGGTCAGCGCATTGAAGTTGCCGGCCTTGAACAGCGGGGCGTCGTCATAGATGACGGTCTGGATGCCTTCCCATGCCTTGAACTTCGCCTCGTCGCTCGTCGCGTCCATATAGGCTGCAACCGCCTTGGCTTTCTGATCCGACACGTACCAGCCCGGATAGGTATCGGTGATGGTGTTGATCGTGGTCGGATCGCCAGGGAAATTGGAATGGGTGATGAAGATATCCCATTGCTTCGGGTCGGCGCGGCGGGTGGTGAGCGTCGCCCAATCGACCACCTGCAGATCGACCTTGAAGCCGGCGGCTTCGAGATAGGCCTTGGCCACTTCGCCGATCTTGTAATGAAACTCGTACTGGCGGCTGGTCATCAGGCGGATCGGCGTGCCGTCATATCCGGCCTCCGCAATCAGCTTCGCCGCCGTTTCCGGGTCGCCCTCGCCGTAGCGCACAACGCCTGCTTCCGTGTGCCAGAAGGACCCCTTGGGGAAGATCGAGCCATCGACCGAGAAGAAACGCTTGTCGGAAAACGCCGCCAGCATCATGTCGGATGGGTTGAGCGCGGACTGAACGGCCTGGCGCAATGCCTTCTTGGTCAGCAAGCCTTCCTTCATGTTCATGTTGAGCGAAGCCCATCCGGCATTCTCATAAATGACGGGCTTGGCCTTGCCGCTCGCCTCGACGCGCTCGAAAGCGCTGACCGGCAGGGAATCGGCAAAATCGAACTGGCCGGAAATCAGGCCCTCGACGCGGGTATTGGCATCAGGCACCGGCACGAAGCGGATTTCCTTGGCGATGGCTTCCCGCTTACCGGCATAGTTGCTGGGTTCGCCGTCCGGCGACTTGTAGTCTTCGAAGCGCACAAGCTGCGTATACTGGTCTGGCTTGCGCTCCTTCAGCGCATAGGGGCCGGTGCCGACGAATTCGGTGAGCGTATCGGCGATCTTTTCGGAAGGCAGGATGATGGAGGCCTGCGACAGCGTGGCGAGCAGCGGCGCGTAACGCGACTTCAGCTTGATGGTGACGGCATGGTCGCCGTCCTCAGCGATGCTGTCCACGACGCCGGCCACCTGCTTGCCCTTGGAATTCACCGCCATCCAGCGCGTGAGCGAGGCCACCACATCCTTGGCGTCGAAATCGCTGCCGTCGTGGAATTTCACGCCTTCACGAAGCGGGATGCGATAGGTCAGCCCGTCTTCGGAAATCGTGGGCTGGCTTGCGGCCAGCAACGGAACGGACTTCCATTTGATGTCATAAGTGAAAAGCGTCTCGAAAATGTGCTGGTCGATCATCAGCACGATGTCGGTCGGCGTCTGCATCGCATCCAATGTCGGCGGCTCGCCGATGGTCGCCACCGTCAGCACGCCATCGGTCTTGGCTTGCGCGATGGCGAGGCTGCTCGTGCCGGCCATTGCGGCCAATGTCATCAAGAAAAGAGCATTTTTCATTTTTCATTCCCCTTTTTGTTTTGACGATTCATGACTCTAATCCCAGCGGATCGGCGACGCGCGGCCATAGTTCAAGGCTCGCCTTGCGGTAGGGCGTTGTCGCCGGGTCAACTGGATAAGACGTGGGCGCGGCGATATAGACGATCTCGGAAGCGACCGGCTGGAAGCCTGCATGGAAATGGTTGGTCGACTTGACCAGAAGAAACGCCTTGGCGGCGAAATCGATGCCCTGATTGGAAAAGATATCCGGCTCGTAGGTCTGCGTGCGGCTGGTGATCAGCACGATATCGATGGAGGTTCCAAGCGGGCGAACCACCGCCGCGCGGCCCAGCGTCACGCGGCTGTTGCGGAAGCTCTGCCAGCCGGTCTCGAAGACATGCGTCACGACGACACGCAGGTCGAGCGGCGCACCGCCATGCGGGCTGGACTTGCCGCCGAGGCGCAAATCAAGTTCCGCCCCCTCGCCCGCCGCATGGCAGAACGTGACGGCAATCGGGTCCCAGATCGTCGCGACGGCAATATTGTCAAGGCCGCGCTCCATCATCCGGCGCAGGATATGGGTGGCGTCACCGGCCACGCCGCCGCCGGGATTGTCCCAGACATCGGCGATGACGACAGGCCTGTCGGGATTCGCGGCGCAGACCGCGATTGCGTGATCGAGCCCGCCTTCGGTATCGAACATCGGCATGGCCGTGTGCCTGCGCATGCCGTAGAGTTCATGGCCAAGCGATTGCGCCAAAGCATCGCCCCTGGCCTTGTCGTTATCGGTCACCACGACGATGCGGGTGCCCATATCAGGCACGTCACCGGCCATGAAGCCGTGAATGACCGAAATCGAAAGGATGCCGTCCTTGCCCTCCATCGCCTTGAGGCGATCGACGAAGGATCGCATCGGTTCGCGGCTGGTCGGGTAGATGGTGATCATCCGGCAATCGAAAACCGATATCTCCGGCTTGATTTCACCCCTCAGCGCACGCAGCGCCAGTTCCACCACATGCTCGCCGCGCTCCTCGAAATCCGTGTGCGGAAATTCCAGAAACGCCGCCATGAGATCGAGATTGGCGACGCGAAGCGCCGTCAGATGGCTGTGCGGGTCGAATTCCGCCGCAATCAGCACATCCGGCCCGACAAGCGCCCGGACGCGGGAGAGGAAATCGCCTTCCGGGTCGTCATAACCTTGCGCCGCCATGGCGCCATGCAGGCCGAGGACAACGCCATCGACGGGCATGGCGGCTTCAAGTTCGCCAAGGATCCGGTCGCGGAGCGTTTCATAGGTCTGCCGCTGGATGAGACCGGCCGGTTCCGCCCAGCACGAGGTGCCCTCGATCACGGTAAAACCCCCCGCCCGCCCGCGGCGGCGCAGGATCGGTACGACGGAGGAGCACAGCGTCGGGGTATCCGGGTGCTCGCCCGGCTCCGCATAGAAAGCCGCCTTGAATGCATCGATATCCGTTGGAACGGGAGAGAATGTGTTGGTTTCCGTCGCGAGCGACGCCGTGAAAATGCGCATGCGGGTCTGAATTTCCAATTTTGTTCGGGCCAGCAGCCCACCGAAATCGGGGGAGATTTTCGGTGGGCTGCGGCCCGCAACGGCTTTGGCCCATAAGGCGCAAGTAGCCGCTATCTTCATTTCGAGAAGAGTTATCCGTTTGAGCTGTTCCCTATATCGCCGCTTCGAACGATGTAATTTATTTTCTCGATAATGCGATATGGGTAGCCAAAGTCAACGAAGATTCCGGTGTGCGACAATTTTTCTGTAAATGATTTACGTATGTAGCGCCCTCCTTCCCCCTTGCGGGGAAGGTGCCTGCGGAGCAGGCGGATGGGGGTGGTGACGATTGTGTTCAATACTGAACCACCCCCACCCCGGACCTACGGTCCGCCCCTCCCGCAAGGGCAGGGCAATCGCATATGACGCGGCTTGCCCCTCACCCTTACCCTCTCCCCGTAAAGACGGGGAGAGGGAGACGCCAGCGTTGCCACCTCTTCCTTCTCCCCGCGTGCGGGGAGAAGGTGCCGGCAGGCGGATGAGGGGCTTTTCAGTGCCATATGCAATTGCCCTGACCCGCGCGGGGGGGGGGGGGGGGGGGGGGGGGTAAGGCAGTCACCAGACGGTCCCGCGCGCATCGACGATTTCAACCCGCGTCACGATGCCATTGCGGTGAAACACCATGCGGTCGAAGAGATTGCTCACGACGCATGTGTGATTGGGGACGATTTTGACCATCTGGCCGACGTCGGGAAAAGCAATCCGGCAATCCTTGAGATCAACCGTTGCATGTTCCTCCGATAGCGAGACGATGCGGGCGCCTTCGAAGCCTTCGATCATGCCGTAATCGCTGAAGCCGAGCAGGTCGGAGGTCAGCGCCTTCGAACCGGCATCGAGGATAGCGCGATCCGGTGCGGGCTTTGAGACGACGGTGGCAAGAATGTGCATCGCCAGATCATCGGTTGTGCAATGGCCTGATCGCACCATGCTGCGGTCGTTATAGACATAGGTTCCGGCGCGGTGCTCGGTCGCTGATGGCACGAGATGCGCCGAGAACAAATCCGGTGATCCGCCATTGGAGCGGATGGGGCAGTCCATGCCCTTCGCCGCGAGCAACTCCATGGTGCGGACGATGAACGTCTCCACCGCAGCGGCCCCGCCGATCGCCGGATAGGTCAGGATGCCGGCGAAGCGCAAGCCCGGCGCGGCGGCTATCTTTTGCGCAAGTATCGCGGCTGCTTCCGGCGTCTGCACACCGCAGCGCTTGCCCCCCGTATCGCACTCAACCAGCACGGCAAGCGGCTTCGCCGGATCGAACGTTGCCGCAAGCCCTTGAACGACCGCCTCGCTATCCGCCACCACGGAAAGCCGCGCCACCCGCTCGTGCAGTTCCCGCAGGCGCTTGAGCTTCGCCGCGCCAAGGATGTTGTAGGTGATCAGGATGTCCTCAAACCCTGCATCGGCAAAAACTTCCGCCTCGCTGACTTTCTGGCAATTGATGCCGACCGCGCCCGCCGCCAGTTGCTGACGAGCGACGGCGGCGATCTTGTGGGTCTTGATATGAGGGCGGAACGCCTTGCCGTGTTGGTTGAAATAGGCCTGCGCTTTCGCGATGTTGGCGGCGAGCCGGTCCTCATCGATAACCGGCATGGGGGTGACGACCTGATCGAGCGGCGTGCCGGCTTCCGGCCAAGGATAGTTCATGGGGTGACACCTCCTGGTATTATGGGTATGGGAAAATACCCCAAGAAATTTATTTTCATAGAATGCACTCATGGATCTTTTTCACGCTCTTTCCGACGAAGACGGCAAGTTTTCCGGCCTTGAAAAGAAGCTCGCGCAGCTCGTGCTCGATGACGTGGATTTCGCCGTCAATTCCTCGATCCTCGATCTTGCCGAACGCGCCGGGGTTTCGCCCCCGACGGTGACGCGCTTCTGCCGCAGGCTGGGATGCCAAGGGTATTCGGATTTCAAGGTCCAACTCGCCAAGATGACCTATGTCGGCCTGCGCTATCTGAAGCCCGAAACGCCGACGGCGACGCCCGCGGAAGTGGCCGAGGATATCGTCACCAAGGCGCAGAACGCGCTGTTCCAGCTTCACCGCCAGCTCGACATCGATGTGCTGGACAAGGCGGCTCATCTCCTGCGCGGCGCGGAGTTCATCCAGGCTTTCGGCGCAAGCGGCAATTCGGCGATGATCGTCAACGAGCTGCACAACAGGCTTTTCCGGCTGGGTTGCCGCATCAATGCCTCCAATGACCACAATATGAACATGATGCTCTCCGCCGCGGCTGGGCCGGGCACCGTCGTGTTCGGTTCGTCCTTCACCGGGCGGGATCAGGGCCTTGTTCACTGCCTCGAACTCGCCCGGCAACGGGTCATTCCCACCATCGTCATCACCCAGAGCAATTCGCCGGTTGCCCGCGCGGCGGATGTGGTGATCGCTATCGACTTGCCCGAGGGCAAAAATATCTTCCGCCCCACCTCGACGCGCTATGCCTATCTGGCCGCGATCGACATTCTGGCCAATCTGGTGGCCTATGCGGACCGCAGCCGGGCCCTCAAGGCCCTGCGCAGCATCAAGGAAGAGTTGGTGAGCCGCCGGGATGGGGATGACCGGCAGCTGCTGGGGGATTAGGTTATTATATTTGAACGGATCGGCCTTTCGATCTCACCCCCCTCTGCCTTGCCAGGCATCTCCCCCTCAAGGGGGGAGATTGGCTGACGCTACTGTCCACATCCATTCTGCAAGGTTCGCGATTGGTGCGAAGGCCCATGAAGGCGTAATCTCCCCCCTTGAGGGGGAGATGGCTGGCAAGCCAGAGGGGGGTGAGATCGGGAGGCTGAACGCTTCAGCATTACCCAACCGGCTTATAAGCGATGACATCCATCTCCACCTTCGCATCGACCATCAGCGGCGACTGAACGGTGGAGCGCGCCGGCGGGTGGTTGATGAAATGCTTCTCGAAGACGGCGTTGAAGCTGGAGAAATCACGGGCATCGTCAAGCCAGACATTGACCTTCACCACATCGGCGATCGTGCAATCGGCCAAGGCCAACACGCTCTTGATATTGGCGACGACCTGCTCGGTCTGGGCGACGATGTTGCCCGCCACGACCTCGCCATCGACGGTCGGCACCTGGCCCGACACATAGACGAAATCGCCTGCGCGAACGGCCCGGGCGAAGGGGCGGCGCTGACCGCCCGCCTGATTGTCGGCGACCTCGAAACGGATCAGATTTTTGTGGCTCACGAGCGCATCCTGTAATTTATTTTCATAAACGATATTACAGGCGCTGAATTACCCGATGATCGGCGTGAAATCCATAAAGAGTTGAAAATTATTTATAACCACAGGCGGTTTTCCGCCTGTGGATAAGAGAAGACGCATAGTCCTGGTGGCGAGAGGGAGCGCCGTTTCAAGGGGACCATGCTCCAGGTCAGCCTTCCCCAAAGATCGGATCCTGTGTGAACTGGCCGCCTTGATAGAGCGCGAGCGGATCGGTCGGCGATGGGCGCCCAATTTCGGCATCGAGTTCGGCCCGGAAGCGCTCGGCATTGTCTTTCGGACGCCAGCCCAGATAGGCGGCGTGGGAATTGTCCCACCACTTGCTGTCATTATCCGAAATGCCCCAGATGATCGGGCAACCAAGCATCGGGGCGCGGAAAACGCAGTCGATCATCGACGCGAAATCGTCGTACGACATCCAGGTGGACAACATGCGGTGATTCTTCGGCTTCTCCATGCAGCTGCCGATGCGCACCAGCGCCGTCTCCTGGCCGAACTTCTCGAAATACATCCGCGCCAGCGCCTCGCCGAAGCACTTGGACACGCCATAAAGCCCATCCGGCCGCATCGGCGCCGTCGCGTCGATATGTTCGTCCTGACGATAGAAGCCGACGGTGTGGTTGGAACTGGCGAAAAGGATGCGCGGCTGGCCATGGGCGCGGGCGGCCTCGTAGAGGTTATAGAGGCCAAGCAGGTTGGCGTTGAGGATTTTGGAGAATTTGTCCTCCACCGAGATACCGCCAAGATGCAGGATGCCATCGCAGCCTTCGACGAGCCGGTTGACGGCGTCCGCATCCCCCAGATCGCAGGTCACCAGTTCCTCATGCGGCGCCGCCTCGCCCAGATCGGTGATGTCCGACAGCCGCAGCACTTCGGCAAAACCCTCAAGGCGCGGACGCATGGCCCGGCCCAGCCCCCCGGCGGCGCCGGTAATCAACAATCGCTTCATTTCATTTTCCTCCGACTTCATGACTGAACGGCGCTGGCGCATCCGTTGAATATATCAAATTCATCATACAGGTTGACGAAACCGGGTCAATAAGTCGTATATGGGATGGGGAGCCATTCGACATCTGGAGGAGAAGGGACCTGATCGGCGAACAATCGATCAGGCACCAAGCAGGAGGGATCGATGAGCATTGAGACAAAGACGGAAGCAGGTCCCGCGGCAAATACCACGCTGACGACGCGCCTCGCCGATACATTGCGCAAGGCGATTGCCAACGGCCAGTATCCGCCCGGCAGCAAGCTGCCCAGCGAAGCGCAGCTGACGGAAACTCATGGTGTCAGCCGCACCGTCGTGCGTGAGGCGATCGCCGAGCTGCGCGCGGATCAGCTGGTTGAGGCGCGTCAGGGGTCCGGCGTCTTTGTCCTTGAAGGCAGGGTGCAGCCACCGGCGCAACTATCGCTGCGAAACGTCGATCATGCCCGCGTTTCCTCGATGATCGAGCTTCTGGAACTGCGAACGGCCGTGGAAGTCGAGGCTGCGGGGCTTGCGGCATTGCGCCGCTCGCCCGCGCAAGAGGAAGTGATTCTTGAGCGGCACTATGCCGTGCGCCTCTGCCTGGAAGCCGGCAGGCCGACCAGCGAGGCGGATCTTGCCCTGCATCTTGCAATTGCCGAGGCGACCAACAACCCGCGCTTTCGCGAGTTCCTGGCGATGATCGGCAGGAACGTCATACCCCGTGCGGCGCTGCATAATGACGATTCGGAAACCGACCAAGGCGTTTATATCGATCTCCTTCTTCGAGAACATGAAGAGATCGTCCAGGCGATTTCCAGCGGCGATGAGGACGGCGCGCGCGAGGCGATGCGGCGTCATTTACGCGGCAGCCAAGGGCGCTATCGCGGGCTGCTGCGCGAACAGCGCAAACATGTATGATGGGTGATTGACAGCTATTTGCGAAAAACATATGACAAGTTTGCCTGGGAAGAGGACCCGGGACGGAATGGGAGGAAATACTTAGAATGACGCCGCAAGAGATCAAGGCAGCGCTCGGCGCGGGCCTGCTATCGTTCCCCGTGACGCATTTTGACCGGCAAGGCGAATTCCAGCCGGAAAGCTATCGCCGCCACATCGAATGGCTGTCGGGCTTCGAAGCTCCGGTTCTCTTTGCCGCCGGCGGTACCGGCGAATTCTTCTCGCTGTCGCCTCAGGAAATTCCCGGCATCGTCCGCGCCGCCAAGGAAGCCGCCGGCAAGACGGCGATCGTCTCAGGCTGCGGCTTCGGCGCCCATGTCGGCGTGGAGCTGGCGCGCGAGGTCGAAAAGGCCGGCGCTGACGGCATCCTGCTTCTTCCGCACTACATGATCGACGCCCCGCAGGAGGGGCTTTACCACCACGTCAAGCGCATCTGCCAGTCGGTCGGCATCGGCGTGATGGTTTATAACCGCGATAATTCGGTGCTTACGGTGGATACGCTGAAGCGCCTCTGCGACGAATGCCCGAACCTGGTCGGCTTCAAGGATGGCACGGGTGATATCGGCTCCGTGCGTCAGATCACCGCGACCATGGGTGACCGCCTCACCTATCTGGGCGGCATGCCGACGGCGGAACTTTTCGCCGAGGCTTATCTCGGCGCGGGCTTCACCACCTATTCCTCCGCCGTCTTCAATTTCGTGCCGCAATTGGCAGTCGAATTTTATACAGCCCTCCGCGCGGGCGACCGCGACCGCTGCGAGACCATCCTGCGGGATTTCTTCTATCCCTTCATGGCGATCCGCAACCGCCGCAAGGGCTATGCCGTTTCGGCCATCAAGGCCGGCGTACGCCTGCAGGGCTTCGATGCCGGCAAGGTGCGGCCTCCGCTCGATGATTTGACGGCGGAAGAAGAGGGAATGCTCGAAGCCCTTATCGCACCGTGGAAGCGCTGAGGCTCAGATGAAGATATCAGCGGTCCGCACTCATCTCCTTGAATACCGGCTGCAAGTGCCGTTTGAAAGCGCGTCCATGCGCTTCGATCGCCGTGCGCATGTGCTGGTCGAGATCGAGTGCGACAACGGCCTGACGGGCTGGGGCGAGTGCCTCGGTCCGGCTCGCGCCAATGCGGCGGTGGTGGCGAGCTACACGCCATGGCTGATAGGCGCTGACCCGCTTGAGACAGAAAAGATCTGGGCGCGGCTCTACAATGCCCTGCGTGACCAGGGCCAGCGCGGGCTGACGGTGACGGCGCTGTCGGGCATCGACATCGCGCTCTGGGATATCAAGGGCAAGCATTTCGGCGTCCCCGTCTCGACGCTCTTAGGCGGACGGTTCCGCGAAGAGGTGCGCGCCTATGCCACCGGCGGCTTCAAGCGTGAAGGCGTCGACCGCGTCGCCGATAATGCCGCCGATGCGGCGCGCTATAAGGCGGAGGGGTTCCACGCCACCAAGATCAAGATCGGCTTCGGCGTTGAAGAAGACTTAGCCGTCATCCGCGCCGTGCGCGAGGCGGTCGGGCCGGACATGCGGCTGATGGTCGATGCCAACCACGGTTACGACGTGCTTGAGGCCGTCGAGTTTGGCCGACGCGCGGCGGAGCTTGGCATCGACTGGTTCGAGGAGCCGGTGGTGCCTGAGCAGCTCGACGCATACCGCGCGGTTCGCGCCGGCCAGCCGATCCCGGTTGCCGGAGGCGAAACCTGGCATACGCGCTGGGGCATGAAGGAGCCGGTCGAGACGCGCGCCGTCGATATTGTCCAGCCCGATCTTGCCGGCGTCGGCGGCTTCACCGAAGCCAAGCGCGTTGCCGACATGGCGGCGCTGCATGGCGTACGCGTCGTGCCGCATGTCTGGGGCACGGCGGTGCATATCGCAGCGGCGCTGCAGTTCATGGCGGCGATGGTGCCGAACCCGGTGCGGGTAAACCCCATCGAGCCGATCCTTGAATTCGACCGCACGGACAATCCGTTCCGGCAGGCGGTGGTCAAGACGCCAATTGAACATGTTCGCGGGGTGGTCAAAATCCCGGATGGCCCCGGGCTCGGCATCGAGATTAATCGCGATGCGCTTGCCGAGTTCCGGATGAAGGATGATTGAGATGCTGGTCAGAACGCTTTCCGGAAAAGCCCCGAAGATGACACTGCCGAAAGGCGCGGTCGATACGCAGATGCACATGTATCTGCCCGGCTTCCCTGCCCTGCCCGGCGGTCCGCCGCTCCCGGCAGGCGCCCTCCCCGATGCGGACCAGTATCGCCAGTTCATGCGCTGGCTCGGCATAGACCGGGTGATCATCACCCAGGGCAACGCCCACCAGCGCGACAATTCCAATCTCATCGCCTGCCTCAACGAAATGGGCGACATCGCCCGCGGCGTCGCCGCAATCGATGGCGACACGCCGGAAACCGAACTCGACGCGCTTGCCGATGCAGGCGTGGTTGGTGTGCGGATCATGGATCTGCCTGGTGGCGCTGTGGGTCTCTCGGCGCTGGAAGCCGTCGATGATCGTGCGGCTTCCCGCGCGTGGATGCTTGCCGTGCAGTTCGACGGCAGCAATATCCTCGAACACGAGCCGCGCCTCAAAAAGCTCAAATCCCGCTGGGTGCTCGATCATCACGGCAAGTTCTTTTCCGGCGTCACGCCGGATAGCCAGCAGATCGACGCCGTCAAGCGGCTGATCGACGGCGGCAATTGCTGGTTCAAGTTCGCCGGCGTCTACGAATCATCGAAGAGCGGCGCGCCGGATTACGAGGATGTCGCGGCGGTTGCCCGCGCGCTCGCCGCCCATGCGCCGGAGCGGATCGTCTGGGGCAGCAACTGGCCCCACAATCTGGCGAAGACCCAAACAGAATACCCCGACGATGCGGCTTTGACCGACACCGTGCTGTCCTGGATACCGGATGAAGCCGGTCTCAGGCTCGCCCTCGTCGAAAACCCCGAACGCCTCTACGGCCTCAAGCCGTTCGCCAGCAAGGAACAGTAACCCAAACCGGGACGGGGCGAGGAGGCTCCGCCGGAACCATCCAAGGAGGAGGATACCATGAAGATTGCAAAATCACTTTGCCTCGCGCTGGGGCTTACGCTCGCCTCGGGCACCCTGCATGCGCAGGAAATCACGCTGCGTTCGGCGGACATCCATCCGGATGGCTACCCGACCGTCGATGCGGTGAAATACATGGGCGACCTGGTGTCGGAGCGCACCAAGGGCCGCATCAAGATCAGCGTCTCGAACAACGCCTCGCTCGGCACCGAAAAGGACACGATCGAGCAGACCCGCTTCGGCGTCATCGACATGAACCGCGTCAATGCCGCGCCGTTCAACAATCTCGTGCCGCAGACCGTCGTGCTCGGCCTGCCCTTCCTGTTCCGCGATACCGAACATATGCACAAGGTCGTTGACGGCCCGATCGGCGATGAAGTTCTCGCCGCTTTCGAACCGCATGGCCTCGTCGGCCTCGCTTTCTATGATTCCGGCGCGCGGTCCTTCTACACGACCAAGAAGCCGATCGAGAAACTGGAAGATTTGAAGGGCCTGAAAATTCGTGTCCAGCAGTCCGATCTCTGGATTGCGATGATGCAGGCCTTCGGCGCCAATGCCACCCCGATGCCCTTCGGCGAAGTCTATTCGTCGCTTGAGACCGGCGTCGTCGATGGGGCCGAAAACAACTGGCCTTCCTACGAGTCTTCGCGCCATTTCGAAGTTGCGAAGAACTATACCCTCACCGACCATTCGCTGAATCCCGAAATCCTCGTCATGTCCAAGATCAGCTGGGACAAGCTCTCGCCTGAGGACCAGAAGGTCATCAAGCAGGCCGCGAAGGATTCGGTCGGCAAGATGCGCGAACTCTGGCAGGCCCGCGAAAAGACATCCGAAGAGAAGGTGCGCGCGGCTGGCGTCAACGTGATCAAGGTCGACAAGACCCCGTTCGCGGATGCCATGAAGCCGGTCTATGACAAGTTCATCACCGACCCGCAGATGAAGGACCTGGTGGAGCGCATCCGCGCCATCAACTAAATGAGTACCAGGCCGGCCCGGACAAATCCGGGCCGGCCTTTGCATTTCAGGGCTGCCATCGCGCAGGCCCGAGCCTCTGGAGGAAAGGCAATGTCGCATTTCATGCAAACCGTCCGGCCCACGCTTGCCTGGCTCAGCCGAGCGTCTCTCTATACCGCCGGCGCTGGGATCGTCGCCATGACGGCGATTGTCGGCTGGCAGGTTTTCGCCCGTTACATGCTCAACGACACGCCCAGTTGGGCAGAGCCGCTGTCACTGCGGCTGATGTCGTGGTTCATCATGCTGGGCGCGGCCGTGGGTGTACGGGAAAGCGTGCATCTTGGCCTGGATTTCGTCCGCCACGCCGCCTCCCCGGCGATACAGAGGATCATGGATCTCATCGGACTCGGGTTAATCATCCTCTTTGGGCTGGCCATGACCTTTTATTCGGTCAAGCTCGCCGCCGGGACCTGGACCGCGACTATCCCTGTGCTCGGCTGGCCGGGTGGCGTTGACTTCTTCCCGATGATCATAGGTGGCTTGCTGATTTCGCTGTTCGCCGCCGAACGCTTCGCTGATGTGGCCGCCGGTTCTCAGGCCGTTGCCGCCAATGTAATTGTGCAGGAGGCCGCGTGATGGCTTATACGGTTCTCTTCGGCACCTTCGTCGCACTGATGGCCTTCGGCGTACCCATCGCCTTTTGCCTCGGCATCGCCTCGCTTGCGACGGTTCTGTACCTGGGCCTGCCGCCCATCGTCGTCTTCCAGCAGATGAACTCCGGCATGAGCGTGTTCGCCATGATGGCGATCCCGTTCTTCATCTTCGCCGGCGATTTGATGGTGCGTGGTGGCATCGCTGATCGCCTTATCCGTTTTGCCGCCGGCCTCGTCGGGCATCTGCGCGGCGGGTTGGGCCAGGTCAACATCGTCGCTTCGACGCTTTTCGGCGGCATCTCCGGCTCGGCCGTCGCCGATGCCTCCGCCGTGGGCGGCCTGATGATCCCGCAGATGGCGGCGCGCGGCTACGACCGCAGCTATGCCGTCAACGTCACGGTCAACGCCGCGATCATCGCCCTGATGATCCCGCCTTCGCACAACATGATCCTCTATTCGATCGCGGCCGGCGGTAACGTCTCGGTCGCCGACCTGTTCACCGCCGGCGTCGTGCCTGGGCTGCTGCTCGCCGGAGCGCTGATGGTAACGGCCTATATCGTCGCCCGCCGGCGCGGCTATCCTTCGGAGCCATTCCCAGGCTTCAGCCGCCTCGGCTATTATCTGCTCGCCTCGTTTCCGGGCCTGCTCCTGATCGGCATCATTTTCGGCGGCGTTCGCTCCGGCATCTTCACCGCCACGGAAAGCTCCTGCATCGCGGTGTTCTATGCCCTGCTGGTGGCGCTCTTCGTCTATCGCGAACTGGACTGGCGCGGCTTCGTCGAAGCGGTCCTCGGCGCTGTACGCACAACGGCGATGGTGCTGCTCGTCATCGGCGCGGCTGCCTCTTTCAGCTGGCTGATGTCGTTCCTGCAGGTGCAACAGGTTCTGGTCAGTGTAATCGGCGCCGTCTCGGACAATCCGATCATCGTGCTGCTGCTCATCAACATAGTGCTGTTGATGCTCGGCACTTTCATGGACATGGCGCCGCTCGTCATCATCTCAACGCCGGTGCTTCTGCCGGTGGCCAAGGCTTTCGGCGTCGATCCGGTGCATTTCGGCGTTGTGATGATCCTTAACGCAGGCATCGGCCTCAACACCCCGCCGGTCGGCACAGTGCTGTTCGTCGGCTGCGCTGTCGGCGGCATCACGATCCGCGAAGCGATGCGCACCATCTGGCCCTTCTTCGGCGCAAGCGTCGCGGTGCTTCTGCTCGTCACTTACATACCGGGCCTGTCGCTTTGGCTACCGAGCCTGTTCAAGTAAGATAGCCTAAAACCGTGCGCCCCATGGGCGCACGGTACTCTACGGTCTTTAGAGCGGTTCATGTTTTGATGGAATCGCCAAGCGCCCTCGCCCTTCGAGGCTTCGTTCCGCTTCGCTTCACTACGCACCTCAGGATGAGGGCTACTGCGGCGTCGCAACCCTTCACCCTCATGGTGAGGTGCGAGCGTGAGCCAAGCCTCGAACCACGGGGGTGAAGGGCGCATAGGTGTTTCCGTGTAAAAATGAAATGCTCCAACTGCCGGTTAGACGACATCCAGCCTATCTTATCCGCGCACCTGACGCTTCAAAGATGCGATGATCGGCGGCGGCACAGCTAAGCCCGATCCTTCTTCCTGCCTCGATCGGCGCACCGGCCCTATATTCCGCAACGAGCGGCTGGCCGTCATCGAGCTGGCAATAGAGATATTGAGTACCGCCCAGATATTCGGCAAAATCCACTTTTGCCGGGATCGCCTCTCCGGAATTTTCAACGACGGCCAGATTTTCAGGCCGAATGCCGAACGTGATCTTCTCCCCGTCCTGCAGCCTCTGCGCCATGAGCGGCGATGCGATCTTGCCGCCGGCCAATTCAATATGATCGTTTCCGATCCATTTGGCATCGAGAAGGTTCATGCGCGGCGAACCGATGAAGCCGGCGACGAAGGTGTTGGCGGGATTTTCATAGACCTCGCGCGGGCTTCCCTGCTGTTCGATCCGGCCATTGCGCAGCACGACGATATTGTCGGCAAGCGTCATCGCCTCCGTCTGGTCGTGGGTGACATAGATCATCGTGTTGCCAAGCTCGCGATGCAGCCGGGCGATCTCGACGCGCATGGAGACGCGCAGTTCCGCGTCGAGATTGGACAGGGGCTCATCGAAGAGGAACACATCGGGCTTGCGCACGATCGCCCGACCGATCGCGACGCGCTGGCGCTGGCCGCCCGAAAGCTGTCCCGGGCGGCGGTCGAGAAGGTGGTCGATCTTCAGGATGGAGGCAGCGGAATTGACGCGCGCCTCGATCTCCTCGCGCCCAGTCCGTGCCATCTTGAGGCCAAAGGCGAGGTTTTCCCGCACGCTCATATGCGGATAAAGCGCATAGGACTGGAAGACCATGGCGATGCCGCGCTCCGATGGATCGAGATCGGTGACATCGCGCCCGTTGATTTCGATCTCGCCATCGCTGACTTCCTCAAGCCCGGCGATCATGCGAAGGAGCGTGGATTTTCCGCAACCGGAAGGGCCGACGAAAACCACGAATGACCCCTCCTTTATGGCGAGATTGACGCCATGGATGACATCCACATTGCCGAAGCTCTTGCGGATATCCTTGAGTATAACACCGGTTTCGGCCATTTTATCCACGGTTCAAATTCCCCGCCCGCATCCAGACAAGCATTTCGCCGGGCGCCCGGTTGTCCCAGAAAGGATAGGGGACAAAGCGCGCCGTCGTCTCCTGGTTTTCCGGCGGAGCGGCGCGATAGAGCACATCGCCCCAATCGGCCTTGTCGCGCGTGGCCGGGACATCCAAGGCGACCGCGCCGCGCAATTCGGGGATTTCGGCGGTTTCCGCATTCGCGACATCACCGGTCAGTTCAATGGCATTGAGGCCTTCGCCATTGTCGACGCCTTCCGCGCAATAGACCAGCGGCCCGCGCATCAGCGCGGCGCGGCCCGCATTCTGGCGCACCAGCGGATTGGTGAAAAGCGCGCGCGGAATGAGAGGGATGTCGAGATCGATGTGGTCGCCAGTCTTCCATTCGCGTTCGATGCGCGCATAGCCCTCGACCGTTACCGACGAAAGATCGAGCGTCTCGCCATTGATCTTGATCGAGGCGCCGTCCGCCCAGCCGGGGATGCGCAGCGACAGGGCGAAGCGGGCGGGTCTGTCCGTCGAAATCTCGAACCTTATGGCGCCATTCCAAGGATAGCGCGTCTTCTGCGCCAGCTCGACCTTGGCACCTCCGATCTCGAACTTGGCCTTGCTTTCCCCGTAAAGATGCACGGCGATCTCATCCTCGGCCACGGCATACATATAGGAACCGATGGAGGCCAGCAGGCGCGCGATGTTCGGCGGGCAGCAGGGGCAGTGATGCCAGGTCCAGCGGTGATGCTTGCCGGCGCTTTCCAGCGGGTTTTCATAAAAGAAGGTTTTGCCGTCGAGCGACAGGCCGGCCATAGCGCCATTATAGAGCGCCTGCTCCATGATATCGGCATAGCGCCGGTTTGGCCCGCGTCCAAGCATCCGGTTGGCCCAGAAGACGAGGCCGACGGAAGCGCAGGTTTCCGCATAGGCGCTTTCGTTGGGCAGGTCGTAATAATCGGTGAAGCCCTCGTTCGAGGCCGCCGGGCCGATGCCGCCGGTTATGTACATCTGCTTGGTCGTCAGGTCGTCCCAGAGCGTATCGAGCGCGGAGGTCAGGCTGTCGTCATTATATTCCGTGGCGATATCCGCCATGCCGGAATAAAGATACATGGCGCGGACGGCATGGCCGACGACCTTTTTCTGCTCGCGCACCGGCAGATGCGCCTGGCCGTATTCATAGGTCTTCTGGATGAAATCCTCAGGCTTGCGACCATCGCGAGCAGCCTCCTCATCGAAGAAATGCGGCTGCGTTCCACGCTCGTCGATGAAGAATTTGGATAGGTCGAGATATTTCTTCTGCCCCGTCACGCGGGCGAGCTTGACCAGCGCCAGCTCGATTTCCTCATGGCCGCAATAGCCGCGAAGCTGCCCTTCGCCATGGCCGAAGACGGTGATCAGGTAATCGGTGTAGCGGCACATGATATCGAGCAGCTTGCGCTTGCCGGTCGCTTGAAAATAAGCGACCGCGCCTTCGATCAGATGGCCGCCGCAATAGAGTTCGTGATGATCGCGGAGGTTGGTCCAGCGGCGGTCGGGCTGCACGCGCTGGAACCATGCGTTGAGGTAACCGTCCTCGTCCTGCATCTGCTCATACTTGTCGATGATCGCGTCTACACGGGCTTCCAGAGCGGGATTCGGCCTGCGGTACAGCGAATAGGCGACGGTCTCGATGGATTTTCCGAGATCGCTGTCCCAAAACATCTGCGTCGTGCCGCCCCATGGCTGGATGGGGATGACGATGCCGGGGCTAGGCTGGCTCATGTCGATTGCGTCCACCATGCCCGCCTCGACGCAGCGGTCGAGAAGCGTTTCGGCGGTCGACTCGCAGATGGCATCCTGCCGGTCGCCGAACAAGCCCGCAATCTCGACGTTCGGGACGGGCAAGGGGCGGAACTGGCGGTCTCTTTTCAGCTTGGTCATGGCTTGTCCATTTTATTCGAGAGTTATTTGACCGCGCCGGCCATGAGCCCGCGCATGTAATAGCGTTGCAACGCCAGGAAAACGATGAGGCAGGGGATCGTCATGACGGCGACGCCCGCCTGCACCGCCCCCCAGTTGATCGCGCCCAGACGCCCTGCGCGCACCGCCATCATCAGAACGGGTAGCGTATATTTCTCATTGCTCGACAAGAGCACGAGGGCGGCAAGGAACTCGTTCCAAGCGTTGAGGAAAGCGAAGATCGCGACGGTCGCCACGCCCGGCAGCACCAGTGGCAGCAGGACGCGGACGAGCAGCATGAGATCTCGCGCGCCGTCGATCCGCGCCGCTTCCTCGATCTCCTTCGGCACGGCATCGAAGGCGTTGCGCATCATGAAGACCGAGAAGGGGAGTTGCAGCGTCACATAGACGAGCGTCAGCCCAACCAGCGAATTATTGAGGCCGAGCTTGGCGAGGATGATGAACAGCGGCGTCAGGATCGACTGGAACGGGATCATCAGCGTTGCGATAACAAGCACGAACAAGACGTTCTTCAGCGGGAAGCGATAGCGCGAAAAGCCATAGCCCGCGAGCAGGCTGACCGCGACCGTCAGCACCACTGTCGCCAGTGACACGGCAAGCGAATTGACCGTGTGCTGCCAGACGCCAGCCCCGAAACTATCGAGCGAACGATAGGAGTCGAGGCTGAAGCCGTTTGTCGGCCAGGGCGGAATCGCCGGCTGGCGCGCTTCCGTGCCGTGCCTGAACGAGGCGAGCAGGGTGACGGCGAGCGGCGCGAGGAAGAAGAGCGCGATGGCAAGACCCGCGCCGTGATAGGCGAAGTTTTTGCGCAGTGTCTTAGCCCTTTTAAATCGGAGCCAGGCGCCCTCGTGGTTCGAGGCTTCATTCCGCTTCGCTCCATTTCGCACCTCACCATGAGGGCTACTAAGGCGCAGCTGCCCTTCACCCTCCAAGGTATTTGAGCGCCGCGCCCCTTCACCCTCATCCTGAGGTGCGAGCGAAGCGAGCCTCGAAGGACGCGGGTGAAGGGGATCGTTCATGCTTTTGTTGCTCATGGCCGTTCCTCCCCGATCTTCAGGAGCCGGAGCTGAGCGATGCTGATCAGCATCAGAATGACCAGAAGCGCGATGGAAAGCGCCGCGCCATAGCCCAGATTGAACGACACGAAGGACTGGTTGAAGATGTAATAGACGACGGAGATCATCCGGTTCTGCGGGCCACCCGATGTCATGATATAGAACTGGTCGAAGGCGAGGATCGAGCCTGTCACTGAAATGATCAGCGCCAGCGCGATCGTGCGGCGCATCAGCGGCAGGGTGAGATGGCGGAAGCGCTGCCAGCGCCCCGCGCCATCGATCCGCGCCGCTTCGGTCAGCTCGACCGGTATCGCCTGCAGACCAGTCAGAAGGATGATCATGGTGAAGCCGGCGATCTTCCATACCACCATGATGATGATCGTGAGGAATGCGCTGTCAAAGCTTGCCAGCAGGTTCGGGCTGCGCTCGACGAGACCAAGCGCCTTGAGGGCAGGGCCGATGAAGCCGCTATCGACATTGGCGAGCCACACCCAGAGGAGCGATGCTGTGGCAAGACCGATGACGACGGGCAGGAAGATGATGGTGCGATAGGTGCCGACGAAACGGCGTTGCTTTTCCACGAAGATAGCGAGCGGAAAGGCGATGGCGAAAATGGCGATGGTGACGATGATCGTATAGTAGGCGGTGAAGCGCAACGCCGACATGAAGCGGGCGTCGTTGGCCATGCGGATGTAATTGTTAAATCCGATCCAGCGTTGCGTGCCCATCAGCGGCCAGTTGTGCAGGCTCATCCATCCGGTGAAGAGAACCGGCACCACGAAGAAGACGATGACGAGCGCCATCGCCGGGGCGATGTAGAGCAGGCCTCGCCATTGGGTGGCGCTCCGGCGTTTGCGGGTGGATTGGTTTTGACCGGGATCGGTCATTTGATGCTCCGGGTGGGTTTCGCGCGCTCCCTCCCCCTTGCGGGGAGGGTGGCCCGAAGGGTCGGGTGGGGGTGGTGACGTTTGCGCGACGGTCTTCAGCAGTGGTGTAATCGTCACCACCCCCATCCGCCCGCTCCGCGGGCACCTTCCCCGCAAGGGGGAAGGAGGGCGTCGGCGTTACGTCACTGCCCGCTATCGATGATCGCCTGCATCTCGCCCTGGGCATTCGCGAACGCGCCATCCACGTCGTCGCCATAGATCGCGGCGTTGGTGAACGTCGCCCATGGCCCGTTGGCGCTGTTGATCAGGTCGTTGAACTGCAGCGTGTAGGGCGTCCTGGCGACAGCAATCGCCTTGAGGCCAACCTGCATGCGCGGATCGAGGCCCTTCAATGCCTCCTCCGCAATATCGCCGCGCGTGGGCAGGCTGCCATATTTCGCCATCACCTTCTGGCCTTCAAGCGAATAGACATATTCGAGGAATTCCTTCACCGCATCGAGCTTTTTGGTGCCCTTGGTGATGACGAAATTATCCCCGCCGGCAAAGGAAGACGTGCCGCCATCGATGCCGGGAATGAGCGTGACGCCGAAATCGATGTCGGGGTATTCTGTCACCAGCGTGCCGATGGCGAAGGCGCCGAGGCTTTGCTGGCCGATCTTGCCATTATTGAAGCTGAGGAAGTTCGTGCCATTGTCGGTCGCGGCACTTGGCGGAACCAGGTCCTTCTTGACCATGCTGCGATAGGCATCCACCGCCTTGCGCATCTGCGGCGTGTCGAGCGTCGCCGTCTTGCCGTCGGCGGAGAGAATATCCGCGCCCGATCCCCAGACCAGCGGCGTGAAGGTGAAGATCATGCAGCCGCCGCAAGCGCCGCCGGAGAAATAGAAGCCATAGGTATCGTCGCCAAGCTTGCGGATTTTTTCCGCATTGACCTCGATCTCCTGCCAGCTTGCCGGTGCCTTTTCAGGATCGAGCCCCGCCTGCTTGTACAGGCCCTTGTTCCAGGCGAAAACCGAGGTCTCCACAGAAAGCGGCAAGCCGTAAATGCGATCCTGATAGGTGCCGAGCTTGACGTGGGACGGCGACAGCGAATTGAAATAGGGAAGCTGCTTGGCCCAGTCGGTCAAGTCTTCCAGCTGGCCCGCAGCGGCGAAGGCCGGCGTATAGATCAAATCCATCGAAAGCGCATCGGGCGCCTGACCGCCGGCGATGGCTGTTGCATATTTCTGCACCAGCTCGGAAAAGGGCACTTCCGTCGCCGTGACCTTGTTTTCGTGGCTGGCGTTGTAGGCCTCCACCACCTTCTTGAAGGAATCGCCGACGCCGGTGCGAACCCACATTTCTATTGTCTCGGCGGCTGATGCCCCCGACATGAAGCAAAAAGTTGCGACGGCACTCGTCGCCAATAAACGCTTGATCATTGATATTCCCTCCCAAAATGGCGCGCCTCCCGCGCCAAACCATATTCCTCACGCTGCCTGCTATTTGCCCCTCACCCTTACCCTCTCCCCGTGAAGAACGGGGAGAGGGAGGCATCGACGTTGCCGCCTCCTCCTTCTCCCCGCACGCGGGCAGAAGGTCCGGCAGGGGATGAGGGGCATTCCAGCGCACGCAGCGCTAATCCTCCAAACTACCTCCACACGACTCCCGCACCACGAGATGGCACGGTAGTTTCCTCACACCCGCCTCCACCGGCTTTCCTTCCGCCAACGCAAGGATGGTCAAACCCGCCTCGCGCCCCAGCGCCTTCAATCCCATGTCCACCGAGGTCAGCGGCGGTCGCGTTTGTTCCGCCATGATCTCCCAATTGTCGAAACCGACGACCGACACATCCTCCGGCACCCGGATGGCCCGTTCACGCAGGGCATCGATGACGCCGCGGGCGATCTGGTCATTGCCGCAGAAGATGGCATCCGGCTTTTCGCCGCTCCTGCTCCAAATCTGCGCAACCGCCTCCCGGCCCCAGCTTTCCGCCCATATCCCGTACATCACCGGCTCCGCATCGCCCGCGATTTGCGCGTAGGCGCCGGCGCGCTCGCGCACCGAGAAGAAGCTCTCCGGCCCGGTGATGTGGGCAATGCGGCGGCGCCCAAGCTTCACCAACCATTCGACCGCGAGCCGCGCACCCTGCGCATCGTCCGAGCGGAAGATCACGCTATCCGGCGGCCCTTCGGTATAGGCATAGACCACCGGCACCGGCAGGTTCGAGAGGTCGACCGGAAGGGACCTATCGAGCCGCTTGCCCGATGCGATGATGCCGTCCACCTGCTTGTCGAGCATGGCTTCGACATGGATCTGGCCCAGCGCCGGATCATCCTCGATGGCGCACAGAAAGACTGAAACGCCGTGATCGACGAGCGCTTCGGAAATACCGGCCATGACAGGCAGGGTGAAACGCCCATAAGTGTCGTTGGTCAACAGGCCGATGGTGAAGCTGCGCTTGCTGAGAAGGCCCCGCGCCAGCGCATTGGGCCGGAAGCCAATCTCCCTTGCGACGCGCTTTACCCGCTCCCGGGTTTCCTCGCCCATGCGACCGATACCGTTGAGCGCCTTCGACGCCGTCGATATGCTGACACCCGCAGCGGCGGCAACGTCACGGATGGTGATCCGTCCCTTTTTCCCTTCCTCCAGATTCAGTCCTGCCTCCATCAACTTATGGTGAGAAAACCTTTTCTCTGAGCGCATGTCAAGTGAGAAAAGGTTTTCTCTGCTCCTCAACGCGGCATATCGAAGAGAAGCGCTTTACCGTCCGTCAGCCATTCGATTTCCGGAACGGTCGCATCGGCAATCTGGAGCCCGTCGCCGGTTCTCAAGTCCTCATCTCCGATCCTTGCCAAGCCTTCGACGATATGAACGAAGACGAGCCGCCCGGCGGCGACGGGGATGGTGCTCATGTCGCCGTCTCTTGGATAGGCGATCGACACCCTGCTGTCGGAAAGAAGGGTAAGCGGCGCCTCGCCGGAGCGGCCGCCGGCGATCAGCGTCCAGTCGCGAGCCTCTTCGATATCAGGCAGGCGGATGTGCTGATAGTGCGGCGCCCGGTTCACAACATCAGGAATGAGCCAGATCTGCAGCAAATGCGCCGTCTCGCTCTGTGACGCGTTCATCTCCTGATGGCGCAGACCTGATCCCGCCGACATCAACTGCATTTCACCCGGCTCGATGGTCGAGACATTCCCCATCGTGTCCCGGTGCTCCAGCTTTCCCTGAAGGACCATGGTGAGGATATCCATGTTGTCGTGCCCATGTTCGGAAAAGCCCGAACCGGGCGCGATCCAATCTTCATTGATGACACGCAACGGACCGAAGCCCATCCGGGTGGGGTCCTGAAAGCCTCCGAAGGAGAATGTGTGATAGCTGTCGAGCCAACCCTTCGTCGTGTGGCCGCGGCTCATGTTTTCGTGGATGAGGATCATGGGGAAACTCCTTGCGAGATTGAGAACGGTTTATGTTTTGATGGAATCGCGAGGCACACCCCCCTCTGTCCTGCCGGACATCTCCCCCTCAAGGGGGGAGATTGGCTGTGATAACCGCTTTCGCTAAACCGTCACCGTTGCAGAACGAAGCGCCGTCATCGATGAAGGCCAATCTCCCCCCTTGAGGGGGAGATGCCCGGCAGGGCAGAGGGGGGTTACTGTCCCGCCGGCATTTCAATATGAATCGAACAACTCTACCGCGTCAGAAATGCCTGCAAATCCGAAAGCTCGTTCTGGCGAATCTCATGGCCGCCGGAATGCAGGCTAAGCTCGACGGTAGCCTCCTGCTGCGTGAAATAGCCGGCCAGCGCCTGGGTGAGTGGCAGCGGACAAATCGGATCGCGCTCGCCGGCGGTGATCAGTATCCGCCTCCCCTTCAGTCCCGCTTGCGGTTCGGGCGTCCACGGAATGAGCGGATGCATGAGCGCCGCCCGGTCGAACAGTTCAGGATGCTTGAACAGGACGGAGGCCAGAATGTTGGCGCCGTTCGAATAGCCGAGGCCGTAGACCGCACGGTCCGGATATTGCGCCTTGTGGGCGGTGATGAAGCCGGCCATTTTCTCGGTGCGGAGCGTAAGGTCATCCATGTCGTAGACGCCCTCGCCCGTGCGGCGAAAAAAGCGCTGCGCGCCGAACTCCGAAACATCGCCCCTTGGCGAGACGATGCCTGCATCCGGCAGAATTTCTCCCACCAGCTTCGTGAACTGGAACTCGTTGCCGCCAGTGCCGTGGAATGTGAACACCAGCGGCGCTCCGGCGGCGGGTTCCTTCCTGTAAGCTTCGTAAGAATTGATCATGGCTTTGTCTCCAGCGGACGAGGCCAATCGGCCCCGCCGCTTGTCGTTCGAAACGGTCGGTCAATCCTTGATCGGTTCGAGCAACTGCTCGATCTTTGCCCGATGCGGCTCGTAGCGCGCCGGCAATTTCAGCGCTTCGCCGAGATGCGCGGTGTCTTCGTCGCGGTCGAACCCCGGTTCGTTGGTGGCGATCTCGAACAGCACGCCGCCGGGTGTGCGGAAATAGATCGCCCAGAAATAATCGCGGTCGATGACAGGCGTGACCTGGTATCCGGTATCGAGCAGCGCCTTTCTCACCTCCAGTTGTGCGGCGCGGTCTTCCACGGCAAAGGCGATATGGTGGACGGACCCGGCACCCTCACGGGCATAGCCGGCCTGCGGCACCGTTTCGAGATCGATGAAATCGGCGCCATTGCCGCCCGGAATCGCAAAGCGCGACCAGTTGTCCTTGCTGTCCACTTTCTCGTAACCCATGAAACCGAGGAGCTCACGGGTGGCGCCGTCATCCTTCAGGCGCATGCTGGCGCCATGAAAACCCTTGATCGCTTCCGCCGCGCCGATTTCATCATGCAGCCAGCCCTCGCGGCGATCGTCATCGGTTTCGACCAGCGAGAACCCGTCACTATCCGGCCCATGAAAGCGCAGCCGCTTTTCGCCGAACACTTCGGTTTCCTGCAACCCTTTCACACCCAGCGTATCCAGCCGGCCCTTCCAATAGCCGAGCGATCCCCTGGGAATGGCGAAATAGGTTTCTCCCACTTCTCCAGCCCCCGGACGGCCGGCAGCGATATGCGGAAAGGGGAAATAGGTCATGACCGAGCCGGGCGTGCCCACTTCGTCGCCGTAATAGAGGTGATAGACATCCGGAGCATCGAAATTGACGGTCTTCTTGACGCGCCTGAGACCAAGCGTCCTGGTGAAAAAATCGCTGTTCACTTGCGCGTTGGCGGCCAGCGAGGTGACGTGGTGCAGGCCCTTGATCTGTGTGAGCATGGTTGTGTTCCTTCAATTTCCGGCGCGCTTCACCCTTGTTCTGGCGCCTTGTTCTGAGCCTAAAATGGGGGAACACCGCCGCGAAGAGAATAGAAATAATATTGACGATATAATTGCAAATCGTGCAATAATAGGCCGATGAACGATTTGAACGATATCCGGGTATTCCTCACGGTCGCCAAGCAGGGAAGCTTCGTCGCGGCCGCACGGCAGCTCTCAATGACCGCTCCGACGGTCACCCGCGCGGTCGGCGGTCTCGAAGAACGGCTCGGCGTGCAACTGCTCTTGCGCACCACGCGGCAGGTCTCGCTGACATCGGCGGGCGCGGTCTATGCGGCGCGTGTCGAACCGCTGCTCGAAGCCTTCGACGCGGCGGCGGAAGAGGTCCGGGCGGAGGAAGGCGAAGCTGCGGGGTTGATCAGGCTCAACGCGCCGCTATCGCTCGGTCAGCGAATCCTGCCAGACGTGGTATCCGGTTTTCGCGCCGGGCATCCGGGCATCGCGGTGTCGGCGACATTGACCGACCGCTTCATCGATATCGTGAACGACAGTTTCGACCTTGCGGTGCGCATTTCGGAGCCGCCGCGCGACAAATCCACCATCTGGCGCAAGATCTGCCGCGTGCGCCGGATGCTGGTGGCCTCTCCGGGATATCTCGCCGCCAACGGCACGCCGGAGACCCCTGACGATCTCAACGAAGCCGCCTGTATCGCTTACGATGAGGAGGCGCTTGCGGAGACGTGGGAGCTTTCGCATGCCGGAAGAACGCGCAAGGTGCGGGCCGGCAAGGTGCTCGCCGGAAACAACGGCGACCTGATCGCACGGCTTGCGGAAAATAGCGAAGGCGTGGCGCTGCTGCCATTCTTCATCGTCGAGGAGGCCGTCACCGCCGGCCATCTCGTGCCGATCCTTAACGGTTGGCAGCCGCCCGAACTGTGGCTGACGCTCTATTACCCGCCCTATGAAAAGCTTCCCATACGGGTGGCGAGGTTCTCGGACTTCTTCGAGACCTATGTGACGACGATCCGGCCGCTTTGATAGGCAGGGCATCACGTAAGTGTCGGATAGACGGCCCCAAGCCGATAATCTAGATAGCTGCAATCGGTCTCACAAAGGCAACAGGCATGAAAGCGCATCGGCAATCGCCATCCGGCAGCGGAATCGGCAGGACGCCCCTCTTCGCCATGGCGGCGGCGTGCGGCATTGCGGTTGCCAATCTCTACTACAACCAGCCGATGCTGGGGCTGATCGAGGCTGATTTCCATGGCCAGCCGACGACAGCGCTCATTCCGACGGCGACGCAGCTTGGTTATGCGCTGGGGTTGTTCTTCCTGGTGCCGCTTGGCGATCTTGTCCAGCGTCGCAAACTTATCGTCGTACAGTTCATCGTGCTGGCTGTTGCCCTTGCCATAACAGCCATGGCGCCATCGGCCGGATGGCTTGTGTTCGGCTCGCTGATTGTCGGCGTCGGCGCCACCGTAGCCTCGCAGATCGTCCCCTTCGCCGCAACTCTTGCCATGCCTGAAAGACGCGGGGCAGCCATCGGCACGGTCATGGCCGGCCTGCTTACAGGCATTCTCCTGAGCCGGACATTGTCGGGCTTCGTCGGCGAACATGCGGGCTGGCGTGAAATGTTTTGGCTCGGAGTGCCTCTCGCCCTCATCGCGGCCGGACTGATGTTCGTGACCTTGCCCGTTCATCGCTCCGCCTCGCGCATGCGCTATCTTACCGCCCTCAAATCGCTTGCCCATCTGTGGAACCGGGAACCGTTACTCAGAACCGCGACCATGGTGCAGGCGGCGCTCTTCGGCGCGTTTTCGGCCTTCTGGACGATCCTTGCGCTCTATCTGCAAAGTCCGCACTTCAAGCTCGGAGCCGATGTCGCCGGCCTGTTCGGCATCGTAGGCGCCGTCGGCATATTCGCCGCGCCGCTTGCCGGACGGATCGCGGACCGCCGCGGGCCCCATTTCGTCGTCTGGATCGGCGCCACGCTGACGCTTGTCGCTTGGGTGATATTCGGTATCTGGGGCTCGCTCATTGCGCTGATCGCGGGCGTGATCATACTTGATTTTGGCGCGCAGAGCGCGCTCGTCTCGAACCAGCATATTATCTATGCGCTCGATGCTGAAGCCCGCAGCCGGTTGAACACGGTGTTCATGACCGGCATGTTCCTGGGCGGCGCAACGGGATCGGCGCTCGCAACCATTGCCTGGCAGTACGGGCAATGGCCCGCAGTCTGCATCCTTGGCGGCCTCTTTGCCATTGTTGCCTTATGCGTCAAGGCGCTCTCTCGCCGGACACATGCAGCGACTTGAGCGTAAGGGATGCGATGCAGTCCCTGAACCATCGCTGGGCGGGATGAACGTCGTTTCGCCGATGCCATGACAGGACGAACTGGACTGGTTCCAGGTCGAGCGGCGGCGGCAGGATGACGAGATCGTCTGCGTGCCCGGATGCCGATACCACGCCGCCCATCAAGGTTGCGATCATATCGGAACGGGCAATCAACACGGGCGCCGCATACATATGCGGAAGGGTCAGCGCGAGACGCCGCTTCAACCCCTGTTTCGCCAGCGCCGCATCGACCATGCCAAACCGGTCGTTCTCGGGTGAGACCAGCAGGTGAGAGAGACGGAGAAAAGCGTTGATATCCAGCGGCGCTTCAGCGGCTGGATGTCCCTTGCGGACAATGCAGACGAATTTTTCCTGGAAAAGCGGGCGGTTGAGAATTCGTCCCGTCGGTGAAGGCGGAACGCCGATGGTGAGATCGACTTCACCGGAATCGAGCATGGCGATGGCGTCATCCCGCGCCGTGAAATTGTGGATACGCAATGTTATCCCCGGCGCCTGCTCGCGCAGGGCCTCAAGCAGACGTGGCAACAGCACAAAAGTTGGGTGATCGGAGAGTCCCAGGGAGAAACTCATCGTCGAGGTTGGCGGATCGAAACCTTGGGTGAATTGAAGCGTCCGCTGAATTTCGGCAAGCGCATGGCTGAGCGGCTCGGCCAAATCGAGCGCGCGCGGCGTCGGCTGGAGACCGTTCGGCCCGCGAATGAACAACTCGTCCTTCAAGAGGTTTCGCAGCCGCGAGAGCGCGGCGCTCATGGCAGGCTGCGTCCGCCCGATCCGCGCACCGGCGCGGGTCACGCTTCGCTCGGCCATCAGGGCATCGAAGGCGACGAGCAGATTGAGATCGATGCCATGTAAATCCATGACGTGGATGCTTGCACATATCGCATATCGATTTCAAGCATGACGCACGATCCGGTAAATCCTTCCCATCGCCTCACTTCAAGGAAAGCCATGATGGAAAGTGCCGAACATCAACCGAAAATATTTGGCCTTAGGCCGGAAGAGCAACGCGCGGTGGAGACGCTTTACCGCGCGTTCAGCGAGGGGAATCCGGATCTTCTCGACGAAGCCGTAACGGCCGATTGGCAGGATATTCCGCTTGCCCCGCACCAGCAGCCGGGCCGCGATGGCATGAAGCCGCTTATCCGGGAATTTGTCGCGGCCTTTCCAGACATCAATATCCATATCCATGAGATCATCGGCGCGCCGGGCCGCGCCGCCGTGCGCGCCGTCATTACCGGGACGCATACCGGCGAATGGTTCGGCATCTCGCCTACCGGCAGATCATTCGAGATGCCGATCCATGAATTTCACTATATCGATAATGGCAGGCTTACACATACCTGGCATCTCGAAGATTGGTTCGGCTGGCTGTTCCAGGTCGGCGCATGGCCTGTCCAATCGGAGGAGGCAGCGTGATGAAAGCGTTCCGCATTGCTCATTATGACGCTGCGCCGGTTGTTGATGACATACAGATGCCGGATGTAGGTCCCGACGAGGTTCTCGTCCGCGTCAGGGCGGCGAGCCTCAATCCGCTCGATGTGAAGATGCAACGCGGGTTCATGCACGCATACTTCCCGGTCAATTTCCCCTATACCCTGGGGACAGATCTTGCGGGCACGATCGAACGCACCGGTAGCGATGTCACGGGCTGGCACAAGGGTGACCCGGTCGTGGCGCGCCTGGACCCGACAAGCGGCGGGGCATTGGCCGAATTCGCGGTCGTCAAAGCCGGCTATCTGGTCAGCGCTCCGACATCCCTCTCGCTCGAAGACGCGGCGGGCATTCCTACGGCGGCAGGAACCGCCTGGCAGGCACTGTTTGAAATCGCGGATTTCAAGCGTGGCCAGAGCGTTCTTGTCCATGCCGGCGCCGGCGGCGTCGGTAGTTTTGCCATCCAGTTTGCCCGCGCCATCGGCGCC
This sequence comes from Paramesorhizobium leguminum, assembly GCF_003217235.1. Classification (GTDB taxonomy): domain Bacteria; phylum Pseudomonadota; class Alphaproteobacteria; order Rhizobiales; family Rhizobiaceae; genus Paramesorhizobium; species Paramesorhizobium leguminum. The sequence continues at coordinate 153,321 of NZ_QJTF01000001.1, read as the reverse complement.
CGCGTGATTGCAACGGCATCGGGAACGGGGATCGATATCGCCCGCCGGCTCGGTGCGGACCAGGTGATCGATTATCGATCGGAGAACTTTGCCGACAAACTATCCGATATTGACGTCGTGCTCGACACGATCGGCGGCGAGACCCAGCAGCACTCGTTCAACGTTCTGCGTTCCGGCGGATATCTGCTTGCCACCTCGTCGCCGCCGGACGAAGCGCTCGCCAAGGCGCATAATGTTGCGGCGACCTTTGTTTTCCATATGTCGGATGGAAGCCGTCTTGGAAAAGTCATCGACGCGATTGACGCCGACTCGCTGAAGGTTCTCATCGACCGGAAAGTGCCATTGTCCGGCCTTTCCGGCGCGTTTGAGCATCAGGCATCAGGTCGCGCACGCGGCAAGATTATCATCACAACCGATTAAGCAGGGCGACGCCACAGCAATGCCGCAGTGGCGTCGTTCGATTTTTTCCGCCTAGATTCCGATACCGCCGGCCATATTCACGGCCTCACCGGTGATGTAGCCGGCATGGGGTCCGGCGAGGAAGCAGACGGTTTCGGCCACCTCTTCAAGGGTTGCGATGCGGCGGATCGGATGCATGTCGAGGATAGCGTCACGGTTCGGAAGCTCACCGGCAACCTCCGCCGCCATGTCCGTGGGCATGATGCCGGGCTGCACGACGTTCACGGTGATATTGCGGGGGCCAAGATCGCGCGCGATGCCCTTCGCGTAGCCGGCGAGCGCCCACTTGGTTCCGGCATAGTCGGCGACTCCAGGAAAAGGCACGACTGAGCCAAGGCGAGAGCCGATGAAAATGATGCGGCCACCGTCGGTCAGTCTGGGCGCCGCCGCCCGCGTGATGGCGATGCTGCCCATCACGTTGACCTGCCATTGGCGATTGTATTTGTCTCCATCAAGTTCTGGATCGTCCACCATGTGCCCCTGGATCGCGATGCCGGCATTGTTCACGAGGATGTCGAGCTTACCAAATTCGGCGATGACCTTATCGATCAGAGGCTTGGCGACCGTGAGGTCAGCCTGGTCGGCCCTGATCGCAATGGCGCGAACGCCCTTCGCCTTCAGCTTCTCAACCACGGCTTCGGCCTTCTCGCCCGACGCGGCGTAGCTGATCGCAACGTCCGCCCCCTGGTCGGCAAGCGTCTGCGCTATGGCAGCGCCAAGCCCGCGCGAGCCGCCGGTAACAAGCGCGACCTTGCCCTTCAATATTTTCGACATGAGAATCCGTCCTTTGTACCAATGTCATTATCGTAACGTTCGTTACTATAATGATCGGTATGAAATTTGACATCGACGGTCAAGCGTTTTAATAATGATCATTATGAAATAAAGTTGAGGCGGAGTTGATGGGACGCCATCGCGAATTTGACGTGGAGAAGGTGCTCGACGCCGCGCTATGCGTCTTCTGGCGCAAAGGCTATGAGGGCGCGTCCTATGCCGACCTGACAGAGGCTGCGGGCGTCGAGAGGCCCGCCCTCTATTCCGCATTCGGCAACAAGGAAGCGCTCTTCCGCCAAGTCCTCAATCGCTATTACGAGCGTTATCTGACCTATTTTCCCGTGGCGCTTCAGCTACCGACAGCGCGGGAGGTTGCCGAGCGCATCCTTTACAGCGCGATCGACCTCAACACACGTTATCCTGATCATACGGGATGTCTCGGCATCAACGGGGTTCTGGCCGGATCCGATGATGCGGAGCCTGTGCGGCAAGCGCTGATCGATGCCCGCGCGGCTGGCGAGGCGCAGCTTCGTGAACGCTTCGAGCGGGCAAAGGCCGAAGGAGACTTGCCGGAGACGGCCAAACCCGATGCGCTCGCGGCATTTCTGCTGGCTGTCCTTCACGGCATGGCGGTGCAGGCGAAAGCCGGCTTCAGCCGTGACATGCTGGAGGCAATTGCCGAACAAGCGCTTTCAACGTGGCCTGTCGACGTCAGTCGCGCGTAATGGACAGCCCCGTAAGAAGCGGAGCGTAGGCGGCAAGCCTGCGGGATATGAACTCCGTGAAGAGCCGTACGCGCTTCGTCGTGCGTATCTCCCCCTGCGTGAGAAGCCAGAGCGTTCCGTGCATATGCAGATCGCTGCCCGGCACCCTCACCAGCAGGGGGTCGGCATCTCCTACGAAGCACGACAGTGTCGTGATCCCGAGCCCTTGCCGTACTGCCGCGATCTGCGCCTCGCCGTCCGTGGTCTTGAACGGAACCGCCGTGGTGCGAACCTCACCCTCGCTGGCCCAGTCCGGAATTCCATGCATGCTTATGACGATCCACCGGATCGGATCCGGCGCGCCCGCACGCCATGCGGCCAGTAAATCGCGGGACATGTAGACGCCGCCGAACAAATCCGGCCCCTTCAAGGCATGGAGATTAAGCGGCAGAGTCTTGCGGTCGTAGACGACGCGGATCGCCACGTCGGCCTCCCGGTTGGTCAGATTTGCCAGCTCGCCGGACGACACGATTTCCATCTCGATCTCGGGATGCAGACGCGCGAAATCGGCGAAGTCCGGCATAAGCAGGTGTGCCGTGAGGGTCGGCGCCAGCGTCACCCGCAGAAGCCCGCGCACGCTCTGGTCGCGCCCGAAGACTCGTGTCTCCAGCTGGTGCGACGACGCTTCCATCTGGTTCGCGAGCTCGAGAACCTCCTCGCCCGCAGCCGTCAGGCGGTAGCCCGAAGGCAGCTTTTCGAACATCTGCGCGCCCAAGCGTTCCTCGAGCTGTGCGATGCGCCGCAGCACGGTCGAGTGATTCACTCCAATGCGTCCGGCTGCGGCCCGCACCGAGCCTCCGCGCGCCACGGCAAGAAAATAGCGAACATCATCCCAGTCGATCATGGTGCATTCCCGCGCCGCTCGGTGCGGCTTCCAAAGCCCGTATCTAACGCATCGTACGGCAGTACGAAAGGTTATCATAGCTTATGCCGACGAGCACGGCCCAATTCCAAGCGGCGCGCACCAACCGTCGGCGGCTGGCGTCAGCCGGCCAGCCGGATCGATTTTGCACCACCGATGTGCGCGCTTCCGCACTCAATGCCTGACTCCGGCGGACCTATGTAGAGGTCCTCGGGGCCGTTCCCGAACTACCAAAGACAAAATGAAAGAGAAATCATGGGAAAGCTTGAAGGTAAGGTTGCAGTCATCACGGGTGGATCGAGCGGCATGGCGCTGGCGAGCGCCAAGCGGTTCGTTGAAGAAGGTGCGTATGTCTTCATCACGGGCCGGAGGCAGGAGGCGCTGGACGAGGCCGTCAAGCTGATTGGCCGGAACGTGACCGGTGTGCGCGGCGACGCATCCAATCTCGACGACCTCGACCGCCTGTTCGATACAATTAGCCAAGAAAAGGGCAAGATCGACGTCCTGTATGCGAGCGCCGGCTGGGGCGAAGGCGTCCCACTGGGTGAGATTACTGAGCAGCATTTCGACGCGACCTTCAACCTGAATGCGCGCGGCACGCTGTTTACAGTTCAGAAGGCGTTGCCGCTGTTCAACGATGGCGGATCGATCTTCATGACCGGGTCAGTTGCTTCGCACAAAGGTTTTCCTGGCTACAGCGTGTATGCGGCGAGCAAGGCGACGTTGCACGCATTCGCACGCGGTTGGCTCAACGAACTCAAGGGCAGAAATATCCGGGTGAACGTACTGCATCCGGGGCCGATCGCCACGCCGATGCAGGACCAAGTTCTCACCGAAGAGGCGAAGCTGATGTTCGAATCCCTGATCCCGCGGGGAAAGATGGGGCTTCCCGAGGAAATTGCGGCGGTCGCGCTGTTTCTTGCGTCAGACGATTCGAGCTTCGTGAACGGGATGGAGCTGAATGTCGACGGCGGCTTCTCGGCCATCTGAATTCGCGCCGGATCGCTGAAAGCGACTGGCCGGCGAGAACCATAGTGAAACGGCTTCCGCGCTGAACGGTCACAGTCCGGCTACGCGAAAGTCGTTCCTCCTACGCGAAGATCGCCACGTAGCGAAACGTCTAACCCAGCGCCGTTCAGTGCCGGGGAAATCAATATCAACACGGATCGGAGAAATATTATGAGCTATGCGATTATAGGATTCGGCAAGGCCACGCCCTCGCCTAAGCATTCGCCCGTAAGTCCCGAGAATCTGCCATAAGAAAGAGATAAGCGATTACCGTTCTGACAGCCACGGTCGGGATAGGCCCGAGAATGACGGCGAGAGGTGTGCTGATCTAGTTTTGGCGTAGGATTCGCTCGAGTGTCCTCTGCTATCGCAGTACTCCTCTTTACTCCCACTCGATGGTCCCAGGCGGCTTGGACGTCACGTCGTAGACGACGCGGTTGATGCCCTTAACCTCGTTGATGATGCGGGTTGCCACGCGGCCGAGGAATTCCATGTCGAAATGGTAGAAATCGGCGGTCATGCCGTCGACCGAAGTGACGGCGCGCAGGGCGCAGACGAATTCGTAGGTGCGGCCGTCGCCCATCACGCCCACGGTCTGGACAGGGAGAAGCACGGCGAAGGCCTGCCAGATGACGTCGTAAAGGCCGGCCTTGCGGATTTCGTCGAGATAGACGGCGTCGGCATTGCGCAGGATTTCCAGCTTTTCGCGGGTGATGCCGCCGGGGCAGCGGATGGCGAGACCGGGGCCCGGGAACGGGTGACGGCCGATGAAATGCTCAGGCAGGCCCAGTTCCTTGCCGAGCACCCTCACCTCATCCTTGAAGAGCTCGCGCAAGGGCTCCACCAGCTTCATGTTCATGCGTTCCGGCAGACCGCCGACATTGTGGTGCGACTTGATCGTCACCGAAGGACCGCCGGTGAAAGATACCGACTCGATCACATCGGGATAGAGCGTGCCTTGCGCCAGGAAATCGGCGCCGCCGATCTTTTTGGCTTCCGCCTCGAAGACTTCAATAAACAGGCGTCCGATGGTCTTGCGCTTCTTTTCGGGGTCGCTCTCGCCTTCCAGCGCGCCGATGAAGAGATCGGCGGCATCCACATGCACCAGCGGGATGTTGTAATGCTCGCGGAACATGGCGACGACTTCCGCCGCCTCGTTCTTGCGCATCAGGCCATGGTCGACAAAAATGCAGGTGAGCTGATCGCCGATGGCCTCGTGGATCAGCACGGCGGCGACGGAGGAATCCACCCCGCCGGAGAGCCCGCAGATGACCTTGCCTTTGCCGACCTGCTTGCGGATGGTTTCGATGGCCTGTTCCTTATAGGCCGCCATCGACCAGTCGCCCCGGATAGCCGCGATCTTGTGGACGAAGTTCTGCAACAGCTTAGCGCCATCGGGAGTGTGAACCACCTCGGGGTGGAACTGGACGGCGTAGAACTTGCGCTTTTCGTCGGCAATCGCCGCGAAAGGCGCTCCATTCGACGTACCGATGACGCGGAAGCCATCGGGCAGCGCGGTTACGCGGTCGCCATGGCTCATCCAGACCTGATGTCGCGTTCCCTTGGCCCATACGCCCTCGAAGAGCGGATTGTCGGCCTCGATATCGAGGAAAGCACGACCGAACTCGCGATGATGGCCACCCTCCACCTTGCCGCCAAGCTGCGCGCACATGGTCTGCTCGCCATAGCAAATGCCCAGCACCGGGATGCCGGCCTCAAACACCACCTGCGGCGCGCGCGGGCTGCCGACCTCGGTCGTGGAGGCGGGGCCGCCCGACAGGATCACCGCCTTGGGCTTGATGCGGTGGAAGGCTTCCTCGGCGGACTGAAAGGGAACGATCTCGGAATAGACGCCAGCCTCGCGGACGCGGCGCGCGATAAGCTGCGTGACCTGGCTGCCGAAATCGATAATAAGAACGGTGTCGGGGTGTGCTGTGGTGCTCATGCGGAGCGTCTAGAGAAAAAGCCCGATCATTGCAACGGGCAAAGCGCGCTTCCTGACAGGGAACGTCAGGAGGCGACGGCTGTTACGGGGCTCAACAGTCCATCCGCCAGCGCCTCTTCCAGTTTGCCGACGGCAAGTGCCAGCTTCTCATCGATGATGTGGAGATATTCCGTCCAGTCATCTATGTGATGCAGTTCGGCGACGCCGTCGGAAATGCCGCGCAGGCCGATGAGCGGCACGGCAAAGCGCTGGCAGGCGCGTAAGGCCGCGAAGGTTTCCATATCGACCATATCGGCGTTTATCCCGTCATAGGCCGCGCCGGAAACGATGTTGCCGCCGGTGGAGAGCGATGCTTGCCGGATTCCGGGAATGCTATAGGGCAGCGGCACGATGGCGGGCAGATCGAGAAACGGCGTTCTCCCCTTTTCGAAGCCGAGCGGCGAGGCGTCGATATCGCGATAGGAGACGCTCGTTGCCTGATAGACTTCCGCCTGTTCCAGGCGGCGCGAACCGGCGGAGCCGAGCGAGACGACCAGATCCGGCAGTTCGCCTGATGCCGCCAAGGCAGCCAGTGTCGCGGAAAGCGCCACGGCGGCTTCCACGGGGCCGACGCCTGTCATCAGCGGCTGGAAAAGCCGGCGCAGGTGCGGGCCATATTCCGCCTCGACGGCCATGACGAACAGAACATTCTTGCCGGCAATTCGTGTTACTGGCGCGATCATCCTTGCAAACCTTTCCGATCCTGAACAACCATCAGCGTGGCGGTCATGGTGGCGATGAGCTTCACCTCGGTGTCGCCCACGGCAAACGCTTGTCCGTCGCTGACCATGATGGTGCGGCCGGGCTTGGTCACCTCGCCGCGGAACAGGAAACGCTCGCCCTTGCCCGGTGCAAGCAGATTGACCTTGAACTCGATTGTGAGGACGGCTGAGCCCTGCGGCATCAGCGAAAAGGCGGCATAGCCGCAGGCCGCATCGAGCGCGGCGGAAATGATGCCGGCATGGAGAAAATTGTGCTGCTGGGTGAGATCGTCGCGAAACGGCAACTCGATCTCGACGATGCCCGGCTCGCATAGCGTCAGATCGGCGCCGATCAGTTTCATCGCCGCCTGGCGCGCGAAACTCTCCTCGACCCGCTCACGAAAATCCGGCTCTGCTATGCGCGCCTCTGGCATGTGCCCTCCTTTTGAACCCATGCCAGCATAGCGCCAGTTTTCCGCACGGCAATATCAGCCGGCTTTCTTCAATACGCTGATGAAGAAGCCATCGGAGAATGTTCGCTCCGGCGAAAGCACCATGCCGTGCGAGGGGAAGATGGGCGCGATTTCTCCTGCGCCCGGCACGGCGGCTTGCCAGAGCGGCTTTGCGTCAACTTCAGAATAATCGGGATTTTCTCGCAGAAACGCCTCGACCTGGAGATTATTCTCGGAAGCGAAAAGCGAGCAGGTGACATAGACGAGACGGCCGCCCGGTTTCACATAGCGCTTCGCGGCATCGAGCACCTCGCGCTGTTCGATTTCTCGGCGCTCGAGCTGTTGCGGCGACAGGCGCCACTTGGCGTCGGGACGCCTGCGCCATGTCCCGGATCCGGTGCAGGGCGCGTCGGTGAGGACAATGTCCATCTGGCCTTCGAACTGAACCAGATCCTCCGGATTGGCGTGAACTTGCGTGTTGCGGACGCCGGCGCGTTTGAGGCGGTCGAAGATCGGCGCTAGCCTTGGCTTTTCCGCGTCGAAGGCATGGATCTGCCCGCGATTTTCCATCATGGCCGCGAGCGCCAGCGTCTTGCCGCCGGCGCCGGCGCAATAATCCAGCACCTGCTGGCCCGGCTCAGCGCCTGCAACAAGTCCAGCGATCTGCGAGCCCAGATCCTGTACCTCGAACCAGCCCTTCTGGAAGGCCGGTTCGGCCTGAACATTCGGGTGGCGCCCGAGAGCGCGCAGCGGCGGGATGCGGACGGCTCCGGCTAGAAGCGGCGCTTCGGCTGCCCCTGCCCGCGCGAGTTCCTTCAGCACCTTGGCGCGGCTGGCCTTCAGCGTGTTGACGCGCAAGTCCACTGGCGGACGGGCCGCAAGGGCCGCGCCTTCGCGCACCCAATCATTGCCGAAAAGCGCTTCCAGATGAGGGGCGCACCATTCCGGCACATCCGCGCGGATATGATCAGGGGCTTCGGCAAGGTCTCGGCTTTCCCATGCGGCGAGACGTTCGGCATCGAGCGGCGCGGGGGCGAATTTATCGTCAGCCAGTTCGGCGTTTATTGCCTCGGCGCTCATCTCGGCATCGGAAAGCAATGCGCCATAGGCGATGTCGCGCGCGTCCGCGCTGTCCATGCGCCAGGCGATGGAGAGTTTGCGGCGCAGCGCATCATAGACGATATTGCCGATGACCGCGCGGTCCCCTGCCCCGGCGAAGCGATGGGCAAGACCCCAATCCTTCAGCGCATCGGAAGCGGGACGCTTCCGCGTCTCGATATCGTCAAGAATTTCAATCGCCGCCTGAAGGCGTCCGCCCAGCCGCATGTCTTTTCCTTTAATGTTCTTTGTTGTTCCGCATACCCTCCCCTGCGGATAAAAGAAAGCCGGGGTTTGCGCCCGGCTTGATGCAGCTTATGTCCTATTGAGCGTTGGCGGGCCAGTACCCCCCTCTGTCCTGCCGGACATCTCCCCCTCAAGGGGGGAGATTGGCTGAGAGGACCGCCTTCGCCAATCGTCAACGTTGCAGAATGAAGCACAGTCATCGATGAAGGCCAATCTCCCCCCTTGAGGGGGAGATGCCCGGCAGGGCAGAGGGGGGTATCCCGGCCCGCTGTGTTTTAAACTGACCTACTCCGCCGCATCCGCCTTTTCCTCGTTGGAAATAGCGGTCGCCTCATAGCCGTGCGCTTCCTTAAGCGCCCCCCGCACGCCCACTTCATACTCCCAGTGAACCAACCTGAAATGGACAAGCTGGCGCTCGATGATTTCGCCCGGCACGCCGTTCATCGCGGCGGCGATGTTGGCGAAGAGGCGCGCCTTTTGGCCGGCGTCGAACAGGTTGAAGAGCGCGCGCGGCTGGGCGTAATCATCATTGCCGATGCGGTGGTTGTAGCGGGCGGCGTCGCCCGAAATCCTCAGCGGCGGCTCCATGACGGACGGCTTCTCCGCTGCACCGGAGAACGAGTTCGGCTCGTAATAGGCCTCGGCACTACCAGTCTTTTGGCCGAAGAAATTCATCGAGCCATCCTTGTGGTAGTGATGGACAGGGCAGCGCGGCGCGTTGACCGGGAGCGCCTCGTAATGCGTTCCGAGCCGATAGCGGTGCGCGTCGGCATAGGAAAAGACGCGCGCCTGCAGCATTTTGTCGGGGGAATGGCCGATGCCGGGGACGACATTCGACGGAGAGAAGGCGACCTGTTCGATTTCGGCAAAGTAGTTTTCCGGATTGCGGTTCAGTTCCAGGATGCCGATGTCGATCGGCGGGTAGTCGGCATGGGGCCAGACCTTGGTGAGGTCGAACGGGTTATAGGGCGTCTTGTCGGCGTCGAGTTCGGGCATGATCTGCACCTGCACCTTCCACCTCGGGAATTCTCCCTTCTCGATCGCGCCGAACAGCTCTTCCTGATAGGTTTCGCGGCTCTTGCCGATCACCTGCTCCGCTTCCGCGTTGGTGTAGTGCTTGTGGCCCTGCAGCGTCTTGAAATGAAACTTCACCCAGAAGCGCTCGCCGGCATCGTTCCAGAACGAATAGGTGTGCGAACCGTAGCCATTCATGAACATCGGCGCGACCGGCAGGCCCCGATCCGACATCAGGATCGTCACCTGGTGCAGGCTTTCCGGCGACAGCGACCAGAAATCCCACATCGCCGTGGCGGAACGCAGGTTGGTCTTGGGATGGCGCTTCTGCGTGTGGATGAAATCGGGGAACTTTAGGGGATCGCGGACGAAAAAGACCGGCGTGTTGTTGCCGACCAGATCCCAATTGCCCTCTTCGGTATAGAATTTGACGGCGAAGCCGCGCACGTCGCGCTCGGCATCCGCCGCGCCCAGCTCTCCGGCAACGGTGGAGAAGCGCAGGATCAGCGGCGTTTCCGCGCCCGGCTGCAGCGCTTTAGTGCGGGTGTATTTGGAAATATCGCCTGTAATCTTCAGCGTGCCGTAGGCGCCCCAGCCCTTGGCGTGGACGACGCGCTCGGGGATGCGCTCGCGGTTCTGGTGCGCGAGTTTCTCGATGAGATGATAATCCTGCAGCAGCACGGGGCCGCGCTCGCCCGCGGTCAGCGAATTCTGGTTGTCGGAAACCGGCGCTCCCGAGGTCGTGGTCAATGTGGGACGGTCAGCCATGGGAATATTCTCCGTTGGTGCTTGAAAGGGCTAGCCGGGCAGATTGGCCCGGCGCTGTGCCGCCAATATGGAATTATTCTAATTATAACTTCCAATTGAATTCGATGTGATTTTTGATAAGCATTTCCTATCATGTTCACTGTCAGGCAAATGCGCTATTTCGAGGCGCTGGCAACCACGCTGCACTTCCGGAAGGCGGCGGAGATGGCGCATGTCTCGCAACCCGCGCTTTCCGCGCAGATCGCCGAGATGGAGCAGATCATCGGCGCGCAACTTTTCGAGCGGACGCGGAAATCGGTGGTCTTGAGCGAGATGGGACAGCGGCTCTTGCCGCGCATCCGCAGCATATTGGGCGAAATTCGCGCGCTGGAGGAGATCGCGGCGCAGAAGCGCGGCGTGCTGCAGGGACGCGTCCGGCTCGGCATCATCCCCACCATCGCGCCCTATCTCGTGCCGGTGCTGATCCCGATGCTGCGCGCGCGTTATCCGGCGCTGACGGTGGAGCTGAAGGAAGCGGTGACGTCGAGACTGATCGAGGACTTGCGTGTCGGAGAACTCGATGCCGTCGTGGCGGCGCTACCCATCGAAGACGACATGCTGATGGTGGAGCCGGTGTTTCACGACCGTTTCCTGATCGCCACTTCGACAAACGACCACGACATCCTCGCCTCGCCGATGACGCAGGAGAATGTGGCTGTGGAGCGCCTGCTGCTGCTTGAAGAAGGCCATTGCCTGCGTGACCAGGCGCTGGCGGTGTGCTCCGCCACGAGACAGCGGCAACTCGTCAATTACGGCGCGACCAGCATGGCGACGCTTTTGCAGATGGTCAGCCATGGCATGGGGCTGACGCTGATACCGGAAATCGCGGTGCGCGCCGAAGCCGGCCGCATGAAGATGCGCATCGTGCCGTTTGCAGGAAGCGAGCCCCGCCGCGAGATCGGCCTCCTCTGGCGCAGGCAGAGCGAGCGGCGGCAGGATTTTCAGGCGTTGGCGGAGTGTATCAGCGAGAGCGCGGGGATGTTGCGGCTCGGTTCAGATGAATTATCGGAATTGATGCGATAGGGGTATCAAAGCCGCAACAGCCACACCGCCAACCAGACCCACAACAGCGCGTTGATGGCGAAGCCGGCGAGGAACAGGGGGCGGCGCAGGCGCAAATCGTTCGAGGTGACATGCACGGCGGCGTGCAGGATGCGGGTGATGACGAAGGCCCATGCCAGAAGAACGGCGATGAGTGTTGCGCCGTTCAGCACGTAGAGCGAGAGGCAGACCACGTAGAACAGCACCGGCAGCTCAAACTGGTTCGCCAGGCTGCGGATCGCGGTGGCGCTCGGCGCGGGTTCGGTGAAGGGCAGCTTGAAGTCCCCCGCCCGCGCGGCACCGCTCTTGACGGCGCCAAGGCGGCGGACGGAAGAGAGGTAATAGATGACGTAGATCAGTCCTGTTTGGACAATCATCGGCCAGAAAATTGCGGTTTGTGACATGTGTGGTTTCCCCGTCTTGATTAATAGAAGCGCGCTGCCTCTCACCCCCCTCTGCCTTGCCAGGCATCTCCCCCTCAAGGGGGGAGATTGGCCTGCATTGATGACGGCACTCATCCTGCAACGTTTGCGATTGGGTGCCGAACTATGAGAGCTTAATCTCCCCCCTTGAGGGGGAGATGGCTGGCAAGCCAGAGGGGGGTGAAGTGCCCCGCCAACGTTTCAGAGAATTCACATATTCCCCGGATAATTCGGGCTCTCCCGCGTGATCGTCACGTCATGCGTGTGGCTCTCGCGCAGGCCTGCATTGGTAATGCGGACGAAGGTAGCCTTCTCGCGGAATTCCTCAAGGTTCTTCGCGCCGACATAGCCCATCGATGCCCTGAGGCCCCCGGCAAGCTGGTGCAACACCCCGGAAACGGGGCCCTTATAGGCCACCTGCCCTTCGATGCCTTCGGGAACCAGCTTCAGCTCGTCGCGCACTTCCGCCTGGAAATAGCGGTCGGCCGAGCCGCGCGCCATTGCGCCGACGGAGCCCATGCCGCGATAGGCCTTGAACGAGCGGCCCTGATGCAGATAGACCTCGCCGGGGCTTTCCTCGGTGCCCGCGAGCAGCGAGCCTGCCATGGCGGCGGAGGCGCCTGCCGCCAGCGCCTTGGCGAAATCGCCCGAAAACTTGATGCCGCCATCGGCGATCACCGGAATGCCGGATTTGTGGGCGGCTTCCACCGCCGACATGATGGCCGACAATTGCGGAACGCCGACGCCCGCGACGATACGCGTGGTGCAGATGGAGCCAGGACCGATGCCGACCTTGACGGCGTCCGCGCCGGCGTCGATGAGCGCCTGCGTGCCTGCCGCCGTCGCCACATTGCCGGCTATGATGCGCACGGCGTTCGACAGTTTCTTGGCGCGCGTCACCGCGTCCAGCACGCGCTGCGAATGACCGTGTGCGGTATCGATGACAAGCACATCAACGCCGGCATCGATCAGCCGTTCGGCGCGCTCGAACCCGTCGTCACCCACACTGGAAGCGGCGGCCACGCGCAGGCGCCCTTGCGCGTCCTTGGCCGCATTTGGGTTCAGCTGCGACTTTTCGATATCCTTGACGGTGATCAAACCGACGCAGCGGCCCTCATCGTCGATGACCAGCAACTTCTCGATGCGGTGCTGGTGCAGGAGCCGCTTGGCCTCTTCCTGCTCGACGGTCTCGCGGACCGTGATCAGGTTCTCCCGCGTCATCAGTTCGTGGATCTTCTGCTTGGGGTCCGAGGCGAAGCGCACGTCGCGGTTGGTGAGGATGCCGACGAGGCGGCCGGGGCGATTTGTGGCGCCCTCGACCACCGGAATGCCGGAAATACCATGCGCGCGCATCAGCGCCTGCGCCTCGGCAAGCGTCGCGTCCGGGCCGATGGTGACCGGATTGACGACCATGCCGGATTCGAACTTCTTGACCTGCCGCACTTCCTCGGCCTGCCGGTCCAGCGAAAGGTTGCGGTGAATAACGCCGATGCCGCCGGCCTGCGCCATGGCGATGGCGAGCCGCGATTCCGTCACCGTGTCCATGGCGGCGGAAAGCAGCGGCAGGTTCAACTCGATATCGGCGGCGATCTTGGTGCGGATGTCGGTCTGGCCGGGCATGACTTCGGAATGGCCGGGCTGCAACAACACATCATCGAAGGTGAGCGCCAGAAGTCCGGTGGGCGATTCAATGATACGTGCCATGGCCAATTCCTAGTAAATGAAGAAAACGCCGCTCCCGGCTCGGGGCGACGAGTTCTTTGCGTTTCGATGAATTGGCACGGGCTGGTAACATGGGTTTGTCCGGATGGAAAGGGCAAAAAACGCGTTATGGTGTTTTCATTCACCTTATCCGTGTTAAACCGGGCGTGAGGGACACGCGGTAAAATACAAGGAAGACCGATCGTGCATTCCGCTTATAGACGCGCTTACAAACGCGTTCGCCTGCTCAGACGCTCTCATGTCCTCTGGACGCCACGGCTGTGGAAACCCCGGCTCGTGTTCTGGGCGGGCGCGCTGGCGATCGGCATCATCAGCGTGGTTTTCGCCTATGTCGCGGATCTGGCACAGAAGCTTTTCCAGGGCATTACCAGCGGCGGCGCGGGATACGAATGGCTGCCGCTCATCATCACCCCGCTTGGCTTCGTCTTCTGCGCCTGGATGGCGCGCAGCTATTTTCCGAATTCGGAGGGCAGCGGCATTCCGCAGGCCATCGCTGCCCGCCACCTGAGCGATGAGGAAGACCGCGAAGGGCTCCTGTCGCTGCGCATGACGATCGGCAAGATCTTCCTCACGATCATCGGGCTCTTTTCCGGCGCATCTATCGGACGCGAAGGGCCGACCGTGCAGGTCGGCGCATCCATCATGCTCCTTTCGGCGAAGATCGGCGGCATGGAACAGGCGCGCGGGCTGATCCTCGCCGGTTCAGCGGCAGGCATCGCAGCCGCGTTCAACGCGCCGCTCGCCGGCATCGTCTTCGCCATCGAGGAGATGGGGCGGTCCTATGCGGCGCGCACCAACGGGCTGGTGGTTTCCGCCGTCATCCTCGCCGGCATCGCCTCGCTTGGCCTCGTCGGCAACTACACCTATTTCGGCACCACAAGCGTGACGACCTCCGGCGCTGAGGATTGGCTGCTGGTGCTCGTCTGCGGCGCGGTCGGCGGGCTGGCGGGCGCGATCTTCAGCGCCTTCGTGCTTCAGGCATCCCGCCGCATCAGGCGGCTCATCCAGCCTTGGCCACTCGGCCGCGCGCTGATGATCGCCGCGGGCTGCGGCATTGCAGTGGCGCTGATCGGCGTCCTTTCCGGCGGCGAGACCTTCGGTACGGGATACACTCAGGCCAGAAGCGCCATCGAGGGCACGCCACTGCCGCCGTTCTTCTTCCTGGGCAAATTCATAGCCGGGGTATTTTCGACGATATCGGGCATCCCCGGAGGCATCTTTGCGCCGTCGCTGGCGGTCGGGGCCGGATTGGGCAGTTCGCTCGGCCTCCTCTTCGGCGCCAATGCCAGCCTTGCCGCCGTGCTGGGCATGGCGGGCTATTTCGCCGGCGTGGTGCAGGCGCCGATGACGGCTTTCGTCATCATCCTCGAGATGACCGGCAACCACAACAATGTCATTCCGCTGATGTGCGCCTCGATGATCGGCTATGGCGCCGCGCGGCTCATCTCGCATGAACCACTCTATCATGGTCTGTCCCGGCTCTATCTCGCCGATGCGCTGCGGCTGAGAAGGGCGAAGGGGAGAGAGGGCGAGGGCAATAGGGCAATAGGGCAATAGGCTTTTGCCGCGTCTCCTGCGAGAACTTGCCGGGAACAAACTTCTTTGTCGTTCCTTTAAGAATGGCTGAATATGCTCGTGTTAAGAAGATAAATCACCCGATTGTGAGATAAAATGTATCGGGATTGTCGTAAATAACGCCTGCTAGAGCATGATCCCGAAAAGTTGCAGACTTTTCGGATAAGATTATGCGGCTAAAACAAAGATTTAGAGCGGGATGCCCGATTCAACTTAATTGCATACCGCTCTAGCGCCGCAATTTCCTCTCCGCCATGATTGGACTTCAATCGTGAACCGCATCATTCCACTGGTCCTGGCCGTCGCGCTCTTCATGGAGCAGATGGATTCCAGCATTATTTCCACATCGCTCCCGGCAATTGCAGTCGATATAGGCACAAGCCCCATCGCGCTGAAACTGGCATTCACTGCCTATCTCGTCTCGCTTGCGGTGTTCATTCCGATAAGCGGCTGGATGGCCGACAGGTTCGGCGCGAAGAATGTCTTTCGCGCGGCGATTGCAGTCTTCGTTGTCGGGTCCATTGCATGCGCCGTTTCGAATTCACTGCTTGCCTTCGTAGCATCGCGCTTTCTACAGGGCGTTGGCGGCGCGATGATGACACCGGTGGGCCGGCTGGTGCTGGTGCGCTCAACGCCGCGGCACGAACTCGTCTCGGCCATGGCATACCTCACCATTCCAGCACTTGTCGGCCCGCTGATCGGCGCCCCGGTCGGCGGCTTCATCACGACTTACCTCACCTGGCACTGGATCTTTATCATCAATGTACCGATCGGTATCCTGGGGATCTGGTTTGCTACCCGTGTGCTGCCCGACGATACGGAACGTTCGCTCAGGCCGCTCGACTGGCCGGGCTTCATCTTGTCCGGCCTCGGCATGTCGGCCATCATTTTCGGGCTCTCGGTTGTGAGCATGCCATATATCTCCCCGGTCATCGGGCTGACCACCATTGCGACCGGCATCGTGGCCAGCATCCTATATGTATGGCATGCAAAGAAGACGCCTCACCCGCTTCTCGATCTTTCGCTGTTTAAAAACCGGACGTTCAACACGGCGGTCGTCGGCGGCGGCATCTTCCGGCTTGGCGTGGGCGCAATGCCGTTTCTGCTGCCGATGATGTTTCAGATCGGCTTTGGCCTGAATCCGTTCCAGTCCGGCATGATCACCTTCATCATAGCGGTCGGCGCGATGAGCATGAAGTTCGGCGTGAACCGGATCTTCGCCCGGTTCGGCTTCCGCCACATTCTGATCATCGGCTCCCTCGTTTCCGCCGGTCTCATGGCGATAAACGGCCTGTTCACACCCTCGACGCCCTATTTGCTGATCATGCCGCTGCTGCTCTTGAGCGGGCTCGTTCGCTCGCTTTTCTTCACCGGGGTCAACGCGCTGGCATTCGCGGAAATTCCCGACGCCCAGACCAGCCAGGCAACGCCGATCACGGCGGTGGCGCAACAGATATCAATCGCGCTTGGCGTTGCGCTCGCCGGCGTCGTGCTTGAAGTCAGCACCACGATCCATGGCGGCCCGTTGCGGCTGGAAGACTTTCACATCGCCTTTTTTGTCGTGGCGTTCGCTTCGGCACTCTCGTTTTTTCTTTTCGTGCGGCTGTCGCCGAACGCGGGGCACGAACTGCACACGCGGATCGAAAAAAAGCCGACGGAGGATGGCGCACCGCCGATTACAGGGGAATAGGAACGCAGCGGTCAGGCGGCTTTCGCCGACAGCGTGATGTCGATATGCAGTTCATCGTAGGCTAGGATCACACCGCCTTCGGGAGCGCTATCGATCAAACCAATGAGACGCATGGCATTAAGATCGGTATGGACCCCCTTGAAATCGCGACCGACAAGCCGAGCCACTTCCCGCATGGAAAGAGGTCCCCTGCCCTTCATCGCATCGAGAATGGCGATCCGCTTCGGGGTAAGTGCGCGGTGCAAGTCTTCGTAGGTGAGGAATGTATAAAAGTCTTCCTTTGCTTCGACGCCGGATTTCACGCGGCGCACAACATCAGCTTTGATTTCGTCAATCGAGGCAACATCAATTATTAGCACCGTCATAGTTCATCCTTTCCACTTCCGCGAAAAAATCATCCAGCAGTGTGTCGACATCGACAAAATCATAGGAAAATTCTCTTCTTCCAACATGCTTGTGGTCGCCTTTTCCCACCTCGTTGTCATATCGCATCACACAAACTTTCGACACGACGTAGGCCAGGCGGTATTTAAAACTATGTTTCGATCCAGCGAGAGGCTTCGGCACCTCAAAAACGGATAGCTCCACAAACGAATCTTCCGTCAGGTCGATCCGCCTCTTAATTATTTTTCTCGCTGCCCCCATGCCGACAAATTACATCAACTGGCCGATGTAGTCAATTCCATCACCCCTTGAAATCCCGCGCCAGCAGGTAAAGCTCAACCGATTCCGCGCGCGAGGCAGGTGGCTTCACATGATGGACGGATTTGAAGTTCTGCTTGAGAATGGTCAAAAGCTCGTTTTCCGTACCGCCCTGGAAGGTCTTGGTCAGAAAATGGCCGCCGGGCTTCAACACTGAAATGGCGAAATCCACCGCCACTTCACACAGATGCGCGGTGCGCAGATGATCTGTGCGCCGATGCCCGGTGGTGGGTGCGGCCATGTCGGAGAGCACCACGTCAGGGCGCCCGCCAAGCGCCTCGATCAGCTTTTCGGGTGCTTCCTCATCGAGAAAATCCATCTTCAAAAGCGTGACACCCGGAAGCGGATCGACATCGAGATAATCGATGCCGACGACGTGCGGGTCGTCATTGGTCGAGCCGACGATGCCGGCCGCGATCTGGCTCCAGCCGCCGGGCGCGGCGCCGAGATCGATGATCTTCTGGCCCTTTTTCAATATCTTGTAGCGGTCGTCGATCTCGATCAGCTTGAAGGCCGCGCGCGAGCGGTAGCCTTCCTGCCTGGATTTCTGCACGTATGGATCATTCAGATGGCGCTCGAGCCAGCGGCGCGAGGATTCCTTGATCGTGCCCGCCTTCTTCTTGACGCGCGTGTGCAGGCCGCGCGTGCCAACGCCACCCCTGCCCCCAGTTTTGGTTCCGCCCGGTTTTTTCATCAATGCCTGCCGTTTGTTGTGGAATAATGACGCTCACGCCAGGCGCCATCCCTAGACATGAGTTCCGTCAATATGCCTTCACGCAGCCCCCGATCGGCGACGCGCAGCTTCTGGCTCGGCCAGACGTTGCGGATGGCGTCGAGGATGGCGCAGCCCGCCAGCACCAGATCGGCCCGGTCCGCGCCGATGCAGGGATTGGCGACGCGTGCGTCGAAATCCCAGGAAAGGAGCTGGCTGGTCATGCTGGTCACATCGTCCTTGTCCATCCACATGCCATCGATACGCCTGCGGTCGTAGCGCGGCAATCCCAGATGTATGCCGGCCAGGGTCGTGACCGTGCCGGAGGTGCCGATCAAGTGAAAGCGCGGGCTCTTGGCCAATTCGCCCAGCTTATGCCGGTCGGTGAAAGCCTCGATCAGTTCCGCGACATGGCCGACCATGGCGGCGAAGCTTTCGCGCGTCACGTCACGCCCCCCGAAGCGCTCGGCAAGCGTAACCACGCCGACGGGCAACGAGGTCCAGGCGATGATGTGTTCCGCCAGACGCGGCGAGCGGCGGCGCGAGACATCGATGAGCGCGATCTCGGACGAGCCGCCGCCGATATCGAACAGCACGATGGCCTCCGCATCGCGGTCCACCAGCGTGCCGCAACCGGAAACGGCGAGACGCGCCTCGGTCTGCCGGTCGACGATTTCAAGCTCCAGCCCGGTCTCCTCGCGCACGCGACTTAAAAACTCCGCGCCGTTCTCCGCCGCGCGGCAGGCCTCGGTGGCGATCAGCCGCGATCTGCTGACCGTTCTTGAACCAAGCTTATCGCCACACACTTTAAGCGCCTCAATGGCACGGCCCATGGCCTTGTCGCCAAGCCTGCCCGTCGCGCCCAGCCCCTCGCCCAACCGGACGATGCGCGAGAATGCATCGACGACGCGGAACTGGCCTGGCCGTGTCGGCGAAGCGACCAAAAGGCGGCAATTGTTGGTGCCAAGATCCAGCGCGGCATAGAGCGGTGGCGTATCCCCCCGTGCGGAAACGGCACGCGGGCGCTGCTCCGCCTGTGGTTTTGGCGCTGCCCCCGATGCGATGCGGATTTCCGGCGTGACATCCGGCGGGAGCGCGGCCCGGCCCTGCCTGCCACGCTTCGAGCGGCGGTGGTGAGCGGATTTAGCCGGCGCCGAGGATGACGCAACCGTAGCATCGGCGGCCGCCACCTGCACCGTGCTTCCATGCGCTTTCGCCTTGCCTCGCCGGCGACGGCGCGCGCGCTTTTTCTGTTCTCCATCGGGACGTCCCGAATCGGCAGCCGGACGCGGCTCGGCCGATGCGGTCCTGGGCCGGCGGTTTTTCCGCCTGCCTTTTGCGGGAGAATTGCGCACATCATCATGCGCAGAATTCCCACCGGACGCCCCGTCACGCGAGGCAATGCTCGCGTCTTCCTCGGGGTTCTTCAAGTTCTTGTCCTCAAAGCACCGCGCGAGCCTTTGAAAGGACGCAAGCAGGCGCTGTCACTCTTTATGTTGCGTCCAATGTAACAGCGCTCTGTAAAATAACCAAGGACCTTCCGAAGGGAGATTTAATCTTGCGTCGCGCGGGCAAGCAAATGACCCATCCAGCCGGCGGCAAGCGACAGGATTACTACCGTCAAAAGATAGAAAATAGCCCGCAGCGGTTCGCCGCGGAGGATAAGCAGCAAAGTATCGAGGCTCATGGCGGAAAAAGTGGTGAATCCACCGCAGACGCCGCCCATAACAAATTGCCGCCCCACCGAGCCGACCGGCCAGCGCCCGTCCGGGCCAACGATTGCGGCGAAGAACACGATGGCGAAGGAACCGGAAATATTGACGAAGGCTGTGGTCCAAAGTCCGCTTTCAACGAGCCCGG
This sequence comes from Paramesorhizobium leguminum, assembly GCF_003217235.1. Taxonomy (GTDB): domain Bacteria; phylum Pseudomonadota; class Alphaproteobacteria; order Rhizobiales; family Rhizobiaceae; genus Paramesorhizobium; species Paramesorhizobium leguminum. Next base: position 133,428 of record NZ_QJTF01000001.1, on the reverse strand, counting down.
CGACAGCCAGCCCGCACCAGAACCGCAACAATGCGCCCAGGCCAGCACCAAAGCCGACAGCAAGATAAAGCACCACAGTTTTCGAGGAGCGTTTCTTCATCGTCTCCTCATGCGGCGAGCGCGAAACCGGCAAAGGCGGCAACGACACCGAATATAGCGGAGGCAGCAATATAGATCAGCGTCAGCCTCATCTCACCCTCTCTTGCCAGACCGTGGCTCTGCAGAACGAAGGACGAGACGGTGGTATAACCGCCAAGCACACCGATCATGAGAAAGGCGCGAACCATCTCGCTTGAGAAAAGACTGCCCGTGGATTGAGCCAATCCGGCAAGAACCCCCGCAAGAAACGCGCCGCTCAAATTGACCGCCAGTGTACCCCACGGAAAGGCATTCCCGGTTTTCCCGTCGACGAAACGGGCAAGGCCAAAACGCGCGATCCCGCCGATGAAACCGCCAATCAACACGAGAACAGAGGCTTCGATATTCAAAGCAGATTCCGCCTTCCAAGAGCCTGATAAAGGTGGCATCGATTGCTCTAGCACCAGTTCGGCATTCATGAACAGACAGGCCCTTCAGCGACCCCGGGATTTTGCATATATCGGATATTGAGGGCTTGATTGCGCGGGGAAATATGCTAGAAGGCGGCACCGAACGAAAGCATTCAATGGCTTTCATTAATGGGTTTTGGGGAATAGGTTAACGGTAGACCCACGGACTCTGACTCCGTTAGTCCTGGTTCGAATCCAGGTTCCCCAGCCACTCCTGTTTACACCCGATGCGCCGGCGATCTCGGCTTCGATGTCTTGGCGCGAAGCGCGATAGGTATCGCTCCGGTCAGGCGGCAGGCTCCACCTTTTCCCAGCCGAGCAAGTGTTCATTCCGGTCCAGCCATTCCTTGCGCTGCTCCCAATCCGGCAAGATCGATCCAACCAGGCGCCAGAATTCCGGCTCATGGTTGCGGTGCCGCAAGTGGCAAAGCTCGTGGACGGCGGCATATTCGAGGACTGCCCGGGGAGCGAAAACCAGATGCCAGTTGAGATTGATCCGACGATCCTGACCGCAGCTGCCCCACATATGTTTCTGGTCTTTGATCTGCACACCGCGCGGCTTCAATCCATGCCTTTCCCCACATTGCCGGACGATCAGGTGAACATCGTCACGCACCCGCCGCTTCAGCCACAGGCGCAAAGCGCTTTCGATCACCGCATCGGCGACATCAGGCAATAAATCGGCGGGCTTTCGGATAAGGAAGCCGTTTCGAAAACCGACCTCGACCAGCGAGCCGTCGAAGGGCTCGACAGTCAGTTTCGTCATCCGCCCGCGATAAGGAATCTTGGCGCCCGAGACAAAGCGGTAGACCCTCGCCTGGGATTTCGCACGCTCCTGCATTTTCTGCACGGTTTCGAGTATCCACGCCCGACGGCGGTGGAGCACGGCGTGGATCTGTGCCTCCGTCGCCGCCTCGGGCACCACGAGTTCGAAAGACGCCGGCGTCACCGTAATGCGGGCCGTCTTCGCGCTGGGTGAACGCTGTAATGTATAATCAAATTCTTGTTTTCCGATCCGGAACACGGGCATGATCACTGTCCGGCGAAATGCTTCAGCGCGAAGGCTTCCACCTGATCGGGTATCTCTTTCAGCTGGGTGAGGCCAACAAGATGCGCCATGGAGCGTACCTGCTGGCGCAGGCTCTTTCGCAGCCCGTCTTTTTCCCACCAGCCGGCCGGTGCGGTCGAGGGGTCTGTGTAGAGGCTTTCCAGCCGAATCGCGAGATTTTCGCTGTCGGGGCCGAACCCGTTGAGGATTTGCAGGATACCATAGGCGCCGGGAGAGAGGCCTGCCGCGACATGCGCCTCGTCCTCGGCGGAAATATCCTTCGCCAGCTCCTCGGCACCCTTCAGCTTGTCAGCCCAGCTCATCTGCGCGCTTTCAAGCTTTTCCAGCAGCTGGCGCAGGCGATCGGAAAACTTGCCGTATTGATGCGGATTGCCGTCAATCCGCTCGCTGACTGTCTTTCTGAGCTCCGTCGTCTTGCGGATCGCGGCCGTCATCAGGTCTTCTTCGGTCTTGCCGCCGGTGTCGAAGTCCTCCCAGAAGGCCGGATCGGTGATGTGGCGCAGCTTGACCGTTACGCTGAGCCCCGTCGCCTCCAAATGCTTGTCCAGCATCTCGCGGATCTTTTCGCTGTAATCCATCTGGTCGAAGGCCTGCCGCTTCTCGAAGACCTGCGTGCCGTAGAGCAGAAAATTCGCCACCCATTTGAGATCGGCTGTAAACTCCAGAACGCTGGGATCCGGGCTCAAGGTCTCATAGAGCGCGATGAAGCTTCGCGCCCGCACCTTGAACTCGAACCATTTGTCCTCGCTGCCCAGCACTTTGACGAATGCGTCATATTCCGCCTTCAGCCCTTCCCTGTCACCCGCCTTGCGCTTTACCGGTTTCATCATCATCGCGACGACGGCGTGGGCAGTGCGCAGCTGGTTGCGCAGATCATCGAGATCGCGCATCGCGTTCCTCACATCATCGGCGCGATAGGTCGCGAGCGCTTCATCCAGGTTGGCCGATACGCCGATATAATCCACGATCAGGCCATTGCGCTTCCTGGTGTCGCTGACGCGATTGGTGCGGGCGATTGCCTGCAACAGCCCGTGTTCCTTCAACGGCTTGTCGAGATACATCACGCTCTCGATCGGGCAGTCGAAGCCGGTCAAGAGCTTGTCGCAGACGATCAGGAATTGCGGGTTATCACCCTTGCGTCCGAACGCCTTTTTCTTCTTCTTCTCGTCTTCGGCATCGACATAGTGCGCCCTCAGCTCGTTCCGGATCGCCTGCTTGTGGGCGTCCTCGCTCGGCTTGCCGTCTTCCTGGTTGATCGAATAGACACAAGCCGACATGGCATTGGCGCTCGCCAGAGCCTTGTCCGCCTCCATGCCCCCGGCCCGCAAATCTTCGGCGATCACCTTGGTCAGCGCCTGCTTGTAGAGGATCACCGCCTCGCGATCGATCGCGACGATCTGCGCCTTGAAACCATCCGGCCGCGCATATTCCTTGAAGTGCGTCCAGATATCGTAGGCGATGAGTTCGATCCGGCGCGGATGCCTGACGAGATCCTCGATCCGCACGCCGCGCTTCTTGATTTCGTTCAGCTTGTCATCGTCGAGTTCGGCAAACCAGGTGTCGAACAGGATGTCGATCTTGGCCTCGTCGATATGCCAGTCGGTCTTGCGGCCGGTATAGTAGATCGGCACGGTCGCGCCATCGGCCACGGCGTCGTCTATGCCGTATTTGTCGAGATAGTTCTCACCGGCGACACCGAAATTGTTATAGGTGTCCTTTTCGTCCTTCTTGACCGGCGTGCCGGTGAAACCGAAGAAGCGCGCTTCCGGCAATGTCGCGCGCAGAGAGGCGCCGAGATCCTTTTCCTGGGTGCGGTGGGCTTCATCCACCATGACGATCCAGTTCCCGGAGTTCTCGATCGGCTCCTTCGAGCCTTGAAACTTGAAGATGGTGGAAAGCGCGGTGTGCCCATCCTTGGCGCTGCCGATCAGCGCCTGCAAATCCTTGATGCTGTCAATCGGCGTCGGGTTCGGCAGGCCGCAGGCGACGAAGGTGCCGCTGATCTGGGTGTGCAGGTCGATACGATCCGTCAGAACCAGAATGTTGGGGTTGGTCAGCGCCTCGGACTGGATCGTGCGGTGCGTTTTCAGCTTGAGCGCGGCAAAGACCATGGTCAGCGATTTGCCGCTGCCCTGCGTGTGCCAGATGAGCCCTTGCCGGTGCTTGCCCTCCAGCACGCGCTCGACAATGCGATTGACGGCCCGGAACTGCTGATAGCGGCAGATCTTCTTGATCGTGCCGTCCTCGGTTTTCTCGAAAACGATGTAGTGGGCGATCAGGTCAAGCAGCCGCGAGGGCTCCAGCAAGCACCAAAGCCCCTTGGCAATGCGGTCCGAAAAATCGGCATCGGCCTTCGGCCAAGGGTCGCGCCATTGCGCATAATATTTTGAGCCCGAGCCGGTCGCGCCGTAGAGCACCAGCGCGCCGTCGGTGACGATGTTGAAGGCGTTGGAAAAGAACAGGCGCGGAATATCCCGCTCATATTGCCTGATCTGCTCGAATGCCTCGCCGGTCTTGTCCTTCACGTTGAGTGGGCTCTTGGCCTCGATGACAACCAGCGGTATGCCGTTCACATAGACGATGATATCCGGCTTGCGCGTGTGCTCCGCCTGGACGCGCAACTGATGCGTGACCGTGAACCTATTGTTCTCGGGTTTCAGAAAATCGATGACCCGAAGCGTCAGCCGCGTGTCATGGCCGGAAACCTTGCGGCTATAGTCGCCGCGCAGCACCTTCAACCAGGCCTCATTATCGCCGATGCCGGCAAGCTCGACAAAAGCGGCCTCAGCCGATGCCTGGTCGATGCCATTGATGCGCATGAGCGCCTCGACCAGATGCGGGCGGAACAGCACCTGATTATCGCCATCGCGCAAGGCAGAGTGCTCGGCCATCGGCACGAAACCGTAGCCCATGGCTTGCAGGTGCTCGATGGCGGGACGCTCGGCAAAATGCCATTCCGGGCCGGTGGTCATGGTGTTTCCTATTCGGCAGCCATGGGAAGAGTGTCGGTTACGCGCTTGCGACCGGTGAGAAGGTCGGACATGAGGGCGGATTTGAGTGTTTCCAATCCACCCAAAGCTCCCGAATTTTCATTCACCGATTGATCGAGTGCTCCGAGCATTTTTGCGATAACCAATTGCTGCTCCATTGGTGCAACAGGAATTGGCAAATCACGGACGTCTTTTACCCTTAGGTGTCCAACGGTCGAGCCGCCAGCTCGGCGGAACATTTCCTTTTTCACGGAAGCGGATTGAAGTGCATAAACTAAGTATGCTGACGTAATCTTATTAAGATCGGGCCTCAAGAACATCATGCGCTGACCTAAACAAAACTCCATAACCGGTGCGAGGCAAACCTCGCCATAAGGTGCTTCACGCGTGAACAAAACGTCGCCGCTCTTAGGCAGCCCCCTCGCTGTCCATTCCCGAAAGCTATCCGGATCGGTGAACTGAAGACCAGCAGAATGGAACCGTCCATTCCGAACATTTGGCGTCCGCACGACAGCGTATCCACGTTCAACCAAAGGCGGGGTCCGATTCTTGCAGTCAATTATGTCTGTGCAGACATATGATGCAGGTGAGATTTTCCATCCGTTAAAATGACCACTTCCAGTGGTCGAATCCTGATCCAGTTCCAGTTCCAGTGGGAACTGCGAGGCGAGTAATTCGGACCTTACCTTTTTCGTCTGCTCAATCACCGCCCGCGTTGCCGCGATGGCCTCATCGACGCTGGACAGGATTTCGGCAATCCGGCGCTGTTCGTGGAGTGGGGGGAGCAAAAAATCGTAGGCTTCGACGTCGCTTGCCGTGACCGCCGGATAGTTCGAGCCTTTCATCCTCGGAGTCAGATGCTTAACAAAGGAGTCTCCTAGAACGTGCTGATATAGGAAGTCGCCATCGACGTTTGTTTTCGAACGCAGAACGGCAAACGCCGTTGACGCCACGAGATTTGAATCCCTCAAAGACACTTTGCAGAAAGAACGCAGGTATGGGCGAACGGTAGAAACCAATATGTCGCCCTGTTGTACCTTCTTGCGTGCCCGACTGGGTGCTTCAGCAAACGCAATCAGGCGTGGTTCCGACATCACCGATGGCCCACCAACTGTAGCTACATCAATATATTTTAATAAGAAATCTGAAGCGGTGTTCGCTGCGAGGTTCTCCGGATTTATATCAGCCACCTGTCCAATGGTGACTTGCTGCCACCCCTCCGGCACTTCACGCGACATAGCCAAGCTCCCGCAAAAAGCCCATCATCCGCGTTTCCGCCGCATCCCGCTCGCCCTGCAGGGCCACCAGCTTTTCCACTTCCGCCGCGACATCCACCTCTGCCGCCTCTTCGCCCAGATGAACATAGCGGCTGATGTTGAGATTGAAATCATTGGCCTCGACCTCGCTCACCGGCACCACCCGCGCCAGACGCTCGGCATCGGCAAAATCGTCATAAGCTTTCGCAAGTGCGGCCAGATTGGCATCCGACAGATGGTTCTGCGCCTTGCCTTCAACGAATTGCTGCACGCCGTTGGCGATGAGGATTTTGCCGCGCCGGTCCGCGGGCTTCTTCTTGCGCAGGATCAAAACGCAAGCTGGAATGCCCGCGCCATAAAACAGGTTCGGTGCCAGGCCGATCACCGCCTCGATCAGATCATCGCGGATCAGCCCCTCGCGGATGCGGCCTTCCGCGCCGCCTCGAAACAGGATGCCGTGCGGCAGCACCACGCCGCAGACGCCGCCTTCCCTGAGGCTCGCCACCATATGCTGCACGAAGGCGAGATCGCCGTAGCTTTTTGGCGGGCAGCCATAGCGGTCGCGGCCATAGGCATCACCCTTAATCCAGACATCATGGCCCCAGCTTTTCAGCGAGAAAGGCGGATTGGCCAGCACCCGGTCGAAGGTGCGGATTGCCTTCACGCTCTCGCCGGTCAGATGCTTCGGCTCCCGCAGCGTATCGCCGCGCGCCACCTGGGCGTCGTCGATATCATGCAGGAAGAGGTTCATCTGGCAGATCGCCCAGGTATTGAGGTTCTTCTCCTGCCCGAACAGGGACAGGCTCTTGGGGTTCTTGCCCTGCCGCTCCAGATGATGCACGGCCTCCAGCAACATGCCGCCCGAGCCGCAGGTGGGGTCATAGATCGACATGCCCTCTTCCGGCTTCAAACATTCGACGATCAACCGCACGACCATCTTCGGCGTATAGAACTCGCCGCCCTTCTTGCCGGCATCATCGGCAAACTGCGCGATCAGATATTCATAGGCCTGCCCCAGCACATCCGGCTCGACATCGCGGTTGCGCAGGCGGTGGGTCTCGAAATGCTGGAGCAGCTTTTCCAGCATCGCATCCGGAAAACGCTCCTTGTTGTTGAAATCAACATCCTGAAACACGCCGCGCAGCTTCATATTCGCGTCTTCGATCGCCCGGAAGGCTGAATTCAGATGCGTGCCGATATCCGTGGTGTGCTTGCGCACATCCTTCCAGAAATGCCCTTTTGGAATATCGAAGCGGTGCTCGTCGGAATCCGCCGCCAGCTGCGCGTCGTGATAGCGCGCCAGCCGTTCCTCATACTCCTCCTCCCAAACGTCCGAGAGGCGCTTGAAGAACAGAAGCCCGAAAATGTAGTGCTTGTAATCGCCGGAATCGATCGATCCACGCAGGATATCCGCCGCCCGCCAGAGATGGGTTTCCAGCTGCGCTAGGCTCAATGTCGGCATATGCATTTCCCTCAAATCTGCCGCAGCCGATTTTGATCAAATCGGCGCTCGCCGGCAAATTATCCGGACAAAGGCGACAAAGCGAATGGAAATTTCGCCCTGTGAGACGCCCCCTCTGGCTTGCCTGCCATCTCCCCCGCATGGGGGGAGATTACCATTTCACCTTCACCCCCAATTTGCCGTTCAGCTCGTAGCTATCGGCGAAGTGGTCGAGGCTGGTGTCGATGGTGGCCTCGCCGTAGAGGGCATATTTCCCATCGGCCCAGCTATAGGTGCCGCCGCCTCCGATGCCGCCCCAATAGCGATCGTTCGCAGTGGCGAAGGGAACGCCCGCCACTTCGATCTTGCTCGCCTTGCCGAACTCATAAGTGAGATTGGCGATGGCATAGACATTGGCCCGCGTGAGCCGGCCTTGCGCGTCACGCCAGGCCTGCCCGTAATCCGCGGCAAGCCCGGCCCGGCCTTTCAGACTGCCGGTCTCGTCGTGGCTGACATGCGCGCCGAACGTATCTTCGAAACCATCGAACTTCACCGCCGACCAGACGAGTTGCGCCTGCGGAATGATCGCCCATTCCGGTGTGACCGCGACCCGCTTGCCTGCTTCAAGGCTGAGGGCATAGCCGAAGCCGTCGATATCGCCGGCGAGCGAGCGGCGCGCCGTGTCCGAATTGAGGTCGTTGCTATACCATGTCGTCTGCGCCACGGCATCGGCATAGAGCCCATCATCGCCATACCAGGTGAGCGTGCCGCCGAAGCCGTAGCCGTTGGCATCGATGCTGCCCTGGCCATGGACGGAGCCGATATCGGCCTTGGCATAGCCATAATGCGCGGTGATGCCGCCGATCACGCTGCCCGCCGCCGTCTCGTAGAGCTTGCCGTCGAGGCCGGCCTCGAGGCCATAGGTGTCGACATCATACTGCGTGGCGCTGGTGGAATAGCGCGGCTCGTAGCGGCCATGCGAACCTTTGACACGGCCCCAGACATTGGTCGCCGCGTCGAGATAAGCACCCGCTTCCGGCGCGGGCGCGGCTTCCGCCGTTCCCGGCCCGTCGCCCTCATTGAGCACCGGATTGGCCGCGCCGCTCCAGTAGCGGTTGCCGACGCGCTGGCGCAGCGTGCCGATGGCGTTCAGCTCCTGCAACACCGAAGAATAGGCCTCGTAGACCGGCACGCCGGCCTGATAATGGGGCGTTGGAGGCGGCGGGCAGTCGCTGCCCTGGCAGGGCGGCGGGGGCGGCGGCGGAGGGGGTGGCGGTGGCGGCGCCGGCATCAGCACCGAGCGCAGATACCAGTCGCCCGGTTGCGGGCCGCCCTTGAAGAGCCGGTAGGCATAAGCACCGCCGACCACCGCCGGATCGCCCTGATAGGTATAGTCACCGACAAGCGTGAAGACACCATTCGAAACGCCATCGACCTGGATAACCCGAATACCGTCAGTGGTCAGCGCGCCCTGCCCGCCATCCTTCTTCACCGCCAGCATTGAAGTGCCCGATGTGTCGCCCTGGACGATGAGGCGGTCGGTCGGCGAATTGTCATCGCCGAGCGCGGTGTTGATGCTGACGGTTCCGCCCTGTCCGGTATAATTTCCGGTAACGGTCAGCTCGGTTCCCGGCGCGGCCCCGCGCAAAGTGACATTGCCCGCATTGGCAAGCGACGCAATCGCCTGGTTGAACCCTGCGGCGTCGAGCGTGCCATTCTGCCCGACACTGAAGGCGGAGGACGGGCTGAATACATTGGCCGCGCCTGCCTGAAGCGTACCATCCGTTACATTTGTCGGGCCGGCATAGCTGCTTGCCAGGAGAATCCGCAATTTGCCGCCGCCCGTCTTCGTCAAGCTTCCGGGACCGGAAATGGCGCCGGGAACCGTCAGATCGGCATCGGTCTTGAAGGTGCCGCCACCGGCATCCAATGTTACCGCGCGCGTGGTGGTCGAAAAAGCGATGGTATTTTCCAGCGTGCCGCCATTGAAGGTAAGCGCGCCGGATGGATCGCCGAGATTGGCATTGGCGGAAACGGAGAGAATGCCGGCATTAATGTGAGTGCCGCCCTGATACTGGTTGGTCCCGCTCAGCGTCGTCTTGCCGCTGCCCTTCTGCGTAAGGCTGCCGGTGCCGGTGATGGTACCGGCAAGAGCGGTCGCGCCATTGTTGTTCACCACAAGGCTTGCATCATCGACGATATCGCCCGTGATGGAACCATCCGTCGTGCCATCGCCCAATTGCAGCACACCATCGGAGATTGTCGTGCCGCCGGCGTAATTGCTGGTTCCCGTCAGGATCAGCGAAGCACTGCCAATCTTCGTGAGGCTTCCGGCGCCGGTAATTCCCGATACCGTCAGATCGTCATCGGTCTTGAAGGTACCCCCGCCGGCATCCAGCCGCACCGCGCGCGTCATCGTAAAAGCAGCGGTATTTTCCAGCGTCCCGCCATTGAAGGTGAGCGCGCCGGCTGTGGCGCCGAGTGCGCCGTCGGCACCAATGGAGAGTATACCGGCGGTCAGCGTCCACGGCGTTACCGCGGTGGTGGTATTGGCCAGCGTCCACACGGTCGCCGGTGCCGCTGCATTCAATGTAAAAGAAGTGAAATTCGTATATTTCGTAGGATTTGTCGACTGTGCGCCGATTTGGGAGGCGTCCAGAGTTGCAATGGCGGCACCGCCGAGAATCAGACTGCCGCCAGCCGCGCCGCCATCTATTTGGCCCACGAAACTATACCCGAACTGTATTTCCAGACTGGCATTGGTTCCCACCAATTGTACGGCATAGCCCGCAACTCCGTTCGTCGCGCCAGTCCCGGCTTTTCCCCCTGCAATCGAGCCGCTATTGATCACATGGTTTGCGTAAACACCATAACCGCCATTGCCGCCAGCCGTAGTACCATTCGTGCCATTTCCCCCTGCAATCGAGCCGCTATTGGTCACCTGGTTTGCGTAAACACCATAGCCGCCATTGCCGCCTGTACCCGCATTGCCACGCCCTCCGTTTCCGCCAACGACTCCATGAGTGATTACACCGTTGCCCGTGCTTTCATTGATAAACGTCGCGGTGCCACCAGTATCGGAAAAGCCTGCGCCGCCATTGCCGCCTGCTATACCCACCGCGCCATTGCCACCAGCATCTCCGCCAGGGCCTCCCTGCATGACCGCATTTGCGGCATTGGTGATGGTGCCGGTGGTGTTGAAGACCATACCAAATCCGCCATCACCACCCTTTCCGGGAAGATTACCCGTAACGGCTCCGGTTCCCTCCTGCCCGCCAGAACCACCCTTGCCACCAGTGATCGTTCCGGTGTTTTTGAAATCAAGATTGCTGGCAGGAGCAATCATAAAAAAACCAGACCCGCCATTGCCCCCGTCGCCGCCGCTGCCACCGGTATAGGCTCCGGCGGACGCATCGCCTCCGCGCCCGCCCGCACCACCATCACCGCCGAGTAAACTGCTGGAATTGGAGAGCGGACCGCCAGCAACCCCCGTCAATATACCGCCGTGGCCGCCGCCACCACCACCGCCGCCGCCGCCGCCATATCCGTCCGCAGTTGGGCTGGCCCCCTCGCCCCCTCCCTGACCCGCGTTACCGCTGGTCGGCGCTATATTGCTCGAGTTATTGCTAAAATCCATCCCCATAGCGCCGGCATTACCGCCGCCGCCGCCTGAGCCACCGCCGGTAGGGCCGGCCGAACCGGGCTGGCCCGGCCCCACCCCGAGCTGACTACCAAGATTACCGCTGCCGCTCGTTCCTCCCGATTGCACAACGCCACCATTAGATAAGTCCATCCCGGCGCCGCCCCCGCCCCCGCCGGAATTGGCGGCATCAACCGCGCCACCAATTCCCGGCCGCCCCGGCCCCTGCTGTTCGCCAGTGCCGCCGCCGCCGCCGCCATTAGTCTGGCCAGCCGCAACCTGCCCCGCATCTCCGCCCTTCCCCCCGCCATACTGCGGAGGCGGCGGAACGGCCTGAGAAAAGGCCGGGAGGACGGACAAAAACAGGCCACCAGCTGCATATACAGTGGAAACCAGAAGCCTCTTGCGGTTATTCTGGTTGGATTTATTTCCATGTGCATCAGTTATCGCCAGATGACGCATGTATTTTCCAATTCACTTAAAATACAAATCGAGGAAATATTATAATAATTTCAATTGGCGTCAATCTTATGGTGAATAATTTATTGCCAGATACAGATTCATTTACCTAAAATACTAATACTTTATCATTATTGGATGCAAGTTGCGGTCGCCATCCACCAGAGCTTATCGAATCAACACTTGCGTAGCGCCTTTCAGAAACCGCTTGCCTAAGCTCGTATAAGTTGTTATTTGCATCCAATAGTAGAATTTTTAATGGATAGCGGTACAATGACAATAATCACATCCGATAATAGCCAGAACGTACAGATTCCTGAGAAAATCGTAGTCAATTCGGGCGGCGGTTCCGGCGGCAAGGGACCGGGCGGCAATGGCGGCGCAGGCGGCGGCAGCGAAGGCGGCGGCACGGGCGGCAATGCGGGAACGGATGCCGGATTGGCGGGAACGCTGCAAGGCGGCGGGAATGGTGGCGGTGGGGCGCTTGCCGGCGTGGGCGGCCATTTCGGCGAGACCTACCCCAGAGGCGGAACGGTCCCTTTTGACGTCAAGGGCGCAACCGGCGGTGCGGGCCAGAATGGCGGTGTGCTTGGCGGTGGCGGCGGCGGCGGCGGCGTCGGGGTGAGCGCAAGCGCCATGCTCATTGTCAGCGCGACAGTCACCGGCGGAGATGGCGGCCACGGCGGAGTCGGCGCCAGCGGCATAGCGGGCGGCGGAGGCGGCGGCGCCGGGGTGGTTTTCACCGGCCCGGGCAATGTCACCGTCAATCCATCTTCCGCCACGATACGCGGCGGCGGCAGCAGCGGCGACGGCGCACATGGCGGCGGCGGTGTCGGGCTTTATTTCCGGGGCGACCCAACCGGGAGCGACACCCTGGACAACAGCGGTGCTATCGCCGGCGGACAATCTGTCGGCGGGGGCGGCGGCGCTGGCGTGGTGCTCGCCGGAAATGTGACCCTGAACAATAAAGGATCGATCAGCGGCGGCAACGCACATGCTGCGTTTGCAGGCGGAAAAGGCACCGGCGGCGCGGGCGTTCTGGTTCTGGGCGACAACAATACGATCAATCACACCACTGCCGGCAGCCGGATCGATGGAGGCGAAGCGCCTGATGGCACGGTTACCATTCCTCCGGGCATTCTTGTCGAGGGCAACAACAATAAAATCATCACGGCGAGCGCGATTTCAGCCGGCACAAACCTGCAAGACAAGGAGCCGGGGCCCAATGCAGTTGTCATCGGCGGCAAGAACAATACGCTTGAACTCCGGCGTGGATATTCGTTCTCGGGTAATGTGATTGGCGCCGGAACTGGCAATGTGGTTGGCGCCGGCCGCGGCAATAGTCTTGTGCTGGGCGGTTTGCTTGATGAGGCAAATTACGATCTGTCCGCGTTTCAGGGCTTTGATCAGTATCTGGTGACCGGAGGCATCTGGAATGCAACGGGGGTTACCGCAGATAACAAACCATGGACAGTTGAAGCCGGCGAACTGCAGTTGAACAATGGCACCATTGAAGGGTATCAGGCGGATTGCACGGTGAACGGCGGCCAGTTGGTGATGCACGATAGAAGTAAGATCAATGGTCGAGTTTGGCTGAACGGTGGCGAGCTGTCAATGAAAGACAGCCTAATTTATAACACTATTATGATGAACGGCGGTCTGCTTTCTATGATTGGCAGCGCATCTCCCAATGGTATTTCTATAAACAGCGGCGTGGTTTCCATGGTCAATAGTACGGCCTATAATGGGATTGATGTGAGCAACGGCAGTATAGTTGTGAACAATTCTAGCAGCGGAAATGGCCTTGTGATCGGGAATGGCGGCTCTGTTGCCGTCGCAAGCCAAGGCTTTACCGTGGCTAGCGACATTGACCTAAGGGCAGGCACACTTGGCATAGGCGGCAAAATTCTCATCACCGATGGCGGAAGTTTTTATAGCGACGATTCCAGCAACATTCGTTACGACTTCTCCGAAGCAAGCATCAATAGCGCCGATGCGCTGATGATGGAAGCCAGCGACAGCGCGACCCTCAATGATGTCCGCGTGGATGTTATCGGCGATGTCGCAATGGCCCCAGGCGTTTATGGGCTCATTCAGGCATCCATGGGCATCAGCGGCACCCCCACGTCAGGGACCTTGCCGCCGAATTCCACATTGAAGATAAGCAGCGACCTCACTCGCCTTGATCTTATTGTATCCAGCTGATTTACGAGGCATCACTAAATATTATTGCGCCATATCCCCAAATTTTATCAAAGCACGTGGAATAATTTATTTAAAAAGCAAGTAATACTCATTAATTGATAACAATGCCAAAGAACATTGTTATCCTATTCGACGGAACCTCCAATGAAATATCAGCCGACCGGACCAATATTCTTCGTCTCTATGGAATGCTGGAGAAGAGCGAGCGGCAATTGGTTTATTACGATCCCGGCGTCGGCACGCTCGGCGCGGAGAATGCGTGGCTGAGTTTCTGGAGCAAGACGGTTGAAGTCTGGGGCATGGCGACCGGGTGGGGTCTCGACCAGAATGTCAAGGCGGCCTACCAGTTTCTGGTTGAGAATTACGACAAAGGCAGGCGGAAAGGGGAAGGCCCGAGCGGGCGGGATACGATCTATCTCATGGGGTTCAGCCGGGGCGCCTATAGCGCGCGGGTGCTGGCCGGGTTCATCCACGCCATCGGCCTGATCAAAAAGCCAAACCTCAATCTGGTCGACTATGCCTATCGCGCCTACAAGCGGATAGGCCGGCGGAACGAAGGGAGCTTCGCGGAAGTGCGGCTTTACGAGCGCATTCTCGACCCGGACCGCCCGCCCATCCGCCTGCTCGGCCTTTTCGATACGGTCGCCTCGGTGATCGAGAGCGGGCCCTACATACCCCGCCTCGCCTCCACGGCCTTTACGCAAAAGAACCGCAGCGTTGAATCGGTTCGCCACGCGGTGGGTATCGACGAACGGCGCACGATGTTTCGCCCGCTGCTTTGGCCCGAGGGCGAGGAATATTGGGGCAACCCTTTCAATCGCGGCGCCGCCAGACGGCAGGATGTACGCGAAGTGTGGTTTCGCGGCGTCCATGACGATATCGGCGGCGGCTTGCCGGAAGACAAGAGCGCGCTTGCGAAAGTTTCGCTTCAATGGATGATGGAAGAGACAATGCCGATGGGCCTCATCTATCGCACCCAATCGGTCAACGAGATCCTTTACGGAAAAAAGCCCGCAAGGCACCATGTGGCGCCGGACCCGCTGGCGCCTATACACAATTCGATGAACTGGGCGTGGGCGATCCTGGAATTCCTCCCCTCCCGCCGCCCGCAAGGGTCCAGGCGGCCCGCCTTGTTCGGGTGGACTCTTCCCTTGTTCGAGCGGCGCGTGATCCCGGACGACGCCTTTATTCACGCTTCCGTACTGGAGCGCGCCGAGGTGACGGGCGCGTTGCCGGAAAATATGCCGGCGGAATTCAGGGTTGAAGGACCATAAAACCCGCGTTGCACATTTCACACATTGTTTACAATTTTCACAATCCCGTGTGGCGGCATTCCTTTTGGGTTGCGTGAGCGATAACGGCTTGTTACATTGTGTAACCGTTCGCCAAATCGCGTCGGGCTTGGGCGGGGGCGCCCGGTTGCCGCGGCATCGCCAAAAAGGCGGTGCGAAGATTCACTGAGATAGGGCGTTATTGCGCATTTTGAGCGTAACGCACTAGGAGGTTGAAATGAGCGAGATAACGAGAAGCGCCATTTTTTATTCGATGATGATCATCACCCTGAATGTGGCGATTGCCGTCAGCGTGATGGGACACGATGTCCTGTTGCGGTAAAGATTTAGAGTAATAGTGCAAAAGGGCAGTAGGAAAATAAGGTCATCGTCCGACCTTGTTCTCCTACTGCCCTTTTGCTTGGTGCGAGGCGCGCGCATGGTCGTCATTCTCGGGCTTGTCCCGAGAATCTGCCATAAGAAAAAGATAAGCGATTACCGTCCTGACAGATTAGGCCACGGTAGATTCTCGGGACAAGCCCGAGAATGACGGCGAGAGGGGAACTGCTTCAAGCTAGTTCTGAAACGCCTTAGAGCGGTATGCAATTAAGTTGAATCGGGCATTCCGCTCTAAGCCTTTGTTTTAGCCGCATGTTCTTATCCGAAAAGTCTGCAACTTTTCGGGATCATGCTCTAAACCCTCATCTGACTCTTCGGATCGAAAAACACCGCCTTGTCGAGATTGAAGGCGAGTCTGGCCTTCTGCCCCGGCGCGATGTTGGCGTCGGCGCGCAGGCGGGCCACTACTTCCTTGCCGCCGAGACGCGTGACGGCGAAGGTATCCGAACCGGCTGGCTCCACCACCTCGATCAGGCAATCCCCTTCCGCCAGTGATTTCGCCTTGCGGTCGGCACCGTCAGGATCGGTCAGCGCTTCCGGGCGGATGCCGAAGATGATTTCTTTTCCCTTATAGGCGGCAAGACTGCTGCCGCCCGCGCCATTGACCGGCAGGACCAGGGGTTCATCCTGCGGGCGAGCGAGCGAAACGCTCAGGCCCGACGGGCCGTCCTCAACCTTCACCTTGAGCAGGTTCATCGCCGGCGAGCCCATGAAATCGGCGACGAACATGTTGGCCGGGCTGTTGTAGATTTCCGCCGGGGTGCCGAACTGCTGCAGCACGCCATCCTTCAGAACCGCGATCTTGGTGGCGAGCGTCATCGCCTCGATCTGGTCATGAGTGACATAGACGATGGTGGTCTTCATGCGGTGGTGCAGGCGCTTGATCTCCGTGCGCATGTCGACGCGCAGCTTGGCGTCGAGGTTGGACAGCGGCTCGTCGAAGAGGAAGACCTGCGGATTGCGCACCAGCGCCCGGCCCATGGCGACGCGCTGGCGCTGGCCGCCGGAGAGCTGGCTCGGCTTACGATTAAGCAGATGGCCGATCTGCAGCATCTCGGCGACGGATTTGATCGCTTTCTCGCGCTCGTCCTTCGGCACACCGCGGATTTCCATGCCGAAGCCGATATTTCCGGCCACCGTCATGTTGGGATAGAGCGCATAGGACTGGAACACCATGGCGATATCACGCTGCGACGGGTGCAGCCCGGCGACGGATTTGCCATTGATGAAGATTCCGCCTGACGTGATCGGCTCCAGCCCGGCAATGCAGTTGAGTAGCGTTGACTTGCCGCAGCCGGACGGGCCGACCAGAACGAGGAAGCCGCCCTCATCGATCTCGATGTTGATATCCTTGAGGATCGGCACGGTGCCATAGGACTTGGAAAGATGCTTGATGGCCAGAAACGACATGACTATCCCTTGACTGCGCCGGACATCAGGCCACGCACGAAGTAGCGGCCGGCGACGATATAGACGATGAGCGTGGGAAGGGCGGCGAGGATCGCGCCCGCGAAATGGACGTTATATTCCTGCACGCCCGTGGAGGAGTTCACCAGATTGTTGAGTGCCACCGTCATCGGGATGCTGTTCGCATTCGAAAACGACGCGCCGAACAGGAAGTCGTTCCAGATATTGGTGAACTGCCAGATGACCGAGACGACGATGATCGGCCCCGAGGACGGCAGCAGGATGCGCCGGAAAATCTGGAAGAAGCTCGCGCCGTCGATCTGCGCCGCGCGGACGAGCTCGGTCGGGAACGCCGCGTAATAATTGCGGAAATAGAGGGTGGTGAAGCCAAGGCCATAGATCACATGGACGAAAATCAGGCCCGGTATCGAGCCCGAAATCTTCATCCACCCCAAGACCCCCGCCATCGGGAGCAGCACGATCTGGAACGGGATGAAGCAGGAGAGCAGCAGCATGCCGAACAGGATATTCGATCCGCGGAACGCCCATTTGGTCAGCACATAGCCATTGAGCGCGCCCAGCACGGTGGAGATGGCGACGGCGGGGACCACCATCAGCAACGAGTTGATGAAATAGGGCTTCACGCCGGTCGGCTGGACGCCGATCTGCGCGGTCGACCAGGCGGAGAGCCATGGCGCGATCGTCCACTGATGCGGGAAGGCCAGCATGCCGCCCTGGCGGATTTCCTCCAGCGGCTTGAAGGAATTGACCAGCATCACATAGAGCGGCAGCAGGTAGAAGACGACGAAGACGATCAGCACGGCGTAAATGAGCCCGCGCGTCAGCCTGCCGTGGTTGATGACATTATCGGGGCTGTTGGCGCTCATTGGCTCTTCTCCCCGCGCAGTTCCGAATAAAGATAGGGGACGATGATCGAGAAGATCATGATCAGCATGATGATGGCCGACGAGGCGCCGATGCCCATGGAATTGCGGGCGAAGGTGTAGGAATACATGAAATTGGCCGGCAGCGTGGTCGCCTGCCCCGGTCCGCCGCCGGTCATCGCCACGATCAGATCATAGGATTTGATGGCGAGATGGGCGAGGATGACGAATGCCGAGAGGAACACCGGGCGCATCAGCGGGATGATGATGCGCCGATAGATCGTCACGGTCGAAGCGCCGTCGATCTGGGCCGCCTTGATGATTTCGTTATCGACGCCGCGCAACCCCGCCAGGAACATGGCCATGACGAAGCCAGAGGATTGCCAGACCGCGGCGATGACGATGGTGTAGATCGCCATTTGTGGGTCCTTGATCCAGGTGAAGCTGAAGCTCGTCCAGCCCAGCTGGTGCATGGTGTTTTCCAGCCCGATACCCGGATCGAGGAACCATTTCCAGGCCGTGCCGGTGACGATGAAGGACAGCGCCATCGGATAAAGATAGATCGGGCGCAGCAGGCCTTCGGCGCGGATCTTCTGGTCGAGCAGGATGGCGAGGCCAAGCCCGATGGTGACCGAAAACAGGATATAGAGCGAGGCGAAGATGGCGAGATTCTCGATCGCCGTCCACCATTGCGGCAGCATCCAGAGCTTGCGGTAGTTCTCCAGCCCCACGAAGCCATAGGAAGGCAGCATCTTGCTGTCGGTCAGCGAGAGATAGCCCGTATAGAGGATAAATCCGTAAACGAAGATCAGGATCAGGAAGAAGCTCGGACTCACCACGAGCTTCGGCAACCAATCCTGCATGCGGTTACGATAGTTCATACGCCTCACCTTGGCGCATGAGCGCCTTATTCTTTGATATTTTCGACTAATTCCACCCCCCTCTGCCCTGCCGGGCATCTCCCCCTCAAGGGGGGAGATTGGCCTTCATCGACGCCCGGCATCAATCGCATACGTTGAAGGATGCGCGGCGAAGACCGTATCAGCCAATCTCCCCCCTTGAGGGGGAGATGCCCGGCAGGGCAGAGGGGGGTGTATTACAAGGATATCCCTACAAATATCAGACCGCCGGAGTCAAAGACCCCGGCGGTCACTTCTATGTTTACTGGGCCGCAGCCACAGCCGTGACCAGTTCCTTCACCGCCTGCTCCGACGTCAGCTCGCCGTTGAACTGGCGGGTGACGACGTCGTAGATGGCGTTCTTTACTGCAGCCGGGTCGGCATAGCCGTGCGCCATCGAGCCCAGCATACGCCCATCCGCATTGGCCGCCTTCACGTCGGCGATGGCCTTCTTGCCGCAGGCGTCGAACTTCTCGTCGGACACATCCATGCGCGCGGGGGCCGCGCCCTTGACGGTGTTGAAGGCAACCTGGAATGCCGGGCTCATGATGGCCGAAGCCATGGCCATCTGCGCCGGAACCTTGTCCTTGGCGACGTTGAACATGGCGAACATGTCGGAGTTGAAGGTCACCGCGCCCTGCGTTCCGGGATAGCGGGCGCAGACGAAATCCTTGCCCGGCACCTTGCCGGCCTTCAAGAACTCGCCCTTGGCCCAATCGCCCATGAACTGGACGCCGGCCTTGCCGTCGATCACCATGGCCGAAGCCAGATTCCAGTCGCGGCCGGAGAAGTTCGGGTCGACATAGGTGCGCAGCGTCGTCATGCGGTCGAAGACCTGCTTCATCGTGTCGGAGCCGAGCGTGGCCGGGTCCAGATCGATGAAGGCCTTCTTGTAGAAATCATCGCCGAAGGACAGCGCGACCGCTTCGAAAACCGTCGAATCCTGCCAGGGCTGGCCGCCATGGGCAATGGGAACGATGCCCTGCTTCTTGAAATTGTCGAGAAGCGCGATCAGCTCGTCCCAGGTCTGCGGCACCTTGCCGCCGGCCTTGTCGAGCGCGGCCTTGTTGATCCACATCCAGTTCGTCGAGTGGATATCGACCGGAGCGGCGATCCAGTGGCCGTCATATTTGGCGAATTTCTGCAGCGCATCCGGGACGACCTTGCCCCAGCCTTCCTTGTCCGCCACGGAATCGAGATTGCCGAGCACGCCCTGCTTGGCCCAATCGATGATGTCGAAGCCCAGAAGCTGCACCGCCGTGGGCGGATCTCCGGCGGTGACGCGGGCGCGCAGCACCGTCATGGCCTGAACGCCGCTGCCGCCGGCAACCGGCATATCGACCCAGCCGATGTTCTGCTTTTCCAGATCCTTCTTCAGAACGTTGAGTGCCGCGGCCTCGCCGCCCGACGTCCACCAATGCAGAACCTCGACGCTCTGCTTTTCCTGAGCCTGAGCAAACGAAACCGTGCCGGCCATCAAGGCCGTAATCACGGCTGTCGATAAAAACTTGCGCATAAGAGTACTCCCTGTTGTAAGGCCCCAAAAGCATGATCCCGAAAAGGTTTCGGACAAAATCATGCGAATAATGCCAGGCCCGAGGTCACCTCGACCCCGGCCCTTCCTCGCCTCCGGTAACGACCATAATTGATTGATTTGATAATATCGATTGAATTTTTTGCCCGTGATGAAGGGAGGGTTAGCGCCGGAAAAGGCGATCTCGTGCCTCAAGTATTGGCGCCAAGCACTTTTCATGCCGCCAAACATTTCATATTGTGCGAACCAAGGAACAGTCGCAATCGTTTTAGCCGCATGATCTTATCCGAAAAGTCCAACTTTCGGGATCGTGCTCAATCCCAAGGAAGCACAAAATGGACATCCGCCAGATCGACGACACTTTCTCCGTCACCGGCCAAATCTCTCCCGACGATATCCGCGATATCGCCGCCGCAGGCTACCAGACACTGATCTGCAACCGCCCGGACGGTGAAGGCCCCGACCAGCCCCCCTTCGCGGAAATCGCCAGCGTGGCGGAAAAGGCGGGAATTCCAGTGCATTATGTGCCCGTCGTGCCGGGCGGGCTGACGCAGGCCGATGTCGACGCCATGGCGGCGGCGCTGGAGAGCGCGGCAGGCCCGGTGCTGGCTTATTGCCGGTCTGGGGCGAGGTCGGCCAATGTTTATGGGCTGGCGCGGCAGATGAGGGGAAAGTGAGGGCATCCCGCCTAAGCACCCGCAAAAATCCCAGAAAACAAGAGCTTTGAGCCATCGAATTGGTATTGTGTGTACCAACGCTGCGCATCGCTTTTTAATGATTGAATGCACGGAAAGTCAAAGGCTTTGCTGATAAGCCTATCGAGGCAGAGGGGCTCGCAATCTCACGCCGGGACCGCCGCCATTTTCCGGAATGAATTCTATACCGGCACCCTCCAAGGTTATCATAATCAGTTTCAGATTTGCTGCGGTAATTGATGGTAATCCATCTTCTGCCTCCGCACGGCGTATAGTCGAAAGACCTACGCCTGCAGCATCCGCAAGATTCTCAGCGGTCCATCGAACCAATGCCCTTGCCGCACGAATCTGCGCCCCCGTTATCGCATTCATGTTTGCCCCTACTTCGAGCCTCGCAATCTCACGCCAGGACCACCGCCGTTTTCAGGGATGAATTCTATTCCGGCGGCTTCGAGCGAGAGCGCAATAGCTTGGATGATTGATGCTGAAGCTGCCTTTTTACCACGCTCGATCTGCACGATAGTTCGCAAACTAACTTTCGATAAATCTGCCAGCGCCTGCTGAGAAATATCGAGCAGCCCCCGCGCTGCGCGGATTTGTGCAGGAGTTATTTCCATTTTTCACATCGCCCCATTGCACAAAAAGTGCAAATATGCCTATTATGAGAAATAGCTGCTGATGGCGTCGTAACCGCCGTCAGCAGCCTGACCAAAATCAAGCTGGTGAGAGCTCGGATCATGGGTGATTCTGAGGATAGCAGAACTTTGCCTGCCGTCACCCGCCTGAAATTGTGGATTATCTCAAAAACAGGTGGGGAAAAATGACGTTACAGACAGAAGAAATTTCGACCTCGCTCGATATGCCGTCCGCCGAGGAAGGCCGCACCCTCATTCAGGCCTTCCTTCGGATATCAGACCCGGCGAAACGAGAAGAAGCAATGGCGCTTGTGAAAGCGCTCGCGGAAGGTGAGCGGAAATCGGAAGCATAGGAGTCGTGCTTGATCTCATCCACGGCCTATTGTCCGTCGTGTCCATTGGACTGACCATCGCCACCGTTGCCGTCTGGATCGGTGTGCTGCTGAGGTCGGACCGACCGTCCTCCTTCGACAACGATTTTCAATAGTATGAATAATGCTAAGTCCGAGTGAGATTCATTCGGGCTTCCGCTCGTCATCCGGGCCCGATTCCAGGATCACGATTTATCGAGCCGCAGGCGAAGTCACCGAGTTCTAGCAACCGCAAGCCGACAGCCTCTGTTCATGTCTTCAAGCCACCCCATAGTTAAAAGCAATCGACGCGAACCGCCGCCTCCGACAACCCGCTCGCCAACGCCCGGAACGCCTCCACTGCCTTCGATGCTCATTTTCAAATACGGATCGTATATGAGTTGACATACGGGCCGTATGTTTCTATCTCACATACGCAGCGTATATCAGATGTTCACGATGATGAACAGACGCTGAGCGAACAAAGGATTTAAAGACATGACCCGCAATGCCGTTTTTCCCGCCAACCGTCACGCCCTTTACGAGGAGCACGGCTATTCCGCCGCTATCCGCTCTGGCGATTTGCTGTTCGTTTCGGGTCAGGTCGGCAGCCGCGCCGATGGATCGCCGGAGCCTGATTTCCGCGCCCAAGTGGAACTGGCGTTCGAAAATCTGGAAGCGACGTTGAAGGCAGCGGGCTGCACGTTTGACGATATCGTTGATGTGACCACGTTTCATACCGATCCTGAAAGCCAGTTCGGTACAATCATGGAGGTGAAGAACCGGATTTTCAGCCAGAAGCCTTATCCCAACTGGACGGCAATCGGCGTCAACTGGCTTGCCGGGTTTGATTTCGAGATCAAGGTGATCGCGCGGATTCCGAAGGCGGCTTGAGGCTGTGGCAGCGGAGCGGGCTTTACGACGCCCGCTCCGGAAACGTCCTTACTCCCGTCCGAGATAATCCAGCTTGCCGAGCGGCACGCCCTTGTGGCGCAGGATGTCGTAGGCGGTGGTGACGTGGAAGTAGAAATTGGGGATGGCGAAGCCCAGCACGTAGTCGCGGGCGGTGAAGGTCTTCGAACCCTGGCTCGTCCGCAGTTCCACTTCCGCCTCCTCGCGCCCGTCCATCGCATGGGCCGGCACCGCCTTCAGGAAGGCTACGGTTTTCGCGATGCGCGCCTGCAAATCGTCAAAGCTCACCTCGCTGTCCTCCATCGACACAGTCTCAACTTGCGCGACGCGGACGGCGGCGAATTTGGCGGTGTCGCTGGCGCGCTGGATCTGGGCGGTGAGCGGCGCCATGTCGGGGAAGAGCCGCGCTTCGAGCAGGTCGGCATGGGGGATGCCCTTCTCTTCCGCGAATGCGCGGCCTTTTTCCAGGATTTCGCTCAAGTTTGCGAACGCCCGCAGGAAGACGGGGACGGTGATGTCATAAAGCGACAGGGACATGCTCATTCTTTCGGTTTGGGAGGAATCCTGGAGTGACGGCGCCGACCAATAGGCCGGGCGGCGCGCCGAATGAATATGTGATCGGTTCGTTTCAGGAACAAGGCTTGCGGGATCCGATCATTCGGTGTCATTGCGGGCGTCAATGAAGATATCTTTGAAGGAAACCCCATGACAGATGTTCAAGGATTGACCCAACTGGGTACGAAGGCCGAGATTGCATCCTCGCCCGAGGAAGCCGTGCTGGAAACCGTTCCCTACACGCGCCGCGAAGGACCGCCGGCGATCGTGCGCTTTACCTGCCCGGAATTCACCTCGCTCTGCCCGATGACCGGGCAACCGGATTTCGCGCATATCGTCATCGACTATGCGCCAGATGAGCGGCTGGTGGAATCGAAATCGCTGAAGCTGTTCCTGTTCTCGTTCCGCAATCACGGCGCGTTCCATGAGGATTGCACGCTTGAGATCGGGAGAAGGATTGTCGAGGCGACAAAGCCGTTGTGGCTGCGTATCGGCGGCTATTGGTATCCGCGCGGCGGGATTCCGATCGATGTGTTCTGGCAGACGGGCACGCCGCCGGTGGGGGCATGGGTGCCGGAGACGGGGGTGCCGTCTTATCGCGGGCGGGGGTAGCAGATTTTAGATAGGAAAGAATGGCGGGCAGCGCGGCTCGCGCCCTCCCTCCCCCTTGCGGGGAGGGTGGCCCGTAGGGTCGGGTGGGGGTGGTAAAGGCAGCGCGTATGATTGCCGATGGTGCGCAACCGTCACCACCCCCATCCGCCCGCTAATGCGGGCACCTTCCCCGCAAGGGGGAAGGAGGGCGCCAGCCCGCAGGAAAACCCGCTTCAAAGCCTTCCCTTTCCGCCCTCCCGCGAATCCGCCTATAAGCTTCCCATGACGATCCGGCAATTAAGCGAAACCATCATCAACCAGATCGCGGCGGGCGAGGTTATCGAGCGGCCTGCCAGCGTGGTGAAAGAGCTTGTCGAAAACGCCATCGATGCCGGGGCAACGCGCATCGAGGTGGTGACGGCGGGGGGCGGCAAGACGTTGATCCGCGTCACCGACAATGGCGCGGGCATTCCGGCGGGCGAATTGCCGCTGGCCGTCTCGCGGCATTGCACCTCGAAGCTCACCGACGATGTGCACGATATCCGCGCGCTCGGCTTTCGCGGCGAGGCGCTGCCTTCCATCGGCTCGGTGTCGCGGCTGTCGTTGAAATCACGGACGCAGGAAGCGGAATCGGGGTTCGAGATCACCGTCACCGGCGGGCGCATGGATGGGCCGCGCCCGGCGGCGCTCAACCAGGGCACCATCGCGGAGGTGCGCGACCTGTTCTACGCCACCCCGGCGCGGCTGAAATTCATGAAGACCGACCGGGCGGAAGCCATGGCAGTCGGCGATGTGGTCAAGCGGGTCGCGATTGCATTTCCACATATCCGCTTCGCGCTTGCGGGCAGCGACCGCACGCCGCTGGAACTCCCCGCGACCGGGGTTGGCAGCGAGGGGATGCTGGAGCGAATCGCGCAGGTTCTTGGGAAAGAGTTTTCCGAGAATGCCATCGCCATCGATGCAGAGCGCGACGGGGTGCGGCTGGCGGGGTTCGCGGGCATCCCGTCGTTCAATCGCGGCAATGCGCTGCATCAGTTCGCCTATGTCAACGGGCGGCCCGTGCGCGACAAGCAGATATGGGGCGCGATCCGCGGCGCTTATGCGGATGTCATCGCCCGTGACCGCCATGCCGTGGCGGTGCTGTTCCTGACGCTCGATCCGGAACTGGTCGATGTCAACGTGCATCCGGCGAAGGCGGATGTGCGCTTCCGCGATCCGGGGCTGGTGCGCGGGCTGATCGTCGGCGCGATCAAGCAGGCGCTTTCGCAATCAGGCATCCGCGCGGCCACCAGCGGGGCGGAGGCGATGATGCAGGCTTTCCGGGCGGAAGGGTTCGGCGCGGGAGACGCGCCTTCCCCGCAGGCCGCGCCTTATCGAGCCCCGGCTTATCAGTCCGGCAATTGGAGTGCCCCTCCCCGGCCACGCACCGAATGGTCGCCGGCCACGGCGCCCTATCGCCCGCTCGAAATGGACATGGGTTTCGGCGAAAGCGCGCAGGCTGCGTTTGAAGGCGTGGCGACGCCCAGCGCCGATGCGCGGGCAATGATCGAGGAGGCCCCGGCGGACCTCCTTGCCGCGCCGCTGGGTGCGGCGCGGGCGCAGATCCATGCCAATTACATCGTGGCGCAGACGGACGACAGCCTCGTCATCGTCGATCAGCATGCGGCGCATGAGCGGCTGGTCTATGAGGCGCTGAAAAATGCGCTGCATTCCCGGCCCCTGCCCGCGCAGATGCTGCTCATCCCCGAGATCGTCGATCTGCCGGAAGAGGATGCGGAGCGGCTGGCTGCTCATGCGGAAACGCTCGCGCGCTTCGGCCTCGGCATAGAGCTGTTCGGTCCGGGCGCGATCATGGTGCGCGAGACGCCGGCCATGCTGGGCGAGACGGACACGCAGCAGCTCATCCGCGATCTCTCGGACGAGATCGCCGAGCACGACACCTCCGACGGGCTGAAAGCCATGCTCGACCATGTCGCCGCGACCATGGCCTGCCATGGCTCGGTGCGTTCGGGGCGGCGTTTGAAGCCGGAAGAAATGAACGCATTGTTGCGCCAGATGGAGGCGACGCCGGGCTCCGGCACGTGCAATCACGGGCGTCCGACTTATATTGAACTGAAACTCAACGATATCGAGCGCCTGTTCGGGCGGCGATAGCTGATAAACAGAATAAAGAGGCAACGAAAAACAATGAACAGATTTGAAGGTCCACGTTCCCAGGAAGCGCGGCTGCGTTATCTCGATGGCGACTTTCAAGTTCTCAGCCCCGGCGCCTATGTCGTCTGCGCCGTGACAGCCGAACGGATTCCGCTGGACGAGCTGAAATATTGGAGCGTCGCGCGCCAGGAACCTTATGCCGATGGCGTGATTTCATACCAGCGCGAGCTGGAGTGCAATCCGGAATTGCGAAAGCGGAACAAGGGCTGATCAGCCCTTTATACGCTGGTGGTAGCGTTCCCGCGCCGCCTCGATAATCCGCCCTGTGATATCAGACTGATCGAAAACCAATTCGATATCGATAACGCGGAGCTTATCCAAAAATCGTTGAGGCGTGCCGGGGGCTGTGACAAGGCGAACATGGTCCTTGGCCGTAGTCACCAGCTCCAGATCGCCGGCAGCGGCAGTTTGCATCAGTTCGCCGATCTCATCCTGCGTATAAGGATGGTGATCGGAAAAGCTGCGGGTCAAGGCCGGAACGCCGCCCATTTCGCCGAGGCTGGCAAAGAACTTGTCCGGATTGCCGATGCCGGCGAAAGCCAGAAAGCGCCTGCCGGAAATCCTGGCTGTCGAGCTTGGGCCGAGCCGCGCGGTGTAAGCCGGCTTGCCGATTTTCGCGGCTTGCTGAAATACTTCGGCGGCGGCGTTGCCCGCGCCTATTTTCAGAAGCGCGTCGGCCTTGCGCAATTGGTCGGCGAGCGGCGCACGGAGTGGCCCCGCCGGGATGACCCGGCCATTGCCGATGCCGCGGGTCGTATCCACAACGAGCAGCGCATAGTCGATATATAGCCTGGCGCTCTGGAAGCCGTCATCCATGATCAGGAAATCGCATCCCTCGCTGATTAAAAGCCTGGCGGCGGCGGCGCGATCAACGGAAACCGCCACCGGCGCGTGGCGGGCGAGCAGCAAGGGTTCGTCGCCGGTGAGCGTGGCGGTGTCATTGGAGGGATCAACGCGGTGGACGCCGGAAAATGCGCCGCCGTAGCCGCGCGAGACGATGCCGGGCGTAAGCCCCAGCGCCTGCGCCGCCTTGGCAAGGGCAATCGCCGTTGGCGTCTTGCCGGCGCCGCCCACGGTGAAATTGCCGATGCAGAGCACCGGCGCCGGCATTTCAGGCGGGACGGCGTGCAGCAGCCTGCGCCGGGCAACGGCGCCATAAAGGGCGGAAAGCGGCGAGAGCGCCAAGGCGCGCCAGTCCGGCTTTTTCCACCAGAAGGCTGGGGCCTCGCTCATCGCGGATCCTGTGTTCCGGTTAGAGCAGGATGCAATTTAGCTGAATCAGGCATCCTGCTCTAACCCTTTGTTTTAGCCGTATGATCTTATCCAAAAAGTCTACAACTTTTTGGGATCATACCTTGTTTTAGCCGTATGATCTTATCCAAAAAGTCTACAACTTTTTAGGATCATACCTTGTTCTAGCCGTATGATCTTATCCAAAAAGTCTACAACTTTTTGGGATCATACTCCAGTTGCGCCTGGACCATCAGCGGCTGGATGAAAGGCTCAAGGGCAACCAATGTGCGCTCGAGCGAGCCGCGCATATCGCCTACGGTGCGGGCGGCTGCGGCGATCATATCCTGGCGCTGCGCCTCGTTGTTGAAGAGGAAGTTGACCGCGCCCGCCAGCATGTCGCGGTCCCGGACGAGCCTTGCGCCGCCATTCTTGATCAGCCGCTGATAGGAATCGCGGAAATTCTGGACGTTGCGGCCCGAGAGAATGGCGGTGCCCAGCATGGCCGGTTCCAAGGGGTTCTGCCCTCCCTCGCCGGTAAGCGATTTGCCGACAAAGGCAATCTCGGTGAGACGCAAATAAAGCCCCATCTCGCCGATCGTATCGCCGAGGAAGACATTGGTTTCCGGCGTGATTGGATCGTTGCGGCTCCTGCGGGCCACAGCAAAGCCACGCGCGGTCATCATCGTCTCGAGCGCCGCCGCGCGGTCGGGATGGCGCGGAACGATGATCGTCAGGATATCCTTATGGCGGGTCTTGAGCATTTCATGCACTTCGACGGCGATTTCCTCCTCGCCTTCGTGCGTGGAGATCGCCGCCCATGTCTTGCGCCGCCCAATTTGCTCCCGCAGGGACGCGACCAAATTATCATCGGCGGGCGGGGCGCTGGTATCGACCTTCAGATTGCCAGAGACGACCACCGGGCGGGCGCCGAGCGCGCGGAAGCGTTCGCCATCCACCTCCGATTGCGCCACCACGAGCGAGAGGTTTTCGAGCAGAGCCTCAGCCAGCGAGGCGCGCTTTGTCCAGGCGGCGAAGGAGCGGTCGGAAAGCCGCCCGTTGACCAGCACCTGAGGCACGCGGCGCGCACCCAGCTGCAAAATCGTCATCGGCCAAATCTCGGATTCGCAGATCACAGCCAGATCCGGATGCCAATGGTTCAGGAACCGGTTGACCGCCGGGCGTAAATCGAGCGGCACATATTGATGGATCACCCGTCCCTGCAAGCGCTCTTCAACAAGCCGGGCGGAGGTCACCGTGCCTGTCGTGAGCACCACATGAATGCCCATGGCTGCGATGCGCTCGATAAGCGGAATGATCGCCGTGGTCTCACCGACGCTTGCCGCATGCACCCAGACCAGAGGCCCTTGAGGACGCTGGACGCTTGCCTTGCCATAGCGCTCGCGGCGACGGGCATGGTCCTCCTTGCCGCGCGAGGCGCGGAACGCAACATAGGCGCCGACGGCGGGATAGGCAGCGGCTCCAGCCCAGCGATAGGCGGTGAGGATCGTGCGGGCCCACCGTTCGCTCATTTGGCCTGCTCCAGGCGCATGTAGGCCTCCGCCGTCACGGCGTTGAGCTTTTCGGTCAGTTCGTTCCGCTTGAGTTCCAGCATGGCGTCATCGGCATCCATGGGTACGAGCACGGGCTCACATGAAACCACGACAGACCTGCCGAAAGGCAGCGGGATGGCGGTTTTGTCCCAGCTTTTTTCCAATATCTTGCGCCGGGAAAAGGCATAACCTATCGGCACGATGGGGCGGCCCGACAGTTTGCCCAACAGAATGACACCCTGGCCTGCTTCACGCGCCTTGCCATGGGCGATATCGGCGATGATGGCGGTCGATTTTCCCTGCCGCAACGCATTCTTCAATGCAAGCAGCGCCCGCGCTCCGCCTTTCTCCAAGCGGCTGCGCGAGCCGCGCCCGCCGGAGCCGCGCACGGTCTCAAGTCCGAGCCGTTCGCCGACACGGGCATTGAGTTCCGCGTCAGCGCTGCGCGAGAACATAGCGACCAGGTCCATCCCGTCGGGCCGCAGAAACGGCGCCATCAGATGCTGGCCATGCCAGCAGGTGACGATCATCGGATGATAATCGCGCTGAAGCTCACGCGGGTCCTGCGAGCCGGGAAGACGCGGATTGGTGGCATGGACGAATTTCAGATAGGCGGAAATCAGCCGCACCAGCGCCGTCCGCACCATATCGGAGCGCGCCAGAGGGCCACGTATACTGCGCCAGACAGCTTTGGCCGCGCTCTGTTTTCGCGGCCCTGGAGGCGCGGTTTTAGCGTTTTCCACCATCGTTTCCGCCGGGGGAAGCGGACCCGTCAAACCGCTTTGCCCGAGGCAGCCGCGACGGCAGCCGTGGCGGGGCCAAGCAGGCGGTGCAGATGCACGATGAAATAGCGCATATGCGCGTTGTCGACGGTCGCTTGAGCCTTTGCCATCCAAGCAGCCTTGGCCGAATCATAATCCGGGTAGATGCCTACGACATCGAGCTGATCGAGATCACGAAACTCCATGCCGGACAGGCTCTTCAATTCTCCGCCGAATACCAGATGAAGCAACTGTTTCTTGCCTTCGCCGTCCGTGCTCATGATCCCAAAATCCCATTTCTTTGCTTTTTCGTAAATCCGGACGGAAAACCGCTTCGCACTTTTCCTGGACTTACTTTAACTGAATGTACTGTTGCGGCATGATTAGCCGAACGCGGTTTGCGCCACAACACCCAACATTTCGTCGAGCAAAATGCCGCTTCCGGCCACAAGCGCGCCCTGTTTGCGGGTAGGGCCGCCATAGATGAGCCGTCTCCCATCCGTGGTGACGACCGCGCCGCCTGCTTCGGCCAATATAAGATCGGCGGCGGCCAAATCCCAATCATGGGAGTTTGGCCGCACAAAAGTTCCATCGACCTCGCCGCGCGCCACCATGGCGAGACGGTAAGCGAGCGAGGGCACGTAAGGGTAAGGCTCCACGCGAGCGCGGAAAGTCTCCGGCATGAGCGCCAAGGCCTGACGCGCCATGGAAATTTTCAGCGGGCTTCCTGGATCGGAAAGGGCAACGCTTATGGTATCGCCGTTCTGGCGCGCGCCGCCGCCAAGGCTTGCCTCGATCATTTCGCCGCGCGCGGGACACTCCAGAACGCCGGCCAGCGGGCTGCCGTCCTCGACAATGCCGATGCTGATACACCAGCGATCGTCACCGGCGATAAAGGCGCGGGTACCGTCGATGGGGTCGACCACGAAGAAACGTTTACGCGCCGCTACGGCGCGATCATCAAGGGTTTCTTCCGAAATCCAGCCATAATCGGGGCGCGCCGATAGAAGCGCATCCTTCAAAAAGGCATCGATGGCCATGTCGGCCTCGCTCACCGGCGACTGGCCTTCCTTCAGCCAAACCTCCGGGCTCTGGCCGAAATAGCGCATGGCGATGCGCCCGGCTTCCTCCGCAACGCTACGAACCAGCGCCAGCTCGGCTTCGGGTGAAGCGAGTGTCTCAACTGCTTTCTCAGCTTCCGGCAAGGGTCATGCCTTCTATGACAAGGGTCGGCGCGGCGGTGCCGAAATTGCGGTCGATATCGTTTGCAGGCGTCAGATTGAGGAACATGTCTTTCAGGTTCGACGCGATGGTGACCTCGCTCACCGGATAGGCAAGCTCGCCATTCTCGACCCAGAAACCGGATGCGCCGCGGCTATATTGGCCCGTCACCATATCGACGCCCTGGCCGAAAACCTCCGTCACGTAAAAGCCGGTGCCGACGTCCCGGATCAAATCTTCCGGCGATGCTTCGCCGGGCTCGATGGCGAAATTGGTGGACGCGGGAACGACCGTCGAGCCCGAGCGGACACCGCGCCCGTTGGTCTCCAGGCCAAGCTCCTTCGCGGTCGAGGACGAAAGGAACCAATGCTTGAGCACACCGTCCTCCACCATTACGAGCTTTTGCCCCTCGATGCCTTCGCCGTCAAAGGGCCTCGACGCGGGCCCCCGCACACGCAGCGGATCATCGGTGGCGTTGACACCGGCTTTCAGGATTTGCTTCCCCATGAAATCTTTCAGGAAGCTCGTCTTACGGGCAATCGAAGCGCCGTTGATCGCGCCCGCCAGATGCCCGGCCATGCCGCGGGCGACACGCGGATCGAACACCACGGTGACGGGGCCGGTCTTCACCTTGCGCGCGCCAAGGCGGCGGACCGCCCGCTCGCCGGCTTTACGACCGATGGTGGCGGCATCGTCAAGGGCTGAGAAATGCTGGCGCGAGGTGAAATCATAGTCGCGCTCCATCCCTGTGCCGGTTCCGGCAATGGCGCTCGCCGATATGCCGAAATGGGTCGCCTCATAATGGCCCATGAAACCGTCCGAGGTGACCAGCACCATGCCGCCAAGCCCGGCCCAGCTTGACGCGCCACCTGAATTGGTGACGCCGTTGACGGCTAACGCCGCCTCTTCCGCCGCCAGGGCATTTTCACTTAAGCGAGCAGCGCTGACTTCAGTCGGATCGAAGAGATCGAGGTCGCGCGGGCTGCCGACAAGGTTTTCCCGCAGCGCCAAGCCCTCATAAGGATCCTCCGGCGAGACTTTCGCCATGGCAACGGCGCGTTCCGCAAGCCTTGCCGGATCGGCATCGGCATTGGCCGAAATGCTCGCTACCCGCCTGCCCACGAAAACCCGCAGCGCGAATGCGTCGCTTTCGGAGGCCTCCGTTTCCTCGACCTTGCCCATCCGGGCGGTGATGGACGTCGAGCGCGAGCGATGAACCACCGCATCAGCGCTATCTGCGCCGGCGCGCCGCGCCGCCTCGACGAGCGAAGCGGCCTTTTCGGCCAATTGTCCGGGGTTTGCCTGAATGTTCATGATTTTTCCGGTTGGATTTTTTATTCTTCGCAAGTCCGATGGGAAAGCTCTCGCTTTTCCCGAGAAAGCCGCTTCACACTTTTCTTGGACCTGCCAGCGCACCAAAAAGGCGAAGAATTATTCTTGGGCGGAATTAATTTCGCCCACACTTTATCCTATATGGTGCAATATCGGGTGCATCAAGGCGATTGCCAAGATTCCTTTTCAAATCAATATTCAGGATCGCATATGGTCGCGGAAGGCGGAACGCTCTATTTCCAGTCGCTCTTATTGCTTGGGGGCTCGATTATCGCTGCCCCCCTGTTCAAAAGACTGGGGCTTGGGACAGTGCTTGGCTATCTGGCGGCGGGCATCGTCATCGGCCCAGTGGCGCGACTGATCAGCGACGGGCAGAACTTCCTGCACTTTTCCGAGCTGGGCGTCGTCTTCCTGCTTTTCATCATCGGTCTGGAACTGAAGCCCTCGCGGCTCTGGTCGCTCCGGCATTCGATCCTCGGCCTCGGTTTCATGCAGGTGCTCCTGACCGGCACCGCCTTGACATATCTCGGCCACTATCTGGCCGGCCTTGAATTCGAGGCAGCAACAATCATCGGCTTCGGACTGGCGCTCTCCTCCACCGCCTTTGCCATGCAGGTGCTGGAAGACCGCGCCGAGACGAACCGGAAGCACGGGCAGCGCGCCTTTTCCATCCTGCTCTTCCAGGATCTGGCCATCGTGCCGATCCTGGCGATGATCCCCGTGCTTTCGCCGCACGCGACCCCGCAGGGGGAAAGCGGGTTTGAGCTTGCGGGCGCCCTTATCGCCGTCGTGGCGCTCATCATCGCCGGGCGGTATGTGCTCAATCCGATGTTCCGCATCATCGCAAATACGGGTGCGCGCGAGATCATGATCGCGGCGGCGCTCTTCGTCGTGCTGGGCGCGGCGATGCTGATGCAGTCGGTTGGCCTTTCCATGGCGATGGGCGCCTTCCTCGCAGGCGTGCTGCTGGCTGAATCCTCCTACCGGCATGAGCTGGAAGCCGATATCGAACCCTTCCGCGGCATTCTGCTCGGACTGTTCTTCGTCGCCGTCGGCCTGTCGCTGAACCTGACCGTCGTCATTGAGAACTGGCAGGCCATTCTTCTGGCTGTACCCATCTTCATGGCGGTGAAGGTCGCGATCATCTATATTCTTTGCCGGGCCTTCCGCATGAGCCATAATGATGCGGTTCGCGTCGCGTTTCTGCTGCCGCAAGGCGGCGAATTCGCCTTCGTGCTGTTCTCTGCCGCATCCGCCGCGGCGATCATCACCTCTTCGCTTGCCTCGGAGCTTGTCGCCGTGGTCACCATTTCCATGGCGCTCACCCCCCTTTCCGTCGCGCTCGGCAACCGCTTTCTCGCTGTCGACAAGGAGGAAGTGCTGGAGGAGAATTTCGACGGCGCAGGCGCGGACGTGCTGATCATCGGCTTCTCGCGTTATGGACAGATCGCCGCGCAGATATTGCTCGCAGGCGGCATCGACGTCACCGTCATCGACGTGTCGGCCAACCGCATCCGCGCCGCCGGCAAATTCGGCTTCCGCATCTATTTCGGCGATGGCACGCGCAAGGATGTGCTGGAGGCGGCGGGCATCCGGCGGGCCAAGATCGTCGCCGTCGCAACGCAGAAGAAGGAAGTGACGAACCGGATCGTCGACATGATCCAGTCGGACTTTCCCGACGTGAAGCTTTTCGTTCGCTCCTATGACCGCGAGCATACGCTGCAATTGCGCGCGAAAGAGGTTGATTACGAGCTGCGTGAAACCTTCGAATCCGGCCTCAGGTTCGGGCAAAAGACCTTGGAAGCGCTGGGGGTGAGCGAAGACCTGGCCGCCGAGATCACCGAGGATGTCCGCAAGCGAGACGAGGCTCGCCTACGTGTTCAGGCAACCGAAGGCATCCTCGCCGGGCGCCACCTGCTCTTCAACAAACCGGTAACGCCGGAACCGCTGACGAAGCCCGTCCGCGAGGCGAAGCCGCTCGACAAGGTGACGGAGGAGACGCTGGCACCCGCACTGGCGCCGGATTTGGCGGCGGAAGGAGAGCTGGAGCCGGCGGAGTAACCTTGCGCTTTATTGGCGCTTAGGCTGCTGACAGCGCCCGCTGAACGGCCTCCGGCTCTTTCTCGATGATGGTGAGAAGGATACGAGACGGTGCATCGATGTTGGAACGGCCCTGCTCCCAATCACGAACACGGCCAAAGGAGAACCCGTATCGGGCCGCGAAGGCCTTTTGGGATAATCCTTGCTTCTGGCGAATGGCGCGAACGTCAACCTCCGGCGGAATATGGATGCCGTATTCCGTGGTGTCGGACCCGCCTTTGGCATAGCTAAGAGCTTCTCGCGCGCCCTGCAAAATCCTTGATCCTGCCTTGCTCATTTTCGACTCCTAAGTTTCTTCACCTGTTCGCTGATGCTTTCCCGCCAGGCCTGTGGGAGAGCTGTCAGAATTTTTCTCAACTCGTTACGCTCCGCCTTCGAAAGGTTCTCCTGGGTGTCCTTGCTGTAGATATCCAGTAAAAACACAGGAATGTCTTTGTCGGCATAAAAGGTGATGATCCGATAACCGCCACTCTTTCCTTTGCCGCGACCACCGAACCGCATCTTGCGCGCTCCACCTGTACCGGCCATGACATCACCCGCATCAGGGTTTGACGCGAGGAAGGACACAATCTCGTTGCGCTCGTCCTCCGTCACATTCTCATCCTTGGCGGATGCGAGATAAGCAGGCGTCTCAATGACCGTGTGCATGGGAATTTGGTACTGAATTTCCGCACACTTGTCAATGATGGGGAACACTACCCAGGACAGGTTGATTAAATACGGAACCTAGCGCACTCAAGCGCTCTTCCGGTCTCCAGTAAAAGTCACCGCCGCATCCACCGCGCGTTTCAGTTCCTCTTTCACCCCAGCGGTTTCAGTCAATATCTGCTCGACGCGCATGAAGTCGAGGACGCCGAAGTGCGAGACGGGGGGGCGGAGGAGGATGACGGGGCGCACGACCTTGAGTTTGGTTTCGATGATCGACTGCATCATCAATTGCGTCGCGCCGAACATGGCGTCGATGGAGGACGGCATCCGGCTATCATCGCCCATGGGGCCGCCCACCACATCAATGGCGATGACGATATCCGCCCTCTCCTCCAGAAGTTCGAACGGCACCGGATTGCAGATGCCGCCGTCGATCAGGATGCGCCCGTCTCGCGTGACGGGCCGGAACAGCGCCGGAATGGCGGCGGAGGCGGCGAGCGCGGAGAAGAGATCGCCGCTTTCGAGAATCGCCCCCTGCTGGCCGTAAAAATCCGTGGCGGTGACGGCGAGCGGGATTTCCAGCTCCTCGAAACTTGCCGGCAAGCGCTCCGGCAGGAACGCGCGGAGTATTTTCTCAATATTGAATTGTGCGACGCGAATGCCGCCATTGAGGATTTCGGCAAAGCTCGCGGGCCGGGTTTTCCACATGCGACCGGCGATTTCGCCGCGCTGGCCAAGCGTCGCGCTGCAATAATCCCGGATTTCCCTGCCGCTCATGCCCGCTGCCATGCCGGCGCCGATGATCGCGCCGATGGATGAACCCGCAATCGCCACGGGGTGGATGCCCAACTCATCAAGCGCCTCGATGACGTTGACATGAGCAAGCCCCCGCGCCCCACCCCCGCCGAAGGCGACCGCGACACGCGGGGTGGATTGCGCGGTTTTCACGTTCGAGAATGTCATTGTCACCTGCATTCCCCTTGTTCGTGTTTCCTTGCCAAGCGCCCTCGTGGTTCGAGGCTCATTCCGCTACGCTTCGCTCACACCTCACCATGAGGGGCTACTGGAGCGCTGCCGCCCCTTTCACCCTCATGGTGAGGTGTGAGCGAAGCGAACCTCGAACCACGAGGGTGAACGCACGCACTACTTTGGCGCCGGGCCGACCATGAGAATCGCCGGGGCGGGGTCGAGCAGCCTTTTCGCCACTGCTTTTACCTGATCCAGCGTGACAGAATTTATAAGGGCGGCGCGTTTGTCGATATAATCGCGGCTGAGACCCTCCTGCTGCAGCGCCACGAGCGTGCGTGCGATGCTGCCGGAGCTGTCAAGATTGTTGATGGCATAGGAGCCGATCACATAGCTCTTGGCCGCCGCCAGCTCTTCCGCGGTCGGGCCGTCATCCGCCATTCGCTTCACCTGATCGCGAATAATTTTAAGCGCCTCCTGCGCGCGGTCCGGGCGGGTGGCTGTCGATATCATCAAGGCCTGGGCGTGATCGCGATTGATGAGCGAGGAATCAACTGAATAGGCGAGCCCGCGCTTCTCGCGCACTTCCTTGTAAAGGCGGGAGGAAAAGCCGTCGCCTAGAATATAGTTCATGAGATGGGCGGCGAAGAAATCCGGGTCCTTGCGCGCGATGCCGGGATAGACGAGCGCAAGGGTGGTCTGCGGCAGATCGTAATTGATGCTGGTTGTGGCGCCCAGCGCCAGCTTCGCATCGGGTATGGGCGTCAGTTCCGCCTTCTCGGGCAGGCCGGCGAACACCTTGTCGAGGAGCGGCGCCAATTCTTCCGGGCTGATCGCCCCGACCACGCCGATGGTGAGATTATCGCGGGCGAAGTTCTTGCGGTGAAACGTCAGAAGATCGTCACGCGTGATGGTCATCAACGATTGTTCGGTCCCCTGCTCACGGCGGGCATAGGGATGGTTGCCATAGAGCACCTCGGAGAATTTTTGCGCGGCGATGGTGCTTGGATCGCGTTCCGAAGCCTTGATATTGGCGATGACCTGCTGGCGGATGCGATCAATCGGCGCTTGATCGAAGCGCGGCTTGTTGACCGCGAGCGCCAGAAGATCGAAGGCCGCATTGCGGTTTTCGTTGAGCATGCGCATCGAACCGCTGATATCATCCGGCGTTTCCGAAAAGCTCATTTCGGCGCCGATATTATCAAGCCGCTCCTGATAGGCATCCGATGGAATATCACCGGCGCCTTCATCGAAGAGCCCGGTCATCAGATTAGCGAGCCCTTCCTTGCCGACGGGGTCCTGCGTCGAGCCCCCCTTGAAGGAAAACCGGATGGAGACCAGCGGCACGAAATTATCCTGCACCAGCCAGGCGCGGACACCCTTGGGCGAGACGACTTCCTGAATGGTGACGGCCCCGGCCGGCAAGGCACAGAACAGGGTGAGGAACAGGGCTCCGGCGAGCGAACCCATCTGACGGCGAAACACGGAAACCGGCATATTCACTGCTTCACTCCCTTTGTTCCCTTTTCCACTGTAGCAGGCTTGAGCGGCACGACTTTTTGGGCAGCGCCATCCGATTTCGCCGTTTCCGGCTCTGCCGCGGGCGGCAGGAGATAGCTTGTCACCGAGCGCGCATCGACGAGATCGCGGACGGCGACATCCTTGACCTGCTCCTTCG
Organism: Paramesorhizobium leguminum; assembly: GCF_003217235.1. GTDB lineage: Bacteria > Pseudomonadota > Alphaproteobacteria > Rhizobiales > Rhizobiaceae > Paramesorhizobium > Paramesorhizobium leguminum. The sequence continues at coordinate 95,985 of NZ_QJTF01000001.1, read as the reverse complement.
TCACCGCGCGAATACGGTCCGGCCATTTCTGGATATCTTCAACCGTGCCGCCGACGGCGAGTGTCGAGCCATAGATGCGGGCCATGCCCGCCTGGCTGTCACGCGAGAAGACGACGCTTTTCAGGAAGCGGTTGCGCGCCTGCGCCAGTTCCGTATCAGTGACGCCATCCTTGACGATGCGGTTTATTTCGCCATCGACCGCCGCCTCGACCTGATCGAGCGAGGCAGTTCCGCGCGGCGCGCCATAGACGGAGAAGGTTCCGTCATCGAGCGCATCGCCGGAATAGTCGGCGCCTGCGCTGGCGGCGATGCCCTGCTTGACGACAAGCTCCTGATAAAGGCGGCTGCGGATCGATCCGCCAAGGATTTCGCTCAGGATATCGAGCGCCTCGGCGTCTCCCGGCTTGGCATTCTCATAGGATGGGACAACCCAAATCTTGCGGAAGCTTGGCTGCGTGACCCGCTCGTCATTGAGCGTGGCGGTGCGCTTGGTGCGCTGCTCCGGCTCTTGCGGGCGGATACGCGGGCCCGGATCGGCGCGGCGCGGAATTTTGCCATAGGTCTTTTCGGCAAGCGCCAGCACCGCCTGAGGGTCGACATCGCCCGAAATGACGAGCGTCGCATTGTTGGGCGTATAGAAGCGCTGGTAAAAATCGAGCGCATCCTTGGTGTTGAGTTTCTCGATTTCCGGCTTCCAGCCGATGACGGGAATGCGGTATGGGCTGTTGAGGAAAAGCGCGGCGTTGGTCTCTTCCGCAAGAATCGAGCCCGGATCGCCATCGACGCGCATCCTGCGTTCCTCAAGGACCACGTCGCGTTCGGTATTCACCACATCGTCGGTCAGAACCAGGTTTTCCATCCGGTCCGCCTCGTAGGTCATCACCATTTCCAGCGCCTGCGGCGAGACCTGCTGGTAATAGGCGGTGTAATCATAAGAGGTGAAGGCGTTTTCCTGCCCGCCGATCGCCGCCACCTTGTTGGTGAATTCGCCCGCCGGATAGGTCTTGGTGCCCTTGAACATCAGATGTTCGAGGAAATGCGCGATGCCGGACTTGCCGGGCGGCTCATCCGCGGAGCCGACATGATACCAGACCATCTGCGTGACCACGGGGGCGCGGTGATCGGGAATGACGACCACCTGCATCCCGTTGGCCAGCGTGAAATCGCTGACGCCCTCGGTGGTGACAAGGCTCGGCTTTTTTGCCGCGGGCTCCGCCGGCGCGCGGCCTGGCGCCAAGGTATCAGCTTGAGTTTCAGCGGGTTTTTCCGGCGCGGACGTTTGCGCGCCGGCGGAGGATACCGGCGGAAGGCTGAACGCGGCAAGCGCCATCGTGGAGAAGAGCAGATGTCGGATCATGGAACCTGGCACAGAAAGCATCCTTCGCATGAGGGTCAGGTCGGTGTTCGATAAGTCTTTGTTTTACCGTATGATCTTATCCGAAAAGTCTGCAACTTTTCGGGATCGCGCTTAGAGTTTTACCGCATGATCTTATCCGAAAAGTCTGCAACTTTTCGGGATCGTGCTTAGATTACGCACACCCTCTTTCAAGACGGTTTACGCTCTCTTTGTTTAACCGCATGATCTTATCTGAAAAGTCTGCAACTTTTCTGGATCATGCGAGTGCAATCAAACGGATGATCGTTCCGCCATATTCGCGCTCGTCACACACTTCAAACCGGCTGTCGAGCGCGAGCATGGCATCCGCCTCCTCTTCAAGCACCAAAAGTGCGTCAGGATTAAGCCAACCGCCCGTTAACGCTGAAAAAAAAGCCTTTTCGCCCAAGCCTTTGCCATAGGGAGGGTCAGCGAAAACGAGATCGAAAGGCTCCATGTTGCCGATCGGGCCCAGATTGCAGGCATCGCGCCTGAATATCTTGGTCTGGCCTTGAAGCCCGAACGCCTCGATGTTCCGGCGCAGCAAGCCGCGCCCCTCCACCGATTCCTCGACGAAAAGGCCGAAGCGCGCGCCGCGCGACATGGCTTCGAGGCCCAGCGCGCCCGTTCCCGCGAAAAGATCGAGCACACGCCCGCCCTCCAGCTTTTCCGGGAAGCGGTGCGCCAGAATGTTGAACAGGCTTTCGCGGGTCCGATCCGTGGTAGGGCGAATTGCGTTTGACGAAGGTGTCGCGAGCGAGCGCCCGCGCAGCCTACCGCCGACGATCCGCATTGCCACCGCCCCTTGGCTTATTTCCCGAACCACCCCTGAACGGCCCCTTGCCGGGTCCATCATTCCGGGGGCCGTCCTTGCGTGGGCCAGCACCGCCCGGTCCCTTGCCACGCGGCCTGTCGTCGGAACGTGCCGGACGCTTGTCGGCAAATGAACGTGCGCCGCCGCCAGTGCCCTGGCCTGCACCGCCGCGTTCGTCCCGCTCGCGGGCCTCGGCGCGTTCACGCTTGCCGACGCGGGGCGGACGCGGCGGGCGTTCGCCTTGCGACCTCTCCCCTTCCGGACGCTCCCTGCGAGGAGGCCTCGCCTCCCCGTCCGGCTTCTTTTCCCAACGCGGAGGCCGCGCCTCGCCGTCCGGTCTCTTCTCCCAACGGGGTGGCCTCGCCTCGCCTTCCCTCACGCGTTCCGCCGGGGCGGACGCAGCTCTTGGGCGGAACGGCTTGTCTTCCCGGCGCGGGCGCTCGGCGCGTTCCTCGGGAGCGGATTTCTTGCCTTGCGGCCTTGCGCCGGGCGCCATCCAGACATTGGCGCCACGGGATTTACGCGGCTCGACCGCCTGTTCTTCACGCCCCTTCGCAGCGCCGCCCCTCATTGGGCCACTCCGAGATGCACCACGGTCACGCGGGGCCGGGCTGGTGCTCCATCGTGACAGCGCATCCTCGCGCTTTTCATCCTTGGAGCGGCGCGGGCCTCTTGCCTTGCCTGAGTTGCCGGCGCTGGCGGGGCTGGCGGAAATCCATTCCGGCGAGCGGCGCGGGCGCTCGCGGGCTTCGGCTGGAACCTCCGCTCCCCGTACAGGCGCATTCGAAAATTCATTGATAACAGGCGCATCGAAATCCGCGCCCGATTCCTCGATCAGCTTTTCGCCCAACTGGTCACGCAGGATGCGGCCACGGATCTCCTGGACCGCGCCTTCCTCCAGCTCGCCCAACTGGAATGGGCCGAAGGAAATGCGGATGAGGCGGCTGACGGTCAAGCCCAGCGCACCCATCACGTTCTTGACTTCGCGGTTCTTGCCCTCGCGCAGGCCCACGGTGATCCAGACATTGGACCCCTGCTCGCGCTCCAGGGCCGCCTCGATGGCGCCATAGAACACGCCATCGACCGCAATGCCGTTCTTCAAGCCGTCGAGCTGTTCCTGCGTGACCTTGCCATGGGCGCGGACGCGGTAGCGCCGGAGCCAGCCGGTGGATGGCAGTTCCAGGATACGCGACAACCCGCCATCATTGGTGAGAAGCAGGAGGCCTTCGGTGTTGATATCGAGACGTCCAACCGAAAGGACGCGCGGCATGTCTTCGGGAAGCGCCTCGAATACGGTGGGGCGGCCTTCCGGGTCGCGGTTGGTCGTCACCAGCCCGGCAGGTTTGTGGTAGAGCCAAAGCCGTGTGCGCTCGGTCTGGCGCAGCGGCTTGCCGTCGACCTCGATGCGGTCGGAGCGCAGCACGTTGACGGCGGGGCTGGCCAGCACCTTGCCATTGACCGAGATGCGACCAGCGGCGATCATCGTCTCCGCCTCGCGGCGCGAGGCGATGCCCGCGCGCGCCAGCCGCTTGGCGATGCGCTCGCCCTCTTCCGGGGCGGTTTCCGCTTCGGTTGCGCGCGATCCGGCTCTTGCCGGGCGCTTATCGCCGAAGGAAGGCTTGTGCTTTGCGGGGAAAGGCCTGTCACTCGGCCGGCCCGGTCTATCGCTCGCTTTGTCAAACGGGCGCTTGCCGAAAGGGCGTTTCGGGCGTCCGCCCTCTTCATTATCACTGGTCATCTGGTATTTGCCTTTCAGCGGCGGTAACTAGAGCGGGATGCGTTCCAGTCATTGACTGGCCGCGTGATCATGCCCGAAATGTCTGCAGCTTTTCGGGATGCTCTAACAAATCGAATAGCAACGCGCGAGCGAAATTTCCCTGAAAGACCCCGCAATGAAGAGAGACATCTCAGTTCCAATGCAGATTGCGCTCGATGAAGCGCGGTTGGCGGCGGCGCGCGGCGAGGTTCCGGTCGGCGCGGCGATCATCCGCGATGGCGAAATCATCGCTCGCGCGGGCAACCGGACGCGCGAGATGAATGACCCGACGGCGCATGCGGAAATATTGGCCATTCGCGATGCCTGTGCCCTGCTCGACGACGAACGGCTAACCGGCTGCGATCTTTATGTGACGCTGGAGCCCTGCGCCATGTGCGCGGCCGCCATTTCATTCAGCCGGATCAGACGGCTCTATTACGGGGCATCCGACCCCAAAGGCGGCGGCGTGGAACACGGCGCCCGCTTCTATGCGCAACCGACCTGTCATCATGCGCCGGATGTTTATCCGGGGTTTGCGGAGAAGGAGGCGCAGATGTTGCTGAGGGAGTTTTTTAGGGGGAAGAGGGTTTAGGGCAGTAGGGCAGTAGGGTAATGTCGGAGCGCAGGCGCCAAGGCAATAAACATACTGCCTTATTGCCTTACTGCCCTACCCTCTATTCTTACCACGGCATATATTCACGCCAGCTCTTCGAGCCGCTGGCGGCGGCTTTGCGCTCGCGTTCTTTTCTCGCCTCGTCGGCACCCAGATCGCCCGTCGGCGCGGAGGCGGCGGCCTGCCGGTATTCCAGGGGCGGCTCGCTCAAATATTTCCGCGTCGTCGGAGATCCGGTTTTGGACTGCTGACGGCGCTTCAAAAGCTCTGCCGATTCCTCTGCCGACAAATTTATGCCGCGCGACGCGCGGTCGGCGGCGCGGCTGTTGGGCGAGGCAAGATCCGTGCGCGACCAGGCACTGGGGGCTGGGCCCTCACCGGCGATAGGCGAAACGTAATTCGGATTATCCTGATTGGCTGTCGCCTCGTCGCGCAGGCGCTTGCGGCGCGCCTCGGGCGATTCCGGCCAATTTCCGCCCGACTGGGCCACGCTTTCCTGCGGAGCCGGCAAGGTGGCGGCACGTCCGGCGGGCTTCACCAATTCAGGACGCGGCTTATACTCGATCCGTTCCTTGTTGCGGGAACCGAAGGAAGCGATATTAGACATGTCGTCGATTAGCTGCGCGCTTGCGGTTTTGTCCGTGCCATAGGTGGGAGCGGAAACGCAGCCCGAAAGCGCGACGCCCGCAAGGATTGCCCCGAAAGCCAGAAACTGTCCCTTAATCTTCATTATCGCCACTTCTCATCCCTACAGCGCCATTTAGCAGCCCTGCCGCAAAATTCCGGCAACTCCATGGCAAGCCTTGTATATGAGTGTTAATAAGGCGGCAATCGGGGATATGTGGGTTATCCGCGATTGGTTTGATGATTAGATTGGTTGGAGATCTTCGCGAGACAGCGCAGCTCGCGCCCTCCTTCCCCCTTGTGGGGAAGGTGTCTGCGGAGCAGACGGATGGGGGTGGTGACGTCTACACCATACTCTCAAGCAAAAGCGCAAACGTCACCACCCCCATCCGCCCGCTAACGCGGGCACCTTCCCCGCAAGGGGGAAGGAGGGTGCGAACCTAAACCCGCCCCAACGCCCTCAGCTCCCGCAACGCCGCCGCATCGCGGGCGGAAACGTCGGGGAATTCCGGATCGCTGCCGACATCATGGGTATAGCGCCAGGAGCGGGCGCATTTAATGCCCGTCGCGCGCGCAGGCACCACGGCCACGCCTTTCACATCGTCCAGCGTGAAGGCGCTTTCCGGAGCGCCCTCTTCCGTCACCGTGATATCGCTGGTGATGCAGATTTCGGCGAAGTCGAGTCCTTCGATGGCGTCTCTAAGCGACGGATCGGTAATGTGAACGATTGGCGCCGCTTCCAGCGAAGAGCCGATGCGCTTGTCGGCCCGCTCCAGCTCCAGCGCGCCGGTGACGACGCGGCGGACGCTGCGCACCTTGCGCCATTTTTCCGCCAGTTCCTCGTCGCGCCATTCAGCAGGCGTTTCGCGGAACTGTTCCAGATGCACCGATTGCGCATCCGGGTAGCGGTCGAGCCATGCCTCCTCGGTGGTGAAGGGCAGCATGGGCGCGAGCCAGGTCGTCACGCGGTCGAAGATGTGGCGCACGGTCTGCAATGCCGCCTTGCGCTTGATACTCGATGGCGCGTCGCAATAAAGCGCATCCTTGCGGATATCGAAATAGAAGGCCGAAAGCTCGACATTCATGAAATCGATGAGCGCGCGGGCGATGCGCTTGAAATCGAAGGCGTCGTAGCCCGCGCGGACGATCTCATCCAGCTCCGACAGCCGGTGCAGCATCAGCCGTTCCAGTTCGGGAAGATCGGCATAGGAGACTTCCCCGCCGTCGTCATGGGCGAGCGTACCCAGCATCCAGCGGATGGAGTTCCTGAGCTTGCGGTAGGCGTCGATATTGGTCTGGAGGATGCTCTTGCCGAGGCGCTGGTCCTCCCAATAATCCGTCGTCATCACCCAGAGCCGCAGGATATCGGCGCCCGAATCCTTGATCACGTCCTGCGGCGTCACGGTATTGCCGAGCGACTTGGACATCTTCTTGCCCTGCTCGTCCATGGTGAAGCCATGGGTGACGACCGTATCGTAAGGCGCGCGGCCGCGCGTGCCGGCGCTCTCCAGCAGCGAGGAATGGAACCAGCCGCGATGCTGGTCCGAGCCTTCGAGATAGACATCCGCCGGCCATTTCATGTCCGGGCGATCTTCCAGCGTGAAGGTGTGGGTGGAGCCTGAATCGAACCAGACGTCGAGGATATCCTTCACCATGGTCCACGGCTCGTTGGCGCGGGAACCGAGGAAACGCTCGCGCGCGCCTTCGGCAAACCATGCATCGGCGCCCTCAAGCTCGAAGGCATCGAGGATGCGCTGGTTGACGGCCTCGTCCTTGAGGATGTTGCCGTCCTCATCGGCAAAGACGGCAATCGGCACACCCCAGGCGCGCTGGCGCGACAGCACCCAATCGGGGCGGTCCTCGATCATGGCGCGCAGGCGGGTTTGGCCGGCGGCGGGGACGAAGCGCGTTTCGTCGATGGCGGCAAGCGCGCGGTTGCGGAGAGTATCGGGGCGCGGCGAAGCGGAGCCCCCCCCCTCCGTCTGCTCCGCAGGTAGCGCTTCGCTAGGGCTTCGCGCGTTCGTCGCTGGAAAAGCCAAATCGTTGGCTTTTCCTCGGCCTTCGGCCGAACGCTCCTCACCCCCCGCAAGGGGGGAGGAAGGCGCGAGGCCGTAACCGCCCAGTTCCTTGTCCATATAGACGAACCATTGCGGCGTGTTGCGGTAGATAACCGGCTTTTTCGAGCGCCAGGAATGCGGATAGGAATGCTTGAGCCTTCCCCGTGCGAAGAGCATGTTGCGCTCGATCAGCGCATCCATGACCGCCTTGTTGGCGTCGCCCTTCTTGCCGTTGTCGTCCATGACGCGCGCGGGACCACCCTCGCGATCCGGCCCAAAGCCCGGCGCGTCCTTGGTGTAATAGCCCGCATCATCGACGGGGAATGGGATGGCGGTATCGATGCCGCGTGCTTCCAATTCACGCGCGTGCTCCATCCAGACATCAAAGTCCTCGCGGCCATGGCTGGGCGCGGTGTGAACGAAGCCCGTACCGGCATCGTCTGTGACGTGGTCACCAGCGAGGAGCGGGATGGCGAAATTGTAGCCGCCGCCGAGGCCCTTAAGCGGGTGGGCGCAGAGAATCCCAGCGAGTTCTCGCGGGGACACATCGGCTAAGCGTTTATATTCTAGCTTGGCCTTCTTGAAGGACTCCTCAGCCAAGGCATCCGCGAAGATCAGCTTTTCGCCTGGTTGTGGGCCAAAATCATTCTCCGCTGCCGTGACCTCATAAAGGCCATAGGCGACACGAGGAGAATAGGCGATGGCGCGGTTGCCGGGGATCGTCCATGGCGTCGTCGTCCAGATGACCACCGACGCCTGCATAAGATCATGCAATTGAACTCCCGCGCTTGCCAAGTTCTCATCCGAATTACCAGAGCCATCCAGACGGCTGCTTCCAAGCCGGGCAGAAGCCACCGGAAACTTCACCCAGATCATGTCGCTTTCGACATCGGCATATTCGACTTCGGCCTCCGCCAGTGCCGTCCTTTCCACCACGCTCCACATCACCGGCTTGGAGCCGCGATAGAGCTGGCCGGACATGGCGAATTTCAGCAGTTCGCCGGCGATGCGGCTTTCGGCGTGAAAATTCATCGTCGTATAGGGATTGTCGAAATCACCCAGCACGCCGAGGCGCTTGAATTCGCCTGACTGCACCTTGATCCAGTTCGCGGCGAACTCACGGCATTCCCTGCGGAATTCGTTGATCGGCACTTCGTTTTTGTCCAGGCCCTTGGCGCGATACTGTTCCTCGATCTTCCATTCGATCGGCAGGCCGTGGCAGTCCCAGCCCGGCACGTAATTGGCATTGTAACCGCGCATCTGGAACGAGCGCGTGATGACATCCTTCAGGATCTTGTTTAGCGCATGGCCGATATGGATATTGCCATTGGCATAGGGCGGCCCGTCATGCAGCACATAGAGCGGGCGGTTCTTCGCGTCTTCGCGCAGCTTTTTATAAAGGTTCATCTCCTCCCACCGGGCGACGAATTGCGGCTCGCGCTCGGGCAGCCCGGCGCGCATGGGGAATTTCGTCTCGGGCAGGTTGAGGGTCTTCGAATAATCGATCTTGGCGGTCGTATCGGTCATGATTGGCTTGTTCCAGAGCCCGCTGGACAAGCCAAGCGGACAGATTCGAATAAAACGGTGAAATGCCGTGAAAAGCGCAGCCGGTCGTTCCCGGACCTTCCCGCTCAAGCGGCGCGGAAGGCCGGGCCAATAATTCGTATAGCCGATATGAAAAGCCGGAACACAGTCATAATGACGCTTTTAGCAATGACGCGCCGAGGAATAAAGGGGCGAGCGTGAGAAACTTGATCGCCTAGCGCCCTCCTTCCCCCTTGCGGGGAAGGTGCCCGCGTTAGCGGGCGGATGGGGGTGGCGACGGTTGTGCTCAATACTGAACCACCCCCACCCGACCCTTCGGGCCACTTACCGGGGCGAGCCACGGGTCTCGCCCGTCCTTCGGACCCCCGCAAGGGGGAGGGAAAGGAAGTGGGTTATTACAGCGAGAAATCGAAACGATAGGTCGCCGACGCGCCGAAGGTGAACTGGTCGCGCGAGCCGCGTTCCTTGACGAGGCTCGAATCCGCCGCCGGGCCCTGCAGGCGGGCATATTCGGCGAAGAGGCTGGTGGTGACCTTTTCGGTCGTCTTCCAGGTGATCGCGCCGCCGACGCCCGCGGACTTGAAGCCGCCGCCCGGACTATACTGGCTGAGGCCGGAAGCGACCGCCGCTTCCGCATCGACGCCGTAATAGGCCTCGAAATATTCCTTGGTGGCGAAGGAGGCGCGCGGGCCGCCCGAAACGCGGATGGTCGGCGTCACATCGAAAAAGGCATCGGCGGCGACCTCACCCACCACGCCCTTGTGGGCGCGAATGCCCTGGCGGACTTCGGCGCGCAGGCGCAGCCAGTCAGTCGGGTAGACTTCCGCGAAACCGCCCAGCTCGCCGCCGAAGCGCACGGGATCAAGGCCTTTCAGCTCATCGGCGGTATCGCCATCGCGCTCGAAGAGCAGCTTGCCGTTGATACCGGCGCGGAACCTGTCATTATCGATCAAGGCGAAGGACGGGTTGTCGATGCGCGAGGAAAAGCGCGTCGTGGAACCGGCGCGGCCAAGCGAAATCATCGGCGTGCCGCTGAAGACGCGGCTCGATGATCCTTCGAAGCGCGGCGCGGCAAAGCCTGCGGCGCCGACGGTCAAGTACCAATCCCCGGACCAGAAATGCTTTCGGGGTTCCTGAACTTCTACAGCCGGAACAGGATCCGAGGCCGAAGAGAGGTCCGCAGCGGAAGCGAAATTAGCGAAAAGAACCGCGCCCGAAAGGACGCCAAAAGAAGAAATACGCACAATGGAACTCCAGAATCGCCTGCCCACCGATGGGGATGGTAAACAATGCTTGCAGCGAAACCAGTAAAAATTGCTTAAATTCGGAAATGAAAATATTCGATCGGGTTCACATCCCCTTCATCCTCGTGGTTCGAGGCTCGTTCCGCTTCGCTACACTCACACCTCACCATGAGGCTGAAGGCGTCGGCGCCCCGTCGTCCTCATCCTGAGGTGCGAGCGGAGCGAGCCTCGAAGGACGAGGGCGACGGAACGCTTAATTCTCAAAATTGAGCGCCTGATCGAGCACTGACAGCGGCTGCACACCGGCCAGCACCGCGCGCGCTTCCTCCTCATCCCGGCGTATCTGCACCATCAGCGCATCGAGACCGTCGAACTTCTCCTCGCCGCGCAGCCATGCGAAAAAGGACACGGCACAGGTCTCGCCATAGAGATCGCCGTTGAAATCGAACAGGAAGGTTTCCAGCAGCGGCGCGCCGTCGGTTACGACTGTCGGGCGGCGACCGAAGCTGGCGACGCCGTCATGCAGCGAGCCGTCGGCGCGGCGGAAGCGCACGGCATAAATGCCATGCTTGAGATTGGTCTGCGGCGGCAGCGCCATGTTGGCGGTCGGGAAGCCCAGCGTGCGGCCAAGCTTTTCGCCGCCTATAATTTCACTCTCCACCATATAGCGATAACCGAGCAGCGCGGCGGCTCCGGCCACATCGCCCTCGCTCAAATCCATGCGGACCCGGCTCGACGAGACGATTTCGCCGCCCTCGTCGCGGAAGGCATCGACCAGCGTGACCTTGAAACCCAGCCGCTCGCCGGCATCAATCAGGAAAGCTGGGCCGCCCTGCCTGCCCTTGCCGAAATGAAAATCGAAGCCGGTGACAACGCGATGTGCGGCAAGCTTATCGACGATGATCGATTGGACGAAATCCTCCGCAGAGTTCTCAGCGAAAGCGCGGGTGAATTCCTGTTCCACCACGGCATCGAAGCCAAGCGCTTGCAGCAGTTCAGCCTTTTCGGCAGGTGGGGTAAGCCGGTCGACCGGCTCATCCGGCCTGAAAACGCTGCGCGGATGCGGCTCGAAGGTCAGCACTACCGCCGGTCTCCCCTCCTCCCGCGCCAATTCAAGCGCGCGCTCCAGCACGGCCTGATGGCCACGATGCACGCCATCGAAATTGCCGATGGCGACGACCGCGCCTTTCAAGCGAGCGGGCAGATCGGATGGGCTTGCGAGGCGAAGAAAGGGGTGTTCGGGCATGGGCAAGGCGCTCAAGCGAGATGGTGCATGGTGGCGACGGGATTGCTGCCATGCTTTTTGAGAAACTCAAGCAGCCGTTCCACGTCCACGATACCGGCGTCGGCATAATCGTTGGCGTGGATACCGCCGGATATATAGAGCACATCGATACCGAACTGCTCGGCGCCCTTCACATCGGTCAACATGCCGTCACCGATCGCCAGCACGCGGGCCTTGTCCACGGCCTGTCCACGCACTTCACCGGCAGCGGCGAGCGCAGCCTCGTAGATCGGGCGATATGGCTTTCCGGCAATCAGCGTGCGGCCCCCGAGTTGGCCGTAGTCCCGCGCCAGAGCGCCCGCGCACCAGATCAGGCGGTTGCCGCGCTCCACCACGATATCCGGGTTGGCGCAGATGAAAGGCAGATCGCGCGAGCGGAAGCGCTGGAGCATTTCGGCATAGTCTTCAGGCACCTCGACCTCATCGTCGAACAGGCCGGTGCAGACCACGCCCGCGGCCTCGAATTCCTCGACAAGCTCGACATCGAGCCCTTCATAAAGGGTCAGGTCTCGATCCGGGCCCAGATGAAACAGGCGGCGCGGGCCGCTGGCGATCAGTTCACGCGTTACATCGCCGGAAGTGACGATCCGGTCGTAAGCCTCATCGGGAACGCCCAGCAACGACAATTGCGCCGCGATCAGCGGCGCGGGACGCGGCGCATTGGTGACCAGGATGACTGTCAGCCCGGCCTCGCGCGCGCGCTGCAAGGCGGCCTTGGCCGGGACGAATGCATGAATGCCATTGTGCACGACGCCCCAGACATCGCAGAAAAGCACGTCGTAGCGGGACATCAATTCATCGAGGCGTTCGATCTTGGGAAGGTTGAACATGGGGTGTCCTCTTTCGCATCCGGCGCGCCCGGATTAGCCCAACCTGCCCGGCATGTCATCTGCTTTCGGCTTCATTCAAATTTTACCTGTCATCGTGACCGACTGTTAGAGCCCGCCTGCTATGAATTTGCCGAATTCTTCCATCGTGGGGCACGGAAGATTCCCAGGGGGCGGGGAAAATGAAAGCGGGACATTCATCTGATATAGCGAGAGTCGTCGCCGGTTTCCGGCATGACGAGAGCGGCAATTTCGCGATCATGGCGGCCATCATCGTGGCGCCATTGCTGCTCGCCGGCATGGCTGCCATCGATACCACCAATCTGATGCGGACGCGGACCAATGTGCAGCAAGCGCTAGACGCGGCGGCGCTGGCAGTGGGGCGGCAATATGGCGGCGGCGCTTCCGAAGCGGTGATGCGCGAATATGGCCAGAAATATTTCGCCGCGAATTTGAAAGCGCTCGACCCGGCGCGGGTTCAATTCAACATCGTCCCGCCAGTGGCCGCCGACCCAAAAAAGAAGGTCTCGGCCACGGCGGATTTCACCTATAATTCTGTGTTCGGCACGCTTGCCCGCTCGCTCACGGGGGAAGACTGGAAGTTCAACTACCACATGGTTTCGGACGTGCGCGTGAAGAACACCGTGGAGGTGGCGCTGGTTCTCGATAATTCCGGCTCGATGACTCAGAATGGAACCGGCTCGGGCGAGGACCGCATAGTCCTGCTTAGAAGAGCGGCAACGCAGCTGGTAAACAGTATGGCCACACAGGCCGCGTTGATGACGCAAATCGACAAACCTGTGCAGTTTTCCATCGTGCCTTTCGCGGGATCGGTGAACGTAGGTAATCAACATGATGATGCCGCGTGGATGGATACCGAGGGGCGCTCCTCCATCCATTATGAGAATTTCGATGTTAGCGAGGAGATCACGATCAGCCCGAACAAGCGGCTCAAATTTTCGGATGATCAGCTCAAAAGAGATGGGACCGGCTGGCCGGTGGAGGAGCGGGGTAAACCCTACACCCGGTTTAATCTGTACGATGAGTTGAAGATTTCCAACGGCAGGACGCCAAAACCATTCGCCAATTGGCTTGGCTGTGTCGAGACGCGGCCAGGAGGCTACAATCTGGACGACACGGCTCCGGACGCGGCGGTTCCAGATACGCTGTTCGTGCCAATGTTCGCGCCCGACGAAGATAATTATTCGCAAAACAGTTGGTGGACCGACGGCAATGCCGACGTCAAACACCGCGATATAAGGAAATATTTTCTGCACGCCACCGCCAACACCCGCCCATTGGTGAATGTTTACGATAAGGGGCCGAATTATAGCTGCACGACCAATCCGATTACCCCCCTTACGGACGTCTCCCCCGCCGACGGACTGAGCAAAATTATAGACGCAATTGACGAGATGGATCCAATATCAACGGCAACAACGAATGTTCCGGAAGGAATGGCCTGGGGTTGGCGAACCATTTCGCATGGCGAACCTTTTACGGAGGGCCGCTCAGAGACCCAGCGCGGCAACGACAAGGTCGTCATCGTACTGACCGATGGCGCCAACACATATTCTTCCAACAAATATGCCGCGTTTGGCTATCCGAGGCAAATCACGAAGCCTTCCACCATACCGCGCATTTTCCAGAACACGAGCATAGTCGTCCCCACTGTTCACACCAACGACAATTATACGGCGGCGATGAACGAGCAGTTCGCGACGCTATGCAACAATGTAAAAACCGCCAAAGTCATCGTCATGACGATAGCGCTCGATCTCAACGAAAGCGATGACGAGGAAAGGCAGCAGATCGAAGCCCTGAAAGCCTGCGCGTCGGACTCGCGCACGCGCAGCGACCCTGATGACGCCGGCAAACCGGCGAAGCTCTTCTGGAACACAAAGGGCGAAAATCTCGCGGAAACCTTCCGCCAGATCGGTGACGAACTCTCCAATCTGCGGATTGTGAGGTAGGCCGAACGCTTTAAGCAGCGGCTTCCCTGATTGCCTCAGCGACCCATTCCTTGTTTCTTCCCTGGAGAGCGCCCATATCCCTGAATTCCGTGTCGCTCGCGACGCTCCGGAATGGCGAAATCCTTGATGTCTTACCGCCGTTTCCCTTGACAATCCGCCCCTGAAAATTTATCTCCATGGCGCTGTTAGCACTCTCCCAACGAGAGTGCTAACGAGAGTTCAAACCATCCATTTTTTTATCGCAACTAAGGGTTCAAACCATGGCCAACACCAAGTTCCGCCCGCTTCACGACCGTGTCGTCGTCCGCCGGGTCGAATCGGAAGCAAAGACCGCTGGTGGCATCATCATTCCCGATACCGCCAAGGAGAAGCCGCAGGAAGGCGAGATCGTCGCCGTCGGCACGGGCGCCCGTGACGAAGCCGGCAAGCTCGTTCCGCTGGATGTCAAGGAAGGCGATCGCATCCTCTTCGGCAAGTGGTCGGGCACGGAAGTCAAGATCGGCGGCGAAGACCTGCTGATCATGAAGGAATCCGACATTCTCGGCATCATCGGCTGATCGGCCGATCACCGTTTTTTCTTTTTATTCGCATGAGCCTTGTCCAAAAAGTCTACAACTTTTTGGGGTCATGCGTTGAATTTCACCATAGATCAAACCGGGTTTAACTCCCAGGAGAGACACAAATGGCTGCTAAAGAAATCAAGTTCGGACGTACCGCGCGCGAGAAAATGCTGCGTGGCGTCGATATCCTCGCCGATGCCGTGAAGGTCACGCTCGGTCCCAAGGGCCGCAACGTCATCATCGACAAGTCCTTCGGCGCGCCGCGCATCACCAAGGACGGCGTTTCCGTCGCCAAGGAAATCGAGCTGGAAGACAAGTTCGAGAACATGGGCGCGCAGATGGTCCGCGAAGTTGCTTCGAAGACCAACGACATCGCCGGTGACGGCACCACGACCGCGACCGTGCTGGCCCAGTCGATCGTTCGCGAAGGCAACAAGGCCGTTGCCGCCGGCATGAATCCGATGGACCTGAAGCGCGGCATCGATCTCGCTGTCGGCGAAGTCGTCAAGGATCTGGCCGCCAAGGCCAAGAAGATCTCGACCTCGGAAGAAGTCGCGCAGGTCGGCACCATCTCCGCAAACGGCGACAAGCAGGTTGGCGCGGATATCGCCGAAGCCATGCAGAAGGTCGGCAACGAGGGCGTCATCACGGTTGAAGAAGCCAAGACCGCCGAGACCGAACTCGAAGTCGTCGAAGGCATGCAGTTCGACCGCGGCTACCTGTCGCCTTACTTCGTCACCAACCCGGAAAAGATGGTTGCTGACCTGGAAGACGCCTACATCCTCCTGCACGAGAAGAAGCTCTCGAACCTCCAGGCCATGCTGCCGGTGCTCGAAGCCGTCGTCCAGACCGGCAAGCCGCTCGTCATCATCGCCGAGGACGTCGAAGGCGAAGCCCTTGCAACGCTCGTCGTCAACAAGCTGCGCGGCGGCCTCAAGATCGCTGCCGTGAAGGCTCCCGGCTTCGGCGACCGCCGCAAGGCCATGCTCGAAGACATCGCCATCCTCACCGGTGGCCAGGTGATCTCCGAAGACATCGGCATCAAGCTCGAAAATGTCACGCTCGACATGCTGGGCCGCGCCAAGAAGGTGTCGATCACCAAGGAAAACACCACCATCGTCGATGGCGCCGGCCAGAAGGCCGAGATCGAAGGCCGCGTTGCCCAGATCAAGGCGCAGATCGAAGAGACCACCTCCGACTACGACCGCGAGAAGCTGCAGGAACGCCTTGCCAAGCTCGCCGGCGGCGTTGCCGTCATTCGTGTCGGCGGCTCGACGGAAGTCGAAGTGAAGGAAAAGAAGGACCGCATCGACGACGCGCTCAACGCGACGCGCGCTGCCGTTCAGGAAGGCATCGTGCCGGGCGGTGGCGTGGCACTGCTTCGCTCCTCCACGAAGATCACCGCCAAGGGCGCAAACGACGACCAGGAAGCCGGCATCAACATCGTTCGCCGCGCCCTCCAGTCGCTGGTTCGCCAGATCGCTGAAAACGCTGGTGACGAAGCCTCCATCGTCGTCGGCAAGATCCTCGACAAGAACGAAGACAACTACGGCTACAACGCCCAGACGAGCGAATATGGCGACATGATCGCCATGGGCATCGTCGATCCGGTCAAGGTTGTCCGCACGGCCCTGCAGAACGCCGCTTCGGTTGCCTCGCTGCTGATCACGACGGAAGCCATGATCGCCGAGCTTCCGAAGAAGGATGCAGGCATGCCCGCAATGCCCGGCGGCGGCATGGGCGGCATGGGTGGCATGGACTTCTAAGAAGTCCTGTTTCCAGAACTGGAAAGGCGGGCCTCGTGCCCGCCTTTTTTATAGCTCGCGCCTTACCTTGGGTCAGGTAACCAAGCCTTAACCATGCTCCGCTAATCGAGTGTTGAACAGTCTGTTTGTTAGAAAGTTCTGATTGACTGGGTTTGGCAAACATGGTCAACCGCTTGACAGGGCTTGCTAATACCAGATGGACTTCTCATTGCCCCCGCTTTAGGGAAGTCCTGTCTCAGGCAACAGGAAAGGCGGATCCCCATCCGCCTTTCCACCCCTCCCCCTCTCAGTTATTCAGCGGCTTCGCTCAAATTTCTCTCAGGCCCGAACGGCTCCGATACCGCACCTTGCGCCGCATCGAAGCGATTGCGCGCGGCGAGTACGCGATCATGGTTGGAGACCGCCCATGCCCCCAGCGCGCGGACGGGAACGAGCAGCTCACGCCCCAGATCCGTCAGCTCATATTCCACCCTTGGCGGAATAGTTGGAAAGATCGTGCGCGTAACGAAGCCGTCGCGCTCCAGCCCGCGCAGCGTGGTCGTCAACATCTTCTGCGAAATGCCGGAAACGGTGCGCCGCAACTCGTTGAAGCGCATCGCGCCATTGCCGAGGTAGCTGACGACCAGCACCGTCCATTTGTCGCCGACGCGCGACAGAATTTCATTCACCATCGTGCATTCGGAGGTTACGTGGAAGTGATCCGGTTTCAAAAAAGTGCCTCCTTGCGCGTTTGTTTGGTCGCCAATTATATAGCGCTGGTTTCTTTTGGTTACCACCCTTCATGAAGAGAGGCTCATGCATATGACAAAACCGAAAATCGCCGTCATCATCGGCTCGACCCGCGGATCGCGCTTTGCCCCCGTCCCCGCCAAATGGATCGCCGGACTTGCGACCCAGCGCGGTGACCTCGACGTGGAAGTGGTCGATCTCATCGACTATCCCATGGCGTTCCTGGGTGAAGAACGCACCACGGAAGCGCAGAACGAGACGGCGGAGCGCTGGAAAAAGAAGATGCGCGAGTTCGACGGCTACATCTTCACCGTCGCCGAATACAACCACGCGCCGACCGCCGTCTTGAAGAACGCCATCGACATGGGCGAATGGATCCAGAAGCCGTTCGGCTTCGTCGGTTATGGCGGCGTCGGCGGCGCCCGCGCTGTGGAGCATCTGCGGTTGATCGCCGTGGAGATGCAGGCGGCATCGGTGAAGACAGGTGTGCACATCCTCTTTCCGGAATATCTCGCAGTGGTGAAGGGCGAACAGCAGCTTGGCGACTATCCGCATCTTGCCGACGCCGCCACGGGGATGCTCGACCAGCTCGTGTGGTGGGCCAAGGCGCTGAAGGCCGCGCGGTAAGCGTGAGGCTTTGTTCTTTCTGATGCTCGGGGTATAACTCACGCCACAAAGAAGACACCCCCCTCTGCCCTGCCGGGCATCTCCCCCTCAAGGGGGAGATTGGCTGATATGGCTCGCTGCATACATTCTGGTACACCTGCGATTGATGCCGGACATTGATGAAGGTGTAATCTCCCCCCTTGAGGGGGAGATGCCCGGCAGGGCAGAGGGGGGTGAAATTCCAGCGAAGAGCGGAGAGAATGACATGACCAAAACCCGCACGGAAACCGATACGTTCGGCCCCATCGACGTAGCTTCGGATCGCTACTGGGGCGCACAGACGGAACGATCGCTAAACAACTTCAAGATCGGCGGCGAGAGGCTGCCCCTGCCCCTCATTCACGCGCTGGGCATCGTCAAGCGGGCGGCGGCGGAGACCAATATCGCGCTTGGCAGGCTCGATCCGGTGATCGGGCGCGTTATCACCGTGGCGGCGGCGGAAGTGAGCGAAGGCAAGCTCGATGTGCATTTTCCACTCGTTGTCTGGCAGACCGGCTCGGGCACTCAGTCCAACATGAACGCCAATGAGGTGATTTCCAATCGCGCCATCGAATTGCTCGGCGGCGAGATGGGTTCCAAGAAGCCGGTGCATCCGAACGACCACGTCAATATGAGCCAGTCGTCCAACGACAGCTTCCCGACCGCGATCCACATCGCGACGGCCATCGAGACCACACATCGGCTCTTTCCCGCGCTCGATCACCTGATCGGCGCCTTGAGGGAGAAGGAAGAGGCTTTCGCCGGCATCATCAAGATCGGCCGCACGCATACGCAGGACGCGACGCCCGTGACGCTGGGCCAGGAGTTTTCCGGCTATCGCGCCGCGCTGGAATATGGGCGCAAGCGCATCGAGGACGCGCTTTCCGACATCTTCCTGCTCGCGCAGGGCGGCACGGCGGTGGGCACGGGCTTGAACGCGCCTGAGGGATTCGACACGGGGTTTGCCGATGCGGTGTCGGAGATTACCGGCCTGCCGTTCAAGACCGCGCCCAACAAGTTCGAGGCGCTGGCGAGCCATGGCGCGATCGTCAATTTTCACGGCAGCCTCAACGCCCTTGCCGCCGACCTGTTCAAGATCGCCAACGACATCCGCTTCCTCGGCTCCGGCCCGCGTTCGGGTCTTGGCGAACTGAAATTGCCGGAAAACGAGCCGGGCTCATCGATCATGCCGGGCAAGGTCAATCCGACACAGGCGGAAGCGCTGACGATGGTGGCGACGCAGGTGTTCGGCAATCAGACCACCGTGACGGTGGCGGCGAGCCAGGGCCATTTCGAGCTTAACGTGTTCAAGCCTGTCATCGCTTATAATGTGCTGCAATCGATCCGGCTTCTCTCGGATTCGATGGTGTCGTTCGCCGACAATTGCGTCGCGGGCATCGAGGCCGACGAGGCGCGCATCAAGGATCTGCTGGAGCGCTCGCTGATGCTGGTGACGGCGCTGGCGCCGGCAATCGGCTATGACAACGCCGCGAAGATTGCCAAGACGGCGCATAAAAACGGCACCACTCTGCGCGAGGAAGCGCTGGCGAGCGGGCTGGTTTCGGCGGAGGACTACGACAAGCTGGTGCGGCCGGAGCGGATGATTTCGCCGGGGTAAGCTCCAGATAGATCTCTACGATCGATCACCCCCCTCTGTCCTGCCGGACATCTCCCCCTCAAGGGGGGAGATTAGCCTTCATCAATGTGCGCATCAATCGCAAACGTCGCATTGTGAGCACGGGGAGCCGTATCAGCCAATCTCCCCCCTTGAGGGGGAGATGTCCGGCAGGACAGAGGGGGGTGAGATGCAGCGCAACAACTCAAAACAGTCGGCTCGTCTCACATTCGTGAACGATGTGTCATGAACAATGCGGCTTTCTTTGACAAAGCCATGTGGTTATCTGCCATGATCGCAACCCTTTGGAGCATCATTCCATGTCAGGCATCGCAACTTCCAGCAATTCATACGGCAATCTGATCGGCCGTATCCTGCTGTCCTCGCTCTTCATCCCCGCCGGTTTCAGCAAATTGACCGCGCTCAGCGGCACGGCGGGTTATTTCGGCAGCATCGGCATGCCCGCGCCGATGGTGGTTGCCGTTCTCGTCGGCCTGCTTGAACTCGTGGGCGGACTTGCCGTTCTCGTCGGCTACAAGACGCGTATTGCGGCCATCCTGCTCGGGCTTTTCGCTATCGCATCGGCTTTCGTGGCCCATATGGATTTCGCCAATCAGATGCAACTGATCAATTTCCAGAAGAACCTCGCCATTGCCGGCGGTTTCTTCGTACTGGCTGCCATGGGCGCGGGTGCGCTGTCGCTGGATGCCAAGCTAAGGCAGTAAGGCAATAGGGCAGTAGGGCAATATGCTGAGGCAGTAACATACTGCCCTACTGCCTTACTGCCCTATTCCCCTAATTCGCTCCGCGATTTCCCCCACGCGCGCATTGCCATGGCTGCGACGGGCCGACACCAGGCAGGCCTGCGAGCGCAGGATGACGCCATCCTCCAGCACCTTGAGGCGGTTGGCTTTTAGCGTCGAGCCGGTCGAGGTGATATCGACGATGATATCGGCGGAACCCGCTGCGGGGGCGCCCTCGGTCGCGCCGAGGCTTTCGACGATGCGGTAGACCTGGATGCCGTGCTTCTGCGAGAAGAACTGCTGCGTCAGGCGCCAGTATTTCGTGGCGATCCGGAGCCTTCGCCCATGACGCTGGCGGAAATCGGCGGCGACGTCGTCGAGATCGGCCATGGTGGTGACATCATGCCAGACCTCCGGCACGGCGACCACGACATCGGCATGGCCGAAGCCCAGCGGCGTTTCGATGGCGACACGTTCATCGGCATGGCTGAGCGTCTCGCGGATCAGGTCTTCGCCGGTAACGCCGAGATCGACGCCGCCATAGCCCAGTTCCCGCGCGATTTCCGAGGCGGAGAGGAACAGAATGTCGAGATCATCCTCGCCCTCGACGCGCGCGCGATAGTTGCGGTCGTCATCCGGCAGGATGACGGTGTATCCGGCCTGCGCCAGAACAGCGAGCGCCTGTTCCTTGAGGCGGCCCTTGGAGGGCAATGCAAGCGTGACGGTCATCGCACCCTCCCGGCAAGGTCTTCCAGCCGGTCAAGCCAGATGGAAAAGCCGACGGCGGGAATGGGTTGATCCGCGCCAAGCAGTGTCAGAAGCCGGTCGAAGCGACCGCCGCCGACGACCGCTCCGCCGCCCAAGGCAGAGCGGATTTCGTAAACGAGGCCGGTATAATAATCGAGCGGGCGGCCGAACGCGGCGTCGTAATGGACTTCGCCCAGATCGATTCCGGCTGCTTCGATCGCCTCGGCGCGGGCGGTGAAAGCCTGCAACGCGGAACCAAGATCGAGCTTATTTTTCGCGGCAAAATCACCAAGGCGCTGCGTTGCGCGGTCGAGCGGCTCCCGGATGGCGAGGAAGGCTTCGAGCGCGGCGGAGGCTTTTTTCGACAAGCGAACCGAGGCGAGGCTTTCCTTCTCGATGAGGCGACGAGCGATTTCAACGGGCGCGCGGCCTGCGCCGGGGGAAATGCCTGCCTCGCGCATATCGTCTTCCAGAAATGCCGCGAGCGCCGCTTCATCGCCCGCGGCGACCAACCCGGCCAGCGGCTCCAGCAACGTGCCATTCTCGCGCGGCGAGGAGAGGCCGGCAAGCAGGCTCTTCAATGCCTGGGGGTTGCCGAAAGCACGCGCCAGCTTCTTCTGCCAGCCGCGCGGCAGGCCAAGCGCGGCAAGCACCGCCTCGAACATCGCCTGATCGCCCAGCACGATTTCCAACGCCGCATCGGGAGCCGCGACACGGACGCAAGCCAGCGCATCGGCGAGCGAACGGGCATCGGCGCGCGCTTCATCAGCGTCGCCCAGATCCTCTATGCCCGCCTGATAGAATTCCGTGCCGCCCTCGCGGCGCTGACGGAAGACCTCGCCCAGATAGGCATAGCGCTTCGGCGTCGCGGCATTGAGGGCGATATGATTGCGGCAGACCGGAATGGTGAATTCCGGGCGCAGGCAGAGGCTGTCGCCGTTCTCGTTCTCGGTGAGAAAAATGCGGCGGCGCAAATCCTCGCCCGCCATGTCGAGAAACGGATCGGCGGGCTGGATGACGGGGATGTCGACGCGTTCAGCGCCGCGCGCGGTGAGACAGGCGGAGAGGTCTTTGGCGAAGGCGGGGGGGCGGGAGGGGGTCATACGCGCCGAGCCTGACTGGTCGGGCCGGGGATACCCCCCTCTGCCCTGCCGGGCATCTCCCCCGTCCTCACCGTCATCCTCGGGCTTGACCCGAGGATCCACGGCAAGGGGGCACAAAATTTTCCATGGTCTCGGCGCGTTCCAGCAAGAAGACGCCGCTCGATATTGCACCCGCTAAATTCATAATCCCGTTGCGGACGATAATAGCGTTTTCGCTCCCTTGCCGTGGATCCTCGGGTCAAGCCCGAGGATGACGGTGATAGAGGAGGGAGATGCCCGGCAGGCCAGAGGGGGGTGTTCAAGCGCAAACGTAACATAAGTTTACGCTCCCACAGCCCGATCCGCCGCCTGCTCGTCAAGCATCCGCTTCACCGCCGCCACCAGATCCTCTTCCTTCACCGTCACCTGCGCCGGGCGGCTGGAGCGCCATTCCTCGTTGCTTTCGATCTCTTCGGAAAGGCGCTTGCCCTCGATCAGATCCTTGATCTGGACTTGCGCATTCGCCCGCTCATCCGCGCCCTGGATGATGGCGAGCGGGGCGCCGCGGCGGTCGGCATATTTCAGCTGGTTGCCGAATTTCTTCCAGTTACCTTGGTACATCTCGGCGCGGATGCCGGCGGCGCGAAGCTTCTGGGTGAAATCCTGATATTTCCCCATGGCCTCCATGTCGCCATCCATGACAGTGACGAGAACAGGCGCGAGCACATCGCCTTCGCCCAGCTTGCCGAGATTCTTCAAGGCGGTCATCAGACGCGACACGCCGATGGAAAAGCCCGTCGCCGGAACCGGCTGGCCACGGAAGCGCGAGACGAGACCATCATACCGCCCGCCGCCGCCGACCGAGCCAAAGCGCACGATCTCGCCTTTCTCATTGGGGATTTGGGCGGTGAGTTCGACTTCGAAGACGGGGCCGGTGTAGTATTCGAGGCCACGCACGACGGAGGGGTCGATGCGGATGCGGCCATCATCATATCCGCCCGCGACAACCATATCCCAGATTTGCTGAAGCTCCGTAGCTCCTTCAAGACCACGCGCACTACCTACTAGATTGTGCAGCAGGCCACCGAAAATCCCTTTTGTGCGTATGTCTTCCGCTTTGCGGGCGTCAATGATACCGCTCTCAACCCCCTCGGTGTAATGAGAATTGCTTGCACGCGCTTCTGCGGCAAAATCCTCGATCTTGAAAAGAATTAGGACTTTATCAATCTGCCGCTCATTGAGCCCCGCGCCCTTGGTGAAATCGCCGCTTTCATCCTTGCGACCCGCACCAAGCAGTAGTTTCACCCCTTCGAGACCGAACTTGTCCAGCTTGTCGATGGCGCGGAGAATGGTGAGCTTCTGCCCCTCCTCGGTAACGCCGATGGCCTCCATCACGCCATCAAGAACCTTGCGATTATTGACGCGCACGACGTATTCGCCGCGCTTTATCCCCACCGCTTCCATCACATCGGCCATCATCATGCACATTTCGGCATCCGCCGCGACGGAGGGCGCGCCGACGGTATCGGCGTCGAACTGCATGAACTGGCGGAAGCGGCCCGGACCCGGCTTCTCGTTGCGGAACACATAGCCGGCGCGGTAGGTGCGGTAGGGAAGCTGGATCTCGTTGAAATTCTCAGCCACATGACGCGCCAGCGGCGCGGTCAGGTCATAGCGGAGCGACAGCCATTGCTCGTCATCGTCCTGAAGCGAGAACACGCCCTCGTTGGGCCGGTCCTGGTCGGGCAGGAACTTGCCCAGCGCATCGGTATATTCCAGCATCGGCGTCTCGACCGGATCGAAGCCGTAGCGCTCATAGACCTCGCGGATCGCCGCCAGCATCTTGTCGGTGGCGCGAATGTCGGACGCATGGCGATCGACAAGCCCGCGCGGAAGCCGTGCTTTTACCTTGTCAGCCTTGTTTGCCATGATGTTTGTCCGATGCTTGGATTTCACGTAAAAAATCAACTGAATGTGGAAAATCAACATTCAGTTGACCATGCGCGTTCCTAGCCCAGACGCTAGAATGTGGCAAGCTTACTGTCGCGTCGCGATAGCCGCCGCCGCACCGGCCATTACCGTGGCGCTGCTGCGGTTGGCGATGCGCATGGCGCGGGCGCTTCTGAGAAAGCGCTTGGCCTGCGCGGCGAGCGCAATCCAGAACACATCGACCGTGATGAGCACCAGCACCATGACGGCGATCAGTTCCGCCCAGCCAAGCACGGTGACATGGCCGAGATCGATGATCGTCGGCAGAAGCGCCATGTAGAACATCATGATCTTGGGGTTGCCGAGCGTCACGGCGAGGCCGGTCACGAACAGCTTTCCGGCGGAGTTCTCCTTCGGCAAAGCGCCGTCATGTACCTCGACGGGCGCTGTCCACATCTTCCATGCAAGAAAAAGCAGATAGGCGACGCCGGCATATTTGATGATGGTAAAGACGAGATGGAAGGTCTGCGCCACCACGGCGAGGCCCCAGACGGCGAATGAAAGCCAGATCGCCTCGCCGATCCACATGGCGAGGAGGAAGGGCAGGACATCCTTGTAGCCACGGCTGATGACGCGGGCCACCAGCGCACCGATGCTCGGCCCCGGCGAACCCGCCGCTACAAGCAGCGCGCCAGCGAAAATCAACAGCGATGCGATAGTCATGAGGGGCCTCCTGCAATTTTCGAGGTTTATTGCAGGTTTTGCAGGCCGGTTCAATAAAGCGGAAGCGCCCCTCACCTCGGCCGTTTAAAATTTCGCCGCAACTCTTCTACCTCCCCCCGGCAGCAGCAGCCCTCGATATGGTCGTTGACGAGGCCCATGGCCTGCATATGCGCATACATCGTCGTCGGCCCGACGAAGCTCCAGCCGCGCTTTTTCAGGTCCTTGGACAAGCGGATGGATGTCGGTGTCGTCGGATTTGCCCGGAGCGTCTGGTAATCCATGATGGCTGGCCGTTCCTCATCGCCCGGCTCGAAGGACCAGAAGTAAGCGGCCAGCGAGCCCTTTTCCGATGCCAGGTCGATGGCGCGTTTGGCGTTGTTGATGGCAGAGACGATCTTGCCGCGATGGCGGATGATGCCGGCATTGCCGAGCAGCCGCTCGATATCGCTCTCGCCGAAGCGGGCGACGCGCTCGAAATCGAAGCCTTCGAAGGCATCGCGGAAATTCTCCCGCTTGCGCAGGATCGTCAGCCAGGACAGGCCGGACTGGAAGCCTTCCAGGCATATTTTTTCGAACAAGCGCTTGTCGTCGGCGACTGGTCTCCCCCATTCATGGTCGTGATAATGGAGATAGTCGGGCAGAGTGCCGGGCCAGAAACAGCGCGTCTTGCCATCCGCGCCTTCGACAAGCCCCGTTTTCACGAGCGTTTCCTCGGTCATCATCTACCTCTTGGCGTGTTCTATCATCATCATGCGAAACCGGGCGTTAACCACAAAAACAGTTGCCGAGAAGAATCGTATTTTTATTGAATTCGATTCACTTTTTCTATTCCGGCTCCACCCACAATCCCTTGTGACGACACTGCCATGCCCTCTCCTGCCAGCGTCCTGTCAGGAGCCGGGGCGTGATCCGCAAAGGGCATTGGGGCCAAAATCATGAAACCACGCCATCTTCTTCTTATCACCGCCGCTATGGCTGTCACCATTTCCGCGTTTTCCGCAACCGGGGCCTGGAGCAGAGACCGCTATGCGACCAGCGCGCCGGTGGAACTCTCCCCGGATCTCACCGCGCCCTGGGTCACGCAACTTGAGGAGCGCCCGATCCATTCCGATGGAAGCGTGCGCTATTATTATTCCGGCCAGCGCCGCGTCTACATTTCTCCATCCCAGGCGCAACGCCGCGTCTACGCCGCCGCGCCAACCGGGCAGCGCCGCGTGGTGCGCTATGCGCCGATGATGGCAGAGCAACCGCCGCGCTACCGCCCAAAGACTTACCAGCAAGTAGGCTATACGCGCTCCGCCACTCGCGTGGCGCCGCGTCGCGAGACTAAAGCGCAGCGCCGGATGAACCCGATCTACCTGCCGCAGTCGGTCGCATATAAAAGCAAGCACAAACCCGGCACCATCGTCGTCGATACGGCGAAAAAGTTTCTTTATCTCATCGAGCCGAACGGGAAGGCCATGCGCTATGGCGTCGGTGTCGGCAAGGAAGGTCACAGTTGGAAGGGCACGAACCCGATCACGCGCAAGGCGGAATGGCCGGACTGGCGTCCGCCGGCGGAAATGATCGAGCGCGAATTGGAGGAGAAAGGCCGCATCCTGCCCGTGCATATGGAAGGCGGACCGGAAAATCCGCTCGGCGCCCGCGCGCTTTATCTTGGCTCTACGCTTTACCGCATCCATGGCACGAACGCGCCCTGGACCATCGGCACGGCGGCTTCTTCCGGCTGCATCCGTATGCGCAACGAGGACGTCACCGACCTCTACGACCGGGTGAAAATCGGCACCAAGGTTGTGGTGATGTAAAGCCGCGGAAACCCGCAAAACAACCGAAAAGGGCAGCGGGGAACACCCGGCTGCCCTTTTCGTTTTTGCTCTATTCGTTTTGATTAATCGCTCTTGTCCCGGACAGCCTTTTCCTATGATATTCCGAAAGTAAGAATAAAGGAGAGGATGACCATGACGATGCCCAGGATAAAGCTCAATGACGGCCACGAAATCCCGCAATTGGGTTTCGGTGTCTGGCAAGTGAGCAATGACGAAGCGGCCGGCGTCGTCGGGAAAGCGCTCGAAACGGGCTATCGGCACATCGATACCGCCGCGGCCTACGGCAACGAGGAAGGCGTGGGCAAGGCGCTGAAGCAGTCCAGCCTGCCGCGCGGCGAGATTTATCTTACGACGAAACTCTGGAACACCGACCAGGGCTATGATTCCGCGCTCAAGGCGTTCGATGCCAGCCTTAAGCGGCTTGGCGCGGACTATGTCGATCTCTATCTGATCCATTGGCCGGTGCCGGCGCAGGACCGCTTTCCCGATAGCTGGCGCGCCCTGATCAAGCTCAGGGAAGACGGCCTCGTCAAATCCATCGGCGTGTCGAATTTCCGCATCGCCGATCTCGAACGTATCATCAAGGAAACGGGCGTCACGCCGGTGCTCAACCAGATCGAACTGCATCCGCAGTTCCAGCAGAACGAGCTGCGCGTCTTCCACGAGAAAAAGGGCATCGCCACCGAGGCATGGAGCCCTCTCGGGCGAGGCACGATATTGGAAAACGCGGTCCTGAAGCAGATCGCGGCCAAGCACGGCAAGACGACGGCACAGATCGTCCTGCGCTGGCATCTCGACATCGGCAATATCGTCATCCCGAAATCCTCGACGCCCTCGCGCATCCAGGAGAATTTCGACGTGTTCGATTTCAGGCTCAGTTCCGGGGAGCATGATACGATTTCGGACCTGAATGCCCATGACGGGCGGATAGGCCCGCATCCGGATAGTATGTGAGGGGTTGGGGGTGGGCCGGGAAACCGGCCCTTTCTTTATGAAATTGGGGGCATTTCATGAGCGGCAACGAAACGACGAAGCTATCCGATGCGATAAAGGAAAAGATCAAGCTGCAAGCGACATTCATCAATGGATTGGCTATAGGCGTTCTGCTGATTGGAACCTTTACGCCCATTACCCGCGTAGCGTATGATCCAACGGTTCGCCCTGAGGCCTTTGTTTCCATGGTCCTCACGGCAATCATTTGCTTCATGCTTGGATTCGTC
The DNA here is from genome assembly GCF_003217235.1 of Paramesorhizobium leguminum. Classification (GTDB taxonomy): domain Bacteria; phylum Pseudomonadota; class Alphaproteobacteria; order Rhizobiales; family Rhizobiaceae; genus Paramesorhizobium; species Paramesorhizobium leguminum. The sequence continues at coordinate 68,287 of NZ_QJTF01000001.1, read as the reverse complement.
CTACATTATTATGCATCGAGGCATCTCAAAGGACTGGATCAATGAATATCTACGCTTACCTGACGCTGGCCATTCCGGTTGTCATGATGATCGGCGTGATAGTCTTTGTTCATTTTATGCCCCTGGATAGCTCAAAGCGCCCCCGCCGCTAAATTCTGCAACGAAGCAGCATCTGAACGGACTGGACCGATGACTATTTATACTTACCTAACGCTGGCCCTTCCGGTGGTCATGATGATCGCCGTTGTGATTGCTGTTCATTTCATTCCCTTGGACACCCCCAAGGGTCCTCGCCGCTGAACCATCACGAAGTCACGCCCTTATCCGGGCATGTCCCAGCCCTTCTATCTCCGGCCCGCCATAGGCCCAATCTAGCAACTCTACTGTATGCACAATCGGCAGCTTTGATCCCGAGGCGATCTGGGTAATGCAGCCGATATTGCCGGTGGCGATGAGATCGGCGCCCGTGGCCTCGATATTCCTCACCTTGCGGTCGCGCAGGCGCCGGGCGATTTCCGGCTGCATGATGTTGTAGGTGCCGGCGGAGCCGCAGCACAGATGGCCTTCCGCCGGTTCCTTTACGATGAAGCCTGCCCGCGCCAAGAGCGCCTTCGGCTGACGGGTGATCTTCTGGCCGTGCTGCATGGAACAAGCGGAATGGTAGGCGACGGTGAGGCCGGCTGGCTTTTCCGGCGCGGGCAGGTCGAGATCGGCCAGATATTCCGTGATGTCCTTCGCCAGCGCTGAAACCCTTTCCGCCTTGTCCTTATAGGCAGGATCGAGGCGCAGCATATGGCCGTAATCTTTGATCGTCGTGCCACAGCCGGATGCGGTGACGATGATCGCGTCGAGACCGCCATTGTCGATCTCGCGGGTCCAGACATCGACATTGCGCCGGGCGTCGCTTAGCGCCTGTTCCTCGCGCCCCATATGATGCACCAGCGAGCCGCAGCAGCCCTCCCCTTTCGGCACCACCACCTCGATGCCGACCCTCGTGAGCAGCCTGATCGTCGCTTCGTTGATGCCGGGGTTCAGCACGGGTTGCGCGCAGCCGGTCAACAGGGCGACGCGCCCGCGCGGCGCGGCATTGGGCTTGTGCGTTCCCGGCCCGGCGGAGGCTGATTTTGCCGGGAGGACGCGCGGGGCTAGGTCCAGCATGGCCGCCAACGGTTTTAATGCAGGCACGGACCGAAACAGGCCGGCGAGAGGACGGCCCAGCTTCGCCGCGGCAAGGGCTGCACGGAATCGCGTGGGATGAGGCAGCACGAAGGCGAGAACCGCTCGCGTCAGCCGGTTCATCAGCGGGCGCTTGTAGGTCTTTTCGATATGGGCGCGCGCATGATCCACCAGATGCATATAATTGACGCCGGAGGGACATGTGGTCATGCAGGCAAGGCAGGACAGGCAGCGGTCGATGTGCTTGACGGTCTCAGCATCCGCCGGACGGTCGTTTTCCAGCATGTCCTTGATGAGGTAGATGCGCCCGCGCGGGCTATCGAGCTCGTTGCCCAGCGTCACATAGGTTGGGCAGGTGGCCGTGCAGAAGCCGCAATGGACGCAATTGCGCAGAATCTTTTCGGATCCTGCTATCGCAGGATCGCGCAGTTGCTCGGGCGTGAAAGTGGTCTGCATATCTAAAACCTTGTTCTCTGCCGCATGATCTTATCCAAAAAGTCTGCAACTTTTTGGGATCAAGCGGTGATACGGCCCGGATTGAGAATGCCCTTCGGGTCAAACTGGTGCTTGAGCCGTTGCGACAGGGCGGCGAGCGCCGGCGGCTGTGGCTGAAACACCTCGATGCTTGCGCGCATCCCGGGAGGCGCGCGCACCAGCGTAGCATGGCCACCGCCGAAATGGGCGATCAGGCGGCGCAGCGCCACCGGCTCAGGATCGGCCTCCATGCGCAGCCAGACAAGGCCGCCCTGCCAATCATAAAACGCATCGACGCCGGCACCCAGGCGCAGATTCGCGACCATCTTATGCGCCTCCATCGGCGCCATCGAGACGCGCCAGATGCAGCGTTGGGTGCCATCGGCGAAGGGCAGGCAATCGCGGATCTCACGCCAGAGACGACGTGATTGCGCTTCCGTGATTTCATCGATTTCGCCCGCCGGATGCAGAAGCGCCTTGAGCTTTTCCGCGCGGTCCTTGACCGAGGGCGCGAAGCCCTCCAGCCGCAGCAATGTCGAGGCCTTCCCCGACAGTGCGCCGCCGATCACCTTGCCGGTGACGGTAACAGGCAGATGGGCGGCAGCCGAAACCTCGCCGCTCGATCCAAGAGCAATCGCCATGGCCCGTGCCGCCTCCTCCTCTTCAAGGCCCCGGATGGCGAGCGTCGTCTCAGTCTCGGACGCAGGCAGCACCTTGAAGGTGACTTCGGTCAAGATGCCAAGCGTGCCCCATGAGCCGGCCATGCCTTTGGAAAGGTCATAGCCGGTGACGTTTTTCACCACGCGTCCGCCGGATTTGAAGATCTCGCCCCGGCCCGAGACGACGCGTACGCCCAGAATATGGTCGCGCGCCGCGCCGCTCTTCAATCGCCGCGGGCCGCTTGCGTTCGTGGCGAGAACACCGCCGATCGTTCCCCTGCCCGCCTCGCCGCCCAGAAGCGGACCGTAATCCATCGGCTCGAATTGGAGGCACTGACCGTTTTGGGCCAGCAACGCCTCAATTGCAGCAAGCGGGGTTCCGGCTTTTGCCGAGAGGACCAGTTCTTCCGGCTCGTAGAGTGTGACGCCGGAAAGGCTGGAGAGATCGATGATGTGTTCGGTCTGCGTGGGCCTGCCAATGGCGCGCTTGGAGCCATGGCCGATTATTTCCAGCGGGGTTTCTTCCGCCAGAGCCCGTTGCACCGCTTCGAGGACGGCTGCTTCGGTTGTAGGGGCGGAGGTGGTCATATTGCCCCCTTTGGGAGCCTTTCGATCTCACCCCCCTCTGCCCTGCCGGGCATCTCCCCCTCAAGGGGGGAGATTAGCTGATACGGCCTCTGCGGCTCATTCTTGAATGTCGGCGACTGATGCCCGCATTGATGAAAGCGTGATCTCCCCCCTTGAGGGGGAGATGGCTGGCAAGCCAGAGGGGGGTGGGATGACAGAGAAACCACGTTCAAAACCTCGGAATATCCGGAAACGCCACCTGTCCGCGATGGATGTGCATCCGGCCCAGTTCGGCGCAGCGGTGGAGTTGCGGGAAGACCTTGCCCGGGTTGAGGAGGTGCTTCTCATCGAAGGCGCATTTGACGCGGATTTGCTGGTTCAGGTCGGTTTCGTTGAACATTTCCGGCATCAGGTCACGCTTTTCGATGCCGACGCCGTGCTCGCCGGTGAGAACGCCGCCGACTTTCACGCAAAGCCGGAGAATGTCCGCGCCGAAGGCTTCGGCTTTCTCCAGTTCACCCGGAATATTCGCATCGTAGAGGATGAGCGGGTGCAGATTGCCGTCGCCTGCGTGAAAGACATTGGCGACGCGCAGGCCGTATTTTTCCGAGAGCTCGCGCATCCCGGCCAACACCTTCGGCAGTTCCTTGCGCGGAATCGTGCCATCCATGCAGTAATAATCGGGCGAAATGCGCCCGACCGCCGGAAAGGCCGCCTTGCGACCGGCCCAGAACGCCATGCGCTGTTCTTCCGATTGCGACACGGTGCAGGTCGCCGCTCCATTCTTCGCCGCGATGTCCTCGACCATGGCGATCAGATGATCGACCTCCACCTGCGGACCATCCAGCTCAACGATCAGCAACGCCTCGACATCAAGCGGATAGCCGGCATGGACGAAATCTTCCGCCGCGTGGATGGCTGGGCGGTCCATCATCTCCATGCCGCCCGGAATGATGCCGGCGGCGATGATATCGGCGACGCATTGCCCCGCCGCCTCGCTGGAGGGGAAGCCGATGAGCACCGCGCGCGCCGTTTCCGGCTTTTGCAGGATGCGAACGGTGACTTCCGTGACGACCCCGAGCAGCCCTTCCGAACCTGTCATCAGGCCGAGCAGATCATAGCCCTCAGCGTCCAGATGCTTGCCGCCCAGCCGGATCACCTCGCCATTCATCAACACCATCTCGATGCCTAGAACATTGTTGGCCGTCAGCCCATATTTCAGGCAGTGCACGCCGCCGGAATTTTCCGCGACGTTGCCCCCGATGGAGCAGGCGATCTGCGAGGAGGGATCGGGGGCATAATAAAAACCCTCGTGCTCCACCGCGCGGGTGATGCCAAGATTGGTCACGCCCGGCTGCACCACCGCGACACGGTTAGCGAAATCGACTTCCAGAATGCGGTTGAAGCGCGACATGACCAGAAGCACCGCGTCCTCCAGCGGCAGCGCGCCGCCGGACAGCGAGGTGCCGGAACCGCGCGGCACGACGCGAATGTCATGATCGTGGCAATATTTGAGAATGCGCGAGACCTGGCGCACGGTCTGGGGCAGGACGACGACCAGCGGCAATTGCCGATATGCGGTCAGCCCGTCGGACTCGAACACGCGCATTTCATTGGTCGCATCGACAACGCCCTCGCCAGGTACGATATCGCGCAACTCGGCGACAATCTCGGCGCGACGCGCAAGCGTGGCGCTGTTTGCCTTCGGCAGCGTCAATCCGGACATGTTTCCTCCCGCATTGTCGTGCGCTTCACCTCCCTCATGGAGAGGTTGCGGAGCGAAGCGGAGCCTCGAACCACGAGGGCGCTTGGCACGAATTCCATAAGAAACGCGCTAAATACAGTTAGCTCTTGGCTGCCAGACTTGTAAACATTTCATATCGGGCAGACGGTTGAAGCCGTTTCCCTTTTCTGGGACAAACGACAAGCGGATGTTGCCGGAATTATTGCGAGCGTGTGCTCGCCGCCCTACCCGGTCCAGGAGGCGACGCAGCTTTTCATCAATTATCTCGCTGATCTCTATGGCCCCATTCCTTATTGGGAAAAAGGTCGGCCCTATTTGGGAAAAGGGCGAGAGACCCGAGGGGCGATAAATCAATGAAAATTGGAGGAGACACCGTATCCATCGCTGGATGCCTGATGGCCGCCGGCATCGACAGTGAATATGCCGGTCGCCATGAAAAGGATCGCGGAGAGCATGAGAACGGTAAGGAGCGTGGCGCCCTTGGCGGTCATTTGGTAGTGTCTCCACAGACGGCGATGATATGATTGCGTCGAAGCAGCAAGCCCGATACGCGTCCGGTCAGTACACATGGAATTTCTTACAGACAACTAAACAGCTCTTTCGGGATTCCAAATATCCACTGATTAAACGGCTTTGGCCATTTGCCGTAGCAAAAATGCAACATTTGTTCCGCACGACTGAAAAAGCTCCGGCTTGACCACGCGGCCCTTGCTCTGTCATCGGTTACGGTATGCGTGCAAACTACAGAATGCAGAGACTGTTCATCAATACCCCGCTTACCGCCGGCAGCCATGTCGAGCCGCCAGCGGAGGCAGCGCATTATCTGACAAACGTGCTGCGGATGAAGAATGGGGATACCGTCCTCCTCTTCAATGGGGCGGACGGTGAGTGGAAGGCGACGATCCACCTCGAGGGAAAAAAGCGCGTCAGGCTCGGCGTGGTCGAACAGACCCGGGCGCAGACTTCACTGCCGGATCTCATCTATTGCTTCGCGCCGCTCAAGCAGGGGCGGCTGGATTACATGGTGCAGAAGGCCGTAGAGATGGGCGTGGGCGTGCTGCAACCTGTCATCACCCAGCACACGCAGGTTCCAAAGATCGGCATCGAGCGCATTCGCGCCAATGCGGTTGAAGCCGCCGAGCAATGCGGCGTATTGAACCTGCCGGAATGCCGCGAGGCGGCGAAACTCGACCGGCTCATCGATGAATGGGATCCCTCCCGCCGGCTGATCTTCTGCGACGAAGCGCACGAGACGGACAATCCCCTGCCGATCCTGCAGTCGCTTCAGCCGGGACCGCTCGGCCTACTCATCGGCCCGGAAGGCGGGTTTTCCGAACAGGAGCGCGCCCTCCTCAACCGCCTGCCCTTCGTCACGGCCATTCCGCTAGGGCCCCGGATACTCCGCGCCGATACGGCAGCCGTGGCGGCGCTGGCGCTGATGCAGGCGACGGTAGGGGATTGGGGAGCTTAGGGCTATGACGATGATTTTTCCATTGCGACCATTTTGGTCTCGTCCTATAATAAAGCCATGAGAATTATCGCCCGGCGCACCTTGAGAGAATTCATCGCGGGTCTGGCGAGCCAAAAGGATCAACCGGCTGTCAAGGCCGCGCTCGACGCATGGTTCGATGAAGTAAGCAAGGCTGAGTGGACGAGCACAGCCGATGTGAAGCGGCTTTATGCGACGGCGAGCATCGTCAGCGCTGAGCGGATCGTTTTCAACATCAAGGGTAATGACTATCGGCTTGTCGTGTCGGCGGATTTTGAAAAGAGCATCGTCTGGATCAAGTGGATCGGAACGCATAAAGCTTATGACAAGATCGATGTGAAGGAGGTTGAGCATGGCGAATGATGTGAAGCCGATTCGTACGGAAGCGGATTACGATGAGGCTTTGACCGAGGTGGAGCGGCTGTGGGGCGCAAAGAGTGGCACGCCGGAGGGTGACCTGCTCGACGTGCTGGCTACGCTGATTGACGCCTACGAGGCGAAGCATTACCCGATGGACACTCCTGATCCCGTGGAAGCGATCAAATTTCGCATGGAACAACAAGGACTCACGCGTAGAGATCTCGAGCCGATGATTGGACCGCGCAACCGCGTCGCGGATGTGCTGAACCGTAAACGCAGCCTATCCATCGAGATGATACGGAACCTGCATGACCAACTTGGTATATCCGCGGAAGTGCTGATCCGTCCGAGCCGCCTGGACAAAGTTGCTTGATAAGCGTCCTGCATAAGCCAAGCTCTTAATCAATTTCCATTGATTGCCCTATAAATGAAATTCACTTGCGTGATTTGACAAAACCGTCCAATCACCAACCAAAACGGTTATCGGTTTATCCGCATGATCTTACCTGGAAGTCTGCAACTTTTGGGGATCATGCTCTAGGGCTAGGGCAAAAAATGGCGCGCGATACGACGGATGAAACGCCGATTTCCTCAACCGACGAGCTGGTGGCCTATCTGGCGGCGGGCAGCAAACCGGCGGATAAATGGCGCATCGGCACCGAGCATGAGAAGTTTCCGTTCTATACTGCGGACCACAGCCCTGTCCCCTATGGCGGCCCGCGCGGCATCCGCGCCATTCTGGAGGGCATGCAGGCCACGCTCGGCTGGGATCCGATCCTGGACGAGGGTAACATCATCGGGCTTGTGGAACCGACCGGACAGGGCGCGATCTCGCTGGAGCCGGGCGGCCAGTTCGAACTTTCAGGCGCGCCGCTTTCCACCATCCACCAGACCTGCCGCGAGATGAACGCGCATCTGGCGCAGGTGCGCGAGATCGCCGATCCGCTCGGCATCCGCTTTCTGGGCGTGGGCGGCAGCCCGAAATGGACATTGGCGGAAACGCCGCGCATGCCGAAATCGCGCTATGCGATCATGGCGGACTACATGCCGAAGGTCGGGCATGAGGGGCTCGACATGATGTACCGCACCTGCACAGTCCAGGTTAATCTCGACTTCGCATCCGAAACCGACATGCGCCGCAAGATGCAGGTGTCGATGAAGTTGCAATCCATCGCGACGGCGCTGTTTGCAAGCTCTCCCTTCACCGACGGCAAGCCGAACGGCCTTCTCTCCTGGCGCGCCAATATCTGGCGCGATACGGACAACCAGCGCTCAGGGCTCCTGCCCTTCGTCTTCTCGCCGGATTTCGGCTTCATCGATTATGTCGACTGGGCGCTGGACGTGCCGATGTATTTCGTCCTGCGCGACGGCCATTATCATAACGCCACGCATGTCACCTTCCGCCAGTTCATGAACGGCGCGCTGCGCAACGAAATTCCGGACGGGATGCCCAATATGGGCGACTGGACCAATCATCTCTCGACGCTTTTCCCGGATGTGCGGCTGAAACGCTTCCTCGAAATGCGCGGCGCCGATGGCGGCCCGTGGCGGCGCGTCTGCGCCCTGCCCGCCTATTGGGTGGGGCTGCTTTACGATGCCGAAGCGCTCGACGCCGCCGAGCAACTCACCCGCGATTGGCAGTTTCAGGAAGTGCAGGCCCTGCGCGACGCGGTGCCGGCCTATGCGCTTCACGCGCCTTTCCGTGACCGCACCGTGCGTGAGATTGCCCGCGAAACGCTGGATATCTCGCGGCTTGGCCTCAAGAACCGCAAGAAGCTCAACCGCGAGGGTTTCGACGAGACGCACTACCTCGCCCCGCTCGAAGAAATCGTCGCCCGCGGCACCACGGATGCCGAAAAGATGCTCAGCCAATATTGCAGCGTCTGGGGCTGTTCGATCGAGCCGATATTTCTGGAATATGCTTATTAGTGAGCAGTGAGCAGTGAGCAGTGAGCAGTGAGCAGAAATATGTTACCTGCTCACTGCTTACTGAACACTGCTCACTAAAAAAAACCCGACCGTGTCTCCACGGCCGGGCAAGGTGGCAGGCGAAAGCCGGGAGGGGATTCCGGCTTATGAATGGGTGGCGCCTGCCTTGGGACTCTGGAACTTTCAATAGGTGCTGCGGGTCGCCTCCTGTTTGGCGCGGGCATCGACGAGCGCGGCGCTCGGATCGCGCAAATAAGAGCGTTGGACAACGCGCAAATCCGAACGGCTGATGCCGATATCTCGCAACAGATGATCGTCGAGGTCACCCAGATGCCGGATCGCCGCACGGCTTCGGTACACGGCGAAAAACTTAACCACCCAATAATAGGAACGCGCAGCCGTTCGGGTCATAGCCGCAAGGCCGGTTGCAGCAGGCATGGTTATCGTCTTCGCCGTCGTCATCGCCGTTCTCCTTAGGGGCGTATGGACAAAAATATCCCGTCCGCGCGGAAATCATTTCCGCGCAAACCGTCCGTCCCGCTCCATTGCGGGCCGCACAACTTTTTGTGAGCATGGACGTTATGAAGCGGGCTTATTGATTATTCAAACGAATGTTTCTAATGCTATTGTTCAAAATTGATGATGGGTGATCTCATGACCGCGCCGCTCGATCTCGACCAGTTGCAAACCTTCATCGCCATTGCCGATACGGGCAGCTTCACACGAGCGGCGGATGCCGTGTTCAAGACGCAATCGGCGGTTTCCATGCAGATGCGGCGGCTGGAGGAACGGATCGGCAAGCCGCTGTTCGAGCGCGACGGGCGCACCAACCGGCTGACGGAAGACGGCGAGCGACTGCTTTCCTATGCAAGGCGGATGATTCATCTGAACAGCGAAACCATCGCCGCCTTCGACGACACGCAACTCGAAGGCCATGTGCGCATCGGCACGCCGGATGATTATGCCGACCGTTTCCTGCCCGAGATCATGGCGCGGTTCGCCCGTTCCAACCCGCGCGTCGAGCTTTCCATCGTCTGCGAGCCGACGGTCAATCTCGAAGAGATGGTCAGGCGGGGAACACTCGATATCGCGCTCGTCACCCAGCGCGATCGCCGCTCGGAAGTGGTGCGCAGCGAGCCCTTGCTCTGGGTCACCTCGGCAAACCACGCTGTACACGAAGAAGCGGTGCTGCCGCTTGCCGTCGGGCGGCCTACCTGCATATGGCGGAGCGTCGCGATCGATGTGCTTAACGAGATGGGGCGCGACCACCGCATCCTGTTTACCAGCTGGTCCGCGACCGTACTGGCGGCATCGGTGCTTGCCGGGCTGGCGGTTTCGGTCCTGCCGGAATGCGCCCTGCGCCCCGGCATGAGGGTATTGAGCGAGGCGGACGGCTTCGGCAGGCTGCCGGAATTCGGCATCGGCATCCTGCGCGGCCACAGCAAGCAGACCGCCATCATCGACGCGCTGGCGCAACATATCGTGGAGAGCCTCGACAATATCTCCTCGCCTGCGCCCACGACGCTTGGCACCGCCGATATCACGCAGCTTGCCCATGTGCGGACGCGCCGGGTGCGGTCAAGCGAGCTTGTGCCGGGCTGGTAGATCACCCGTTCGTTAAAACCTGCTCTATACTCACCACCGTATGGTTGGTCAGGGTCTTCGGTATCTCGGCCGCCACCCGGACGCTCACTTCCTTATGCAATTCCCTGCGCAATGCGCCCAGCACCTGCGGCGGGGCAATGAGGACGATCTTCTTGAATCGGCCGCGATGGGCAAGCCTGTAGAGCCAATCGGAAAGTTGGCCGGCAAAGCGGTCTTTCTCCAGGCGGTGCCAGTCGGTTTCCTCGAAGCTGCTCTTGTGCGCACCTTGCGGATCCGCGTACCGGCCGGGCGCATCCGTTCCCTGCTCGCGGGTGGGCGGGTTATCATCATGAATCTCATGCACCACCTCCAGGTTCGGATATTCGGCATCTCCTTCGTTGCGCAGGAAAAGCGCCTTTTCCCCGTCCGCCACCAGAAGCCAGATGTCGTGCTCAAGCCGGATCTCAGCCATCTCATCCCTCCATTCGCGATTTGCATTGATGAGTGCCAAACGTCTGGAGTCCCGCAACGTTCCGGGTTTATTTCTTCCCGCGGATAACGAAGAGATTGCCGGCGAGCACCAGAGCCAGCCCGATGACGGCGAACACCGTCCATTGGTAGCCTTCGAAGATTGTCGAGACTACAAGCGCAAAGACGGGAAACATCACCGTTGCATAGCCGGCTCGGGCGGAGCCGATGCGGCCGAGAAGCGTGAGGTAGGCGAAGAAGGCCAGCACCGTCGAGACGACCGCGAGGAAGACCAGCGAGACGAGATATTCGCCGGTCCATGCGATGGTGAAATGCTTGCCGAAAACGAGCGCGAGGAAGCCGGCCCAGAGCGTGCCGTAGACCATTCCCCAGCCATTCATCGAGATCAGCGGCAGGCCGCGCTTCTGGAGCCGCGCGGAAACCAGATTGCCCGTGCAGAACGAGAGCGTTCCGGCGACGCAGAGACCGAGGCCTATCAGCGTCTTGCCGGTGAAGCCATGCGCCTGCATTTCCGGCAGGAACATCAGCGCGATGCCGCCGAAGCCCATCAACCCGCCGATCAGCGTTCGCGACGATGGCGGCTCGCGCATGACCACGGTGGAAAGCACGAGATTGACGATGGAGGCGAGCGAGAAGACGACGGAGAGAAGGCCGCTCACCAGATATTGCGCGCCATAATAGAAGAGCAGGAAATTCGACGAAAAGAGCAGGATTCCGAGCGCGGCGAAGCCAAGATGATCGTGCAGGGGAAATTTCAAGCGCTGTTTCGATACCGCCGCCCAGGCGAACATGATGATTGTCGCAATGAGGAAGCGCCAGACGATGTTGACCTCGTTGGCGACCCCGCTTCCGGCCTGCAGAGCCAGCGCATACCAGGAAAGGCTCCAGGCAAAGACCGTCATCGCATAGAGCCCATAATCGAAAGGCTCGAATGCGCGGTCCTGAGGGCGGGTGGCTTGTTTCAAAACGGATGAATCTGCTGTGGTATCTGTAGGCATATGCCCATATCGCGCGGCCAATCCATCAGGTCCATTGAATTCACGTGAAGTTTACATCAAGTTTCGTGATATTGGTTCCCCTATTGACCTTCAGGGTCGCGAAAGTCCCTATAAAGACATGAATACCACTCCTGATTCCCCCTCGAATGTCGCCGAATACACCGTTTCCGAGATTTCCGGCGCCCTGAAGCGCACCGTCGAGGATGCGTTCGGCCATGTGCGTGTGCGCGGCGAAATCTCCGGCTATCGCGGGCCGCATTCGTCGGGACACGCCTATTTCTCGCTCAAGGACGACAAGGCGCGGATCGAGGCGGTGATCTGGCGCGGCAGCATGAGCCGGCTGCGCTTCCAGCCCGAGGAAGGCATGGAGGTGATCGCCACCGGCAAGCTCACCACCTATCCGGGCTCGTCGAAATACCAGATCGTCATCGAGCAGATGGAGCCGGCGGGCGCCGGCGCGCTGATGGCGCTGCTGGAAGAACGCAAGCGCCGGCTTGCCGCTGAAGGACTGTTCGACACGGCGGCTAAAAAGCCGCTGCCATTCATGCCGCGCATCATCGGCGTCGTCACCTCGCCCACCGGCGCTGTCATCCGCGACATCATCCATCGAATCACGGACCGTTTTCCGGTGCATGTCATCGTCTGGCCCGTGCGGGTGCAGGGTGAGACCTCAGGGCCGGAAGTGGCGGCTGCCGTCAGTGGCTTCAATGCGCTTGGCGAGGGCAGCCCCTTCCCTCGCCCGCATGTATTGATCGTCGCGCGCGGCGGCGGGAGCCTTGAGGATTTGTGGGGCTTCAATGATGAAATCGTCGTGCGGGCGGTGGCCGCTTCCGGCATTCCCATCATCTCGGCGGTGGGGCATGAAACCGACTGGACGCTGATCGACCATGCCGCCGACAGGCGCGCGCCGACGCCGACGGGCGCCGCCGAAATGGCGGTTCCGGTGAAAGCCGATCTGCTGGCGGCGGTGGCGTCGCTTAGCGCCCGGCACATGGGCGGCATGTCACGCCATCTCGCGCAGCGGCGGCAGACGCATCGCGCGCTTTCCCGCGCCCTGCCCTCCGCCGACCAGCTTCTCGCATTGCCGCGCCGCCGGTTCGATGAGGCAGCCGCCCGTCTGGGACGAGCGTTGCAGGCGAACACGCAGAAGAAGCGGGCAGGCTTTGACGGCCATGCGCGGCAATTGTCGCCACGCCTCCTGCAACGGCGCATCGCTGAACAGCGCCGCCATACACAGAAGACCGCTGCCCGCCTGCCTGGTTGCCTGAAAGCCTATTTGCGCGAACAGCGCAGCCATTTTGCCCGCGCCGCCGGGCGGTTGTCACCGGAGCCGATCCGGCGTCATGGCGAACGGGCGCAGCATATGCTTGTCCAGTTCGACCGCAGGCGCGAACGGGCGGTTGGCCTCATATTCGAGAGGCATAAGCGGAGAAGCAGCGAGCTTGAACGCCTGATGCGGACGCTCTCCTACGAGAGCATATTGGAACGCGGCTTCGCCATCGTGTTCGATGCGGCGGGAAATCCGGTGAAACTGGCGGCCTCGGTCCATTCCGGCGAAGCGCTGACGCTGCGCTTTCGTGATGGCGACGCGCAGGCGGTGGCAACGGGGGGCGGCAAGCCGACAGGTGGCAGTTCGTCGAAATCAAAGAGCACCAAGACAGGCGGCGGTCAGGGATCGTTATTTTAGAGCTTTCACGCAGTAATGGAAACGCCGGCGGGACAGCGCCCCCCTCTGGCTTGCCAGCCATCTCCCCCGCAAGGGGGGAGATTACGCTTTCATAATGTTCGGCACCAATCGCAGACGCCGCAGGATAAGTGTCGAAAATCGCGTCAGCCAATCTCCCCCCTTGCGGGGGAGATGTCCGGCAGGACAGAGGGGGGCGCCTCGCGATTCACTAAACAGAATCGCTTTAGATGTTTAGTCCTGCCCTCACCGGGGACGATAAACAACAATACCCGGCGTATGCGCCACATATGCCAGAAAATGCGAGTCCACCACTTTCATATTTGCCTTGCGAGACGAGGCGTTGCGGAACATGGGGCCGTCTTTCGTCCGGATAAAAATCCCTACATGCGTCACATCCAGCCCGGACTCTTTCGCATAAATGCCGATGTAATCGCCGGTGCGAAGATGTCGTAGCAGCGCGTGATTAACATATTTCCGAGGGATGTAGGTGACGGTGCGCTTCACGTCGGGAAGGCCGTAGAGATAGCTGCCGGAAGATGATTTCCGGTTCAAAACCTTGGCCACAGACAGGGCGTGGGGGCTGATTTTGGCCGTTATGTCCCGCGCCAGCGCCGGGGCTCTGTAAGCCCAGTCGCTGAAGAAGTGCTTTCTTTTGAGGAAGGCGACCTGCCCGCCGATATAGCGGGTATGGCTCAGGTTTTTTATGAAGCCTTCCTCGCTCGTCGCGCGCCGCAGCGCTTCGACATAATCAAGATATGTAAAACAATCCAAGGCTCCGAAATCGGCCACCAGCCGCTCCGGCGTCGTTGCCGAACCGATCAACCGATGGGCCACATAGGGCGCGCCAAGAAACTGGCGAGAGATAAGCCCGATCTTCGCTCCCCTCGATAGGCTAGGATGGGCTTTCGTGAGAGCAAGAATAGTTTTGAGCTTGTCGATGGTATAGGCGTCTATATCCGCAGATTTTCTCTGTCCGGCGGATATATAGCTCATCGGCTGGCTGTCACGGTGCTCAGTGCAGCCTATCGGGATGAACAACAACAAACAAACCAAGGCTATATTCTTAAGCATCTGCTTCGTTATTCCCGTGAACAATCGGGAATATACAATCCTAAAATGTCAAGAATTGGTTATGCAACCTTTCTGTGGAGGCGTTATTGCGACTGGATGCGATAGATCAGGAGAAGGTGCCACGCAGGAGATATCCGGACGGATCAGTTTCGTCGTCAGGCGCCATTCGGCGTGTCGTCACATAGAGCGTGGGCGGATTTTTCCGATCCATGACGATCTTGGTCGGATGGCTCACGGGAACGGGAAGCGGCTCCAGTGCCTCCCCGGTCGGCGCGAACCGCAGGAGTTGCGACCCTTCAACGGCGGCTATCCAGTAGACGCCGTCATCGTCAACGAATGCCCCGTCCGGTCGCCCTTCCAGCGCATGGGTTGTCGCAAAGGTTCGACGGTTGACGGGAGTGCCGGTGAGGACATCGTAATCGCAAACCCAGATTGTCTGAACGGAGGGATGGGAATCGGAAAAATACATCCGGTTTCGTGACTGATCAAAGGCAAGCCCGTTCGGTATCCAGAGGTCTTCGAAAATCCGGCGATAGGTAAAGTCCGGCTCGATGCAGAAGATCGCGCCCGCGGGCCGTGCTGCGGCAAGATGCATGGTGCCGGTCCAGAAGCGACCCGCGGCATCCGAAGCGCCATCGTTGAAGCGCACATCGTCACGGCTTTCCGGCGAACAGGCATGTTCGAACCGGCCAGAAACAGGATCGAAGAGGAAGATGCCGGAGACAAGGCCGACCACCAGCATCCCATCCGCCCGCACGGCAATACATCCTGGTGTCTCCGGCGTGTTCCAGGCATCGGTGCGTCCGGTTACAGCATCGGTGCGCAACAGCCGGCATCCGGGGATATCGACCCACCAGATACAATTGCCGCTTTCCGACCACACCGGGCCCTCGCCGTATTGAACCCAGAGGTCGGAGAAGATTTCGAAAGAGACCGTCATTTCTTATCAGCCTTCGGCGCCGCCGTATCTTATGGCGGTTCACTGTTTGATTGAACCGGTACTGATCGTCGGCGCAGCCTTCACCCTCGCCCTTCGAGGCTCGCTTCGCTCACACCTCAGGATGAGGGTGAAGGACGCCGGCGCTTCAATAGCCCTCATCCTGAGGTGTGAAATGGAGCGAAGCGAAATGTAGCCTCGAAGGACGAGGGCGCGTGGCGCCGATTCCCTCTACAACGCCACCCCAGTCGAGCCATCGAACACATAAACCTTCTCCCCATCGGCGACGGCTTCGAAATGTGCGCCGTGGCGGGCCGGATGGTCGCCGTCTACAACGGCGGTAACATGGCTGCCTGCGAATTCGAAGAGGACATGCGTCTGAGCGCCGGTCGGCTCCACCAGCAGCGTCCGGCCGGAGACGATGCTGCCGGCGCCGGTTGGGGCGAAATGCTCCGGGCGCAGGCCGATTTTTACCGGCTGGCCGGGCCGGACCTTGCGCTGTGGCGCGATGCGGATGGCGGAGCCGTCGCCGAGGCGGACGGCGGGCTGGCCGTTATCGGCATCGACGATGCCGTCCAGAATGTTCATCGCGGGCGAGCCGATGAAGCCCGCCACGAACAGATTGGCCGGCTGGCGGTAGAGTTCCAGCGGCGTTCCCACCTGCTCGATATTGCCCTGGTTGAGCACCACGATGCGGTCGGCGAGCGTCATCGCCTCGATCTGGTCGTGGGTGACATAGATCGAGGTCGTGCCCACCTTCTGGTGCAGGGACTTGATCTCGGTGCGCATCTGCACCCGCAGCTTGGCGTCGAGGTTGGAGAGCGGCTCATCGAACAGGAAAACCGCCGGATCGCGGACGATGGCGCGGCCCATGGCGACACGCTGGCGCTGGCCGCCGGAGAGCTGGCTCGGCTTGCGGTCGAGCAGGTCGGTCAGCGCCAGCATCCGCGCGGCCTCGCTCACCCGCCTTTCGATCTCCGGCTTGGCGATGCCTGAGAGTTTCAGGTTGAAGCCCATGTTCTCCGCGACCGTCATATGCGGATAGAGCGCGTAGGACTGGAACACCATGGCGATGTTGCGCTCGCGCGGGGTGAGCGGATTGACCACTTTGCCCGCGATCATCACCTCGCCATCGGTGATTTCCTCAAGGCCCGCGATCATGCGCAGGAGTGTGGATTTTCCGCAGCCTGAGGGGCCGACCAGCGCGATGAATTCGCCGTCCTCGATCGTCAGCGAAACGCCGTGGATCACCTCCAGCGTGCCGTAGTTCTTGCGGATGTCGTTCAGTTCGACGGATGCCATGGTGTTAACTCCTCACCCCTTCACCGCGCCGGCCGTCAGGCCCGCGATGATGTGCTTCTGGGCTAGAAAAAAGACGATGATGGTCGGCAGGATCGTCAGCGTGATGAAGGCAAGCACGAGCTGCCATTGCGTGCCGAATTCGCCGCGATAGACCATGATGCCGAGCGGCCAGGGATATTTGGTCTCGCTGTTCAGCATGATCAGCGGCACGATGTAGCTGTTCCAGCTGTTGACGAAGGAAATGATGCTGACAGTGGCGATGATTGGTCGCGAAAGCGGCAGCGAGATGTGCCAGAAAAAGCGGATATAGCCGCAACCGTCGACGAACGCCGCCTGGAACAACTCCTCCGGCAAATTGCGGAAATAATTGCGGAAGAGCAAGATGCTCATGCCGAGGCCGAAGGCGACCTGCGGCAGGATCACGCCCCAATAGGTATCGAGGAGGCCCAGATCGCGGATGCGGATGAAGAGCGGCAGGATGGCGGTCGCCGCCGGAAACATCAGCCCGATCAGGAAATAATTGAGCAGCTGGTTGGCGCCGAAGAATTTCACATGCGCCAGCGTGAAGGCGGCCATCGCCGATGCCACCACGGTCAGGAACACCGTCATGACTGCGATGAACAGAGAATTGACCATCTGCCGCCAGTAGCGGTCGCCGAACAGGATATCGAGATAGTTCGACCAGTGCCACTCACGCGGCAGGCCGAAGGGATTGACACGCAGTTCGCCCAGCGACTTGAAGCCGCCGAGCGCCGTGGCGACGAGCGGGACCAGCACCAGCGCGGCAACCAGCGACAGCGAGACATAAAGATAGATGCGGGTGCCCGCGCTCATGCGGATGGATGTACTGGTATCAGTCATGGCGCATGAAAATCCGTTTGTAGCCGAAGGCGAGCGTGACGCAGATGACGAAGAGCACCACGCCGACGGCGCTGCCCAAGCCCACCTGCATGCGCATCACGCCATAGGTGTAGAGGAAGGTGACCATGGTCTGCGTCGCATTCAGCGGGCCGCCGCCGGTGAGCGGCATGATGAGGTCGAAGAGTTGCAGCGAGCCGATGATGGCGAAGAAGACGGAAATGCGCACGGTGGAGCCCAAGAGCGGCAGCGTCACATAGCGGAATTTCTGCCAGCCCCTGGCGCCGTCGATTTCGGCGGCTTCCAGCACATTTTTGTCCACCGCCTGCAGCCCGGCGATGAAGAGCATCATGTGGAAGCCGAAATATTTCCAGATGATCACGGCGAGAACGGCGTAGATCGCGAGGTTCTTGTCCGCCAGCACATAGGGCGTGGCGACGCCGAAGAAGCCGGCGATTGCGGCGAAAAGCCCGTAATCGCCGTCATAGACGAAGCGCCAGATGAGACCCGCCGCGACATCGGCCAGCACATAGGGCAGGAAGAAGATCAGCCGGAAGGTGACCGCACCCTTGATCTTGTGCGCCAGCATCGTGGCAAGCCAGATCGCCAGCGGGATCTGCAACAGCAGCGATGCAAGGATGATGAGGCCGTTGTTGATCAGCGCGGTGGAGAAGGCCGCGTTGTTGAACAGCACCTGGAAATTGCGCAAGCCGATGAAATGTTCGGGGCTTCCATAGCCGTTCCACCGGTAAAGACTATACCATGCCGCCTCGCCCATCGGCAGGATGACGAAGAGGGTGAAGAGCAGGAGCGCCGGGGGAAGGAAGAGGATGAGGACGGGTAGACGGCCGCGCACGGTGGGGCTTTTGTAGCGGGTTTTGGCTGTGGGTACGGCTGATGGCGCCGTCATGGTCGCGGTTGCGTGGGTCATGCTGGTGGTCTCCGTTGCGGGAGCTGGAGGGACCCCCCTCTGGCCTGCCGGCCATCTCCCCCTCAAGGGGGGAGATTGGCTGACATCACTCTCCGCCTTCATTCTGCAAGGTTTGCGATTGGTGCCACGCATCGATGAAGGCTAATCTCCCCCCTTGAGGGGGAGATGGCTGGCAAGCCAGAGGGGGGTATCGGCCCGCCTACGTCTCCGGCTATTACTCCAGCCCCAGCGCGTCCTGGATCATGCGCGACCCCTCCTCCGGCGACATCTGCCCGGTGAGGATTTCGACCGAGACATCATTGACCACGCGGCCAACCGCCGGCCCCAGATCCTGGTCGAAATAATTCTGGTGCCATGTGGAGGCGGCGAGTTGGTCGGCGGCGGCGCGCATCAGCGGGTCGGTGATGGCCTCCTCGGCGCCCGTGGCGACCGGAATGAGCATCCCGGCCTTCGCCTGTATCCGCTCGTTTTCCCGGTTGGTCAGGTAGCGCAGGAAATCGACCGCTTGCGGCGGTGCTTTCTTGGTCACGGCCCAGCCATTGAGACCCCCCAGCGTATCGGTGGGCTTGCCCTTGCCACCCTCGACCATGGGAAAGGCGAAGCGGCCGAGATTCTCCCTCGCAAGACCCTTGCCATCGGCGGCATGGGTGCGCTGGTCGTCCTCGGTGTTCTCGAAGGAGAGGATCATCGCCGCCCCCCCATCGCCGAAGATGCCCAATGTCTGCGACCAGTTGGCGCCGAGATAGCCGCCCTGGAAGGGCTCCAGCTTCCCAAGATCCGCAAGCTGGCTGCCCGCCTTGATGATCGCAGGGTCCATAAAACCCTCGCCTTCCTTGTTCTTGGCGGCTTCGAACACCTCCTGCCCGCCATTGCGCATGACGAGATAGCTCCAGTAGAAATGCAGCGGCCATTTATCGCCGCCACCGCCGGCAATCGGCGTCACGCCCGCTGCTTTCAGTTTCTTGACGGCATCGAGGAAATTGTCCCAGCTCTTGATGTCCTCGGCCTTCACGCCGGCTTTTTCGAAAAGCGCCTTGTTATAGAAGAAGCTGACCGTTCCCAGCTTGTAGGGAACCGCAAAAATCTTGTCGCCGAAGGTAAAACCCTTCACGGCGGCCGGATTGTAGCTCTTCACCCAGGCGCCATTGTCGGCGCTCATCGCGCCGGTCAGATCCATCAGCGCCCCGGTTTCGGATTGCTGTTTCAGCACGCCGCCGCCCCAGGAATAGAAGAAGTCCGGCGCGTCGTCGGATTGCAGAAGCGTCGGCAGCTTGGCCTTGAACGCCTCGTTTTCCAGAAATTGCAGCTGGATATCCACGCCCGGATGCTCGGCTTCGTATTTTCTGGCGATGTCTTCCCAGACCTGGACATAAGCCGGCACGGTTTCCAGATGCAGCCATTTGACTACGGTCTGGGCGGCACTGGCGCCAGTGCTCAAGAGAAATGCCATGCCGGTCGCGGCGGCAAGGGCGGACAGATGTTTGACGGTGAACGAATGTCTGGCGCGAAGGGGCGCCTCCCCATAGGTATGGTTCATTGCAGTCTCCTCCCGGGGAAGGTCCTCACCAATTTTTCCCCAATGCGGATTAATTCATCCGACGTTTGCGCAGATGTCAACGGAGATTCGGAATTTTCGGCTGATCTGCTTGACAGGCGGCTGATATTGCCGGTTATTTAATTCGCGATCCGGCGTAATTCTGAGTCGGCTGCATTGGATAATTTACGAGTACTGCCTGCCAGATCATGAAGACAGCCGACCCCGAACTCATGCGAGCGATCAATCGCTTCAACGTGCTGGATACGATCCGCCGGCATGGGCCGATCTCGCGGGTGGAAATCAGCGAGCGCTCCGAGCTTTCCACCACTACCGTCTCGGCAATCACGGGCGCGCTGCTCGATGACGGGCTGATCCTGACGCGGCATGAAGGTGACCTTCGCAATGCCGCGTCGCGCGGTCGCCCCCGCGTCATGCTGGAGCTGAACCCCAATGCCGCGCGTGTCGTGGGCGCCAAGATCGCGGCGCATTGCATGGTCTTCGCCGTCACCGATTTTCGCGGCGAGGTGCTGTCGCAATTGACGCTGCCGATCCGGGTCAACCGCCAGTCGATATCAGTCATCGCCGATTTGATTGAGGATGGCGTGCGCCGCTGCGTGGTCGATGCGGGGCTTGTCCTTGGCGATGTCGATTCCATCTGCATCGGCCTGCCCGGCGTCATAGAGCACCGCACCGGCCTTGTCCGCTCCAGCCCGATCTTCCGCGAGACGGACGTGGATTTCGCCAACGAGATGACGAGCCGGCTCAATGTGCCGACCATTGTGGAAAGCGACGCGCATGCGATTGCGCTTGCTCACCACTGGTTCGGCAAGGCGCGGGATCTCGATGACATGGTGCTCGTCTCGTTGGAGCAGACGCTGGGCCTCGGCGTGCTGCACCACGGCCAGCTCTTTCGCGGCGCCGGCGGCCTCAGCCACAATCTCGGTGACCTGGTGCTCGGCATCGGGCCGCAGGATATCGTGCGGCTTTCGGCGCTTGCCGGGGAAAACGCCATCCTTGGCAACCAGCCGGATGGCGGCGGGCGGTTTGCCGAGGCGATGCGGCTTGGGCGCGGCATGGCGATGGCCCAGACACTTATTGCCGCCGACGACAATACGCTACTCGCCGCCGCTACACGCGCGGGAGAAGCGGTCGGGCTTGCGGTCGCCAATATCGTCACGCTGTTCGGGCCGCCGCGCGTCATCATCGTCGGGTCCAGCCTGTCGCTGGGACCGGTCTTTCTCGACAGCCTGCGCGATGCCTACCGGCGCGCCATCCCGTCCTCGATACAGGCCGTTGCGGAACTCGTCTTCGACGAATCCGCCGACGAGACATGGGCGCAAGGGGCGGCCGTGGTGGCACTCTGCGAACTCTACGAATCTCCATGGGGGACGACCGGGCCGGCGCCGGCCCTGTAACGAGCGCTAAACAATTATTCTCAGGAGGAGGAAACTGATGGAAAGACTTGGCATTGGCATCATCGGCTGCGGCAATATTTCGTCGGCCTATCTGAAGGCGATGGCCTCCTTCCCCATTCTCGATATCAGAGGCATCGCCGATTTGAACCGCGGCCTCGCCGATCAGCGCGCGGCGGAATTCAACGTTCCCGCCCGCGAGATAAGCGAGCTTCTGGCCGACCCGGCAATCGAGATTATCGTCAACCTGACTGTTCCGAAAGCGCATGTGGCGGTGGCGATGCAGGCGCTGGAGGCCGGCAAGCACACCTATTCGGAAAAGCCGCTCGGCATCGATTTCGCGGAAGGCAAGAAACTCGCCGACTTCGCCGCCGCCCGCAATTTGCGCATCGGCGCGGCGCCCGATACGTTCCTCGGCGGCTCGCACCAGACGGCGCGGGAGATCATCGATTCCGGGGCGCTCGGGCAGCCGGTGGGGGGTACCGCAACCTTCATGTGCCCCGGCCACGAACGCTGGCACCCCAACCCGGATTTCTACTATGAAATCGGCGGGGGGCCTATGTTGGACATGGGGCCTTATTACATCACCGATCTGGTCAATCTGCTGGGGCCGGTCGCACAGGTCGCGGGCTTTGCCGTCGCCCCCCGCAAGGAGCGCGTGATCACCAGCGAGCCCCGCAATGGCGAGCGCATACCGGTGCATGTGCCGACCCATGTCGCCGGTGTGATGGCGTTTAGGAACGGCGCGGTGGTGCAGATCGGCATGAGCTTCGATGTCGCCGGGCATAAGCATGTGCCGCTGGAAATCTACGGTACCGAAGGTACGCTAATCGTGCCGGACCCGAACCATTTTGGCGGGCAGGTCGAATTCCTTAGGAAGGGCGGCGCTTTCGAGCCGCGCGAGACGACGGAGCCCTATGCCGACGGCAATTACCGCTCGCTAGGCGTCGCCGACATGGCCCATGCCATCCGCTCGAACAGACCGCACCGGGCAAATGGCAGCCTCGCTTTGCATGTGCTGGAGGTGATGGAAGCGTTTCATAAAGCTGCCGAAACCGGCACGACGGTTCATATCACGACGGAGACGGAACGGCCCGCGCCGCTGTCCGAGTCGCTCATCGATGACCGTATTGGACGATGATGTATCGATTTGCTAGAGCCCTTCACCTCGTGGTTCGAGGCTCATTCCGCTTCGCTCCAATCGCACCTCACCATGAGGTGAAGGGGCGCAGGCGTTCCCGTAGCCCTCATCCTGAGGTGCTCGTGAAGCGAAGCGGAACGAGCCTCGAAGGACGAGGGCGCTTGGCGCTTCCAACAAAGACAGAACGCTCGTAATTTCAGGAGGAGAATACCATGCGTGAAGCACTTATCGTCTGGGGCGGGTGGAGCGGGCACGAGCCGCAGGAATGCGCCCATATCATCCGCGACATGCTGCAGGAGGATGGATTCAAGGTCTATCTGGAGCATTCGACCGAGGCCTTCGCCGACCCGTCGATCCATGATCTCTCGCTGATCGTGCCGATCATGACCATGTCGAAGATCGAGAAGGAGGAGGTGAAAAACCTCTCTGCGGCGGTCGAGAACGGCGTCGGCATCGCCGGCTATCATGGCGGCGCGGGGGATGCTTTTCGCGACAGCGTGGAATACCAGTTCATCATCGGGGGGCAATGGGTGGCGCACCCCGGCAACATCATCGATTACACCGTCAACATTACGCGGCCCGACGATCCGCTGATGGAGGGGATCAGCGATTTTCCCTACAAGTCGGAGCAGTATTACATGCATGTCGACCCCTCGAACGAGGTGCTGGCGACGACGCGATTCAAGGGCGACCATGCCTCATGGATCGACGGCGTGGTGATGCCGGTCGTCTGGAAGCGGAAGCACGGCAAGGGGCGCGTGTTCTATTCCGCGCTCGGCCATGTGGCGAGCGAGTTCGACGTTCCGCAAATGCGGACGATTTTCCAGCGCGGCGCCAACTGGGCGGCGCGATAAAAGGCAACTTTGGGAATTGACGGAACCTGTCATTTGAGTTTGGCTGGTGCGCTTGGAGTCGGTCAATAACGGAGGGTGCGGCATGCGAGTTTTTACGGGCATTGGTCTGGCATTGGCGTTTTCGGCAGGCTCATCGATGGCGCAGCAGGCATCGGATACGGTCGCGCCGGAACGGGCAACCGGGTTCGTGGCGGCCAAACGTGTCGAGGCGAAGAATTTCATGGTCGCCGCCGCCAATCCGCTGGCAACCGAAGCGGGACGTGATGTGCTCGCCAAGGGCGGCAATGCGATCGACGCGATGGTTGCGGTGCAGACGGTGCTCGGCCTTGTCGAGCCGCAGAGTTCCGGCCTCGGCGGCGGCTCCTTCCTCGTCTATTACGATGCCGCTTCGAAAAAGCTCACGACGTTCGACGGCCGCGAAACGGCGCCTATGGAGGCTACGCCGAAACTCTTCCTCGATGCCCAGGGTCAGCCGCTGAAATTCATGGATGCGGTGGTGGGCGGTCGTTCGGTGGGTACGCCCGGCACGGTGCGGCTGCTGGACGACGTCCACAAACGATATGGCAAGGCAGACTGGCAAACCCTTTTCGAGCGCGCGGAGCAACTTGCCTCCGACGGCTTTCAGGTTTCTCCGCGTCTCGCCTCGCTGATATCAGCCGAAGGCGACAAGCTGAAAAAATACGAAGGCCCGCGCGGCTATTTCTTCGATGCGTCCGGCGCGCCGCTGAAGGCGGGCGCTGTCCTGAAGAATCCGGACTACGCCGCAACCTTGAAGGCGATCGCCACAGGCGGCGCCAATGTATTCTATCGCGGCCCGATCGCCGAGACGATCGTCAAGACGGTGCGCGAGGCTGCCGGTAATCCGGGCGCGCTCTCGCTGTCAGACCTGGCCAACTACCGCGTCACGGAGCGAGAGCCCGTTTGCGCCGCGTATCGCGCCCTCGATATCTGCGGCATGGGGCCGCCATCCTCCGGGGCGGTGGCGGTCGGCCAGATCCTCGGCATGGTCGAGAACTTCGATATCAAGGCGCTCGGACCTCAAAACGCCGAAAGCTGGCGGATCATCGGCGATGCGCAGCGCCTCGCCTTCGCGGATCGCGAGCGTTATCTCGCCGATCCGGCTTATTTGCCCGTGCCCGTCAAGGGCCTTCTCAGCAAGGATTATCTCGGAACGCGCGCCGCCCTCCTCGACGGGACGAAAGCGCTTGCGAGTAATGCCGTGAAGGCCGGGACGCCGGAATGGGACCATGCGCAGCTCCTTGGCCGAGACGCGGCCATCGAGCTTCCCTCCACCAGTCATTTCGTCATCGTCGACGGGCAAGGCAATGTCGTCTCGATGACGACGACGATCGAGAACGGCTTCGGCTCCCGTCTGATGACGGCCGGGTTCCTGCTCAACAACGAGCTCACCGATTTCTCCTTCAAGACACATGATGGCGATCTGCCGATCGCCAACCGCGTCGAGCCGGGCAAACGGCCCCGGTCCTCCATGGCCCCGACGATCGTCATGAAAGACGGCAAACCGCTGCTCGCGATCGGCTCACCGGGGGGAAGCCAGATCATCGGCTACGTCGCCCAGGCATTGATCGCCTATATCGATTGGGGGATGCCGGTCGAGCGGATCGTCGCGCAGCCGCACCTCATCAATCGCTTCGGGCCATACGATATCGAAGCCGGAACCGACGCGGAAAAGCTTGCGTATCCCCTGAAGGCGCTCGGCTACGAGGTGAAGATGGCGGAAATGAACTCAGGCTTGCACGCGATCGAGATCACGCCCAACGGTCTGGCCGGCAGCGCCGATCCCCGACGAGAGGGCACGGCGCTTGGGGAATAAGCCGGCGGTCACGCCCAATGGGGGAGGGCAATCGCATATGGCGTGGCTTGCCCCTCACCCTTACCCTCTCCCCGTAAAGACGGGGAGAGGGAGACGCCAGCGTTGCCACTTCTTCCTTCTCCCCGCGTGCGGGGAGAAGGTGCCGGTAGGCGGATGAGGGGCTTTTCAGTGCCATATGCGATTGCCCTGCGCCAATGGGGGATCAGGCCCCGGCAGCCACCCATTTCGGAACCGGCGTCGCTTCGAGCAGGCTGCGCGTATAGGGATGTGACGGGTTTCCGAATATGGCCGATGTCGTGCCATCCTCGACAATTTCGCCCTGCTTCATCACGATAATTCGATCAGCGAAGTGCCGGACAATCGGCAGATCATGGGTGATGAAGATATAGGAAAGCCCAAGGCGGGTTCTGAGGTCGGCCAGCAAATCGATGACTTGCGCCTGAATCGATACGTCGAGCGCCGAAACGGCTTCGTCGCAGACGATCAGTTCCGGTTCGCTGGCGAGTGCGCGGGCGATGGCGATTCTTTGCCGTTGGCCGCCGGAAAACTGGTGCGGATAGCGGTCCGCGTGTTCAGGCTTGAGGCCGACAAGTTCCAGAAGCTCGACCACCCGATCCTTCCATTTGGCTTTGGGGAGGATGTCGCCGTGGATGGCCCACGGCTCCGATATGATCGTATGCACGCTCATGCGCGGGTTCATCGAGCCGTACGGGTCCTGAAACACCATCTGGACCTTGCGGCGGAAGGCAAGCAGGCGGGCTTGATTCATGGAGAAAATGTCTTCTCCTGCGAATATCGCCTTGCCGCTCGTCGGTTCGGCCAGCCGCAGCAGCATCCGCGCCACGCTCGACTTGCCCGAACCGGACTCGCCGACGATGCCGAGCGTCTCGCCCTTTTTAACCTCGAAATTCACGTCGTTTACGGCGAGGAATGACTGCCTTTTTCCAAACATCCCGGAGGAAAAGAAATATTCCTTGGTGAGGCCCTCAACTTTCAGCACGGTTTCTTCCGATGATGTCGTCGACCGTTTGTTGCTGTTCTCCGCCGCGTCGCCATGCGGCAAGGCGGAGATCAGCTTTTTGGTATAGGCGTGGCTTGGCGCGGTGAAGACGTCTTTTGCGGCACCAGCCTCGACGATTTCGCCGCGGTTCATAACGATGACACGATCAGCCATCGAGGCGGCGACTTCCAGATCGTGGGTGATCAGGATGAGCGCCATGCCGGTTTCGTTCTGGAGATCGCGCAGCAGATCGAGGATTTGCGCCTGGACGCTCACGTCGAGCGCCGTCGTCGGTTCATCCGCGATCAGGAGATCCGGTTTCAGCGCGATCGCCATGGCGATCATCACGCGCTGCCGCTGGCCGCCGGAGAATTGGTGCGGATACTGGTCGATCCGCGTCTCTGGGTTCGGAATGCCTACCCGCCGCAGGAGGGAGATAGCCTGTTCACGCGCGGCCTTGCCGCTGGCGACGCCATGGCATTCGAAAATTTCGATGATCTGGCGCCCGACCGTATAGACCGGGTTGAGATAGGCCAGCGGGTCCTGGAAGATCATCGCGATCTTCCGCCCATTGATCAGCCGGCGCGGCTCACCGCGCAGGTTACCGATGGCAACGCCGTCGAAGGTGATACGTCCGCTGACGATGTCGCCCGGCGGCTGGTCGATCAAATCCATGACGGTGCTGGTGCTGACGCTCTTTCCAGAGCCGCTTTCGCCCAGGATGACAAGCGTTTCACCGCGGCTCACCTCAAAGGACACCGCATTGACCGCCCGCACGGGGGCATCATCCGAAAGAAATTCGACCGTCAGATTTTCGACCGTCAGGAGGGGGGAGGTGAACCGGCTCATCGGGGCGTCTTTCTCAGGCTCTGCAGGCGCCAGCGTTGTTGCGGGTCGGCAAAAGTTCTCGCCCAGCTGGACAGGAGGTTGAGGGATAGCGTCGTGAGCAAAATGACAAGGCCCGGCCAGAAGGAGATCCACCACGCATTGGCAAGATAGCCGCGACCGTTGGCGACCATGGCGCCCCAGGTGAAATCCGGCGGCTGGATGCCGAGTCCGAGGAAGCTCAATGACGATTCGGCGAGAATCACCGTGGCGAAATCGAGCGCCGCTATCGTCAGCAATGTTGGCAAAACGAGAGGGGCGATGTGGCGCAACACGATGCGGAAGGACCCGGCGCCCATGGATTTGGCGGCGCTCACGAACATGCGCTCGCGCAACTCCAGCACTTCCGCGCGGGTGGTGCGCAGGTAAATTGGCATGCGGGTGCAGGCCAGCACGATCACCAGATTGGTGATGCTGGGGCCGAGGGTATAGAGCACGATCAGGGCGAGAAGCAGCGACGGAAAGCTCATGACGATATCAGCCAGACGCTGGATGACCTGGCTGTACCAGCGCTCGCTATAGCCGGCGATCAAGCCCAGGATGCCACCGGTCAGCATCGAGCACAGGACCGCGACAAAGGCGATGCCCAGCGTATTCTGGGCGCCGACAACGAGCCGCGCGATGATCGGACGTCCGAGCGTGTCCGCGCCGAGGAAATAGACCCAGCCATGCTGGAACGAGAAAGGCGCGAGGTTGCGCTGCCTCAGCCCCAGCTTGGCTGCGAGATCGCCGATCAGAGGCGGCCCGGCAATCGTCGCGATGGCGAGAGCCAGGAGAAAGATCGCGGCGAACAAGGCGAGCTTGTCGCGCTTGAGGCATCTCCACATTATCAGGAGTTTTCCGGCGGGGGGAGGAGCGGCGATGTCGCTGGTGATGACGGTCATGGGCTTAATACCGGATTCTTGGATCGAGCACCGCGTAGAGAAGATCGATGCAGATATTCAGGATGAAGATCGCGGTGGCGGTGACCAGGATGGTTGATTGGACGACGGCGAAATCGCGCTGGATGATGGCGTCGATCATCAGCTTGCCGATACCCGGCCAGCCGAAGACGGATTCCACGATAACCGCGCCGTTGACGAGACCCGCCGTCAGGTCGCCGGCGACGGTGATGACGGGCAGAAGCGAATTGCGGAGCGCGTGGCCGAAGACAATCTCCTTGCGATGAAGCCCCTTGGCCCGCGCCGTCTTGATATAAGGTGCCGACAGGGCGCCCAGCATGGTGCCGCGCACGACCTGCACCAGAAGCCCGAACGGCCGAAGCGCCAGCACGAAAATCGGCATGATCCAATAGGAGATGCCGCCGGTGCCGGATGTCGGCAGCAGATCGAAGCTGACGGCGAAGACGAGGATGCCGACAATGGCGATCCAGAAATCCGGAGCGCTTGCCCCGGTCAGGGACACGAGACTGACTGTGCGGTCGAAGAGCCCGCCCGGCCTCGTTGCCGCAATCGAGCCTGCCACCAGAGCCAACGTGAAGGCGAGAGCCATGGCGACGAAGGCGAGCTTCAACGTCTGCGGAAAGGCTTCGAGCGCTATCTCCATCGCCGACCTGTTCTGGCGGACGGACTGGCCGAAATCGAGATTGATGAGATCGCGCAGATAATCAAGGAACTGCCAGTGAATGGGCTGGTCGAAACCATGCAGCTTGGCAAAGGCCTGCCTTGCCTCAAGGGTGGAGTCGAGCGGCAGGAACAGGGACGACGGATCGCCGGTCAACCGCGTCAGGAAAAAGACGAGCGCAAGCAAGCCGATGACGGAGATGACGCTGTGCGACGCGCGCTTGCCGATATAGCTGAGCATGGGATGCCTTGTGGACTGCTAATAGGAATACTCTTTGTAACGCTGGCGGAAGGGCACTCCCTTGTCTCGCCGTCATTCTCGGGCTTGTCCCGAGAATCTGCCGACGAGGAAAAGAAAAGCAATTCCGCCCCAGACTGATCAGAGCGCAGTAGATTCTCGGGACAAGCCCGAGAATGACGACCGGGGGGAGCGCGGGCATGTTGCCCGCGCCCGATACCAATCAGCCAACGTCAGTTCTTCAACTGAATATTAGCCAGTGGGATTTCACTGTTGGTGGTGATGTCGGGGCGCCAGTCCAGACGCTTGCCGACCCTCGTATAGCCGATCATGTGATACATCGGGATATCGGACACCACATCGTTTCTCGCCTTGGCGAAAATCGTCTGGAAGGCTTTGGTCCGGTCCTCGCCGCTTGCGGCAAGGGCGGTGTCGACTTCCGTATCGAGCGCCGGGTCGGATACGGTCGAATATTGCCCCGTGGAGCGGTAGAAGATCGGGATGGTGAAGGCAGCGTCGCCCTTGTTGTTGTCGTGCTGCATTTGCAGCAAGGTGGCGCCCCGCTCTTCCGGATAGGGCTTCTGGAGATAGCGTATCCAGTCGGCCACATCGAGCATGGTCAGCTTGACGTTGAGGCCGGCCTCCTGCCACATGGCGGTCATGGCTTCCATGGCCTCGCCGCCATTGGGGTAAATTCCATTGCGGCCGATCAGAGTGATCTCGGTCTCGACCGGAACGCCCGCGGCTTTCGCCTCGGCGACCAGCGCCGCGGCCTTGGCCGGATCGGATTCCCAGGGCTTCAGGGTTTCATCGTGGCCGTTGATGCCCGGCACTACCATCTGCGAGGCGCGCTTCACATCATTGCCGAATAATTGGGTCAGCCCTTCCCAATCGATAGCCAGATTGAGTGCCTTGCGGATACGCGGATCGTTGAGCGGCGGCTTGGCCGTATCGATGCGGATGGCGGTCGTTTCCGAGTTCAGATAGGCGAAATCGGTTTCCGGATTGGCTGCATCCTGAATGGCGATCGAGGGGGTCAGGTCGGCTTCGCCGGTTTCGACCATCGCGGCGCGGATGGAGGATTCCGAGCGCCAGACATAGCTCGCCTTCTCGATTGCCGGCTTGGCGCCCCAGTAGCCATCGAAGCGCTCAAGCGCCACCGATTGCGTGTCGAAGGATGCCAGCTTGAACGGGCCGGTTCCGACAGGGTTATTGACCGGCTTATCGACAGGCGTATCGGGAGAAACGACCATGACCACGCTGAGCAGCGTCGGCATGATCGGCTCCGGGCGGTCAGACTTGACGTCGAGGGTCAGGGCATCGACGGGCGTCGCCTCGATCTTCCTGTCGCCGAATTTCGCCATGTTGTTGCAGGTCATCGTCCCGCCGGCCATGCGCTTGATGGAGAAAGCAACGGCTTCCGCCGTCAGGTCCTTGCCATCCTGGAACTTGACGCCTGGCCTGATCTTGATCCGCCATGTGTTGTCATCGACCCGGTTCCATTCCGTTGCCAGTTTCGGCTGCGGCAAGCCGGTCTTGGCGTCGATGACCGTCAATGCTTCCGTGACGTTCTGGCTCAGGATCTGCCCGACATTGGTGATGATCGTGCCGCAGGGCTCCAGATTCGCCGGCTGCTCCGGCAGAACGATCTTGATGGCTTTCGAGGCGTCCTGTGCATATGCCGCGCCCGACACCGAGGCCATCAGCGCCGCGGCGAAGATGGTAATTTTGCTCGTCTTTCCCATGTTCTCTCCTCCCATTGATAGATGATCGAGTGGCAGTCAAGCCGCCACTCGCAATGCTATAAATCTTTAAGCCGCAGCCTTTTCGCTGACCTCGACTCTCTCGATCAGCCGGGCCAGCATGGCCTTCTCCTCCGGCTTCAAATTGGTCAGCGGCGGGCGCACCGGTCCCGGCGTCCGTCCGATCAGTTCCACACCGGCCTTGATGATGGAGACCGGATAACCGACCTCACGATCGCGGATGGCCGCGAAATCGTAGAAGAAGGTTTCAAGAATGCTCGCCATCGTCTGGCGGTCATCCGCGCGCATGGCCCTGTAGAAACGCTGCGCCAGCTCAGGCACGAAGTTGAAGACCGCCGACGAATAGGTGGTGACGCCGACCGCGTTGAACGCCTCGGCATAAAGCTCATGCGTCGGCATTCCGCCGATATAGCAAAGGCGGTCGCCAAGCTTGGAGGTGACATGGCGCACCAGCTCGACCTTGCCCGTTCCATCCTTGAAGCCGATGAGGTTGGGGCAGGCATCGGCAAGGCGGGCGACCGTATCGGCGTTGGCGACGGAATTGGCGCGGTTGTAGATGATGACGCCGAGGCCGGTGGAATCGCAAACCGCCTTCACATGCTGGTAGATGCCTTCCTGCGGCGCGCCGATCAGATAATGCGGCAGCAGAAGAAGCCCGTCCGCTCCGGCCTTTTCAGCGCGGCGAGCGACGTCCTTGGCGATCTCGATGCCGTAGCCGCAGCCCGAAATGATCGGCACGTCGCCGGATACGTCCTTGGCGGCTTTGGTGACTTCCGCCACTTCTTCCGGCGAAAGCGAGAAGAACTCTCCGGTGCCACCGGCAGCAAAAAGCGCAGCGGCGTCGAAGCCGGACAGCCAGCCGACATGCTCGCGATAGCTATCCAGATTGAGGCGCAGATCTTCGCCGAAATGCGTGACGGGGAAGGACAGCAGGCCAGAGGAAAGGCGCGATTTGATTTCTTCGGGGGACACTTCAGCTCCTGTAGTACGATGTCTTTGAGACAAGTCATATGATGACTAGAGCGAGGGTGTCAATGTCTGAATCGATCAACCCGGCTTGCGGATGGCGAGGCCCCGGTAACGCTTGATGCCACCCAGCAAATGCCGCCGCATGGCATCGCGGGCCTGTTCGGGGTCGCGGGCGAGAATGGCATCCACGACCTCGCTGTGTTCCGCCAGCAGGATGCTGTCCCTGTTAGGCAAGGGATCGACCCCGCCCATCACTTTGCGGAATTTCACGCGGGGGATGATGCGCCGGCCGATATGCTCCAGAAATGTCTTGAAACGGAGATTGTTGGTGGCTGTGGCTATCGCCATATGAAACTGAAAATCGGCCTCGTCCGTGGGCCTGCCATCAGCAACCAACCTTGCGAATGTATCGAGCTGGGCCTGTATCTCGGCCTCTTGCGCCGGAGAACTTCGCAGAGCCGCCAGCCCGGCAGCCTCCACTTCTATGCCGATGCGCAACTCCAATTCCTCGATGATATCGGAAATCTTGTCGGTCGCATTCGTGAACAGATGCAGCGTTTCCGGCGTTTGCCTGGGAGCAAGCACGAAGACGCCGACGCCGTGGCGCGATTCCAGGAGACCGTCGGCCCGAAGCGTTGCTATCGCCTCACGAATGACGGTGCGACTCACGCCGAACCGCTCCACCAGCACGGGTTCCGTCGGCAGCTTGTCCGCCGGTGCGTAATCGCCACCCTCGATCTGCTCGCGAAGCCGCTCGGCGACTTTCCAGGCCAATGTTCTTTTGGCGCGGATCCCATTGGTCATATGACATCTCCGTTTCAGGAGACGTATATATGAGATATGAAGACGAAAACAGAAGCAATCCAATCATCATATGATTTGATTGTTCATTCCGGCAGGAAAATAGGCCGATGGGAAAATAGGCAAAATATTGGAAATGGTACGGTCGGTGGGGATCGAACCTACGACCTCAGGAGCCACAATCCTGCGCTCTAACCAACTGAGCTACGACCGCGCACCAAATCACAGGGCGGAGCGGATGGCTCCGGCGCCCGATAGGGGTCACATACGGAGAATCGGAACGATTTGCAAGCCTTTACCTTTGCTTTCGCCGCATGATCTTACCTGGAAGTCGCAACTTTTCAGGATCATGCTCCGGCCATTTCCATGCTCAATAATTTTCAATTATTTTTGGGCGCCTGGGGACATTAACTAATGTGCCAGAAAAACCATTGCGGACGAGCGGCTTTTATGGACGAATGCAACGGTTCCGCCGTATTAACGGGATATTAAGTAAAAAAAGCGCGGGTTTCAGAGCGCTGGCGTAAAGGGTTATCGAGAGTCGGATAATGGCGGGAACCTATCCCTTTATCGATATAGCCGTCCTGGACGGCATTCGCGAGCGCTTCCTTCGTGGCGACGCTCTTCTCGTGGTTTCTCCTGACCTCTCGACCGTCATCTGGGCGAACGGGCCTGGCGCGGTGATGTTCGGGTTCGACCGGATCGACGATATATTAAACGGCGATCCGGACTTTCCGGCGCATGTCAAACGCCAGATCATGGCGCTCGACGGCTCGCAAG
The DNA here is from genome assembly GCF_003217235.1 of Paramesorhizobium leguminum. Classification (GTDB taxonomy): domain Bacteria; phylum Pseudomonadota; class Alphaproteobacteria; order Rhizobiales; family Rhizobiaceae; genus Paramesorhizobium; species Paramesorhizobium leguminum. The sequence goes on along the minus strand of NZ_QJTF01000001.1, from coordinate 35,256 downwards.
CGCGGACCACGCGAACCGTCTCCGTGCGTTTCGCCTCGCATCTTATAACCTTGCAAATTCTCGATATCGCACTGCCGGACGGCACGCCGGCGCGCGTTCTTGCCGCTGCCGGGCCATCCGCCGATATCGAAAGCACGATCCAGGGCCTCGGTGACGAGGATACCCATGTTGCGCTGCTTGACGAGGCTGGAGCGATTCTTGCCCGGTCCGCCCATTTCGCAGCGCTCGGCATCTTGGCCACAACGCTGAGCGATCTCACCATAGAGGTGCGCGACGAGGAAAGCCGCATGGTGAAGCGGCGTGTGCGCGCCGGAATGCGCAGCGTACCGGCCGGCATCGCCCGGCTTGCAGACGATCCGTCTCGCCATCTGTTGTTCGTTATCGCCGAAGGACAAGCGGAGCAGCCGGTAGCCGCAGTCGCGGAAACGGTGAGCGCCGACGCGGAAATTCCTTCGCCTGAAATTGTTGGCGGTCCTTTCGCCGAAGAGAAAAAGGAAGGGGCAGAAGCGCCTGCGTCCGCTCCGACCAATGCCTTGCGGGACGCTCTCATTCGGGAGGGCTTGCTTCGACAGGATCAGGGTGCTGAGAAAGAAGCGCCTCTCGCCGAAGAGACGGCGGTGGTGGAAACGCCTGATCTACCCGCTTCCGAGCCCCTTCCAACGCTTCATTCCGAACCTGCCGAAGAGGAACAGGAAGAAGGCGAATACGAGGCGCAACCAGAAGCCGGCCCAGAAGCCGGCAATGAGGAGCAAACCGTGATTGCCCCGGTCGGTGAGACGACTGAGGACCACGCGCAGGCCGCCGGCTTCGTCCAGGCCCCCGAGGCTGCCCCTGCCCGTTTCGTCTGGAAGGTGGACGCGGATACGGTGTTCAACGAGATATCGCCGGAATTCGCCGCCGCCGTCGGTCCGCAGGCCGCCGATATCATCGGACGTCGCTTCTGCGATGTCGCGCGCGTTTTCGGTTTCGACGAGGATGGAACGATAGCGGCGCTGCTGGAAGGCCGCGACACGTGGTCCGGGCGCACGGTGCTTTGGCCGATCGAGGGTACGTCGCTTCGCGCGCCCATCGATCTCGCCGCCCTCCCCGTTTATTCACGCGAGCGGACATTCCAGGGCTTTCGCGGCTTCGGCGTGGTGCACATCGGCGAGACCGTGGCCGATCCGGAGGCGATCGGCCTGGCGCTTGTCGCAGGCGCAGCCGCGCCTACGGAAACGGTGGAAGAACCTGAGCCTCAAGACGAACCAGACGCCCAAGAAATCGCCCCGCCCGTTAGCCCACCCGTTAGCATTGTCGATCTCGGCGAGAAGCTTGCGCAGAAGCAGGATGTTTCCGCATCGGAACCGGCAAAGCCCGATCCCTTCCAGGGAGAAGCGCCGGCGTTGCAATTGACGCCCACCACCGGGCGGCGCGTTCATGACAAGATCATCCGGCTGGAAGAACATCGCGCCCCCCGCCCCGAAAGCACCGGCCTGACGCAGACAGAACGCAATGCCTTTCGCGAAATTGCCGACCGGCTGCGGAAAGGCGGCATTCTTCCTGCCCGGAACGAGGCGCCGGTCCAGCCACAGGCAGCCGACACGCCCGCGCCTGCCGCAGAGCAACCCTCGGAGGCGAGCCACCTTGCCCAACGTGACGAAGTAGCGGAGCCGCCCACAGGTTTGCCCCTTGAGAGGGAAGAGGCGGAAACGCTTGCCCCTCCCCCTTCCGATCCCGAGATTGCCGAAGAGCAAGCTGCGACAGACATCGAGGAAGATGATGCCTCGATCATCGCGCGGCTGCCTTTGCCTGTGCTCGTCCATTCCGGCGATACCGTGCATTATGCCAATCAGGCGCTGCTCGATTTGACGGGCCATGAAACGACCGGGGCGCTTATCGACGCGGGCGGCCTTGCTGCGCTTTTCGCGGAACGCGAGGTAGGCGAGGACGGCAGGCCCGGCGCCATGATGCTCCGTCGCGCCGATGGCAATGAGCGGGCGGTGGAAGCGCATCTGCAGGCGATTTCATGGAAGGGCGGCCGGGCTCTGATGTTGAGCCTGATGCCGCAGCCCGACGCACCCAAGCCTGCCGAGACGACGCCGGTCGATGAGATACCCCTCACGACGGAAGAACGGCGCGCGCTCGAAACCCGCATCGGAGAACTGACAAGCATTCTCGACACGGCGACGGATGGCGTGGTCATCATCGGACCCGATGGCCTGATCCGCTCGATGAACCATTCGGCGGAGGCCCTCTTTGGCTATGAGCCGGGGCAGATCAAGGGAAAATCCTTTTCCGTGCTCTTCGCCATCGAGAGCCAGCGCGCGGCGCTGGATTATCTCGACGGGCTGGCGGAAAACGGCGTGGCGAGCGTGCTCAACGATGGGCGCGAGGTTATAGGCCGCGAGGCGCAAGGCCGCTTCATCCCGATGTTCATGACAATCGGCAAGCTGGCGGCTTCCAACAGCTATTGCGCGGTGCTGCGCGACATCACGCAGTGGAAGCGGGCCGAGGAAGAACTGACCAACGCGCGGCGCGAGGCGGAGCGGGCTTCCAGCCAGAAAACGGACTTCCTGGCGCGCATCAGCCATGAGATCCGTACGCCGCTCAACGCCATCATCGGCTTTTCGGAATTGATGGCGGATGAAAAATTCGGCCCTGTCGGCAATGAGCGCTACCGCGATTACCTACGCGACATCAACCGCTCGGGCAATCATGTGCTGGCGCTGGTCAACGATCTGCTCGACATCTCCAAGATCGAGGCGGGCGGCCTGGATATGGACTTCGAAGCGGTTTCGCTCAACGACGCCATCGCCGAAGCTGTGGCGATCATGCAGCCGCAGGCGAACCGCGAGCGTGTGATCATCCGTTCCAGCTTTCCGGCGAACCTGCCGGAAATCGTCGCCGATGTGCGCTCGATCAAGCAGATCGCGCTCAATCTTCTGTCGAATGCCGTGCGCTTCACGGCGCCGGGCGGACAGGTGATTGTCTCGACCAGCTACGAGGCGAATGGCGGCGTGGTCATAAGGGTGCGCGATACCGGCATAGGCATGAGCGACGCGGAAATCGAGCAGGCTCTCAAGCCCTTCAAACAGGTGAACGCGCAGAAGCACAATCCATCGGACGGCCATGCGGACTGGCGCCAGAACGGAACCGGCCTTGGACTTCCGCTGACCAAGGCGATGGTCGAAGCCAACAGGGCAGTCTTCTCCATCGAATCTACGCCGGGCAACGGCACCATGGTGGAAGTCTCCTTCCCCTCGACGCGGGTGCTGGCGGATTAGTGAGCAGTGAGCAGTGAGCGAAAAATATAGGTTTTCTCTTGTTCACTATCTCACTGTTCCCCATCTCACTAAAAAAAAGCGCCGGACAAGCCGGCGCAATTAGGAGCTGTACAACAGAGAAAGAGGCACAAAAGCATGAGGCGCAAACCCGCGCTGGGCAATCACCCTTACCAGTGTGTTAATGCCTTTATCGCGCGCTGTTCCTTAATAATATCCTAACAGAATGCAGAAATTTTTTATTACCGGCACAGGGATCGACGGACGGTTTATTGATAAAAGCCAGATGAAACCCTGAATTGCCATATGGCTCGGTTAAACGTATAATGAGTGGCTTATTTAATTTCGTCGGATGATCCTGTGCGAAAAATCTGAAACTCTTGGGACAAGGGTCATGCTCAGACGTAAACGACGCACAATGTCCTGGCCTCGATTGATACGCATCATACTGGCGATTATCGTCCTTGGCTTCGCCGCCGTCGTGGCGGGTATTCTAGCGCTTCCCTCCATCGTCTCGACCGATGCAATCCGCGTCCGGCTGGCACAAGATCTCAGCGCCTGGACCGGTTATAGCGTGGAACTGCGCCAGCCGCCGCATCTGACGGTCTTCCCGGTCTTTCAGGCATCGCTGAGCGGCGTCACCTTGAGCAAGGTCGGGCAAAGCGGCCAACCGCCATTCATGAGCGCCGACCGCATCGATGTGGAACTTTCACCCATCGATGCTCTTCTCGGGCATATATCATTCTCGGAAACGCGCCTCATCCACCCCCGCTTCCGGCTGAATGAGCCGGTGACGGACCTGCCGCAGCTTTTCTCGGCGGCGACCAATTCCCAAGGCCGGCTCGGCATGGTGATCCGCGAGGCCAAGAAGCTCGTGGCCAGCAATCCGAGCGATCCGAAGGTTGACCAGCTCGTATCGCAACCCTTCGGCCGCATCGTTATCGAAAACGGGTCGCTCGCCTATCGCCGCTTCGGATCGCCGCTGGAAGAACAGGTCACCGACATCAACGGCACGCTCGATTGGCCGCAGACGTCGAGCCCGGCAAGCTTCCACGGCCAAGCCAATTGGCGCGGAGAGGCGACGGAAATCAATTTCACCGCCAATCAGCCGCTGATTCTGCTTGCAGGAGGCTTGAGCGATCTCACGGCGGAGATAACCTCCAAGCCGCTGACGCTTACCTTCGACGGCAAGGCGAACATCTCGCAGAGCATGTTCTTCGAAGGCGCGTTGACGGCCAAATCTCCCTCATTGAGCGAGACGATGCGCTGGGCTGGCCTGCCATCGTCGGGGGAAAGCTCGTTGATCGGAGCGGTGGAACTGGCGGCAAACATGACGCTCACGCCGGTGCGGGCGAAATTCAGCGATGTCTCGCTCACGACCGACAAGCAATCCGCCACGGGCGCGATCGAGATCGGGCTTGATCAGCCGACGCCCGCCGTTACCGGAACGCTCGCCTTCCAGTCGCTTGACCTGCGCTCGCTGGTCTCCGCTTTCATTCCGCTGCAGGCAACCGGCAGCGACGACAAAATCAACACGAGCTTCATCAACCAGCTCAACCTTGACCTGCGCCTTTCCGCCCAGAACGCCACCGTGGGCGCGCTCAACCTCGCCAATCTCGCCGCAGCGATACAAGTGAGCGACGGGCGGGCGATTTTCGACATCGGCGATGCCAAGGCCTTCAACGGGTCGCTGCAGGCCAATGTCCAGATCACCCAAGGAGCGAACGGCGCCAATGGCGAGTTGCGCTTCAATGGAACCGATGTGGACAGCGCCGCGCTCGTTTCCGCGTTCGGCATGCAGCCGTTCCTGACCGGCAAAGGGATGGTGTCGCTTAACCTGAAGAGCCCGCTCGACCGGTGGTCTTCGCTCCTTGACAACGCCAGCGGCACCGTATCACTCGATCTTGGCCAAGGGCAGATGCAAGGTTTCGATTTCGGCGATTTCACGAACAAGGCGCGCACCCAGCGCTTCTTCGCTCTAGAGCGCAAGCAGGACGCATCGCTCGGCTTCAATCGCTTGAGCGTGAAGGCAGCAATTGCCGAAGGGGTGGCAACGCTGGAAAATGCGCAGGTTCAGACGGGCAATGGCGTCCTGACGCTTGCCGGCATCGTGCCCTTCCTCGACAAGAGTCTGGCGCTTTCGGGCGAAATCGCATTCCCTGCGGCACAGGCGCAGCCGCAGACCCCGCCCGAGGGGCAGAACCAAACGCAGCCCCCAGCGGCGCCCCCTCAAGCCCCGCCAGCGCAGCCGCCGATCAACTTCTTCGTCGGCGGCTCATGGGACAGGCCGTTTATTTCGCCGATGGGGAAATAGGGCAGTAGGGCAGTAGGGCAGTAGGCAATAGGGCAGTAAAAAAGAAAGCTCTTTGTCTGCGTGAATACAATAGCGACAAAAACATATTGCCCTACTGCCTTACTGCCCTACTGCCCCCGAAAAGCCGCCTGCTCATCCCGCATCCTCTGCACCTCGCGCCGCTTGTTGACGAGCGACACGATGATGACACCCGTTGCGACGATGGCGATGAGGATTGTGCAGATGGCGTTGATCTCAGGCGTTACGCCAAGGCGCACCTGGCTGTAGATTTTCATCGGCAAGGTGGTCGCGCCGGGGCCGGAGGTGAAGCTTGCGATGACAAGATCGTCCAGTGAAAGCGTGAAGGCGAGCATCCAGCCGGAGATGATGGCGGGCAGGATGACGGGCAGCGTGACATGCAGGAACGTGGTGACGGGCGGCGCGCCCAAGTCCATCGCCGCTTCCTCGAGCGAGCGGTCGAAGGTGACGAGCCTCGATTGCACCACCACCGCGACGAAGCACATGGAGAAGGTGATGTGGGCCAATGTCACCGTCCAGAAGCCTCGGTCGAAGCCGATCGCTACGAAAAGCAGAAGCAGGGAGAGACCGGTGATGACTTCCGGCATGACCAGCGGCGCATAGATCATGCCGGAGAAAAGCAGGCGCCCGCGAAAGCGGGTGTAGCGCGTGAGAGCGATGGCCGCGAGCGTTCCCAGCACCGTCGCCACCGTTGCCGAAAGCAGGGCAACGCGGGCGGTAACCCATGCGGCATCCATCAGCGCGCGATTATGGAAAAGCTCGACATACCATTTCGTCGAGAACCCGGCCCAGACGGTGACGAGGCGGGATTCGTTGAAGGAATAGATCACCAGCAGCACGATGGGCAGATAGAGAAACGCAAAGCCCAGCACGACCGAGGCGATGTTGAAACGCGACCAGGTGTGGTTCATTGCTCGCTCCTAGCGCCCTCGCCCTTCGAGGCTCGCTTTGCTCGCACCTCAGGATGAGGGCTACTCAAGCGCCGCTCCCCTTCACCCTCATGGTGAGGTGCGAGCGAAGCGAGCCTCGAACCACGAGGGTGAAGGGTGACATTGAAGGAATTATCCATCCCAGTTTTTCTCATCAAATCCACACTACCTCCCCTCTTCCTGCGCGCGCGCCTGCGCCCGCTGAAACAGCACGATCGGCACGATCAGAATCACGAGCAGCACCACGGCGACGGCCGAGGAGACCGGCCAGTCGCGGTTGGAGAAGAACTCGCTCCACAGCGTCTTGCCGATCATCAGCGTCTGCGATCCGCCCAGAAGGTCGGGAATGACGAATTCACCCATCGCCGGGATGAAAACGAGGAAGCAGCCCGCGATCACGCCGGGGATCGAAAGCGGGAAGGTGATCTTCCAGAAAGCGGCGAATGGCGGCGAACCCAGATCCTGCGCGGCCTCGATCAGCGAATGATCCATCTTTTCCAGGGCCGAATAGATCGGCAGCACCATGAAGGGCAGGTAGGAATAGACGATGCCGATGAAGACGGCGGTGTTGGTGTTCAAAATATTGAGCGGCGTGTCGATGACATGCGCCCACATCAGGAACTGGTTGAGCAGTCCTTCCGGCTTGAGGATGGCGATCCAGGCATAGACGCGGATGAGGAAGCTCGTCCAGAATGGCAGGATCACCAGCATCAGCAATGTCGGGCGCAAGGTTAGGGGCGCGCGCGCCATGCCAAGGCTAAGCGGATAGGCGATCAGGAGCGTCAGCACCGTCGAGACGGCGGCGATGAAGAAGCTCGACAGATAGGCCTTGTAATAGAGCGGATCATCCAGCAGCCAAAGATAATTGGCGAAGGAAAGTTCCTTCAGCTTGTCCCAATTCGCCGCGATCCCGTCAGCCAGATTGAAGACCGGCGTATAGGGCGGAATCGCGATCGCCGTTTGCGACAGCGAAATCTTGAAAACGATGAAGAACGGGATGAGAAAGAGGATCAAAAGCCAGAGATAGGGCACGATGATGACGAGCCGCCCGGCAATGGCTGCGATGAGCTTCTGCATGGCCGCATTCCCCCTCATGCCGTCAGCACCAGTCCGGCGTCGGTATCGAAGGAGACCCAGACGCGCTCATCATAGGTCAGCGGGTTTTCCGTCTTGCGCACGGCGTTGAGGCTCGCCGCCTTGATCAAGGTTCCGTTGTCGAGCCGGACGTGGAACACCGTCATGTCGCCGAAATAGGCGATGTCCCACAACTCGCCCTCGACCGCGTTGAACGACGCATCCTGCGGCTTTTCCCTGTTGATGCGGATCTTCTCCGGCCGCACCGCGAACCACACCTTTTGGCCGGGAGCAAGCGCCTTGCCCGTCTCGGCGCGGATGGTAAGGCCTTGTGCGGCGGCGGTGATCTCCGCCTCGCCATTGGCGACCTTCTCGACCGTGCCGTCCAGAATATTCACATTGCCGATGAAATCCGCGACGAATTTGGAAGCGGGCGCCTCATAGACTTCCGCCGGCGTCGCCACCTGCATGATGCGGCCATGGTCCATCACCGCAATGCGGTCGGCCATGGTCATTGCCTCCTCCTGATCGTGGGTGACGACCATGAAGGTGAGGCCGAGCTTGACTTGCAAATCCATCAGCTCGAACTGCGTTTCCTCGCGCAGCTTCTTGTCGAGCGCGCCGAGCGGCTCATCCAGCAGCAGCACTTTCGGGCGCTTGGCCACGGCGCGGGCGAGCGCCACGCGCTGGCGCTGACCGCCGGACAATTGATGCGGCTTGCGCTTGGCGAATTTTTCCAGCTTGACGAGCTTCAGCATCTCGCCGACGCGCGCGTCGATTTCCGATTTCGCCATGCCGTCCTGTTTGAGGCCGAAGGCGATGTTGCCCTCCACCGTCATATGCGGAAACAGCGCGTAGGATTGGAACATCATGTTGACCGGGCGGCGGTAAGGCGGAATGCCACGCAAATCCTGACCATCGAGCAGGATACGGCCCGATGTCGGCTCCTCGAAGCCTGCCAGCATGCGCATGAGCGTGGTCTTGCCGCAACCGGATGCGCCCAGCAGCGCGAAGAATTCGCGGTTGAAGACATCGAGCGATAGATCATCGACGGCAGTGAAATCGCCGAAGATCTTGGTGACTTTCTCGAACGTTATGTAGGGCTTCGCGGCCGGATCATTCCAAGGCGCGAACTTGCGGCGAAAACTTCCAAAGGATTCCATCCGGCTCCCCACTTAATTCAGTATGTGATAGCGCCCTTATAGGGTGTTTTTGAAGGGTGTGTGACGTTTGCGCCCTCCCCCTTGCGGGGAGGGTGGCCCGAAGGGCCGGGTGGGGGTGGTGACGTTTGTGCCTCTGCTGGAGACCGTTGGCTCAAACGTCACCACCCCCATCCGCCCGCTCCGCGGGCACCTTCCCCGCAAGGGGGAAGGAGGGCGCGAGTCCCTCACTGCCCCGTCACAATCTTCGTCCACGCCCGCGTCGCCAGACGCTGCGTCTTTGTATCATAGGGCAGCGGCACGAAGAGCTTTTCCATCGTCGCGGCGTCGGGATAAATCTCGGGATTGTCGATGATCCCCTTGTCGAGCAGCGGCTGCGAGGCCTTGTTGCCATTGGCGTAGAAGACGAAGTTGGACGCCTTGGCGATGACCTCCGGGCGCATGATGTAATTCAGGAACTCATGCGCCTCCGCCACATGCTTGGCATCGGCGGGAATCGCCATCTGGTCGAACCACATCTGCGCGCCTTCCTTGGGGATAGCATAACCGATGTCGACGCCCTGCCCCGCCTCCTTGGCGCGGTCGCGTGCCTGGAAGATATCGCCGGAGTAGCCGACCGCCATGCAGATATCGCCATTGGCGAGCGCGTTGATATATTCGGACGAGTGGAACTTGCGGATGTTGGGCCGGACTTTCGCCCACAGCTCTTCCGCCTTGGCGAAGTTTTCCGCGCTTGGCGAATTGGGATCGAAGCCAAGGTAGTTCAGCGCCGGGCGCAACATCTCGCTGGCGGAATCGAGCACATGGATGCCGCAATCCTTCAGCTTGGCCGATTTTTCGGGATCGAACAGCACATCCCAGGAATCGATCTTGTCGACCCCGAGCGCCGCCTTCACCTTGGCCTTGTTGTAGCCGATGCCGGTGGTGCCCCACATGTAATTGATGGAATATTCATTGCCCGGATCGTAGGCGGCGGTGCGCTTCTCGATCACATCCCACATATTCTTGATGTTCGGCAGCTTCGCCTTGTCGAGCTTCTGGAAAACGGCCGCCGGGATCTGCCGTCCAAGGAACTCGCCCGAGGGCACGACGACATCATAGCCGGAACCTCCGGCCAGCAGCTTGGTCTCAAGAATCTCGTTGGAATCGAAGACGTCATAGACGACCTTGATGCCGGTTTCCTTGGTGAAATCGGCCAGGATGGATTCGTCGATATAATCCGACCAGTTATAGACATTGACCACCCGCTCCTGCGCGGGCGCCGGCATCACAGCCGCCGCCACAGCAAGACAGGTCGTCACGAAAAGCGATTTCACCCTCATCCGAAAACTCCCACTATTTGTGTTTTGCGCATGATCTTACCTGGAAGTCTGCACCTTTTTGCTGACGCTGACCTTCGGTTCGGGATCATGCTTTCGCACCCGCGTTGCGGATTACTTTTTTAGATCGGGAGGGTTTCGTCAACCGGCTTGCGGGTCTTTATTTTCAGGATTTTCAGGCCGATGCGGCCAAAGGGCAAAAGCGCCCGCGCGGCCAAGACGGATTATAGGCCTCTCGGTATGGACCAGAACCATCTGAGAAACTGCCATTCCGGGCGATCCAGCGGATCATCGAGAGGATTGCTTTTCCTTTTCCTATGATGGCGGACGAGTTCATCATGCAGCATCACCCAACCCAAGAGAACATCCATTTTTTCCTCCATGAAAAACCTGTTATGAGATGAGACCGTATTTATCGAGGCCACCCTCGCGATTCTACGGACACGGCGGAAACAGGTTTTTCGAAAATGAAAAATGAAAGCTGGAGCGATTTGCATCTTTTTCTCCATGTCGCCCGGCAGGGCGGCCTTACCGGCGCGGCGGAGCGGACCGGCTTCAGCCCGGCGACCATCGGGCGGCGCGTATTGGCGCTGGAACGGGAAATGGGGCGCACGCTTTTCACGCGGCGGCAGACCGGCTATTCGCTGACCAAGGACGGCCAGGCGCTGCTCGAAAAGGTCCTCGCCATGGACGAGGCCGCGCGTTCCATCGCGGAGTGGAATGAGGGCGCGGCGGAGATTCCCATGGTGCGAATATCCGCCGGCAGCTGGATGTCGCATTTCATGGCGATCAATCTCGGCCATCTGTGGCAGCCGACGGATGCTTTCCGCATCTGTTTCAAGACCGCCGAGGCGCGGCTGGACCTCAGCCATCGCGAGGCGGAAATCGGCATCAGGAACAGGTTTCCCGAAGGCGGCAATCTCGCTGCCCGGCCGATCGGCGAGGTCGCCTATGCGCCCTTTTGCGCCAGCCATTTCAACATGGTGCGCGACTGCAACTGGGTGGGCATCGGCTCCGAGGACGCCATCACGCCTTCCGCCCGCTGGCTTCTGGCGCAAACCGACCTCTGGATCACCATCTGGGCGAACACGCCACGCACACTGCATGATCTATTGCGCGGCGGCGCTGGTCGCGGCGTATTGCCCTGCTTCGTCGGCGACGAAGATCCGGCGCTGGTGCGTGCTGGGCCACCGATCGAGGAACTTCGCCACAAGCAATGGCTGGTGATGCACAATGACGACCGGCATCGCCCGGAGATCAGAACGCTGATCGAGCGCCTCGCGCATCTGGTTGACAAGCATCAGCCGCTGTTCCGGGGGGAACGGGCGAGGAGTTAGGCAGGAGGGTAGATGGAAGTGTTGGTGGGACAATACCCCCCTCTGTCCTGCCGGACATCTCCCCCTCAAGGGGGGAGATTGGCTGACACGACGCTCCGCTCCTATTCTGCAACATCTGCGATTTGTGCCAGCCATCGATGAAGGTGTAATCTCCCCCCTTGAGGGGGAGATGCCCGGCAGGGCAGAGGGGGGTGTGCCTCGCGATTCCTTCAACAAGAGCCGCTCACAGCCCTCTTACTGAAAATCAAAAGCGCTCAATCCCGTTACCATTTCATCCAGACCCAATGGCCGCGTCAGGGGCGGCTCGGCGCGGGCGAGGCAGCCCTGCCTTTCGCAAAGACGGCAGGCGGGGCCGATGGGGGTGGGCGGCGAGGATGTCAACGCCGCGCCGTAGACGATGTCGTCCTTGAAACCGATATCGCAGCCAAGCAGGATGGCGGTGCGGCGCGGGCGTTCGCCAAAAGCGCCTTGCGGGCCTTCCAGTGTGCGGGCGATGGTGAGGAAGGTCGCGCCATCAGGCATTTCGACGGCTTCGACCAGAATCTGCGAGCTTTGCGCGAAGGCAGCGTAGATGGCGAGTTTCGGACATCCGCCACCAAAATGAGCCTGCGGAAACCCTTGCGCCCCTGCCCTGCGGAAGCGGTTTCCGGCGTGATCCACTTCGAGCATGAAGAAGGGCACGCCCGCCGCCCCTTGCCTTTGCAATGTAGTAAGCCGGTTCGCCGCCTGTTCGAACGAGACGCCGAAGCGCGAGCGCAGCACGTCGATATCGTAGCGCGCCTTGAACGCCGCCGATAGAAACGCCTGATAGGGCATCATCAGCGCATGGGCGGCATAGCGGCCCAGCTCGAAACGGGCGATGCGGCGGGCCTCGCCGGAGGAGAGCTTCAGCTTTTCGACCTCCGCGGCAATAGCCACCTGCATCCGGATCAGCACCGCCTCCATCGCCACTTCGCGCAACTGATCGAAGGGAGACAGTCTTTCGGACAAGAAGAGGCGCTGCGAGTGCCTGTCATAGCGCCGCCGCCAGTTGGGCATGGTGGAAACGGGCAGCACGCGCACGCTTACGCCATGCTCGGCGCGAAGCCAGCTCTTTAACGCGCCCATCAGATCGTCACCCGGCTTCAGCAGCCCGGTGAAACTTTCGGCTTCCTCCTCGATGAGCGGGAAATGATTTGGCCTGCGCTCCAGCACATCATGCACCTCATCGAGCGGCAGGCGCGCCGACGACAGCGAGGTTTCGCGCCCCTCCTGCGCCAGAAGCGTGGAAAGATCGGAGAGACGATCAAGCTGCTCGCGATAGGCGCGGTAGAGCTTGACGATGCCGGCGGCAGCATTGGGCGCCGCCTCGCCGATCTCAATCAGTTCCTGATCGCCCGGCAGTTCTCCGGCAATGAGCGGATCGGAAAAGACCTCCTTTAGCCCGGCGATGGTTACGCCGCTTGTCCCCTGGAGGCTGTCGAGATCGAGCTTGTAGACGGCGGCGAGCTTCAGGAGGAGTTGCACCGTCAGCGGGCGCTGGTTGCGTTCGATGAGGTTCAAATAGGACGGCGAAATACTGAGCGACTCGGCCATCGCCGTCTGGGTCAGGCCGCGCTCGTTGCGGATACGGCGGATGCGCGGACCCGCGAAGATTTTCTGCTCGGCCATTTTCCCTCGGATCCAGCTGGAATTGCCCCTCACCCTTACCCTCTCCCCGCAGGCGGGGAGAGGAAGACATCAGAGCCGCATTGCTTCCTTTTCCCCTGCGCCCGGCACAACGGAGAAGGCAGAAACGTTTATGTCCCCCTCTCCCCGTTCTTCACGGGGAGAGGGTAAGGGTGAGGGGCATTTCACGACATACGAATTTTACAAACTCGTACATGATGCAGCAACAGGAAAATCATTACAACATTTACAAATTAACAAGGCCACTCAGTCAAAGCTCTACAGCATGACCCGTTTTTCAGAGCGCATTTCCTGAATTTTCTCGCCCGTTTCGATGTGAAATGTAAATCTCGTCATAGACAAAAGCAATATCTCCAGCATTGGAACGCAACAAGAAAGACAGGCTATGACTGATTTTTACAATCTCGTTCCCACTGCCATCAAAGGCCGTTTCGACGGCATCGAGCGCCCCTATACGGCTGACGATGTGAAGCGGCTGCGCGGTTCGGTCGAGATCAGATATTCGCTGGCCGAAATGGGGGCGAACCGGCTGTGGAAGCTCATCCACAAGGAGGATTTCGTCAATGCGCTTGGCGCCATGACCGGCAATCAGGCGATGCAGATGGTGCGCGCTGGGCTGAAGGCGATTTATCTTTCGGGTTGGCAGGTGGCGGCGGATGCCAATACCGCCTCGGCGATGTATCCCGACCAGTCGCTCTATCCGGCCAATGCCGCGCCGGAACTTTGCCGGCGCATCAACCGCACCCTGCAGCGCGCCGACCAGATCGAGACATCAGAGGGAAAGGGCCTTTCGGTCGACACATGGTTTGCGCCCATCGTCGCCGATGCGGAAGCCGGGTTTGGCGGGCCGCTCAATGCCTTCGAGATCATGAAGGCTTTCATCGAGGCGGGCGCCGCGGGCGTTCATTATGAGGATCAGCTCGCTTCGGAAAAGAAGTGCGGCCATCTGGGCGGCAAGGTGTTGATCCCGACCGCCGCGCATATCCGCAATTTGAACGCCGCCCGTCTCGCCGCCGATGTGATGGGCGTGCCGACGCTCGTCATCGCGCGCACCGATGCGGAAGCGGCGAAGCTCATCACCTCTGATATAGACGAGCGCGACCGGCCTTTTGTCGATTACGATGCGGGCCGCACGGCGGAAGGTTTCTATCAGGTGAAGAACGGCATCGAACCGTGCATCGCGCGCGCCATCGCCTACGCGCCGTATGCCGATCTCATCTGGTGCGAGACCTCGAAGCCGGATCTGGAGCAGGCGCGGAAATTCGCCGAAGCTGTGCACAAGGCGTATCCGGGCAAGCTGCTCGCCTATAATTGCTCGCCCTCGTTCAACTGGAAGAAGCATCTGGACGATGCGACGATCGCCAGGTTCCAGCGGGAGCTTGGGGCGATGGGCTACAAGTTCCAGTTCATCACGCTCGCCGGTTTCCACCAGTTGAACCACGGCATGTTCGAACTGGCGCGGGCATACAAGGACCGCCAGATGGCCGCCTATTCCGAACTGCAGGAGGCGGAGTTCGCCTCCGAGGCCCATGGCTATACCGCGACCAAGCACCAGCGCGAAGTCGGCACCGGCTATTTCGACGCCGTGTCACTGGCGATATCAGGCGGCCAGTCTTCGACCACCGCCATGAAGGAATCCACCGAAGCCGCACAGTTTCGCCCTGCGGCTGAATGAAGGAGAGCGACCATGACATCGATTTCACGCGTCAAGGAAAGAGCGGAGGAACAATCCTCCGCCATGAGCACGGAGCAGCAGGCGCTGATCCGCATGCTCGCCAACGATCTGCACCGCCTCAACCAGTCGGTCATGAAGGCGGTGGAGGCCGGCGTCTCTGTCGAACTCGTCCGCTCCGCAAGGCATCATGGCGGCGACGGCAATTGGGGGGATTTGCTGGTTCCCGTGATCGTTACGAACGGAATCCATGAATAAAACTTGCTTTTATTCAAGTATTGCGATGTCATTTTGCTGTCATTACCTTTATGTCAAAAAGATTGGATCTTTATGCCAAAAAGATTGACGGCTTTTTTACCGCGAGGAAGACATGGCAATACAAGCACTCATCGATACTATCGCAACCAAGGCCAATATCAGCCCGCAAGTAGCTGAAAAGGTGGCGGGGATCGTGTTTTCGATCCTGCAACATGAATCGCCGCAAATCTCGGCGCAGATTTTCGCCAAGCTGCCTGGCGCGCAGCAATTGGCTACAGCCAATGATGTGATGGCGCAGGGGCAGGTGAACACGGGCCTGCTCGGCACCATTGCCAACATGCTCGGCGGCAATACGGGGCAAGAGGTGGGCGCGCTGGTCAATGGCGTGGCGGCATTGAAAGCTAGCGGGCTAACAGAGCAGCAGATCAGCGCCGCGGGGGCACAGGTCCTCGCCTATGCCCGTCAGGCCGACCCGCAACTGGTGGACGCGCTGGTGCAGGCGGTGCCGGAGTTGCAGGGGCAGTTTGGGGTTTGAAACAATTATTGTTTGACGGCAGCACGAGGGAATGCTTCGTGCTGCCGTTTCTAAAAATGAAATGCTTCGACCCACCGCCCTATGCTATCATCACCACGTGACGAAACAATTTTTCGGTGATTGATGCCTGCCAATATAAAAAAACCGGCGAAGCCTGAGAAACGCCGAACGCCTGAATTTGTCAAATCGCTTCGTGGCGTCAAGGATTGGCGCGAAGTCTCGGAATGGCTCGCCTGGCGCGATATCGAGGATATCGAGTGCATCACGCCGGATCAGGCCGGCGTGGCGCGCGGCAAGATGATGCCGTCGAAGAAATTCACCTCCAACACCTCGCTCGCCCTCCCCTCCGCCGTCTTCATGGCGACGATTTCCGGCGATTATCCGGAGGATAGCGGCGACTTTTCCTATCCCGAAGACGATGGTGACTTGAAGCTCCTGCCCGATCTTTCGACGCTTTGCGTCGTGCCGTGGGAAAGCGACCCGACGGCGCAGGTGATCTGCGATCTGGTGCATCAGGACGGGCGCGCCGTCGAGTTTACCCCGCGCAACGTGCTGCGCCGGGTGCTTGCCGCCTATGACAGGCTGGGCCTCAAGCCTGTCGTGGCGCCCGAGATCGAATTCTATCTTGTTCGCAAGAACCCCGATCCGGACTATCCGTTGACGCCGCCGGTCGGCCGTTCGGGCCGCGCCATCGGCGGCGGACAGGGCTATTCGATCGCTGGTGTCAACGAGTTCGACGAGCTGATCGACGACATCTACCATTTCTCCGAGGGTCAGGGGCTGGAGATCGACACGCTCATCCACGAAGAGGGAGCGGCGCAGCTTGAGATTAATCTCCGTCATGGCGACCCCGTGGAGCTGGCGGATCAGGTGTTCATGTTCAAGCGCACCATCCGCGAGGCCGCGCTGAAGCATGAGATGTACGCGACCTTCATGGCAAAGCCCATCCAGGGGCAGCCGGGGTCGGCGATGCATATCCACCAGTCCATCATCGACCAGAAGACGGGGCGCAATATCTTCTGCAAAGAGGACGGCAGCGAGAGCGAGGCGTTTTACCATTTCATCGGCGGCATGCAGAAGCATGTGCCGAATGCGCTGGTGATGTTCGCGCCATACGTGAATTCCTATCGCCGGCTGACCAAGGCGGCTTCCGCGCCGGTCAATGTGAAGTGGGGCTATGACAACCGGACCACGGCCTTCCGTGTGCCGCGCTCCGATCCCTCTTCGCGCCGCGTCGAAAACCGCATCCCCTCCTCCGACGCCAATCCTTATCTGGCGCTTGCAGCATCGCTCGCCTGCGGTTTGATCGGCATGACGAAGAAAATCAAGCCCGACCAGCCGGCATCAACCACTGTCAACGACGATGAAATCGAACTGCCGCGCGGGCTGATCGAAGCCGCCGCCTTGTTCGAGGATGACGAGGACTTGCGCGAAATCCTCGGCAGCGCGTTCGTCACCACCTACGCCGCGATCAAGCGGGCGGAATTCGAGACCTTCATGGAAGTGATCAGCCCGTGGGAGCGGGAGTTTTTGCTGCTTAATGTGTGAAGGGAGTAAGGGAGTAAGGGAGTAAGGGAGTAAGGGAGTAAGGGGAGAATATACGGGGGCACATATGGCAATCAATTCTTATCGCGATCTTCTGGCATGGCAGCAGGCAATGGAACTGGTGACTGCCATATATAAATCGACCGAATGCTGGCCGCGCGAGGAAATCTATGGGTTGACGAGCCAGATACGCCGGGCAGCTGTTTCTGTCCCGGCCAATATTGCGGAAGGCTATGGACGTGACACCCGTGGCTCCTATCAGCAATTTCTGCGTATTGCCCAAGGCTCACTAAAGGAAGTGGAAACGCACCTGCTCATTGCCGAGAGATTGGGTTTCAGCCAAAAACAGACGATTGCACCAATTATGGTGATGAGTGAAAGCGTCGGCAAATTGCTACGGCTCCTCATTCGGAAACTGTCGGAACCCTAACCTATTCCCTTACTCCCCTATTCCCTTACTCCCCTAAGGCGGAGCCCTTCCATGCCCTACCAATCCCCCATCTCCCCCGGCGTCTCGTGGTATGAGGCGAGCCTGCTTGAACGCCCGCAATATCCGGCGCTGGACGGCTCCAGGCAGACGGATGTCGTCATTATCGGTGGCGGCTATACCGGCCTTTCCGCCGCATATCATCTGGCCGCCAGCGGGGTGGATGTCGTGCTTCTCGATGCGGCGCGGTTTGGGGATGGGGCATCGGGGCGCAATGGCGGCCAGCTCGGCACCGGGCAGCGCGCTTGGGCGGAGGAGATGGAGGCGGAATATGGCTTCACCCGCGCCAAGGCGTTGTTCGACCTGGCGGAAGAAGCCAAGGCGCATCTCCTGCAATTTGCCGATACGCACCAGATCGATATCGACTATGTGCCGGGGCATATGTCGGTGGTGCACAAGCCGCGCTATGTGAAGCTTTATCAGGACCATGCGGAACTGATGGCTTCGCGCTTCGGCTATCCGCATATCCGCTTCATGCCTCCTGAAGAAACGGCGGAGCGGGTCGGCTCGCAACGCTTTTTCGGGGGCACCTATGATGCGGGAACGGGGCATATCAACCCGCTGAAACTGCTCGTGGGAACGGCCAAGGCGGCGGCGAAGGCCGGGGCGCGCCTCTTCGAGAACACGCAGGTGACCGGTATCCGCTCCGAGAATGGCCGCGTCACCGTGACGACGGACAAGGGCGACGTGACCGCCGCAAAGGCGCTGATTGCGGTCAATGCCTATGGCGGGACGCTCGAACCCGTCAGCGCCGCGCATGTCATGCCGATCCGCTCCTTCATCGGCGCGACCGTGCCGCTCGACAAGGACAGTTCCGTGCTGCCCGGCGGCGAGTCCGTGGACGATTCCCGCTTCGTCGTGCGCTATTTCCGCCGGATGGCGGATGATCGGCTGCTGTTCGGCGGGCGGGAGGCCTATACCGCCGACAATCCACGCGAGATAAGCACCCATATCCGCCGGCAGATCGCCGAGATCTATCCCGCGCTGGCGGATATCGAGATCACCCATGCCTGGGGCGGCTCGGTCGGCATCACCATGCCGCGCAAGCCCTTCGTGCGCGAGGTCATGCCCAACGTCATCTCCATCGGCGGCTATTCCGGCCATGGCGTGATGCTCGCCAATTTCATGGGCAAGCTCTATGCGGAGACGGTGGCGGGAAACCGGGAGCGGCTGAAGCTTTTCGAGGAACTGAATATTCCCCCCTTCCCCGGCGGGCGAAGCCTGCGCGCGCCACTGCTGTTTTTGGCGATGTCCTGGTATGCGCTGGTGGACAGGATTTAACCTCCTTCACCGAAATGATACTGGCGACCTTAAATCGATTAGATTATATCGCTTGTACAGGTCGATTTAGACCTCTATTTTCCGGCTCGTGCCCCAGCATTCCAATGGAAGAGACAAGCCATGACCAGCCAGATCATCCCGGTAGCGCCTTTTGACTGCATCGTTTTCGGCGGTACCGGCGACCTTGCGGAGCGCAAGCTGATCCCAGCGCTCTATCAGCGCCAGCGCGCCGGGCAGCTCTCCGAGCCGACCCGCATCATCGGCGTTTCGCGCTCGTCGATGAGCGATGAGGAATACCGGGCCTTTGCCCGCGCAGCCATTCAGGAGCACGTCAAGCCGGAAGAAATCGACGACAAGGAAGTGGAAACCTTCCTTGCCCGTCTCTTTTATGTCCCCGTCGATGTGAAAACGGACAATGGCTGGGATGCGCTGAAGACACTTATCGAGAAGAAGCCCGCGCGCATCCGCGCCTTCTATCTCGCCGTCAGCCCAGCGCTTTTCGGCGATATCGCCAGCCATCTGAAAACCCATGGCCTGATCACGCCGGACAGCCGCATCATCGTGGAAAAGCCGATCGGGCGCGATTTAAAGTCAGCGATGGATCTCAACGACACCATCGGCAAGGTCTTCCGCGAGGACCAGATTTTCCGCATCGACCATTATCTCGGCAAGGAGACGGTGCAGAATTTGATGGCGCTGCGCTTCGCCAACGTGCTTTACGAGCCCTTGTGGAATTCCGCCCATATCGACCATGTGCAGATCACGGTGGCGGAAACGGTGGGGCTGGAAGGCCGCGCGGACTATTATGACAAGGCGGGCGCGCTGCGCGACATGGTGCAGAACCATATCCTGCAGCTGGTCTGCCTGGTCGCCATGGAACCGCCCTCTTCGCTGGAGGCCAATGCCGTCCACGACGAAAAGGTGAAGGTGCTTCGCTCGCTCCAGCCGATCACCCCCGCCAATGTCGAGGAATATACCGTGCGCGGCCAATACCGTGCGGGCGCATCCTCGGGCGGCCCGGTGAAGGGCTATCTGGACGAGCTCGAAGGCCACACCAGCAACACCGAAACCTTCGTCGCCATCAAGGCGGAGATCGAAAACTGGCGCTGGGCGGGAGTGCCCTTCTACTTGCGCACCGGCAAGAGGCTCGCCGCGCGCGTTTCCGAGATCGTCGTCACCTTCAAGCCCATCCCGCATTCGATCTTCGACCAGGGAGCCGGCCGCATCCTTCCCAACCAGCTTGTCATTCGCCTGCAGCCGGACGAGGGCGTCAAGCAATGGCTGATGATCAAGGATCCGGGTCCGGGCGGAATGCGGCTGCGCCATGTGCCGCTGGACATGAGCTTTGCCGAATCCTTTCACGAGCGCAATCCGGATGCCTATGAGCGGCTCATCATGGACGTGGTGCGCGGCAACCAGACGCTGTTCATGCGCCGTGACGAAGTGGAGGCGGCGTGGCGCTGGATCGACCCCATTCTCGAAGGCTGGGAAGATAATAGCCAGCCGACGCAGGGCTATACCGCCGGCACCTGGGGGCCTTCCGGAGCGATTGCGCTTATCGAGCGCGACGGCCGCACCTGGCATGACAGCCTGTGAACCGGCTCGCCGTGACAGTCGAATGGCATGATTTCGCTGATGGAGCGGAGTTGGCGGCGGCGCTTGCTTCGCAAGTCGCCGTGCGCCTCGGCGATGCCGTCCGCGCCGGAGGTACAGCGGTGCTCGCCGTTTCCGGCGGCACGACGCCGGTCAAGCTGTTCGAGGCCCTGTCGCAGCAGGATATCGACTGGGCCCGCGTGACGGTCACGCTGGTGGATGAGCGTTTCGTTTCGCCGGAAAGCGGCCGTTCCAACGAGAGGCTGGTCCATGAGCATCTTCTGAAAGACAATGCGGGCAAGGCGAAATTCGTCGGCCTTTATTCCCCGGCATCCACGGCGGAAGCGGCGGCAATTGCGGCGAACGCCCGCATTGACGACCTTCCCCGGCCATTCGATGTTGTCATTCTCGGCATGGGAACGGATGGACATACAGCCTCGTTCTTCCCCGGCGGAGATCGGCTAGCAGAAGCGATAGACCCTGGGAGCAAGGCACTGGTTCTTCCAATGCAGGCGGAGGGTGCGGGAGAGCCGCGCCTGACTTTGACGTTGCCGGTGATCGCGGAAGCCCGGTTCATCGTCCTGCATATCGAAGGCGCTGCCAAGCGGGAAGTGCTTGAGCGGGCCTTGGAACCGGGACCGGAAACCGAAATGCCGATCCGCGCGGTGTTGAACCATGCGGTGACGCCAGTGCAGGTGTATTGGGCTTGAGAAATAGCTCCCTCCTTCCCCCTTGCGGGGAAGGTGCCCGCGTAGCGGGCAGATGGGGGTGAAGACGGTTGTGCTCAGTTCTGCACCACCCCCACCCGGCCCTTCGGGCCACCCTCCCCGCAAGGGGGAGGGAAAGAACTGAACCGCTTTCAGGAGAATAAAAATGTCCGCCGACAAGCGAATTCTCGATATCACCGACCGCATTCGCGAGCGCTCGAAGCCGACGCGTGACGTTTATCTGGACCGTGTTCGGCAGGCGGCGGCGAAGAAGCCGGCGCGTTCTTTCCTCGGCTGCGGCAACCTCGCCCATGGCTTTGCAGCTTGCGGGCCGACGGACAAGGCGGACCTTGCCGGCGACGTGGCGCCGAACCTCGGCATCATCACCTCCTATAACGACATGCTGTCGGCGCACCAGCCTTACGAGACCTTTCCGCGGCTCATCAAGCAGGCGGCGCGCGAGGCGGGCGGCGTGGCGCAGGTGGCGGGCGGCGTGCCCGCCATGTGCGATGGCGTCACGCAAGGCTTCGCGGGCATGGAGCTGTCGCTGTTCTCGCGCGACGTGATTGCGATGGCGACGGCTGTCGGCCTGTCGCACGATATGTTCGATGCCGCCGTCTATCTCGGCGTCTGCGACAAGATCGTGCCGGGGCTGATGATCGGGGCGCTGACTTTCGGGCATCTGCCCGCCGTCTTCGTACCGGCGGGGCCGATGACCACCGGTCTGCCGAACGACGAGAAGGCGCGTATCCGCCAGCTTTATGCCGAAGGCAAGGTGGGCCGCGCCGAACTGCTGGAGTCGGAATCGAAGTCCTATCACGGACCGGGCACCTGCACCTTCTACGGTACGGCCAATTCAAACCAGATGCTGATGGAGATCATGGGCCTGCATCTGCCCGGCGCCTCCTTCGTCAATCCGGGCACGCCGCTGCGCGATGCGCTGACCAAGGAAGCGGCGAAGCGCGCGCTCGCCATCACCGCGCTCGGCAATGAATATACGCCCATCGGCGAGATGATCGACGAGCGCTCCATCGTCAACGGCATCGTCGGCCTCAACGCCACCGGCGGCTCGACCAACCACACCATCCATTTGATCGCCATGGCGGCTGCGGCGGGCATCCGGATCACCTGGCGCGATATCGCGGAGATTTCCGACGTGGTGCCGCTGCTTGCCCGCGTCTATCCGAACGGGCTTGCCGATGTGAACCATTTCCACGCGGCGGGCGGGATGGGCTTCCTCATTCGCGAACTGCTCGATGTCGGCCTCCTGCATGAGGATGTGCGCACCGTCTGGGGCGAAGGGCTGCGGCCTTACGCCATCGAGCCGATGCTGGACGAGGTGGGCCAAGTCGCGCGGCAGCCCGCGCCGGCCAAAAGCGGCGACGAGAAGGTGCTTGCGCCCGCCACACAACCCTTCCAGCTTTCGGGCGGTATCCGGGTACTGACCGGCAATCTGGGCAATGCCATCATCAAGATTTCCGCCGTAAAGCCGGAGCGGCATGTGATCGAAGCCCCCGCCCTCATCTTCGAGAGCCAGGCCGCGCTGCAGGAGGCTTTCAAGGCAGGCAAGCTCGATCGCGATTTCGTCGCCGTCGTCCGGTTTCAGGGGCCGAAGGCAAATGGAATGCCGGAATTGCACAAGCTGACCACGGTTCTCGGCATCCTGCAGGACCGTGGCCGCCGCGTCGCGCTCGTCACCGACGGTCGCATGTCGGGCGCCTCGGGCAAGGTGCCATCGGCTATCCATGTGACGCCGGAAGCGCTCGATGGCGGCATGATCGGCAAGGTCAGGGATGGCGACATCGTGCGGCTCGATGCCGTGGCGGGGACGCTGGAAGTGCTGGTTGGTGCGGGTGAGCTTGCTGGGCGGGAGATGGACAAGGTTGATCTTTCGGCCAATGAATTCGGCACGGGCCGAGAGCTATTTGCGGCCTTCCGTCAGTTTGCGGGGCGGGCGGATCAGGGGGCTTCGGTGTTTTGAGGGTACTATTCTTTCGAGCGGGAGTGCGCTTCCTCTCACCCCCCTCTGCCTTGCCAGGCATCTCCCCCTCAAGGGGGGAGATTAGGCCTTCATAGAAGTTCGGCACCAATCGCAGGTGTTGCAAAATAGGCGACGCAGACCGTGTCAGCCAATCTCCCCCCTTGAGGGGGAGATGCCCGGCAGGGCAAAGGGGGGTGAGAGGAAGCGCACTGCGGTCAGATTAAAACCTCGGCGCTACCCTCCCCGCCGCGCGATAAGCCGATTTCAACGTATTCGCCATCAGCATCGCAATCGTCATCGGCCCGACGCCGCCCGGAACCGGGGTGATCGCGCCTGCCACCTTTGCGGCTTCCACATAATCCACATCGCCAACAAGGCGCGTCTTGCCCTCGCCCTTTTCGGGCGCGGGAATGCGGTTGATGCCGACATCGATGACGGTTGCGCCGGGCTTCACCCAATCGCCCTTCACCATTTGCGGACGCCCGACGGCGGCCACCAGAATATCGGCAGTGCGGCCGAGCGCCGGCAAATCCTTGGTGCGGCTATGGGCGATGGTAACCGTAGCGTTCGCCGCCAGAAGCAGGTTGGCCATCGGCTTGCCGACGATATTGGAACGGCCGACGACCACCGCGTTGAGCCCTGACAGATCGCGGCCATGAACGCGCTCGATCATGATCATCGCGCCTGCGGGCGTGCAGGGGACGAAAGCCGTCTCGACCTCGCCAGTACCCAGCTTGCCTACATTGATGAAATGGAAGCCATCGACATCCTTATCCGGCGAGATCGTCTGGATGATACGGGCGGCATCAACGTGTTTCGGTAGCGGCAGTTGGACGAGGATGCCATGGATCGCCGGATCGGCGTTGAGGCTTTCGACAAGCGCCACGAGTTCATCCTCAGAGGTCGCTGCATCGAGCGTGTGCTGCACGGAATGGAAGCCGCAATCCTCCGCCTTGCGCCCCTTGGAGGCGACATAGACCTGGCTTGCGGGATCTTCGCCGACGATGACCACGGCGAGGCCGGGTACGACGCCAGTTTCGGAAACAAGTTCGGCTGTCGCCAGCTTCACCTTGCCCACGACATCTTCGGCAATAAGCTTGCCGTCAATTACCTCAGCCATTCGCAACTCCTATGGAAAAGTAGGCCCTGCAATAATCGGCTGTTTATCGAATGACAACAGCGCAATTTGCCCCTCACCCTTACCCTCTCCCCGTAAGGACGGGGCGAGGGGGGCATAGGCGTCGCCACCTCTTCCTTCTCCCCGTCTCTTACGGGGAGAAGGTGCCGGCAGGCGGATGAGGGGCGGTGCCAAGGCCAAATAGATTGCTCGATTCAGGTTGCTCTTGCCCGTCGCTTGGCCGCGGCAAGGCGGGATTCTCCGCTTTCCGGCGAAAATGGATGAGCATCATCGCCGTCATCTGGTTCCCCCCGTCCACCGCCTGTAAGGCTCGCATAAATGCCGCGCAGGATGGCAAGCCCAAGCCCGGCGAGGAGGCCGAGAACCAGCCCCGCCAGCACGAGGGTCCGGCGTGACGGTCCCAGCGGGTCGAGCGCCGGGCGGGCGGCCGAGATCACGCGGACATTGGCGGTGCCGATGCCCTGCTGCTCACCGGTTTCGCGCGCGCGTAGAAGGAATGCTTCGTAGACTGAACGCTGGGCGCTCGCCTCGCGCTCCAGCTCGCGCAACTTGACCATATCCGCATTGTTTCCTGCGTATTTGACCTTCATTTGCGCCAGACGCGCCGACAAATCCTGCTCCTGCTGGGTAGACCGTTGCAGATCGATCTGGATGGAATTGCGAATGCGGGCCAGTTCCGCCTCAATCTGGCGGCGCAGCCCCGCGGCTTGGGACTGTGCCTGGATCAATTGGGGGTGGCGGGGACCGAGCTTGGTCGCCAACCCATCCGCCTGTTGCGTTGCCGCAGCATATTGCGAGCGCAAGGCGGTGATGACGCTGGAATTCAGCCCCTCAGGCAGGCCGGTAGTGAACAGGCTGTCCGCCGTGGTTCCCTGCAGCGATTGCGCGCGCGCCTTGAGGCGAATGGTTTCGGCGCGCGCGGCGCTGAGCTGGTTGTTGAGGTTGGCAATCGTATCGTCATCGATGAGCCTGCCCTGCACATCGACCAGATCATTCGCAGCCTTGAACTTCTGGACCGCGTTTTCCGCGTTCTCGACACCCGCCTTCAACCCCGCAAGACGCGCCGACAACTCACCGGTGGCCTGCTTGGCAAGCTGAGCATCGGCGGCGCCCAGCTGCTTCTGGAAGACATCGCTGATCATATTGGCGAGATGAGCCGACTTTTCAGCCTCCCGTGTCTTCACTGTAACCGAGACGAGAAAGCTCTTGGGATCGCGGGAAATCGTCAGGCTCTTGCGCAGATTATTGAGGACTTTCGTCTCAAGAGTCGTCGCGTCCTGCTCCCCGCCGACAGACAAGACGTTACGAATGGACGCGATGAAGCCCGCGACGCCGGCGCTCTTCAACGTGCCATTGAATTCGGGGTCCTTGAGGAGCCCGGCCTGTTCGATGACCGGGGTGAGCACACTCGCGGAATCGATGAGGCGAGCCTGGCTTTCAATCACCGCAAGCGAGGCATCGGACGGGAGCTGATCCGGAGTCAGATCGCGGCCAATCGTCTGAAGGCTTCGGGGGTCGATCAGGAGATCCGCCGTTGAGGCATACATTTTCGGAAGCGATAGAGCATAGGCGGCCGCCAGCAAAACACCCAGCAGCGTCGTCGCGATAATCAGGTTGCGCGAACGGCGGATAGCATCAAGCACCACACGCGGGTCTACCAACGGCTTCCACTCGTCATCCTGGTTTTCCTGTCGCGGCGTGCCCCTTGCATAGCGGGCAAGCTCCGCGCTTGGAGCGTCGGCCCGGGATGGCGCCGTGGCTGGCGGGGGAGATGAAGGGCGTACCTCGCCGGGTCCGAGTCGCGCGCGCAAATCCGCCTCGACGGCGGCCATTTCCTCGAGAATTCGCGTTTCCTCAGCCTTCCGGGCTTTAGTATCATCCGCAGGCCGGGACGCATCGGTTTGCGCTTCCGCCTCGCGGACCTGGGCTTCCAGTTCCGCCATTCGCCGTTCGTGGGCCACACGACGACGATCCATTTCGGCCTCGCGACGGGCTTCAGACGCGGTCGCACGGCGACCCTCCCCTTCTTCTTCCGGGGCTGGCTTTTCTATAAACGATAGAAGCGGCCTTGCCGCCCGCTTCTTCTGCTCGTCTTCCGGACCCGTCATCCGATATCGCCCATTCTGGTCCAATTTCATGTAGGCATTTCCGGACGCAAAACCGCTTCGCACTTTTGCTGGAAATGCTTTTAGTTCTCATCGCATTTCCGGACGCAAAACCGCTTCGCACTTTTGCTGGAAATGCTTTTAGTTCTCATCGCATTTCCGGACGCAAAACCGCTTCGCACTTTTGCTGGAAATGCTTTAGTTAAGCCAACCTAAATACGCATAGAAAAGAAACCGTTAAAATTGCGCGGAAGCCCCTCTTGCTCATACCCCAGTTGAAACAACATGCCGGTATCTTCCGCGATTACTTTTCCGCCATCAGCGGATCGGTCGGGCGGCTTGTCGTCTCGCTTGCCTATTTTATCGCGCTTGCCAATACGCTCTCCATCGGGGATTTCGGCGTTTTCGCAACGGCATCCGCCACCGGGGTGGTGCTGTCACGGCTCGTGTCATTCGGCTTCGTATCGCCGCTCTATCGCATTTCCACGGTCAAGCCGCAATTGATCGGAGCCTATACCGGGGGGTATCTCGCGGCAATCGCCCTGTCGCTGCCGTTCCTCGCCGCCGCGGCTCTGGCAATCCACGCTCTCTTCTTCGGAAACGACATCGATCTTGGCAGCTTCGCGCTTATCATTGCCGCCGAGGCGCTGTTCTGGCGCTCGACGGAAGCCATCATCATCGTCAACAACGGCCTCAACCGCTTTGGCCGGGCAGCTTTTCTCGTCATTTTCGGCACGGTGGCGCGTGCTATAGCCGCCGTTCTCTTCGCCTTTTCGGCAAAAACCGACCTCGCCCATTGGTCGTGGTGGTATTTCCTGGCCAATGGCATTTCGCTTCTTGTCGCGCTCCGGTTCTATCCGCGTGTGCGCTTACGCTTCGCGCCGGCGCTTTACATACGCCACATCGCCGATGCCCTGGCGGTGGCAGGCGCGGAAATGCTGTTTTACGTACAGACGGAAATGGACAAGCTGCTGGTGCTCTCGATCGGCGGCCCACGCATCGCCGGCATCTACGCCATCCTCATGCGCCTCATGGATCTCACCGCGCTTCCCATCCGCTCGTTCAACATGATGCTCGTGCAGCGAATGATGCGTACGCCGGACATGCTGCGTTCGCTTAAAATCAGGGCCGGACTGGAAGGCGGCGTATTCCTGATCTCGACGATAGCGCTCGCGGCGCTGGCGCTCTTTCTACACTTCTTTCCCAATGCCCTTGGCGACAAGATGGCGGCCATCGTCATACTTTTGCCACTCACAATCCTCGTCCCCGGCTTTCGCAATCTGACCGAATATCAGGCGGAACTGCTTTACGCTCGCGGGCAATCGACTTTACGCACCTTCAATCTTGCCGTGCTCACGGCTGCGAAGGGTCTCCTCATCTGGCTTCTATTCACGCATTTGGGCGCGGACGACGCCTGGGTGATCTGGCTGAACGGGGTCTATGCCGCGCTCTACCTCCTGTCATTGGCGCTTACTTCCCATGGCATGAGGCAACCGGCGACACGTGTGTGATCAGTGCATGATGAGCCTGCGGATATGGTCCGTATCGACGCCAATGAAGGACTGGACTGCCACCGCCACCTGCTCCGGCGCCATATCCGCAACGAAGGCGCGAAACTCCTCATCCGTCGGGGCGGGTGCGAACCAGTAGGTGCGGCAAAGCGGTACATCGTCGTGGAAATGGCCGCGCCCGCCAAGCGCTTCGTCGATATAGCGACCGTAGAGTAGGCATTCGGAAAAGTGGCGCCGCGCCGCGATAGCCTCCACCCAGTGGCGACCATGGCTTTGCTCGATATGCCCGATCATTGAGGTGACCGCGTCGCGGCGCCAATGGACCATGTTCGAGATATATTCATGCGGCGCGGACAATTGCGGCGGCAAGGCAAGCGCGAAGCCCGCATTGGCATGCCATTTTTCATGACCGAGCCCGCTGTCGAGGGGTAACGCGCCGTCGCGCCGATAGAGCCTGAGCGCTTCGCCCCGCCAAAGGGAGGAAAGAGCAAACGGCTTCAGGAAGGCGACGTCCGAATCGCAATAGAGGAAGGCCGTTTCCTGTACTTTCTCCGCTATGGCGATACGCCGGAGTTGCTGCACGTGCCAGCCATGCAGCGGCGGCGTGTGCGTACTCAGCCATACGCGCCGGCGGAAAAACGCCGTCGGGTCGGGGATATTGTGGAGCCAGGACGGCAGCAGGTCTCGTTCATCGATCACCTCCCTGGTGTGCCCAGCGAGCCGGCGAAAAAGCGCCACATCGTGTCCGGCCACGAGGAGATAATGCTTTTCAGCGCCAGTGACGAAGCGGTCGATGCTTTCACAAAGCAGGCGGCAGCGCTCGAAATCCCTGGCGTAGCTGGCAGTGACGATGGCGGTTTTCATGCTTCTCCATCAGCATTGGAGGAAATCTTGTTTCTCCCTGACAGCCGCTCCCGCATAAGGCGGGCGACAAACAGGAAATTGCCGACGATATAGCGGCGCCACAGGCGGCCCGGTTCCTGCCATAGGCGATAGAGCCACTCGGCGCGAAGCCTGCGGATCCAGGGCGGCGCGCGCCTGATCGTACCGGTCTGTAGATCGAACAAGGCGCCGACCGCAAAGGCGGCCGTACAGTGGCGCTCCGTCAGCTTGTCGAGGATGAAGAGTTCCTGACGCGGCACGCCCATGGCGACGAGCAGGATATCCGGATGGAAATCGGCGAGTTTTTTCAAAACGCCTTCTTCCTCCTCGGATGTAAAGAATCCATCCGATATCACCCTGATATCGTGCGGCGCGAGCCCCGCAAAATACAGGGCCGCCTTCTCCACAACCCCTGGCCTGGCACCGAGAAGCCCGATGCGCAGAGGCGTTTCGATGTGCCTGATCAGCGCCGGGGTGAAATCGGTGCCATTGAGATTGGCCGGAAATTTCCTGCCGTGCCTGATATAGGCAGCCAGATCGACACCCACGCCATCAGGGAGAACAAGAAATTCGTTGAGCGCGGCCCGATAGCGCGGCACCCTGTCGGCAATATTCGAGCAATGCGCGTTGAGCCAGGCAACACGGAGAAATTCGCGCCTTTCTATGTGACCGGCAATAAGGTCCAGCGCATCCTTCCAGGCGAGTGCGGCGACCGGGATGCCGAGCACGTCATAGGTAGGGGTCAAGAGAGACGTTGTCGTCTGGCCGGGTGCGCCGGCAATCCGGTTATCATCGCTCGGCGTCATCCAGCGGCCTTCCAATTTGCCGAATCCAGGCGATCCAGTCCGAGGCGAATGGCGGCGTCGAGCTTCTGTACCTGGCCGGCATGAAAGGCCTTGCCGTCGAGCCGCTGAGGATCGCCCCGCCTTGCCCGGGCGACCATCGCATTGACGGCGGCGGCGAAGGCGGCCGGCTCGTCGGCCACGATGCAATTGGCCGGCACTGCCGCGATGCCGCGCACGGAGCGAGACGTCGCCACGCTAGGCATGCCTAGCTCAAACGTCTCGATCGTCTTCAACTGAACGCCGGTTCCCGCCCGGCTGACCAGCGGCACAACGCCTGAGCCTTCGACAAAGGCAGCCGCATCCGGCACCTTGCCCACAAAATCGACGCCGGCCCACGCGGATTTAAGATCGGCAGGCGTGCCGCCCGCAACCGCGATGCGAAACGTCGGATCGATGAGCGGCCTTACCTCTCGGAGGAACCATTCGAGACCAATGCGGTTCGGCTGCCACGTCCAGGTGCCGATCAGGCCGAGATCGTGGGTCATCGACGGAACGGCGCGCGGGGTGATTTCCTTGCGCGTCACCAGCGGCAATGCGGCAAACCGTTCCGGTGGAAGACCGAACGTCCTGCCATCGTCCTCGGCCAGGGTGAAGACGAAATCCGCCTTGGCGCAGAGCCGGGTTTCCAGCCCGCGGAGGAGCTTTGCCTCACGTGCGAAAAGCGCTTTCTGCACAAAGCTCGTGGCCGCGTCCGAATTTTCGCGCGCCGACCGATACTCGACATTGTGTGCTACGAAGATTGCCGGCTTGTCGCTGAAAACATGTTCGAACGCTCCGGCCAGCGCCACGCCGTTGAGAACATAGGCATCGAACGCTCCGACCTGACGAATAGCGTCACACAAGCGCGCCTCGGAGATTACACGCAGCTTCACGGAAGAGACAGTCAGACCCGCCGCGACAGCCCGGCGCAGCCACAGGAGTTTCTGTGTCAGACCGGCGGTATCTGTGCGGACATCCACCTCGCCCAACACAATAGTGTTATCAGGATCGGAAGGCCGTTTGCCCGGCCAGGTGAAGCCCATCACTGTTACGCGCGCCCCGGCTTTGCGAAGACCCTCTATGATCGCGGCATTGGCGATCTCGTAACCGGTCATCGGCTCGCCGTCGGGAACGAGCGACGTAACAAACAAAAGATGCATGGGCCCACTAAAACAAAATGCGGCAAACCTTTATCTGTTTGCCATGAGATCATAAGCAGGCGAAATGAAGGCTTGATTAACCGGCACTTTGAACTGTATCCGAATGATACAGCTACTTGCGCCTTGCCATGCAAGTTTTAAGAACTTGAACGCGCAAAATCCAAGATGAACTGGCCGACACTAGAGCGGTATGCAATTAAGTTGAATCGGGCATCCCGCTCTAAATCTTTGTTTTTGCCGCATGATCTTACCTGGAAGTCTGCAACTTTTCGGGATCATGCTCTAATTCAGCGTCGGCCGCTGGTCCGGCAGGTCCAGCGAGAAGGCTGGAATTTCGATTTCGAACGCCCTTCCACCTTCGCCCTGCATTTCGTAGTGCCCGGCCATTACGCCCGAGGGCGTGCTCAAGGGGCAGCCTGAGGAGTATTGATAGGAATCGCCTGGGTCGAGCACCGGCTGCTCGCCGACCACGCCCGCGCCGCGCACTTCCTCTACATAACCGTTTTCATGGGTGATCTGCCAATAACGGGAGCATAATTGCACCGTTTCCGGCGAATTATTGGCGATTGTTACCCGATAACCCCACACATACCGATTTTCATGCGGCTCAGATTGCTCTTCCAGATAAAAGGGTTCGACGACCACTTCGATCTGACTTGTCGTTGCACGATACACTGATATCTCCCCCCGAATGTCTTCCGGGAGAAGATATTGCGAAGCTTAGCGCTTTCGTCAATGACTGAATTTCAAAGCTCTATTCTGCGGCCCGCAACGCTACGTCGATATCCTCGAGCAAATCGTCGATATCTTCGAGCCCGACGGAAAGCCGAAGCAGCCCGTCAGTGATGCCGCCTTCGGCGCGCGCCTCCTCCGAAAGGTTCTTGTGCGTGGTGGTGGCGGGGTGCGTGATGAGGCTTTTGGAGTCGCCCAGATTGTTGGAAAGCAGGATCACTTCCAGCGCGTTTTCGAAGGCGAAGGCCGCCTTCTTGCCGCCCTTCAGGTCGAAAGCGATCAGCGACGAGCCACCGCTCATCTGCCGGGCGATGATGTCCGCCTGCGGGTGATCGGCGCGTCCGGGATAGATGACGCGGGCGACTTGTCTATGCTCCGCCAGGAAATCGGCGAGCTTGCCCGCGGTGTCCGTCTGCTGCTTGACCCGCAAGGGCAGGGTTTCGAGGCCCTTGAGCAATATCCAGGAATTGAACGGACTCAGGCCCGGCCCGGTATGGCGGAAATATTCATGCAGGTTCTCATCGATCCATTCCTTGTTGGAGAGGATCACCCCACCAAGACAGCGGCCCTGTCCATCGATGTGCTTGGTCGCGGAATAGACGACAACATGGGCGCCAAGTTCCAGCGGCTTCTGGAACATCGGCGTCGCGAAGACATTATCGACGATGAGCTTTGCGCCCACCGAAGTGGCGATTTGCGCGACCTTGGCGATGTCAACCACTTCGAGCGTCGGGTTGGTCGGGCTTTCGAGGAACAGCGCCCGTGTATTGGGGCGGATGCCCCGTTCCCAATTCTCAACCTTCGAGCCGTCGATCAGCGTAAAATCCACGCCATATTTCGGCAAAAGCGTCTCGATGACATAGCGGCAGGAGCCGAACAGCGCGCGCGCGGCAAGCACGTGGTCTCCTGCCTTGACCTGGCACAGGATGGCGGCTGCCACCGCCGCCATGCCGGAGGCCGTGGCGCGCGCGTCCTCCGCGCCTTCCAGCGCACACATACGCTTTTCAAACATGTCGGTGGTGGGGTTGGCGTAGCGCGAATAGATGAAGCCCGGTTCCTCGCCCTTGAAGCGCGCTTCCGCCGCCTCCGCGCTGTCATAGACAAAGCCCTGCGTCAGGAAGATCGCCTCGGACGTTTCGCCGAAGGGCGAGCGCAGCGTGCCGCCATGGATGAGCTGCGTTGCGGGGCGCAAATTGCGTGCTGTCTTCTTCGTCATCTGTCCTACCTCCTGACCGCTTGATCCGTGATCGGGCGGCCAATAAAAAACCGGCCTCGCGAAAACGCAAAAGGCCGGTCCTGGGACCTCGGCCTTTTTTAGCGAATTCTTTAACGTGGCTGCAAGCCGGCCGGCCAAATCACCACGGGATAAGAATGCTTTAGTCCTCTTGATGCCTTGCGTCAATCGGACAGGGCGCTAAAGGTTGATGCAATTAATTGTGCTGCGAATGCATGGCTCTCCCTCGTCCTTCGAGGCTCGCTTACGCTCCGCACCTCAGGATGAGGAAGAGCCAGCGGCTGCGCGACGCCAGCCCTCATGGTGAGGTGCGGAGCGAAGCGGAGCCTCGAACCATGAGGGCTGGCGTCGCCTGCAGGCAAGAGTGTAGTGAGGTGCGTATGGTGAGACGGAACGCAGGGATTTTGGCCGATGCGGATATCGGCGCATTGTTTGAGAGCGGGGCGCTTGCCGCGTCCAAACCGCTTGACCCGGACCAGATCCAGCCGGCGAGCCTCGACCTGCGGCTGGGCCGGAAGGCTTACCGGGTCCGCGCATCCTTCATGCCCGGCCCCGGCACGCCCGTCATCGATAAGCTCGAGCGGCTGAAGCTGCATGAGATCGACCTGACGGCGGGCGCGGTGCTGGAGACGGGCTGCGTCTATATCGTCCCGCTTCTGGAAAGCCTCGCGCTGCCCGCGGATCTGTCTGCCTCCGCCAATCCAAAAAGCTCGACCGGGCGGCTGGATATCTTCACCCGCGTCATCGTCGATGGCGCGCAGGAATTCGACAAGGTGCCGGCGGGGTATCACGGCCCGCTCTATCTCGAAGTCAGCCCTCGAACGTTCCCTATCGTGGCCCGAGCGGGCTCGCGCCTGTCGCAGATACGCTTCCGCAAGGGCCGCGCCCAATTGGATGAGGTCGAGCTTCTCGCGCTCCATACGGCGGAAACGCTGGTGGCATCCGAAACGCCCAACATCTCCGGCGGCGGCATCGCGCTTTCCATAGACCTGACCGGTGGCAAGGACGGGCTCGTCGGCTATCGCGGCAAGCATCACACCGGTGTCGTCGACGTCGACAAGCGCGCCGCGCATGATCTGCTCGATTTCTGGGAGCCGATTTATGACCGTGGCAGCGGTGAACTCGTGCTCGACCCTGACGAGTTCTACATCCTCGTCTCGCGCGAGGCGGTGCACGTGCCGCCGCTCTATGCCGCTGAGATGACGCCGTTCGATCCGCTCGTCGGCGAGTTCCGCGTTCACTATGCCGGCTTCTTCGATCCGGGCTTCGGCAACACCGCCGCCGGCGGCACGGGCAGCCGGGCGGTGCTGGAAGTGCGCAGCCATGAAGTGCCGTTTATCCTGGAGCACGGCCAGATCGTCGGCCGCCTCATCTACGAACACATGCTGGAGCGCCCGAAAGCGCTCTACGGCGCCGATCTGGGCTCGCACTATCAGGCGCAGGGGCTGAAGCTTTCGAAACATTTTCGGTGAGAGCTTGGGTTCGCTGCTTGACAAGAGCAGCCCGCTGGCATGATTTAGAGAAGCGCCTTGCGGGTATGATGTAATGGTAGCCTGTCAGCTTCCCAAGCTGTACGTGCGGGTTCGATTCCCGCTACCCGCTCCAGCCCTTCAGGATGATGCTAGGCGGCAATCAGATGATACGGCTCAACGAGGTACTCGGCGGGAATGCCCCACTCCTTGGTTAGCTTGTAGATCATGTCGACCGTGAGGGCCCGCTTCTTGTTCAGAATTTCCGAAGCGCGCGACCGGGAACCGAAGAGATTTGCAAGGTCGGATTGGCTTTTCCCCGTCATTTCCATATGGGCCTTCAGAAGCTCGATCGGCTCTGGCGCCTCGATTGGGTAGTAGCGGTTTTCATAGGCTTCAATCAGGTCCGAAAGAATATCGAAGCGCTCAGCATCCTCGCTGCCGGGGACAGGAAGATTGTCGAAATACCGCGATACTTCTGCAACCGCCCATGCCAGGTCGTCATTGTTTCTGATGGCTCGAATGTCCTTCATTAGACTGTCTCCGGGTTTATTCTGTCATATTCTTTATGTGTGCCGATGAACTTGATCAAAACGCGCCTGAAAGGATAAGCCACATGCACGATCAAACGGTATTTGTTGCCGGCAATATCGAAAATCAGGCGATTATCGCCTATGAAATCGACATTCGTTCCGAACATCGCCTTGACGTCGGCGGGGCCGTGCCATTCCGCTTTGCTGACAATCGCATGCCACGTTTTTAACGGGGTTTCCGCATGCGGATATTTATCCCAAAACATCCGCAGCGTTGATTTCGCGATTATCTGCATGACTCGCATTGTATTCCCAAATCGGGAACAAGTCAAGCGCCGGTGCTACACTCCCGCCTTGCGCTGGCGCGCTTTAGCACATATCTCTGCCTCTGAATCAGGAGGCGCGTATGTCTGATAATGTAAACCGTTTTCTAGGTGTTTAGTCCCGGTATTTGCTGGAGCGGGTTTCTTTTGAATTTCTCTGGTTCTGTTTTCCAGATTTTGCAGATGAACTCGTAAGGCGTGAGGCCT